>NZ_FNSZ01000001.1:6027387-7344775 GCF_900105245.1 Streptomyces sp. 1222.5 | reverse complement strand
CGGTAGCCGGCGTCGCGGCCGGTGAAGTCGACCAGTTCGGGGCGGCGCATGGTCCAGTCGTCGTACGCGAGGCCCTCCTCGCCGCGGAGTTCCACCTCCAGGCCGCTGATCTCCTGGTTGAGGCGGGCGAAGGCCAGCTTCATCCCGGAGCCCTCGTAGCCGGGCTGGCCCGCGACGAGCTGCTGGCGCAGGCGTTCGGCGGTGAGCCGGGAGACCTCGGCCTCCACCCACAGCTTCAGCAGGCGCTGGTGCAGGTCGTGGGTGCGCAGCTCGGGGCGTTCGCGCCAGGTCCGCGCGATCGGGCCGATCATGCCGCCCTCCCGGGGCATCCGCATGCCGCCGATGGAGACGCGCTCGTTCATGAGCGTGGTCTGCGCGACCCGCCAGCCGTCGCCGACCTCGCCGAGGCGGTGGGAGTCGGGGATGCGGACGTCGGTGAGGAAGACCTCGTTGAACTCGGCCTCGCCGGTGATCTGGCGCAGTGGCCGCACCTCGACGCCCGGGTCGGTCATGTCGCAGACGAAGTAGGTGATGCCCGCGTGCTTGGGCACGTCCGGGTCGGTGCGGGCGATGAGGATGGCCCAGCGGGCGAGGTGGGCGCTGGACGTCCACACCTTCTGGCCGTTGACCACCCAGGAGTCACCCTCGCGGACCGCGCGGGTGCCGAGGGCGGCCAGGTCGGAGCCGGCGCCGGGCTCGCTGAACAGCTGGCACCAGACCTCCTCGCCCGTCCACAGGGGCCGCAGGAACTGCCGCTTCTGCTCCTCGGTGCCGTACTTCAGGATCGTCGGCGCGGCCATGCCCAGGCCGATGCCGATGCGCCGGGGGTCGTTGTCGGGCGCGCCCGCGGCCTCCAGTTCGGCGTCCACCACGACCTGGAGGGAGCGCGGGGCGCCGAGTCCGCCGAGCCCCTCGGGGTAGTGCACCCAGGCCAGACCGGCGTCGAAGCGGGCCCGCAGGAACTCCAGGCGGTCGGTGCCCGCGGGCGGGTGGGCGGCCAGCAGCTCGCGCGTGCGGCCGCGCAGTTCCTCGGCGTCGGTCATGCGCCGGCTCCCTTCTCCAGGACCACGGCCACCCGGCCGGTGGTCACGCCGTCGGCGACCCGCTGGACGGCGGCGGCGGCGCCGTCCAGCGGCACCCGCTCGCTCACCAGCGGCCGGATCGCGCCGCGCGCGGCCAGTTCGGTGAGCTGCTCGTGGCAGTGCTGGACCAGCGCGGGGTTCTTGGTGTTGTACAGGCCCCAGTGGAGGCCGACGATCGAGTAGTTCTTCACCAGGGCGTGGTTGAGCGCCGGGCTGGGGATGGTGCCGCCGGCGAAGCCGACGACGACGATCCGGCCCTCGAAGGCGACCAGCTTGGCGGACTGCGTGTAGGCCTCGCCGCCGACGGGGTCGTAGACGACGTCGACGCCCCTGCCGCCGGTGGCCTCCTTGACGGCGGCGACGACGTCCTCGGCGCGCCGGTCGACCACCACGTCGCAGCCCAGTTCGCGGGCGACGGCGGCCTTGTCCGGTCCGCCGACGACACCGATCACGGTGGCTCCGGCGGCCTTGCCGAGCTGCACGGCCGCGCTGCCGACGCCGCCGGCGGCGGCGTGCACGAGCAGGGTCTCCCCGGCTTCCAGGCGGGCGCGGCGGTGCAGGCCGAACCAGCCGGTCTGGTAGCCGATGTGCAGGGCGGCGGCCTGCGCGTCGTCCAGCGACTCGGGCGCGGGCAGCAGGGCGCGGGAGTCGGCGAGGGCGTACTCGGCAAACCCGCCGTGCGGCAGCGCGGGGTTCGCGATCACCCGCCGGCCGTCCTCGGTCTCGCCGCAGATCTCCACCCCGGGGGTGAAGGGCAGCGGCGGGCGCACCTGGTACTGGCCGCGGCACAGCAGCGCGTCGGGGAAGTTGATGTTGGCGGCCCGCACGCGCAGCAGCACCTGACCGTCTCCGGGCGTGGGCCGTTCCACCTCCGCCAGGCGCATCACCTCGCTGGGCTCGCCGTTCTCGTGCACTTGCCATGCCTGCATGCGGGGCCTCCACGGGACTGCTTCGTCTGACCGGGTCCGACCGCATACTAAGCGGTCGCTTGCCGATCAGGGAACAGTCGAACGGGTCACGTACGGGCCGGCCGCGCCCTGACGTGCATCCGCTCCCCCTGCGGCCCGAACAGGCTGAGGAACTCCACCGGCCCCTCCCCCGTCGATCCGAACCAGTGCGGCACCCGCGTGTCGAACTCGGCGGCCTCCCCCGCCGACAGCACCACGTCGTGCTCGCCGAGGACGACCCGCAGCCGCCCGGACAGCACGTACAGCCACTCGTAGCCCTCGTGGCTGCGCGGCTCCGGCTCGGCGGTCCGCTTCGGTTCGAGGACCTTGAAGGCCTGAAGGCCGCCGGGCTGGCGGGTCAGCGGCCAGAAGGTGCGGCCGTGGCGCACCATCGGCTTGGCCCGCACCCGGGGGTCGCCGACCGGCGGCGCGCCGACCAGCTCGTCCAGCGGCACCCGGTGGGCCTGGGCGATGGGCAGCAGCAGTTCCAGGCTGGGTCTGCGCAGGCCGGACTCCAGCCGCGAGAGCGTGCTGACGGAGATGCCGGTGGTCTCGGACAGGGCCGCCAGGGTCACCTCCCGCTCCTTGCGGATCCGCCGCAGCCGCGGACCCACCTCCGCGAGGACGTCGTCGGTACTCGTCTCCGTGCTCATACCGGTATTGCAGGTTCGGCAAAGAAGTTTGTCAATCCGGCAGCGTCCGGGCCACCGTCGGGCGCGGAGGTGGTCACCATGACCGAGAACTGGGAAGTGGTCGTCGTCGGCGGGGGCGCGGCCGGCCTGTCCGCGGCACTGGTGCTGGGCCGGGCCCGGCGCCGCACCCTGGTCGTCGACGCGGGCGAGCCGCGCAACGCGCCGTCCGCGCACATGCAGGGGTATCTGACCCGGGACGGCATGTCCCCCGCGGAGTTCCTGGCGAGGGGGCGGGAGGAGATCGCCCGGTACGGGGTGGAGCTGGTCCGGGACCGGGCCGTGGACGCGAGCGGGGACGCCACGGGCTTCACGGTGGAACTCGCGAGCGGCCGGAGCGTACGGGCCCGGCAGCTGGTGATCGCCACCGGCCTGACGGACGAGCTGCCGGCGGTCCCTGGGCTGGCCGAGCGGTTCGGCCGGGACGTGGTGCACTGCCCGTACTGCCACGGCTGGGAGCTGCGCGATCTGCCGACCGGTGTGCTGGCGACCTCCCCGCTCAGCGCGCACCAGGCGCTCATGGTCACGCAGTGGTCCAAGGACGTACGGCTCTTCCTGCACGAGGTGAGCGAGTCGGAGCTGACGGCCGACGATCTGCGCCGGCTGGCCGCCGCCGGCGTCACACCGGTGCCGGGCCGGGTCGAGGAACTCGTCGTGGCCGACGACCGGCTCGCCGGGGTACGGCTGGCCGACGGGACGGTGCACGAGCGCGAGGTGCTGTACGCCGCCCCGCGTGCCGTGCCCCGCAACGACCTGCTCGTCCGTCTCGGCGCGGAGCTGCGCGAGACGCCGTTCGGTGCCTACCCGGTGACCGACGAGCGGGGCCTGACGACCGTGCCCGGAGTCTGGGCCGCGGGCAACGTCGGCGGGTTCGCCGAGCAGGTGGTGAACGCGGCCGGCCGGGGCTACCGGGCGGGCGCGGCGATCAACGCGGAACTGCTCTTCGCCGACCTGGACGCGACCGCCCGGGTGCAGAGCCCCGCGACACGCCGTCCGGCGCCTGCCCGGTGACGACGAGCGGGGGCTGACGACCGTGCCCGGAGTCTGGGCCGCGGGCAACGTCGGCGGGTTCGCCGAGCAGGTGGTGAACGCGGCCGGCCGGGGCTACCGGGCGGGCGCGGCGATCAACGCGGAACTGCTCTTCGCCGACCTGGACGCGACCGCCCGGGTGTAGAGACCTCGCTCCCGGTGCACCATGACTGCATGCTGCTGACCCGGCTCGCCCAGGTGTCCCGGGAGGTGGCCGCCACCGCGGCCCGGTCCCGCAAGACCGCGTTGCTCGCGGAGCTGTTCCGGGAGGCGGAGGCGGACGACGTACCGATCGTCATCCCCTATCTGGCCGGGCGGCTGCCGCAGGGCCGGCTCGGTGTCGGCTGGAAGGTGCTTGGCCGGCCGGTCCCGCCGGCGGCCGGGCCCTCCCTGACCGTGCGGGAGGTCGACGCCCGCCTCACCGACCTGGGCAAGGTGTCCGGGCCAGGTTCACAGGCGGAGCGGGGCCGCATCGTCGGCGAGCTGATGGCGGCGGCCACCGAGGAGGAGCAGCGCTTCCTGCTCGGCCTGCTCACCGGGGAGGTCCGGCAGGGCGCCCTTGACGCGGTCGCGACGGAGGGGCTCGCCCGGGCGACCGGCGCGGACCCGGCGGACGTACGGCGGGCGGTGATGCTCGCCGGTTCGCTCCAGCCGGTGGCCGAGGCCCTGCTCGGTGAGGGCCCCGGGTCTCTCGACCGGTTCCGGCTCACCGTCGGCCGGCCGGTGCTGCCGATGCTCGCGCACAGCGCGTCCTCGGTCGCGGAGGCGGTGGAGAAGCTGGGCTCCTGCGTGGTGGAGGAGAAGCTCGACGGCATCCGGGTCCAGGTGCACCGGGACGGCGGCACCGTCCGCGTCCACACCCGCACGCTCGACGACATCACCGCCCGGCTGCCCGAAGTGACGGCCGCCGCAATGGAGTTGCGGGGTGAGCGGTTCATCCTGGACGGCGAGGTGATCTCCTTCGACGCCGACGGCCGGCCCCGGTCCTTCCAGGAGACGGCGGGCCGGGTCGGGTCCCGCACGGACGTGGCGAAGGCCGCCGGCGAGGTGCCGGTCTCCCCCGTCTTCTTCGACGCGCTCTCGGTCGACGGCCACGACCTGCTCGACCTGCCCTTCGCCGAACGGCACGCGCGGCTGGCGGAGCTGGTGCCCGAGCCGATGCGCGTACGGCGGACGGTGGCCTCGGGGCCGCAGGACATCGAGGAGGCGGAACGGTTCCTCGCCGAGACCCTGGCCAGGGGCCACGAGGGCGTGGTGGTCAAGGCTCTCGACGCGCCCTACAGCGCGGGCCGGCGCGGTGCCTCCTGGCTCAAGGTCAAGCCGGTCCACACCCTCGACCTGGTGGTACTGGCCGCCGAGTGGGGCCACGGCCGCCGTACCGGCAAGCTGTCCAACCTGCACCTTGGCGCACGCAACCCCGACGGCACCTTCGCCATGCTCGGCAAGACCTTCAAGGGCATGACCGACGCCGTGCTCGCCTGGCAGACCGAGCGACTGCGGGAGCTGGCGGTGCAGGACGAGGGCGGGGTGGTCCGGGTCCGCCCCGAACTCGTCGTGGAGATCGCCTACGACGGCCTCCAGCGCTCCTCCCGCTACCCGGCCGGCGTCACCCTGCGGTTCGCGCGCGTGGTCCGCTACCGCGAGGACAAACGCCCCGAGGAGGCCGATACGGTGGAGGCCCTGCTGGCGGCCCACCCGGAGGTCAAGCCGTGACGGTGCGTGCGACGAAGCGCAGCGCGGGTCTGCTGTTGTTCCGGCACACCGACGAGGGACAGGAGGTGCTGCTGGGGCACATGGGCGGCCCGTTCTTCGCGAAGAAGGACGCGGGTGCCTGGACCGTGCCCAAGGGCGAGTACGAGCCGGACGAGCCGGCCTGGGAGGCGGCCCGCCGGGAGTTCCAGGAGGAGCTGGGGCTGGCGCCGCCGGACGGGGAGGCCGTACCGCTCGGCGAGGTCGTGCAGAGCAACGGCAAGATCGTCACTGCCTGGGCGATCGAGGCGGACCTGGACCCCGCGTCGGTCAACCCCGGGACCTTCCGCATGGAGTGGCCCCCGCGGTCCGGGCGGATCCAGGAGTTCCCGGAGCTGGACCGGGTGGCATGGCTGGGCCTCAAACGGGCCCGCGAGGTGATCATCACGGCGCAGGCCGCGTTTCTCGACCGCCTGGCGGAGCACTCGGGCTGAACAGCGGCTCACGCGTTGCGCTCCACGCGGGCGCGCGCGAAGGTCGAAACAAGCCCGCTCCCAGGGAGGTCAGCCATGCCCATCGCGACGGTCAACCCGGCGAACGGCGAGACGCTCAAGACGTACGAGGCCATGGGCGAGGAGGAGCTGGAACGCCGGCTCCAGCTCGCCGAGGCCACGTTCCGCACCTACCGGACGACCGCGTTCGCCGATCGCTCCCGGTTGCTGGACAAGGCGGCCGATCTGCTGGAGGAGGACCAGCAGGAGATCGGCCGCGTCATGACCACGGAGATGGGCAAGCCGGTCAAACAGGCCCGCGCGGAGGCCGCGAAGTGCGCCAAGGCGATGCGCTGGTACGCCGCGAACGCCGAGCGGCTGCTGGCCGACGAGGAGCCCGCCGAGTCGGACGTCCGGGACTCCGGCGCGTCCCGGGTGCGGGTGCGCTACCGCCCGCTCGGCCCGGTCCTCGCCGTGATGCCGTGGAACTTCCCGCTCTGGCAGGTGATCAGGTTCGCCGCGCCCGCGCTGATGGCCGGCAACGTGGGCCTGCTCAAGCACGCCTCGAACGTCCCCCAGACGGCCCTGTACCTGGAGGACCTGTTCCACCGGGCGGGTTTCCAGGAGGGCTGCTTCCAGACGCTGCTGGTCGGCTCCGGCGCGGTCGACGACATCCTGCGCGACGAGCGGGTGAAGGCGGCCACCCTGACGGGCAGCGAGCCCGCGGGCCGGGCCGTCGCCTCCACCTCAGGCGAGATGATCAAAAAGACCGTGCTGGAGCTGGGCGGCAGTGACCCGTTCGTCGTCATGCCCTCGGCCGACCTGGACCGGGCGGCCCAGGTGGCCGTGACCGCACGGGTGCAGAACAACGGGCAGTCCTGCATCGCCGCCAAGCGGTTCATCGTGCACACGGACGTCTACGACGCCTTCGCCGAGCGGTTCGTGGCGGGCATGAAGGCCCTGCGGATCGGCGACCCGCTGGAGGAGGAGACCGAGATCGGGCCGCTCTCCAGCGAGCAGGGGCGCAGCGATCTGGAGGAGCTGGTCGACGACGCCCGGCGCAGCGGGGCCGAGGTGCTGTGCGGCGGGCAGCGGCCGGACGGGCCCGGCTGGTACTACCCGCCGACCGTGCTCGCGGGCATCACCCGGGAGATGCGCATCCACCGGGAGGAGGCGTTCGGGCCGGTCGCCACGCTGTACCGGGCCGGCGACCTGGACGAGGCGGTGCTGATCGCCAACGACTCGCTGTTCGGACTCAGTTCGAACGTGTGGACGCGGGACGAGGACGAGGTGGAGCGGTTCGCCCGGGATCTGGAGGCGGGTGGTGTGTTCGTGAACGGGATGACCGCCTCCCACCCGGCGTTCCCGTTCGGCGGCGTGAAGCGCTCGGGGTACGGGCGTGAGCTGTCCGGGCACGGAATCAGGGAGTTCTGCAACATCACCACGGTTTGGCAGGGTGCGTGAGGGGTGCGCGGCTACCATCCCCTTTTGTGAACCGCGAAGTGACCCTGCCTCTGATCGTCGACGACCGCGGTACCTTGCAGGTGGCCGCGGCCGACGTGAGTAAGTTGTTGCGGACCGTCGGCGGACGCTGGCTGCATCTCGTCGAGGCGGGGGAACAGGGGCTCGACGAGGACACCGTCGCCGCCCTGACCATCGAGCTGGCGAAGCTGGCGGACCGCATCGACGTGGCGTGCATCGCCCACAGCAGCGGGGCTCCGTGAGCTCACCCGTGCGGCCGTAGCGGGTGCGCGGCCTCAGGCACACCTCGTCACAACGTCCCTTCCAGCGAACGTAGTTGCTGGACAGGCACTCCTCGGCTCCTTCGAGGGTCAGGGGCGGACGACCCTGCGGCGGCGGCCCGCCCGCCGGTCCCCGTCCCCCTCCTCCCTCCTCCCCCGTCCCCCGTCTCCCCCACCCGCCGCCGAGCCGGCGGAGCCGGAGGGCCGCCCCTGAGCGCCCGGTCCGCTGCGCCGGACGCTCCGCTCGGCCAGGACCGTCCCCCCGCCGCCCGGACCCTCGGCGCTCCCGATGCCCTTGGGGGTGCCCGGCCGACTTCGGCGCGCGGCGTCCCGGACGCGATCGCCCGGCCTGGATGCGAGTGCCGTGACGGCCGTCCCCAACAGGCCCTTCGCCGTAACGGCGGTCCCGGCGTTTTCCCTCGTCCGGCCGCGAAAGTCGCCCTTCGAGCCCGACCCCGCGTCCCCGATTCGGAGTAATCCAACGCGAAGTCATCGGCCTCCCGGGTGACGGTGGGTGCAGCACCTCCTGAGGTGAACCACCTTCTGGGCCGGTGGGCGAAGGCCCTCCGGAAAGCGGAAAGCAGGGACGGTTCATGGCGACTTTGTGCAGACCCTCGGTATCGGTCCCGGAGCACGTGATCACGATGGAGGAGACGCTGGAGCTGGCGCGCTCCCGCCACGAGGACCACCCTCAACTGCCGCTCGCACTGCGGCTGATCGAGAACACGGGCGTGAAGACCCGGCACATCGTGCAGCCCATCGAGGAGACCCTCAAGCACCCGGGATTCGAGGACCGCAACAAGCTCTACGAGGCCGAGGCCAAGGCCCGGGTCCCGGCGGTGATCCAGCGGGCCCTCGACGACGCGGAGCTGCTCACCACCGACATCGACGTGATCATCTACGTCTCGTGCACGGGCTTCATGATGCCCTCGCTCACGGCGTGGCTGATCAACGAGATGGACTTCGACAGCACCACCCGGCAGCTCCCGATCGCCCAGCTGGGCTGCGCGGCAGGCGGCGCGGCGATCAACCGTGCGCACGACTTCTGCACGGCCTACCCGAACGCCAACGCGCTCATCGTGGCCTGCGAGTTCTGCTCGCTGTGCTACCAGCCCACCGACCTCGGCATCGGCTCGCTCCTGTCCAACGGCCTGTTCGGCGACGGCATCGCGGCCGCCGTGGTCCGCGGCAACGGCGGCACCGGCGTCCGGCTGGAGCGCAACGGCTCGTACCTCATCCCGAAGACCGAGGACTGGATCGCGTACGACGTCCGGTCCACCGGCTTCCACTTCCTGCTGGACAAGCGGGTGCCGACGACCATGGAGCCGCTCGCCCCCGCGCTGAAGGACCTGGCGGGCACGCACGGCTGGGACGCGTCCGACCTGGACTTCTACATCATCCACGCGGGCGGGCCCCGAATACTCGACGACCTCAGCAAGTTCCTGCAGGTCGACCCGCACGCCTTCCGGTTCAGCCGGTCCACGCTCACCGAGTACGGCAACATCGCCAGCGCCGTCGTCCTGGACGCGCTGCGCCGGCTGTTCGAGGAGGGCGGCCCCGAGGACCGGGCGCGCGGACTGCTCGCCGGCTTCGGACCCGGCATCACCGCCGAGATGACGGTGGGCCGCTGGGTCAGCGACGGGAACTCGCGATGACCGAGGAGAGCACGCTCACCGAGAGCCCGCCCCCGGTCAGGCAGTGGCCCGTGGCCGACCTGACCGGGACGGACTTCGACCCGGTGCTGGCGGAGCTGATGCGGGAGGGCCCGGTCACCCGCATCCAGCTGCCCAACGGCGAGGGCTGGGCGTGGCTGGTCACCCGGTACGAGGACGTGCGCGCGGTGGCGAACGACCCCCGGTTCGGCCGGGAGGCGGTCATGGAGGCGCCGGTCACCCGGCTCGCCCCGCACTTCATCCCCGACCGGGGTGCGGTCGGCTTCCTCGATCCGCCCGACCACACCCGGCTGCGCCGCTCGGTCGCCGCCGCGTGCACGGCCAAGGGCGTGGAGCGCATCCGCGACAAGGCGCGCGGCGTGCTGGACGAGCTGGTCGACGAACTCCTCCAGGACGGCCCGCCCGCCGATCTCACGGCGGCGGTCCTCAGCCCGTTCCCGATCGCGGTGATCTGCGAGCTGATGGGTGTCCCGGCCTGCGACCGGCACGACATGCACTCCTGGACCCAGCTCATCCTGTCCTCCGCGCACGGCAAGGAGGTCAGCGAGAAGGCCAAGCGCGAGATGAGCGCCTACTTCTCCGACCTCGTCGGCCTGCGGGAGAACAGCACGGGCGAGGACGTGGCCTCACTGCTCGGCGCCGCCGTGGGCCGGGAGGAGGTCACCCTGGAGGAGGCCGTCGGACTCGCCGTCCTCCTCCAGATCGGCGGCGAGGCGGTCACCAACAACAGCGGGCAGATGTTCTACCTGCTGCTGTCCCGCCCCGATCTCGCGGAGCGGCTGCGCGCCGAGCCGGAGATCCGCCCCCGGGCGATCGACGAGCTGCTGCGCTACATACCGCACCGCAACGCGGTCGGGCTGTCCCGGATCGCCCTGGAGGACGTGGAGATCAGCGGGATCCGGATTCGCGCGGGCGATCCCGTCTACGTCTCCTACCTGGCCGCCAACCGCGACCCGGAGGTCTTCCCGGACCCGGAGACGATCGACTTCTCCCGCAGCCCCAACCCGCACGTGGCCTTCGGCTTCGGCCCGCACTACTGCCCGGGCGGTCAGCTCGCCCGGCTGGAGTCCGAGCTGCTGGTCGACGCCCTGCTGGACCGGGTGCCCGGCCTGCGGCTGGCCGTCCCGCCGGACCAGGTGCCCTTCAAGAAGGGCGCGTTGATCCGCGGGCCCGAGGCCCTGCCCGTGACGTGGTGAGCGGACCATGACGACGACCGAAGGACTCTCGGCCCAGGCGGATCCGCCGGGCCGGGAGACGGACCCCACCGAGGGCCTGCTGGTGCCGCCCGGCCACGGCCGGGTCGTCGAGACGGCCGCCCAGCGGGTGACCTTCAAGGTCACCGGTACGCACTCACGGATGGCCTCCACCTTCGAGGTGGAGGTCCCGCCGGGCTTCGACGTCGGCGCCCACGTGCACACGCGCAGCGAGGAGTTGTTCTACATCCTGGAAGGCGAGCTGGACGTCCTCGCCTTCGAGCCGCGCATCCGGACCCCTGACAACTGGCAGAGATGGGAGTCGAGTTCGGGCAGCCGCGTGGTCCGGGCGACCCCGGGCACGGTGATCGTCGTACCGCCCGGCTGCCCCCACGCGTTCGCGAACCCGACGGACACGCCGGCGAAGATGTTCTTCCAGGCGAGCCCGCCCCCGGACCACGAGCGCTACTTCGAGGAGCTGCTGGAGATCCTGCGCGACGGCGGCCCGCCGGACCAGGAGGCCATCGAGGCACTGCGGAGGAAGTACGACATCCAGCAGCTGACTCCGCTCAGGCACCGGTGATGCCGTGAGGGGCGGGTCCCACCGCGGACCCGCTCCCCCACGATGCCGTCAGCGGATCGGCATGCCCGCCAGCGTGCGGGCGATGACGAGGCGCTGGATCTCGCTCGTCCCCTCGAAGATCGTGTAGATCGCGCTGTCCCGGTGCATCCGCTCGACCGGATACTCGCGGGTGTAGCCGTTGCCGCCCAGGATCTGGATCGCCTGCGCGGTGACCTTCTTCGCGGTCTCGCTCGCGAACAGCTTGGACATGGAGCCCTCGGCGGCGGTGAACGGCCTGCCGTTGACCGCCATCCACGAGGCCCGCCACACGAGCAGCCGGGCGGCGTCGATCTGCATCCGCATGTCGGCCAGCTGGAAGGCGACGCCCTGGTTGTCGATGATCGGCCGGCCGAACTGCTCACGGGTCGTGGCGTACTCGAGGGCCACCTCGTACGCGGCCCGGGCGGTGCCGACGGCCATGGCACCCACGGCCGGCCGCGACGCCTCGAACGTCGCCATCGCGGCGTTCTTCACCCGCTCCCCGCCCGCCTTCGCCTTCTCCCGGGCCCGGGCGAGGCGCTCGTCGAGCTTCTCCTTCCCGCCGAGGAGGCAGGAGCCGGGGACGCGGACGTCGTCCAGGACGACCTCGGCGGTGTGCGAGGCGCGGATGCCGTGCTTCTTGAACTTCTGGCCCTGGGCGAGACCCGGGGTGCCCGGCGGGACGATGAAGGACGCGTGGCCCTTGGAGCCCAGCTCCGGGTCGACCACGGCGACGACGACGTGGACGTTGGCGATGCCGCCGTTGGTCGCCCAGGTCTTCGTGCCGTTGATCACCCACTCGTCCTTGGCCTCGTCGTACACGGCACGCGTGCGCATGGAGGCGACGTCGGAGCCGGCGTCGGGCTCGGAGGAGCAGAACGCTGCCACCTTGACGTCGTTCTGGTCGCCGTACATCTGGGGGATCCAGGTGCCGATCTGTGCCTCGGTTCCGTTGGCGAGAACGCCCACCGCGGCGAGGCCCGTGCCCACAATGGAGAGGGCGATGCCCGCGTCGCCCCAGAACAGCTCCTCCATGGCCATCGGGATACCGAGACCGGTGGGGTCGAAGTACTGCTGAGCGTAGAAGTCGAGGGAGTAGATGCCTACCTTCGCCGCCTCCTGGATGACCGGCCAGGGAGTCTCCTCACGCTCGTCCCATTCGGCGGCCGCGGGGCGGATGACGTCGGCGGCGAAGCCGTGCAGCCAGTCCCGGACCTCCTTCTGTTCGTCGTTGAGCTCCATGGTGAACTCGGCCATGTCCCCTCCAGCGGCAGTGCGTGTTACTAGCGGTAACCCGAGTCTGTTACCGACGGGTAGGAAAAGTCAACCGCCGATGACGCCTCGGCATCCCGTTCGATGTCAGGGGCACAGTCAGTGTTAGTTTGCGCTGGCGTCACCGAATCAGCACGGGTGGGGAGAGCACATGGACACCACACAGCGGACGGACCAGCAGCGGTCCGCGGACCGCCGACGGCGCGAGCTGCTGGAGGCCGCCGACCGCGTGGTGCTGCGCGACGGCCCGCAGGCGTCGATGAACGCGATCGCGGCGGAAGCGGGCATCACGAAGCCCATCCTCTACCGCCACTTCGGCGACAAGGGCGGACTTTACGCGGCGCTTGCCATGCGGCACACCGACGCCCTGCTCGGCTCCCTGCGGGCGGCGCTGGACGCCCCCGCCGAGCGGCGGGAGCGGGTCGAGTCCACGCTCGACACCTACCTCGCCGCGATCGAGGCACGACCGCAGGTGTACCGGTTCCTGATGCATCCGTCGGAGGGCAGCGCCGGCGGCGACCAAGGCTTCGACGTCGGCAAGCACAGCGCTCCGCTGCTGCGGCGGATGGGCGAGGAACTGGCCCGGGTCATCGAGGAGCGGGTGGACCTCGGACCCGGCAGCCAGCAGCTCGCGCGGGTGTGGGGCCACGGGATCGTCGGGATGATGCACGCGGCCGGCGACTGGTGGCTGGGCGAGCGGCCGTGTTCCCGCGCCGAGTTGGTTCGTTCCCTCGCCGATCTGCTGTGGGGGCGGCTCGCGGCGGCCGGGGACAAGGTGGGCGGCCCGGGGTTCTGAAGCGTCCCGCGGTCGGGCGGGAGCCGGTGCGGGCCCGTCCCGCCCGAGCCGCGCGCGGACGCGGCCCGGCGCCCGCCCGGGTGACTCACCTCACCGGTGCCAGGAGGCCCGGGAGACCTGCCGCGCCAGTCTGCGCTTCCGACGACCCGTGAGGTGATCGGCGTACACCGTGCCCTCCAGGTGGTCGCACTCGTGCTGGAGGCACCTGGCGAAGAAGCCCGTGCCGTGCACGGTGACCGGCTCCCCCGTCACCGTGAAACCCTCGACGACCGCGTGGTCGTACCGTTCGGTACCCGCCTCCAGGCCGGGCAGGGACAGGCAGCCCTCCGGGCCGCGGATCACCACGCCGTCCTTCTCCACCAGGCGGGGGTTCACCACGTGACCCAGGTGACGCACGTCCTCGTCGTCGGGACAGTCGTAGACGAACACCCGCAAAGGGACGCCGATCTGATTCGCGGCCAGACCCACCCCCCGCGCCGCGTACATCGTGGCGAACAGGTCCTCCACGAGCGCCGCCAGGTCGGGGCCGAAGTCGGTGACCTCCCGGCACCGCTCGCGCAGTACCGCGTCTCCGAGCAAGGTGAGAGGCCGGACGCGCCCGTGGGCGCCCGGGATCGTGCCGTGTCGCATGGCGGCAAGGGTACGGTTCGTTCAGCTCAAGCCCGCCGCCGGAGGCATGGGCCGGGATTCGGGTGTGCGAATGGATCTCGATAGGCTGAGGTTCACACCACGCTGCCGGATGGCCTGAGGCGCGGCGCGTACGCAAGGAGGATCGAGAACTGATGGCAGGCAACTCGGACCCGCTCTCGCCGCGGGCCAAGCTGGCCGTGACCGCGGGCAAGGCGGTCGCTGCGGCATCGCGCGCCGCGGGACGGGGCAGCGGGTCGGTGATCGGTGGCCGGGTCGCACTGAGGCTCGACCCCGACCTTCTCGGGCGGCTGGCCCAGAACCTGGACGTCGTCCTGGTGTCGGCCACCAACGGCAAGACCACCACCACCCGGCTCATCGCGGAGGCTCTGCGCGCCGCCGGCCCGGTCGTCTCGAACGCGCTCGGCGCCAACATGCCGGCCGGCATCACCTCCGCCCTCGCGGGCGGCTCGGAGTCGAAGTTCGGCGTCATCGAGGTCGACGAGAAGTACCTGGCGGGCGTGGCGCGGGACACCAGCCCCAAGTGCATCGCCCTGCTGAACCTCTCCCGCGACCAGCTGGACCGCGCGGCCGAGACCCGCATGCTCGCGGAGAACTGGCGTGAGGGTCTCGCCGGGTCGAAGGCCGTGATCGTCGCCAACTGCGACGACCCGCTGGTGGTGTGGGCCGCCTCCTCCTCCCCGAACGTGATCTGGGTCGCGGCCGGGCAGATGTGGAAGGACGACGCCTGGTCCTGCCCGTCGTGCGGCGGCGTGATGCAGCGCCCCGGCGACGACTGGTTCTGCGGCGAGTGCGGCTTCCGCCGGCCGACGCCGACCTGGGCGCTGTCCGGGGACCACGTGCTGGACCCGCACGGCTCCGCCTGGCCGATCCACCTCCAGCTGCCGGGCCGCGCCAACAAGGCCAACGCGGCCAGCTCCGCGGCCGTCGCCGCCGTCTTCGGAGTGCCGCCGCAGGTCGCCCTGGAGCGGATGTACCAGGTGCAGGCCGTGGCCGGCCGGTACGACGTCGTCCAGTTCCAGAACCGCGACCTGCGGCTGCTGCTGGCCAAGAACCCGGCCGGCTGGCTGGAGACGTTCTCCCTGATCGACCCGCCGCCCGCGCCGGTCATCCTGTCCGTGAACGCCCGTGGGGCCGACGGCACCGACACCTCCTGGCTGTGGGACGTCGACTACACCCGGCTGACCGGCCACCCGATCTTCGTGATCGGCGACCGGAAGCTGGACCTGGCCGTCCGCCTGGAAGTGGCCAACCAGCACTTCCAGGTCTGCGACGACCTCGACCAGGCCGTGCAGATGTGCCCGCCCGGACGGATCGAGGTCATCGCGAACTACACCGCGTTCCAGGACCTGCGCCGCCGCGTCGGCAACTGATCTTCGAAGGGCGATCACTCATGAGCGACAACCAACTGCGGCTGGTGTGGATCTACCCGGACCTGCTGAGCACCTACGGCGACCAGGGCAACGCCCTCGTCGTGGAGCGCCGGGCCCGGCAGCGCGGTCTGGACGTGGCCCGTCTCGACGTGCGCAGCGACCAGCCGATCCCGACCTCCGGCGACATCTACCTGATCGGCGGCGGCGAGGACCGGCCGCAGCGGCTCGCGGCCGAGCGGCTGCGCCGCGACGGCCATCTCCAGCGTGCGGTGCAGAACGGCGCGATCGTCTTCTCCGTCTGCGCCGGCTACCAGATCCTCGGCCACGAGTTCATCAACGACCTCGGGCAGCGCGAGCCGGGCCTCGGCCTGCTCGACGTGGTCTCGGTGCGCGGCGAGGGCGAGCGGTGCGTCGGTGACGTGCTGGCGGACATCGACCCGCAGCTCGGGCTGCCCCCGCTGACCGGCTTCGAGAACCACCAGGGCGTCACGCAGCTCGGTGCCTCGGCCCGCCCGTTCGCCCGCACCCGCATCGGCAAGGGCAACGGCACCGGGGACGGCACGGAGGGCGCGTACAACGGGACGGTCTTCGGCACCTACATGCACGGTCCGGTGCTGGCCCGCAACCCGCAGATCGCCGACCTGCTGCTGAAGCTGGCGCTGGACGTCAACGCGCTGCCGCCGATCGACGACCGCTGGTACGAGGCGCTCCGCAACGAGCGCATCGCCGCTGCGCAGCAGCCCGCGTAGGTACGGGCGCGCAGCAGCCCGCGTGGCGTGATCACGGTGTGCTGAAGGCACCCTTCAGCACCTTCCGGCAGGCTTCGTGACGGGCCCGGCTGACGGCGCGTCTGCTCACATGTGCAGGCGCGTCCAGCAGGCGGACGCCCGCTACGGAGCCACCCCGTCCCGCCGGTAGGGTGGCCGGGAATCCGCCGGACAACGTGGTCCGGTCTCCCGGCCCACGTTGAGAAGGTAATCGGGCTATGCGCATTGGTGTCCTCACGTCCGGCGGCGACTGCCCCGGCCTGAATGCCGTCATCCGGTCCGTCGTGCACCGTGCCGTCGCCGACCACGGCGACGAGGTCATCGGTTTCCGGGACGGCTGGAAGGGCCTCCTGGAGTGCGACTACCTCAAGCTCGACCTCGACGCCGTGGGCGGCATCCTGGCGCGCGGCGGCACCATCCTCGGCTCCTCCCGGGTCCGTCCCGAGCACCTGCGGGACGGCGTGGAGCGGGCCCGCGGCCATGTCAGGGAGCTCGGTCTCGACGCGATCATCCCGATCGGCGGCGAGGGCACGCTGAAGGCGGCCCGCCTGCTGTCGGACAACGGCCTGCCCATCGTGGGCGTGCCGAAGACGATCGACAACGACATCGCCGTCACCGACGTCACCTTCGGGTTCGACACCGCGGTGACCGTGGCGACGGAGGCCCTCGACCGGCTGAAGACGACCGCCGAGTCCCATCAGCGCGTGCTGATCGTGGAGGTCATGGGCCGCCACACCGGCTGGATCGCGCTGCACTCCGGCATGGCGGCCGGCGCCCACGCCATCGTCGTACCGGAACGGCCCTTCGACATCGACGAGTTGACGAAGAAGGTCGGTGAGCGGTTCGAGGCGGGCAAGCGGTTCGCCATCGTGGTCGCCGCCGAGGGCGCCAAGCCTCGGCCGGGCTCCATGGAGTTCGACGAGGGCGGCAAGGACATCTACGGCCACGAGCGCTTCGCGGGGATCGCGCGGCAGCTGTCGGTCGAGCTGGAGCACCGCCTGGGCAAGGAGGCGCGGCCGGTGATCCTCGGGCACGTGCAGCGCGGCGGCACGCCGACGGCGTACGACCGGGTGCTCGCCACGCGGTTCGGCTGGCACGCCGTGGAGGCGGTCCACCGCGGGGAGTTCGGCCGGATGACGGCTCTGCGCGGAACGGACATCGTGATGGTGTCGCTGGCGGAAGCGGTCGAGTCCCTGAAGACGGTGCCCGTCGAGCGCTACGACGAGGCGGAGTGCGTGCTGTAGTCCAGCCGTGGACAACCCGCCCCCGGTCACGGTCGTGACCGGGGGCGGTTCTACTCTTGTGGGCGGACAGACGCGTACAACCCCCACGAATCAGGAGCCGGCGGATGGATCACAGCGGGCACGGCATGATGATGGATCTGCCGCCGTTCACGCTGGCGCGAGGGCTTGAGTGGTCGGCGGACCCCTTCTTCCTCCTCGCCTGTCTGGCCGGCCTGGCTCTGTACGGCTGGGGGGTCGTACGGCTGCGGCGGCGCGGGGACGCGTGGCCCGTCAGCCGTACGGTGTCGTACGTCGTCGGTGTACTCACCATCGCGCTGGTGATGTGCACCAGGCTGAACGACTACGGCATGGTCATGTTCAGCGTGCACATGGTGCAGCACATGGTGATCAGCATGCTGTCGCCGATCCTGATCCTCCTCGGCGCCCCGGTCACGCTGGCGCTGCGGGCGCTGCCGACCGCCGGCAGGGGCAGGAAGGGCCCGCGCGAGCTGCTGCTGGCGTTGCTGCACAGCCGGTACATGCGGGTCATCACCCACCCCGCCTTCACGATCCCGCTGTTCATCGCGAGCCTGTACGCGCTGTACTTCAGCCCGCTCTTCGACTTCCTGATGGGTTCCCGGACCGGGCACGTCGCGATGATGGTGCACTTCCTCGCGGTCGGTGTCGTGTTCTTCTGGCCGATCATCGGGGTGGACCCGGGCCCGCACCGGCCGGGGTACCTGATGCGGATGCTGGAGCTGTTCGCGGGCATGCCGTTCCACGCGTTCTTCGGCATCGCGCTGATGATGGCGTCGACGCCGATGGTGGAGACGTTCCAGAACCCGCCCGCCTCCCTCGGCATCGACGCTCTCGCCGACCAGAACGCGGCCGGCGGCATCGCGTGGGCCTTCAGCGAGATCCCGTCCGTGCTGGTGCTGATCGCGCTGCTGTTCCAGTGGTACGGCTCCGAGCAGCGGCAGGCCAAGCGCAAGGACCGGGCCGCGGACCGGGACGGCGACAAGGAGCTGGAGGCGTACAACGCCTACCTGGCTTCGCTGAACGCACGCGAGGGCTAGGCGGAACGCTTCCCGTCCGGGCATCCCGTACGGGCGGGAACCGGGGCACCATGGTGGGGACGGACCACGAGGAGGGTGTCGCGATGCCCGGTTCCACGAACGGCTCCACGAACGGCTCCACCAAGGCGATGGGGGCCCTCACGGTCGGCGGTCTCGTCGTCGTGACCGCCTACACGGTCGCTCTCGGCAGCAACGGCTGGCTGTGGTTCGGCTGGGTCGTCCTGGGGCTGCTGACACTCGCCATGGTCGTCACCCAGTCCTGAGGGGGCCCCGGCGGCAGGGCTGACCTACAGTGCCCGCATGAACAGCAGGACGCTCACGTTCGACGACCTCGACCGCAAGATCACCACCGCGCTGATGGCGAACGCCCGCACCAGCTTCGCCGAGATCGGGGCGGACGTGGGGCTGTCCGCGACGGCGGTCAAGCGGCGGGTGGACCGGCTGCGGGAGACCGGGGTGATCACCGGGTTCACGGCGACGGTGCAGCCCTCGGCGCTCGGCTGGCGCACGGAGGCGTACGTCGAGGTCTACTGCGAGGGCGCGGCCCCGCCGCGGCGCCTGGCGGAGGTGGTCCGCAACCATCCGGAGATCACCGCCGCCATGACGGTGACCGGCGGCGCCGACGCGCTGCTGCACGTGCGGGCGCGGGACGTGGAGCACTTCGAGGAGGTGCTGGAGCGGATCCGCACCGAGCCGTTCATCCGCAAGACGATCAGCGTGATGGTGTTGTCCCACCTTCTCCCGGAAAGCCCGGAAGCGGGCGCCACCCACGCGGCGCCGGAATGACCGCGATCATGCGCAGCGGTCGTGCGTCCGCCCTGCTCACAACGCAGCGATGCTGCGCGGGCGCGCAGCCTTTCGGGCTTGTCGCGGTGATCTGCGCTTCCTACCGTGGTGTCATCCCTCAGTGACACACTGGAAAGCGGAGGAAACCCTCTGTGTCCGAACATCGTGTGCCGCGCCACCGGCGCTTCCTCGTCTGCGAACCCGCACATTTCGCGGTGCAGTACGCGATCAATCCCTGGATGCATCCCGACCGGCCCGTCGACGTGGACCTCGCCCGTGACCAGTGGCAGGCGCTGATCCGCACGTACCGCGCCCACGGTCACACCGTCGAGTCCGTCGAGCCGGTCGCCGGCCTGCCGGACATGGTCTTCGCCGCGAACGCCGCGTTCGTGGTCGGCGGCCGGGTCTTCGGCTCCCTCTTCCACGCGCCGGAGCGGCGCCCGGAGTCGGTCCACTACGACACCTGGTTCAAGGCGGCGGGCTACGACGTGTACCGCCCCGAGTCGGTGTCGGAGGGCGAGGGCGACCTGGTGTGGACGGGCCGGTACGTGCTGGCCGGCACCGGGTTCCGCACCACCCGCGAGGCGCACCGGGAGGCGCAGGAGTTCCTCGGCCACCCGGTGATCGGCCTGACCCTGGTGGACCCGTACTTCTACCACCTCGACACGGCGCTGTTCGTGCTGGACGACGACAACATCTGCTACTACCCGGAGGCGTTCTCGGCGGGCAGCCGGGAGGTGCTGCGGCGGCTGTACCCGGACGCGGTGCTCGCCACCCGGGAGGACGCGATGGCGTTCGGCCTGAACTCCGTGTCCGACGGCCGCAACGTCTTCATCGCGCCCCACGCCGAGGCCCTCGCCGAGCGCCTGGCCGGCCACGGCTACGTCCCCGTCCCCGTCGACCTGTCGGAGTTCCACAAGGCCGGCGGCGGCATCAAGTGCTGCACCCAGGAGATCCGCTGATGACCGCACCCGCGCGCACGCGCACGTCCGCCGAGCTGATCCGTGCGGAGGAGCCCGTCCTCGCGCACAACTACCACCCGCTGCCCGTGGTGGTGGCCCGGGCCGAGGGCACCTGGGTGGAGGACGTCGAGGGCAAGCGCTACCTCGACATGCTCGCCGGATACTCGGCGCTCAACTTCGGCCATCGGCACCCCGCCCTGGTCGAGGCCGCGCACCGGCAGCTGGACCAGCTGACGCTCACCTCCCGCGCCTTCCACAACGACCGGCTCGCGGAGTTCGCGGAGCGGCTCGGGGAGCTGACCGGTCTGGACATGGTGCTGCCCATGAACACCGGCGCGGAGGCCGTGGAGAGCGGCATCAAGGTGGCCCGCAAGTGGGCGTACGACGTGAAGGGCGTCCCGGCCGACCGGGCGACGATCGTGGTCGCTGCGGAGAACTTCCACGGCCGGACGACGACCATCGTCAGTTTCTCCACGGACGAGACGGCCCGCGCGGGCTTCGGCCCGTTCACGCCGGGCTTCCGGATCGTGCCGTACAACGACCTGGCGGCGCTGGAGGAGGCCGTCGACGAGACGACGGCGGCGGTGCTGATCGAGCCCATCCAGGGCGAGGCCGGTGTCGTCATCCCGGACGAGGGCTATCTGGCCGGCGTGCGCGAACTGACCCGGCGCAAGGGCTGCCTGTTCATCGCGGACGAGATCCAGTCGGGCCTCGGCCGTACGGGCCGTACCCTCGCCGTCGAGCACGAGGACGTGGTGCCGGACGTGCTGCTGCTCGGCAAGGCGCTGGGCGGCGGCATCGTGCCGGTGTCGGCGGTGGTGGCCCGGCGCGAGGTGCTGGGTGTGCTGCACCCGGGCGAGCACGGCTCCACGTTCGGCGGCAACCCGCTCGCCGCGGCGGTCGGCACGGCCGTGGTGGGGCTGCTGGAGACCGGGGAGTTCCAGCGCCGGGCCGCCGAGCTGGGCGTGGTCCTTCGGGACGGGCTGACCGAGCTGGTCGGCCGGGGCGTGCTCGGCTTCCGCTCGCGCGGGCTGTGGGCGGGCGTCGACGTCGACCCGGCGATCGGCACCGGCCGTGAGATCAGTGAGCGGCTGATGCGGGAGGGCGTCCTGGTCAAGGACACCCACGGCTCCACGATCCGGCTGGCGCCCCCGCTGACCATCACGGCGGAGGAACTGCGCTCCGCGCTGGCGGCACTGGAGAAGGTGCTGGTCTGACGGATCCGCGAGCGGGGGCCGGTGCCGTGGGCGCCGGCCCCCGCCCGTGTGCCCGGCACGTGCCGGGCAGCCGCTTCAGCTCCTTGATCGGGGGGCATCCCCTACGGGCCGCGGACGCTCCTCCGCACGGGGGGGACTGCCGGGGGCCGCGGCGGGCCTGTGCATCCACGGGGATCGAGTTCCGGCCGGGGAGGGCGGGACGCGGGGCCCCGTCCGGTGCGGTCGCGGTGAGGGAGGACGGCGAACACTGCGGCACCGTGACGTCACGGGCTTCCGGGAGCGAGGTCGCAGCCGCGGGCCCCGCGTCCAGGGCGCCCGGACAGTCGCCGTGCGCGCCGGTGGTCCGGACACACCGTACGGCCGGTCCTCGCGCGGTTCCGGGAACCCGGAGCCCGGGGGCAGCATGAGGTGGATTCCGGACGGTTACAGATGACGGGGAGCGCTGTCCGGGCCCGCTCGGGGATCATGGGCGCTCATCCACCGGTGTCGAGCCGCATCCGGCAGAGTGAGGGGCGAGACGTGTTCTACTACCTGCTCAAGTACGTGCTGTTGGGCCCCTTGCTCAGACTCGTCTTCCGGCCCCGGATCGAGGGCTTGGAGAACGTGCCCGCGGAGGGTCCCGCGATCGTCGCGGGCAATCATCTGTCGTTCTCCGACCACTTCCTGATGCCGGCGATCCTGAAGCGACGCATCACCTTCCTGGCCAAGGCGGAGTACTTCACCGGGCCGGGGGTGAAGGGCAGGCTCACCGCGTTCTTCTTCCGCAGCGCCGGCCAGATCCCGGTGGACCGCTCCGGCAAGGAGGCGGGGCAGGCCGCGATCCGCGAGGGCCTCGGCGTGCTCGGCAGGGGGGAACTGCTCGGCATCTACCCGGAGGGCACCCGCTCGCACGACGGCCGCCTCTACAAGGGCAAGGTCGGTGTCGCGGTGATGGCGCTGCGGGCGGGCGTGCCGGTGGTGCCCTGCGCGATGATCGGCACCTTCGAGGCGCAGCCGCCCGGCAAGGTGATCCCGAGGATGCACCCCGTCACCATCCGCTTCGGCAAGGCACTCGACTTCTCCCGGTACGCCGGCATGGAGAACGAGAAGGCGGTGCTGCGGGCCATCACCGACGAACTCATGTACGCCATCCTGACGCTGTCCGAGCAGGAGTACGTCGACGAGTACGCGGCCGTCGTCAAGGAGCGGCAGGCGGCGGAGAAGGGCGTGCGGGAGCGGCGGTTCCCCCGGGCGCCGCTCGGCTGACGGCTTCTGCCGTCGGCAGAGGACCGTGGCGTGCCGTGTCCGCCCGGCCGTACGGTCGCGGCATGAGACGTGCTGTGGTGATCGGAGCGGCGGGGCAGATCGGGCGTCCGGCGGTGAACGCGCTGGCGCGGGACGGCTGGGCGGTGACGGCCGCCTCGCGGAGCGGCGGCCGGGACGCGGCCTGGCCGGAGGGGGTACGGACCGTGCGGCTGGACCGGGAGGACGGGGACGCGCTGGCCGAGGTGGTCGGCGACGGCTGCGACGTGCTGGTCGACATGGTCGCCTTCGGGGCCGCGCACGCCCGGCAGTTGACCGCCCTCGCCGACCGGATCGGGTCGGCCGTGGTCATCTCCAGCGTGTCGGTGTACGAGGACGGCAGGGGCCGTGGCTTCGACACCCAGGAGCGGCCCGACGGCTTCCCGGAGTACCCGGTGCCCCTGCCGGAGACCCAGCGGACGGTGGCTCCCGGCGAGGCCACGTACAGCACGCGCAAGGTGGCGCTGGAGCGGGAACTCCTCGCGGCGGGCGACCGGTTGCCGGCCACCCTGCTGCGGGCCGGCGCGGTGCACGGGCCGTACTGCCGCAGCCCCCGCGAGCTGTACTTCGTCAAACGGAACCTGGACGGGCGGGGACGTCGCGTGCTCGCGTACGGCGGGGCGAGCCGCTTCCATCCGGCGAGCGTGCGCAACCTCGCCGAGCTGATCCGGCTGGCCGCGGCGCGGCCCGGGTCCCGGGTGCTGAACGCCTGCGACGCGGAGGCGCCCACGGTCGCCGGGATCGCCGCGGCGATCGACGCGGTGATGGGGGTGCGCACGGAGACGGTGTCCGTCGACGGTCCTCCCCCGGCTCCGCGGGTGGGAGAGACCCCGTGGTCGGTGCCGCATCCGGTCGTCGTCGACATGTCGGCGGCGGAGCGTGAACTGGGCTACCGCCCGGTGGTCGGGTACGCCGACTCCCTGCCGGAGACCGTGGCGTGGATCGCGGACCGGCTCGCCGGAACGGACTGGCGTACGGCGTACCCGAAGATGGCGCAGGCCTACGGCGACCTGTTCGACTACGCGGCGGAGGACGCCTGGCTCGGCGCGTGAGCCCCGGACAGGAGTGAGGGGCGGCCGGGAGACCGGCCGCCCCTCGTCACCGTACCGCGGGGGTTACGGCTTGGGCGTGGCGTGCGGGGCGCAGGTCACGTCCTTGCCGTCCAGCTTGCCGGAGAGCAGGTAGGCGTCGACGCGCTGGTTGATGCACGGGTTGACCAGGCTGGTCACACCGTGGGAGCCCGCGTTCTTCTCGGTGATGAGACGGGAGCCCTTGAAACGCTTGTGCAGTTCGACGGCGCCCTCGTACGGGGTGGCCGCGTCCCGGGTGGACTGCACGATCAGGACCTTCGGCAGGCCCTTGTGGGTCTTGACCTCGAGCGGGTTCTGCTGCTTTGCCGGCCAGGTGGCGCAGGGCAGGTTCATCCAGGCGTTCGCCCAGGTCATGAACGGGTAGTCCTTGTTGAGCCGGGTGTTGTCCCGGTCCCACTTGCGCCAGCTGGTGGGCCACTTGGCGTCGGCGCACTCGACGGCCGTGTAGACGGCGTTGCTGTTCTCCGAGGCGATGTTGCCCGCGGTGTCCGACAGGTCCGGGGCGGCCGCGTCGACCACCGCCTGGGTGTCACCGGCGCTGTACTTGCTCAGGACCGTGGCGATCGGCACCCACGAGGAGTCGTAGTACGGCGCGCTCTGGAAGAAGGAGATCAGCTCGGCCGGGCCGACGACCCCGCCGATGGGGCTCTTCTTGGCGGCGGCGCGCAGCTGGAGCCACTTGTCCTGGACGGCGGCGCGGGTGGTGCCGAGGTGGAAGGCGGCGTCGTTCGCGGCGACCCAGTCCTCCCAGTCCTTCCAACGGCCCTCGAACGCGATGTCCTGGTTGAGGTTGGCCTCGTACCAGATGTTCTCGCGGGCCGGGTTGACCACGCTGTCCACGACCATGCGGCGCAGGTGGCCCGGGAAGAGGGTGCCGTAGACGGCGCCGAGGTACGTGCCGTAGGAGACGCCCAGGTAGTTGAGCTTCCTCTCGCCCAGCGCGGCGCGGATGACGTCCAGGTCGCGGGCGGTGTTCGGCGTCGTCATGTGCGGAAGCATCGCGCCGCTGCGCTTGCCGCAGCCCTCGGCGTACTCGCGGGCCAGCTTGCGCTGGGCCTTCTTGTCGGCCTCGCTGCCGGGCACCGGGTCGGCCTTGGGCGCCTTGACGAACTCCTGCGGGTCGATGCAGGAGATGGGCGCGGAGTGGCCGACGCCGCGCGGGTCGAACCCGACGAAGTCGTAGGCCTTGGCGGTGTTCGCCCAGACGGCGTTCTGGGTGGTGACCCGGCGCGGGAAGCGCAGGCCGGACCCGCCGGGACCGCCCGGGTTGTAGATGAGCGCGCCCTGGCGCTCCTTCTTGGTGCCGGTGTTGCCGATGCGGTCCACGGCGAGCTTGATCTGCTTGCCGTAGGGGTGGGCGTAGTCCAGCGGCACGCTGACCCAGCCGCACTGGATGGGCTTCTCCAGCCCCCAGTCGGCCTGGCAGTCCTGCCAGTGGATGCCGGCCTTGGCCGCCCTGGCGGCGGCTATTTCCGCGCCCTTGGCCTCGCGGTCCTGCGCGGGACGCCCGGTGGCGCTCGCGACGGGCGCGCTGACCGCCCCGGCGATCAGGGTGGCGGTGACGAGTGCTCCGGCCGAACCGAGTGCCAGCAGGCGGCTCTTCGGTCTGTTCTGCCTCAAGTGGGCCCCTCCCCGAGCTTCGCTGTAAGTGCGTCAGGCGGGGATCCTTTCTGCTGTGAGCCGTCTGAGAACAGGGGTTGACACCCATCTTTACCAATCCGATAACCGGACGATCACGTCCCGCTGAGCGGGCGGGTGTTTCACCGGCCCAGGAGCACCAGTGCCTCGTCCAGCAGCCGCCGCAGCCGCAGGGCGTCGGAGGCCACCGCGCTCACCAGGACGGCGGGGCCGGCGAGCGGCATCAGCGCGGCGCACTCCCCCAGCATCCGGGCGGCCATCGGATGATCGGTGAACTCAGGCCGGACGACGACGAGTTGACCGACCGCCCGGTGACCGGCGAGCACACCGGGGCCGTCCCACCCGCCCGGCGCTCCGGGACCGCAGGCCAGCTCCTGGTCCAGGACGGTCCGGCCGGCGACCCGTACGGTCAACCGGCTGGTGAGCCGCCCGGGTTGCTCGCCGACCCGGCCGAGCACCTGCTCCTCACGCAGCACGAGCCGTGCCCCGCCGTCGAGTTCGGCCCGCGTGGTGACGTACAGGTCGCTGCCGCCGGCCGAGATCAACTGTTCCGGCAACCAGTGCAGTTCCCCGCCCTCGGCCACGTCGAGCCGGACGTCGTAGTGGGCCGTGTCCTTGGTCTGGCCGGGCAGCGCGAGGGTGGCGGCCGCGGATCCGACGTGCAGCCGGGCGCCCCGTTCCGCCCGCACGGCCAGGGCGAGGCGGTCGCCGCCGAGCGGGCCGCTCATCGCGCCGACCACCATCACCTTCGCCTCGGTCCCGCTCGCCCTGGTGCGGCGCAGCGCCAGCGGGCCCTCGCCGTCCAGCACGGGCAGCGCCGTACCGCCGCGTCCGTCCGCGCGGGCGACGATCCGTGCGGTTGCGCGGACCCCCGTGGCCGTCATGCCGTCCACGCCGCGAGCCGCTCCCGCACCCACGCGGCCACGTCCGTGACCCCGCCCTCGCCGCGCAGCGACTGGAGGACGACCGGGAGTCCGGCCCGCTGCGCCTTGGCGTCCGCGGCCATCCGGGCGAGGTCCGAGCCGACGTGCGGGGCGAGGTCGGTCTTGTTGACGACGAGCAGGTCGGCGGTGGTGACGCCGGGGCCGCCCTTGCGCGGGATGTCGTCCCCGCCGGCCACGTCGATCACGAAGATCTGGAAGTCCACGAGGCCCTTGGAGAAGGTGGCGGTGAGGTTGTCCCCGCCGGACTCGACAAGGATCAGGTCCAGCGGGCCGACCGCGTCCTCCAGGTCCTCGACGGCTTCGAGGTTGGCGGAGATGTCGTCCCGGATCGCGGTGTGCGGGCAGGCGCCCGTCTCCACGGCGGTGATCCGCTCGGGCGGCAGGACGGCCTCGCGGAGCAGGAACTCGGCGTCCTCGCGCGTGTAGATGTCGTTGGTGACGACGGCGAGGGACAGTTCCTCGCGCAGCGCACGGCAGAGCGCGGCGACGGTCGCGGTCTTGCCCGACCCGACGGGCCCGCCGAGCCCGATGCGCAGCGCACGCCGGGTCCCGTCGGGCCGACGGGCGTCCGCGCTGAGCGCTGCGGGGCCATGGTGGTCGTGGTCGAGATGCATGAACGGCTCCTGTGGGGTGGCCAACGTATTCGCCGGCCCGCCCGGGGGGGGGCGGCCGGGTCGGTGCGGGCAGGTCGGGGTCGGGGGGTGGGGTGGTGCGGGCCCGTCGAGGTCGTGGGGGGGTGAGCCGGTCCGGGCCCGTCCGGGTTCATACGAGGGGCGAGGCCCCTTCGAAGGGGATCCGCGAGGTGTGGGGCGGCTCAGGACGCGAACAGCCTCATGGGCCAGGTCGCGTGCCACTCCGCGCCGACCTCCAGCAGCGGTGCGGACGCGGCGGGGAGGGCGTCGACGCCCTCGTCGGCCACGCGGCGCGCCGCCTCCACCGCCGTGTCCGCGATCCGGTCCAGCTCCGGTGCCAGCCGGGCCAGGACGCCGGTCGCGTCGAACGGGTCGAGGCTGAGGAGCCGTACCGTGGCCGTGGCGGGCCCGCTCACGCTCTCGTACAGCGCGCAGTACGCGGCGTCCTCGGGTCCGAGTCCGGCCGCCCGGGCGGCGAGCCCGAGTACGACGGGCTGGTGCGCCCCCTTGGGGAACCGTCCGGCGAGCGCGTCGAGTTCGCCGGACGGCCAGCTCGCCCGCGCCGCCCGCAGCAGCTGCCGGCCGAGCCGCCGCGCGGCCGCCCGGAGGGCGGGCGACGGGGTCCGCGCGTCCGCCGCCGCGTCCAACTCCCCCATGTCCGCGCCGAGTACCGCGGCCGCGGCGAGTGCTCCCGCGACCAGCCCCGCGGTGTGGGCCCGGCCCCGGCAGAAGGCCTCCAGGCTCGCCGCGGAGGTGATCCGGCCGGCCTTGACGGCCGCCTCCGCCCCGCCGGAGTGCGCGTGCCCTCCGGCCGGGAAGCGGCCGTCGGCCAGGACGAGCAGTGCCGCTCTCGACATCACACCGCCCCTCAGAAGAGGAAGTAGCGCTGGGCCATGGGCAGTTCGGCCGCCGGGGTGGCCTCGACCAGTTCGCCGTCGATGTGCACGGCGAAACTGTCGGGGTCGATCCGGACGTCCGGCAGGGCGTCGTTCTCCCGCATGTCGGCCTTGGTGACCCGGCGCGTCGACTCGATCGCCACGAACCGCTTGCCGAGCCGCAGCCGCTCCGGCAGCCCGTCCTCGATCGCCGGGGAGGCGACGAAGTTGACGGAGTTGGCGGCCGGGGCCCGCCCGATCGCCCCGTACATCGGGCGGGGCAGGATCGGCTGCGGGGTGGGGATGGAGGCGTTGGCGTCGCCCATCTGCGCGTAGGCGATCTGCCCGCCCTTGATGACGAGAAGCGGTTTGACGCCGAAGAACGCGGGCTCCCACAGCACCAGGTCGGCGAGCTTGCCGGTCTCGACCGAGCCGATCTCGGCGGCGAGTCCCTGGGCGAGCGCCGGGTTGATCGTGTACTTGGCGACATAGCGACGTACCCGGTGGTTGTCCGCGCGGCCGTCGCCGGGCAGCGCTCCCCGGCGGCCCTTCATCACGTGGGCCGTCTGCCAGGTGCGCAGGATCACCTCGCCGACGCGCCCCATGGCCTGGGAGTCGGAGGAGATGATCGAGATCGCGCCGAGGTCGTGGAGGATGTCCTCCGCGCCGATCGTCGACGGCCGGATCCGGGACTCCGCGAACGCCAGGTCCTCCGGCACCGCGGGATTGAGGTGGTGGCACACCATCAGCATGTCGAGGTGTTCCTCGGCGGTGTTGACGGTGAACGGCCGGGTCGGATTGGTGGAGCTGGGCAGTACGTTCGGCCGGGAGACCACGGTCATGATGTCCGGCGCGTGCCCGCCGCCCGCACCCTCGGTGTGGTACGAGTGGATCCCCCGGCCCGCGATCGCGGCTAGGGTGTCGCCGACGAAACCCGCCTCGTTCAGGGTGTCCGTGTGGATGGCGACCTGGATGCCGGTCCGGTCGGCCACGGTGAGCGCGGCGTCGATGACGGCCGGGGTGGAGCCCCAGTCCTCGTGCAGCTTGAGACCGACGGCGCCGCCGCTGATCTGGGAGAGCATCGCCTCGTGGCTGACGGTGTTGCCCTTGCCGAGGAGGCCGACGTTGACGGGGTACGCCTCCATCGCCTCCAGCATCCGGGCCAGGTGCCAGGGGCCGGGCGTCACGGTGGTCGCCTTGGAGCCCTCGGCGGGGCCGGTGCCGCCGCCCACCAGGGTGGTGATGCCGGAGGCCAGGGCCTCGTCGGCGACCTGTGGGCAGATGAAGTGGACGTGGGCGTCGATGGCACCGGCGGTCAGGATGCGGCCGTTGCCCGCGATGATCTCGGTCTCGGGGCCGATGACCAGATCGCGGTGGACGCCGTCCATGGTGTCGGGGTTGCCGGCCTTGCCGATGCCGGTGATCCGCCCGTCGCGGATGCCGACGTCGGCCTTGACGATGCCCCAGTGGTCGATCACGACGGCACCGGTGATCACGGTGTCGGGGGTGCCCTCGGCCCGGGTGGCGCGGGACTGGCCCATGGACTCGCGGATGACCTTGCCGCCGCCGAAGACGGCCTCGTCACCCGACCGGCCGGGGCCGCCGCAGCGGTCCTCCTCGATCTCGATCAGCAGGTCGGTGTCGGCGAGCCGGATCCGGTCGCCGGTGGTCGGCCCGAACAGGTCGGCGTAGGCGCCGCGGGAGATCTCAGGCATCGAGGGCACCTCCGGTCTCCCCGCGCAGGCCGGGCACGATCCGGGCGCCGACGAGGGCGACGAGTTCGATGTCGACGGGGATGCCGGGTTCGAAGCGCACGGCGGTGCCGGCGGCGATGTTCAGCCGCCTGCCGCGCGCGGCCGCCCGGTCGAACTCCAGGCCGGGGTTGGCCTCGGCGAAGTGGTAGTGGGAGCCGACCTGGACAGGCCGGTCGGCGGCGTTGAGAACCCTCAGACGGACGACCTCACGGCCGTCGTTGAAGTTGACGGGTTCCTCGGCGAAGAGGATCTCTCCAGGAATCATCGCGGCCCCCTCAGATGATCGGCTCGTGGACGGTGACGAGCTTGGTGCCGTCCGGGAAGGTGGCCTCCACCTGGACGTCGTGGATCATCTCGGGAACACCGTCCATGACGTCGTCCCGGGTGAGGAGTTTGCGGCCGGAGGACATCAGTTCGGCCACGGTACGGCCGTCCCGGGCGCCCTCCAGGATGTGCGACGTGATGAGGGCGACCGCCTCCGGGTGGTTGAGCCTGAGTCCGCGGGCCCTGCGCTTCTCGGCCACGTCGGCCGCCACGTGGATCAGCAGCCTCTCTTGTTCGTGCGGGGTCAGTTGCACGTCCCACCTCACAGTCCTTGCTCCGGACCGTGCGGGGTCCGGCTGCCGCAGCCACCACGGCGGGATAGGTGTAACACACAGACAAATTGCCCGTGGATGCCGAAACGCGGCAGAAAAACCCCTGGTGGCGTGGAGCGGAAGGCTAGTTCGCCGGAGTTTCAGCGACGTTAACCAGACCTTGGGCCCCGTATGACCGGGCGATGGGCTCACCCATACCCGTGGGCTAGGGCGCGCCGGGCCGGCGGTGCTCGGCCGCGATGCCGAAGTGCTGCTGTTCGCGGGCGACGGAACCGGCCTCGCGGACCCCCGACACCGTACTGACGACCCCGTCCTCGCCCTGCTCGTCGAGCGCGTCCAGCCGGTCCAGATCGGCGGCCGAGACCAGCGCGACGAGGGGCTTGCCGTGCCGGGTCACCACGACGCGCTCGCCGCCGTACACCACCCGGTTGATCAGGTCGGCGAGCTCAGCCCTGGCTTGCGTCACCGGAATCTCGTAGGCCATACCCCCATCATAACGTCACGTACGTACTGTACATTCTGTACAGACGCCGGGTCCAAGAGAGGGCCACGGCATGAGGAGGGGTATGCCCATGTCCCGACCGTCCGCCCGTCACGTCCTGCCCGAGTTCACCGAGCGCACCGGCAGCGGCGCGCGCACCCTGGATCCGTACGGCAAGCTCTTCGAGGACCGGGTCGTCTTCCTCGGCACACCGGTCGACGACGCCGCCGCGAACGACGTGACGGCGCAGTTCATGTACCTCGAACACGCCGCCCCCGACCGGGACATCACGCTCTACATCAACTCCCCGGGCGGTTCCTTCGGGGCGATGACGGCGATCTACGACACGATGCGGTACGTCGGCTGCGACATCGCGACGTACTGCCTGGGGCAGGCCGTCTCCGTCGCCGCGGTGCTGCTCGCGGCCGGCACCCACGGCCAGCGGTTCACGCTGCCGAGCGCCCGCATGGTGCTCGAACAGCCCGCCCTGCCGGAGCCGGTGCGGGGGCAGCCCAGCGACCTCGCGATCCAGGCCGGGGAGTTGGCCCGGACCCGCGCCCTGACGGAGACGATCCTCGCGGCGCACACGGGGCGCACGGCGGAGCAGGTTCACCGGGACCTGGAGCGGGACCTGGTCCTGGACGCCTCCGGGGCCCTGGCCTACGGCCTGGTGGACGGCGTCGTGCCCAGCCGCCGCGAGATGCCCGGCGCACCGGACGCGAGGTGAGCGCCCGATGCCGCCTCAGGAACTGCCACCGCTGCCCGCGCTGACCCGCGCGGAGGGCGAGTTGATCGACCGTTACCTGGAGGCGGCCGACCTGCTGGGGCGGATCAACCCCGCGCGCGACGGCGACACCTATCCCGGTCTGCGGGCGGCGCAGGCCCTGGTGCGCAAGGCGGCGGAGCTGCGTGACGCGCTCGCGCTGATGCACGCGCGGGGCGAGACGGAGCTGCACGGGGACACGCTGGCACGGGCCCTGCGGGTGCTGGACGGCGAGCGCCGCACCGCGCGCGTCGTACTCCCGCCCGACGGCGTCGGCTGATCCGGACGCGCGTGGGGCCCGCGGGGGCCGGAGCGTCGACGCGTCGTTCGGGCCGGAGTTGAAACGGTCCGAACGACTGTCGGCCGACCGAGGTATATCCAGATGATTTTCTGACCCTCCCGGCTTGCGCGCGGGACCGGTCCGTGGTGTCCCGGCGAGTGCTCCGCCCCAGGTCGGGGGCTACGAACGGGACTTGACGATGTCTCGAACAGAGCAGTGTCCACCCGAACGGGTGAGTGGTGAGTAACGCCACAAATCCCCGATTCCATTGGGATTTTCGGACACCTGTGAGTGAAGATCCCTGTCTGACGACAAGACCCCGCCACGGCGGCGGGGCGATCCGGGCGGACGCCGAGTCCTGCCGCCGCGCGGATGACCGGTCGACAGGAGTGGATCGGCAGGAGTGGAGGACCCAAGCTAGACGGGTCGCCGGAACGGATGTTCGTCCGCTCGATGCGGACGACCGGATGTTCCGAGCAGCCCTTGGGGTGAAGCCGCGGCAACGCGGCCGGGCAACTTCGCCAGCCCGAATCCGACAGGTCATCCTTCACAGGCGGCTGACGAAGGGTTGCGCATGTCTGCGCTCAATCGTGTCCCGTCGCTGATGGCCCGGGCCGGCACGGCCTCGGCTCTGACACTCGCCGCCGTCGGCGGCTCCATCGCGGTGCCCGGCCTCGCCACCGACGCCTCGGCCGCGACCACCGCGGCCACCGCGACGAAGGCACTGAAGATCGCGGCCTCCAAGAAGGGTGCTCCGTACCAGTACGGGGCCACCGGGCCGCGGCGCTTCGACTGCTCGGGGCTGACGCTCTACTCGTTCAAGAAGGCGGGCAAGAAGCTGCCACGCACCGCCGCCCAGCAGTACAACAAGTCGCACCACATCTCGGCCAGGAGCCGCAAGGCGGGCGACCTGGTGTTCTTCCACTCCGGTTCCAGCGTCTACCACGTCGGCATCTACGCCGGTCACGGCAAGATCTGGCACGCGCCCAGGACCGGTGACGTGGTGCGGCTCCAGAAGATCTGGACGAAGAGCGTGTGGTACGGCCGGGTGAGCTGACCCGACGTCACGGCAGGAGCGGCTCCGGCGGCGGGGCCGCTCCGAGGACCGTCAGCGCCGCCTCGGCGCCCGCCTGGAGCCATGGCGCCCGGGGCCGGCACACTGAGGATCAGCGCGAACAGCGGCGTCCCGGACACCGGTGTCCAGCCCCGGCCGCGACCTCCGAGGAGGCCGCGGGCGGGGCGTCACGGCGTCCGGGCGCGCGTGCCGGGCTACGGTTCCTGCTGGCCTCCGGCCGCCACCGGCTCGACCGGCAGCGCCCACGGAAGTTCGATGAACACCGTCTTGCCCCCCTCACGGGTCGGGCGGACGCGGAGCTTGCCGCCGCACTCGGCGGTGAGACAGCGGATGATGACCATGCCGCGCCCGTTGTCCTGCTGGACGGCGGCGGGCAGTCTCTTGGGGAAGCGGGGATGACTGTCCGTGACGCCGATGCGCAGGTGTTCGTCACGGTCCAGCGCGATGTCGACCGTGAAGGTGGGTGACTGTCCGAAGGTGTGCTGTACGGCGTTGGTGGCGAGTTCGGAGACGATGAGCCGGACGGTGTCGGCCACGTCGGTGTCCGACGGCAGGCCCCACTCCGCGAGCGTCCCCACCACGTAGGCGCGGGCCGCGGAGACCGAGGCGGGATCGCTCGGCAGAGTGACGGATGCTTCCAGATGGTCTGCCATGGCGACGTCGTCCCTTTCCCGCGGGACCGCAGTCCGACATGGAGCGGATGGTTCGAGTACGGTCCCGGACTGGTGCTCGTCGCCAGACTGCCATCACCGGGCCGGTCACGGGGAGCGATCCACCAAGATATGCATATATCTGTCGCCCGAAGCGGTGAACTCTGCGACGCGCAGCCGTATCCGGGCGGTCCATAAGGAGTAAGGAGGAGCCCATGCAGAACGGTCCCGCGGTGCGCCGCCGCAAACTGGGCGCCGAACTGCGCACGCTGCGTACCGGTGCTGGGCTCACGAGCGGGGAGGCGGCGCAGCTGGTCGGCTGGCACCAGTCGAAGGTGAGCCGCATCGAGACCGGCGCGAGCGGTGTGAAACCGGCCGATCTGCGGTTACTCCTGGACGCCTACGGGGTGCGGGGCGGACATCTGCGCGAGTTGCTGCTGATGCTGGCGGGGTCGGAGGACGCCGGTGGTAGCAACCGGTGGTGGCACGCCTATCGCGGGGTGCTGCCGCCGACGTACCGGGATTTCATCAGTCTGGAGTCGCAGGCGAGCGTCATGCGCACCCTGGAGACGACGGTCGTGCCGGGGCTGCTGCAGACCGCCGAGTACGCCACCGCGGTGACCCGGGCGGCCGTGAACGACCTGGACGAGGAGCACCTGGACGCGCTGGTGGAAGTACGTCTGGCCAGGCAGGACGTGCTGCGTTCGCACCCGCCGCTGGAGCTCAGCGCGGTGCTCGACGAGGCGGTGCTGCGCCGCGAGGTCGGCGGTCCCGGGGTGATGACCCGGCAGCTGGAGCGGCTGGAGGAGGCCGCCCGGCTGCCCCAAGTACGGCTCCAGGTACTGCCGTTCGGCGCCGGAGCGCATGTCGGCCTCACCGGGCCTTTCGTTATCTTCTCATTTCCGAGCACTTCTGATCTGGATGTGGTTGTTGTCGACCAGTTGACGAGTAGCCTCTACCTCGAACGGAAAGAAGACCTGATGGCCTACTCGCAGGCCTTCAAGTCCCTTCAGAACCAAGCCCTTTCACCCGAGGACTCGTTGGACTACATCGCCGGGATAGGTGACGGCGCGTAAGGAGGCACCATGACCGCTCTGCCTCGGAACGTCCCTGCCAGTACCGACCTGCACGACGTGAGCTGGCTGCGCAGCAGCCACAGCACGGGAGCCAACAACTGCGTGGAGACGGCCCGGCCGGACACCGGCCCCTGGGCCGGGCTGCTCGCCGTGCGCGACTCGAAGGACCCTGCCGGACCCGCACTGCTCTTCTCCCCCGAGAGCTGGGCGGAGTTCGTGACCACGCTCCCGTGATCCACCGACACCCCGCCCGCCTCTGATCACATCCCCTGGCGGCGACGCCCGGCCGTGTCACGCCGACTCATGGTCGCGTCTCGCCGATCACCCGTACAGCGCGTTCGATCTCGGCCCCGGACAGGTCCGCCCGGGCGGTCAGCCTCAGCCGTGAGATGCCGTCGGGCACGGAGGGAGGACGGAAACAGCCCACGGCCAGACCCGCTGTACGGCAGTCGGCCGCCCAGCGCACCGCCTGCTCCGGGGACGGTGCCCGCACGGAGACCACCGCGGCGTCCGGACGTACCGCTTCCAGGCCCGCGGCGGTCAGCCGTGCGTGCAGTTCCGAAGCCACCTCCCGGGCCCGCGCCGCGCGCTCCGGTTCCCGGACGAGCAGCCGCAGCGCGGCCAGCGCGGCACCCACGGCCGCCGGCGCCAGACCGGTGTCGAAGATGAACGTCCGGGCCGCGTTGACCAGATGGCCGATCACCCGGGCCGGGCCGAGCACCACCCCGCCCTGGCTGCCCAGCGACTTGGACAGGGTGGCCGTCACGACCACGTCCTCGGCACCGGCCAGACCGGTCGCGTACGGCGCGCCCCGTCCGCCGTCGCCCAGCACGCCGAGACCGTGGGCGTCGTCCACCACCAGGCCCGCGCCGTGCTCCCGGCACGCCGCGGCCAGCCCGGCCAGCGGCGCCTGGTCCCCGTCGACCGAGAACACGGTGTCGGAGACGACGATCGCCGTCCCCTCGTGCGTGGCCAGGGCCTTGCGCACGGCCTCGGGATCGCCGTGCCCGACGACCTGCGTCGCCCCCCGGGCGAGCCGGCAGCCGTCGATGAGCGAGGCGTGGTTGCCCGCGTCGGAGACGATCAGCGAGCCGTGCGGGCCCAGCGCGGTGACCGCGGCCAGGTTGGCCGCGTAGCCGGAGGAGAAGACCAGGGCCGCCTCGAATCCGCAGTAGGCGGCCAGTTCGCGCTCCAGCTCGGAGTGCAGCTCGGTGGTGCCGGTGACCAGACGTGAACCGGTGGCTCCCCCGCCCCAGGTACGGGCGGCCCGCGCCGCGCCCTCGGTCACCTCGGGGTGGTGCGCCAGGCCCAGGTAGTCGTTGCTCGCCAGGTCCAGCAGCGGCGAGTCGGCGGGGCGCGGCCGCAGGGTTCGTACGAGTCCGGCGCGGCGGCGCGCCTCCGCCTGCTCGTCGATCCACCCGAACGCCATGAACCCCTCCGGTGCTTTTGTAGGTAGCGCACAGACCCTAGCGGGCCGCCCGGCCGCCCACTGTGTGGCGATACCCACACGGAGAACTGTCGGGCTTGTGCGAAGTCTCCTTGGCCAGGGGCGGTCCCGTAGGCCAGGATCGGACCTCATGGACCTGCTGAACACGCTGGTGGACAAGGGGCTGCGGCGCGAGCTGCCGACCCGCGAGGAAGCACTCGCCGTGCTGGCCACCTCCGACGACGACCTGCTCGATGTGGTGGCCGCGGCCGGCAAGGTGCGCCGGCACTGGTTCGGGCGACGGGTGAAACTCAACTATCTGGTGAACCTCAAGTCCGGCCTGTGCCCGGAGGACTGCTCCTACTGCTCCCAGCGGCTGGGCTCCAAGGCCGAGATCCTGAAGTACACCTGGCTCAAGCCGGACGAGGCCTCCCAGGCGGCCGCCGCCGGGCTGGCGGGCGGCGCCAAGCGCGTCTGCCTGGTGGCCAGCGGGCGCGGCCCGACCGACCGGGACGTGGACCGGGTCTCGGACACCATCAAGGCCATCAAGGACCAGAACGAGGACGTCGAGGTGTGCGCCTGCCTCGGTCTGCTCTCCGACGGCCAGGCCGAGCGGCTGCGCGAGGCCGGTGCGGACGCCTACAACCACAACCTGAACACCTCCGAGTCCACCTACGGGGACATCACCACCACCCACACGTACGCCGACCGGGTGGACACGGTGCAGAAGGCGCACGCGGCCGGTCTGTCCGCCTGCTCCGGTCTGATCGCGGGCATGGGCGAGAGCGACGAGGACCTGGTCGACGTCGTCTACTCGCTGCGCGCGCTGGACCCGGACTCGGTGCCGGTGAACTTCCTGATCCCGTTCGAGGGCACCCCGCTGGCCAAGGAGTGGAACCTCACCCCGCAGCGCTGCCTGCGCATCCTCGCGATGGTCCGCTTCGTCTGTCCGGACGTGGAGGTCCGGATCGCGGGCGGCCGCGAGGTCCACCTGCGCACGATGCAGCCGCTCGCGCTGAACCTGGCCAACTCCATCTTCCTCGGCGACTACCTGACCAGCGAGGGCCAGGCCGGCAAGGCCGACCTGGAGATGATCGCGGACGCCGGGTTCGAGGTGGAGGGCGCCGGGGAGGTCACGCTCCCGGAGCACCGGGCCACGGCCGCCGGCGGCGGATGCGGGTCGCACGAGGGCGCCGGGTGCGGGTCCGAGGCGGAGGCCGGCTGCGGCTCGCACGCCGAGGCCGGCTGCGGGTCCCACGCCGGCGGCGGGGTGTGCGGTACGGCCGCCGTGACGGCCACGCCCGCCGCCCAGGAGGCGCGCCCCGATCTCGTCGCCGTGCGTCGCCGTGGTGCCGGAACGGACCTCGCGCCCAATGCCTGACCTGTCCCGGCCGAGCGTCCCGGAACTGCTGGAACTGGACCGCAAGCACGTCTGGCATCCCTACGGGCCGATGCCCGGCCGTGCCGAACCGCTCGTCGTGGAGTCGGCGAGCGGGGTCCGGCTGCGGCTCGCGGACGGCTCGGGCGAGCTGGTCGACGGGATGTCGTCGTGGTGGTCGGCCATCCACGGCTACAGCCACCCCGTGCTCAACGAGGCCGCGCACGAGCAGCTGGGCCGGATGAGCCATGTGATGTTCGGCGGGCTCACCCACGAGCCCGCCGTACGGCTCGCGAAGCTCCTTGTCGACATGTCACCGGACGGCCTGGAGCATGTGTTCCTGGCCGACTCGGGCTCGGTTTCGGTCGAGGTCGCGGTGAAGATGTGCCTGCAGTACTGGCGTTCGCTCGGCCGGCCGGGCAAGCGGCGGCTGCTGACCTGGCGCGGGGGCTACCACGGCGACACCTGGAACCCCATGTCGGTGTGCGACCCCGAGGGCGGGATGCACGAGCTGTGGACCGGCGTGCTCCCGCGCCAGGTCTTCGCGGACGCGCCGCCCGCGGAGTACGAGGAGTCGTACGCGGAGCATCTGCGCGAGCTGATCGCGCGGCACGCGGACGAGCTGGCCGCGGTCATCGTGGAGCCGGTGGTGCAGGGCGCGGGCGGGATGCGCTTCCACTCACCCGACTACCTGCGGGTGCTGCGGGAGGCGTGCGACGCGCACGACGTGCTGCTGGTGTTCGACGAGATCGCCACCGGATTCGGCCGCACGGGCGCGCTGTTCGCCGCGGACCACGCGGCCGTCACCCCGGACGTGATGTGCGTGGGCAAGGCGCTGACCGGCGGCTATCTGACGATGGCGGCCACGCTGTGCACCGCGCGGGTCGCCGACGGCATCTCGCGCGGCGAGGTGCCGGTGCTCGCGCACGGTCCGACGTTCATGGGCAACCCGCTGGCGGCCGCGGTGGCCTGCGCGTCCCTCGGACTGCTGCTCGGGCAGGACTGGCGCACGGAGGTGAAGCGGATCGAGGCGGCCCTGCGCGAGGGGCTCGCACCGGCCGCGGAACTCCCAGGCGTGCGGGACGTCCGCGTGCTCGGCGCCATCGGGGTCGTGCAGCTCGACCACGAGATCGACATGGCCGCGGCGACCGCCGCGGCCGTACGGGAAGGCGTGTGGCTGCGGCCTTTCCGCGACCTGATCTACACGATGCCGCCGTACGTCACCCCGGACGCGGACCTGGAACGGATCACGCGCGCGGTGTGCGCCGCGGCGCGGGAGGGATGAGATGCCGGTACTGGTGATCACGGGAACGGGCACGGAGGTCGGCAAGACCGTCACCACCGCGGCCGTCGCCGCCGCGGCGCTCACGGCCGGCCGCTCGGTGGCGGTGCTGAAGGCCGCGCAGACGGGCGTGACGCCGGACGAGCGCGGGGACGCCGACGAGGTCGTGTGGCTCGCGGGTCCGGTGACGGCCGATGAGATCGCCCGCTACCCGGAGCCGTTGGCACCGGGCACGGCGGCCCGCCGGGCGGGAATGGCGCCGGTGCATCCGCACGAGGTGGCCGACCGGGCCGCCAAGCTGGCCACCGACCACGATCTGGTGCTGGTGGAGGGGGCGGGCGGGCTGCTCGTCCGGTTCGACGCGGCGGGCGGCACCCTGGCCGACGTGGCCCGGCTGCTGAACGCACCGGTGCTGGTCGTCGCCGCGGCCGGGCTGGGCACGCTGAACACCACCGAGCTGACGGCCCGTGAACTTCGGCGTCGTGAGCTGGAGTTCGTCGGCGTGGTCATCGGCAGCTGGCCCGACTCCCCTGACCTGGCCACCCGCTGCAACGTGGCCGACCTGCCCGTGGTGGCCGGGGCCCCGCTGCTCGGCGCCCTGCCCGCCCGCGCCGGCGCGCTGCCGCCGGCCGAGTTCCGCACGGCGGCCCCGGCCTGGCTCGCACCCCGTCTGGACGGCACCTGGGACGCGGAGGCATTCAAGGTACGTGAGGCACCTCCGGCGTTCGCCTGAGCCGGGCGCCCGTACCGCCCGCGCACCCGTTCGGCCGTCTTTCGCCGCCGAATCCGTTCGGCGGGGGTGCCCGGGCGTCCCGCGGGGGACACTCTTGGCAGGGCCGTCGTGCTTCGGGAGGTTGCCATGCGACTGCTGTCCACCGGCTCGGGCAAGGTGGCGCGGGGTCCCGTCCACCATCCGCTGTTCGCCCGTTACTACGCCCGGCTCAGCGTGGGTGCCGAGACCCGGCTGGGCATGGCCGGGGTGCGCGAGCGGCTCCTCGCCGGGCTGTCCGGCCGGGTGCTGGAGATCGGCGCGGGCAACGGGCTGAACTTCGGCCACTACCCGGGTGCGGTCGCGGAGGTCGTCGCGATCGAACCGGAGCCGTCGCTCAGGAAGTTGGCGCTGGGGGCCGCGCTGCGCGCCCAGGTGCCGGTGGACGTGGTGCCGGGCGCGGCCGAGGCGCTGCCGGTCAAGAGCGAGGCCTTCGACGCGGTCGTGCTGTCGCTGGTGCTGTGCAGCGTGCGGGATGTGCCGCGGGCGCTGGGCGAGGTGCGGCGGGTGCTCCGGCCGGGCGGCGAGGTGCGCTTCTTCGAGCACGGGCGTGGCGGCGGCCGGGCCATGACGCTGACGCAACGGGCGCTGGACCGCACGCTGTGGCCCGTGCTGAACGGGGGCTGCCATCTGTCCCGGGAGCCGGTGGCCGCCCTGCGCGAGGCCGGGTTCCTCATCGGCCCGCAGCGGCGGGTGCTGCTGCCGGAGAAGGGGCCCGTGCTGCCGACCTCCTACTGCTCGCTGGGGGTGGCCTGGCGGCCGGACGAGCCGGCCGCCCGCTGATCAGACGCTCCAGCCGCGCAGCTGCCGCGCGATCTCCTCGACGCTCGCCGCGCCGTCCTTGACCAGCCGGGCGAGGTCGCGGACCTGCTCGGGTGTGGTGGCGAGCTTCTCGCCGCCGGCGACCAGGTAGGCGTAGGCGACCGCCGAGGCGAACAGCGCGTTGGAGCGTTCCAGCGCGGGCACGTGGATCAGCAGCTGGAGCAGGGACGCGGCGCGGGCGTGCGGGCTGTCGTAGACCGGGACGCCGAATATCTCGGCCCGGTGCCGGGCGACGGCGGCGACCAGCGCGCCCCAGTCGGTGACCTGCGGGTCCCCGGGCGTCTTCTGCTCGGCGAGCATGAGCAGCCAGGCGAGGTCGACAGTGAGTGCGTCCAAGGGATCAGCGGCGCTCTTCGACCGGGTCGGTGCCGCGGGCGTCGGCGAACTCCTCGGCGAACACGGACTCGTACTGCTTCATGAAGTCGGCGGCCGCGTCGACGAACGTACGGCCGGCCTCCCCGGTGTCCTGTCTGACCAGCTCTTCGATGTAGCGGTTGACGCTGATCCCGCGGGCCACGGCGCGCTCGCGGGCCGCGCGGGCCGTGCCCTCGTCCACGCGTACGTTCAGCTGGGTCTTCGCCATGGTTTCGACGCTAGCGCCGGAGTGCTAGCACGGCAAGGGGCCCCCGACCGGACCGCGTCCTTTGGACGTGGTCCGGGTCTCGGGCGAAGGTGGGATTCCGGCTGTGCGCCGGGTCACACTAGGCTCGGCCCACCAAGGAGTCGGGGCGTGACGTCGAGGCGACCGGGAGGCGGTCTTGTCCACCACTGCTGCGGAGCACGTTCCGGGCCGGGCGCCGGACGTCGGGATCGCGGCCCGCGCCCGCGCACTGACCAAGGCCTACGGCTCCGGGGAGACGGCCGTCGTCGCCCTGGACTCGGTCGACGTCGACATCGCGCGCGGTCGCTTCACGGCCGTGATGGGCCCCTCGGGGTCCGGGAAGTCCACGCTCATGCACTGCCTGGCCGGCCTCGACAACGTGTCGGCCGGTCAGGTGTGGCTGGGCGACACCGAGATCACCGGGCTGAAGGAGCGGGAGCTGACCCGGCTGAGGCGGGACCGGATCGGGTTCATGTTCCAGTCGTTCAACCTGATCCCGACGCTGACGGCCGCCGAGAACATCACCCTGCCGATGGACATCGCGGGGCGCCGGCCCGATCAGCAATGGCTGGACCAGGTCATCGACGCCCTCGGTCTGCGCGGGCGGCTGACGCACCGGCCCGCGCAGCTCTCCGGCGGCCAGCAGCAGCGCGTCGCGTGCGCGCGGGCGCTGGTCTCCCGGCCAGAGCTGATCTTCGCGGACGAGCCGACCGGCAACCTCGACTCACGGGCGGCCCTGGAGGTGCTGGGATTCCTGCGCGGCGCGGTCGACGATCTCGGCCAGAGCGTCGTCATGGTCACCCACGACCCGGGCGCCGCCGCCCACGCCGACCTGGTGCTCTTCCTCGCCGACGGGCGGATCGTCGACGAGATGGAACGGCCGACGGCGGACGCCGTGCTGGAACGCATGAAGCGTTTCGACGTGGTGCGCGGCCGGCTCGCCGACGGCGTCACGGCCGGGGAGGACTGACCCGGTGCTCAAGGCGACCCTCAGGAGCTTCCTCGCGCACAAGGGGCGGCTCGCCCTGTCCGCGCTGGCCGTGGTCCTGTCCGTGGCGTTCGTCGCGGGCAGCCTGATCTTCTCCGACACCGTCACCCGTACCTTCGACCGGCTGTTCGCCTCCACCGCGGCCGATGTGACGGTGCTGCCGAAGCAGGAGGACCTGCGGTCGGCCCGGCTGAGCGGTTCGGTGCCGACCCTGCCCGCCGCGCTGCGGGACCGCGTGGCGAGGACCGACGGGGTCGCGGCGGCCCGGGCCGAGGTGTCGGTGCAGAACGCCGTCGTGGTCGACGCCGACGACAAGTCGGTCGGCCCCACGACCGGCGCCCCGACCATCGCGATGGCCTGGCACGTCACTCCGCACAGCCCGGTGAAGCTCACCTCGGGCCATGCTCCGCGAGGCTCCGGCGAGGCGCTGCTGGACGCCGACACCGCCGCCAAGAAGGGCGTGCGGATCGGGGACACGCTGACGGTGCACGCGCAGCCGGGCACCTTCCGGGTGCGGGTCGTCGGCATCGCCACGTTCACCACCACCAACCCGGGCTCCGCCCTGATCTACCTGGACCCGGCGGTGGCCGGCCGGGAACTGCTCGGCTCCGCCGCGAAGGCGACCAGCATCCAGGCGGACGCGGCCAGGGGGGTGACCGACACCGAGCTCAAGCGCCGGATCGGCACGGCGGTCGACACCGGCGCCTACGACCTGAAGACCGCGAACGAGCAGGCGAAGTCGGCCTCCGCCAACCTGGGCACCTTCCTCGACGTGATCAAGTACGTGATGCTGGGCTTCGCCGGCATCGCGCTGCTCGTCGGCGTGTTCCTCATCGTCAACACCTTCTCCATGCTCATCGCCCAGCGCACCAGGGAACTGGGCCTGCTGCGGGCGCTCGGCGCCGACCGGCGGCAGGTGCGGCGCTCGGTGCTCACGGAGGCGGTGCTGCTGGGCCTGGTCGGCTCGACACTCGGTCTCGCCGCCGGGATCGGACTGGCCTTCGGGCTGATCCGGCTGATGAGCGCCTTCGGGATGAACCTGAAGACCACCGAGATGGTCATCGGCTGGGCAACGCCCGCCGCGGCCTACGTCGTCGGTCTGGGGGTCACCTTCGTCGCCGCCTACCTGCCCGCGCGCCGGGCGGCGGCCGTCTCCCCCATGGCGGCGCTCGCGGACGCCGAAGTGGCCGGTGTGGGGAAGCCGTTGAAGACGCGCGCGATCGTCGGAGCGCTGGTCGGGGCGGCCGGTGCCGCCGCCCTGGCCGGGTGCGCCGCGGCCACGCGGACCGCGCAGGCGGCCGCACTGCTGGGACTCGGCGTGGTCCTGACGCTGATCGCCACCGTGGTCGCCGGGCCGCTGCTCGTGCGGCCGGTGATCCGGGTGCTGGGCGGCGCCTTCCCCGCGTTGTTCGGGCCGGTCGGCCGCATGAGCCAGCGCAACGCCCTGCGCAATCCGCGCCGTACCGGTGCCACGGCCGCCGCGCTGATGGTGGGCCTGGCCCTGGTCGGCGGGATGTCGGTGGCGAGCGCCTCGCTGTCCGCGTCGTTCGACCGGCAGATCGACAGGACGCTGGGCGCCGACCTGATCGTCCAGAACACGAACTTCGCCCCGTTCACCAAGGAGGTGCGCGCCGCCGTGCGCGGAACGCCGGGTGTGGGGCTCGTGGTGCCGCAGCGGCAGACCCCCCTCGCCGTACGGCTGCCGGACGGGGACCGGGTCAAGACGTCCGCCGCCGCGTACGGGCCGGGTCTCGACGACGTCGTGCACATCCCCTACGCGCGGGGCGGTTCGGCGGCCGCGCTGGCCGACGGGCACCTCGCCATGGACGCCGACTTCGCCAGGGACCACGGCGTGCGCGTCGGCAGCGTGCTGCCCGCGGAGTTCCCGGGCGGACGGCACACCGAGCTGACGGTCGGCGCCCTCACCGATCAGGAGACGACGCAGGGGTTCGGCGCCCAGGGCGGCCTCTTCCTCGGCCTCGGCACCCTCGACCGGTACGTGCCGGACGCCCAGGACTCCGCTCTCTACGTGAACGCGGCCTCCGGGACCGGCGCGGAGGAGCTGCGCCCCCGGCTCGAACAGGCGCTCAAGCCGTATCCGCAGGTCCAGACGCGCAACCAGACCGACTACAAGAAGCTGGTCCACGACCAGATCTCGGTGCTGCTCTACCTCGTGTACGCGCTGCTCGGGCTGGCGATCGTCATCGCGGTCCTCGGTGTGGTCAACACCCTCGCGCTGTCGGTGGTCGAGCGCACCCGGGAGATCGGTCTGCTGCGCGCGATCGGGCTCGGGCGGCGGCAGCTGCGCCGGATGATCCGGCTGGAGTCGGTGGTGATCGCGGTGTTCGGCGCGGTCCTCGGGCTGGCGCTGGGGCTCGTGTGGGGTGTGTGCATGCAGCAGGTGCTGGCGCTGCGCGGCCTGACGGCGTTCGCTGTCCCCTGGGGCACGATCGTCGCGGTCGTGATCGGCTCGGCGGTGGTGGGCGTCGTCGCGGCCCTGCTGCCGGCGCTGCGGGCGTCGCGGATGAACGTGCTGGCGGCGATCGCGCACGAGTGAGAGCACCCGTGCCGAGCGGGCCGCGGACGTGATGGAATCGCGGGGCAGAGCCAAGTCACTTGTCGGTGAGGAGAGTTCATGCCACGCCCGTTCCGCTTCGGGGTCAACCTGCTCACGTCCGCGCTGGCCGCCGAGTGGCGGGCCAAGTGCCGTCGCGCGGAGGAACTCGGGTACGACGTGATCCTCGTGCCCGACCACCTGGGCATGGTCGCGCCGTTCCCGGCGCTCGTCGCGGCGGCCGGGGCCACCGAGCGGCCCCGGCTCGGCACGTTCGTGCTGAACGCGGGCTTCTGGAACCCGGCGCTGCTGGCGCGTGAGGTGGCGACCACGGACGCGCTGACCGGCGGCCGCCTCGAACTGGGCCTGGGCACCGGGTACGTCCGGGCCGAGCACGAGACGGCCGGCCTGCCGTTCGGCTCGCCGCGGGAGCGGGTGGACCTGCTCCGCCGTACCGTCGGGGAGCTGGAGCGCGCGCTCCGCTCCGCCGAACACCGGCCGCGCCCGGCTCAGCCGAGGGTGCCGCTGCTGATCGGCGCGAACGGCGACCGGATGCTGCGGCTGACCGCCGAGCACGCGGACGTCGCCGCGTTCACCGGGGCCCGGGCCGCGGACGCGGCGGGCACGCTGACGCCGCTCACCGCGGACGAGCTGGACGAGCGCGTGGCCCGCTACCGCGAGCTGGCGGCGGACCGCCCCGCACCGGCCGAGCTGAACCTGCTCATCCAGCTGGTGGCCGTCACGGACGACCCCGAACCCGTACTGAAGCCGCTGCTGGAACGGCACCCGCGGCTGGACCTGGACCGGGCACTGGCCCTGCCGATCATGCTGGTCGGGACCCTGGAGCAGATCGTCGCGCGGGTGCGGGCGCAGCGGGAGCGGTTCGGGTTCTCGTACCTGACCGTGCTGGAGCCGTCCATGGAGGCGTTCGCGCCGGTGATGCGACGGCTGCGCGAGGAGTCCGTATGACGGAATTCCCGCGCCCGGCCGGGTTGTCCGTGATCCGATGACCGCATGACCGAGCTGTGTGTACGACCTGCCGGGCCGGACGATCTCGACGCCGTCCTCGCGTTCTGGAAGACGGCCGCCGAGGGGACGAGCGTCAGCGACGACCGCGCCGGTGTGGAGGGGCTGGTCGAGCGGGACCCGGACGCGCTGCTGCTCGCCGAGTCCGGCGGGGAGCTGGTGGGCACGGTGATCGCCGGCTTCGACGGCTGGCGGTGTCATCTCTACCGGCTCGCGGTGCATCCGGAGCGGCGCCGCAGGGGCATCGGTTCCGCGCTGCTCGCCGCCGCGGAGGAGCGGTTCACCCGGCTCGGCGGCCGGCGCGCTGACGCCATGGTGCTGGTCCGCAACGAGAGCGGGCAGCATGCCTGGCGGGCCGCCGGCTACGGGCCGCAGGAGCAGTGGCGGCGCTGGGTGAAGCCGCTGACGTACTGAGATCACCGATCTCTTTGCCCATCCTTTACCATTGAGGGAGCACCCGTCCCTCCATGAAAGGTTGTGAGCGTCCGCCCATGGGCGAGCCTCCCGGTCCGCGACACCGCGCGATTCCCCCTGCCCTGTCCGATCATGGGACGGGGGTGACCCGATGACCGAAGTGCTGCTCCTGCTGGTGGCGATCCTGCTGTCGCTCGCCTGCGGCGCCTTCGTGGCGGCGGAGTTCTCGCTGACCACGGTCGAGCGCGGCGAGCTGGAGCGGGCCGCCGAGCGCGGCGAGCGCGGAGCCTCGGGCGCCCTCAAGGCCGTACGGAGCCTGACCTTCCAGCTCTCCGGCGCCCAGCTGGGCATCACCGTCACCAACCTGGTGGTCGGCATGCTCGCCGAGCCGTCGATCGCCAAGCTGCTGTCCGGCCCGTTCGAGGCCCTGGGGCTGTCGCCGGCCACGGCGAGTTCCGTCGCCCTGGTGCTGGGCACGGCCCTGTCCACGGTGTTCCTGATGGTCGTCGGCGAGCTGGTGCCCAAGAACTGGGCGATCTCCTCACCGCTGGCGGTGGCGAAGCGGGTGGGGAGCGCCCAGCGCTGGTTCAGCGCGGCCTTCCGCCCCTTCATCACGCATCTGAACAACACGGCCAACCGTTTCGTGCGTCGTCTCGGCATCGAACCGGCGGAGGAACTGGCCTCGGCGCGCGGCCCGCAGGAGCTGGCCGCCCTGGCCCGGCACTCCGCCAAGCAGGGCGCGCTGGAGGCGGACACCGCGGAGCTGTTCGTCCGCACGCTGAACCTGGCCGACCTGACGGCGGAGAACGTGATGACCCCGCGCGTCCAGGTCGTCGCCCTCGACACCCAGGCCACCTGCGAGGACGTGGCGAACGCGACCCGGGCCACCGGCCTGTCCCGGTTCCCGGTCTACCGCGGCAGCCTGGACTCGGTGGTCGGCACCGCGCACATCAAGGACGTGCTCGCCGTGCCCGCCGACGAGCGGCGCCACCGCACGGTCGCCCAGGTGATGCGCGAACCGCTGCTGGTGCCCGAGTCGCTGACCGTGGAGCGGCTGCTGGAGCGGCTCGGCGGACGGCGCACCATGGCCGTCGTCATAGACGAGTACGGCGGCACGGCGGGCGTCGCCACGCTGGAGGACATCGTCGAGGAGGTCGTCGGCGAGGTGCGCGACGAGCACGATCCGCACGAGACCCCCGATCTCGCCCCGGCCGGTGCGGACGAGGAGGGCCGGGCCCTGTACTCGGCCGACGGCGCCGCCCGCATCGACCAGCTCGCGCGCGTGGGCCTGCGCGTCCCCGAGGGGCCGTACGAGACGCTGGCCGGCCTGGTCGCCACCGAACTGGGGCGGATACCCGAGATCGGTGACACCGTCCTCGTCGCCGGCTGGCGGCTGGACGTGGTGGACGCCTCCGGCCGCCGGGCGGCCCGGGTGCTGCTGCACGCGCCGCTGGACGACGAGCGGGCGGACGAGACGCCGGAGGGGGCGCGATGACCGTCGTCCAGCTGCTGATCGGCCTGACGACGCTCGTCGTCAACGCCTTCTTCGTCGGCGCGGAGTTCGCGCTGATCTCCGTGCGCCGCTCGCAGATCGAGCCGCTCGCGCAGGGTGGCGACCGCCGCGCCCGGAGCGTGCTGTGGGGTCTGGAGCACGTGTCGGCGCTGCTGGCCGCCGCCCAGCTCGGCATCACGCTGTGCACCCTGGTCCTCGGCGTCGTCGCCGAACCGGCGATCGCGCACCTGCTGGAACCGGTGTTCCACGCGGTGGGCGTGCCCGAGAGCGCGGGCCACGTGGTGTCCTTCGTGATCGCGCTGACCCTGGCGACCTATCTGCACATGCTGCTCGGCGAGATGGTGCCCAAGAACATCGCGCTCGCGGAACCGGTGCGCAGCGCGCTCCTGCTCGGGCCGCCGCTGGTCGGCCTGTCCAGGGCGCTGCGACCGGTGATCTTCAGCGTGAACGCCTTCGCCAACGGGCTGCTGAAGCTGCTGCGCGTGGAGGCCAAGGGCGAGGTCGCGGCGACCTTCACGGACGCCGAACTCGCCGAGATCGTCAAGGACGCCAGCGAGGCCGGGCTGATCGACGGCCGGGCCCAGGAGCGGCTGCACGACGCCCTGGAGCTGGGCAGCCGGCCCGTACGGGACGTGGTGGTCCCGCTGGAACGCGTCGTCTACGCGCGCGTGGGCGTCACCCCGGAGCAGCTGGAGCGGCTGTCGGCCGACTCGGGCTTCTCCCGGTTCCCGGTGGTCGACGCGGGCCGGCGGATCGTGGGCTATCTGCACGTCAAGGACGCGCTGGACGCCTCGCCGCGGGACGTGCCGTTCCGGCTGCGGGACATGCGTCCCATCCCGCGGGTGCGCGAGGGGACGCCGCTGGACGACGTGCTCACCGCGATGCGGGGCAGCCGCACGCACCTCGCGGCCGTGCTCGGCGACGACGGCCGACTGTCCGGTCTGGTGACCATGGAGGACGTGCTGCGGCAGCTGTTCGGCCAGCCCGCCTGACGCCGCGCCCAGGCCCGCGTCGGGCTCGGGGCCCGGTCCCGCCGACGGACGGGACCGGGCCGACCGACCGGCGGGTATGGAGCCGGGATACCATCGCTGTCGCCATGCAGACGAATCCCACACCTCCCACGCACACCAGCCTGGTCGCACTCGGCGACTCCTTCACCGAGGGCATGTCGGACCTGCTGCCCGACGGCTCCTACCGCGGCTGGGCCGATCTGCTCGCCACGCGGATAGCGGCCCGCAGCCCCGGTTTCCGGTACGCCAACCTCGCCGTGCGCGGGAAGCTGATCCGGCAGATCGTCGACGAGCAGGTCGAGGTGGCCGCGGCCATGAAGCCCGACGTCATCACCCTGGTCGGCGGCCTCAACGACACCCTGCGGCCCAAGTGCGACATGGTCCAGGTCCGGGACCTGCTCACCGAGGCCGTGGAGCGCCTCGCGCCGTCCTGCGAGCAACTGGTGCTGATGCGCAGCCCCGGCCGGCAGGGCCCGGTGCTGGAGCGGTTCCGGCCGCGCATGGAGGAGCTGTTCGCGTGCGTGGACGAACTGGCCGCCAAGCACGGCGCCCTGGTGGTCGACCTGTACGGGGCGCCCTCGCTGGCGGACCCGCGGCTGTGGGACGTGGACCGGCTGCACCTGACCGCCGAGGGTCACCGCCGGGTCGCCGAGGCGGTCTGGCAGACGCTCGGCTACGAGCCCGAGGATTCCGACTGGCGGGTGCCGATGCCGGCCACCCTGCCGCCGGGCTGGATGGCCCGGCGGGTCGCGGACGCGCGGTTCGCCCGACAGCACCTGCTCCCGTGGATAGGGCGGCGCCTGACCGGCCGCTCCTCGGGGGACGGCCGCCCGGCGAAGCGGCCGGAGCTGCTGCCGTACGAGGACCTGGCGTAGCCGCACCCGCTGTACGGCCCGTGCGCCCACGACTCCGGAAGAGGAAGCGGGACGGCGCCCGGGCCGAGGTCGCGGCCGTGTAGCGGAGTCATGGAGCGGCCGGTGCCGCCGGCGAGGCCGCGGCCGCTTCCCCGGCCCGCACGAGGTGACGGGCGTCTCGTAGCTTCAGCCGAACCACCCCATGGCGCTGGCCTGCACGAATCGCCAGTAGACTCTGGACACGTGACTTCTGCGCCCGCCAAGCCCCGCATCCCGAACGTCCTCGCCGGACGTTACGCCTCCGCCGAGCTCGCCACGCTCTGGTCGCCCGAGCAGAAGGTGAAGCTGGAGCGCCAGCTCTGGCTCGCCGTGCTGCGGGCCCAGAAGGACCTCGGCATCGAGGTGCCGGACGCGGCGATCGCCGACTACGAGCGGGTCCTCGACACCGTCGACCTCGCCTCGATCGCCGAGCGCGAGAAGGTCACCCGGCACGACGTGAAGGCGCGGATCGAGGAGTTCAACGACCTCGCCGGGCACGAGCACGTGCACAAGGGCATGACCTCCCGCGACCTCACCGAGAACGTCGAGCAGCTGCAGATCCGGCTCTCCCTCGAGCTGATGCGCGACCGCACGGTGGCCGTGCTGGCGCGGCTGGGCAAGCTCGCGGGCGAGTACGCGGAGCTGGTCATGGCCGGCCGCTCGCACAACGTCGCCGCGCAGGCCACGACCCTCGGCAAGCGTTTCGCGACGGCCGCCGACGAGCTGCTCGTGGCGTACGGCCGCGTCGAGGAGCTGCTGGGCCGCTACCCGCTGCGGGGCATCAAGGGCCCGGTCGGCACCGCGCAGGACATGCTGGACCTGCTCGGTGGCGACGCGGCGAAGCTCGCCGACCTGGAGGACCGGATCGCGGGGCACCTCGGCTTCTCGCAGGCGTTCACCTCGGTCGGCCAGGTCTACCCGCGCTCGCTGGACTACGAGGTCGTCACCGCCCTGGTGCAGCTGGCGGCGGCGCCGTCCTCGCTGGCCAAGACGATCCGGCTGATGGCCGGGCACGAGCTGGTCACCGAGGGCTTCAAGCCCGGCCAGGTCGGTTCCTCGGCGATGCCGCACAAGATGAACACCCGCTCCTGCGAGCGCGTCAACGGCCTCATGGTGATCCTGCGCGGCTACGCCTCGATGACCGGTGAGCTGGCGGGCGACCAGTGGAACGAGGGCGACGTGTCCTGCTCGGTGGTGCGCCGGGTCGCGCTGCCGGACGCGTTCTTCGCGCTGGACGGCCTGCTGGAGACCTTCCTGACGGTCCTCGACGAGTTCGGCGCCTTCCCGGCCGTCGTCGCCCGCGAGCTGGACCGCTACCTGCCGTTCCTCGCCACCACCAAGGTGCTCATGGGTGCCGTGCGCGCGGGTGTGGGCCGCGAGGTCGCGCACGAGGCGATCAAGGAGAACGCCGTCGCCTCCGCGCTCGCGATGCGGGAGCAGGGCGCCGAGCGCAACGAGCTGCTCGACAAGCTCGCCGCCGACGAGCGGCTGCCGCTCGACCGGGAGCAGCTGGCGGCGCTGATGGCCGACAAGCTGTCCTTCACCGGTGCCGCGGCCGACCAGGTCGGCGTGGTCGTCGGCCGGATCGAAGAGCTCGCCAAGCAGCACCCGGAGGCCGCCGGCTACACCCCCGGGGCGATCCTCTGACCGGCTCCCCCCGCTCGCCCCGCTTCACCAAGGCGGAGCTGGAGGCCGCCCGCGACCGTCTCGTACCGGACGTCGTCGCGGACGGCCTCCACGTCCTGTTCTGTGGGATCAATCCGGGGCTGATGACAGCGGCGACGGGCCACCACTTCGCCCGCCCCGGCAACCGGTTCTGGCCCGTGCTGCACCTGTCCGGGTTCACCCCGCGGCTGCTGAGGCCGGCCGAGCAGGGCGAGCTGCTGTCGTACGGTCTCGGCATCACGAACGTGGTGGCGCGGGCCACCGCGCGGGCGGACGAGCTGACCGCCGAGGAGTACGTGGCGGGCGGCCGGCTGCTGACCGCGAAGGTGACGGAGCTGCGGCCGAGGTGGCTGGCGGTCGTGGGCGTGACCGCGTACCGGTCCGCGTTCGGCGACCGCACCGCGCGGGTGGGCCCGCAGGAGCGGGCCATCGGGGACAGCAGGGTGTGGGTGCTGCCCAATCCGAGCGGACTGAACGCGCACTGGACGGCGGCCACGATGGCCGAGGAGTTCGCCCGTCTGCGACAGGCCGCGTTCGCCCCGCAGGATCCCGACTGACGGGTGTCCGACCGCCTCGCCGGGCGGTGGCCGACGGGCGGCGAGCGGCGCCGGGATCCGGCTCCCGGCTCCCGGCCGGCCGGCGCTCCCCCGGCGGTCGCGGGCGCACGGCGTCGTACGTCCCGGCGCTGCGGCCGACCCGTCACACGTCCCGGCTCCTCAGGCACCAGCCACCCGCGAGCAGGGCCGCGGCCGTCCACAGTGCGGTCACCGCGAGGCCGGTCCACGGGCCGAGGGTGCCGTCCCAGGTGCTGTGCAGGACGACCTGGCCGGCCCGGTCGGGCAGGAGGTCGGCGACCCCGCCGGACAGGTCCCCGACGACGAAGGACACGATCAGCAGGAACGGGATCAGCACCGAGAGCGTCGCGACCCCGCTGCGCAGCACGGCCGCGAGACCGGCGGCGAACAGCGCCATGAGCGTGAGCTGGAGTCCGCAGCCGACCGCGCCGCGCAGCCCCTCGGTCCAGCCGGGCCCGGCGCTCCCGAGCACCGCCTTGCCGAGCACGAGCGTCACCAGGCCGGTGAGCAGGCCGACCGCCAGCACGGGCAGGGCGATCGCCGTCGCCTTCGCGGCGAACCAGCGCCGCCGGTCGGGCACCGCCGCCAGTGTCAGTCCCAGCGCGCCGCCCCGGAACTCGGACGAGACGGCCGTCGTACCGAAGGCGATCGCGGCGATCTGCCCGAAGCTGATGCCGAAGAACACCGCGAACAGCGGGTCGGCGTCGCCCGTGTCGGCGTCGGCGGAGGCGAGCGCCGAGAACGCGGCGGTGGCCAGGAGGATTCCGGCGAGTGCGCACCACAGTGAACGCAGGGTACGGATCTTGATCCACTCGGAGTGGAACACGGGGACGAACGACATGGTCAGGCCTCCTGGGGCTGTGCGGTGAACTCGGCCTCGGCGGCGGTCAGGTCGAGGTAGGCCTCCTCCAAGGTGGCCTCGCCTGCGGCGAGTTCGAGGACAGGGACACACGCCTCGGACATCAGCCGGCCGATGTCGTCCACGCGCGCGTGCCGGACCGTCCAACTGCCGTCCTCGCCGCGTGAGGCGTCGTGCCCGTGCCGGGCGAGCAGGGCGCCGAGGACTACGGGATCGGTGCTGCGGACGCGGACGTGGGGCCGCACGCGTGCGTCGATGAACTCCCGCACCGGTGTGTCGGCGAGCAGGCGGCCCCGGCCGAGGATCAGCAGGTGGTCGGCGAACGCGGCGGTCTCGCCCATGAGGTGGCTGGCGACCAGGACCGTACGGCCCTCTGCGGCGAGCCCGCGCAGCAACGTGCGGATCCACACGATGCCTTCGGGGTCGAGGCCGTTCGCGGGCTCGTCGAGCAGGATCACCTCGGGGTCGCCGAGCAGGGCTGCGGCGATGCCGAGCCGCTGGCGCATGCCGAGGGAGTACGTCTTCACCCGGCGTCCCGCGACCGCGGCGAGTCCGGTCTCCTCCAGCACCGTGTCGACCCGCCGGGCCGGGATGCGGTTGCTGACGGCCAGAGCCCGCAGATGGTCGTGTGCCGTGCGGGAGCCGTGTGCGGCACGCGCGTCGAGCAGGGCGCCCACCCGGCGCAGCGGATCCCGCAGTTCGGTGTAGGCGCGGCCGCCGATCACGGCCGTACCGGAGGTGGGCCGGTCGAGGCCGAGGACGAGTCGCATGGTGGTGGACTTGCCAGCGCCGTTGGGGCCGAGGAAGCCGGTGACACTGCCGGGGCGCACACTGAAGGTCAGCCCGTCGACGGCCCGGCGGCCGGCGTACTCCTTGGTGAGGTCTCGTACGTCGATGCTCAACATGACCGACAGCCTGGCCCTTCGCGGGCGGTTGCCCCTCCCCCGCCGGTGGGGACCGCCTCCCCCGTGCGGGGGAGGTCCGTCTCCGGTGCCACCTGCGACGATGTGCTCATGGTCCGCTGCCTGCGCCCGCTTCTGCGGGGGACGACGTACACCCGGCTGCTGCATCTGTGGGTGCCCATGCTGATGGAGAGCGTGTGGCTGTTCATCGACATGTCGAAGCCGTGGGTGCCCGCGCTCGTCCTCCTGCCGGTCGGCCTGGTACCCGCCGTGCGCGTGGGCGAGGGCGTCCAGGCCCGGCTGCTGCTGACGCCCGGCAAGGAGGAGCCGGGCATCTCGGAGACGCCGTCGGCGAGTTGGCGGGACCGGGGGCGCACGGTGCTCTGGCTCGAGCTGCGGATGCTCCTCGCCGTTCCGACGGCGTTCGCTTCGGTGTGGCTGCCCGTCTTCTCCTACGAGCTGGGCCGGCTCGCGGGCGGGCACACCGACCCCCACTCCCCGCTGCTGGACGAGGTCCGCCCGCACTGGGCCTACGGACTCCTCGTCCCGCTCCCCCTGATCGTCCTGTACGGCCTGGTGGTGGGCCTCGGCGCGCTGGCCACCGCCGGGGCCCGCCGGCTGCTCGGTCCGTCCGCCGCCGAGCGGCTGGCCGCCCTGGAGCAGCGCACCGAGCAGCTGCTCGAACGCACTCGCATCGCACGGGAGTTGCACGACTCGATCGGGCACGCTCTGACGGTCGCGGTGGTGCAGGCGGGCGCGGCACGGGCGGCCGGCGACCCCGGTTTCACCGACCGTGCGCTGGCCGCCATCGAGGAGACCGGCCGGGCCGCCCTGGAGGACCTGGAGCGGGTGCTGGGCGTGCTGCGCGAGGCCGACCGGCCGGTGAGCGCCCGACCCACCCTGGCCGACGCGGGCCGGCTGCTGGATTCGGCCAGGACCTCCGGTGCGAAGGTCGACGCCGAGGTGACCGGTCCGGTCGCCGCCCTGCCCGGGCCGGTGTCCCGGGAGGGCTACCGCATCCTCCAGGAGGCGCTCACCAACGTGCTGCGGCACGCGGGAGCCGTCCCGGTACGGGTCCGCGTCCGGGTCACCGGCGACCGGCTGGACCTGGAGGTCCGCAATCCGCTGCCGGCTCCGGTGCCCGGCCCCGGCCGGGGCAGCGGTCTGCGCGGCATACGCGAGCGGGCCGCGCTGCTCGGCGGCACCGCCCGCACCGGCCCCGACGAGGGCGACTGGCAGGTGCGCGCGGAGCTGCCGCTGAGTTGATCTACGCTGGCGGGATGCCGGTCACCGTACTCCTCGTCGACGACGAACCCCTGGTCCGCGCGGGTCTGCGGGCCGTTCTGGAGGCCCAGCCCGACATCGAGGTGGTCGGTGAGGCGGCCGACGGGGCCGCCGTCATCCCGCTGGTGCGTCAACTGCGGCCGGACGTCGTCGCGATGGACGTCCGCATGCCGCTGCTGGACGGCATCGAGGCCACCCGCGCGGTGCTGCGCACGGTGCCCGAGCCGCCGAAGATCCTGGTGGTGACCACCTTCGAGGACGACGAGTTCGTGTACGAGGCGCTGCGCGCCGGTGCCGACGGGTTTTTGCTGAAGCGGGCCCGGCCGGCCGAGATCGTGCACGCGGTACGACTCGTGGCGGAGGGCGAGTCGCTGCTGTTCCCCGCCTCCGTACGACGCCTCGCCGCCCGGTACGGCGACGATGAACGCCCGGCGGAGGTCGCGCTGGAGCGGGCCCGGCTCACGGAACGGGAGGCGGAGGTGCTGCGGCTCATGGCGCGGGGGCTGTCCAACGCGGAGATCGCCGAACAGCTGGTCGTGGGCACCGAGACGGTGAAGACGCATGTGAGCGGCGTGCTCGCCAAGCTGGGCGCGCGGGACCGCACCCAGGCGGTCATCGCCGCGTACGAGTCGGGATTCGTCGAGCCGGGCTGACCGGGGTGCGGGCGGCCGGGTGCGCCGTCGAGGGCGGGTACCCGGCCCGGGGCGACCCGCACTCGCCGGGGTGCGCCGGGCCGAGTACGATCCGGCAAACACGCCCGCGAGCTGGAAGGACGGACGGTGGGGCAGCTGACCGGCGGCGATCCCTCGCTGCTGCGAAGGATCAATTCCGCGGTGGTGCTGCACGCGCTGCGGGCCACGGACTGCGCGACGCTCACCGAGGTCACCCGGGTCACCGGACTGTCCCGGCCGACCGTGGAGGGCGTGGTCGAAGGCCTCATCGAGGCGGGGCTCGTCGTGGAGACCGCGGCCGACGAGGGCACCACGCGACGCCAGGGCCGGCCGGCCCGACGGTTCCGGTTCCGGGCCGAGGCGGGCCATCTGCTGGGCCTGGAGATCGGGCCGCACCGCGTCGCCGCGCTGCTGTCCGACCTGGACGGGCGGGTGCTCGGCGCGCAGGCCAAGGACGTCGACGAGTCCGCCCCGGCGGACGAGCGACTCGACCGGCTGCGCGGCGCGGTCGCCGAGCTGCTGCGGCGGGCCGGGGTCGCTCGCGGTTCGCTGCGGGCGGTGGGCGTGGGCACCCCGGGCATCGTGGAGGCCGACGGAACGGTTCGGCTGAGCACGGCCCTGCCGCAGTGGACGGGCCTGAAGCTCGGGGACCGGCTCAGCCGCTCCTTCAAGTGCCCGGTGCTGGTGGAGAACGACGCCAACGCGGCGGCCGTCGCCGAGCACTGGAAGGGCGCGGCGACCGAGACCGACGACGTCGTGTTCGTGCTGGCCGGGCTCAGTCCCGGGGCGGGTTCGCTGATCGGCGGCCGGCTGCACCGTGGCTACGGAGGAGCGGCCGGGGAGATCGGCGCGCTGCACCTGCTGGGCCGGGAGGCCACGCCGGAGACTCTGCTGTCGACCACCGACGAGCCGCTGCACCCGTTGGACGAGCAGGCGGTCGCCGAGGTGTTCGCGCTGGCGCGGGACGGCGACCAGCGGGCGCGGGCGGCGGTCGAGCGGTTCAACCACCGGCTCGTGCACGACGTGGCCGCGCTGGTCCTGGCGCTCGATCCGGAGCTGGTCGTGATCGGCGGCTGGGCGGCCGGACTCGACGGTGTCCTGGAGCCGCTGCGCCGCGAACTGGCCCGCTACTGCCTGCGGCCGCCCCAGGTGACGCTCTCGCTGCTGGGCGAGGCCGCCGTGGCCACGGGCGCGCTCCGCCTCGCCCTGGACCACGTGGAGGCGCAGCTGTTCGCGGTGGAGGGCGCGGCGACGACCCGCCGCTGACCGGGGCGGGGCCGGCCGGAGGCCCCGCGCGGACGGGGCGCTCGGGGCGTTACCAGGAGCGCCTTGCTGCGTGCGAGGACCAGTGCTTTTGCTTCAGCGCGGGGGGGGTGTGCCGGTCGTCCGGCCGGACGGCTTCACCGGGCCGCCGGGTGCCGCCGAGTGGGTCGGGTACACCGTCCCGCCGGGCGGGGTCCGTGCGTCGGCCCGTCCGGGGCCAGGGCCGAGAAGCGACGGATGTGACGGTATCTCGTCCACGGCCGGTGTGCCGGACCGTCAGACGCCCCGCGCCCCGGTGGAGTTCCGGAGCGCGACGGTGTGCCGCGGGCGTGGGGCGGACGGGCTCGGGAAGTCCGCCCCACGCTCCGACGGGAGGCTCGGCGGAGGGGTCAGGAAGCCTGCCGCTCGGGATCGTGGTGTATTTCGACGCCGGCCGAGTCGCCGAAGGTGAGCCGGCAGGTGTCGGCACGGTAGGTCGCCACGGACAGCGCCGCGGTGCGGCCCTGCGCGAAGAAGCGGGTGGTGACGACGAGGACGGGCGAGCCGGGCAGCCGGTCGAGTTCCCTGGCGTCGTCCGCACGGGCGGACCCCAGCTCGACTGCGCGGTCCTGCCCCTCCAGTTCGAGCCGCTGGAGCTCGCGCAGCACCGCACGCGCGCGTGCCGGGCCGGACGGGGCGTCGATCGCGGTGAGGTCGGGCACCGAGTCCGCCGGGATGTACAGCAGCTCGGTGGCGACCAGCTGGCCGTGGGACGTCCGGGAGCGGCGCACGGTGTGCACGGCGTCGTCCGGTCCGGTCTCCAGGCCGGCGGCGACCGCGGCGGGCGGGGTCTCCTGGGCGCTGTCGACGGGCTGCCAGGCGTCTCCCGCGGCCCCCGGCCAGGTGTGCTGCTCGCTGCCGACGGCGACGCCCACGCGCGGCGGGGCCACGGTCGTGCCGACGCCGCGCCGGCGCTGCAGGCGGCCTTCCAGCTCGAGCTGTTCGAGGGCCTGGCGGAGCGTGGCGCGGGCCACGCCGAAGCGGGCGGCGAGATCGCGCTCGTTGGGCAGGATCTCACCGACCGAGAACTCCGAGTCGAGTGCCTCGGTGAGCACGGTCTTGAGATGCCAGTACTTCGGTTCCGGCACCGATTCCAGCTGCGTGGTCCCCACCCTGTCCTCCGCAAGAGCCGTGGTCCGGCGGTTTTTAGCGCCCTTGTTTATTAAAGGTTGTTGCACTTCTCTGCGACGATAGGGCTGCCGTCACCCTTGGTCAAGACCAATCCTCGGTCCCCTGCGTCATGTACCGGCCGTCCGCCGTGGAGCGTTCACGAGGCGTTCGTCATGGGCGGTGTGCGTGACATCGCGGCAAAGCCCCCGTCGCACGACGGGGGCTCGCGGGGTCCGGCTCGGTGAGGCGCCTCAGTGGTCGGCGAGGTGCCGCAGCTTGTCGGGGTTGCGGACGATGTACACGGTGCTGACGCGGGCGTCGGCGACGTCCACCTGGATCAGGCTGTCGGGCTTGCCGCCGGACAGGATCAGCACGGCGGGACCGCCGTTGACCTCCAGGAAGCGCACGGACAGCTCGGGTACGGTGCCCGACACGGCGATCAGGAAGCGGCCCACCTTGTCCGCGGTGTGCAGGGTCCGCAGCGGTGCCTTGGCCTTGCCGCCGCTGTCGCCGACGAGGCGGACGTCCGTGGCGAGCAGGGACAGCAGGCCCTCCAGGTCGCCCTCACCCGCCGCGGCGAGGAAGCGTTCGGTCAGGTCACGGCGCTGGACCGGGTCCACGTCGTAGCGCGGTCGTCGTTCGGCCACGTGCCGGCGGGCCCGCCCGGCGAGCTGCCGTACCGCCGCCTCGCCGCGGTCGAGCAGGGCGGCGATCTCGGCGTACGGGTAGCCGAAGGCCTCCCTGAGCACGAAGACGGCCCGTTCCAGCGGGGACAGCGACTCCAGGACGACCAGGACGGCGAGGGAGACCGTGTCGGCGAGCAGGGCACGCTCCGCGGTGTCGGGGGCGGTGCCGCCGAACTCGGTGACGCAGGGCTCCGGCAGCCACGGGCCGACGTACGCCTCGCCGTGCGCCTTCGTGCGGCGCAGCCGGTCGATGGCCAGCCGGGTGATGACCCGCACCAGGTAGGCGCGCGGTTCGCCGACCTCGGTGCGGTCGGCACGGGACCAGCGCAGCCAGGCGTCCTGGACCACGTCCTCGGCGTCGGCCACCCGTCCCAGCATGCGGTAGGCAACCCCCATGAGCAGGGACCGGTGCGCTTCGAAGACGTCGGTGAGGTCAGCTGTCACCTCGTCATCCCATCCGACACACCTGGCGGTTGTCCACCCGGGACCGGGTCAGGGGCTACCCGTCGGTAGCAATTGCTGACAAGCTGTCTACGGCGTCCGTCAGCACCCAGACGAGGAGCACCCATGTCCGCCACCGTCTCCTTCCAGGTCCCGACCGCGCACGGCCCGAAGGACGTGACCGTGTCCTACGCGCGCGTGGGACACGGGGCACCCCTGGTCCTGCTGCACGGGATCGGCCATCACCGGCAGGCCTGGGACCCGGTCGTGGACATCCTCGCCACCGAGCGTGACGTGATCACCGTCGACCTCCCGGGTTTCGGCGCCTCCCCTGCCCTGCCGGGCGACCTCGCCTACGACCTGCCCACGACCAACACCGTGCTCGGCGCCCTGTTCGAGGCCCTGGAACTGGACCGCCCGCACATCGCCGGCAACTCGCTGGGCGGTCTGCTCGCCCTGGAACTGGGCCGCGAGAAGCGCGTACGGTCCGTCACGGCGCTGTCCCCCGCCGGGTTCTGGACGGAGGCCGAGCGCCGGTACGCCTTCGCGGTGCTGCTGGCGATGCGGGGCATCGCCCAGCGGCTGCCGCTGCCGCTGGTGGAGCGGCTGAGCCGCAGCGCGGCCGGCCGTACGGCGCTGACGAGCACCATCTACAGCCGGCCCGCGCGCCGGGCCCCGGAGGCCGTGGTCGCCGAGACGCTCGCCCTCGTGGGGGCGACCGGCTTCGACGCCACCCTGCGCGCGGGCACGGCCGTCCGGTTCACCGACGACCTGCCGGGCCTGCCGGTCACCGTGGCCTGGGGCACCCAGGACCGGCTGCTCCTGCGCCGCCAGGGCATACGCGCCAAGCAGATGATCCCGCACGCCCGCCTGGTGCGGCTGCCCGGCTGCGGTCACTGCCCGATGAACGACGACCCGGCCCTGGTCGCCCGGGTCATCCTCGACGGCAGTCGCTGACCCACACGGCTCGCGTGCCGACCGGGCAGCGGTCGCTGGTCGTACGTACCGTTCCCCTGAAGCCTGTTGACCAGGGCCGCACGCGCGCGGCCCTCATGAGAGCCGCGCCTGTGCGCGCCGCACGCCGCCCTGGCGGCGGCAGCCGACCGGCACCGGGTCACGCGACCCGGCCTGCGGCAGCCTTCGCCCGGCGCCGGTCGCGCGCGTGGGACCTCGGCACGGCCGCGCGCCGGCCGGTCGCGCGCGCCGCCCGGCGGCAGCCGACGGCCGTACATGTCGGCCCGTCACGACTGTTGGCCGGCGCTGCACGCGCGCGGATTCAGGGCAGCCGCGCACGGGCTCGCCACGCGTCGCCAAGCCGGCGGCGGCCGCACGCCGCCCGAACGGCAGCTGCCCGGCCCTACGTGCCGTCCCGCCGCTGCTGTTGCCCGCCGCTGCACGCGCGCGTTTCGAGGCGGCCGCGCACGCGTGGCCGACTCGGCGGCGGCAACCGGCCGGCATCTGTCGCGCACGGGGCCTCGGCACAGCCACGTACCAGCCGGCCCGACGACAACCGCTCGCCGCGAACCCGACCCCGGCCGTGGCCCCGGCGGCCGCCGACCCGCACCGCCGCCGCCCCGTGCCCCCACCGGCTGACGTACCGTCGGTCTCCGTGACCGCGACGGAGTCCGGTGGCCGGACGGTCCGTTGTTCACCTTCGGTTTCCGTGCGCGCCGCAGCACCCCAGTAGGTGTGGCTCTGCACACTGGCCGGATCCCGTTCCTGGAGGCGCAGCCATGTCACACCGTCCGTTCCCGGGCCGCCGCAGCGTTCTGCGCGGCTCCCTCGCCGCGTCGGCGGCCCTGACCCTGCCCGTGGGCCTCGGCGCGGCCCCGGCGTTCGCCCGGTCCGGGCGCCCCCAGGCGGGCTGGGGCGTGCAGACGGGCGACGTGACCACCGACTCCGGCCTGATGTGGGTGCGTTCGGACCGGCCTGCCCGGATGATCGTGGAGACATCGGCGACGGAGTCGTTCCGCAACCCGCGCCGCTTCCACGGCCCGCTGCTGGACGCCGGCACGGACTTCACCGGCACGACCCGGCTGCGCGGCCTGCCGTCCGGCGAGCAGATCCACTACCGTGTGCTCCTCGCCGACCCCGACGACCCGCGCCGCACGGGCGAGCCGGTGGCGGGCGCCTTCCGTACCGTCTCCCGCCACCGCCGCGACGGCGTACGGTTCCTGTGGTCGGGCGACCTGGCCGGCCAGGGCTGGGGCATCAACCCCGACCGGGGCGGCTACCGCATCTACGACGCGATGGCGAAGCTCGACCCCGACTTCTTCCTGTGCAGCGGCGACAACATCTACGCCGACGGCCCGATCAGTCCCACCCAGGCCCTGCCCGACGGCAGCACCTGGCGGAACGTCACCACCGAGGAGAAGGCGAAGGTCGCCGAGACACTCGCGGAGTTCCGGGGCAACTTCCGCTACAACCTGCTCGACGACAACCTGCGCCGGTTCAACGCCCAGGTGCCCTCCATCATCCAGTGGGATGACCACGAGGTCCGCAACAACTGGTATCCCGGCGAGGTGATCGCGGCCACGGACACCCGGTACACCGAGAAGAGCGTCGACGTGCTCGCCGCGCGCGCCCGGCGGGCGTTCGGCGAGTACTTCCCGATCTCCACGCTGCGGCCGGGCGCGAAGGAGGGCCGCGTCCACCGCGTGCTGCGCCAGGGCCCGCTGCTGGACGTGTTCGTCCTGGACATGCGCACCTACCGCAACGCCAACTCCCCCGACGACCAGACCGTCGACCCGCAGGGCATCCTCGGCCGCGAGCAACTGGAATGGCTCAAGCGGGAGCTGTCCCGCTCGCACGCGGTGTGGAAGGTGATCGCCGCCGACATGCCGCTCGGCCTCGTGGTGCCCGACACGACCGAGAACCGGCCGAACATCGAGGCGGTCGCCCAGGGCGACCCGGGCGCCCCGCTCGGCCGCGAGCTGCAGATCGCCGAACTGCTCAGGTTCATCAAGCACCGGCGGATCACCGGCACCGTGTGGCTGACGGCGGACGTGCACCACACCTCCGCCCAGCACTACCAGCCGTCGCGCGCCGCGTTCACCGACTTCGAGCCGTTCTGGGAGTTCGTCTCCGGTCCGCTCAACGCGGGCGCATTCCCGGCGAGCGCGCTGGACGGCACCTTCGGTCCGGAGCGGGTGTTCGTGAAGGCGCCGACGGCGTCGAACGTGTCGCCCGCGGGCGGCTACCAGTTCTTCGGCGAGGTCGACATCGACGGCGGCAGCGGCGAGCTGACGGTCCGGCTACGCGAGCAGGACGGGACCGTGCTGTTCACGAAGTCGCTCCAGCCGGGCCGGGTCGGCCAGTAGCACCGGCGGGGCGGCCGTGCCCCGTACCCTGTCGAGTGTGCCGCGCCCCGGCGTCATCCCCCGGAGCGCGGCACGGCAACTACCCGTGCGTCTGGGACGTTTCCGCAGGTCGGACCGATTGTCAGTGGTCGCCTCTACGGTTTTTCCATGACGCGATCACTGCAGGCCGTGGCCTATCGCCGACCCTCCGCGCTGGAGTCGGCGGCGGACGGGCGCCGGCTCGGGCTGGAAACCTCCCGCGGGGCCACGCCGACGGGTGTCCAGGACCATCCGAGCTTCTTCGCGGGTTTCCTGACCACACCTCAGGTGGCGGCGGCGGGCCTGCTCGCGGTGGCCGACGTGGCGGCCGCGCGGTACTACCAGCCGCAACTGCGTGCCTCGCTCGACCCGGTGGTGACCGGCAATGGCGACCGGCTGCGCTTCGAGTCCTTCTCCGGCTGCGGCGGGGTGTACGCCCGCCTGGACGTGCTCACCCCGGGCCTGGACGGCGGCGAGGTGGGTCACGGCACCACCAACGTCGACGTCAACAACCCGCTGCGTGAGGCGCTGACCCGCCTCGGCGGCGACGACCCGCTGCACCTGAGGGTCGGCCCGGACGAGCTGGCGGTCACCACCCTGGGCGGACCGGTGGTGGAGAAGAAGGTCCCGCTGCCCGAGCGCTGGCTGCGCGGCTTCGCCGAGGCGCAGGTGGTGGCGGCGGGGTTCGACCTGCGGGCCGAACTGCCGGCGGCCGAGGCGGTGCGGTTCCTGCGCGGACTGCCCCGCTCCGACGGCGGCCGCCGCGCCCCCGCCGGGCCGCGCTGGGTGGTGCCGGTGGGCCGGGGGCTGCGGCCGACGACCCGTCCGGTGCCGGGCGCGGTCTGCCTGCCGGGCCCGGAGCGGCTGGCCGCGCTCCAGCGGGTGCTGCGCCACGCCACGGCTCTGCGGGTCTACGGCTCCGCGGTCACCGGTACGGCCCCCGCGGCCGCCGCCTGGGAGGTCGTCCTGCCCGGCATGCGGCTCACGCTGACGCTGTCGCCGGACGCCTCGCGCGGCTTCTCCGGTGAGGGCGGGGTGCTGGACGCGCTGGCCACGGAAGAGGCGGCGGAGGACGCCGAGTTGATCTCCGTCCTGCCGGCCTGGGAGCCGCGCGTCGACGTGGCCGACCTCGCCGCCGCGTCCGGTCTCACCCCGGAGCGGGTCCGTGCCGCCCTGGTCCGCCTGGGCACCTCGGGCCAGGTCGGGTACGACACGGCGGAGGCGGCCCACTTCCACCGGGAGCTGCCGTACGACTCGGGGCGCGCCGAGCCGCACAATCCCCGGTTGCGCTCGGCGCGGGCGCTGGTCGAGGCGGGCGCGGTGGCTCTGGACGGCTCCCTCGCCACGGTGACGGCGGAGGACGGCCATGTGCACCGGGTGCGGGACGAGGCGGGGGTGCTCACCTGCAGCTGTCTGTGGTGGGCGAGGTACCGGGGCGGGCGCGGGCCGTGCAAGCACGCGCTGGCGGTGCGGATGGTCCGGCGCGGTGCGGTGCCGGGCGCGGCGGCGAGCGCCGACGCGGTGCAGCGGGATCTGGCGGGAATCGACGGGGGTGTGCGATGAGTGAGCTGATGGAGGCGGTCCGGGCGGGCCGCACGGCGGACGCGCTGAAACTGCTGACCGGGCTGACGGATGCCGAACGACGGCTTCATCTGCCGGGGTTGAAGGAGTTGCGCAAGGAGATGCGGGCGGTCCCGTGGTGGGAGTCCCGGTCCGAGCGGATCTCTCCGGCGCTGCATCTGGCGGGGACCGCCTGTCAGACGGGCGCGGCGGCGGCCGCCGACTGGCTCGCCGGCGCGGACATGCGCTGGCGTCAGGCCCCCACCGAGAGCATCCTGCGGGCGCTGGAGCACCGGGACGCCGGCTGGCTGGCCGATGTCGCACACCGGCTGGCACGCCGGCCGGTGTCCGCGCGGGTGCCGTACCCGCTGATGTCCGGGCTCGTGGCGCGCGCGGGCTGCGAGGTGCCCGTCACGGACGCCTACCTCGTCGGCTGGGTCCAGCACATCGGGGGCCGGTGGGACGAGTCGAAGGTGCTGGACGCGCTGCGCGTCGAGCCTCATCTGGCCGCTCTGGTCGCCGGTCTGTTCACGCTCACGGACCTCGGCGAGGTGCGCTGGCTGCTGGAGGACGGACCGCACTCGTGGCAGAGCGCCCTGCTCACCCTGGCCCGGGACGGTGTCCTCGACCGCGCGTCCCTCGTGGACGCCTGCGTCGCCCGGCTGCTGCGCGGCGGCGGCCCCACGGACCACCGGGTCTTCCTGCCGCTGCTCACCGGCCTCGCCCTGGGGAGCGCGGAGGAGCGGGAGCGGATCGCCGAGTGGACCGCCCTCGCCCGGGACGCGGTCTCCCCCGTGGCGGCCCATGCCCAGGCGGTGCTCGCGGCCCTGGCCCTGGACGGCGAGCTGACCCCGCGGCAGTTGGCCGAGGCCTCCGAGGGACTGCTGTTCCGCACGGAGAAGAAGCTGGTCCGGGCGCAGCTCGTGCTGCTCGGCAAGGTGCTGGCCCGTGCGCCGGGCACCGCGGCGGAGCTGCTGCCGGTGGTGGCCCAGGCGTTCGGGCACGAGGACGCCCAGGTGCAGGAGCGCGCCCTCAAACTGGTCGAACGGCATGCCGCACGGCTGGGCTCGGTCGAAGAACTGGGCTGGGCGGTCGAGCAGTTGTCCCCCGTCCTGCGCGCCCGGGCGGCCACGCTGCCGGGCATCACCGTGGCAGCCCCGGAGGTGTACGAGGAGATCCTGCCGCCCGCCCCCGAGCCGGTGCGCCTGCGGCCCGCGCCGGAGACGGCGGTGGAACTGGCCGAGGAGATCGGCGCGGTGCTGGCCTCCGCCGACGAGGACGTCGCCGCCTACGAGCGGGTGCTGGACGGCCTGGTGCGCCACTCCCATCGGAACCCCGACGCGCTGCGTGAGGCACTCGGACCGGTCGTCGCCAGCCGCTGGTGGGCGACCTCGGACGACACCCACTGGCCGCGTATGGACGACATGTTCGGCAACGGCCGTTACGGCGCACTCGGCGCCGGCGAGGGTCTCGACCTGCTCCTCGCGACCCTGCACGGCAAGGTGAGCACGGCCACGCTGCTGGACGCGGTGCGGCGCGTCCCCCATGAGCACGAGTGCCCGCACGCCGGCCTCAGCTGTGTGTTCGACGCCCGGCTGCGCGAGGTGGCGTACCGCCTCCGGGCGGATCCGCTGCCGCTGCTGCTCGCCACACCCACCTGGAGCACCGGCCTGCTGGAGCCGGCGGACCTGGTGGCCCGCCTCGCGGAGTACCGGCGCCTGGACGCCCGGGTGGGCGGGGCCGACTTCGCCCAGGCCCTGCTGCGGGTGCGCACGGACGACCGCGCGGCGGCCGAGGAGGCGGCGCGGCACGCACGGGCGCTCGGCACCCGCGAGGGTGCGCGGCTGGCCCACCGGCTGTCGACGGGCGATCCGGTCCGGCCTCCGGTCCGGCGGCGCGTCCACGGCCCACGCGTACTGCTGGAGCTCGGTGAACTGCCCGAGCTCGTGGAGGGGTTCCCGCAGGAGTTCCACCGGCTCGGCGGGCCGGTCTCCGTCTTCACGGAGCGCTGGTGCGGTCACTGGGACCACGCGCTGCGCCGTCACTGGCTCGCCGTACTGCCGGAGCGCCGGGAGCTGGTCGCGATCCGGCTGCAGCACGACGTGGCGGCCACGGCCGTGGACGACAGCCGTGGTGCCGCCGTCCTGCCGCTGCTCGCCGAGTCCGGTGGGGAGGCCGGTGAGGCCGTGCACCTGTGCGTGGCCTACGGTCTCGGCGCACGGCACGCGGAGGACCGGCTCGCCGCCGTGGACGCCCTGCTGGTGCTGGCCGGGCGCGGGCAGCTCGACACCGCGGTGCTGGGCGCGGACCTCGGCCAGCTGGTGCGGCGCGGCGCGGTGAAACCGCAGCGGCTGGCCGACTCGGCTCGGACGGCGGCGGCCACCGGAGCGCACGCGACGGTCTGGGAGATGTTGCGGCATGCCCTTCCCGTGCTGTTCGCCGACCTCGCGACCGGCCGGCCGGAGGCGTCCACCGTTCCCGCCAGAGGGCTCGGGGATCTGCTGGCCGCGGCGGCGGACTGCGCCGAGCGTTCCGGGGCACACGGGGAGCTGCCGCATCTGGCGGGCATCGCCGCGCGCAAGGGCAGCTCCCGGCTGGTCACCGAGGCGCGGCGGCTGCGAGCCGCGCTCGCCTCGGAGGCGCTGGCCGCGTGAACGGGTCGGGTCCGGCCGTGGACCGGCCTGCGGGTGCGGCTCGGCCGCACCCGCAGCAGTAGAAATTCCAACAAATGGGGCGGAGCATGCTTTACCCATCGGTCACAAACCGTTCGTGATCACGCAACACCCTTCCTTCACAGTGGCTGCATGACTCCAGACATGTCTGATGTGACCCGGACGAAGCACGGACGACCCGTGCACCACTGGCGGCGGGACGTCGTCGAACTCGCCGCGCTCTTCACGGCCGTCGCGGTGGCGGACGCGGTGGCGAACCTGATCGGCCACGGACCCGACGGTCCGACCCTGTTGGTGGTCTCCGCCATGCTGCTGGCGGCGACGGCAGGTTTCCACGTCTGGTGGGCACGGCGCCACGGACACGCACCGCCGGTCAGTGATACCGGTGCCCGGCAGGCCGCGCGGACGCGGTCGGCCGGGCCCACCGGGCAGCCCGGCGCCTCGACGGACGAGGTGGCCGGCACCGGTGCGCTGTGGCGGATGCGGACGACGGTGAAGGACGAACCCGGATCGCTGGCGGCGCTCTGCGCCGCGCTGGCCGAGTACCGGGTCGACATCCTCAGCCTGCAGACGCACCCGCTGGCCGACGGCACCGTGGACGAGTTCCTGGTCCGGGCGCCGGGCGGACTGCAGGCGGCCGAACTCACCCGGGCGGTCTCGCTGGCCGGGGGCAGGTCCACCTGGATCGAACGGGCCGACGCCCACGATCTGGTCGACGCCCCGACCCGGGTGCTCGGCCTGGCGGCCCGCACCGCGCTGGACGCCGCGGAACTCCCCCTTGCTCTGCGTCAGTTGCTGGGCCGGTGCTCGATCCGTTCGCTGCCCGGGACGCCGTTCGGGGGCGGCCGCGGGCCGGAGCCGGTGCCGGTGGAGGGCGTCCTCGAGGACACGGTCATGCGACTGCGGGCGCCGGAGGGCGGTGTGCTCACCGTGGAGCGGCCGTATCTGCCGTTCACGCCGACCGAGTTCGCGCGGGCCCGCGCCCTGGTGGAGCTGGACAGCCGGCTCGGACCGCGGATCCCGGAGGGCAGGGACGTGCTGACGCTGCCCGAGGGCAACGACATCACCGTGCGACGGATCGACACCGGGGACCTGCCGGCGGCGAAGGCGATGCACGACCGGTGCTCGGCGCGCACCCTCGGCATGCGCTACCACGGCCCGGTCCCCGACGCCGACCGCTATCTGAACCATCTGCTCAGCCCGCGCTTCGGGCGGACCCTCGCCGCCCAGACCACCTCGGGCCGCGTCGTCGGCCTCGGGCATCTGCTGTGGGACGGTGACGAGACCGAGATCGCGCTGCTGATCGAGGACGCGTGGCAGCGGCGCGGTATCGGCGCGGAACTGCTCGGCCGGCTGGTGACGATGGCCTCGGAGGCAGGCTGCGAGAGCGTGTACGCGGTGACGCAGGCCTCCAACACCGGGATGGTCGCCGCGATGCGCGGTCTCGGGCTGCCCCTGGACTACCAGATCGAGGAGGGCACCCTGGTGATCACGGCCCGGCTGGACGCCACACCGGTCGCCGCCCGGCCGGCCCACGACACCGCGCAGGACCGGCTCGGCGCCCCGACCCGCCGGGACTGACCCGCCACCGCACACCGCGACGGCCCGGCCCGACCGGCCGGGCCACTTCCCGGGCCCCGGCGATGTCAGTCAGCCGGCTTTGCCGCCCGCATCGCACCCGGGCGGCATCGACCCACCGGACCCGTCGCCCGGGCCGGCCGCCGTCGGCTCGTCAGGCCGGCACCAGCCTCCCCGGCCGGCTGAAGCTCCGCTCGGCCGGCAGCGGCCCGCGCCGTCGTACCCCGATCGGCCGGCGCCGCCCAAACGGTCCGCCGGAGCCGCCGCGCCGACCGCTGCTGGTTCGACGGTCGCGGCCCGCCCGGTGGGCCTGACCCCAGGGTCCGTCGGCGAGCGTGCACCCGCACCGGCACCGGCGCCTGGCCCGTACGGCGGCGGTCGGCGGTGCCGCCTCGCGCACCACCGCCGACCGCGCCCGCCCTCCGATCGTCCGGTCCCCCGACCCGGACGACGGCGGACAGCCCGGTCAGTGCACCGCTTCCCGGAGGGGTACCGGGGTGCGGGCCGGGACGCCGAGGGCCTGGTCGAGGTCGGCCCAGAGGTCGTCCACGTCCTCGAGGCCGACGGACAGCCGCAGCAGCCGGTCACTCACGCCCGCGCCGCGCCGGTCGTCGGCGTCGACGATCCGGTGGCTGATGGACGCGGGGTGCTGGATGAGGGTGTCGACGCTGCCGAGACTCACCGCCGGGGTGACGAGGCGGACCCGGCTGATGACCTCGTGCGGGTCGCCGTGCACCTCGAAGGCGACCATCGCACCGCCGAGCCGCGGATAGCGGACGCGGGCGACGCGCGGGTCGTCGCTGAGCCGGCGGGCCAGTTCGGCGGCGTTGGCGGACGCGGCCCTGACCCGGACGGGGAGCGTGGACAGGCCGCGCAGGAGCAGGTAGCCGGCCAGCGGATGCAGCACGCCACCGGTGGCGAACCGTATCTGCCGCAGCCGGCCCGCGAACTCCTCGTCGCAGGCGACGACCCCGGCGAGCACATCGCCGTGACCGCCGAGGTACTTCGTGGCGCTGTGCAGCACCAGCCGGGCGCCGTGCTCGGCCGGACGCTGGAGCACGGGGGTCGCGAAGGTGTTGTCGGCGAGCAGCGGTACGGAGCCGCAGGCGTGCGCGACGGCCCGCAGATCGACCTCGGCGAGCGTCGGGTTGGCCGGGGACTCGACCATCACCAGGCCGGTGTCCGCGCGCACCGCGTCGGCGATGCCGGCCGGGTCGGTCCAGGTGACCTCCGAGCCGAGGAGGCCAGCGGTCAGCAGGTGGTCGCTGCAGCCGTACAGGGGCCGTACCGCGACGACGTGCCGCAGGCCCATGGCGGAGCGGGCGAGGAGGACCGCGCTGAGGGCGGCCATGCCGCTGGCGAAGGAGACGGCGGACTCGGTGCCCTCCAGGCGGGCGAGCGCGGTCTCGAAGCGGGCCACGGTGGGATTGCCGAGACGGCCGTAGACGGGCGGACCCACCGGATCGGCGCCGTCGGCGGCGAAGGCGTCGATGCGGGCGGCCTCACCGCGGCTGTCGTACGACGGGTAGGTGGTGGACAGGTCGATCGGCGGGGCGTGCAGACCCTGGCGGGCGAGATCGTCGCGGCCGGCGTGCACGGCCTCGGTGGCCAGTGCTCTCGTTGCGGTGCGTACGTCGTCGTAGGCACCGGTGCTCGCTGTGTCCATGGGCGGAAGGGTGAACATCGAACGGTTCACTGGAATCGAACACCGTGCTACGTTCGGCCAATGGCCGAATCTGTCGTACTGGATCCGGTGGACCTCCACCTGCTGCGCCTGTTGCAGAACGACGCCCGGACCACCTACCGGGACCTCGCCGCGCAGGTGGGCGTGGCGCCGTCGACCTGTCTGGACCGGGTGACCCGGCTGCGCCGCTCGGGGGTGATACTCGGCCACCGGCTGCAGGTCGACCCGGGCAGACTGGGCCGCGGGCTGCAGGCGCTGCTGTCGGTGCAGGTGCGTCCGCACCGAAGGGAGCTGGTGGGACCGTTCGTCGAGCGGATCCGCGAGCTCCCGGAGGCGCGCTCGGTGTTCCACCTGACCGGCCCGGACGACTACCTCGTGCATGTGGCCGTCGCGGACATGGCCGATCTGCAGCGGCTGGTGCTGGACGAGTTCACGGCACGGCGGGAGGTGGCCCGGGTGGAGACCCGGTTGATCTTCCAGCAGTGGGAGTGCGGGCCACTGCTGCCGCCCGGCGACGCCCAGAGCTGAATCCCCCGAAACGTGGGTGACGCGGTGATCCTCGGCGTACGAGGATGGGCGGCATGTCTGACACCAAGAGCGCGCTCCCCCGTCAGGTCGCCGACGCGTACGTGGACGACCTCATCGCCCTCGATCCGATCACCGGTACCTACCTCGGCGTGCAGGAGAGTTCGAGCAGGCTGCCCGACTATTCGCCGGCCGGTCGGGAGGCCCTCGCGGAGCTGGCCCGGACCACCCTGACGAAGCTGGACGAGGCGGAACGCCGGCCCGGCGCGGACAGCGACGTGGAGCGGCGCTGCGGCCGGCTGCTGCGCGAGCGGCTGACCGCCGAACTCGCCGTGCACGAGGCGGACGAGCACCTGCGCGCGGTCGGCAACATGCACACGCCCGGCCACTCGGTGCGGGACATCTTCACGGTCACCCCGTCACAGACGGACGAGGACTGGGCGGCGATCGCCGAGCGGCTGCGCGCGGTGCCGGCGGCTCTCGCCGGGTACCACGAGTCGCTGCAACTCGGTCTGGACCGGAAGTTGTTCGGCGCTCCGCGCCCGACCGCGACGTTCATCGAACAGCTCACGGAGTGGACGGACACCGACGGCTCGGGCCGGGGCTGGTTCGAGGACTTCGCCGACGGGGGCCCGCAGGCCCTGCGCACGGAACTGAAGGAAGCGGCCCGCGCGGCGACCGGCGCCCTGGTGGAGCTGCGGGACTGGCTGCGGGACGTGTACGCGCCGGCCGTCGAGGGCGCCCCGGACACGGTGGGCCGGGAGCGGTACGCGCGCTGGTCCCGCTACTTCAACGGCACCGATCTCGACCTGGACGAGGCGTACGCGTACGGCTGGTCGGAGTTCCACCGCATCCTCGGCGAGATGCGGCAGGAGGCGGAGAAGGTCCTGCCCGGCGCCGAGACCCCGTGGGTGGCGCTCGCGCACCTCGACGAGCACGGCCGGCACATCGAGGGCGTGGAAGAGGTCCGCGAGTGGCTGCAGGGCCTGATGGACAAGGCCATCGCGGACCTGGACGGCACGCACTTCGAACTCGCCGAGCGGGTACGGAAGGTGGAGTCGCGCATCGCCCCGCCCGGCGGCGCGGCCGCCCCGTACTACACCGGGCCGTCGGAGGACTTCTCCCGGCCGGGCCGCACCTGGCTGCCCACGATGGGCCAGACCCGGTTCCCGGTGTACGACCTGGTGTCGACCTGGTACCACGAGGGCGTGCCCGGCCACCATCTGCAGATCGCGCAGTGGGCGCACGTGGCCGAGAACCTCTCCCGCTACCAGGCGACCGTCGGCGGGGTCAGTGCCAACGCGGAGGGCTGGGCGCTGTACGCGGAGCGGCTGATGGACGAACTGGGCTACCTCACGGGCCCGGAGGAGCGGCTCGGTTACCTGGACGCGCAGATGATGCGGGCGGCGCGGGTGATCGTGGACATCGGTATGCACCTGGAGCTGGAGATCCCGGCGGACTCGCCGTTCCACCCCGGGGAGCGCTGGACGCCGGAGCTGGCGCAGGAGTTCTTCGGGGCGCACAGCAGCCGGCCCGCGGACTTCGTGGAGAGCGAGCTGACCCGGTACCTGACCATCCCGGGTCAGGCGATCGGCTACAAGCTCGGTGAGCGGGCGTGGCTGCTGGGCCGGGAGAAGGCCCGCGCGCGGCACGGCGACGCGTTCGACCTGAAGGCCTGGCACATGGCGGCGCTGTCGCAGGGTTCGCTGGGCCTGGACGACCTGGTCGACGAGCTGGCCCGGCTCTGACCTGCCGGGGGCTTCCGGCCGCCGTCCTCCGGTTCAACGCCGGAAGCCCCCCTCGGAGTTGATGACCTCTCCGGTGATCCAGCCCGCCTCGTCGGTGGCCAGCCAGGCGATGAGGCGGGCCGGGTCGTCGGGCAGCCCCCAGCGTCCGGCGGGGAACCGCGCGGCGACGGCCGCGTGGTCCTCGCCGGTGGCGTAACCGGTGTCCACCGGGCCCGGGTTGACGGTGTTGACGGTGATCGACCGCTCGGCGAGCGCGGTGGACAGCGAGCGGGTGACGGAGGCGAGGGCGCCCTTCTGGAGGGCGTAGGCGATCTCGCCCGGCATGCCGCCGGCGATGTCCTGCCCCGAGGTCATCATCACGACGCGGCCGCCGGGTGCCCCCGGGGGCAGCTGCGAGCGCGCGCGCACGTACGCCTGGACGAGCAGCAGCACCGAGCGGGTGTCCACGGCCCAGTGCGCGTCCAGCATCGCGGCGTCGACCTCGTCCAGGGTGCCGTCGCGGCCGCTGAGGGCGTGGTTGGCGACGAGGATGTCCAGCCGCCCGAACTCCTTTGTGACGGTGTCGATCAGCCGGGCCGGTCCGTCCGGATCGGCCAGGTCGCCCGGCCCCTCCACGACGCGTGCCGCCGGATCGCCGAGCGCCGCGCGCACGGACGCGGCGACGGCCTCGGGGCTGTCGGCGCCCCAGGGCATCTCCATGTCGTGCGGTACGTGGTGGTGGAGGTAGACGCCGGCGCCGTACGCGGCCAGCCGCCGGGCGACGGCGTGCCCGATCCCCGCCCGCCGGCCGACGCCGGTGACGAGGGCCGTACGGCCCAGCAGCGGCAGCGGATCCCGGCGCAGGTCCTCCGGGGCGGGGTGGTGCGCGTCAGGAGACATGACCGGCCACGATAGGGGTGCGCCGCGCCCGGTGCGAGCGAATTCCGGCGAGCGGGCGGCGGACCTCGTGCCGCTCCACCACGGCCTGCCCGGTACGGCCCGCCTCCGGGGCGGGCGGGGCCCCCCTCGGCCGTCCGGCCGTCCCCCGGTGGCGTCCGCGGTGGCCAGGCCGCTAGCTGGTGCCGGGGCGACGCGGAGGAGGCGGGCCGGGACATGCGGGAGAAGAGGCCGGGGCAGCGGGTGCTGGAGACACCGCGGGCGGCCGGGCTGGCCGGGGTCGTCTTCGCGCTGCTGCTGGCGGCGACGATCGTCCTGGTCCGGCTGGGGGTCCCCGCGGGGGCCGACGCGGTCACCGCCCAGGGTTTCCAGCAGTCCGGGCGGCGCAGGGCCGTGCTGGCGGCCCTCGCGCTGGTGCCCTTCGCCGGCATCTTCTTCCTGTGGTTCGTCGGCGCCGTACGCACCCACGTCGGGGCGGTCGAGGACCGGTTCCTGGCCACCGTCTTCCTGGGCAGCGGACTGATCTTCACGGCCATGATGTTCGGGGGCGCCGCGGCGGCGTCCGCCGTACTCGCCGTGGAGGCTCCCACGGGCGCGACGCCCGGGCCGTCCGTCTGGGACTTCGGCCGCGATTTCGCGTACACGCTGCTGGTGGGGTACGGCATGCGGATGGCGGCCGTCTTCGTGTGCTCCCTGTCGGTGATGGGTCACCGCCTCGGGGTGCTGCCGCGCTGGCTGTCGGTCGTGGGCATCCTCACCACGCTGACGCTGCTCTTCGTGTCCCCGAACGTGCCCTGGGCGGAGCTGGTCTTCCCGGCCTGGTCGCTCGTGCTCAGCCTGCACATCCTCATGGTCGGCCGCCGCGCGAGGGCCCGGGCCGCGGCGTCCTCCTGACCGTGTCGGCACCCCCGCGCCGCCGTTCACCCGGTCGGTCCTCCCGGCGGGCGGCCCCGCGGCCCGGCTCCCATGCTGGCGTGCGGGACATGACCGCCGTCCGGAGCTGACCGCACGCCACGGGGTGGAGCGCACCGGACCTGGCCACCGGAAAGGGCGGAGCGTCGATGAGGCTCGTCGTCGATCTCAACAAGTGTCAGGGGTACGCGCAGTGCGCGTTCCTCGCGCCCGACGTCTTCGCCATGCACGGCGAGGAGTCGCTGGTGTACAACCCGCGTGCGGAGGAGGAGCAGCGGGAGCGGCTGGCGCGTGCCGTCGCCGCGTGCCCGGTGCAGGCGATCACCGCGGACGGTCTGGACGGTGCGGAGGATTCGGCGTCCCGGTCGCTGGGGGCGTCCGATGGCCGCTGACCCCGTGGAATGGCTCAGGCGCGAGGGCCGGATCGTCGTCGTCGGTGCCTCCTTGGCGGGTCTGCGCGCCGCCGAGACCCTTCGCGCCGAGGGCTTCACCGGCGAGCTGACCCTGATCGGTGACGAGCCGTACGAGCCCTACGACCGGCCGCCGCTGTCGAAGTCCGTGCTGCTGGGCCGGGCGTCACCGCTGCACACCGAGCTGCCGCACCGCCGGGAGATCGACGCCAAGTGGCGGCTCGGTGTCCCGGCGGCCGGGCTCGACCTGTCGGCCAAACGGGTCCGGCTGGCCGACGGCGACGAGGTGGAGTACGACCGGCTGCTCATCACGACCGGTGTCCGCGCGCGGCCCTGGCCGAAGGAGGAGGAGGCCCGGCTGGACGGCGTCTGCCTGCTGCGGACGCGGGACGACGCGGCCGCTCTGTACCACCGGCTGAAGGCGGGGCCGCGCCGGGTGTTCATCATCGGTGCCGGGTTCGCCGGTTCGGAGGTCGCCTCGGCCTGCCGGGAGATGGGCATCCCCGTCACGGTCGCGGAGCGCGCGGGGGCGCCGCTGGTGGGTGCGCTCGGCGGAGTGGTCGGCGCGGTCGCCGCGGAGCTCCAGCTCGAGAACGGCGTGGATCTGCGCACGCATGTCACGGTGACCGCTCTGGAGGGCGACGCGACGGGCAGGGTGCGGGCGGTCCACCTGTCCGACGAGAGTGTCGTCGAGGCGGACGTGGTCGTGGTCTCGCTGGGTTCGCTGCGGAACACGGACTGGCTGGCCGGGTCGGGGCTGGGCGCGGGCCCCCGGGGCATCGCCTGCGACGCGGGCTGCCGTGCCTTCGACTTCCGGGGCATCGTCACGGACGACGTCTTCGTCGCGGGCGACGTCGCGCGGTCCCCGCACGCGCTGTTCGGCTACCAGTTCCTGTCGCTGGAGCACTGGGGCAACGCCGTCGCGCAGGCGGAGACGGCCGCGCACAACATGATCTGCCACGGCGCCGACCGGCGGCCGCACCTGTGGATGCCGGCCTTCTGGTCGTCGATGTTCGGCGTGAACATCAAGTCCGTCGGTGTGCCGCCGATGGGCGACCAGATCATGATCACGCAGGGCTCGCCGGCCGAGCGGCGGTTCGTCGGCGTGTACGGCCACCAGGGCCGCGTCATCGCCGCCGTGAGCTTCGACAACACCCGGTGGCTGGAGTTCTACGCACGGCAGATCGAGCGGGGCGCGCCGTTCCCGGTGGAGTACCCGACGATGGACCGGCGTCCCGAGGGCCGGCAGCCGGTGGCCGCCGACTTCCCCGACCCGTCGCTGCCCACCCACGGGCCCACCGTGACCCTCAGCGGCTACTCGCCGGCCGACCAGCAGCTGGTCTTCCACCCCGCCCGCCACTAGACGGCCGCCCGGCCCGACGCCCAAGGACCTGTCATGACAGAAGCCTCGCTGGTCAACCGGATCACCGACTTCGCGAACCGCGCCGACCCGTACCCGCTGTACGAGGAGCTCCGCGCCACCCCGGTGCTGCACGAGGAGGAGGGCGGCCCCTACGTCCTCAGCTCGTACTACGACATCAAGGCCCTGCTCCACGATCCGCGGATCAGCTCCGACGCCGCCAACGTGGCCGCCTCGGGGCGCGACGCGCTGAACGACCTGGAGGAGACGGGCGGGCTGCCGCCGTCCTTCCTGCGCCTGGACCCGCCCGAGCACGACCGGCTGCGGCGCATCGCCAACAGCGGCTTCGGGCCGCCCCACCGGCCCCGCCGGGTCGACAACCTGCGGGGCGACATGGCGGCGACGGTCACCCATCTGATCGACGGCTTCGGCGACGCCCGGCAGGTCGACCTGGTCGACCAGTTCGCCTATCCGTTCCCGGTGACGGTGATCTGCCGGCTGCTCGGGGTGCCCCGGGAGGACGAGCCGAAGTTCCGCGCCTGGGTCGACCCGCTGGTCGCGAGCCTCGACCCCGACACCCGGCAGGGCGCGGACGAGGAGTTCCTGAACTCCCTGCGGGAGTCGCGGATGGCGCTCGGCATGTATCTGTCCGGCCTGGCCGAGCAGCGCACCAAGGAACCGCAGGACGACCTGCTCTCCGACCTGGTGCGCAGCGACGGCCCGAACGGCTCCATGACGATGATGGAGGTGCTCAGCACCGCCGTGCTGCTGCTGATCGCCGGCCACGAGACGACGGTCAACCTCATCACCAACGGCATGCTCACCCTGCTGCGCCACCCGGACGTCCTGCGGCGGCTGCGGGAGGAGCCGGCGCTGGCGGTCAACATCGTGGAGGAGCTGCTGCGGTACGAGCCGCCGGTGCAGATCGTGCCGCAGCGCACCTGCATCGCCGACATCGAGGTGCGCGGGGTCACCATCCCCAAGGGGTCGCGCATCTGGCTGATGATCGCGGCCGGCAACCGGGATCCGGAGCGGTTCAAGAACCCCGAGCGGTTCGACCCGGACCGGGAGGACATCCAGCACCTCGGCTTCGGCAGCGGCATCCACAGCTGCTTCGGCGCTCCGCTGGCCCGGCTGGAGACGCAGATCGCCCTGATCGAACTGGCCCGCCGGCTGGAGAACCCGCGGCTGGTCGAGGATCCGCCGCCGTACCGGCCGAACGCGGTGCTGCGCGGCCCGCGGCACCTGAACATCGCCTTCGACGACCTGCGTTGAGGTTGTGCCGGGGCGAGCGGCCCGTCAGGTGGCGAGCCGTCTGAGCTGCACCAGGCCGACCCAGGTCTCGGGTCGCGGGGTGGCCCAGGCGGCTCGCACCGCGTAGGGGCCCGCATCCAGCGGGATGCGGAGGTGTTCGATGCGCGGGGTGTCGCCGCCCTGCCGGGCTGAGTCGAAGAGGACGACGGGGCCGGGAACGGTCCAGCGGACCTCGTCGCCCCACTCGGCCTCCGCGAGCGCGGCCGGGACGGCGGCGAGCAGTTCGTCCTCGGAGTCCGCGGCCGACCAGCGCACGAGGGTGTGGTGCTCGGGCAGGTAGGAGGTGGAGGCCGGCTCGTCGCCGAGGACGAGGGCCGCGCTGTCGCCGACCGGCAGCAGGCCGATGTGTCCGACGACCTCGCACGCCCGGTCGTAGTCCGTGTCGAGTTCCTCGGTGTCGGCACCCGCCCAGAACGGCAGGACCGTCTCCGGTACGGCTATCAGCGGACCGCCGCCCGACTCCACCCACTCCAGCACGCCTGGATCCGCGTATCGAGCCATGGCGCAAGAACCTACACGGCGGGCCGTCAGCAGCCGCACTCGCCTTCCACGGGTGCCGTCAGCGGGTCGGCGTCCCGGCGGGCCGGCCCCTGCCAGGTCTCGTAGGGGAAGCCCTCGCGGACCCAGTACTCGAAGCCGCCGAGCATCTCCTTGACGCGGAAGCCGAGTTCGGCGAGGGCGAGGGCGGCGCGGGTGGCACCGTTGCAGCCGGGTCCCCAGCAGTACGTCACGACGGGCACGGACCGGTCGAGGAGCCGCTCGGCCTGCTCGGGGACGAGCGCGGTCGGCAGGTGCACGGCGCCGGGGACGTGGCCCTGGTCCCAGGACGCGGTGGAGCGGGTGTCGACGACGGCGAAGCCGGGGTCGGTGCCGGCCGTGAGGGCGGCGGCCACGTCGGAGACGTCGGCGTGGAAGGCGAGGCTCGCCCGGAAGTGGGCGGCGGCCTCGGCGGGAGCCGCGGGGGCGACACGGAGGACGGGGTTCTCGGAGGCATGAGTGATCATGCACGGAAATCTACGGTCCGGCGCCCGCGCCCTGAAGGGACGATCCACGGGCCTGCCCTTGCCCGGCCGGGGATTCCCCTGCTATCCATCCGGGATGACCGTGTATTCCCCGGACGCCACCGACTGGCGCATCCTCGAAGTCCTCCAGCGCGAGGGACGGGCCAGCTACGCCGAACTGGCCCGGGCGGTCTCCATGTCGCCGAGTGCCGTCACCGAACGGGTCCGGCGGCTGGAGGAGGCGGGCGTCATCCAGGGGTACGCGGCGGTCGTCGACCCCGAGCGGCTCGGACTGCCGATACTGGCGTTCGTGCGGCTCAGGTACCCGAACGGCAACTACAAGCCGTTCCACGACCTGGTCGCGGCGACGCCCGAGATCCTGGAGGCCCACCACGTCACCGGCGACGACTGCTTCGTCATCAAGGTCACCGCGCGGTCCATGTCCCACCTGGAGGAGATCTCCGGCAGGATCGGCGCCCTGGGCTCGGTGACGACGAGCGTCGTCTACTCCTCCCCGCTGCCCCGCCGCCCCCTGGGCCGCTAGACCGCCCCCCGCTGCCGCAGCACCGACCCCGTCCTGCCCTTGACGACCTCCAGTTGGCCGTGGATGCGGCGGCGGAGGTCGGCGACGTGGCTGACGATGCCGACGCTGCGGTCGCGTTCGCGCAGGGAGTCGAGGACGTCCAGGACCTCGTCGAGGGTCTGGTCGTCGAGGCTGCCGAAGCCCTCGTCGATGAAGAGGGTGTCCAGGCGGACACCGCCCGCCTCGTCGGTGACGACGTCGGCCAGGCCGAGGGCGAGCGCGAGGGAGGCGAAGAAGGTCTCGCCGCCGGACAGGGTGGCGGTGTCCCGCTCCCGCCCGGTCCAGGCGTCGACCACGTGCAGCCCGAGCCCGCTGCGGCCGCGTCCGGTGCGGTCGTCGGAGTGGACGAGGGTGTAGCGGCCCGAGGACATCCGCTGGAGGCGGACGGTCGCGGCGGCGGCGACCTGCTCCAGCCGGGCCGCCAGCACGTAGGACTCCAGACGCATCCGGCGTTCGTTGTCGGCGGAGGTGCCGGCGGTGAGGGCGGCGAGCCGGGCGACCCGGTCGTACTCGTCGCGGAGCGGCCCGAGGCGTCGTACGGCCTCGGCGGCCCGGGCGGACAGGCGGTCCAGCTCGGTGCAGCAGCGGGCGGCGGCGTCGCGCGCGGAGGCCGCCTCGCGCAGGCGGCGTTCCGCCGTGGCCGCGGTCCGCTCCGCCGCCGGCACGTCTGCGGCCGGGCGCTGGGCGGCGGCCGCGGTGTCGGCCTCGGCCAGCACCGCGCGTACGGCGGCCTCCTCCGTCTGCCAGGCGTCCAGGCGGTGCTGCAGCTCCCGGTGCGCGGCGTCGTCCAGGAGCGCGGCGGCGGCTGCCCGTGGGGTGTCGAAACCGGCCCGGTAGGCGGCGTCGGCGAGGCGGGCGTCGGCGTCCTTCAGCCGCTGGGCGGTGTCCTCGGCGGCGCGCGCGGCGTCGGCGGCACGGGTGAGCAGCGCCGCCTGCCGTTCCAGCTGGGCGGCACGGGTGGCCACGCTGTCCGCGGTGCCGCGCGCCTGCGTCAGCTCCTCCTCCAGCAGCGCCTGTTCCCGCTCCAGGGTCTCGCGCCGGGTGAGGCGGGAGGCGGTGCGGACGGCGGCCTGCTGGCGGTCGGCGAGGCGCCGCTCGCGCTCCTGTTCGGCAGCCCGCAGCTCCTCGTGGGCGGCGTGCAGCGCGGAGGCGTCACGGCGGGCGCGGGCGTGCTCCCGCTCCAGCTCCGCCGTCTGCGCTTCGAGCCGGTCGGTGGGTGTGTCGCCGGCCTCGGCGGTGGCGGCGGCCAGGGCCTCGCGGACGACGCCGAGGCGCCGTTCGTCCTCGGCGTGCTGCCGGTCCGCCTGCCGCGAGTCCGCATGGGCCCGTTCCTCGGCCTCCCGGTCGACGTGTCCGGCCACCTTGCGGGCCGGCGCGGGGTGCTCGGTGGCGCCGCACACCGCGCAGGGCTCGCCGTCGGTGAGGTGGGCGGCGAGTTCGGCGGCGATACCGTTCAGGCGCTGTTCCTTGAGGTCCAGCCAGTGGGCGCGGGCGTCGAGGGCGCTCTGCTCGGAGGCGCGGGCGCGCCGCCCGGCCGCTTCCAGGTCGGCGGCCAGCTCGTCCCGGGTGCGGGCGGCGGCGAGCCGGGCCGCCATCGGCTCCTGCCGTACGGCGAGCTGTTCGGCGCGGGTGGCGGCCTCCTGGGCGGAGTCGATGCGCGTCTGCAGGGCCGCGCGTGTGGTGTCCCAGTCCGCGAGCCAGGACTCCGCCTCGCGCAGCACGTCGTCGTCGGCGCGCTCCTGCCGGTCGAGCCCGGCCCGCTCCTCGATCAGGGCGGCGAGCCGCTGCTCGGCGCGCCGGGCGGCGTCCAGACCGCCCAGTTCCTCGGCGGCCCGGCGGGCGGCGCCGGCGAGCGATCCGGCGTCGGCGTCGGCGTAGGAGTCGGGCAGCAGGCCGCGCGCGTGCGCCTCGGCCCGGTCGGCCCGGTGGTGCTCCTCCTCGGTGACGTCCCGCAGCTCCAGCGCGGGTGCGACCGACTCCGCCTTGCGGGAGCGCTCCATGCGCTGCTGGGCCTCGCGGTGTGCACCGGCCCGCTCCTGGAGGCCCTCGGCGCGCCGGCGTGCCTCGGCGAACCGGTCCTGCAGCCGGGCGAGTTCGCGGGCGTCGCCGAGGACGCGCCGGGCCTCGGTGTGGGCGGACTCGGCCGCGCCGAGGCGGCAGTGGGCGACGGTGAGGCGTTCGCGGGCGGTCGCGCGGGCGACGGCGGCCGCCTGGAGGACGGCCTCGGCCAGGCCCGGCTCGCCGGGTGCCAGCTCGGGCAGCTCCATGGCGTCCCCGGCCGCCTGCTGCATGCGGTGGGCGTCGGCGAGCAGCGTCGCGTCGCCTTCCCGCACGCGTGCCTCGGTGGCGCGCCGGCGTTCGGCGAGTCGCTTCTCGACGTCGGCGAACCGCTGGGTGTCGAAGAGGCGGCCGAGCAGCCTGCCGCGGGCCTCGGCGTCGGCGCGCAGGAAGCGGGCGAAGTCGCCCTGGGGCAGCAGGACGACCTGGCAGAACTGCTCGCGGCTCATACCGAGCAGCTGGGTGACCTCCTCGCCGATCTCCTGGTGGGAGCGGCTGCGGTCCTTCCAGGTGCGGGCGCTGGAGTCGTACTCGCGCAGCCAGGTCTGCGCCTTGTCGACGGTGCTGCCCTTGCCGCGCAGCTTGGGCCGCTCCCAGGGTGGCTGCCGGGTGATCTCCAGCCGGCGTCCGGCGACGGTCAGTTCGAGGCGGATCTCGGTACGGGTGCCGGTCTCGGCGTGGTCGCTGCGCAGGTTCATGCCCTGGCCGCTCTGGCGGGCGCCGGGCACGGAACCGTAGAGGGCGTAGCAGACGGCGTCGAGGACGGAGGTCTTGCCCGCGCCGGTCGGGCCGTGCAGCAGGAAGAGCCCGGCGGCGGACAGGGCGTCGAAGTCGACGCGCTGCGAGCCGCCGAAGGGCCCGAAGGCGGTGATGTCGAGCCGGTGCAGCCTCACCGGGCCACCTCCCGTACGGCGTGGTCGGCGCGGACCGTGTCGAAGGCGTCCCGCAGCACGGCCGTCTCCCGCTCGTCGGGGCCGGCGCCGCGGACGTGGGCGACGAAGTCCTGGGCGATCTGCTGGTCGCTGCGGCCCGCGAGCCGCCGGGCGTACGACACCTGGGGGTCGTCCGGGGCCCGCTCGGGGGCGAAGACGAGGCTGAGGGTGTGCGGGAAGCGCTCGGTGAGCCGGGCCATGGGGTCGGCCGGGCGGACCGCGTCGGTGAGGGTGGCCTCGACCCACGCCTCCTCGTGGTGCGTCAGTTCCGGGTCGGCGAGGAGGTCCTCCAGGGTGCCTCGGATCCGGGCGAGCGGGCGCGGGACCGGGCAGTCGAGGCGCTCGGCGGCGACGGAGCCGTCGGCGGCGAGGTCGACCAGCCACATGCTCTTGCGGTGGTCGGTCTCGGAGAAGGAGTAGGCCAGCGGGGAGCCCGAGTAGCGCACGCGCTCGGTGATCGTCTGGCAGCCGTGCAGATGCCCGAGTGCCGCGTAGTCGACGCCGTCGAAGATCCCCGCGGGTACGGCGGCCACTCCGCCGACGGTGATGTCCCGTTCGCTGTCGCTCCCCCGGCCGCCGGTGACGAAGGCGTGGGCGAGGACGACGGAGCGGGTGCCCGCCACGCGCGTGGCGAGGTCGGCGCGGACGCGGTCCATGGCGGCGCCGAGCACGGCCTCGTGGCCGGCCCGGTCGACCGCGAACTCGTCCTTCACCAGGGCGGGTTCGAGGTACGGCAGGCCGTAGAAGGCGACGTCGCCGTGGGCGTCGGACAGCACGACCGGGGTGCCGACGGCGGACGGTTCGGTGCGCAGGTGGATGCCCGCGCGGTCGATGAGTCCCGCGCCGACGCCGAGGCGACGGGCCGAGTCGTGGTTGCCGGAGATCATCACCGTGGGCACGCCGAGACCGGCGAGGCGGTGCAGGGCCCGGTCGAACAGCTCGACCGCGGCGAGCGGCGGCACCGCGCGGTCGTACACGTCCCCGGCGACGACCACCGCGTCCACCTCGCGCTCGCGCACGGTGGCGACGAGGTGACCGATGAACTCGGCCTGGGCCCCGAGCATGTTCACCCGGTGGAAGGCCCGGCCGAGATGCCAGTCGGAGGTGTGCAGGAGTCTCATGATCCCCGAGACTAACGGCCGGGTCCGACATCACGGGCGGTAACTCCCGCCTTCCCCCCTTCACCCGGCTCTTTCCGCACCTGGCGTCCCCGCTGCCCCGCGGTGGCGGTCGCACGGGCTGGACGGACCGCCCGCGAACGGCCGTTGGAGTCTCGGACGAAGGGCGTGCAGGCCGCCTTCACGAGCGGACAAAACAGAAAGAAGCCGCTTTCTCGCCCATCGATGCGGACGGTTCACGTCTTTCGCCCCCTGCGTCCCGTGTGAGCGGAAGCACTCGGCGAGGGCGGGTCCCCGGAACCCGACCGCCCCGGCTCACGCGTCGCCGTACGCCTCTCCGCCCAGTTCGAGGGTCGCCGTGCCCGCCGTCGCGTCGGCGAGCCAGGCCCGGAAGGCGTCCACGTCGGCGTCCGGCAGGCCGATCTCCAGGGTGACCGACTCGCCGTAGCGGACGTCGCGCACCTCGCGTCCGGTGGCGCGGAGGTCGTTCTGGACCTTGCCCGCGCGCTGGTGGTCGACGGTCACCGTGGCCAGCCGGAAGCGGCGCCGGGTGATCGTGCCGAGCGTGTCCAGGGCCTCGCCGACGGATCCGCCGTAGGCGCGGATGAGTCCGCCGGCGCCGAGCTTGACGCCGCCGTAGTACCGGGTGACGACCGCGACGACGTAGCGCATGTCCCGGCGCAGGAGCATCTGGAGCATGGGGACGCCCGCGGTGCCGCCGGGTTCGCCGTCGTCGCTCGCCTTCTGCACCTGGGCGTTCGCGCCGACGACGTACGCCCAGCAGTTGTGGGAGGCGTCGGCGTGCTCCTTGCGGACGGAGGCGACGAACTCCTGCGCCTCCTGCTCGGTGGCGGCCGGGGCGAGGGCGCACAGGAAGCGGGAGCGGTTGACCTCGGTCTCGTGCACGCCCGCGCGGGCCACTGTGCGGTACTCGTCCTGCATCCCGTCAGCCTATGCGAGGCGGCCGCCGGCCATGATCGCGGTGCCGGCGCCCCCGCCCGGGGCCGGGGCGGCCTCCTCGCCCTTCCTCTCCCCCGGCTGTCTCTTCTTCTCCCCCGGCTACTTCTTCCCGCGCGGCACCATGAAGGACGTGAGCAGGGCGGTGCCCGGGCCGAGGGCGGGCCAGCCGGTGCCGCGCCAGGTCAGGATCGCGATCGCGGACGTCGGGAACTTGGCCCGCAGCCGCTCCAGCGAGTCGTCGAGTCCGTCGCCGGCCAGTTCCGCCACCAGTTCCTCGAGGCCGGGGTTGTGTCCGACCAGCAGCAGCGCCTCCACCTCCCGCGGGACCTCGCGCACGACGTCGAGCAGATCCGCCACGCCGGCCGCGTACAGCCGTCGGTCGTAGCGGACCGGGGGCGGGGTGCCCCATTCGGCGGCGGCCAGCTCCCAGGTGCGGCGGGCGCGTACGGCGGTGGAGCAGAGGGCGAGGTCGGGCAGGCCGCCGACCTCCGCGAGGGCGCGGCCCGCGGCCGGGGCGTCCCGCAGTCCGCGCGGTCCGAGGGGTCTGCGGTGGTCCTGGACCCCCTCGGGCCAGGCGGACTTGGCGTGCCGCAGCACCATCAGACGGCGCATCGGGCCGGCACCCGCCCGCTCGATCACGCGAGGGTCCCCAGGTCGCTGGGCAGGTCGAGGGCGAGCAGCCGGTCGGCGTAGACGTACGTCTCGAAGCGGGCGCCGTCGGGCACGCCGGGTGCGGTCTCCACGTCCCGCAGCACCTCCAGCACCGCGGGCAGGTCCAGATCGTCCTCCCAGGCTGCCCGCAGCCGTACCCGCACGTCCTCGGGCACCGGCCGCGAGGGCCTGCGCGCCCACGCGGCCACGGCGCGCCGCCAGTGGGTGAGCTGCCCTGCGGCCCGGTCGAGTCCGGCGCGGTCCAGGTGCACGGTTTCGCCGCGCGGCACCGAGAGCAGGGCCAGGCGCAGGGCGGCGGGGTCGGCGAGGAGGTCGGGCAGCGGGAGGCGCGGGGGCGCCGGGGAAGCGCCCGGCGGCACACCGGGGACGGCGTCCCGGCCCGCGTCGGAGTCCGCGGACGCGGCGCCGGGCCGTGTCCCCTCCGCACCGGCGTGCGGCCCCGGTGCCCCGGTCCACACCACCGGCGCCACGCTCGCGACCGGCCCCGGGCCCGGTACGGGTCCGCCGTCCCCGGCCACGACATGGATCGCCTGTGCCTCTCCCAGCCCGGACGCCAGGTCGCGGCCGTCCTCGAACGGGCGGATCGCCAGGGCCGTGGCGGCCGTGCGGAGCTCGGCCAGCCGGAGGGGCGCGGTGAGGATCGTCCAGACGGGGGTGCCGCCCAGTTCCAGGGCCCGGACGAGAAGGTCGGCGGTGAGCAGCACCCGCAGGTCCGTGGGGTCCAGGCCGGAGGCGTGGGCCTCGATACGGGTCAGGCCGCGCCGGGCGGGCGCGGCGGGGACGGGCTTACCGGTACGGGCGTCGAGGATGCGCAGCACGGGCCGAGCGTAGGCGGGCGGACGGCGCCGCGCAGGCACCTTGCCCCGATTCCGGTCACCGTGCCGGGGTACGGGGCGGGAATCAGCGCCCGGAGGGTGCTGTTGCCCGGACGAAGCAGACGGGACGCGGCCGGACGGGGAGGACCGGGCCGGCCGGCGGACCGACGACCCGACATCCCCCGGAGGCAGCCGGTGTACGGCGACGAAGCGACGATCCGCAGGATCCTGACCGAGCTGGGCGACACCTGGGCCGTGGTCGGCCTGTCCACCAACCGGAGCCGCGCCGCCTACGGGGTGGCGCAGGTGCTCCAGCGGTACGGGAAGCGGATCGTGCCGGTGCACCCGAAGGCCGAGACGGTGCACGGCGAGCAGGGGTACGCCACCCTCGCGGACATCCCCTTCGACGTGGACGTGGTGGACGTCTTCGTGCACAGCGAGCTGGCGGGCGCGGTGGCCGACGAGGCCGTGGCGAAGAACGCGCGGGCGGTGTGGTTCCAGCTGGGTGTGGTCGACGAGGCCGCCTACGCGCGGACCCGGGAGGCGGGTCTGGAGATGGTCATGGACCGCTGCCCGGCGATCGAAATTCCCCTGTTGCGGTGACCTGTCTCACCTTCTTCTCACAATTCACCGCTGAATATTGACATTCCGAGTTGATGTCTGACCTGTACGAAGACCGTCAGCGTGGCCGTTCCCAAGACAGGCAAGATCCTGGGTCAAGTTTTCCTAAACAGTCTTTTCGTGGCGCGGAATACCTTCCTAGCCTGTGGCGTCGTTCGTTAATTCTGCGTTCATGAACTGAGAGGCCACTTGACATGGCGAAAGTCGACGCCTTGCCACAGGCCACGACGGAGTCCGGCGGTCTGCGCCGGGACGTCGGACTGATCGGTCTGATGTGGGCCTCCGTGGGCTCCATCATCGGATCCGGCTGGCTGTACGGCGCCGAGAAGGCGGTCGTCGTGGCCGGCCCCGCGGCGATCATCTCGTGGGTGATCGGCACGGTGGCCATCGTGCTGCTGGCGCTGGTGCACGCCGAACTCGGCGGCATGTTCCCGGTCGCCGGCGGCACGGCCCGCTACCCGCACTACGCCTTCGGCGGCCTGGCCGGCATGTCCTTCGGCTGGTTCGCCTGGCTCCAGGCGGCCACCGTGGCGCCGATCGAGGTAGAGGCGATGATCGGCTACGCCGGTCACTGGAAGTGGGCCCAGGGTCTGCAGCACGCCGACGGCACCCTGACGACCAGCGGTTTCCTCTCGGCCGTCGTGCTGATGGCGATCTTCGTCGGTGTCAACTTCTTCGGTGTCCGCGCCCTCGCGCACACCAACAGCGCGGCCACCTGGTGGAAGATCGCCGTCCCGCTCGCGGCGATCTTCATCATCGCGGTGGGCAACTTCCACGGCAGCAACTTCACCTCGGAAGGCTTCGCGCCGTTCGGCATGAAGGGCGTCCTGGGCGCCATCAGCTCCAGCGGCATCATCTTCGCGCTGCTCGGCTTCGAGCAGGCGATCCAGCTGGCGGGCGAGAGCCGCAACCCGAAGCGTGACCTGCCGCGGGCGACCCTCGGCTCGGTGGCGATCGGCGCCGTGATCTACATCCTGCTGCAGGTCGTGTTCATCGCCGCGCTGCCGCACGCCTCGTTCGCGCACGGCTGGGCCAAGCTGGACTTCGCCGGCATCAGCGGCCCGTGGGCGGGCCTGGCGACCCTGGTGGGCCTCGGCTGGCTGGGCTGGGTGCTCTACGTCGACGCCATCATCTCCCCCGGTGGCACCGGCCTGATCTACACCACCGCCACCTCCCGCGTCTCGTTCGGCCTGGCCAAGAACGGCTACGCGCCGAAGGCGTTCGCCAAGACCGACAAGCGCGGCGTGCCGTGGTTCGGCCTGCTCATGTCGTTCGTCACCGGTGTGGTCTGCTTCCTGCCCTTCCCGAGCTGGCAGGAGCTGGTCGGCTTCATCACCTCGGCGAGTGTGCTGATGTACGCGGGCGCCCCGCTGGCGTACGGCGTCTTCTCCGACCGGCTGCCGCACCACGAGCGCCCCTACCGGCTGCCCTTCGGCAAGTTCATCTCGCCGGCGTCGTTCGTGGTCGCCAACCTGATCATCTACTGGGCCGGCTGGGACACCCTGTGGCGGCTGGGCTTCGCGATCCTGCTCGGCTACGTGCTGCTGGGTTCGTACGCCTGGTACGCCACCGCGAAGCGCCGGCCGGACGCGCCCCGGATGGACTTCAAGGCGGCGCAGTGGCTGCCCGGTTACCTGTTCGGCCTGGGCCTGATCTCCTGGCTGGGCGGCTTCGGCGGCCGTGGCACCATCCCGATGTACTGGGACATCCTGGTCGTGACGGCCTTCTCCGTGGCCATCTACTACTGGGCCAAGGCCACCGCCTCGAAGGCGGAGGCGATCGAGCGCAGCATCGAGGAAGTCGTGGTCACGGACATGCCCGCGCACTGACCCGCTCCCGCGTCACCCACGGTGTCCCGTCGGCTCGTCCGGCGGGACACCGTCATTATGCTGGCGTGATGTCTCCCTCCCCCCACACCGACTCCCCTTCCGCCGACCGCTTTCCGGTCGTCGTCCTGGGCGCCGGACCGGCCGGTCTGACCGTCGGCAACGTCCTGCGCGCCGCCGGTGTCGACTGTCTGGTCCTGGAGACCGAGACCCGTGCGTTCATCGAGCAGCGGCCCCGCGCCGGCGTCATCGAGGAGTGGGCCGTACGCGGTCTCGAACGGCGCGGGCTGGCCGGCGACCTGCTTCGCCGCGCGGAACGGCAGACCGAGTTCGAGTTCCGCTTCGCCGGCCGGGGCCACCGCTTCCCGTACCAGGAACTGACGGGACGTCACCACTGGGTGTACCCGCAACCGCTGCTCGTGACCGACCTCGTGCGTGAGTACGCCGACGTACGCGGCGGCGAGATCCGCTTCGGCGTGCGCGACGTACGCCTGCACGACCTGGACTCCGACCGGCCCTCCGTGTCGTACACCGACCCGGACAGCGGCGAACGCCGGCAGGTGACCTGCGATTTCGTCGCCGGTTGCGACGGGGCCCGCGGGGCGAGCCGGGCCGCGTTGCCCGCGCGGGCGCGGACGTCCCGGTACGACTACGGCATCGGCTGGCTGGCGCTGCTGGCCGAGGCGCCGCCGTCCGCCGACCGTGTGCTGTTCGGCATACACGCCGACGGGTTCGCCGGGCACATGCCCCGCAGCGCCGAGGTGACCCGCTACTACCTCCAGTGCCCGCCCGGCGACGACCCGGACACCTGGTCGCACGCCCGCGTCTGGGACGAACTCCAGCGACGCCTGCACGCGGCGGACCGCCCGCCGCTCGCGGAGGGGCGGCTGCTGGAGAAGCGCGTGCTGGACATGCACAACTACGTCGTCGAACCCATGGTGTTCGGCCGCCTCCTGCTGGCCGGCGACGCCGCCCATCTCGTCGCGCCGATCGCCGCGAAGGGCATGAACCTCGCGCTGCACGACGCGTTCCTGCTCGGAGACGGCCTCGTGGCCCAGCTGACCAAGGGCGACTCCGCGGGCCTGGACGGCTACTCGGAGACCTGCCTGCGACGCGTGTGGGACTACCACGAGTTCTCCGAGTGGCTCTCCGGGATCTACCACGGCGCCTCCTCCGGCGACCCGTACCGCACCGGGACCACGCTGGCCCGGCTGCGCCGGCTGTTCACCTCGCCGGCCGCGGCGGCGGCCTTCGCCGAGCGCTACCTCGGGACGGCCACCGCGTTCTGATCCCGGTGCCGGCCGGCTCGGACGGCGGCCGCCACCGCGCTCGTGCGGCCGCCGAGGCACAGGGCCGCTCCCGCGAGGGCGAGCAGGACGACTCCGAGTGCCATGGCCAGGTGGAGCCCGGCCGGCGGGGTGGCGCCCGCCGCCATGAGCGCGGTGGCTGCGCCGCTCCCGAGGACCGAACCCAACTGCCGGACCGTGCTGTTGACACCGGCGGCCGCGCCGGCGAGGTGGCCGGGAACGCGCCGCATCGCCTCGGTGGACAGCGGGGCGATCATGCAGCCGCTGCCGAGGCCCATGCACATCAGCGGCACGGTGAAGACCAGGGCCGAGGCGGAGCCCTGCGCGAGCGGGATCACCGCGACGAGCCCCGCGCAGAAGGACGCCGGCCCCGCGAGCAGCACCCGTCGGCCGCCGACACGGTCGCCCAGCCGCCCGGCGAGCGGGGAGACCACGAAGGACACCAGCGGGGACGGCGCGAGCGCCAGTCCGGCGTGGACGGCGGAGAAGCCGAGCACCTGCTGGAAGCAGAGGCCGAGCGGGAGTACCGCGGTCGGCTGCGACGGCGGATCCGGAAGAGGCCCTGGCCCTGCTGGAACGGCTCAGCGCCCTGCTTCGGTGACCGGCCCCTCGTCGCCGGCCGTCCCCGCTTCCCCACCGCGCTCGGCGAGCCGGTGGTCCGCCGTCCGCAGTGCCTCCTCGACCAGCCGGCGCAGATGTCCGTGGCGGAGTGAGTAGATCACCCGGCGGCCCTCCTTGCGCGTGTCCACCAGGCCGGCGAGCCGCAGCCGGGCCAGGTGCTGACTGACGGCCGGGCGGGCGGCGCCGCACGCCTCGGTGAGCGTGCCGACGTCGGCCTCGCCCTCCGCCAGGGCGTGCATCAGCGCGAGGCGGGTGCGGTCGCCCAGCAGGGAGAGGAGTTCGGCGGCGAGCGCGAACCGCTCCTCGCCCGTGCTGCGCGGGTGCGCATGGTGCGCAGGTGATAGGTGCATGCGTGCGCTCATACGCACATAATGGCTCCGTGGGCGCCGCGCGTCCACTCCCGCACACCGCGAAGGGGCTCGACGTGAGTGAACGGCACCCTCATCAGCACGGGGCGCACCCGCACCCGCACCCGCACGGCTCCTCCCCCGGCCCGCGCCGTCGTCTCGCCCACCTCCTCGCCCCGCACTCCCACGACACGGCCGACAAGGTGGACCCGGCGCTGGAGTCCTCGGCACGCGGGATGCGTGCGCTGTGGGTGTCGTTGGCGGTGCTCGGGGCGACCGCACTGGCGCAGGCCGGCGTCGTGGCCGTGTCCGGGTCGGTGGCGCTGCTCGGGGACACGGTGCACAACGCGACCGACGCGCTGACCGCCGTTCCCCTCGGCATCGCCTTCGTACTGGGGCGGCGGGCGGCGAACCGGCGGTTCACCTACGGGTACGGGCGGGCCGAGGACCTCGCGGGACTCGTCATCGTCCTGACCATCGCCGCCTCGGCGGCCTTCGCCGGCTGGGTGGCCGTCGGGCGGCTGCTCGACCCGCGGCCGGTCACGCATCTGCCGGTGGTCGCTGTCGCCGCGCTGGTCGGCTTCGCCGGGAACGAGTGGGTGGCCCGGTACCGGATCCGGGTGGGCCGGGAGATCGGCTCGGCCGCACTCGTCGCCGACGGGTTGCACGCCCGTACCGACGGGTTCACCTCACTGGCCGTGCTGTTGGGCGCGGCGGGCTCCGCCCTGGGGTGGCGGGCGGCCGACCCGCTGGTGGGGCTGGCGATCACGGCGGCGATCGTGCTGGTGCTGCGGGACGCGGCGCGGGAGGTGTTCCGGCGGGTACTGGACGCGGTCGATCCGGCGCTGGTGGACCGCGCCGAACGGGCGGTGCGGGAGGTACCGGGTGTGCGGGAGGTGGGCGAGCTGCGGCTGCGCTGGATCGGGCACCGGCTGCGGGCCGAACTCGCGGTCGTGGTGGACGGGGAGGCGACGGTACGGCAGGCGCACGCGATCGCCGTGGCGGCGGAACACACGCTGCTGCACGCCGTACCGCGCCTGACCGCCGCCCTGGTCCACGCCGACCCGGCGCCGGCCCCCGGCGAGACGGACCCGCACCTGGCCCTCGCCCATCATCCGCCGGCCTGACGAACGGGGCGCCGGAGGAAGCCGAGCCGCCCGGGCGGTCTCCGGCTGGGCCACCCCCTGGGCGGTGACCCTCGGGCGGACGGTCCGGCGACGGGGATCCGGCGGGCCCGGCCCGCCGGGCGGGAACCCTGGCAGAAGCGGGCACGCTCTCGAGAGGGCGACCAGGGAGCGCGGCGAACCGGCATCCCCCGGGAAGCCCTGCCCCGGTGACTCAGGTGGTCCCGAGCCCCTCCAGGACCAGCGCGCCCGGAAGTTCGGCGAGGGCCTTGCCGGGGATCAGGAGCTTGCCGCGGCGGCGGCCGCTGCCCACCAGGACGTAGGGCAGGTCGACGACGACAGAGTCGACCAGCACGGGCCAGCCGGTGGGCAGGCCGAGCGGGGTGATGCCGCCGTACTCCATGCCGGTCTCACCGGTCGCCGTCTCCATGGAGGCGAAGGAGGCCTTGCGGGCGCCGAGTTGGCGGCGGACGACGCCGTTGACGTCGACCCGGGTGGTGGAGAGGACCAGACACGCCGCGAGGGTGGTCTCGCCGCCCCGCTTGCCCGCGACCACGACGCAGTTCGCCGACCGCTCCAGCAGGTCGCGGCCGTAGTGCTCGACGAAGACGGCGGTGTCGGCCCAGCGCGGGTCGGTGTCGACGAAGAGGATCCGGTCGGCGGGGACGGCGCCCTGCCAGCTGCGTACGGCGTCGGCGACCGGCGCGGTCAGTTCGTCCAGGCAGTCCGGGGCCGGGGTGGCGGTGTCGAAGTCTCCGATGGGTGCGCGCATGGCCGCACGCTAACAAGACCCGCCCGTCCGCCGTACGGGTGTCTCACGGCACGGGCGGCACGGAGACGGCCATCACCATCTCCATCGGGACCTCGCCCCGGTTGCCGTAGGTGTGCGGCAGGTGCGCCTCGAAGGAGGCGCTCGCACCGGCCGGTACCAGGTGGTCCTCGCCGTCCACGGTGAGGGTCAGCACGCCCGCGGTGACGTGGACCAGCTCGACCGTGCCGGCCGGGTGCGGCTCGGAGGGGCTGTTCTCGCCCGGCATCAGCCGCCAGTCCCACATCTCCAGCGGGCCGGGGGCCTCCGTGCCCGCGAGGAGGCGGTTGTAGCTGCCGGCCTCGGTGTGCCACAGGCGTACGGCCCGGTCGGCCGGGACGATGCGGACCTTGGGGCCCTGCTCGTAGTCGAGAAGCGTGGTCACGCTGACGCCGAGCGCGTCACCGATCTTGACGACCGTGCCGATGCTCGGGTTGGTGCGGGCCTGCTCGATCTGGATGAGCATCCCGCGGCTGACGCCGGCCCGGGCGGCGAGCACGTCCAGGGTGAAGCCCCGCACCGATCGCCAGTGCTTCACATTGCGCGCCAGGGACTGGGTCAGGGTTTCGAGGTCCGACACATTCCGTCCAATATCCGAGGTGGGCAATTATTTTGCATGGCGCAGTTCATCAGAGTGAACTACGGTGGGGCGCACCCGCTCGTTCAACAAACTGTACTGCGAGGCATCGTGACCGCCTTCTTCGCCCTGACCACGAGCCTGTTGTGGGGTCTGGCCGACTTCGGCGGCGGGCTGCTGACCCGCCGTACGCCCGCGCTGACGGTCGTGGTCGTGTCGCAGGCCGTCGCGGCGGCCGTGCTGGGCGCGGTCGTGGTCGGCACCGGCGGCTGGGGCGAGGCCGGTCCCCGGCTGTGGTTCGCGGTCGCGGCGGGTCTGGTCGGGCCGGTGGCGCTGCTCTCCTTCTACAAGGCCCTCGCGCTCGGCCCGATGGGAGTGGTCTCGCCCATCGCCACCCTCAGTGTGGCCGTCCCGGTCGGCGTGGGGCTGTTCCTGGGCGAACGCCCCGGGCTGCTCCAGGCCGCAGGCATCGCGGTGGCCGTCACCGGTGTCGTCCTCGCGGGCGGTCCGCAGCTGCGGGGTGCGGCCGTGCAGCGCCGGACGGTCCTGCTGACCCTGGTCGCGGCGCTCGGCTTCGGCACGGTGTTCGCGCTGATCACGGAGGCGTCGACGAGTGTCACCGGTCTGTTCCTGGCCCTGTTCGTGCAGCGGCTGACGAACGTCGCGGTCGGCGGGGTCGCGCTCGCCGCGTCGGTCCGGCGGGGTGGCGCCGCCGTGCCGGAGGACGGCTTCCCTTGGGCCTCGATGCCCGCGCTGGCCTTCGTGGGGCTCGCCGACGTGGCGGCGAACGGTACGTACGCGGTCGCCGCCCAGCACGGCCCGGTCACCGTGGCGGCCGTCCTCGCGTCGCTGTACCCGGTGGTGACCGCGCTGGCGGCGCGCGGCTTCCTCAGCGAGCGGCTGCGCGCGGTGCAGGCGGCGGGCGCGGGGCTCGCGCTGGTGGGCACGCTCCTGCTGGCGACCGGCTGACACGGCGCGCGCGTCAGCCTTCGGGCTCCAGTGCGGCGAGCCGGGCCACCGCGTCCTCGTCCAGGTCCGCCAGCGCCCGCAGCTGCGCCGTGGTGGTGCCGTCCGGGATCGGCACCGGGGCCGGCGTCCGCAGCGGCGGCTGCCAGCCGTCCTCCTGCGTCCAGCGCCGTACGACCCGCGCCGGGGCCCCGGCCACCACGGCGTGGTCGGGCACCGTGCCGCGCACCACCGCGCCGGCCGCCACGACCACGTTCCGGCCGATCCGGGCACCCGGCAGGATCACCGCGCCGGTGCCGATCCAGCAGCCCGGGCCGATCTCGACCGGCTCCATGCGCGGCCACTGCCTGCCGATGGGCTGGTGGGGGTCGTCGTAGGAGTGGTTGGTGGAGGTGACGTAGACGTACGGGCCGAAGTAGCAGTCCCTGCCGATGGTGACCGTGGTGTCCGCGATGACGTGGCTGCCGCGGCCGAGGACCACCCCGTCGCCGATCCGCAGGATGGGGTCCGGACCGAGATCGAGGTCGGGCATGAGCCCTGCGGTGAGGGTGACCTGCTCGGCGATGATGCAGTGGGAGCCGAGGTGGATCCAGGGTTCGCCGAAGACCGTGCCGAGCGGGAAGGCCAGCCGGGTGGCCTCGCCGATGGAGCCGAAACGGAAGCGGCCGGGGTTCTCCGCCGACACCGCACCCGTGCGCTGCACCCAGGCCCAGCCCGTGTGCACGGCGCGCTGAAGCAGCCTGCGTCGCCAGGATGAGAACGTGTTCTTGCGCTTCGGCACGGGGTCACGTTACTCACCGGTCGCCCCGGGGCGAGAGAGCGGGCTGCTGTGATCTTCACCCCACCCGGTGTCGTACCGTGCGGGGAACCGACGGACGCGAGGAGACGGTGATGACGCAGCAGGCGCTGATCGTGGGTATCGGCGGCAAGGAGCCGCAGGTCGATCCGGAGGCGTTCGTGGCGCCCACGGCCTCCGTGATCGGTGACGTAACGCTGCACGCGGGGGCCAGTGTCTGGTACGGCGCGGTGGTGCGGGGCGACGTGGAGCGGATCACCGTGGGGGCGAGCGCGAACGTTCAGGACAACGTGACGCTGCACGCCGACCCCGGGTTCCCGGTGAGCGTCGGGGAGCGGGTGTCGATCGGGCACAACGCGGTGGTGCACGGGGCGACCGTGGAGGACGACTGTCTGATCGGCATGGGGGCGACCGTGCTCAACGGTGCCGTGATCGGGGCGGGGTCGCTCGTCGCCGCCCAGGCACTGGTGCCGCAGGGGATGGTGGTGCCGCCCGGGTCGCTGGTGGCGGGGGTGCCGGCGAAGGTGCGGCGGGAGCTGAGCGAGGAGGAGCGGCAGGGTGTGACCCTCAACGGCACGCTCTACGCCGAGTTGGCGAAGACGCACCGGGACGTGCACCAGTAGGAGCCTGTGGGAGGGCTCAGTCCCCGGCGTTCACCGGCTCCGCCTCCGGTGCCACGGTCCGGTCCTTCTGGGCCTTCTTCGCCTTGCGCTTGATGATCAGCATGGAGGCCAGGCCGATCAGCAGTGCCGCCACCAGGCCGAGGTAGGAGAACCTCTTCAGCCAGTCCTCGGCGACGACGCCCACGTAGTAGATGACGGCCGTCGTACCGCCCGCCCAGCAGATGCCGCCGAGGACGTTGGCGATCAGGAACTTCCAGTACGGCATGTGCAGCACGCCCGCGAGCGGGCCGGCGAAGATGCGCAGCAGGGCGACGAAGCGGCCGAAGAAGACGGCCCACATGCCCCACTTCTCGAAGGAGCGCTCGGCGGTCGCCACATGCCCCTCGCTGAAGTGCCTCGGGAACTTCGCGCCGAGCCAGGCGAGCAGGGGGCGTCCGCCCTTGCGGCCGATCGCGTAGCCGATGGAGTCGCCGATCACCGCGCCGGCGGTGGCACACACACCGAGTACGACGGGGTTCACGCCGGAGTGCTGCGAGGACATCAGGGCAGCCGAGACGAGGACGATCTCGCCCGGCAGGGGGATGCCCAGGCTCTCCAGCCCGATCACCAGGGCCACCACGGCATACACCGCGGCCGCGGGCACCGAGTCCAGCCATTCAGTGACGTGCACCGCCGGTTCCTCCCCTGTTCGCTGTACGGGCCGGGGTCCCGCATGTAAAGCGCACCCCATGGGAAGGCTACCTGGTCGGCGGTGAACGGCGGTTCGCGCGCACCTGCCCGGCGGCACCGGACCGCCCTCGCGCATGGGGATTGCGGACATCCGCGTGTCACGCGGGAGGGGAAGGCTCCTCGCGGTTCGCCCGGCCCGCCTCCCCCAGGCCCCGTCGCGGGGCCCGCTGCGGAAGGACGACGTCCCCGTGTCCTCAGTGTCCCCGCTCCCCCCGCTCGGCCCGGCCGCCGCTCCCCCGTGCCCCGGGCCGGAGACCGCCGCCGGGCCCCGGGCGCCCGGTTCCGGCACCGGCGCCCCCGCCCGGCCCGCCTCGCCGCTGTCCGGCCGGCCCGCGCGGCTGGCCCTGTGCCTGTCTCCCGTGCTGCTCGCCGGGGGCTGGGCCGTGACCCACCGGCCCGTCCTGTACGAGGGCGTCCGGCGGCTGCTCACCGCCGATCCGTGGTGGCTGCTGGCCGGTGCCGGCCTCACCTGCCTGAACTGGGTGGCGGCCGCGTGCGTGCGGCAGGGGGCGCTGCCGGACCGGCTGCCTCCGGGCCGGCTGCTCGCCTCGCAGTTCGCCGCCGGTGCCGCGAACCACGTGCTGCCCGGCGGGTTGGGCGCCCATGCCGTCACCCTGCGTTTCCTGCGTGCGCGAGGGGTGCCGCTGGACCGGGCCACCGCGTCGATCGGGCTGTACTGCCTGGCGAAGTCGTCCGCGAAGACGCTGGTGCTGCTGGTGTTCCTGGCGGTGTCGCCGGCCTGGCGGCGCCTCGGCGACCTGGTCCCGGACGGCCGGCTGCTGGTTCCGGCAGCCGCCGTGACGGGCGGGGTCCTCACGATCGCGGGGGTGCTGCTGACGGTCGTACGGCCGCTGCGGCGCCCGGTGACGGGACTGCTGCGGTCCGCGCTCGCCGACGCACGGGCGGTGCACTCGCGGCCCTGCCGGGTGGCCGCCCTGTGGGGCGGGGCGGTCGCGATGCCGCTGGTGCAGGCGAGCACCCTGGCCTGCGTCGGGGCCTCGTTGGAGCTGGGGCTGCCGTGGGAGCAGGTGGCGCTCGCCCACCTCGCGGCGGGTACGGCGGGCGGGGCGGTGCCGGCGCCGGGCGGGCTGGCCGTGGACGCGGCGCTCGTGTGGACGCTGATCGTGTTCGGCGCCGCACCGCCGATGGCCACCGCGACGGTGATCGGCTTCCGCGTCCTGACCGACTGGCTCCCGCTCCTGCCCGGCGCCCTGACGCTCTCCGCACTGATCCGCAGCAGGACCCTGTGAACACCGGGCGCTCCCGGCCGGCCCCCGCTACTCGCGACGGGCCACCAGGCGGTAGGCGTTGGACAGGCCGAGGCGGTGGGACAGGGGACGCACCGCGAACCTGTCGAGCAGGGTCGCCGCGGCCAGGGCCGGGACACCCGCGAGGAGGAGCGCGGCGCGCAGACCGCGCCGGAGCGCACCGGGCGGCTCGGGCAGCCACGGGGCGTCCTCGCGCGGGGCGGCGCGGTCGAGGACGAGCCAGACGGCGGCGAGCAGGTCGACGGGGTCGTGCGCCTCGGCGTGCTGCTCGGCGACCACCGTGAAGCCCCGCTCGGTCAGCCGGCGCCGCAGGTTGGCGGCCGGCACGAAGTGCAGGTGCTGGGGCTGGAGCCAGGGCAGCCACCAGCGGCCGAGGAGGCGGGCGTACCGGCTGCGCGGATCCGGAACCTCGACGACGAGGTGACCGCCCGGGCGCACGGCCTCGTGGGCGGCGCGGAGTTCCCGGTCGGGGTCGGTGCTGTGCTCCAGGTAGTGGAACATGCTCACCACGTCGTAGCGGGCGGCCAGTTCGGGGGCGAGGTCCGGGAAGGCGCCGCGCCAGGCGTGGTCCACGCGGCCCTCACGGGCGGCGAGTTCGACACCGTCGGTGAAGTCGAGCCCGTCGAACGAGGTGGCGGGCAGGACGGTGCGGGCGGCCGCGCAGAAGTGGCCGTGGCCGGTGCCGACGTCGAGCCAGGTCTTCGGTGCGGGGTCGTGCGGCAGCATGGCCTCGGCGCGGCTCCGGTACATCGCGGTACGGCCGCCGAAGGTGCCGCTCATCCGCTGTTCGCCGAGGCCGTCGTAGAAGTCCCGGTAGTAGAACTCCAGTCCCTCCTCGGTGAGCTGGGGGTTCTGGAAGACATGGCCGCAGTCGGCGCAGCGGTCCAGGGTGAAGCGGCCCGGCTTGTGCTGCAGCAGGTCGGTGGTGTGCAGCCGAACCGCGAGCCGCCCCGACCCGCACCAGGGGCAGGTGGTGCGCCGGGGGGCGAAGAAGCGGTCGGTGCCGCCGGCCAGGTCCTTCCGGTAGAGGGGACGCAGGCCGGCGATGCGGTCGGACTTCGCTCGGTGGTCGCTCATCGGTTCTCCGCTGCGAGTCGTTCGAGGTGGGCCGCCGCGGCCGGGGCGCCGCCGGCCGCGCGGAACGCGGTGCGGACCCGGGCGGCGGCTGACCGGTGGGCGGGATCGTGCAGGACGGCGTCGACGGCCTCGCCGAGCCGGTCGGCGGTCACCCGGCCGAACCTGACCCGGACGCCCGCGCCCGAGTCCACGACCTGCCCAGCCACCACGGGCTGGTCGTCGCGGATCGGCGCCACGACCAGCGGGACGCCGTGCCACAGGGCCTCGCACACGGTGTTGTGACCCGCGTGGCAGACCACGGCGTCCATCCGTGCCAGGAGCGGGAGTTGGGGCACGGACGGCAGGATCAGCACGTCCTTGTCGGCGGACGTCGCGGGGAGCGCGCCGCCCGGATCGGCGATCACCGTCTGGACGTGGTCGGCGCGGTCCCGCAGTGCGGCGGCGCACGCGGCGAGGAAGCGGCCCCCCGTGTCGGTGTTGGCCGTGCCCAGGGTCACCAGGACCTTGGCCCGGCCGTGGTCCAGCCATTCCCACGGGAAGCCGGTCGCGGCCGGACGGCCGGCGACGGAGGGTCCGACGTAGTGGATGTGCGGGGCCAACGGTGCCAGCGGGCCGATGAGTTCGGGTGTGCTGAACACCAGCAGGAGGTGCGGCGAGAAGCGCGGGTCGGTGCCGCCGGACGGGTCGCCGACGCGTGCGCGCAGTGCGGCCAGACGCAGCCGCAGCCAGTCGGCGACCTTGGGCAGACCGTCGTAGGCGCCCGTGAACTCCGCCGAGGTGGTCGCGGAGGTGGCCCACGGCAGTCCGAGGCGTTCGGCCACCAGCGCGCCGGCGAAGGCCTGCTGGTCGGCGATCACGACGTCCGGCCGGAACTCCGTGACGGCGGCCCGGACGCCCGGCGCCATCGCGTCGGCGAGCGGCAGCAGGTACCACTCCCAGAGGAACTTCAGCGCCTCCGCGCCGCGCAGCTCCGGCGGTCGTACGGCGCCCTCGGCGCCCGGCACCGGGCCGGCGCACGTGAACACCTCGGCGTCCGCGCCCGCGAGCCGCCGTACGAGTGCGGGATCGGAGCACGCCCAGGCCACCCGGTTCCCGTGCGCGGCGAGCCGGGCGGCGACACCGACGGCGGGGTTGATGTGCCCGGTGAGCGGCGGGACGACGAAGAGGTAGGCGCTCACCGCACGCCCGCCCCGGGCCGGATGAGGTCCAGGATGTGCCCGCCGACCGTGCCGGGCGCCTCCACCAGCACCGAGTGCTCGTGTCCGGGCAGCACGACCGCCCGGAAGTCGGTCAGCAGCCGGCGTTTCAGGGGCAGCAGGTCCACCAGGTCGGAATCGCCGCCGTACACGCCCAGGACCGGGCGGCGTACGGCCCTGATCTGGGCGTCGGTGAGCACCCGGCTGGCGGGGATGTCCCGGCCGAGGGTGGTCTCGCGCACGAGCCGGGCCGCTCCCTTGGCGAGGCGGGCGGTGTGGCGGCCGCGGTGGGCGGCGATCCAGGCGAGCGCGGCGTCCTCGTCGCGGGCGAGTTCCGTCGTCACCCGGCGCAGGATGCGGCCCATCTTGGCAGCCCAGCCGGCGGTGGCGGGCTCGGACTCGATCAGCGTGAGGCTGGCCGTGCGGTCGGGGTGGCGGGCCGTGTGGCCGAACGCGATGGTGCCCCCGTAGGAGTTGCCGACCAGATGCAGCGGCCCGGTGAGATCCAGGCGGTCCAGGAGAGACGTGAGGTCGTCGATGTTGTGGTCGAGGGTGTAGCCCCGCGACGGGCGGTCGCTGCGGCCGTGGCCGCGCAGGTCGTACATGACGACGTCGAGTCCGGCCGCCGCGAGCGCGGGTGCGACGGTGAAGTAGTGGCTGGCCAGGCTGTCCGTGAGCAGTCCGTGCACCAGGACGACCGTGGCGTGCGGGGTGCGGCCGCCGGCGGGGCCCATGCGCTGGACGTGCAGCCGGATGCCGCCCGCGTCGACCATGGCCATGGCTCAGCCCGCCTGGGCCGTCGTCAGGCTCCGCACCACGTGGGCCACGAGCCGGCCGACGGTCAGCTCGATGATCTCGTCGAACTCCATGCCGGCCAGGAACTCGGCGAGGTTGACCCGCTGCCCGTACCGCTCCTCCAGCAGGGCCGCCAGCGTGACGAGGTCGATGCTCTCCAGCTCCAGGTCGCGGTTGAAGGAGGTGGTCATGCCGATCGTCACGTCGTCGTCGCCGTACTCCGCCAGCACCGTGCGGAGCATGCCGGTGACGTCGGCGAGCACGGTGTCCGTGGTGTGCCGCGCCGGGGCCGGCTGGATGGGGTTCATCGGGCGTTCTCCTCGGCTGCTGCGGTGGGGGGTTGTCCTCGGTCCGGACCGTGGTCCTGACCGGGGTCGGCTCGTCCGTCGTCGGCTGCGGGCCCGGTCGTCCAGGCCACCACGTAGCCGCGCGTCGGCAGGGCGGGTGGGTTGTGCACGGGTGCGCAGTGCACGGTGTAGGCGCGTTCCAGACGGCCGGCCACGAGCAGCCTGCCGCCGTCCGGGGCGGCCTCCAGCACGGTGAAGTCCCGGGGACGGCCGCCGAATCCGACGCCCTCGGCCTTCGCGACCGCTTCCTTGGCGGCCCAGAAGCGGGTGAACCACAGGGCCTCGGCTCCGGGGCCGTCCGCCGACCGGTCCCGCAGGAGCCGCAGTTCGGCCGGGCCCAGCGCGGTACCGAGAGTCGCCGGGTCACGGTCGGTGACCTCCTCGACGTCGATGCCCGGGCCGGGGCGGGGAGAGTGCGGCCGTACGATCGCCACGCCCGCCTCAGCCCGGTGGGCGAGGGACACGTCCAGCGGGGGCAGGGTGCGGCCGTGCACCCCGGTGACGTACGGGCGGCCGAGTTCGTCGTTGCGGACCTGGATCTCGGCAGGGAAGACGGGCCCTTCGCCGTGCTGCCAGAGCCACTGCCGTACGGCGTCCTTGACCGCGATCCGGCCCAGCAGCCACTGCCGGCGGCCGCGCGGCGGCCGGCCCGCGTACTCGGCCCGCTCCGCACCGCCCAGCGAGTTGCGCATGATCAGCTCGCGTGAGGCGAGGTCCGGCCACCGCTCGTGCACCAGAGCCCAGCCGCCGGGCCGGGCCTCGGATAGGGTGTGGCGCTCGGGGAAGCGTTCGACCGGCCTGGTCGTCGGGTCGTTGTCGAAGCGGCGGTCCTGCCAGCCGCCGAGCACGGCCCACACCCTGCCGCCCACGGTCAGCTCGGCGTCCGCCTCCAGCAGGGTGTCGGTGAGCGAGGTGATCCGCACCAGGCAGCGGACGTTGGTGCCGGGCGCGGGGTGGGGTCCGTGGAAGCGCAACTGCCCGATCTGGACGGGGAAGACGACGGTCCGCTCGGTACGGGTCGCCATGATCCAGTAGCCGAGGAGCTGGCCCACGTTGTCCAGCAGGGCGCCCGGTGCCGCGGGTGCGGTGATCACGCCCCGGATATGCCGCTCGCCGATCGCGGTCAGCTCCGTCAGGCCCTGGAATCCCGGGCCGTGGAACATCCAGCGGTCCCGGTAGAGCTGGGCGGCCGTGTGGTCCGGGACGCGCTCGGGGGCGTCCGGGAGGGGGTGGGGCGGAGGCGGTGCCGGGTGGTGCGGGGCGAGTTCGACCACGGCGCGTGCCGTCGGCCCGAACGTGACGTCCACCCGGTCGGGGTGCCCGGGCACCGGGGTGACGGCGACCGCCACGGCGACGGGGGGTGTCGCGGTGAGCCACCGGTCGAACCGGGCCCCGTGCACGGCGACCGCCCGCAGCCCGGGTCTCGCCCGCTCCGCCGCGTCCGTCATGTGCCGCACGATCGTGGTGGCGGGCACCACCGGCCAGCGGTCCGCCACCTCCGGCCAGCCGGGACGCTGCGGGAAGAAGCAGTGGTCGAGGAGGTGGGGCATGGTCTGCGGGGAGACGCGGAGGGTGGTGACGGCGGAGCCGGCCGCCGCCTCCGGCGGGGTGGCCGGTCTGGTGTCCGTGGGCGGGTTCCGGCTCGCGGCCGCCGCCGTCTCCGGGCGCGCCGGAACGGTGGGCGCCGGAGCGGTGGTCGCCGGAGCGGTGGTCGCCGTGCTGCGCCGACGGTGCGCCGCGATCAGCCACGCCGCCGTGTCCGCGGTGTCCTGGAGCAGGGCCGTGAGTTCCGCGGCGGCCGGGAAGCGCGTGGCGAGTCCGTCCAGCGCGGTGGGCACGCCCGCCGTGTGCGCGACGGGCCGCAGCTCCGCGCGCAGGGCGGCGAGGCCGGGTCCGTCCAGCGACACGAGGGCGCCGCCGAGGTCGAGCCGCACCGGGGGACGTCCGGCGGGAGGCCGGGACGCCGTCGGGCGGGCCGGTACGTGCTCGGCGGGCATCGGCCGCTCGCCCGGCGGCGGCTGCTGCGCGTACGGCAGGTGTGCGACGGCGACGGGGGGCCGGGGCGACGGTGTGAGCGCGGGGACGGCCGGGGCCACTGCCTCGCCCGCCGTCCACAACGCCGTGGCCGCGCGCCTCAGTTGGGCCAGCCCACCGTGGTGGGCCGAGTTGGCGGCGACGGCCAGGTGGTCGCGGTCGCCGAGGGTGTCGCCGATCAAGGAGGTGAGCCTGCCCGGCCCGGTCTGGACGAAGACGCGATGCCCGTCGGCGTACAGGGCCTCGACGAGTTCACGGAAGCGGACGGGTTCCAGCAGGTGCCGCACGAACAGCCGCCGCACCGCCGACTCGGCCTCGGGGAAGGGCGCCGCGGTGGTCCCGGACCAGACCGGCACCGTCGGCGGGTGGAGCCGGAAGCGTTCGGCTGCCCGCTCGATGGGGGCCAGGTACGGTTCGAGCATCGGTGTGTGGAAGCCGGAGCGGAAGGGCAGCACCTGGCAGATCACGCCCCGCGCCCGGAACGACCGTACGAAGTCCTCCACCGCCGCGTCCGGCCCGCACACCATGGACTGGCGTGGTGCGTTGTCGTGGGAGAGGACGATCCCGGAGCCCGTCCAGGACTCGGCGAGCGCGGCGCGGACCTGCGCGGCGGACGCGCCGACGGCCGCGAAGGCGAGACCGGGCACGGTCACCGTGTCCGGGTCGAAGTCCGCCATGAAGGCGTCCACTTCGGCGGCCGAGTACATCCCGGCGGCGACCATCGCCGTCCACTCGCCGACGCTGTGCCCGGCGACCGCGTCCGGTACGACGCCCATACGGCGCAGCGCCCGGTCGAGCAGCCGGCCCACGCCCACCACGCCGAAGCCGTGCCGTCCGACGTCGTCGACCCGTACGTCCGGGCCGGTGCCGGGGTCGGAGACCGGCGCCAGGCCGAAGTGGGCGGCGATGTCGTCGGTGCGTGGTGTGAAGTCGCCCTCCAGGCCAGGGAAGACGAAGGCCAGCCTGCCCCCGCCGGCAGGGCCGAGCAGGGGGCCGGGCCGGAACCAGACGTCGTTGCGCCCCTGCCAGGCACGGCCCTTGGCGAGCACGCGGCGGGCCAGCGCGAGCCGCTTGGCGGTCGGGTCCACTACACCGAGCCGGACGGGACCGGCGTCCGGGTGGGGCCGCACGGGGTCGAGTCCGGCGGCGAGGACGGCGGTGTCGTCGGCCGCGAGGGAGGCGGCGAGGCCGTCCGGGTGCCCGGCGGCGAGCAGGAGGACGCGCTCGGGCTCGGCCACGCTGACGGAGGCCGGGGCCGGCTGCGCGGCGGGCGCCGGGGCTGGACGCGCCCGTGGCGGTTCCTCCAGCACCACGTGGGCGTTGATCCCGCCGAAGCCGAAGGCGTTCACGGCCGCACGGCGGACCGGCCGGCCCGCGTCGGTCTCCCAGGGGGCGGCACGCTCCAGGGTGCGGAAGCGGGTGGCGGCGAGCGCGGGGTGGGGGTCGTCGCAGTGCAGGGTGGGCAGCAGGGTGCCGTGGTGCAGCGCGAGGGCCGCCTTGACCAGGCCCGCCACCCCGGCGGCCGGCATGGTGTGGCCGATCATCGACTTCACGGAGCCGAGGACCGGGCGCTCACCGCTGCCCTGGGCCTCACGGGGACCGAACACCGCGGCGAGCGTGCTGAGTTCGGCCGAGTCCCCGGCGGGCGTGGCGGTGCCGTGGGCCTCCAGCAGGCCGATCGAGCCGGGGGCGGCGGGGTCGAGCCCGGCGGCCCGCCAGGCCTGCCGCACGGCCCGGGCCTGCCCGCCCGGGTCGGGGCTGACGAGGCCGGCCGTACGGCCGTCGCCGGCCACGCCCGTCCCGCGGATCACCGCGTAGACGCGGTCGCCGTCGCGTTCGGCGTCCGCGAGCCGTTTGAGTACGACGACGCCGGTGCCCTCCCCGATCAGGATGCCGTCGGCGTCGCGGTGGAAGGGCCGGATGCGCTGGCTCGGGGAGAGGGCGCGGAGCTGGGAGAAGACGCTCCAGAGGGTGATGTCGTGGCAGTGGTGCACTCCCCCGGCCAGCATCACGTCACAGCGTCCGACGGCCAGTTCGGTGACCGCCTGGTCGACGGCGACCAGTGAGGAGGCGCAGGCCGCGTCCACGGTGTAGGCGGGGCCGCGCAGGTCGAGCCGGTTGGCGATGCGGGAGGCCGCGAGGTTGGGGACGAGTCCGATCGCCGAGTCGGGGCTGTCGGGACCGAGCCGCTCGGTGAACGCCGACCGCACACGGTCCAGTTGGGCGCCCGACAGCTCGGGCAGCAACTCGCCCAGGGTGCGTACCAGTTGGCCGGCCGTCCGTACCCGCTGGTCCAGCCGGGCCAGGCCGGGGGTGAGGTAGCCGCCGCGGCCCAGGGTGACTCCGACCCGGTGCCGCTCGGGCAGCCGTTCCGCGCCGCCCGCGTCGGCGAGCGCGGCGGCGGCCACGTCCAGGGCGATCAGCTGGTCGGGCTCGGTGCCGTGCACGGAGGCGGGCATGATGCCGTAGCGGGTCACCTCCACCTCGGCCAGGCCGTCCACGAAGCCCCCGCGACGGCAGTACACGCGGTCGGGGGCGGCGGGCCCGGCGGCGGAGCCGGGATCGTAGTAGTCGGCGTCCCAGCGGTCGGCGGGGACGTCCCGGATCGCGTCGACGCCGTCCCGCAGGTTGCGCCAGTAGGCGTCGAGGCCGGGCGCGCCGGGCAGCAGCACCGCCATCCCGACGATGGCGACGGGTGTCTGGGTCTGCGTCATCTCACCAGCCCGACGCGGTGTGGACGACGGCACGGACCGCCGGGTCGCCCCAGGCGAGTTCCCGCAGCAGGGCGGCGGTGCCCTCGTCGGGGTCGATCAGCCGTACCCCGCGCCGGGCGTACTCGCGGCCGAGTTCCGCGCCGACCATGCCGGCGTGGGTACCGGACGGTGCCCACGGGCCCCAGTGCACGGTGAGCGCCCGGTTGCCCGTACGGGCGGCCCACTGCGCGCCCAGGGCTTCCAGGGCGTCGTTGGCGGCGGCGTAGTCGGCCTGGCCGCGGTTGCCGAGGACGGCGGCGATGCTGCCGAACAGCACGGTGAACGCGGGTGCGGAGGGCAGGTCGTCCAGCGCGGCGAACAGTGCGGCGGCACCCGCCGTCTTCGTGCCGAACACGCGCTGGAAGGACTCGGGGGTCTTCTCCGCGATGAGCCGGTCCTCGATGACACCGGCGGCGAAGACGACACCGTCGAGCCGGCCGTGTTCGGCGTGGATCTCCTTGACCGCCTGGAGGACGGCGTCCCGCTCGCGGAAGTCCACCGAGCGGTAGCGGGCCGTGCTGCCGAGCCGGGTGAGTTCGGCCAGGGTCGTGGTGATCTCGCGCTGGGCGAGGACCAGTCCGGCGGCCCGGTTGATCTCGGCGGGCTTCGGCGCGCCGGGCGCGGCGGCGAGAGCGGCCCGCAGTTCGACGGGCGTGCGGGCGGTGGCGGTCGACTCGGGCTCGGGGCCGGTGGGTGCGGGGGTGCGGCCGAGCAGTTCGATGCGGCACCGGGAGGCCGCGGCGAGCGTGGCCGCGCATCTCGCGGTGATGCCGCGGGCGCCGCCGACCAGCAGCACGACGGAGTCGCGGTCGAGACCGAGCGCCGCGGCCTCGGCTGCGCCCTCGCCGGCCGGCCCGGCGCCGGTGCTGCCGAGCGGGCCGAGCGGTGCGGGCACCAGCTCCAGACCCTGTCGGGCTCCGTCCGCCGTGCGCACGACGACGGGGGCCGTTTCGGGGGCGAGCAGTTCGGCGAGTACGGCGTCGGCGACGGCCGGGGCCGAGCCGTCGTGGACGGCGACGACGCGGGCCAGGAGGTCCGGGTACTCGCGTGCGACGGTACGGAACAGGCCGTCGAGTCCGGCGGACCGCGGTGACCCGGTCCGGTCGGCGGTGCGGACCGCGAGCAGCCGGCGCGGTCCGCGTGCCAGCGCCGCCCGCAGCACCGGGAAGGCGTCGGGCAGCACCGGGGCGTCCGGGCCGGTGAGCGCGCCCAGGTACACCACGCCGTCGAGCGGGCCGTCGGGCGTGGGGTCGCCCGCATCGAGGAGATGGCCACGGCCGAGGAGCCGGACGTCCGCGCCGTGCCCGGTGAGTCGTGCCGCGACGGCCTCGGCCACATTTCCGGTGCCGCGTTCGGGAGCGGGCTCGTCCGCGCCGGGCCCCTCGCCGTCGCCGGTACCGCCGCCGAGGAGGACGAACCGGCGTCCTGCCAGGACACGGTCCGGATCGGCGGCCTCCGGTGCCGGGAGCGGAACGGGCCGCAGTTCCAGACGGCGGGGAGCTTCGACCTCCAGCCCCTCGATCCGCTCCCCGGCTCGTGCCGTGGCCTGCGCCTGCCCGTCGTCGCGGGCCGCGGACCGCCGCTCGACCGGTGGATCCGCCTGGCCACCGCCGTCCGGATCGGCCCCCGTCCGTGCCGTGAGCCAGCTCGTCACCGCCGCCGCCGTACGTGCCTTGGCCAGTTCCTCCAGCTCGGCGTCGTCCAGAACCCGTGCCCCGTCCGCGATGCCCAGCCGCTTGGCGAGTTCACCGGCGATCTCGGCCCGCTTGATGGAGTCGATGCTCAGGTCCGCCTCCAGGTCGAGGTCCGGCTCGATCATGTCGACGGGATAGCCGGTGCGCTCGCTGATGATCTCCAGGACGAGCCGTTCGACGTCCGGCCCGCAGGCGTCACCGTCGGCCGCCATGGGCTCGGGCTCCGGTGGCGCCACGGCGTGCCGGACGGGTGCCGCGGGCAGTTGCCGGGGCGGGAGGGGCGGTGCGGCGGGCGCCGCCGGGCCGGCACCGAAGTAGGTGAGCAGCACATCGCGCTGGGCGGCGATCATCTCCCGGCTGGTGCGCAGGAACTCGGAGATCAGGGCGTCCCGGTCGGCGGGGGCGCCGTACGGCTGGTCGGTCGTCACAGTCGTCTCCAGGACTCGTCGGGCCGGTGCGAGGGCACCGGGCAGGAGGGCTCCGTCGGCGGTGCGGACGAGGTGACCGTCGACCGTCCAGCCGGGCCGCTCGGGTACCGGCGTGCGCAGCGCGTCGACGGCGTCGCGTCCTCTCAGCAGCCAGGTGCTCTGCACGGGGAGTCCCGCGACGGCCAGGCGGGCGAGGGCGTCGAGCCAGCCGGGCAGGCCGCTGTCCGCACGTGGTTCGCAGGCGATCGTGCGGTGCGGGCGGTCGCCGAGTATCTGCCCGACGAGCCGGGTGAGCACCGTGCCCGGGCCCGCCTCGACGAAGGTGCGCGCGCCCGCCGCGTACATCGCCCGGATCTGCGCGGCGAATCCGACGGGGGACCCGATCTGTGCGGCGAGTTCGGCGCGCACCGCGTCGGGGTCGTGCGGGTACGGTGCGGCGGTGCGGTTGGCCCACACCGGGAACTCGGGCGGCCGTACGGTCTTGTCCGCGAGGACCTCGGCGAACCGCTCCCCCGCCGCGGACACCAGCGGGCTGTGGAAGGCACAGGCCACGGGGATGCGGCGGGCGCCGAGACCGGCGGTGCGCAGCAGGCGTACGGCGGTGTCCACGTCCGCCGTGGGTCCCGAGATCACCGTCTGTTCGGGCGAGTTGAGGTTGGCGACGACGACCGACCCGGGCGCCCCGGCCGCCCGGAGGGCCCGTACGACGTCCTCGGCGCCGGCGCCGACGGCCGCCATGGTGCCGGGCTCGTCCCCGGCCGCGGCCAGGATCGCGCCGGCCCGCTCGGCGCTCAGCTCCAGCAGCGTCTCCGGATCGAGAGCGCCGGCCGCGGCGAGCGCGGAAAGTTCGCCGTAGCTGTGTCCGGCCGCCATGTCCGGCCGGACGCCCGCGGCGGTGAGGAAGGCGTGGGCGGCGAGGCCGGTGATGCCGAGCGCGGGCTGTGCGGTGCGGGTGTCGGTCAGGGCGGTGCGGTGGCGTTCACGGGCGGTGTCGTCGAAGGCGGCCGGCGGATAGATCAGGTCCTCGTGGACCCGGCCGAGGTGCAGGTAGTGGCGCAGTTCGGGCAGGGCGATCAGCAGGTCGCCGAGCATGCCGGTCCGCTGGCTGCCCTGGCCCGGGAACAGAAAGGCCACCTTGCCGGCCGGCGCCGGATCGGTGCGCCGGGCCCCGTCCGGCCCCGCGTCGCCGTCGGTCCGGTCCGCGAGGTGGACTCCAGCAGCCGGATCGTCTTCCCCGGCGAGGATCCGGCGCAGCTGTCCGGCCAGCTCCACCGTGTCCCGGGACACGAGCGCGGCACGGACCGGTTCGGTCGAGGTGTCGGCCCGGCGTGCCGCGGCGAGGGCCAGGTCGCGCAGGCGCCAGGGGCGGCCCTCGGCCTCGGCGGCCCGGAGCAGTTCCCTGACCTCCCGGTGGGCCGCCGCCGTGTCCCGTCCCCGGAACAGGAACAGCTCGGCCGGCCAGGCGTCCAGCGTCCGCCGGGGCGGTAGGGCGCCCTCGTGGGCGGAGAGCACCGCGTGGAAGTTGGTGCCGCCGAATCCGAACGCGCTGACCCCGGCGAGACGTTCGGCGGCCGGTGCCGTCCAGGGCCGGGCGCGGGTGTGGAAGACGAACGGGCTGCCGTCCTCCGCCCAGGCCTGGTTGGGGCGCTCCAGGTGCACGGTGGGCGGTGTGACCCCGGTGTACAGGGCGAGGGTGGTCTTGATCAGCCCGGCGAGGCCGGCGGCGCACTTGGTGTGCCCGATCTGCGACTTGACGGACCCCAGCGCGCAGCCCGCCGTCCTGGCCCCCGCCTCGGTGAACACCTCTCCCAGTACGGTGAGTTCGGTACGGTCGCCGACGACGGTGCCGGTGCCGTGGGCCTCGACGAGGCCGACATCGGCGGGTGAGACACCGGCGTTGCGGTACGCGCGTTCCAGCGCGGCCCGCTGGCCCTCGGGGCGGGGCGCGGTCAGGCCCAGGGAGCGGCCGTCACTGGCGGATCCCAGGCCCTTGACCACGCCGTAGATCCGGTCGCCGTCGCGTTCGGCGTCGGCGAGCCGCTTGAGGACCACGCAGGCCACTCCCTCACCGAGGGCGATGCCGTCGGCGGAGGCGTCGAAGGCGCGGGACCGGCCGGTCGGGGAGAGCGCGTGGACGGAGGAGAAGAGCACGTAGTCGTTGATGCCGTTGTGCAGGTCGGCGCCGCCGCACAGGACGACGTCGCTGGTGCCGGAGACGAGCTCCTTGCAGGCCACGTCGAGGGCGGCGAGGGAGGAGGCGCAGGCGGCGTCGACGGTGTAGTTGGCGCCGCCGAGGTCCAGACGGTTGGCGATCCTGCCGGAGATGACGTTGGCGAGCATGCCGGGGAAGGAGTCCTCGGTCAGCCGGGGCAGTTGCTCGTCCAGGCCGTCGGGCACCCTGCCGTAGTACGCCGGCAGGACGGCCCGCAGGGTGACGGCGTTCGACAGGTCGCTGCCCGCCTCGGCACCGAAGACGACGGACGTCCGCGAGCGGTCGAACTCCCGCCCCCGCTCCCCGTATCCGGCGTCGTCCAGTGCTCTGCGGGCCGCTTCCAGGGAGAGCAGCTGAACGGGTTCGATGCTGCCGAGGGAGGCGGGCGGAATGCCGTAGCGCAGCGGGTCGAAGGGGATGCGGGGCAGGAAGCCGCCCCAGACGGAGGCCGTGCTGCCGACGGCGTGGTGCACGGCGGGGTCCCAGCGGTCGGGCGGGACCTCGGTGACGGCGTCGTGCCCGGAGACGACGTTGGCCCAGAAGGTGGCGAGGTCGGGCGCCTGCGGGAACATGCAGGCCATGCCGACGATCGCGACGTCCAGCGGTGCGGGAGGGAGCGGTTCGGCCGTGGACCCCGGGTTCGGCCACGACGCGTGCGCGGCCCGGGCGAGCTCGGCGGTCCGGGCGAGTGGGGCGGTGCGTGCGGCGAGGAAGTCGGCGGCGCCGTCCGTCACGGAACGGTGCAGGTCCGCCATGCCGGTGGTGGCCGTGCGCAGAACGGCGACCTCGCCCGCCATGAACATCCCGTCGGTGAGCTGCCGTTCCTCGGCCACGGCCCGTAGGGCGCCGTCGGCGGTGCGCTCGAGGCCCTTGCTGGCGATGCGCAGCCGGCCCACGTTCAGGCGCTCCAACGCCTCCCAGACCTCCCGGTCGGGCACGCCCGCCGTGCGTAACGCGGCTTCACGGTCACGGTAGTCGTGCGTGAAGGGGCTGGGCACACAACGGGTCGCGTGCCCGGGGGCGGTCTCCAGCAGCGCGGTCGCGGTGGCGGCGAGCACCTGGTGCTGGAACAGCGGCTGGACGGCGCCGTGGGCGACGGCCTCCTCGGTGAACAGGTAGGCGGTGCCCATGAGGACGCCGACCGCGGCACCCCGTGCGGTGAGGGGCGCGGCGAGGGCGGCGACCATGGCCGCCGACCGCTCGTCGTGGATGCCGCCCGCGAAGAAGATCTCCAGGCCGTGGGCCGCGTCGTCGCCGGGGCCCGTGGTGTCGGCCAGGAAGTCCTCGATGACGGCGAGTTGGGCCTCCCACAGCGGGAAGGAGGCCCGGGGGCCGACGTGTCCGCCGCACTCCGAGCCCTCGAAGACGAACCGGCGTGCCCCGGCCTCCAGGAACTGCCGCAGCAGCCCCGGCGACGGCACGTGCAGGAACGTGCGGATCCCGGCGCCTTCCAGCGCCTCGGCCTGGGCGGGCCGGCCGCCCGCGATGATCGCGTGCGTGGGTCGCAGTTCCCGTACGGCTTCGAGCTGGGCGTTTCTGATGTCCTCCGGTGCGAAGCCGAGCACGCCCACGCCCCAGGGCCGGCCGTCCAGCACGGCTCGCGCCTCGGTCAGCATCGACCGGGTCCGCTCGCCGTCGGCGAGGGCCAGCGCCAGGAAGGGCAGGGCCCCGTCCCGGGCGACGGCCGCGGCGAAGCCCGCCTGGTCACTGACGCGGGTCATCGGCCCCTGCGCCACCGGCAGCCGGGTACCGAGGGCCCGGCTCATGACGGACCCGGGCCGCAGGGCACCGGCGAACGCGGGGTATTCGGCGTCGGCACGGCCGTGCGGTCCGGCGGCGCCGCTGGGTCCGCCGGCGCTGTTCGGCCCGGCGGCGCTGTTCGGCCCGGCGGCAGCGTTCGGCCCGGCGGCACCGTTCCGTCCCGCGGTTCCGTTCGCCCGGTCGGCGCCCTCCCGTCCGGGTCCGTCGGCCGGAGCCGAGCCGTTCACCAGGTCGGCTCCGTCGGCCGGAGCGGCGTCGGCCAGTCCTCGGATCGCCGCGGACACGGCGCACACCACACCGCGCACGTCCGTCCACCGGTCGGCGAACCGGGCGGCCAGGAAGCCGTCCTGGCCCAACGGGAGCAGTTGGGCACGCAGGTCGCGGGCGCCCAGCAGGGGCGCGACCGTCTCCGGATCGTCGGCCGGTGGCCGGGGCGTGCCCGGTCCGCGGCGACGCAGTACCCGGTGCCCGCCCAGCACCACGGTCTCCGAGCCGTCGAGGGACCGCAGCGCGGCCCTCACGGACTCGGGCAGCGAGGATTCGGCCAGGAGCGCCAGCTGGCTGTCGAGGACGACCCCGGCCGCTCCGCCCGCGACGGCGGCGGCAGCCGTGTGCGGTCCGACGCCCCCGCACGCCCAGACGGGGACGCCCGCCAACTCGTCGTCGGCCAGCAGTTGTTGCAGCAGGACGAAGGTGCTCAGCTCACCGATCCGGCCGCCGGCCTCGGCCCCCCGGGCGATCAGTCCGTGGGCGCCGTCGCGTACGGCCTCCCGCGCCCGCTCCGAGTCGGTCACCTCGGCCAACACCCGGTACTCGGGACCGAGTCGGTTCACCGGCCAGGGCGCGTCCGGTGCGAGGATCACGGTGTCGGGGCCGCCGGCGAGTTCGGCGGGACTCAGGGCGCAGCGGCCGGTCACCCGTACGCCGAACCGGCCCGGCACGGCCCGTCCCAGTCTGGAGAGTTCCTCCCGGCATCTTCGGTCGCCGGTGCCCAGGTCGAGGACGCCGAGCGCGCCCGCGGCGCAGGCCGCGGCGGCGAGGGCGGCGTCGGGCTCGCCGAAGGGGGTGAGGCACAGGATCAGGTCATGGGCGCGCACAAGGGAGGTCATGATGCTCCGACACAATCGGCGAGACAGCACGGTGGGGGGTTTGTGCGGCGGGACGCTCTGGTGCGAGGCCAACGGAAACTAGCGAGGTACTTACTGGCGGGTCAATGACGCCGCAGCCATTTCGTGCGCGGTGGCATCGATTCGGCCAGGCCGCCGAATTCCCCGCAAGGAGCCGGAAATCCTGGCAATCGACCAGCCCGGTCTCGCCGTACGGCGGTCCGGTGCGGGGTGTCACACCGGCACAAGCCCGCCAAAGCGTGCGTGTCGTTCACCGCGACCTCATGCGGACGCAACGCGTCACTACACCGGGACGACGTCTGTAAATTCCGCATGACCTCCGCCCCGTGGCGCGAACCAGGCCGGTGGAAGTCCTCAGTAACTGACGAACCGTCAGGTGGGTGGGCCGGCAGTCCGGAGCCCTGCGGGAATCCGCAGGTCAGTACATGTACACCAGCCGGAAAGCCCGAAGGGCCACCCCTCGGGGTGGCCCTTCACGACGTGCCGGGGCCCTCCAGTGTCAGCCGGAGGACGGGCCCAGGACAGCCGGTACGGAAGCGCCGGCGAACGACGGCGTCAGCCCGCCCGCGACGGGCGACGTCAGCCGGCCGGAGACCGAGGCGACGAGATCACCGGCCGGCGCCGGCACGCCACCGCCGGCGGACGGCCGCCGCTGATGCTCCGCGCCCGCCCGGGCGATGCGCGGGGCCGGGTCACCGTGCCCGAGGCCGCCACTCTCCCCCTCGGGGGCCACGCGAGGCGTATCGGCGTCTCTTCGCCCTGCGGGCACCCGTCCGCCCCCACCCTCCGTCGGTTGCGACGGCCGGCCCTGCGACGCCGGTGACGACGGCGCTCCGCCGTCGGAGTGCGGCAGCCCGCCCGTGCCCGTCTCCAGCAGCCATCGCTGCGCCGGCGAGCCGTTCCGGTCCGCGATCCCCACCCGGGTGGCTGATCCGCCCGAACCCGGCGTCAGCACGAGGCCCGGGTGTTCACGAAGGAGGATCTCGCCGCGCACGGTGATGTCGTAGGACGTCTCCGCCGTGCGCACCCCACAGCCGTCCACCACGACGCCCTTCCCGCCGGGATCGGCCGCCAGGCAGAGGGCGGGGTCGGCGGCGCTGCGCAGCAGTCCGCCGACCCGGTACGACCACTGCTGCGAGGCCGCCGTGGAGCAGTGCGCGAGCCGTACGCCCGCGCCCGGGGCCGGCCGGTCGCCGCGCACGTCCAGGCAGAGCCCGGAGGCGAGGCCGCGCAGCCTGCCGCGGGCGACCTCCACCGACTCGCCGACCGAGGCGGCGGAGGTGGCGGAACCGGCCGACGCCGCCGAGGACGAGCCGGCGGAACGCGCGCCGGTGCCGGGCCCGGTCGAACGAGGTGTGCCGCCGACCGGGGAGTGCCGGGCGGCGCCCCGCCCGGGGACACCGTTGTCATCGGACCAGCTCCGCGTCACGAGGGCGGTGGCGAGCAGCGCGAGCGCGGTCAGCCCGACGCCTACGGCCAGCGCCGTACGGTGACGGCCGTGCGGTCCGGTGCGATGACGGCCGCCGCTCACCGGACGGTCCGCCTCCGCCCGCGGCTCGACCTCCCCGGCCGCGGCGCGCCCTGGGCGCGAGTCGAGGTAACGGCGGGCACCCCAGCCGAGCACGGTCTCGGCGAGCAGCACCCCGAGGCGGCCGTCGAAGTGGGCGAACTGCTCGGCGGCGTGCCGGCAGTGTTCGCAATCCGCGAGATGCCGGCGCACTTCGGGCAGCAGAGCACCGCCACGCCGAATGGGGACGTCGAGGAGCCGGTTGTAGAAACGGCATTCCCTGGAGGGCGCGAGTTCGCGGTGGGCGCGTACGCAACCGGTGCGGAATTGTTCGCGTGCCTGCTCCAGTGCGGCCCTCGCGGTGGGCTCGTCGATACCCAGCAGACCGGCGGGTATGTTTATGGGCTCCGCCTCGACCTCGGTATGCCAGAGAAGGCATTGCGAGGCGCCGGGAAGAGCTTGGAAAGCGCGTTCGGCGAGCTGTCGCCTTTCCGGTGTGCCGGGCTTTGTCGCACTGAGTCCGCGGCCACCTGCGGTTCTGCGCAATTCCGGCAGGGTGGCGCAGGCGGTCTCGTCCGTCGCCCAGGCGCGGACGCTGTCGCGGACGGCGACCAGGAGTCGGGGGCGCAGCGCTCCGCCGACCGCGCCGCCCGTCATACGGCCGAGGACTTCGTGGAAGGAGGCGGTGGCCACCAGGTGGGCGGTGGGTCCGGCAGAGGTCAGACAGACGACGGCGTAGTCACGGGCGGCCCGCCAGTGCCGGGCGAGCAGCAGGGCGACGGCGTGGTGACGGGCGACATGCGGACCGGTGAGCTGGGCGACGAGAGTGCGGTCGGACTCCCCGGTCGAACCGGGCAGTGGCGAATACGGCGGGCGTGGGGGGTGGGGGGACTGCACGGAACCATTTCCTTTCCAGCCGCAGGACGGAGTGCGCTGTGGGGTGTCCTGTCGGAAAGCAGTGCCGGATTGGCGTGTACCTGAGGGCCGGCCCGGGCGTCGGGCGCCTGCCTCCGCCCTCCCGTGGGGAGGCTCACCTTCGCACACGCGCATCACAGGAAACAAGAAGTTCGAATGACTCGGCGCCAACGTCGGCCCATCATCCAGGGGTTACCGTCGGTACGGTCTGAACGGCCGTCCGAGGGCCGGCCACAAGCCGGTCAACTGGTGTGCGGCGAAAGCGGGATGGCACACCACATCTCCGAATTCCGCACCGCACGCGGCCCGTCTTCCACAGCCGGTTCCCATGATTGTCCGGGCGCGCTCTCATCGGCGTGTCCCAGCATCGGCCCCATGATCGCCCGCCACTCCACCACGCCCTCCGCCGCCGCCCGCACGGTCCGCAAGGCGGTCGTACCGGCAGCCGGTCTCGGCACCCGGTTCCTGCCCGCGACCAAGGCCACGCCGAAGGAGATGCTGCCCGTCGTCGACAAGCCGGCCATCCAGTACGTGGTCGAGGAGGCGGCCGCGGCCGGGCTCGACGACGTCCTGATGGTCACCGGCCGGCACAAGCGGGCCGTCGAGGACCACTTCGACCACGCCTTCGAGCTGGAACAGGCCCTGGCGGCCAAGGGCGACACCGTGCGCCTGGACGCCGTCCGCGATCCGGCGCGGCTCGCCGACGTCCACCGCATCCGGCAGGGCGACCCACTCGGTCTCGGCCACGCCGTGCTGTGCGCCCGTCGCCATGTCGGGGACCAGCCCTTCGCGGTCCTCCTCGGTGACGATCTGATCGGCCCCGGCGAAACCCTGCTCAGCCGGATGCTGGAGGTCCGGGAGCGGTACGCGGGCAGCGTGGTCGCCCTGATGGAGGTCGACCCCTCGCAGATCCATCTCTACGGCTGCGCGGCGGTGGAGCCGACGGGCGAGGCAGACCTCGTCCGGGTGACGGGCCTGGTGGAGAAACCGGCGCCCGGGACCGCGCGGAGCCCGTACGCGGTCATCGGCCGCTATGTCCTGGACCCGGCCGTGTTCGGCGTCCTGGAGCGCACTCCGCCGGGCCGCGGCGGCGAGATCCAGCTGACGGACGCCTTGCGGGAGTTGGCGGCGGAGGGCACCGTGCACGGTGTCGTCTTCCCGGGCCCGCGCTACGACACCGGCGACAAGGCCGACTACCTGCGCACGGTGGTCCGCATGGCGTGCGCACGCCCGGACCTGGGGCCGCTATTCACCGCCTGGCTGAAGGAGTTCGTCGCCGCACTGGAACCCGGCGGCACTCCGACGGTGTCCGGGGACGGGACCGGGCGGCCTGAGACGGCGGCGGGCCCGGGGCCGCGATCCGCTCAGGTCCCACCCGTCGCCGGCCGACGGGCCCGGGCCACGGGGTCCGCGAGGGACCCCGTGCCGGACCTGCGGCTCACTTCTCCTGGTCGATGGGCCGCAGCGTCCACAGGACGCTCATCTCGCCGGTCACCGCTCCGTCCGCGCGCCGGATCTCGATCGCCACCGGGAACTCCGGGCGCTGCCCGGCGTCCAGCTCGGCGACCACCTCGGCGGCCGGACGGCCCAGCGTGGCGGTCGCGGTGACGGCGCCCATCGCCAGCTTCTTGTAGGCGATGTCGGCCCGCACGGCGAGCGGTACGGCACGCGAGAGCTGGTCCCCGAAGGCGGCCAGCACGATCGCCCCACTGGCCGACTCCCCGAGCGTGAACATCGCGCCGGCGTGCGGTCCGCCCACGTGGTTGTGGTACTCGCCCTGGTCCGGCAGGGACACCACGGCCTTGTCCGCAGTGGTCTCCAGGAACTCCAGGTTCAGGGTCCGGGCCATCGGCACGGTGGCGGCGAGCATCTCGCCGATCGACATCTGGTCTGCGCTCATGGACGTCATGTTACTCATGAGTAGAAGAGCCTGAACAGATCCTGTGCCGACACTCACGCCACCTCCTCGGGGCCCGCCGGGCACCTCGACGAGGACCGGTTGCTCCGCCCCGTACGCGACGGCACTAGTGTTACTGGCCATGTGGCCAGATCAGCAGCCGCCAGGGGGCGCGCAGAACCCGCAGCAGAACCCGTACCAGCAGCCGGGTTACCAGCAGCAGAACCCGTACCAGCAGCCCGGACCTCAGCAGTATCCGCAGGCCGACCCGTACGGACAGCAGCAGTGGGGGCAGCCCCCCACGGTGCCCGTCCCCGCGCCCCCGCAGGGCGGCGGTGGCGGCCGCACCAAGCTGATCGCGATCATCGCGGCCACGGCGGTCGTGGTCACCGCCGCCGTCACCGGCTACCTGGTGCTCGGCGGCTCGAAGGACGACGAGGCGGACGGCGGCAAGGGCGGCGGGCAGAAGAAGACCCACGCGCCCACCGCCCCGGCGTCCGACCCGACCGCCTCGGCCTCGGAGGACAACCCGCGCGGCGGCGAGGCCGAGAAGCCGACCATCCCCGGCTGGAAGGTCGTCGTGAACACCAAGTGGGGCGTCGCTTTCGACGTGCCCGCGGACTGGCAGGTGAACCAGCCCGGCCTGGCCATCGGCTTCGAGTTCGACGACCCGAAGCAGAAGGGCATCACCGTGTCGGCCAGCGCCGAGTACAAGCCCAAGTGGTGCACCTCGGACGACGACAAGGACGGCCGCACCAGCGACACCCCGCTGGCGGTGGTGGGCACGAAGGGCGCCAACACCGCGAAGAACACCGACGAGATCGCGATCAACACCCCGCCCTGGTGGGTCTTCGGCGGCTACACCATGCCGGACAAGAAGAGCATCTCCTGGGACAAGAAGGCCACCCCCTTCACCACCACGTCGGGCGTCAGGGGCAGCTACGCGTGGGCCCAGTCGACCCACACCCCGCGCAAGGGCAAGTGCGTGACGGACGGCAAGGCGCTCACCTTCGGCTTCAAGAACGCGGCGCACAACTACGTGTCGTTCAACTTCTACGGCGCGAAGGGCGCCAAGGGTGAGGTCCCCAAGGCGAGCGTCCTCAAGGTCCTCGCCACGGTCCGGCTGCACGGCATGCCCACGAACGAGTGACCGCTCCGGGTCCGCGGGCCGCCGCGGTCACGGCGGCCCGCGGACCCGGGATGGCTCAGCCCTTCAGGTAACCGCGGTAGACCCAGTGGCCGTACAGCTTGGGGGCGCCGTTGTCGGAGACCTCACAGCTGGCGATGCACTCCCATGTGCCGTCGCTCTTCTTGCACTCGTACCTGGAAACGACCTTGGCCCCCTTGTACACGTGCCCGATCACCTTGCCGCGCGCGGCGGGCGTCTTGTGCACGGGCGCCTTGCCCTTGGTCACGACGTAGCGGTGCGCGACGGGGTTGCAGCTGAACGAGGTCGCGGAGGCGGGCGCTGCGGCGAGGGCGGGTACGGCCGCGCCGAGGAGCGCCGCCGTGCCGAGCAGGGCTGCGGCATGCTTGCGCATGACGGTCCTTTCTTCTTTTGTCGAGCAAATGAGTCATCGCCATGACAAACAGTCATGAACATGACTTGATCACCCTAGAAGGACCGGTCACCGCAGTCAAAGACGCACGGCGCACGGCGAGTTGGCGAAGGTGATTCGCCGGGGGAAACCGTTGGAAACCACCGCTCTCACCAGCGACAGTCGGCCGGTGAAGTCGCCCTCCCGGTGTTCGGCGTCTCCTGGATGACCGCCATCGGCCTGCACACGCCCACGGAGCTGTCTCGTCAGGACCGCTGTGTTCTGGGTCCAGGGTGCAGAACAGCCAGGTCTCCATCTGTCACGACGAGGCGGCGTGGCGTGCCCTGGTCGCAAGACGGGTGCCCGGTTCAGCACGAGGGGGCGTCAGGTGACTCGGACGTCACGGTCGTTGTCGGTCGTGGAAGGGCCCGATGATCTGCTGTTGCCGTGGATCAGCCGATACGGATCAGGACGGGTGCGGGTGCCACCGCGGTGATCGCGGGCGCGCTGGGCGCCTGGGCATCGCCCCTGTTCGGTGCCTCGCCCCCACCGGCGACACCGCCTGCGTGCGGGCCGGCGGTTTCGGGTGATCGTGCCTTGCCCGGGTCCTGCGCGAGTCCGTTCGCCCACAGCTGGTCGACACGGGAGCGCTCGGTGGCGTTCGGGTAGCGATTGGTGCAGGACGGGCCGGCGGTGCCTCCCGACATCAGCTCGCTGCACGGCCCGCCGTAGTCGTCCGGCAGGCCCAGCACGTGCCCGGTCTCGTGGGTGACGACGCGGACCGAGTCGTACTGCTGGTTCTGGGTGTAGTCGAGGAAGACGTAGCCACTTCCGTGGTTGTTGGAGGAGCTGTAGGACCCGCGCGGGTCGTTGCCCTCGCGGTAGGAGAAGTCGGCACCACCGCTCGACGCCTCCTGCAGCTTGACGTTGGACTCGGAGCTGTTCCAGATCGAGGCCGCGCTCGCTATCTGCGAACGGAAGCTCGGTGCCTGCGAGGCGTCGTAGTAGACGGTCACCGCCTGCGCGTTCGGCTGGGCGGCACGCTTCTCGGTAACGGATTTGAGCACGGCCTCGAAGAACGCCTTGTTGTTCGCGGCCTCCTCAACCGACCCGGAGTACCGCGCCACGGAGGTACCGGTGACAGCGGACGCGGTGTCGGCCGTCTGGGCGGCGGCCGGCACCGCCGCGCCCAGCGCGCTGGAGGCCAGCCCCAGAGCGAGGGCGAGGAGCCTCGCGGACGTTCGGGACGACTTCATGTGGGGCTCCTACTCACTCGGTGACGCCGAACGCCCGGTGCCCGGTCGGCTGCGTGTGAACACCGGTTCCGAACTGCGGCGACGTCCTGTGGGGCGTCATTCTTAGAGCGGCTCGACAAGAGCGCAAAGGGTCCTCGCCACTACGTCGCCTCGTAGGTCCCCGGACCTCGCCAGGGCAGGCACGGGTCTCCGGTCCGTACACGGCGGGCAGACGGGAAGGACTGTCGCGGCGTCAGAAGCCTTACGCCACTGGGCAACGGGGCGTGCGGACCGACCGGGGGAGTCCCAGGACGTGCGGCGGGATCCACATCCGGGGCCAAGACGGACAAATCCTTAGATGTCTTCCATGTTGTGTCTACTAAGCGAGCCGGTTTGTCGGCGATGCTCTGTGGCCGACGTCACAGAAAAGTAGCTTCCGCTTCTTTCGCGCCCCGCCGGCCCCCGGGGCACACCCCCCAGGGACCCTCGGGCCCGGCGAGCGCGGGGAAAGGGCCGATGGGTTCCTCGCCCGCCTCCGGCAGCGCGTCCCGCACCCGGTGGCTTCGGGACTGTGCGGGTCGGGCTGTCGTCAGCCACGCGAACGAGGTGCGTGTCTGTCTCGAACAGATCGCTTGACTCGACACCGGTCCCGCCTGCACCGCGGTACCCGTTCCGGCTCTGGCGCCCGAAAGTCGCCGCTGGTGGTCGGGCTCAGCCGGGCAGCGGGGACGCCTCCGTCAGGAAGGAACTCAGGGTTCGGACGCCGAAACGGTTACCGTCACCAAGGTGTTGCGCGCTGCACCAGGAGATCCCGGAGGAGAAGCTCTCGCGGGTCTCGGCGTACGACTGGTTCGGGTCGGTGTCGCTCATGCCCCTCGCCACGGCCCTGGCCGGCCCCGCCGAGAGCGCCTTCGGCCGCACGGCCGCGCTGTGGGGATGCGCGGCGCTGGTGGTCGTGGGCACCGCGCTGGTGCTGCTGGTCCCGGACGTCCGCACCCTGACCCGCCGCACCGTGCCGGTCGCCGCCGCCCCGCAGGCGTCAGCCGATGCCGAAAGCGCCGTCGGGGGGCTCGGGTGACGGCACGGCGTCCGCGTCGTCGACCGGCCGGGCCGACCCGATGAACTCCCGCACCGCCGCACCGTGTTCGACCCGCGCGGGAAAGGCGTCCGCGGCGGCCCGGCGGGCCGGCCCCGCGATGTCGAGGGACCGGTGCGCGGCGACGAGCACGGCGTTGCCGAACCGTCGCCCGCGCAGCACCCCCGGCTCGGCGATGAGCGCGAGCTCCTCGAAGACCGTGGCGAACGCGGCCAGCTGGGACCGCAGGAAGCCGAACGGCGCCGCGTCCGCGAGGTTGGCCAGGTAGACGCCGTCGGGGCGCAGCACGCGCTCGGCCTCGCGGGCGTAGGCGAGCGTGGTGAGGTGGGCCGGGACCCGTGACCCGCCGAAGACGTCGGCGATCAGCACGTCGGCGTGGTCGTCGGGGGCCGCCTCCAGCCAGGCCCGGGCGTCGGCGGCGTGCCGCGTGACACCCGAGTCGGGCGGCAGGGGCAGGTACTCGGCGACCAGTTCCAGCAGGGCTCCGTCGGCCTCGACCACGTCCTGCCGGGAGCCGGGCCGGGTGGCGGCCACGTAGCGCGGCAGCGTCAGCGCCCCTCCTCCGAGGTGGACGACGTGCAGCGGCCGCCCCTGTTCGGCCACGGCGTCCAGGACGTAGCCGAGCCGCCGCGTGTACTCGAACTCCAGGTACGCGGGGTCGTCGAGATCCACGTACGACTGCGGCGCCCCGTCGACCGTGAGCAGCCAGGCCCGCGCACGGTCGACGTCCGGCATCAGCTTGGCGGTGCCGTGGTCGGTGACCCGGGTCACGGGTATCGATGCGTTCACCCCTTCATTGTCGGGGACCGCACCGGCGCGGGGGCGCGGAGGACCACGCGGGCCGTCCTCGCGCCCGCGCGGTCCTCCGCGCTCGCCGCCCTCACTCCACGGCGGTCACGGTCCCCGCTCCCACGGTCCGCCCGCCCTCCCGGACGGCGAACCCCAGCCCGGGCTCCAGGGGGACCTCCCGGCCCAGCTCCACCGTCATCCGCACCGTCTCCCCCGGCCGGGCGAAGGCCGCCTCGCCGAGGTCCACGTCTCCCACCACGTCCGCGGTACGGATGTAGAACTGCGGCCGGTACCCGGTGGCGATCGGCGTCGTGCGACCGCCCTCGCGCCCAGACAGCAGGTACACCCGGGCCGAGAACCGCCACGCCGGCACCACGCTGCCCGGCGCCGCCACCACGTGCCCGCGACGGACGGCGTCCCGGGGCACCCCGCGCAGCAGCACGGCAACGTTGTCCCCGGCCTGCGCCTCGTCCATCGGCTTGCCGAACGTCTCCAGACCGGTGACCACGGTCTCGACGTCCGCGCCGAGCACCGACACCCGGTCCCCGACCCGCAGTCTGCCGCGCTCCACGGCGCCCGTGACGACCGTGCCCCGGCCGGTGATGGTGAGCACGTTCTCCACCGGCAGCAGGAACGGGGCGTCCACGTACCGTTCCGGTATCGGCACGTAGGTGTCCACCGCGTCGAGCAGCGCCTCGATGGACGCCGTCCACCGCGGGTCTCCCTCCAGCGCCTTCAGCCCGGAGACACGGACGACGGGTACGGAGTCGCCCGGGTACCCCTGCGCGGTGAGCAGGTCGCGGACCTCCAGCTCGACCAGGTCGACGAGCTCCTCGTCCCCCGCGCCGTCGGCCTTGTTCAGCGCGACCACGATGTGGTCGACGCCCACCTGCCGGGCGAGCAGCACGTGCTCGGCGGTCTGTGGCATGATCCCGTCGAGCGCGGAGACGACGAGGACGGCCCCGTCGAGCTGCGCGGCGCCGGTGACCATGTTCTTGACGTAGTCCGCGTGGCCCGGCATGTCGACGTGGGCGTAGTGCCGGGTGTCGGTCTCGTACTCGACGTGCGCGATGTTGATGGTGATGCCGCGGGCGGCCTCCTCCGGGGCCCGGTCGATGCGGTCGAACGGCACGAACGTGCCGGTGCCGCGCTCGGCCAGGACCTTGGTGATGGCGGCGGTCAGGGTGGTCTTGCCGTGGTCGACGTGACCCATGGTGCCGATGTTCAGGTGCGGCTTGGTGCGCACGTAGGCCGTTTTGGACATGGCTGTACCTCGGAGCCTCTCCGGTCGTACGGGAACGCGGGACCCCGGTGAGTGGCCGACCCTCCCCCTGCGGGGTCCGCCGGTCGATCCGGAGAGGGTCAGCTTCGGGCGCCGTCGACAGCGGCCGTGAGGAACGGGACGGCAGCCTTCGGCGCATCCGCGACGGCGGATGCTGCGAGGAGGAAGGCGTACCGGAACATGACGCCGATCATCGCCGACGGTTTGTCCGGCGTCGAATGGTTTTTGACGGTGAGTGGGACCGGGAGCCGCAGGTGGGCGGGGCGCGGGAACCGGCCGCGGCCGGGTCAGGCGCCGATGTTCTTCAGCGCCTCCCGCACGGTCAGCGGGGCGAACCGGCCCCGCTCCCGCGTCAGCAGGTCCCGTACGGCCCCGGGGTCGGTCTTGGCGTACTCGCGCAGCGCCCAGCCGATCGCCTTGCGGATGAAGAAGTCGGGGTGGCCGGACTGGCGCAGGCAGTAGGCGAACAGCCGCTCGGCGTCGGTGCGTTCCTTGTAGCGGAGCTGGTGGAGGAGCGCCGTGCGGGCCACCCACAGGTCGTCGTCGGTGATCCAGACGTCCATGTCGGCGGTGAGTTCCGGGGCGGCGGCGACCAGCGCGCCGACGACGTGCGCGGCGAGCAGGTCGACGGTGTCCCACCAGGGGACGGTCGTGACGAGGTACCGGGTCACCGGCAGGAAGCCCGGGGAGCAGCGGGCCGCGTGCCGGCGCAGGAAGTCGACGGCGAAGTAGTGGTATTCGCGCTCGGGCAGCGCCCAGCAGCGCAGGGCGACCGCCGTGCAGTCGGCCTCGTCGGGGCGCGCGATGCCGGCCAGCACGGTGCGCGACAGGGCGCGGCGGGCCGGGGTCGGGATGCCCAGGAAGGGCGTGACGTCCTTCATGTAGGCCCCCATGGCGGCCGCCCGCCCGGGATCGGCCGCGGCCGCGTAAGCGGTGGTCAGCCGGTCCAGCACGGTGTCGGCGAGAGCGCTGCGCGGTACGTCCGGCGGGGCCGCGCCGGTGACGGTCATGAGACGAACCATACGGCGATCAGACACGTTCGTCGGTTAATGTCACCGGATGCTCGATGCCAACCGCTCTGGCACCGCCACGGCCTCTCCCCGGGCCGCCGCCACGGAGCTCACCGTCCCCGTGCCGCCGCCGCTGCGTCCCACGGGACCGGCCGCACGCTGCACACGCGTGCTGCTGTCCCCCTACGCCCGGCTCTCACTGCTCTGCGCCCTGCTCGCGGCCGCCGCCGCGTGCGTGCTGCTGTTCGAACCGCAGCGGCTGCTGACCCACGGCTGGCCGCCGCAGCTCGGCGGGGCCGCCGCGGCCGTCGTGTTCGGGGCGGCGTACGGCCTGTGCACCGTTGCGTTCGTGCCGCGCCCCCTGCTGAACCTGGCGGCGGGCGCCCTGTTCGGCTCACAGGTGGGACTGACGACGGCGCTGGCGGGCACGGTGCTCGGGGCCGGGGTGGCCTTCGGGCTGGGCCGTGTCCTCGGGCAGGACGCGCTGCGCCCGCTGCTGCGGGGCCGCTGGCTGAAGGCGGCCGACGGGCAGCTCAGCCGGCACGGGTTCCGCTCCATGATGGTGGCGCGACTGTTCCCGGGGGTGCCGTTCTGGGCGGCGAACTACTGCGCCGCCGTGTCCCGCATGGGCTGGTTGTCCTTCCTGCTGGCCACGGCACTCGGCTCGATCCCGAACACGGCCGCCTACGCGGTCGCCGGGGCCCGCGCCTCGGCCCCTACCTCCCCCGCCTTCCTGATCGCGATGGCGTGCATCGCCGTACCCGCGCTGGTGGGCACGGCGGTGGCCTGGCGCAAACGCCACCAACTGCGCGGCCACTGAGCAGCCCGACCGCCACCGGGCCCGCCCGGGCAGCCCGCCACCGACGGCGAACGCCTCGGCCCGACCGCCGCCGCGGGGCGGACCGCGGCCGTCGGAGAAACCGCGGCCGAGCGGCTGGGATCGGTCGCCGACAACGGCCGACCGCCGGCTCGGCCGACCGGAACGCAGCCGGGAGATCACACAGCAACAGGTCCTGCCGCCGGTGTGGGACGGACCGGCGGCCGTGGAACAGTCCGGCGGCCGTTCGGACCGCGATCGACCGGGCACGACGGCCGAGCCGCCTCATGCCGGCCGCCGACAACGGCCCGTCCACCGGCCCGACCGGCCGGAGCCGGTGAACGGCCCTGCCGCCGGCGCGGAGCGGACCGACGGCCGTCGGAGCAGCCGGCGGGCGAGTGGCTCGGGCCGGTCGTCGGGGTCAGGCCTCCGGCCGGCGGGCCGGAGGCCTGACGCGCGGCCGAGAGGTCACGTGGCCGGCCTTGGAGCGCTCAGACGCCCTCCAGGATCATCGCGTTGGCCAGGCCGCCCGCCTCGCACATGGTCTGGAGGGCGTAACGGGCACCGCGCTCGTGCATCGCGTGGACCAGGGTGGTGGTCAGGCGGGTGCCGCTGGCGCCGAGCGGGTGGCCGAGGGCGATGGCGCCGCCGTGGACGTTGACCTTGGCGAGGTCGGCGCCGGTCTCCTGCTGCCAGGCCAGAACCACACTGGAGAACGCCTCGTTGACCTCGAACAGGTCGATGTCGCCGAGGTCCAGCCCGGCCCGGCGCAGCACCTTCTCCGTCGCCGGGATGACACCCGTCAGCATCAGCAGCGGATCGGAACCGGTCACGGCGAAGCTGTGCAGACGGGCCAGCGGGCGCAGACCGAGCCGGGCCGCGGTCTCGCTCGAGGTGATGAGGACGGCGGAGGCGCCGTCGTTGACGGGACTCGCGTTGCCCGCGGTGACGCTCCACTCGATCTGCGGGAAGCGCTCGGCGAAGCCGGGGTCGTAGTAGGCGGGCTTGAGTCCGGACAGGATCTCCGGCGTGCTCCCGGGCCGTACGCACTCGTCGCGGGACACGCCGTCCAGCGCTGCCACCTCGGCGTCGAAGAGCCCGGCTTCCCACGCGGCGGCGGCCTTGTGGTGCGAGGCGACGGCGAACTCGTCCATACGCGCGCGGGTGAGCGACCACTTGGCGGAGATCAGCTCGGCGCTGATGCCCTGCGGGACCAGGCCCTCGGGGTAGCGCTCGGCGACTCCGGGGCCGAACGGGTCCTTGCCCGCGGGCACGTTCGACCACATCGGCACCCGGCTCATCGACTCCACACCGCACGCGACCACGAGGTCGTAGGCGCCGGACATGACGCCCTGCGCGGCGAAGTGCACGGCCTGCTGGGACGAGCCGCACTGGCGGTCGACGGTGGTCGCCGGGACGGTCTCAGGGAAGCCGGCCGCGAGGACGGCGTACCGGGTGGTGTTCATGGCCTGCTCGCCGACCTGGTCGACGGTGCCGCCGATGACGTCGTCGATCAGCCCGGGATCGACGCCGGAGCGCTCGACCAGGGTGCGCAGGGTGTGCGCGAGGAGCTGGACCGGGTGGACGTGGGCGAGGGAGCCGTTCGGCTTGCCCTTGCCGATGGGCGTGCGTACGGCTTCGACGATGACTGCGTCGCGCATGGTGCGGGCCTCCTTGGCCGCCCGGTACCCACCCCCCGGAAGGAGGGTCGGCAGGGAGCGGGAGCTACCGGTGAGTAGGAAATCCGAACTCACCATAGCGCTGTAAGTTTGAAAATCAAACCCTGAATGAGGCTGACCTCCTAGACTGACCTCATGGCCGCCACGAAAGACCCGCGCCCCTGCTCGATCGCCGACGCCCTCGCGCTGGTCGGCGAGAAGTACTCCCTGCTCGTCCTGCGGGAGGTGTGCCTGGGCAACGGCCGCTTCGACCAGCTCGTGCGCAACATCGGCGCCCCCCGCGACGTCCTGGCCACACGGCTGCGCCGGCTCGTGGACGCCGGAATCCTGACCAAGCGGGTCTACAGCGAGCGCCCCCAGCGCTTCGAGTACCGCCCGACCCCGGCGGGCCTGGAGCTGGAGCCGGTCCTGATGACCCTCAAGGAGTGGGGCGACCGCCACCTCCGCCAGGGCACCGACCTGCCCATGCTCGTCGAGCACGCCTGCGGCAACGAACTGGTGCCCGTGGTCACCTGCCGGGCCTGTGGCGACCCGGTACGGCACGAGGACCTCACGGCCCACCCCCAGGCGCCGGGATGGACGGTCTCAGGACCGGCCGCGGCCTGAATCACGCCCCTGCCGGAACACGTCGAGCTGATCGAACTGCCGTCCAACCCCCGTTGCCCTGCCGTCATCCGGGCCCGCTACGCTGCCTTCGTCACATGATCAGCACTTCTCGCTCCGGCCTTTCACCCCTCAGCACTTGGACGCCGTACCTCCATGTCTTGGTTTGAATCCCTCGTCCTCGGACTCGTCCAGGGGCTGACCGAGTTCCTGCCCGTCTCCTCCAGCGCCCACCTGCGGCTGACCGCGGCGTTCTCGGGCTGGGAGGACCCCGGTGCGGCTTTCACGGCGATCACGCAGATCGGTACGGAGACCGCGGTCCTGATCTACTTCCGCAAGGACATCGGCCGTATCGTCTCCGCCTGGTTCCGCTCGCTGTTCGACAAGGCCATGCGCCGGGACCACGACGCCCAGATGGGCTGGCTGGTGATCGTCGGCTCGATCCCGATCGGTGTGCTGGGTCTGACGCTGAAGGACCAGATCGAGGGGCCGTTCCGGGATCTGCGGATCACCGCCACGATGCTCATCGTCGTCGGCGTCGTCATCGGCATAGCCGACCGGCTGGCGGCCCGGGACGAGACGGGCGGCCGGCACCGGGCGCCCAAGCAGCGCAAGTCCCTGGAGAACCTGAGCGTCAGGGACGGCCTGGTGTTCGGCCTGTGCCAGGCCTGCGCCCTCATTCCGGGCGTCTCCCGCTCCGGCGCGACCATCAGCGGCGGCCTGTTCATGGGCTACCGGCGCGAGGCGGCGGCCCGTTACTCCTTCCTGCTGGCCATCCCGGCGGTGCTCGCGTCCGGCGCCTTCGAGGTGAAGGACTCGGTGAGCGAGGGTCATGTGGCCTGGGGCCCGACGCTGTTCGCGACGGTGATCGCGTTCGCCTCGGGGTACGCGGTCATCGCGTGGTTCATGAAGTGGATCTCCAACAAGAGCTTCATGCCGTTCGTCTGGTACCGCATCGCCCTCGGCGTCGTCATCATCGCCCTGGTCTCGGCGGATGTGCTGAGCCCGCACGCGGCGGAATCGGCGAGCTGACGACGGACCCCGCGGGCTACGCTCCGGACGCATGGCCCTCACCCAGCAGTTCGCCCGCATCACCCCGGCCTATCTGGAGCGCTGCCGCGCCTCGGCACTCGACTCGGTGGAGGCGAAGCCGGGTTGGGGCCCGCCGGCGCACGACACCCTGGACGCGGACTGGGCGCTGTGGGGCCTCAAGTGGTACTGCCGTGACCGGCTCGGGGACACCGCGGCGGACCGGCTGCTCGACAGGGTGACCAGCGGCGACCCCGGCGGGGACGTGGAGTTCCTCGACCACCCGGAGGTCTACGACGGGTATGACGGCCCGCCCCGACTCCTGTCACCGGCCGCCGTTTCGGACATCTCCCGCGCCCTCGACGAGTTCGCCCTGGACGATGTCCTCGCCACCCTGCCGGCGGACCCCTCCGCGGCGGCCGTGGCCTGCGGGTTCGACGGTTTCCGGGGCGACGTACGCGCGTACCTGAACCGGTACTTCACCGTCACGAGCACGTTCTTCAGGGCGGCCGCCCAGCAGGGCATGTGCGTTCTGGTCTGGGTCGACTGAAGGGCGGCGGGAGGGCGTCGGCGGTGACCAACCGCATACCTTCTGTGTAGCCATGCGGTAGCGCAGTGTCAGTGCTTGCCCCTAGGCTTGTCCGCATGTCCCCCGATTCCATGCCCTCTGGTTCCGTTCGCTCCGCTGCCGAGCTGAACGAGCAGATCCGGGCGCTGTGGCTGCGTGCGGGCGGCACCCTGTCGGCACAGGAGCGCGCGGAGTACGAACTGCTGGTGGTCAAATGGGCCGAAGCGATCCGCACCCGCGTCATCGAGGCGGCCTGAGCCGCGTAACCGTCCGGCAAGGCGCCGCACCGGCGCCGGCACGTCGTGCCCACCGGAACGGCTACCGCCAGAGATCGGCGCCATCACGCCCACTGGGGTCCGATGTCAGAAGGTCTTCGTGCAGCCCCGCGAGCGCTCGCCCGGTCGGGGCACCGTCTTCGCCCGACTCCATGACGATCCAGCCGACGTCCATGCCCGACGCATTCACGTCACCGCCGGAGTCGAGCTCGTCAAGCGTCCCGAACACCGCCTCGTAGGCGACCGCTCGTGCCAGGCGAACGAGGTCATCCTCGTCCGCTCCGGCGGCGAGGAGCCGTTGGGCGGCCGGCAGCCCGGCGAACGCGCCCGGATCGGCCCACCCATCGATCGGTGCGCGCCACAGGCTCCGCAGCAGTGCGAACCGTGCGAGGTGCGGAAGGTTTTCCATGACCTCCGACCTGGCCCGGTCGTCGGCGTCGGCCGCGCCGAGCGCTTCGAAACGAAGGCGCAAGCAGTCCGCGGACGCCCTCCGGTCCGCGTCCAGACTGTTCAGCCAAGTCCGCCACTGGGATGGAGAATCGCTCACCGCGACAGCATGCCCCACGAACACTCCGGTGGGCCCCTCTCGCCGAGTGGATGTGCGAGACGGTCCTCGCTGGCTAGAGTCGTACCGTTACACCTGGTTGTGGGGACAACCAGAGTGCCTTGGGGAGGGCCTGCGGGACATGAGTCGTCGCTCCAGTGGCTTGGCCGGGGTATGGGCCGAGATGCAGAGGCAGCAGCAGCGGCAGTCGGAGGCCGAGGCCCGACGACGCAGACAGGAAGCGCAGCAGGCGCGTGCCCATCAGCGGCGAGCCGTCCAGAGTCACCGCGAGTACCGGCAGGCGGAGGCGCTGCGCCGCACCGAGGAACTGGACGCGCGGGTCACCTCGCTGCAAGGTCTGCTCGCCTCGGGTTGCCGGGCGCCGGCCTTCCGGGCCGCCGCCCTCCTGCGCCCCGAGGAAGTCCGGCCGTTCGCTCCCGGGCCGCTGGCGCGGCCCGTGCCGATGCCCGACTTCGATCATTACCAGACGCAGAGCGGGTGGACCGCCGGCCGCCGCGCCCAGGCGCAGGCGGAGGCCCGCGCGCGCTTCGAGCGGGACTGGCATGCCGCCCAGGCTGCGGAGGCCCAGCGGCAGCGGCAACTGGCCTCGTACCAGCGGGAGTACGAGCAGTGGGCCGACGCCCAGCTGGCCGAGGTGCGGCGGCACAACGCCGGCGTCGTGGAGCTGACCGAGGGGGTCCGGCGCCGCGATCCCGAGGCGGTGGTCGAGTACTTCTCCGCCGCTCTGTACGCCTCCACCGCGTGGCCGGAGGGCTTCCCCCGCCAGGTGGCGGCGGCCTACGACCCGGCAGCCGGGCAATTGGTGCTCGACTGGGAACTGCCCGCCTACGACGTCGTCCCCGAGGCCAAGTCCGTTCGCTACATGCCCAGCCTGGACCAGGAGAAGGAGACGCCCCGCCCGGTGGGGCAACGCAGGGCCCTCTACCGTGAGGTTCTGGCGCAGTGCATGCTGCTCGTCCCGCACGAACTCTTCGCCGCCGACGAGCTGGGCGCGCTCGAGTCGGTGACCCTGAACGGATTCGTGGACGGGCACGACCCCACGACGGGCCGGCCGGGCCACATCTACCTCGCGACCGTCATGGCCGCGCGCTCGACCTTCCGCGATCTGCACCTGGCCCAGGTCGACGCCTGCAGCTGCCTGGCCGACGGACTGCGCGGACAGCTCTCCGCCCGGCCCGACCAGCTCGCGCCGGTGCGGCCGAGCCGCCGGCCGCAGGAGGTCGGGAACCGTGTCGTCACGCACGGCGGCGACGAGGACCCCGACCTGTACGAGATGGATCCGATCGCCTTCGAGAACCTCGTGGCCGATCTCTTCCGGGCCATGGGCATGCAGGCGGTCACCACCCAGCGCTCCAACGACGGCGGGGTGGACGTCGACGCCCTGGACCCGGCACCGATCCGGGGCGGCAAGATCGTCGTCCAGGTGAAGCGCTACCGCAACACGGTGCCGCCCACCGCCGTGCGCGACCTGTACGGCACCGTCCAGGACGCCGGCGCCAACAAGGGTGTGCTCGTGACGACGTCGGGGTTCGGCCCCGGCTCCCACACCTTCGCCAACGGCAAGCCGCTGGAACTGATACCGGGAACCGAACTCGTCGACCTGCTGCACCGTCATGGGCTCCGCGGCCGACTGGGCGACGGTGCCCGCCGCGCCGGAACGCGGCCGTCGGCTCCGGTCGCCGGTCCCCGGCTGCCCGACGACTACAACGTCCTGGGCATGTCGTGGACGGGAGGTGTCGCCCTGGACGTGTGCGCGCTGGTCTGCCGCGGCAACCGCGTCCTGAGCGATGACCACTTCGTCTTCTTCAACAATCCGCGGACGCCGGACGGGACCGTGCGTGCCCTGCCCGCGAACGCGCCCGACAAGGCCGCGATCTGCGTCTCCTTCGACGCGTTGCCGAGTGAGGCCGACCGGTTCGTCCTCGTCGCCGCCGTCGATCCGGAGGTCAACCCGGACGCCGACCTCTCCGGCTTCACGGACGCGTGCATCCGGCTCCTCGACCCCGCGATGACCGAACTGGGCAGACTGGAGGTCTCCGACGGCCGGCCGGACGAGACCGCCCTGGTGCTCGGCTCCTTCCGGCGCAGATCCAACGGCGACTGGGACTTCGTCCTCGGCGGCAAGGGCTACACGGGCGGCCTGGAGGAGCTCGTCACGGACTACGGCATCGAGGTGGAGTAGGCCCTGGCGCACAGGGACGCTCGGAACTGCGGTTCGTTCTCGACGGTGTGTTCGTGCGCACGGGCGGGTTCGCGTTCCGGTCACACCACGCGTCACCCGATCTCGGGCGTCCCTCTTGGCTCCGCGCCGCCCATGCCCAAAACTGTGCCGATGACGCAGCGCGCTGAGCTCGCCACCGTATTGGACCGTCTGGCCGTGGACGAGTTGATCACCGAGTACGCGGGGGCGGTGGACGACGGCGACTGGACGGCGTACCGCCGGCTGTTCACCGCCGACGGGCGGGCCGACTACCGCTCGGCCGGCGGCATCGAGGGTGACGCGGCACAGGTCGCCGGATGGCTGGCCGAGAGCCTGGCCCTCTTCGACATGCGCCAGCATCTGATCGTGAACCGACGGGTGCGGTTCGGCCTCCTGGACCACGACACCGGAGACACCGCCCGGGTGCGCGCCGACTACCTCAACCCGATGCGGTTCACGTCCGACGGCGGCCCCGCCGCGCCCGACCTGGTGTGCGGCGGGCGCTACGACTTCGGGCTCCTGCGCACACGGGAGGGCTGGCGGCTCAGCGAGGTCGTCGTCCACGAGAAGTGGCGCCGCCTGCCCGAACGCAGACCCGCGGACCTGCGGGACTGAGCACTCGGTGGGTGCGGTGCCGGGTCCCCGGCAGCGCACCCACCGGCCCCGCACCTCGCCACGCACCGCTCCCCCGCGACGACGCACTGTCGGAGATCCGACGCGACGCGCACACTGGAGCCAGTGCTGGGTAAAGAGGGTCCTTATGAGGACGATCGGCCACTGGCTCACCTCCCCCTGGCGGCGCTCCGTTGCCGCCGCCCTCGCGGGTGCCCTGCCCGTGCTCGCGTTCCCGGCCCCCTCCCTGTGGTGGTTCGCGTACGTGGCACTGGTCCCCTGGATACTGCTGACCCGCTCGGCGCCGACGGCACGGCGGGCGGCGTACGACGGATGGTGGGGCGGCTTCGGTTTCCTGGTCGCGGTGCACCACTGGCTGCTGCCGAGCCTGCACGTGTTCATCTTTCTCATAGCCGTCCTGCTGGGCGCGCTCTGGGCTCCCTGGGGCATGCTGATCCACCGCTTCCTGGGCGGGGCTCCGTCACCGGGCCGGGGCGCCGCCGCGCTGCTGGTACTGCCGTCGGCCTGGCTGGCGGTGGAGCTGGTGCGGTCCTGGCAGGGGCTGGGCGGACCGTGGGGCATGCTGGGCTCCAGCCAGTGGCAGGTGGGCCCGGCGCTGCGACTGGCCTCGGTCGGCGGGGTGTGGCTGCTCAGTTTCCTGGTGGTGGCGGTCAACGTGGCCCTGGCCGTCCTGGTGTCCGTGCGCGAGTCGCGGGTGCCGGCCGTGGCCTCCCTGGTCGCCACGGCCGCCGCGACCTCGGCGGCGTGGGCGTGGGCACCGCACCCGGACGCCGACGGGCGGGTGCGGATCGCCGTCGTCCAACCGGGCGTCGTGGACGGGCAGGACAGCGGCGACAAGCGTTTCGACCGCGAGGAGCAGCTGACCCGGCGGCTCGCCGGCCAGGACGTCGACCTCGTCGTGTGGGGTGAGTCCAGCGTGGGCTTCGACCTGGGGGACCGGCCCGACCTGGCCCGGCGGGTCGCGGCGCTGTCCCGCGCTACCGGCGCCGACGTGCTGGTGAACGTGGACGCCCGCCGCTCCGACCGGCCCGGGATCTACAAGAGTTCGGTACTGGTCGGCCCGGACGGCCCGACCGGTCAGCGGTACGACAAGATGCGGCTGGTGCCGTTCGGTGAGTACATACCGGCCCGCTCGCTGCTGGGCTGGGCCACCTCGGTCGGCAAGGCGGCGGGCGAGGACCGCAGGCGCGGCACCGAGCAGGTCGTGATGAACGTCGGGCACGGGCTGCGGATCGGTCCGCTGGTGTGCTTCGAGACGGCGTTCCCGGACATGAGCCGGCATCTCACGGAGGACGGCGCGGACCTCCTCCTCGGGCAGACCTCCACGTCCTCGTTCCAGCACAGTTGGGCTCCGGAGCAGCACGCCTCGCTGGCGGCGCTGCGTGCGGCGGAGACCGGCCGCCCGATGGTGCACGCCACGCTCACCGGCGTCTCGGCCGTGTACGGACCGGGCGGACAGCGCCTCGGCCCGTGGCTCGGCACGGACGAGAGCACCGCGCGCGTGTACGACGTACCGCTCGCGCACGGCGTCACGCCGTACGTCCGCTACGGCGACTGGCCGGTGCACGGAGCGCTGCTGGTGCTGGCCGCGCTGTGCGGGGCGGAGGGGGTGCGGGCGCTCAGGCTGCGCCGGAACGGTCCTGAACCGCTCGTACCACGCGCTCGCACAGTTCATGAGTCGCCAGCGCGTCCCGGGCGCTGAGCACCTTCCCGGCGCGTACGGCGTCGAGGAAGGCGAGGACCGCCTGCTCGATGCCGCGCTGCCGGGCCACGGGCACCCAGTCGCCGCGGCGGCGGACGGTCGGCTGGCCCTTGTGGTCGATCACCTCGGCGAGGTTGAGCACCTGACGCTTGGTGTCCTGTCCGGAGACCTCGAGGATCTCCTCGGCCGAACCGCTGAGCCGGTTCATCACGCCGAGCGCGGTGAAGCCGTCCCCGCCGAGCTGGAGGACGAGGTGGTGCAGCAGCCCGTCCTCGACGCGGGCGCGCACGGTGACGTCGTCGACCGGACCCGGCACCAGGAACCGCAGGGTGTCGACGACGTGGATGAAGTCGTCGAGGATCATCGAACGGGCTTCCTCGGGCAGCCCGATCCGGTTCTTCTGCATGAGGATCAGCTCGCGCGGGTGGTCCGCGCACTGCGCGTAACCCGGGGCGTAGCGCCGGTTGAAGCCGACGGACAGCGAGACTCCGCGCCGCTCGGCGAGGGCCACCAGCCGTTCGGACTCGGCGAGTTCGTAGGCGAGGGGCTTGTCCACGTACGTCGGCACGCCCGCCTCCAGCAGCCGTGTGACGATCTCCGGGTGGACGGCGGTGGGCGCGTGCACGAAGGCCGCGTCGAGGCCGGCGGCGAGCAGCGAGTCCAGGCTCGTGTGCCGCTGGTCCTCGGGCAGGTGCAGGGTGTCCGCGACCCGGTGCAGGGTCGCGGGCGTACGGGTCTGCAGGTGCAGGTCGACTCCCGGCTGCGTGCCCAGCACCGGCAGGTACGCCTTCTGCGCGATGTCCCCGAGTCCGATGCAGCCGACCTTCACGTGCGCTCCCTGTCCCGCTTGCCTGCGTGTGTCTGATCGGCAGCATACGGGGGCCGCCAGTCGGCGATGCCGTCGAAGCCGCGCAGGAACAGCGCCGGTCCGGCCTTGGACAGGGCGGCGACCGCGGTGTCGCGTACGGCGACGACGGCGCGGCCGCCCGCCATGTTGAGGCGGCCCACCCTGACCGCCTGGCGGGCGATCGCGGTCGTGCGGGGCAGCCGGGCGGCGGTGTAGGCGGGCAGGTCGGCGGCGTGGTGGGCGAGGACCACGGCGTCCTCGATGGCTTGATTGCCGCCCTGCCCGAGGGTCGGCGGCATGGCGTGGGCCGCGTCGCCGAGGAGCGCGACCCGGCCGCGGTGGTGGGCGGGCAGGGGCCGGGCGATGTGGTGGACGTCGTGTCGGAGCACGTCCTCGGGGCGGGCGGCGGCGAGGACGGAGGGGATCGGCTGGTGCCAGTCGCCGTACCGGCGCAGGAGTTCGGCCCGCTCGTCGTCCGGGACCCGCTCCCCCGCCGGGGCCGTGGCGGCGGCGTAGGCGTAGACCCGGCCGTCCTTCAGCGGGTGGGTGCCCCAGATGTGGCCGCGGCCCCAGGTCTCGTGCGAGGCGAACTCCACGCCGGGCACCGGGATCAGCACGCGCCAGGTGGTGAACCCGGCGTACACGGCGCCGGGGTGCTCGGGGAACAGGGTGCCGCGGACACGGGAGTGGACGCCGTCCGCGCCCACCACCAGGTCGGCCTCCAGCTCCGTAGTGCCGGCGGTCACCCTGGCGGGCCGGGTGCGGTCGCCCGGGTCGGCGAGGGTGGCGGCGGCAGCGGTGCGCACGGTGCCGGGCGGGAGCAGGGCGGCGAGCCGGTCGACGAGGGTGGCGCGGGGCAGCAGGACCAGCGGGCCGCCGAATCGGGCTTCGGCGGCCTCGGCGCTGGAGCGGGACAGCCAGCGTCCGCGTGGGGTGCGCAGTCCGCCGTCGCCCTGCCAGGCGGCGAGGTCGCGGATCTCGTCGCCGATGCCGAGGACGTCCAGGGCGCGCAGGGCGTTGGGGGCGAGCGAGATGGCCGCGCCGACGGGCTCCAGCGAGGGGGCCCGCTCCAGGACGGTCACGTCGAGGCCGCGCCGGTGCAGGGCCGCGGCCGCGGTCAGACCTCCGATCCCGCCACCGATGACGATCGCGCGCGTCGGCTGTGCCATGGCTCTCCCCCTGCCTCCTTGGACTACATCTGTAGTACGGGTTGACGATACTACAGCCGTAGTGAAGTGGGTAGGGTCGTCCCCATGCCCGAGAGCACACCCAGCACGCCGAGCACGTCCAGCACCCCGAGCACCTCAGGGGCCTCCCGCGCCGACTTCGTCGCCGACACCGCCCTCACCCTGCTGGCCGAGCGCGGTATGCGCGGGCTGACCCACCGGGCGGTGGACGAGGCGGCGGGGCTGCCGCTCGGTTCGACGTCGAACGTGGCGCGGACCCGGCAGGCGCTGCTCGAACTCGCGGTGCGGCGGCACGCCGAGCGGGAGGCCCGGGTACTCGCCGTCCAGGAGATGCCGGAGCCGGGCGGCGGGCTCGACGCGCTGGCGCAGGGGCTCGCACTCGCCGTCCACCGCTCCCTGGCCTGCGATCGCGACCTGCTGATCGCCCGCTACGAACTGGCCCTGGAAGCCACCCGCCGCCCCGAACTGCGCGCCTTCTACGACCGGACCGGTGCCGCCTTCCGGGAGCAGCTCGCCGCGATGCTCACGGCCGTCGGCTCGCCCGACCCCGCCCGGCATGTGCTGTCCCTGGTGGCCTGGGCGGACGGGCTGATGTTCTCGTGCGCGGCCGGGTCCTTCAGCACCGAGGTGCCGGACGCGGAGGCGATCCGCACGGGCCTGCGGGAACTGCTGGCGGGCATGCTGGGCCGGTGAGACCCCCCGGGGAGAGGCGTCCCCGCGGCGCCGGACGTCACCCTCGGTCCTCCGAAGACCTTCGTACGGGGCACGAGTTCACCCGTGCGGGGGCCCGTCGTCCACTCCCTGCTGCCGAGCCGGTACCCGAACCACCAGAGTGGCGCGGGTGCATCGATCGACCACCACCGCAGCGCTCCTCGTCAGCGTGGCCGTCACGGCCCTCTCCGGCTGTATGACGGTCGAGCGTCAGGCGGCACCGGGACCGCCACCGGACACGGCGCGGGCGCAGCAGACGGCGGGCCGGCCGGACGGCAGCGCGGAGCCCCGTGTGGTGCAGGCACCGGCACGGGAGGCACTGGAGAGGGTCGGCCCGCCCCGGCACCCCGCGCACTCCGCACCCCGGGCCCCGCACCCCGCGGCCGCGCCGCCGGTCGCGCGCCGGGCGCCAGCCCCGCCGGCGCCCCGGCCCGAGCGGCGGAGGGCGGACGGCCACCGGCACACGGGTGTCGATGTCCCGGACCTCTCACACCCCGCCCCGCAGGCCCCGGACGTCTGCGCTCTCGGCAGGCGGTACGGCGGCTGGCGCGGCGACAGCCCCGAATCGGTCATCTGCGAACGGGCCTACGGGCACTGAGGGGGCCATCGGACCCGGAGGACCCGGGTCCGCCGGTCCTAACTGGGCCGCTGCCGGGGCGGCCCCCACAGATCCCCGCCCGCCGCGCCGTCCTCACCCAGCCGCAGTTCCAGCCGGCCGATCGCGGCCCGGACCCCGCTGCCGTAGCCGTCGTCGGCCAGTGCGCCCGCTGCGGTCCGGGCCCGGCGCAGATGACTGCGGGCGGCCTCCGCACGGCCGAGCTTGACGTAGTCGGCGGCCAGGTTGAGATGCAGGGAGGGCAGGAACCCCCGCACGCTCGGCGGATCGCCGCCGCGGCCGTCGGCCAGTTCCTCCGCCGCCGACAACGCCCTGAGGTCCCAGGCCAGTTCGTCCGCGGGATCGTCCTGGGTGTCGGCGAGGTAGTGGGCGAGGGTGCATCGGTGCAGGGGGGTGCCGTCCTCGCCGATCTCGGCCCACAGGTCCAGGAAGCGGCTGCGGGCCTCCTCGCGGTCACCGCCGTGGTGGAGCATCACGACCTGACCGATCCGTGTCAGCACGGCGTCCGGCGCCGCCTGCTCCTGTCGCTCCGCCACGGTGTCCCTCCGGGACGTCGGCAATGGTCCACTGCCGACGCTAACCGGCGCCGTGGGGATATCCGGTCAGGCGGCGCCGTCGCGCCGGGCCGGCGGCCGTCAGCCCAGGTTCGGGATGGTCCAGTCGATGGGCTGGTGGCCCTGCCGGGCGATCGCCTCGTCGATCTGGGTGAAGGGGCGCGAGCCGAAGAACTTCTTCGCCGACAGCGGCGACGGGTGCGCGCCCTTGACCGCGATGTGCCGGGTCTCGTCGATCAGCGGGAGCTTCTTCTGCGCGTAGTTGCCCCACAGGACGAAGACCGCCGGGTCCGGCCGGGAGACCACCGCGCGGATCACCGCGTCCGTGAACTTCTCCCAGCCCTTGCCCTTGTGCGAGTTGGCCTCGCCGGCCCGGACCGTGAGAACCGCGTTGAGCAGCAGTACGCCCTGCTGTGCCCACGGCATCAGGTAGCCGTTGTCCGGGATGGGCAGGCCCAGCTCCTCGTGCATCTCCTTGTAGATGTTCCGCAGGGAGGGCGGGGTCTTCACCCCCGGGCGGACCGAGAAGCACAGGCCGTGGCCCTGGCCCTCGCCGTGGTAGGGGTCCTGGCCCAGGACGAGGACCTTGACCTGCTCGTACGGCGTGGCGTCCAGCGCGGCGAAGACCTCCTCGCGCGGCGGGTAGACAGGGCCGTTCGCCCGCTCCTCCTCGACGAACTCGGTCAGCTCCTTGAAGTAGGGCTGCTCCAGCTCGTCACCCAGAACCCCGCGCCAGGACTCGGGCAGCATGGCGATGTCGGTCACGTCAACGTCCTCACGATGTCGATCAACTACGGCCTGCGGTCACTGCTCCAGAACCTACAGGCGACCACTGACAACGGCTGCCGCGAGGGCCGTTCACCAACTGGTCTTGCGGTGCAGCGTCCACATCATCATGATCGTCGACGGGTCGAGGGCCTGCTCGCCGCCGGAGACGTCGTCGCTGGCCGCCACGTACTGCCGGCCCTGCCACAGCGGGATCAGCCGGGCGTCGTCGACCATGACCTGCTGGGCCTGCTCCATGTCCTTGACGGTCTGGGCACGGTCGCTCTCCGCGCGCGAGTGGGGCAGCAGCCGGTCGGTGATCTCCTTGGCCGGGTAGGGCGTGCCGAGCGCGTTCTTCTGGCCGACGAACGGGGCGATGAAGTTGTCCGCGTCCGGGAAGTCCGGGAACCAGCCGCGGCCGAACACCGGGTACTCGCCCTTCTGGTAGCCGACCACATAGGTCTTCCAGGGGCGGCTCTTGAGGGTGATGGTGAACAGGCCCGAGTCCTCCAGCTGCCGCTTGATCTCCTTGAACATCAGTGCCGTCTCGGAGCCGTAGCGGTCCGTGGTGTACCAGAGGGTGAGCGGGACGGGACGGGTGATGCCGGCGTCGGTGAGTATCTTGCGCGCCTTGGGGACGTTCGGGTCCCCGTAGTCGTCGAAGAAGCTGGTGGCGTGGCCGGTGAGGCCCTTGGGGACCATCGAGTACAGCGGGTCGACGGTGTCGCGGTAGACCTTGTGCGAGATCGCGCCGCGGTCGACGACCTGGGCGATGGCCTTGCGCACCGCGGGCTGCTTGGCCCAGGGGTCCTTGGGGTTGAACACCAGGTAGCTGATGTCGGTGCCGGCGCCGTCGACCAGTTGCAGATCGGCGGTGTCGTGCTGCTGCAGGGCGATGATGTCGTCGGCGGCGAGGCCGCGGTAGGTGACGTCGATCTGCTTGTCCCGCAGCGCCTTGACCATGGTGGACGAGTCCTGGAAGTAGCGGATGGTCACCGCGTCGTTCTGCCGGTCGGCGAAGCCCCTGTAGTTGCCGTTGCTGACGAGGACGGCCTGCTTGCCCTCCTCGTAGGACTGGAGCTTGTACGGTCCGGAGCCGTAGACCTTGGTGTCCTTGCGCAGGGAGTTGGCCGGGTAGTCGTCCGGGTCGACGATCGACATGGCGGGGGTGGCCAGCACGAACGGGAAGGTGGCGTCCGACTGGTTGAGGTGGAAGATCACCTCGCGGTCGCCGGAGGTCTGGACGCGGTCCAGGCTGCCGAGCAGCCCCGCGGGCCCGCCGGGGGCGTTGATGGTGCGGATGCGGTCGATGGAGTGCTGGACGGCCTCCGCGTTCAGCGGGTCCCCGTCGGCGAACTTCATCCCCGAGCGCAGCTTGCAGCGGTAGGTGCGGCTGCTGTTGTCGGTGAAGGCGCAGCTCTCGGCGGCGTCGGGCTGCGGGGTGGTGGCGCCGCTGGGGTAGGCGAGGAGCGTCTGGAAGATGTTGCGGTACAGCTCCCAGGAGCCGTCCCACGCTCCGGCCGGGTCCAGCGTGCTGGGCGCGCTGGTGGTGCCCACGACGATCGGCCCCTCGCTGTCGGGGTCGCCGTCGGACAGCAGGCTGCAGCCGGTCACCAGGGATATGGACGCGATCGCCGCGACTCTCCGCAGGAATCGGTTCCGGTTGAACACGCGCACGCTCCTCGATCTGCCATACCAAGGGTCGGCAGACCATACCGCAGCGTCCGGGCCCCTGAACCTCCTCTGAAGCAGGCGTTCTTGATCGATTGAACGATGACTACGTTGTCATGCCGCTGGATGTATCTCCAGAGGCGTTTCGGGCGCCGTTCCGTGGGGAAACGGCGCCCGATACGGACGTCCGGCAGTCGGACGGTCAGACGCCGGCGTTGAGGAAGAGGCCGCCGTCGACGACGAGCGTCTGACCGGTGACCCAGTCCGACTGCTCCGAGGTGAGGAACGCCGCCGCGCCGCCGATGTCGGAGGGCACGCCGAGCCGGGCGAGCGGGTAGGAGGCGGCCGCCTCCTCCTCGCGGCCCTCGTACAGGGCCTGCGCGAACTTGGTCTTGATCACCGCCGGGGCGATCGCGTTGACCCGCACCTTCGGCGCGAACTCGTGCGCCAGCTGCTGGGTCAGGTTGATCATCGCGGCCTTGCTGACGCCGTAGGCGCCGATGAACGGCGAGGGCGCGAGGCCGGCGATCGAGGCGATGTTGACGATCGCGCCGCCGTTGTCCTTCTGCCAGGCGTGCCAGCTCTTCTGGGCGAAGCCGAGCGCGGAGATGACGTTGGTCTCGAAGACCTTGCGGGCGACGTTCAGGTCGAGGTCCGCGATCGGGCCGAACACCGGGTTGGTACCGGCGTTGTTGATGAGGAAGTCGAGGCGGCCGAAGGCCTCCATGGTGCGCTCGACGGCCTCGGTCTGGTGGTCGAGGTCGTGGGCCTTGCCGGCGACGCCGATGACACGCTCGGCGCCGAGCCGGTCGACGGCCTCCTTGAGGGCGTCCTCGTTGCGGCCGGTGATGCAGACGCGGTCGCCGCGGGCGACCAGCGCCTCGGCGACGCCGTGGCCGATACCGCGGCTGGCGCCCGTGACGAGGGCGACCCGGCCGGACAGCTCCGGAAGTTCAGTCATGTCGGTGATTCCCCAAGGTCCCTAGTCGAGCGGTCCGCCGGCGACGTACAGCACCTGGCCGGAGACGAAGCCGGCCGCCTCGCCCGTGAAGAAGGCGATGGCGTTGGCGATGTCCTCGGGCTCGCCCACGCGCTGCACCGGGATCTGGGTGGCGGCGGCGGCCTTGAAGTCGTCGAAGCCCATGCCGACGCGGTCGGCGGTGGCCTTGGTCATCTCGGTGGCGATGAAGCCGGGGGCCACGGCGTTGGCGGTGATGCCGAACTTGCCCAGCTCGATGGCGAGGGTCTTCGTGAAGCCCTGCAGACCGGCCTTGGCGGCGGAGTAGTTGGCCTGGCCGCGGTTGCCGAGCGCCGAGGAGGAGGAGAGGTTGACGACCCGGCCGAAGCCGGCGTCGACCATGTGCTTCTGGACGGCCTTGGTCATCAGGAAGGAGCCGCGCAGGTGCACGTTCAGGACGGTGTCCCAGTCGGAGACGCTCATCTTGAACAGCAGGTTGTCGCGCAGCACGCCCGCGTTGTTCACAAGGATCGTCGGGGCGCCCAGCTCCTCGACGATCCGGGCGACGGCCGCCTCGACCTGCGCCTCGTCGGAGACGTCGGCGCCGATCGCGACGGCCTTGCCGCCGGCCGCGGTGATCTTCTCGACGGTGTCCTTGCAGGCGGCTTCGTCGAGGTCGATCACGGCGACCGCGCGACCCTCGGCGGCCAGCCGTACGGCGGTAGCGGCGCCGATGCCGCGCGCCGCGCCGGTGACTACCGCGACCCGCTGTTCAGTGGTGGACATTGCTGCTTCTCCTCGCCCTTGAGAGAACCTGTCGGGGCCCCCGTCGGAGGCCCCTCATGCGGTGAGCGACCGCTTAGTACCTTCAGCACCCGTGACGCTAGAAGCCCTGGCACCCGGTGTCAACGGCACATCCGGCCGGTGTGATCCATTACCTCACCAGGAGGTCCAGCAACCGTTCCGTCTCGGCGGCCGGGTCGGTGGTCAGACCGGTGTGCACGGGCCCGGGCTGGACGACGGTGGAACGCGGCGCGATCAGCCAGCGGAAGCGCCGTCCGGCGTCGTCACCGGCCGCCTGGCCGGCGCCGTCCCCGCCCGCGCACACCTTCTCCACGGCGCCGAGCGCGGCCCGGATCCCGGCGAGGTCCGCCCGCGGGTCCAGTGCCAGCAGCCGGGCCTCGTCCAGATGGGTGCGAGCGCCCACGTAGGCCCGGGCGCGGGAGTAGACGATGACGCCCGCGTTGATGCACTCGCCGCGCTCCACGCGCGGTACGACCCGCAGCAGCGCGTACTCGAACACGTCCCGGTCGCCGCCCTGGCCCGCCCGGGTGATGTGCCGCTCGGTCACATGGCCGGCCATGTGGATGTGGCGCTCGCTCACTTGCCCTCCTCGGAGCCGATGCCGGTGATGCGTCCGGCGACGACGGCGGCCCGCGCGAGCAGCGGCCGCGCGTAGGCCCTGCGCAGGTCGTCCGGGGTGTCGAAGCCGGGCTCCCCGGCGAGCCACGCCTCGGGGATCTCGGCGGTGACCTCGTCCAGCAGGTCCTGGGTGACCCTGGGTGCCAGTTCGGCCGCCGCGGCGGCGACGTCCGGGGCGAAACGGGCGAGGGCGTGGTCGGCGGCGTCGTAGGGACGGGCCGCGGATGCCTCGGCGGAGGGCCAGTTGTGGTGCCAGATCATCGTGGCGCCGTGGTCGATGAGCCACAGTTCCTCCCGGTGCACCAGGAGGTTGGGGTTGCGCCAGGACCGGTCGACGTTGTTGATCAGCGCGTCGAACCAGACGATCCGTCCGGCCTCCTCCGCGCTCACCTCGAAGGCGAGCGGGTCGTAGCCGAGGGCACCGGACAGGAAGTCCATGCCGAGATTGGTGCCGCCGCTGCCCCGGAGCAGGTCCTGCACCTGCTGTTCGGGCTCGCCGAGCCCGAGCACCGGGTCAAGCTCGACGGTGACCAGGCGGGGCATCCGGAATCCGAGGCGCCGGGCGAGCTCGCCGCAGACCACCTCGGCGACCAGTGTCTTGCGGCCCTGTCCGGCACCGGTGAACTTCATGACGTACGTCCCGAAGTCGTCGGCCTCGACGAGTCCCGGCAGCGAGCCCCCCTCACGCAGGGGCGTGATGTAACGGGTGGCGGTGACTTCCTTGAGCATCGCCCCAGGTTACTGATCGCGGCGGGCGCCCGGCCGACAGCGGGCTCACAGCCACGGCTTACGGCCCGCTCACCACCCGGCCGCAAGGATCTGGGTGCCCGTCTGAACGGCCGCGGCCCCGGGGCCGTACCCCATGACGGATCACGTCGAGCTCCGCGGAAGGGATTGCCCACATGACCAGCGCTTCGCCCCAGCCCGCATCGGGACCGGCCCGCCGTACCGTCATGGCGGCGGCGGGAGCGGCAGGGCTCGCCGCCGCGCTGACCGCCTGCGGTTCGGGCGGCGACTCGTCCGACACCGTCGACACCGGGGCCGGGCAGGCCGCCGGCGGCACGCTCGCCAAGACCTCGGACATCCCCGAGGGGGGCGGCAAGATATTCAAGGATCAGGGTGTCGTGGTCACCCAGCCGGCGGCGGGCACGTTCAAGGCGTTCTCGTCCAAGTGCACCCACCAGGGCTGCGCGGTGGGCAGTGTGGCGGACGGCGTCATCGTCTGCCCGTGCCACAACAGCCACTTCTCGGCCGAGGACGGCAGCGTGAAGAAGGGACCGGCGACCAAGCCGCTGCCCGCGGCGAAGATCACCGTCTCCGGGGAGGACATCAAGCTGGCCTGAGCGGGGTCGGTCCCGCCGGTCGCGGGAGCAGGCAGCCGAGGACGTCGTCGGTGGTCGTGACGGTGGCGACCAGTGCGAGGGTGTTGCGGATCATCGCGGGGGTGTAGTCCGCAGGCACCCCCGCGACGGCGTCGGCCGGCACGACGGCGGTGTAGCCGAGGTTCACGGCGTCGAACACCGCGTTGGGCACGGCCACGTTGGCCGAGACCCCGGTGACGACCAGCGTGCGGCAGCCGAGGTTGCGCAGCAGGGCGTCGACGCCGGTGCCGTGGATCGGGGACAGGCCGTGCAGCCGCCGTACGACGAGATCCTCCTCGGAGACCTCGATCGGAGGCGCGACCCGGACCGCGGTGGTGCCGGTCAGCTGCTGGACGGGGAGCCGTCCGGCGGCGCGGAACAGGCGGGCGTTGCGGTTCGCGCCCCGGCCGTCCGGGCGGCGCTCGGCGACCGCGTGGATCACCTGGACGCCGGTCCGGTGCGCGGCGGCGACCAGCCGGGATACATTGCCCAGGGCTCCGGAGGAGCGGGCCTCGCGGGCGAGTTCGGGAAGGGCGCTGTCCGGTCCGACCACCCCCCGCTGGCACTCCACGGTGAGCAGGACGGTGTGCGCGGGGTCGAGGAGGTCGCGCAGCTGCTCGTACGACGGCATCACGCACCCTTTCACCGGGGCTCGGGGCGGTGAGAGTAGCCGCGTCCGGGCGCGGGTGGAAGACGGGCCATTCCCTTTTTTGACGTGATGTCAGAGGATCACCGGCACAGGGTGGTTCTCTGGCACGACGTGGGAGAAGAGGGGGCCGAATGACCGTCACTCAGCAGCGCCGGGGCCGGAAGATCATGATGACGCCGGGCGAGCTGGACGAGTTCCTCACCGCCCAGCGCACCTGCCGGGTCGCGACCGTCTCGGCGGACGGCGCACCGCACGTGAGCGCGCTGTGGTTCGCCTGGGACGGGACGTCGCTGTGGTTGTACTCGGTGGTGCGCAGCAGGCGCTGGGCGCAGTTGCGCCGCGATCCGCGCGTGGCGGTCGTGGTCGACTCGGGCGAGGAGTACGACCAGTTGCGCGGTGTCGAGCTGGCCGGCCGGGTGGAGTTCGTGGGCGAGGTGCCGCGCACCGGTGAGCTGTGCGCCGAGCTCGACACGGCCGAGACGCTGTTCGCCCGGAAGAACTTCGGCCTGGACGAGATGCCGCACGACGGCCGGCACGCCTGGGCCCGGCTGACCCCGGAGAAGATCGTCTCCTGGGACTTCCGGAAGCTGGGCGGCGCGTAGGGGTCAGTCGAGCCGGCGGGCCGCCGAGCGCAGGGCCTCGACCGCCGCGCGGATCGAGGGCCGGCGGTCGGCGTCCGCCCGCCAGACGACGTACACATGGCGGCGGATCCGTTGCCGCAACGGGACCAGGACCAGGCCCTCGGGCACGGGACGGCGGCCGAGCAGCGGGGCGATGCACACCCCGAGTCCGGCGGCGACCAGGCCGAGCTGGGTGTGGGTCTCGCCGGCGCGGTGGCCGATGATCGGCTCGATGCCCTTGGACCGCAGCGTGAACATCAGCCACTCGTGGCAGAACTCGCCCTCGCCCCAGGTGATCCACTCGTCCTCGGCGAACTCGGCGAGGTCCACCTCGTCCCGGCCGGCGAGCCGGTGCCCGGCGGGCATGGCGACTTCCGCGGGATCGTCCAGCAGGGGCGCCTTGACCAGGCCGTCCGGCACGGGCATCGGCTTGTTGTACCAGTCCAGGACGACCGCCAGGTCGAGATCGCCGCGCACCACCCCGGCGACGCCCTTTTCTGGCTCCAGCTCGCTGGAGCGCAGGCGCAACCCGGGATGCTGGGCACGCAGGGTGGCCAGCGCGGCCGGGAACAGGCCGCGGGCGGCGGTCGGGAAGGCCGAGAGCCGGAGTTCGCCCACGACCTGGCCGCGGTGCGCCTCCAGGTCGGACTCGGCCAGCTCGACCTGCGAGAGGATGCGCCCCGCGTGCTCCGACAGCAGCCGGCCGGCGTCCGTGAGGCGTACGCCGCGCCCGTTCTTGGCGAGGAGCCGCTGGCCGATCTCCCGCTCCAGCTTGCTCAGCTGCTGGGAGACCGCGGACGTGGTGACGTGCAGCGCCTCGGCCGCCGCGCTGACCGAGCCGTGCCGGGCCAGTGCGTCCAGGGTGCGCAGGCGCTCGAAGTTCAACATGTAAGAGATACTAAGAGGTATCGAGTGACAAATCTCGATTGTGCTACGAGGTTGGTTCACGCAACGTTGATGCCATGAGCACGGTCACCGCACCCCGGACCCAGTCCTCCGCACTCTCACCCGCCCCTGCCCGCGCCCGCCTCGACTGGCGCCTGCGCTTCGGCGCCCTCTCCCTGATCTGGGGCTTCAGCTTTCTGCTGATCAAGGTGGGCACGGACGGGTACGCGCCGTTCCAGGTGACGCTCGGGCGGCTGGTGTTCGGTTCGGCGGTGCTGGCGGCGGCGATGGCCGTGAAGCGGGAGCGGCTGCCGCGCGGGGCCCGTCTGTGGGGCCACATGGCGGTCGCCGCGTTCTTCCTGAACGCCCTGCCGTTCTCCCTCTTCGCGTACTCGGAGCTGACGATCCCGTCCACGCTGGCCGGCATCTGCAACGCGACGTCCCCGCTGTGGGGCATGGCGCTGTCCCTGGTCGCCCTCTCCGAGGACCGGCCCACCCGGGTGCGCGTCGCCGGTCTCGGCCTCGGCTTCCTCGGCGTGCTGACGGTGCTCGGCGCCTGGCAGGGCTTCCACGGTCTGGACGCGCGGGGTACGGCGATGGCGCTGCTCGCCTCCCTGAGCTACCCGGTGGGGTGGATCTACGTCCGGCGGAAGCTGGCCGGCACGGGCAACTCCCACCTGTCGATGACGGGCGCACAGCTGATGCTGGCGACGCTCCAGCTGGCGGTCGTGACCCCGCTGTTCGCCGGGTTCCCCACCCATGTCTCCGTGGTGCCGCTGCTGGCGATCGCCGCGCTGGGCGCGCTGGGCACGGGGCTGGCGGTGCTCCTCCAGTACGGGCTGGTCGCCGAGGTCGGCCCGACCACCGCGCAGATGGTCACGTACTTCATCCCGGTCATCGCCACGGCCGCGGGCGTGGCGATCCTCGGGGAGACGCTGCGCTGGACCACCCCGGTGGGGGCGGTCGTCGTCCTGGCGGGGGCGGCACTCACGCAGGTCCGACGCAGGGGCGCTTAGCGGGGGGCGGCGCCCTTCGGCGTATGCCGGGGCGCGGGACGCCGATCGCCCCCGCCCCTCACTCGGCCGCCTTGGCAGCCCCTCTCGCCTTCGCCCAGCCGTAGACGCGGCCCGGCGGTAGAGGCGGACCGCCGCCGTCACCGCATCGCGCCGACGACGTACCCGGCGAGCGTGATGAGGCGGGACGCCGAGGCCCTCTGCCCCTCTCTCGGCCCCCTTGGCCGGTCCTCCGCCCGTACGCCTAGCCGCAGACGCGGCCCGGGGACGGGGTCGGACCGTCACCGCGGCCACGTCCGCGAGTGAGCGACATGCCCGGCAAGCGCGGAGACGCGGGCCAGAGCGCGGGACGCCGAAAAGGCCGGACCGCGGGCCGCCGAGAACCCCCTGGCCCCGCACTCGACCCCGTGAGCCGCACCTCCGCCCGTACGCCTAGCCGCAGACGCGGCCCGGGGACGGTCGGACCGCCGCCACCGCGGCCACGTCCGCGAGTGAGCGACATGCCCGGCAAGCGCGGAGACGCGGGCCAGAGCGCGGGACGCCGAAAAGGCCGGACCGCGGGCCGCCGAGAACCCCCTGGCCCCGCACTCGACCCCGTGAGCCGCACCTCCGCCCGTACGCCTAGCCGCAGACGCGGCCCGGGGACGGTCGGACCGCCGCCACCGCGGCCACGTCCGCGAGTGAGCGACATGCCCGGCAACCGCGGAGACGGGGGCCGGGGCGCGGACGGCGAGCCTCCCGCCTCTCACTCGGCCACCCCTCCCCCTCGTACGCCCAGCCATGGACGCAGGCCGGGGCGGTGGAGGCCCATCACCCCCGTCTCTCACTCGGCCGCCCTGGCCGACCCTCCCCCGTACGCCTAGCCGTAGACGCGGATCGGGGAGGGGCGGACCGCTGTCGCCACCGCGGCCGCAAGCGGGGCGATGTCCTCGGGGGTGAGGGGTGAGAGGGTGATGCGGATGCCGGGCGGGGACGCCAGCCGGAAGCGGGCGCCCGGGGCGACCGCCCATCCCGCCTGGAGGAGGCGGGCCACCGCGCCGGTCTCGTCGGGTACGGGCACCCACACGTTCATCCCGCTGCGGCCGTGCGCCGTGACCCCGTGCGCCGCCAGCGCGTCGACGAGGGCGTTCCGGCGGGCGCCGTACGACTGCGCCACCGCCGCCCGGTCGACCGCGCCGTCCGCCCACAGCCGGACCACGGCCCGCTGCAGCAGCAGGCTCACCCAGCCGGGGCCGAGGCGCTGCCTGCCCCGCACCCGGTCGACGGTGACGCCGTCGCCGGTGAGGACGGCGAGTCGCAGGTCGGGGCCGTAGGCCTTGGCGGCGGAGCGGACGAAGGCCCAGTGACGGGTGACGCCGGCGAGCGGGTGCAGCGGCAGGTCGACGATGCCGTGGCCGTGGTCGTCCTCGATGAGCAGGGTCTCCGGGTGCTCGCGCAGCACCGCCCGCAGGTCGTGCGCGCGCGACGCGGTCACGGAGGCGCCGGTCGGGTTCTGCGCGCGGTCGGTGACGATGAGGGCGCGGGCCCCGGCCTCCAGGGCGCGGCGCAGGTCGTCGGGGCGCGGTCCGTCGTCGTCGACACCGACGGGGACCGTGCGCAGCCCGAGAGCGGGGACCAGGTCGAGGACGCTGCCCCAGCCGGGGTCCTCCAGGGCGACCGCGTCGCCCGGCCTGAGGTGGGCGGCGAGGACGCGTTCGATGGCGTCCAGGGAGCCGGAGGTGACCGTCACCGGTCCCGCCGGCAGGCCGTCGGCGTCGAACTCGGCACGCGCGAGGCGGGCGAGTTCCGCGTCGACGGGATCGTCTCCGTAGAGGACGGGCCGGTGGTCGCCCTGCTCGGCCGCCGCGGCCAGGACCGGTGCGAGGCGGGGCAACAGGGCCGGATCGGGGTTGCCGGTGGCCAGGTCGCGGCCACCCGCGGGTACCTCCACCCGGAGTTCCTCACGGCCGGTGGTGGCCGGCTTGGGCCGGACCCGGCTCCCCCGGCGGCCGGCCGTCTCGATCACCCCGCGTTCCCGCAGGATGCGATAGGCGGCCGCGACCGTGTTCGCGTTCACCCCCAGCTGGGCCGCCAACTCCCGCATGGGAGGCAGGGGTTGCCCTGGCCGCAGCTCGCCCGAGCCCACCGCGCGCTCCACACCGGCGGCAATCTCGGCTGCGCCCCGTCCTTGGATCCGATACTCTCCTAGCACAAAGCCCATTATGCACTAGTGCAATAGAGACCGCCAGGAGGGACCCCTCATGCAGGGCACGACCGAGGAAGCGCGGACCACCGCCTACACGCCGACCGACCGCACCGTCCCCACGCGCTCCGCGGACCGGGCGTCGTACGACAAGGAACTGGTCCACGCGATACTCGACGAGGGATACGTCTGCCACCTCGGCTTCGTCCGCGACGGGGCGCCGGTGGTGCTGCCGACGCTGTACGGCCGGGTCGGCGAGCGCCTCTACATCCACGGGTCCACCGGCTCGCGCCCGCTGCGGATGACCGGCCAGGCCGACCCGGGCCTGCGGGTGTGCCTCACGGTCACCCACGTCGACGGGCTGGTGCTGGCCCGGTCGGCCTTCCACCACTCGATCAACTACCGCTCGGTCGTGGTGCACGGCGTCGCGCACGAGGTCACCGACCCCGAGGAGCGGCGACTGGCCCTGGACGCGCTGGTGGACCACGTCGTCGCGGGCCGCGCCGCCGACTCCCGGCCCGCGAACAAGAAGGAGCTCGCCGCCACCGCGGTGATCCGCCTGGACCTCCGGGAGGTGTCGGCCAAGGTCCGCACCGGCGGCGCCAACGACGAGCCGGAGGACCTGGACCTCCCCCACTGGGCCGGGGTCGTCCCGCTCCGCAAGGGCTACGAAACCCCCGTCGCCAACGCCGACCTCGCGCCCGGCGTCGAACTGCCTGACTACCTGTCGGCTCCGTGACGGACACCGCGGCCGGTGGGCCCGCGGGTCACACCGGCGCGGGCTCCCGCCGGGCCCCGCGTGCCTCGCTCACGGCGAGTCCGACGACCGCGCCGAGCAGGAGCAGGGTGCCGGCCGCGGTGGCCGCGGTGAGCCGCTCGCCGAGCAGGGCCACGGCGAGCACGGCCGCGGTCACCGGCTCCAGCAGCATGATCACGGACACGGTGGCGGACCGTACGACGGCCGCACCCGCGAAGTAGAGCGCGTACGCCAGAGCCGTCGGCACGGCCGCGGTGTACAGCAGCAGCCACAGCAGCCGCGCCGGATGGGCGGTGTGCGGCAGCAGGCCCTCGTGCAGCGCGAACGGCAGCAGGCACAGGGCGGTCACGGCGAACGCCCCCACGGTGGTGTCGGACGCGTCGGCACTGCCGTCCCGGCCCCACCAGCGGGTGAGCAGGGTCATGGCGCCGTACCCCGCCGCCGACACCAGCGCCAGCAGCACACCGGCCGGGCGGACGGTCGCGGCCGAGCCGCCGAAGGTGAGGACCGCCAGCCCGCCGAGCGCACCGGCGACGGCCAGGACGCCCCCGGCGCCGAGCCGCTCCCCCAGCAGGAGCCGGGCAGCGAGCGCGATCAGCACGGGGCCCGCGCCGAGCGTGACGACGGTGGCCACGGCCAGTCCGGTGGACTCGACGGCCGCGAAGTAGGCGGTCTGGAACACCGCGAGGCCCAGGCCGGTGGCCACCGCGCGGCCGGCCCGGCGGCGCGGGGCTTCGACGGTGGCCGGGCGGACGCACGGGCGCAGCCCGCGCCCGGCCAGCAACAGCAGGAGCCCCAGCGCACAGCGCCAGAAGGACAGCCCGAAGGCGCCCATGTCGCTGGTCCGGTAGACCAGCGAGGCTGCGGCGCCGGCGGTGCCCCAGGCGGCACCGGTGATGATCAGATAGAGCAGGCCACGCCCCACGGGCAGGCCGGATGCGACGTTCGACAAGGGATTCTCTCCGCAGAAGCGCGCACGGTGGCGCGGAAGTTCGAGGGCGACCCGTTCGGGCGGGGCGCGCGGACTTCATCTGCGGGCTGCACCGTCGTACCCGGCGCGGATGCGCCGGGCGTGTGTACCGGAGGCCCGCCTCAGACGGCCGGGGGCGGGAGGACGAGTGCGTCAGACGCCATGTCCAGCACCCTAGGCCGCTGTACCGCGGGCGGACAACTCCAGTTCCGCACCACCCTGGGCGACCGGCCGCGGCGAGCCGTCGGCGGGCGCGGAGGACTGGGCGATGAACGCGCCGACCAGCACGATCGCCCCGCCCGCGATCTGCGGTGCGGACAGGTGCTCGCCGAGCAGCACCCAGGCCAGCACGGTCGCGATCACCGCTTCCAGGCAGGCGACGACACCGGCGACCTGGGGGGACAGCCGCCGCACGGAGAGCACTCCGGTGACGTAGGCGGTGACCGTGGCGATCAGCACGATCCACGCCAGCAGCGCGAACGCCGGCACGGTGGTGCCGTTGAGGTGCGCGGAACCGGCCAGCACCGGCCAGTCCATGCCCCAGGGGCGGGCGACGACCGTCAGCACGGCGGCGCCGACGAGGAGCCCGTAGGCGATGACCCCGAGCGGGTCGGGGGCCTCGTCGCCCGCGTCGCTGCCCTGGTCGGAGAGGACGAAGTAGCCGACCTGGCAGCAGGCCGCGCCGAGCGCGAGCAGCAGGCCCAGCGCGTCGAAGCTCAGCCCGGACCAGACCTCGACCACGCAGGCGAGACCGCCGGCCGCGAGGACCACACCGAGCGCGGCGGCACGGGTGACGGGCCGCCGCTGCACGAACCGCACCCAGCCGAGGACGAGGGCGGGGGCCAGGTACTCGACGAGCAGTGCCACGCCCACCGGGATGCGGGAGAGCGCGGCGAAGTAGCAGGCCTGCACACCGGCGACCGCGAGCAGCCCGAAGCCGGCGAGCAGCGCGGGACGGCGGCGCAGCAGGGCGCGGTGCCGCACGGCGAGCGGCAGCATGACCAGGGCAGCGCCGGTCACCCGCAGCCACACCACGTGGAGCGGGTCCAGACCCGCCTCGATCAACGGCTTGGCGGCCACTCCGGACCCGCCGAAGGCCAGGGCCGAGGCGAGCGCGAGACCGAGCCCGACGCCCTTGCCGCGGCCGCCCTGACTGCTCACTGACGTATGCACCGGCACATGATGACAGGAGAAGACAGGAGCGTCACCACCGTTGACACCTGTCTCAGCTGGTGGACGGGCTGCCGCGCCGGGCGCCGGAGCGTCAACAGGTCGCCGTATCGCCGTCGGCCGGAGCGTCAGCAGGTCGCCGTATCGCCGCCGGGGGGCTGCTCGGCGGCGCTCTCGATCCGGGCGGTCAGTTCCCCCGCGGGGATGCCGGCGCGTCCGAGGACTTCGACGGCGCGGGACCGGGGGTCGGCGAGGAGCGCGACGAACAGGTCGGTGCCGGTGACCCGGTCCTCGCCCCGGCGGGTGGCACGCTCGCGAGCCCTGGCGAGGGCGGCGGCCGCGGAGGGCGACCAGCCCGCGCCGTCCCGGAGCCCGCCGTGCGCGGCGCGAGCGGCCGGAACCGCAAGGGCGGGAGGATCGGCACCAGCGGCGGAGGCGGGCGGCCCGGTCGGCCTGGCCGAGGTGCGGGATTCGGCCGGCGCCCCGGAGTCCTCCACCGTGCCCTGCCAGCGCAGTCCGTAGCCGATGCTGCGCTGCACGAGATAGCCGAACAGCCGGACGAGCCGGGGTGACCCGCCGACGGCGGCACGCACCTGGGGGTCGTGCTCCAGGAGGGAGTGCAGCAGATGGGCGGTGTCGATCTGGCGGTCCCCGTCCCGGACCGCCCTGCGGCGGGCACCGGCGAGCACCGCTGCCGGCTCGGCGTCGAGCCCTGCATCGTCCGCGAAGTGCGCAGCCGCCTCGTCCCGGGCGGCAAGGGGGGCTGTACGGGGTTGCACATCCCCACCTCATCAGCCACAACGGGGGGCGTCATCCACGAGGGGAACCATTCCGGCGTCCCGCAGCGAGTGGACAACCCCGGCCGGAATCTCATCCTTACGGAGGAGATCTGGCCGGGTCGGCCAGGACACGGGACCCGGCCGGCGCTCGGCGGCTCGCCCGAGTCCGTCTCTCAGCCGCCATCCTGACGGTTCATCAGTATTGAATGTTCACGCCTCTGCGGCTACTTTCCGCGACACCGTAGCCCGATACGCCCGACCCGAAGGGGTGGTCGCATGGCCGAAGTCAGCGCGGAGGCACGCATCCAGGCGCCGGCGGAGAAGGTGTGGGCCCAGCTCACCGACTGGCCGTCGTACCCGGAGTGGAACGCGACCCACACCAGCTTCCCCGAGGGGGGCCCGAAGACGCTGGCGGTCGGCGGGACGTTCCAGGAGAACATGAAGCTGATGGGCTTCCCCGCGGAGGTCGACTGGACCATCGAGGAGCTGGAGCCGGCCAGGGTGCTCGCGATCCGCGGCAAGGGCCCGATGGCGGTGACCGTCGCCACCCGCTACACGCTCACCCCCGACGGGGAGGCCACGACCCTTCGCATCGACGGCGAGTTCACGGGCGCCGCGGTGTCGTTGATGGCGGGCAAGCTCAAGGACTCCGCGACGGCCGCCCTGAACGAGTCGCTGCGCAAGCTGGACGGTCTGGTGACCTGAGCCGGGACACGTGAAGGCGCCCCGCGCGGGTATCGCGCGAGGCGCCTTCACGGCCGTTCGCTCAGTGCTCGTCGGCCAGGATGAGGTACAGCTTCTTGCGGGCGTCGTTGATGACGGTCAGCGCCTTCTCGCGCTGCTCCTTGCTGCCGGTCCTCCAGACCTGACCGAAGGCCTCCATCAGCCCGAAGCCGGCCTGACGGATCTCACTGAGGGCCTCCCAGTCGACCCCGCGCGAGGCCTCCTCCCAGGGGGCCTCCGGACCCTCCTCGACGGCGCTGCGGCCGGTGTCCGTGAGGGAGAACAGCTTCTTGCCACCCTCGCTCTCGCTGGCGATCAGGCCCTCGTCCTCCAGCAGTTGCAGCGTGGGGTAGACCGAGCCGGGGCTCGGCTTCCACGCGCCGCCGCTGCGTTCGGCGATCTCCTGGATCATCTCGTAGCCGTGCATGGGCCGCTCCTTGAGCAGGGCCAGGATCGAGGCGCGCACGTCACCTCGCCGCGCCCTTCCTCGCGGGCCTCCGCGTCCTCGCGGCCCCCAGGGGCCGGGACCGAATCCGGGCCCGCCCGGGCCGAAACCCGGGCCGCCGGGACCGAAGGGCCCGAAAGCCGCCCGCCGGCCCTCGAAGCCGCCCTGGCCCCAGTGGCCGGGACCCTCGTGCCGATGTCCACGCTCGTATCCGTGGGAACGCATCGCGATCACTCCATTCCACCGATGATCTGTCACGTATGCATCGCGTATCGTTCGCGATGGCTCAACGATATATCGGAACCGATCGCCCGACAACCCCCGATCCACCTGGGGCACAGGGGTTTTCTGGACTTGCAGGTCCATTTTTTGGCTCGCAGAGTGGCTTCGCACCGAGGGAACCGAGAGAACCGAGCAACGGAGTGGATCATGTCGATGCGACTTGAGGGCAGGACTGCCCTGGTGACCGGAGCGACGAGCAACATCGGGCGGGCCATCGCGGAGGCGTTCGCCGCGGAGGGTGCGCATGTCGCCGTGTCGGGCCGCAGCGCCGAGCGCGGCCGGGAGGTCGTCGAGGGGATCCGCGCACGCGGCGGCCTCGCCGACTTCCTGCGGGCCGACCTGGACGGGAGCGCCGCCGCCTCGACGGCACTGGCGCGGGAGGCGGCACGGGTTCTCGGCGGCCGTGTCGACGTGCTGGTCAACAACGCCGGCATCTACCCCGGCGACACCACGGCGGCCACCGACGAGAAGGCCTTCGACGAGGTGTACGCGGTCAATGTGAAGGCGCCGTTCTTCCTCACCGCGGCCGTCGCGCCCGCCATGGTGGAGGCCGGGGGCGGGACGATCATCAACCTCGGCTCCTGGATCGCGCGCCTGGGCATCCCGGTCGGCGCCCTCTACAGCTCCACCAAGGGCGCCATGGAGACCCTGACCCGGGCCTGGGCGGCGGAGTTCGGCCCGCACGGGGTTCGGGTGAACGCGATCTCCCCGGGCGTGGTGCAGACGCCCGCCCCCGGGGAGGCCCACCGCGCCGAGGTCATGATGAAGGGCACGCCCGCGGGCCGGATGGGCACCCCCGGGGCCATCGCCGACGCCGCGGTGTACCTGGCCGGGGACGAGTCCTCCTTCGTCCACGGCATCGTCCTGGACGTCGACGGCGGCCGCACCACGGCGGCGGTGATCGCCGGGTGAGGACGCGGCACTGCTCGCGGGGAGAGGTGCAGACCGCACAGAGCCCGCTTGACGCAAGTCCTTGATGACCTGTCCGAGGGCCGCGGGGGGGGAGAGAGAGGCGGAGTCCTCCGCGAGCCGGCGGCAGGCGGCCCCGGCGGCTGAGGCGGGGCCGGAGGCGGCCGAGTCCCGCAGCGCGGCTCAGGAGATCGGCGGAGCCGCCCTCCCGCCTCGGATGCAGCGGCTCAGACGGCGGCGCCCGCCCGGCGCAGGTCCTCGATGCCTTGGTCGAGGGCGGCGCGCAGGTGGGTCGAACGGCCCGTCGACAGCAGGATGGAGACGCCCCCCTGGACCGCGGCGAGCAGCGCCGCCGCTCGCGCGTCCACGTCGACGCCGGCGGGGAGCCTGCCGGTCGCCTGCAGCGACCGGATGCCCGCGGCCAGGCTCTCCTGCCAGCGCCGCATCAGCTCGATCACGATCGCCCGAGCCCCCGGGGTCGCACGCCCGACCTGGAGGAACAGCGAGCCGAGCGGGCAGGTGTCCCCCTGGGCCTCGTAACGCTCGACCACCACGTCCCGCCACCGTGCCCAGGCCTCCCACGAGTCGAGGCGGCCGAGTTCGGGCTGCTGGTCCTCGATGACCCGATCCGCCTCGAACCGCGCCACGGCGAGGAGCAGTTCGTCCTTGCCTGCCGCGAAGTAGTGGAACAGCTGGCTCTTGCTGGTGCTGGTCCGCGCCATCACGTCCTCCAGGGTCGCCGTCGCGACACCCTTCTCCCGCAGCACCTCGGCGGCCCCTTCGACGATCCGGGCCCGGGTCGCCCGCCCCTTCGCCGTCAGCTTCGCGCCCACGCCCGCCTCCTCCGAAATGGACTACGCGGTCCATCGTAGGCAGGGCACGGTTCAGGAGGCCTCGGCCGCGCGCAGCGGGCAGGCGGTCCCGGCCCGGGAGGTGAGGTCGGCACGCAGAGCCGCGAGCGCGGCCATGCGCTCGTCGATGAGGCGGATCTTGTCCGCCAGCAGGGCGGACAGCGCCTCGGCACCGTCCGGGGCGTCCCGCAGTTCCGCACCGTACCGGGCGATCTCGGCCAGGGTGAACCCGAGTGACTGGGCGGTGCGGACGTGGCGCAGCCAGGTCACCGTCTCCGGCCGGAAGTCGCGGTAGCCGTTGGACAGGCGGTCGCCCGCGATCAGACCGATCTTCTCGTAGAAACGCAGCGTGTCCTTGGACACCCCGCTGCGCGCGGCCAGTTCTCCGATCCGCATGGCTCCCCCGCTCGGTCGACTTGACCTTGGAGCGTACTCCGCTGTCTAGCGTGAGCGGCGCCCGAGTGAGCCCTCCCGAGGAGCCCCGATGAGCCCTGCTGCCCCCGCCTACCTGCGCCTCGTACGGACGAGCGGCTGGTACGACCTGGTCGTCACGGCCGGTTTCGCGACTCCTTGGACGTACGCCCTGGTGCACCGTCTGCTGTCGGCCGCGGGGGGCGCGGCGGGTCTCGGCACCATGCCCGCGCTCACCCCGATGCAGACGCTCTACGCCAACCTCATGGGCTCGGTCGTGGTGGTCTGGTCCGCCCTTCGGGTGCTACGGCCCCTTCCGCAGCACGGGCTGCTCGACGGGGTCGCGCGCGCCCTGTTCTCCCTGTGGATGGCCTACACGCTGGTGCGCGGAGGGCCGGCGGTGCTGTGGCCGTTCCTCGTGGTGGAGATGGCGTTCGGGGTGGCGCAGCTCCTCCCGTGGGCGTGGGCGGCCCGCGCGACCGCCGGGCGGAAATCAGTCCGGCATCCGTGAATTGGACTTGGGCGCGGCGCCGGCACGGACACTAGCGTCAGCGCCATGCGCATACGAATCGTCGACGCCTTCACCGACCGCCCCTTCGCCGGCAACCCGGCCGGAGTACTGCTCCTCGACGACGTCTTCCCGGACGACGACTGGCTCCAGAACGTCGCCATGGAGGTCAACCACGCCGAGACCGCGTTCGCGCACCGGCTGCCCGGGGGCGGCGAGGCGGACTGGGCGCTGCGCTGGTTCACCCCGGCCGCCGAGGTCGCGATGTGCGGCCACGCCACCCTCGCCACGGCCCACGTGCTGCACACCACCGGTGCCCACGAGGGCCCGGTGCGGTTCGCCACCCGCAGCGGCGTGCTCATCGCCACGCCCGCCGCGGACGGCTCGGTCACCCTGGACTTCCCGACCGCCCCGCTCACCCGCGTGGCGGCGTCGGCCGGGGTCGCCGAGGCACTGGGCGCGGAGCCGGCCGCCGCCTTCGACACCGGCCCGAACGTGGGCGACCTCCTGGTGGAACTGGCCGACGAGAAGACCGTCCTCGGCCTCTCCCCCGACCACAGGGCTCTCGGCGCCCACTCCGCGCGCGGCATCATCGCCACCGCCCGGGCGGAGGACCCGGCCCGGGGCTACGACTTCGTCTCCCGCTGCTTCTTTCCCAACGTCGGCATCGACGAGGACCCGGTGACCGGCAGCGCCCACACGGCACTCGCCCCGCACTGGGCGGCCCGTCTCGGCCGCGACGACCTCACCGGGCTCCAGGCGTCCCGGCGCAGCGGGCTGGTGCGCGTCGGTCTGCGCGGGGCGCGCACCCTGCTCACCGGGCACGCGGTCACGGTCATCGAGGGCGAGCTGCGCGCCTGAGCGGCGCCGGCGGCGGGCGTCAGGCCGTCGGCAGCCAGCCCACCTTCCCCGCGAGCAGGGCGTAGCCGACGAACGCGCCGATGTCGAGCAGCGAGTGCGCGACGACCAGCGGGCCGACCCGGCCCCAGCGGCGGTACAGCCAGACGAACACCACGCCCATGACCATGTTGCCGATGAAGCCGCCGATGCCCTGGTAGAGGTGGTACGAGCCGCGCAGGACCGCGCTGGCGACCAGCGCGGTTCCCGGGGTCCAGCCGAGCTGGCCCAGCCTGCGCAGCAGATAGCCGACGACGACGACCTCTTCGAGGATCGCGTTCTGCAGGGCGGACAGGACGAGCACGGGGTACTTCCACCACACGTCGGGGAGCGCCTCGGGTACGACGGTGAGGTTGAAGCCGAAGCCGCGGGCGGCCAGGTAGAAGGCGATGCCGGTGCTGCCGATCACGGCCGCGACGGCGGCTCCCCGGCCGAGGTCGGGCCACGGGCGGGTGCGGTCGAAGCCGAGCGTCCGCATGCTCCGTCCCTCGCGCATCAGCAGATGGGCGACGAGGGCCACGGGCACCAGCGCGGAGGCGATGCCGAAGAGCTGCCAGGCGAGGTCGAGCCATGGGCGGCCGGGTGCGGCCGAGGCGTTCAGGGTGGCCGCCTGGTCCTTCAGACCGCCCGGCTTGGTGACCGAGCCGATGAAACTGATCAGCGCGGAGACACCGCTCGCGCCGAGCGAGAGCGCGAGGACGAGCAGCGTCTCGTCGCGCAGCATCCGCCGCGGATCGCGCTCCCGCATCCCGGAATCGGCCACCGACTCAGCGTCCACCTGCACTCCTGCCTCCACCGGCTCGTGGACCCCTGGCCCACCTTCGCCCGCAAGGATCGCAGAAGCGCCTGGGAGCACCCCGCCATGGCCCCGCCCTCGGCCACCCGGCGGCCGCCGCCGGGGCGAGGCGGGCGTCAGGCCCGTGGGCCGGCTCGACGCATCTCGCTATCGCGGGACCGAGAAGAAGCGGCCCGGTGCGCTCACGGAGGGCCGACACACAGCCCGCCGCGCCTTCAGCGCGGCCCGACTCCCGGACCGCCCCACCCATCGCCCACCCCGTCTCCGCCACCGGCCCTCAGCCGCGCACCCGGTTGTCGGTCGGGGCTTGAGCGTTGTGGGGCGGGTCGTACGTCGGCCTGTGCCGCTGAGGCACGACGCCCAACCGGCCCCCACGTCCGCGAAGCACGCGGCGCCCAGCCCCGGCCGCAGACCAACGCCCACCCGATGCCCTCCAGCCGTCCACAATGACGCCGCTTCGCCCACGACCCTCAATGGCAGCGCCCGGCCCGCCCGCACGTCAGCGAAGCCCGACGCCCCGCCCGACCCACGCCGCAGACCACGCCCACCCAACGCCCCCGCCCGACACCTCTCAGCCGTCCACGGCGACGCCGCTCCGCTCACGACCGTCAATCGCCGCGCCCAGCGGCGCACAGCACCCGCCCCGCCCGCACTTCAGCGAAGCCCGACGCCCCGCCCAGCCCCCACCGCAGACCAGCGCCCCCTCCGACACCCCTCGGCCACTCACAGTGACGCCGCTCCACCCACACCGCACAAGCCGGGGACGCCGCACGCGTCAGCGCTCGCCGGCCGCGGACCGGCCCACGGCCGGCTGTCCGGGGCTAGCCCAGCGGTACCGGTTCGGGCAGACCGACCGGCCAGGTGTGGACCGGTTCGCCCACGTGCATCAGCTCGGCGTAGCGCCGTGTCGTCGCGGCCAGCGCGGCCTCACGGCTCAGCCCCTGCTCCAGAGCGCGGTGGAAGGTCGCCGCCTGCCAGGACGCGCCGTTGACCCGTCGCCGGCAGCGTTCCTCGATGACGCCCAGGTAGAGGTCTCGGTCGGCGGCCTCGACGCCCCACGCGTCCAGCCCGGCGGCGGCGAGCGGCAGCAGCTCGTCGCGGACCAGGGTCACCGCGTCGACCTCGCCCGTACCGCCGTACCGGCCCCGGCGCGGCCAGACGAAACGCGCGTCGATCCCGTGCCGGCAGGCCGCGTCGAAGTTGGCCTCGGCCACCTCGAAGGGCATCCGGGTCCACACCGGACGGGACTCCTCGGCGAGGGCGCGCACCAGGCCGTAGTAGAAGGCCGCGTTGGCGATCACGTCGGTGATGGTCGGCCCGGCCGGCAGTACCCGGTTCTCCACCCTGAGGTGCGGGACGCCGTCCGCGATGCCGTACACCGGCCGGTTCCAGCGGTAGATCGTGCCGTTGTGCAGGACCAGCTCGGCGAGCTTGGGAATGCCACCCGCCTCCAGGACCTCCAGCGGTTCCTCGTCGTCGCACAGCGGCAGCAGCGCCGGGAAGTAGCGCAGGTTCTCCTCGAACAGGTCGTACGCGGAGGTGATCCAGCGCTCGCCGAACCAGGTGCGCGGCCGCACGCCCTGCGCCTGGAGCTCCGGCGGCCGGGTGTCGGTGGACTGCAGGAACAGCGGCGGCCTGGACTCGCGCCACAGCTCGTGACCGAAGAGGAACGGCGAGTTGGCGCCGACGGCGATCTGCGCGGCGGTCGCCACCTGCGCCGCGTTCCACACGTCGGCGAACCGGCCCGGAGTGACCTGCAGGTGCAGCTGCACGGACGTGCACGCCGCCTCGGGCACGATCGACTTGGACGTGCAGACCAGGTGCTCCACGCCCTCGATGTCGAGCCGGAAGTCCTCCCCGCGCGCGGCCACGATCTGGTCGTTGAGCAGGGTGTACCTGTCGACCTCGGACAGGTTCGAGGAGACCAGGTCGTCCCGGTCGAGCGTGGGCAGGATGCCGATCATGACGATGCCCGCGTCCACCTCGCCGGCCTTCCGGTCGGCGTAGGCGAGCGAGGTGCGCAGTTCCTCGGCCAGCCGGTCGAATACCCGTCCGCCCAGCCGGTGCGGGGCGATGTTGACCTCCAGGTTGAACATCGCGAGTTCGGTCTGGAAATCTCGGCTCGCGATGCGCTCCAGCACCTGCCCGTTCAACATTCTGGGCATGCCGTCGGAACCCGCGAGATTCAATTCGATCTCGACCCCCATGAGGTTCTTGGGGCGATCGAACCGCTTCTCTCCCAGCAGGCGCTCAAGTCCCGTCAGGCACTTTTGCAGCTTTTCGCGGTAGCGCTGGCGATCGGACAGGTCGAACTGCCCTGCCGCGACCTTCTCCCCCATCGAAGTGTCCCTCCTCGGATGGGCGGGCCGACGATCCGGCCGCCGGGCTCTCCCGGGTCAGGTGGGATGATGCCCAGCCCGGGCGATCGATAACGTCCCGCGCGGGCCCGGCGCCCGCTAGTCTGTCGGATGTTCCCCGCGGCACATTCACGGGGCATGCTGCAACTCGCATCTTCGGGTGCCCCGAACGCCTCGTGAAAAACGCCGACGACATTCGGCCGACCGCTACCGGCGCGTAGAACCAGGTCAGCGGCGAGGTACCGGCTCGGGAATCGGGATGAGCCCCGCAAATCGACGACTCATTAGCGCCTTGCGGGACTTACCGAAATGGGATAGGTGAAACAACGGCCGAACATGCGTCATATAAACTTCGTCCACAAGGCAGAAGGTTGGCGCCCTCGGTCCTGTGTTCCTGCCGCGTTCCTGCCGTCACCACGACGGGCGGCGGGCCGAGCCGCACCCTTTGTTCACCGACCCGGGCCCACACCCCTTTGGCCTTCCGTGAGCAGACAGCGCCGTCCGCCCCACCCCTCCTCGCGCCGCCGCGCCTGTCGACTGAGAGGCGACCCACATGCCGCTTCACGTGCCCCCTGCCCCTGCGCCCGCCCTGCGCTCCGTCCTCACCGCCCTCGGTTCCCCGACCGCGGTCCGGGAGGCCCGCACCCCCTCCCTGCGCGCCGCGCAGGGCCCCGCGACACCCGAACTTCCGCTGCCTGTCCACGTGTTGGACCGCATCACCGCGCAGGGCCTGTCCGCCACCCGACTGGCGGGCTGGCGCTTCCTGATCCGTTGCGGCGACCGGGCCGTCGCCGCCGCGGACACCATGCTCACCCCCGACGGCTGGGCCTTCTCGCACTTCTTCGAGGGCCCGTACGTCACCTCCACCGAGCGCGCACTGGAGCAGGCCGAGGCGCTGCAACAGCCGTACCAGGCACGACTGCTGTCCGTGCCCGGTCTCTACATGCTCACCCTGTGGCTGCACGGCGACTGCGCCGCCGACGGCGCCGACGGCCACCCGGCGGCCACCGACCTGCTCGTCCCGCTGGCACCGGCACCGCCCGGCATACCGACGCACCGGCCCTTTCCGGTCGCCGAGTTGCTGCCGGTGCTGACCCATCGCGCCACTCCTGTCCCGCTGCTCGGCTCACCCGCCTGACCGAGGCCCGCGTACCCCGCTTCCCACCAGGGAAGCGGGGTACGACCGTGTGTGCACATGAGGTACGGCTGCGTAGCCGCGCGCACGGTCGCACCGAGCGGACTAGCCCGTTCTGACCACGGGAAACCACCCGAAGAGGCAGTGCAGTTGGACTGAACCGTCCGCGCGGGTGACACGTCATGAACCTATGAGAAGCGGTGCTGCCAAATCCCTGCGGAACGACGCCCAGAGGGCAACACTGGGACCGACCGACTTATCACCACGGGGGACCGGACATGACCACGACACAGCGAAAGATCCCACCCATGTGCCAGCACCAGCCGCCGTGCCCGCCAGCAGAATCCGCCGACCGGGAGTCCGCCCGCCTCGCGGCGCACCACCCGGAGCAGGGATGGAGTCTGCTGTGCAACGGCGTCCTCCTCTTCGAGGACACCGGTGAGCTGCTGCCCGACGGCCGCATCATCGCTCCGCACCGCCCGCTGGGCGCGGAGCACGTGATGACCGCCGCCTGAGCAGAGCACGAGCGATCCGAGGGGCCGGCCGCACACACTCGGTGCGCACCGGCCCCGACGTGTGTCCGGGTGTGGTCACCGTCCGTAGCCGGAGGTGACCCAGGGCGTGCTCCCATGGTTCAGCCCTTGGTCGCGCCCGCGGTGAGGCCGCCGACGAGCTGGCGCTCGGCGACCGAGTAGAAGGCGAGAGCGGGGACCATGGCGAGCACCAGGTAGGCGAAGACCCGCGCGTACTCCGCCGAGTACTGCCCCTGGAACTGCTGGACGCCGACGGGCAGGGTCCACCAGGTGCCGTCGGTGAACACCAGCAGCGGCAGGAAGAAGTTGTTCCAGCTGGTGACCACGGCGAGGACCGACACCGTGCCGAGCGCGGGCCGGGCCATGGGCAGCAGCACCCGCCAGAAGAACCCGAAGGCGCCGCATCCGTCGAGCGTGGCCGCCTCCTCCAGTTCGCCGGGGATCTGCCGGAAGAATCCGCGCAGGATGATGATCGTCATCGGCAGCCCGAACGCGGCCTGCGGAAGGACCACGCCGATCGGGTTGTCCAGCAGGTCCAGGGAGCGCAGCAGCAGGAACAGCGGCAGGGCGGCCACCGCGAAGGGGAACATCAGCCCCAGTGTGAAGATCGTGAACAGCAACTCCCGTCCGCGGAAGGCGAAACGGGCGAAGGAGAAGGCCGCGAGCGCGGACACGGCGACCACGAGGACGGTCGTCGCCACCGCGATCAGGGTGCTGTTGCCGAGGAGCCGCCAGAAGTCGCCCGAGCCGAGGATGCCGGTGTAGTTGCCGGTCAGCCACCGGTCCGGGAGGCCGAACGGATTGCGGGACAGCTCGTCGGTGGACTTGAAGCCCGACAGCAGGGCGTACGCCATGGGCACGAGCATCACCGCGCCCACCGCGACGAGGATCGCGTGCACCGGCAGGGTCCGTACGGTCTTGCGGCTCACGTGCCGGCTCCCCTCATCGTGGTGGTGGCCCCTTCCAGGTCACGGCGGAGCACGAACCGCTGGTAGGCGAGGGCGAAGACGAGGCAGATGCCGAACATGACCACGCTGATCGCGCTGGCGTAGCCGACCTGGTAGCGCTTGAAGCCGTACTGGAACACGGTCACGGCCATCGTCTCGGAGTGGTGGTCGGGACCGCCCTGGGTCACGACCCACACCAGGTCGAAGAGCTGGACCGATCCGATGACGGACAGGAAGACGCTGATGCGCAGGGTGGGCGCGAGCAGCGGCAGGGTGACGTTGCGGAAGCGCTGCCAGGGGCCCGCGCCGTCGATCAGCGCGGCCTCGGTCAACTCGGCCGGGACCGCCTGGAGTCCGGCCAGGTGGAGCATCGTGTGGAAGCCGAAGTACTTCCAGGTCATGACCAGGAAAAGGGTCGCCATGACGGAGGAGGGTCCGGCGAACCACTCGCCGCCCAGGCCGTCGAGGCCGACCGCGCCGAGGACGTGGTCGGCGAGCCCGTCGCCGGGGGCGAAGACCATGCCGAACAACACGCCGGTGATGGCCTCGGACAGGACGTACGGCGCGAAGAACAGCGTCCGGTAGACAGCCCTCCCACGCAGCCGCTGGTTGAGCAGTACGGCCATGGCCAGGGCGAAGGGCAGCTGAAGGGCGAGCGACAGGACGACCAGGACCAGGCAGCGCCAGAGGTCGCCCAGGAAGACCGGGTCCTCGAACAGTCGGGTGAAGTTGTCGCCGCCGGCATAGTCGGAGGGCATGCCGAAGCCGCCCCAGCGGTAGAAGGCGGCGTACAGCGCGAACAGCATCGGCAGCAGCACCAGTCCGGTGAACAGCACCAGCGCGGGGAGTTGGAAGCCCACGGCGGTGAGCCAGTTCAGCGCGCGCCGCCGTGCCCGCCCGCGGGCCGCGCCCGGTGCCGGCCGGTCGGCGGCGGGGCCGGTCCGCCGGTCCGGAAGGAAGGTGGAGGTCATCGCCGGCTACTGCGCTTCCCCGGCGGTCTTCGTGATCGACTGCGCCACCTGCTCGGGTGTCCTGGACCCGGCGATCAGCGCGGCCACGCTGTCATTGACCTCCTGGCCGACGGCGGGCGCGTAGGCCTGGTCGAGGTAGAGCTGGAAGCCGGTGGCGGCCTTCAACTGGGTCTGTACGGCTTTGAGGTTGCGGTCGCCGAGGGCGCTCTCGGCGGCGGGGACGACCGGCAGTACTCCGGTCCTCCGCACGAGTTCCCGGTCGGTGGTCTCGGAGGCGAAGAACTCCAGGAAGTCGACGGCCGCCTGCGGTGCCCCCCTGCGCAGGGCGTGCCCACCGCCCCCGCCGAACACTTCGGTGATCTTCCCCTGGCCACCCTCGACCTCGGGGAACGGGAAGAAGCCGAGATCCGGTCCGAGTCCCTTGCCCGCGTCGGCCTCGACGACCGGCGCCCACTGGCCCATCAACTCCATCGCGGCCCTGCCGTTGCCGACCGTCGCGGCCTGACCGGTCGGGCTGGAGTAGGCGGCACCGAGGAAACCCTTCTGGAACGGCCGGAGGTCGACCAACTCCTTGAGGTGCCGGCCCGCGTCCACGAAGCCGGGGCCGGTGAAGTCCTTGGTGTCGTCCGCCTTCCGCAGCGCCTCGACGCCGGCGGTGCGCATCGCCAGGTACGCCCAGTAGTACATGCCGGGCCACTTCTCCTTCCCCGCGAGGGCGAGCGGGGTGACGCCGGCGGACTTCAGCTTCCGCACGGCGTCGAGGAAGCCGGCCCAGGTGGTCGGAGGCGTGCCGATCCCGGCCTTCTCGAAGTGCGCCTTGTTGTACCAGAAACCGACCATGCCGATGTCGAACGGGATGCCGTACACCTTGTCGTCCAGCAGGTAGGGCTGCTTGGCGACCGGCAGCAGTCCTGCGGCGAAGTCCTCGGTGCTGTCGGTGAGGTCCTCGACGAGACCGGCCTCGACCTGCTGCGCGAGCACACCGCCGCCCCAGGTGTGGAAGACGTCGGGCAGCTTTCCGGAGGCGATCAGCGCGGTCATCTTCGACTTGTAGGCGTCGTTCTCCAGTTGGACGATCTTGATTCTGACCGTGGGGTGCCGGGCCTCGAACTTCCTGGCGAGGCCGGCCCAGACGGTCTTGGTCGGTTCCGTGGTCGAGATGTTCCACCACTCGACCGTGGTCGTCCCCGAGGACGACCCTCCGTCCGAGTCGCCGCCGCAACCGCTGAGGGCGGTCGCTCCCAGGCCGGCGGCCACGGAGGCCGCCAGAAAACCGCGGCGGGACAGTGCGGGGTCGCCCATTATGCGCTCCTTCGAAACTTTCGGAGTTGCTTCGGAGATGTCCCGACGAGAAAAGCAGGGCCCCTTGCGTGTGGTCCGTAGCAATAGGCCGCAGCCCTGCGATTCGAAACATTCGGACTGAATCCCGAACGTTCCGAACCCGGACTCTAGAAAGGCGGGTGGGGAGCGTCAAGGTGTCACGCACGAGTTGGGTGCAGGCGCTTGCGAGCACACGGAAGGACGGCGACCGATTGCCCCGGATACCCGCTCGAATGTTTCGACCGACGCGCCGATTCCCGCCGCCTCGGGGCGGGTTGCGAAGAGGTCGGCGGTGCCGCCCGCCCCGGACCCTGCCGCCCGGCTGGTCGAATCGCCGCCGTAGGAGTGGGATGGAAGAGGAGCAAGGGTCTCGCGGGCCTCGTGCCCGCGGAGTCGCCCGGTCGGCGCCCGTGCGGAACGAACGGGGGAGTCATGTCCGGTTACGACGCCTCGGCCGCCGCTCGTGTGGTCGTCGGTGTGAACGGCTCTCTGGGCAGCGTCACCGCTCTGCGGCGGGCCACCACGCTCGCCCGCCGGCTGGGAGCCGAACTGTGGCCGGTTCTCGCCTGGGAACCGCCGGGCGGGGACCCGGCCGCACGGCGCTCCCCCGCGGCCGCTCTGCTGGTCGAGGAGTGGCAACGGCTGGCCGGACAGCGACTGGCATCGGTGCTGGACGAGCTCTTCGGGGCGGAGGGCCCCGGTGTGCCGATGCACCCCGTCATCGTCCGCGGCGCCCCGGGCCGGGCGCTGGTCGCGACCGCGGACCGGGACAACGACCTGCTGGTCGTCGGCGCGGGGCGGCGCGGCCTGCAACGCGCCTTCTCCGGCCGGGTCTCCCGGCACTGCCTGGCCCACGCCGGCTGCCCGGTCCTCGCGGTGCCGCCGTCCCCGCTGGAGTCCGAGCTGCTGTCCGTGCACCGGCGCAACACCTGGCATCTGCGCATGGACACCCGGGGTCTGTGAGAGACGCCCGGGAGCTGTGACCGCGTCAAGAACGGCCTCCGGGGCGTCAGGGGGCCGTCAGGGGGCGGTGCGGACGGTTTCCGCCGGGGCCACCACTGTCTACCGTCGAATTCATGAAGCACCGCGACGACCTGCGCCCCCTCGCCGGAGGGGTGGTGCACGACCGCAGCTGGGCCGAGGGCGTGCGCACAGCGGCCCGTTGCTCCGCCGCGCTGTTCGTCCTGCTGCTGTTCGTCGACTGGGCGGCGGGCTCCCTCGACTGGTGGCGCGGCGGCCTGTGGCTGCTGCTGGCGCTGCTCCTGCTCCTCGTCCTGTTCCCGGCCCGGGTGTCGGCCGACGAGGGCTGGCTGGCCAGCCGCCGTCTGTTGCGCACCCGCCGGGTCCGCACCGACCTGCTGGTGACGGTACGCCCGGTGGACGGGGTGACCCGGCGCCTGGTGCTGGGCGACGCCTTCGGCGACCGCATCGAGATCGACCCCGAGGTCCTGATCCGCAATCCCGACCTCTGGTACCGCCTCGACGAGGGCACGCGCAGGTCGGAGACGAACGGAACGCTGCGGCGGGGCACGACAGCCCTGCACAGCCTCGCCCACGACCTCGACCGGGAGACGGCCCTGAGCGTCTTCCGCGCATCGGGCCTGGACTGACCACCCGCGCCCGCCTGGCCCGTCCCGCCGCCGGCCGGCGCGCCACTCCGGGGCGCCACCGAACACCGAGAGCCCGGGCCGACCGACCGTGCTCGGGCGGGGACCCAGGCTCACGGGGCAGTCACCGCCCGATTCACCGACCCCCGAGGACACGGACTGACCCGACCGGACCCGGCCCGATCCCGGAAACCGCCGTACGAGCCGGCCCGTACACCACCGGACCGCCGACAAGCCGACCGCGACCGGCGGACGAGTCCCCCCGCCCGGGAGCGGCACGACAAGCCCCCCGGCACCGGCACCGGCAGCACCGCCCCCAAGATCCCGTAGCCCCCGCACCGCCCGAGGAGCGCCTCTCGCACCCTCACACCGTGAGCCCCCGGCGTCGTAGGACATGACGCTCGGTGTCCGCGCCGGAGTCGGTGCCGTGGTCCGGCACCCGGTCGGCCCTCCGGCGGCCGACCGCCTGCTGCCTCCGCTTCTTGATGCGGTGCGCGCGTCAGGGGGCCATTCTTAACGCAAGATTGACGCCCACGGAGCCCCGATCCGTGGGCCCTGGCGTCACTCTCTGCTTACGCTGGTGCCGCCGTCCGCGTGATGGCCGGAAACCACGGAGCCACACGTCAGGAGCACCCCCATGGTCACGACCGAACGCCCTCCCAGTACCGGCCGCCTGCGCGCCTGGATGCTGGAGGGCCTGTCCGACATGGGCAAGCCGGGTGGCCACACGGGACCGCACGCCGAACCCGAGCCCCCGCACAAGGGGCAGCGCTGGTGGCGGGTGATGTGCCTGACCGGTGTCGACTACTTCTCGACCCTCGGGTACCAGCCGGGCATCGCGGCTCTGGCGGCCGGCCTGCTCTCCCCCATCGCCACCATCGTCCTCGTCATCGTGACCCTGGCCGGCGCCCTGCCGGTCTACCGCCGCGTCTCGGAGGAGAGCCCGCACGGCGAGGGCTCGATCGCGATGCTGGAGCGGCTGCTGTCGTTCTGGCAGGGCAAGCTCTTCGTGCTCACCCTGCTCGGCTTCGCCGCCACGGACTTCCTGATCACCATCACCCTGTCGGCCGCCGACGCCTCCACCCACCTGGTGGAGAACCCGCACCTCACCAGCACCCTCCAGGGGCACCAGATGGTGATCACCCTCATCCTGGTGGCTCTGCTCGGCGCGGTGTTCCTGAAGGGCTTCCTGGAGGCGGTCGGCGTCGCGGTCGCCCTGGTCGGCATCTACCTCGCGCTCAACCTCGTCGTGGTGATCGTCGGCATCTATCACGTCCTCACGGCCGAGCACGTCGTCGCGGACTGGGCGTCCGCCCTGACGGCGGAACACGGCAACGTCTTCGTGATGATCGGCGTGGCCCTGATCGTCTTCCCGAAGCTCGCCCTCGGCCTGTCCGGCTTCGAGACCGGCGTCGCCGTCATGCCGCACGTCCAGGGCGACCCGGGCGACACCGAGGAGCGGCCGACCGGCCGGATCAGGGACACCAAGAAGCTGCTGACGACCGCGGCGCTCATCATGAGCTGCTTCCTGATCACCACCAGTTTCATCACCACCCTGCTGATCCCGGAGAACGAGTTCAAGCCGGGCGGCCAGGCCAACGGCCGTGCGCTCGCCTACCTCGCGCACGAGTACCTCGGTGGCGCGTTCGGCACGGTCTACGACGTCTCGACCATCGCCATCCTGTGGTTCGCGGGCGCGTCCGCCATGGCCGGCCTCCTCAACCTGATGCCGCGCTACCTGCCCCGCTACGGCATGGCCCCGCAGTGGGCGCGCGCGGTGCGCCCGATGGTCATCGTCTTCACGCTGGTCGCCTTCCTGGTGACCTGGATCTTCGACGCCAACGTCGACAAGCAGGGCGGCGCCTACGCCACCGGCGTCCTGGTGCTGATCAGCTCGGCGGCGATCGCCGTGACCATCGCCGCCCGCAAGGCCCGGCAGCGGCACTGGACCGTCGCGTTCGCGGTGATCGCCACGGTGTTCCTCTACACGACCGTGGTGAACGTCATCGAGCGCCCGGACGGTGTGAAGATCGGCGCCTGCTTCATCGTCGGCATCATGCTGGTCTCCTTCCTGTCCCGGCTGGCCCGCGCCTTCGAACTGCGCGTGACCAGCGTGACGCTCGATCCGATGGCGGAACGTTTCATCCGGGACATGGCCAGCCGCAAGATGCGGTTCATCGCGAACGAGCCGGACCGCCGCGACAAGGCCGAGTACCGGGACAAGATCGAGCAGATCCGCGCGGACAACGACATGCCCGAGCAGGAGGACTTCGTCTTCGCCGAGGTCACGGTCACCGACCCGTCCGAGTTCGAGACGTGCATGACCGTACGCGGCGAGGTCCTGCACGGCCGCTACCGCGTGCTGACCCTGGAGCACTCCTCCATCCCCAACGCCCTGGCCGCGCTGCTCCTGCACGCCCGGGACACCACGAGCTGCACCCCGCACATCTACTTCGAGTGGACCGAGGGCACCCCGTTCGCCAACTTCCTGCGGTTCTTCCTGTTCGGTCAGGGCGAGGTCGCCCCGGTCACCCGTGAGGTGCTGCGCGAGGCGGAACCGAACCGCGCGCGCCGGCCGCGCGTGCACACGGGCTGAACCCCGGACGCGCCGGCGGCAACTCCCCCGTCCGGCCCTCTCGTCGTCCCCGAGGGCCAACCCCAGGTCCGCGATGCCCGCCGCCTGGCCCTATCGTGACCGGCATGCAGTCCTACACGATCGGCCAGGCGGCGCGGCTGCTCGGCGTGAGCCCGGACACCGCCCGCCGCTGGGCCGACGCGGGCCGGGTGGCCACCCATCGCGACGAAGCCGGACGCCGTCTCATCGACGGCCAGGACCTCGCCGCGTTCTCGGTCGAACTGGCCAGGACGGGCGGGGGCGAGGAGGACGCCTCCTACACCTCGGTCCGCAACGCCTTCCCCGGGATCGTCACCGCCATCAAGCTCGGTGACGTCGCCGCCCAGGTGGAGATCCAGGCGGGCCCGCACCGGCTGGTGTCGCTGCTGACCCGGGAGGCGGTGGAGGAACTGGGCCTGGAGGTCGGCATGGAGGCCACCGCACGCGTGAAGTCCACCAACGTGCACATCGACCGCGTCTGACCCACCGGGCGCCGCTGGTCGAAGCCCCTCACCGGCACAGCAGCCCGCCCACAGGTCGAGCCGGTCGGCCAGCCGGGACAGGTCGCGCCCCGTCAGCCGCTCGATGCGCTCGACCCGATAGTGCACCGTGTTGACGTGCAGGTGCAGGGCCTGCGCGGTCCGCGCCCAGGATCCGTCGCAGGCGAGGAAGATCTCCAGCGTGTCGATCAGCGCGGCGATCGGCGGCCGTCCGGTGTCCAGCAGCGGGCCGAGGACCTTCGTGCTGAAGGCCCTGCGCACCTCGGCCGGTACCCCGGCGAGGAGGCCGTCGAGGCTGGTCAGCGAGGTCGCGTCGATGAGTTGTGACGTGCCTTTCATGGAGACGTCCGACGCGATCGGGCCGCTGGGCGCCAAATCGATGAGCGAGAGCCCGTTCAACCCGGTCGCCCCCGCCCTCGCCAACGCCCTGCGGGACGCGACGGGCGTACGGTTCACGGAGCTGCCGCTGACGCGTGACCGGGTGTGGCTGGCGCCGGACGCCGCAGAGCCGCCCCGCACGGACCCTCCGGCTCGAAGCGGTACCCCCCGTCCACCCGGATCGCGGTGATCCCGCTGATGTGCCGGGCCCCGCACCTGTCCTGCGGCAGGACCAGCTGAGGCCCCGCGGCGTCCAGCGGGGTGTCGTCGACGGAGACCGCCAGCAGTACGGGCGCGTCGGCGAAGTCCGGGTCGATCTCGGCCCAGGACAGCACCGCGTGGTGGCCGTCGGTGCCGGTGACCGCGATGAGGAACCGCAGCCGGTCCTTGCGCCGCCCCGGATCGAACCCCGGGCCGGCGTCGGCGAGTACGTCGTACAGGCGCGGCCCGGCGAACCGGTGGTGCTGGATGCCACTGGTCGCGCACTCGAAGCTGACCTCCGCACGGTGCTGCGGCCAGCGCAGCAGCTGCGGCACGGTCAGCCGGGCGGGTCGTACCAGATCGCCGGTCAGGGCGAGTTCCGCGAGCGTCACCGTCGACCACCTCCCGCAGCACCGTACCCGCCCGGGAGTGCCGTACAAACGCAGATGCAAGCTACGAACCGTGAGTACGCGGCTCATGCGATGCGACAGGAGACTTACTCCTGGCAGATGCGGCAGTATCATCGGCGCACGGCCGATCGTCTGGACCGGCAGGGCGCGACAGTTGATCCACAGAACCCGAGGAGTAGATCCGTGAAGACCCGTTCCGTGCGCCGGACCCGCCGGATGCTGCAGCTGGCCGGTGCGGGAGCCGCCGCCCTGATGGCACTCAGCGCCTGCTCCTCCTCGTCCGACTCCGACAACGCCACCGACACCTCCGGGAAGTCGGGCACGTCGGCCTCGCCGAAGCTCTCCGGCACGGTCACCGTGTTCGCGGCGGCCTCCCTGAAGGAGAGCTTCACGACGCTGGGCAAGGAGTTCGAGAAGCAGCACCCCGGTACCAAGGTCAGTTTCAACTTCGGCGGCAGCGACGCGCTCGCCGCGAGCATCACCAGCGGCGCCCCGGCGGACGTCTTCGCCGCCGCGAGCCCCAAGACCATGGCGATCGTGACGGACAAGAAGGACGCGGTCGGCACTCCGGCCACCTTCGTCCGCAACCAGCTGGAGATCGCCACCGTGCCGGGCAACCCGCACAAGGTGGCCTCCCTGAAGGACCTCACCAAGTCCGGTCTCAAGGTCGTCCTGTGCGACAGGACGGTGCCGTGCGGCGCCGCCGCGCAGAAGGCCCTCGACGCCAGCGGCCTCGAGCTCACCCCGGTCTCCTACGAGCAGGACGTCAAGGGCGCCCTGAACAAGGTGCAGCTAAAGGAGGCCGACGCGGCCGTCGTCTACAAGACCGACGTGAAGGCCGCGGGTGGCAAGGTGGAGGGCGTGGAGTTCCCCGAGTCGGCCAAGGCCATCAACGACTACCCGATCGCCCTGCTGAAGAACGCCGAGCACGCGCAGACCGCCAAGGCGTTCATCGCCCTCGTGCAGTCCGCCGAGGGCCGGCAGGTGCTGAGCGAGGCCGGGTTCCTCAAGCCGTGACCTCGCTGCACGAACCCGGCGCCGCGGCCGGCCCCCGCACGGGCCGGCCGCGGCGCCGCCGCGCCGGCACGGGGGGCCGGCGCGGGGTGCCCCTGCCACTGCTCCTGCCGGGTGTGCTCGCCCTGGTGTTCCTGCTGCTGCCGCTGCTCGCGCTGCTGCTGCGGGCGCCCTGGCGCAGCCTGCCGGAACAGCTGACCAGCCCCGAGGTGTGGCAGGCGCTGCAGCTGTCCCTGATCACCGCCACCGCCGCCACGGCGGTGAGTCTCGTCCTGGGCGTGCCGCTGGCCTGGCTGCTGGCCCGCACCGAGTTCCCCGGCCGCGGTCTCGTGCGCGCCCTGGTGACGCTCCCCCTGGTCCTGCCTCCCGTGGTCGGCGGTGTGGCCCTGCTCCTGGCCCTCGGCCGCAACGGTGTCGTCGGCCAGTGGCTGGACGCGTGGTTCGGGATCACGCTGCCCTTCACCACCGCGGGCGTGGTGATCGCGGAGGCGTTCGTCGCGATGCCGTTCCTGGTCATCAGCGTCGAGGGCACGCTGCGCGCGGCCGACCCGCGCTACGAGGAGGCGGCCACCACGCTCGGCGCGTCCCGGTTCACCGCGTTCCGCCGGGTCACGCTGCCGCTGATCGCCCCCGGTGTCGCTGCGGGCTCCGTGCTGGCCTGGGCACGCGCCCTCGGCGAGTTCGGCGCCACGATCACTTTCGCCGGCAACTTCCCCGGCCGCACCCAGACCATGCCCCTGGCGGTCTACCTCGCCCTGCAGAACGACCCGGAGGCCGCCATCGCCCTGAGTCTGGTCCTGCTGACCGTGTCCATCGCGGTACTGGCCGGCCTGCGGGACCGTTGGATGACGACATCATGACCAATCCGTTCTCGAAGACAGCGGGCGACGCCGAGCCCACCGGGGAGCGGGACGCTGCACCCGTACGTGAGCCCTCCGCGGCCGCCGCCCCGCCGCAGGAGCCGCCCGCACGTGGCGCCGGTCTGGACGCCCACCTCGTCGTCGACCGTTCCGCCTTCCGCCTGGACGTGGCCCTGACGGCCGTCCCCGGGGAGGTCGTCGCCCTCCTCGGCCCCAACGGCGCGGGCAAGACCACGGCCCTGCGCGCCCTCGCCGGCCTCGTCCCGCTCACCGGCGGACACCTGCGCCTGGACGGCACCGCCTTGGAGCGCACGCCCCCGGAGGACCGTCCGGTCGGCGTCGTCTTCCAGGACTACCTGCTCTTCCCGCACCTGTCCGCGCTGGACAACGTGGCCTTCGGCCCCCGCTGCCAGGGCGTGAGCAAGGCGGAGGCGCGCGCGCAGGCCGCCGCGTGGCTGGAGCGCATGGGGCTCGCCGACCACGCCGCCGCCAAGCCCCGCCGGCTCTCCGGCGGCCAGGCCCAGCGCGTGGCGGTCGCCCGCGCCCTGGCCACCCGCCCCCGGCTGCTGCTGCTGGACGAGCCGCTGGCCGCGCTGGACGCCCGCACCCGCCTGGAGGTCCGCGCCCAGCTCCGCCGCCACCTGGCCGAGTTCGAGGCGGTCGCCGTGCTGGTCACCCACGACCCGCTGGACGCCATGGTGCTCGCGGACCGGCTGGTGGTCGTCGAGCACGGCCGGGTCGTCCAACAGGGCACCCCCTCCGACATCGCCCGTCATCCGCGCACGGACTACATCGCCCAGCTCGTCGGCCTCAACCTCTACCGGGGGCGGGCCGACCGGCACACGGTGCGGCTCGACGCCGGGCCCTCGATCACCACCACGGAGGACCTGTCCGGGCCGGTGTTCGTGGCGTTCCCGCCCTCCGCCGTGACCCTGTTCCGCGACCGGCCCACTGGCGCGAGCGCACGGAACGTGTGGCGCTGCGAGGTCACCGGTCTGGAGACCCACGGCGACCAGATCCGCGCCGACCTCACCGGTGAGCTGCCCCTGGCCGCGGACCTCACCACGGTCGCCGCCGCCGAACTCGGCCTCCATCCGGGTGCACCGGTCTGGGCGACGGTCAAGGCGACGCAGACGCACGCATACCCGGCCTGAACGCCCTCCCCCACTACGGTGAGGGCCCATGACTCTGAGCATCCGCAATCAGCTTCCCGGCACCGTCACCGAAGTGCGGCCGGGTGAGGTCATGGCGACCGTGAAGGTCCGGCTGGCCGGCGGGCAGAACCTCACGGCGGCCATCACGCTGGAGGCCGTCGAGGAGCTCGGCCTCGCCCCGGGCTCCGAGGTGCGCGCCCTGGTGAAGTCGACCGAGGTCGCCCTCGCCACCAGCCGCACCGAGGGCCTGTCGATCCGCAACCAGGTCCCGGGTACGGTCACCCAGCTCCTGCTCGGCGAGGTCATGGCCACCGTGAAGGTCTCCATGGCCGGGGGCGAGCTCACCGCCGCGATCACCAAGGACGCGGCCGGCGACCTCGGGCTCTTCGTGGGCTCCGACGTCATCGCCCTGATCAAGTCCACCGAGGTCGCGCTGGCGACGGCGTAGGAAGCCCGAAGGCCCCGCCCGGAATCCGGGCGGGGCCTTCACCGTCGGTTCGCTCAGTCCTCGTAGGCGTCCAGCGGCGGGCAGGAGCACACCAGGTTGCGGTCGCCGAAGGCCTGGTCGATACGGCGCACCGGCGGCCAGTACTTGTCCGCGGCCGAGACGCCGGCCGGGAAGACGGCATCCTCGCGGCTGTAGGCGTGCGTCCACTCACCGCCGAGCGCCGCAGCGGTGTGCGGGGCGTTGACCAGCGGGTTGTCCTCCGCCGGCCACGCGCCGGCGCCGACCTTCTCGATCTCCGCGCGGATGGCGATCATCGCGTCGCAGAAACGGTCCAGCTCGATGAGGTCCTCCGACTCGGTCGGCTCGATCATCAGCGTGCCGGCCACCGGGAAGGACATCGTCGGCGCGTGGAAGCCGTAGTCGATCAGGCGCTTCGCCACGTCGTCCACGCTGACGCCGGTCGCCTTGGTCAGCGGGCGCAGGTCGATGATGCACTCGTGCGCGACCAGGTTGCCCGGACCGGTGTAGAGAACCGGGAAGTGCGGCTCGAGGCGCTTGGCGACGTAGTTCGCCGAGAGCACGGCGACCTGGGTGGCGCGCTTGAGGCCCTCGCCGCCCATCAGGCGGACGTACGCCCACGAGATGGGGAGGATGCCCGCGCTGCCCCACGGCGCCGCCGAGATCGGGCCGACGCCCGTCTCGGGGCCGGCCGCCGGCTGGAGCGGGTGGTTCGGCAGGTACGGCGCCAGGTGCTCGCGGACCGCGACCGGGCCGACGCCGGGGCCGCCGCCACCGTGCGGGATGCAGAAGGTCTTGTGCAGGTTCAGGTGGGAGACGTCACCGCCGAAGTGACCCGGCTTGGCGAGACCGACCAGCGCGTTGAGGTTGGCGCCGTCGACGTAGACCTGACCGCCGGCCTCGTGCACCTGCGCGCAGATGTCGGCGACGTGCTCCTCGAACACACCGTGCGTCGACGGGTAGGTGATCATCAGCACGGACAGCTCGTCACGGTGCTTCTCGATCTTGGCGCGCAGGTCCTCGACGTCGATCTCGCCGTCGTCGGCGGTCTTGACGACGACGACCTTCATGCCGGCCATCACGGCGCTCGCCGCGTTGGTGCCGTGCGCGGAGGACGGGATGAGGCAGATGGTGCGCTGGTCGTCACCGTTGGCCCGGTGGTAGCCGCGGACGGCCAGCAGACCGGCCAGCTCGCCCTGCGAACCGGCGTTCGGCTGGAGCGAGACCTTGTCGTACCCGGTGACCTCGGCGAGACGATCCTCCAGCTCGCGGATGAGCGTGAGGTAGCCCTCGGCCTGCTCGGCGGGCACGAAGGGGTGCAGCTGGCCGAACTCGGGCCAGGTGACCGGCTCCATCTCGGTGGTCGCGTTGAGCTTCATGGTGCAGGAGCCCAGCGGGATCATGCCGCGGTCGAGCGCGTAGTCGCGGTCGGCGAGCTTGCGCAGGTAGCGCAGCATCGCGGTCTCGGAGCGGTGCTCGTGGAAGACCGGGTGGGTCAAGTAGTCGTCGGTGCGCAGCCGCGCCTCGGGCAGGGTGTCCTCGGCCGTCGCGTCCAGCGCCTCGATGTCGGCGTCCACACCGAAGGCGGACCAGACGGCGGCGAGCTGCGCGCGGTTGGTGGTCTCGTCGCAGGCGACGGAGACGTGGTCGGCGTCGACCGCGCGCACGTTGACCCCGTTGTCCCGGGCAGCGGCGACGACCTCGGCGGCCTTGCCGGGGACGCGCGCGGTGAGCGTGTCGAAGTACGCGCCGTGGACGATCTCGATCCCGCCGCCGCGCAGGCCCGCGGCGAGGAGGGAGGCGTAGCGGTGGGTGCGGCGGGCGATGGTCCGCAGTCCCTCGGGGCCGTGGTAGACGGCGTACATGCCGGCCATCACCGCGAGCAGGACCTGCGCGGTGCAGATGTTGCTGGTGGCCTTCTCACGGCGGATGTGCTGCTCACGCGTCTGGAGCGCGAGGCGGTAGGCCTTGTGGCCGTCGGCGTCGACGGAGACACCGACGAGGCGGCCGGGCAGGCTGCGCGCGAACTTCTCGTGGACGGCCATGTAGCCGGCGTGCGGACCGCCGAAGCCCATGGGCACGCCGAAGCGCTGGGTGGTGCCGACGGCGATGTCCGCGCCGAGCTCGCCCGGCGAGGTCAGCAGGGTCAGGGCCAGCAGGTCGGCGGCGACGGTGACGAGGGCGCCCAGCTCGTGCGCCCGGTCGATGACCGGCTTGAGGTCGCGTACGACTCCGGAGGCGCCCGGGTACTGGAGCAGTACGCCGTTGATCTCACGGGCGGCGATGTCGGCCGGGATGCCGTCGCTGAGGTCGGCGACGACGACCTCGACACCGGTCGGCTCGGCACGGGTCTCGATCACGGCGATCGTCTGCGGCAGCGCGTCCGCGTCGATCAGGAAGAGGCCCTTCTTGTTCTTGCCCATGCGCCGGGACAGCGACATCGCCTCGGCGGCGGCGGTGCCCTCGTCCAGCAGGGAGGCGCCGGAGGTGGGCAGGCCGGTCAGCTCGGCGACCATCGTCTGGAAGTTCAGCAGGGCCTCCAGACGGCCCTGGGAGATCTCCGGCTGGTACGGCGTGTAGGCGGTGTACCAGGCCGGGTTCTCCATGACGTTGCGCAGGATGACCGGCGGGGTGAAGGTGCCGTAGTAACCGAGCCCGATCATGGACCCGAGGACCTGGTTGCGGTCGGCGAGCGAGCGAAGCTCGGCGAGCACCTCGGCCTCGGTGCGGGCCCCCGGCAGGTCCAGCGCGTCGGCGTTCTTGATCACGTCCGGGACCGCGGCGGCGGTCAGGTCGTCGAGGGAGCCGTAGCCGACGTGCGCGAGCATCTTGGCCCGCGCCTCGTGGTCGGGGCCGATGTGGCGCTGCTCGAAGGGAATGCCGGCTTCGAGCTCGGCGAGCGGGGTGCGATGGGCGGTCATTGCGGAGGCCTCCTGGTCTGACGCGACCTTCGAGGGGCACCCCGGTACGGATACCCCGACGGCCTCCCCCTCTGTCATCTCAACCTGAGAGCTTCACCGGACGTCCGTGGACGCCGGCTTTCACCGTCGGTGAGGGCGGACGCCGTCGACATCCGCCCTGCTTTCCAGAGTGACCTCGTCCGTGCGGTACGTGGGCCTGAGAGATTCCGGGGAGGATTTGCTCCTTCGGCGCCTCCGACGGTGGTCGGAGGACTCTCCCGCACGGGGTCAGCAGCCGCTGTCAGCCTACCAGCGAGGTCAACGCCCGGGGCTTCGAGTGGCCGCCTCCTTGAATGTGCTCTTTTGTAGTGCTTACGGATGAGTTGCGACCACGTGGAGGGAGAGGGACCGTGCTGACCGACATCGATCCGCGCAACCTGATCGGCCGCAAGGCGTTCGACCGCAATGGCACCAAGATCGGCACCATCGACGAGGTGTACCTCGACGACGCCACCGGCGTGCCCGAGTGGGCGGCCATACGCACCGGCCTGTTCTCCCGGGACGCCTTCGTCCCCCTGGAGCCCAGCGAACTGATCGAGGGTGCCCTCCGGGTCCCCTTCGAACGCGCGCTCATCAAGGACGCCCCCGACTTCGGCGTCGGCCGCCATCTCTCCCCCGAGCAGGAACTCCAGCTCTACCACCACTACGGCCTCGACGTGGCGCCGCCCCACGCGATCCCCGATCACGACTTCGGCAAGCTGGCAGGCTCGGAAGAACCCTGACCCCGGCACCCTCCCTCTCCTCCACCCATCCGAAAACGTCCGCGGCACCCCGCGCGCCGCACGTCCTCGGCCGCCCGTCCGCGAACGCTCGGCTCCGTCGCGGGCGGTGCACCGGTCGGCAGCACCCTCGCGGTGCCCGCCGGGGCCCGGGGTGGAACCGTGCGTCAGCCGTTGCCCGGCACGGCGACGTGGCCGTCCGCCGTCTCCCCCGGAGTCGCCCGTCCACCGGCGGTCGGCGCGGCGGCTTCTGCCGGGGTCCGGGGCGGAGCCCCGTGGGGAGCACCGCTCGGCGGGGTGGGACGGATGGGCGAGTGGGCCGGGCCCGGGTCCAGGACCAGCGGCAGCGGCTCACCCACCTCGAGCGCGGGATCCCCGACCGAGAACGTCCGCACCCGCCCGGGAGGGGACTGCGGAGTCTCGAACCGAACGGTGACCCGCCCCAGCCCGCTGCCCTGCACCCAGCCGGGCCCGTACTCCGCGTGCCGCACGTCCTGACCCGCGCGCCAGTGCCGCTCGGGGGGCTCCTCCGGCGCCGGCACCACCTCGGCGACGGCGTCCACCGGCGGAGCCTCCACCGCCCCCGAGGACTGCGGCTGCGCCGCCTGCGCGAACAGGTCCTCCTGGGTGTAGTCCGCGAGCCCCGTGACCCCCACACCGAGCAGCCGCACCCCGCCCGTCGTGTCCACCGCCTCCAGCAGCCGCGCGGCCGCCTCCCGGATCACCGCCTGATCGTCCGTCGGCCCCCGCAGCGTCTCGGAACGGGTGAGCGTCGAGAAGTCGTACCGGCGCACCTTGAGCACGATGGTCCGCCCCGACAGCCCGGCACCGCGCAGCCGCCCCACACAGCGGTCGGCCAGCCGCTGCACCTCGAGCCCCACCCGCAGCCGGTCGTGGATGTCCACGTCGTAGGTGTCCTCGACCGACACCGACTTGGCCTCCCGCTCGGCCACCACGGGCCGATCGTCGTGCGCCAGGGCCATCGCGTACAGCGCGTGCCCGTGCGCCTTGCCGAGCAGCCGGACCAGCTCGTCCTCCCCCGCCTCGGCCAGCTCCTCGACCGTGGTGATCCCGGCTCTGCGCAGATGGTCCCCGGTGGCCGGCCCGACCCCCGGCAGCGTCCGGACCGTCATCGGCGCCAGCAGTGCCCGCTCGGTCCCCGGCTCGATGAGCACAAGGCCGTCCGGCTTGGCCTGCTCGGAGGCGATCTTCGCGAGCATCTTGGAGGCGGCGAGCCCCACCGACCCGGTGAGCCCGGTGGCCGCCCGGATGTCCGCGCGCAGCTTCACCCCGGCCAGCCGCGCCGACTCCTCGTCCCAGGCCGTCCCCCCGGCCTCCAGATCCACGAACGCCTCGTCCAGGCTGAGCGGCTCCACCAGCGGCGACAGCTCACGCAGCAGCGCCATCACCTGCTCGCTGATCGACCGGTACACGGTGAAGCGCGGCACCAGATAGGCGGCGTTGGGGGCCCTTCGGCGCGCCTGCGCCATGGGCATCGCCGAGTTGACCCCGAACACCCGGGCCTCGTACGACGCGGTCGCCACCACCCCGCGCGGTCCGAGCCCGCCCACGACGACCGCCTTCCCGCGCAGGCTCGGCTTGGACGCCTGCTCCACCGAGGCGAAGAAGGCATCCATGTCGAGATGCAGGATCGTGGGCGCGTTTCTCACATCTCCGATGCTGCACCACGGCACTGACAATGCGGGTGCGCCCGAGGCGCACCCGCCCGGCGAGGAGGTCAGACCGCGCGGTTGCGGCGCCGCGCCAGCTCGTCCGCGGGGTTGTGACCGACGAGGGTCTCGCCTGTGTCGACGCGCTCACCGTGCAGCTGGGAGAGCGCGCTTTCCACGTCCCGCCACACCACGCCGACCGCGATCCCGAAGATGCCCTGACCGCCCTGGAGCAGGGCATGGACCTCGTCCGGCGAGGTGCACTCGTACACGGTCGCCCCGTCGCTCATCAGCGTCATCCGCTCCAGGTCGCGGAAACCGCGTTCCCGCAGGTGCTGGACGGCCGTGCGGATGTTCTGCAGCGAGACACCCGTGTCGAGGAACCGCTTGACGATCTTCAGGACGACGACGTCCCGGAAGCTGTACAGACGCTGTGTGCCCGACCCGTACGCGGGCCGCACACTCGGCTCGACGAGGCCGGTACGGGCCCAGTAGTCGAGCTGCCGGTAGGTGATGCCGGCGGCCGCGCAGGCCGTGGGCCCGCGGTAGCCGATCTCCTCGGACGTCATGGACGCCGCCCCTCCGCCGTTCGGCACCGCCGTCGGTCGCTGCTGAGCGTTGTCGACCGCGCTGCCGGAATGGGGATGACCCCTGTTCGAACGCAGCTGAGAGCTCGGGGGAGGGTACGGACCGCTCTCCCCCAGACCGTGTCCGGGGGCACCCCCAGCCGTACCGTCGCCGCTCGTTCTCACGCCGACCTCCGTCCTTGACCTGCCTTCTCGACGGTAGGCAGTCACCAGGGGTGCGTCAACGATCGCCACACTCGGCACGCCGAGTGATAATCACCCTAGGAGTGGTTTTCCGTGCCCCACCGCGGGGAAAGGCTAGCCGAATGCGCTCGCGCCGGGCCGTAGGACGCTCTCAATGGCCGGTGGCATTTGCCCCCGAGCCAGGACGCACACACCAGGTGGCCGGCCCTCGTTCCGCCGGCCACCGCGTCCGCCGCTCACTGGCTGCTGGTGCCGAAGTCCTCGGGCGAGATCTGGTCGAGGAACTCGCGGAACTTCTCCACCTCGTCCTCCTGCTCGTCCGGAATGGCGATACCCGCGTCGTCCAGCACCGTGTCACTGCCGTAGATCGGCGTCCCGGTGCGCAGGGCCAGCGCTATGGCATCGGAGGGACGGGCACTGACCTCGACGCCGCTGGCGAAGACCAGCTCCGCGTAGAAGACGCCTTCCCGCAGATCGGTGATGCGCACCTCGGTCAGCTCCTGGCCGACGGCCTCCAGCACGTCCTTGAACAGATCGTGGGTCAGCGGTCGCGCGGGCGCCATGCCCTGCTGGGCGAAAGCGATCGCCGTCGCCTCCCCCGGTCCGATCCAGATGGGGAGGTAACGGTCGCCCCCCACTTCGCGCAGGAGCACGATCGGTTGGTTGGAGGGCATTTCGACCCGGACACCTACGACATCGAGCTCGTTCACACAGCAACCCTAGGCCGTGCCCGGGATGTTTGGGTAGTCGGGCCGGGAACAGGTGGCCGATCCGGCCGCCCCCGGCACTCCGCCTCAGGGCAGCCGCACACCGAGGGCGGTATGCACCAGAGCCGCGTGCAGCCGCACCGTGAGCGCCGCCAGCTCCTTCGTGCGGGCTTCGGCATGTGCCCTGGTCTGCGGATTGCGGTGCCGCCTGAGCGGGGCCACCACCTGGTCGACGAGGCCGGCCTCCCGGTCGGCGGCGGCCTTCATCACCCGGAGGTGACGCGGTTCGATGCCGAACCGGCCCAGCTCGGCGACGAGCGCGGCCACGGTGACGGCCTCGGCCTCGTACGCCCCGTCCTCCAGCGGAGCTAGGAGCCCGTAGGACTCCCACTCCTTCAGCTCGCCCTCGTCGATGTCCGCCGCCGCGAGCAGCTCGGCCCGGCCGACCCGGGCCACCGTGGGTCCCTCGGTCCGCACGGGCACGTCGTCCCCGGTGCGCTGCCGCCCTACCAGGGGCAGCGGGACGGCCTCACCCCGCTCCATCGCGTCGAGGTGCTCGCGGATCACCTTGAGCGGCAGATAGTGGTCCCGCTGCATCCGCAGGACATGGCCGAGGCGCTCGACGTCCCCGGCGCTGAACTTGCGGTACCCCGACGGGGTCCGCTGCGGCTCCACGAGCCCCTCGGCCTCCAGGAAACGGATCTTGGAGATGGTGACCTCGGGGAACTCGTCGTGCAACGCGCTCAGCACTGCGCCGATGCTCATCAGCCCGCTGTCCCTGGCGGCGGTACCGCTTCCGGCACCGCCGCTCGGTGTGTGAAGCATGGACCTTCCCTGGGGTTCCCCCCGGACGCCGGTCCGGGGGCGGGTCAGATGCCCTGCCGGCTCGCGTAGAACACCAGCCGGTACTTGCCGATCTGCACCTCGTCACCGTTCGACAGGGCGACCTGGTCGATCCGCTCCCGGTTGACGTACGTGCCGTTCAGGCTGCCCACGTCGGCCACGGTGAACGAGCCGTCCGGGGAGCGCCGGAACTCCACGTGCCGACGGGAGACCGTCACGTCGTCCAGGAAGATGTCGCTCTGCGGGTGGCGTCCGGCCGTGGTCAGGTCGCTGTCCAGCAGGAAGCGGCTGCCCGAGTTCGGACCGCGGCGCACCACCAGCAGCGCCGAGCCCAGCGGCAGCGCGTCCACCGCGGCCTGCGCCTCGGGCGACAGCATCGGCAGCGGGGTCTGGCCGGTCGCCTCCGCCTCGTAGGCCTCGATACCCGAGATCGAGATCGTGGACGTCGTCTCGGAGGCGCGCTCGGGCGCCACACCGGGACGCAGCGGCGCACCGCAGTTGGAGCAGAAGCGAGCGTTCTCCGCGTTGCGGTTACCGCACCTCGTACACACCAGGGCCGACATCGACGGATCCTCCTGCCGCGGCTGCCCACCCGGGGCGTTGGACGCGTACGGACCGGAGGTAAACCCTCCACCCGCACCTGAGGTTGACGGTTGCCCGAAACCTATGCCGCCGGACTGGGCAGGGTCAACAGACGCCGCGCCCTGACCACCCGAAATGTCACCGCCCGGACCAGCGACCTGGTCACGGAACAGCGGGCGCTGTCCTTCCTGGTCAGGCTGGGCGCGATGGCGAGCGGTCGCGTTGTCGCTGCCCTCTCGCGCGCTCTTGCCGAACAACTTCGCAAACAACTTCACGGGCGATTCCCCTTGACCGAAACAGACCCGCCCGTGGGGCAGGACGAACCCTGATTGCCTACACCGGCCGAGCCGGACATCTTCACAACGTCCGTAACCACCAGACAGTTTCCACCACGCGCCACCTCTTCGGTGCGCCGACCCCCCGCAACCTCATGCCCCTGCCTGACGTCCCCCATGCACCACCGGTTCACTGGGAGGACGACCGAGCGTAGTCAGGCCGCTTCACGTGCCGCAAGGCGTCCACGACGATCTTGTCGGACCGTTCGACGATCACCGTGGCCTGCTCCTTCTCCAGGGTCTGCACCACGCCTCCGGGAATGTTCAGCGCCGGCTCCAGGTCCTGCGGCTTGCCGATGACCTTGAAACGATAAGGGGCGTTGATCTTGTTCCCGTCGACGCTCACCGAATCACCGGAGTCCGTGAGGTAGGTGTTGGCGACCACCCGCACTCCGTTGACCTCGATCGCCTCGGCACCGGCCGCGCGCAGCTCCTGGATCGCGTCGAGCAGCATGTCCGCCTGGACCGTCCCCTTCGTGTCCTCGATCGTCATGGTGATGCCGGGACCTTGCGCCGCCACGGTGCCCGCGAGGATGCCGAGTTGTCTCTCCTTCTCGGCGGTCTGCTTGCGCGCCTCCGCGGCCTGGTCGGAGCTGCTCTGCAACTCCTGACTCTGTTTCTCCAGTCCCTGCTTCTCGTCCTGAAGACGCTGAGTACGCGAATCCAGTTCATCGAGGATGCGAACAAGATCTTCCTGCCGTGCTCCGCGCAGCGCGCTGTCGCTGTCGCTGTTCGACGCCACCTGCACGGCGAGGCCGAAACCGAGGCCGAACAGCAGCACGGCGACGATGAGTTGGGCGCGGGTGACACGCGGCGGCCACAATCCCTCGGCCAGCCGCTGCCGGCCGGTCACCGGCTCCTCGGGCCGCTCCCCCGGCGTCTGCCCGGCACCGGGCGCCGGGGCGGGGACCTCGGCGGGCAGCTCCCTGCGCAGACCGTTCTCCGGGCGGGGCTCCCGGCCACTGCGGCCGTCAGCGGCGTCCGGACGCTCCGAGCCGTTCCGCTCGGGGCCGTTCTCCGGGATCTGGTTCTGTTCGTCCTGGCCGTTCCGGCCGGTCTCGTCGCTCATCGCCCTCACGCCCGGAACACGTGCCGCCGGATCGCCGCGGCGTTGGAGAAGATACGGATACCGAGGACCACGACGACGCCCGTGGACAGCTGGGCGCCCACGCCCAACTTGTCGCCCAGGAAGACGATCAGGGCGGCGACGACCACGTTCGACAGGAACGACACGACGAAGACCTTGTCGTCGAAGATCCCGTCGAGCATGGCCCGCAGACCACCGAAGACGGCGTCCAGCGCCGCGACGACGGCGATCGGCAGGTAAGGCTCGACGACCGCCGGAACCTCGGGCCGGACCAACAGGCCGGCCACGACTCCCACGACGAGGCCCAGTACGGCGATCACGATGTGCCCTTCTCAGTTGTGTCCGCGTGCGGCTGTGCAGTTCGTACGATCACACTCGGTGCGGCGGGCAGACGGACGTCGCCCTCCGTGGAGATGGTGGCGCGGACGCCGTAGTTCTCCCTCAGGGCGTGCAGATACAGCCCGTCGGGGCTGTCCTGGAACCGGGTGCTGAGTTTTCGACCGTCCCCCAGTGCCAGCACCGTGTACGGCGGCACCAGCGGCTTGTTGTCGACCAGTATCGCGTCACCCGCGGCCCTGATCGCGGACAGGGCGGTCAGCCGCTGACCGTTGATGGAGACGGCCTCGGCCCCCGAGGCCCACAGCCCGTTGACCACGCGCTGCATGTCCCGGTCGCGCACCCGTCCGGTGTCGGAGAAGCCCGAGGTCTCCCGCGGGTTGCTCCCCTCGCCGCCGCCGGCCTCCTTGGCGTCATTCACGACGAGCCGGACGCCGGGCCCGTGCACCGGTGTGGCGCCCGACAGCAGGCCCACCAGATCCGCCTCGGCGCTGCCGCCGCTCGACCTCAGCGCCGCCCGCTGCCGTGCCCCGACCTCGTCGCGCAGCTTGTCCACGGAGCCCTCGAGCCGGTCCGCGGCCGAGGTCTCGGCGTCGATGCGGTCGATCAGCTCCTGGCGTTCCTTGGCCACCACAGGGGCCGCCACCCGCGCCTGCGCCGCCCCGAGGGTCACGACCAGCGCGGCGAGGACGAGACCGGCCGCCAGGCCCAGCTTCGCGCGGAGGGTCTTCGGCAGCCCGCCCTCGCCCTGCGTCTTCCTCCGGGCCGCGGCCTCGGCATACCCGTCGTCGAGGCTGTGGTCCATGACGTTGGTGATCAACGACATGGAGGCGTCCGGGCGCGACGGCCGCGTGGGGCTGCTCCGAACGGGGGGTTGCTGCGGCATGCCGCACATCGTCGCATGTCGCGAGCAGTACCTCCGAATGGCCCCACCGGCGTGCCGGACAGGCCCCCTTGGGGACACTTGTCCGGCACGCGCGCGTGCGGTGGTTTTCGCCCTCCCGGAGCGGGGCCGCCGACCGTCAGAAGCCGGCGGCCCCGCTCCGGGAACCGTCCACCGTCACCGGCCTCACCGGCCTGCGCTGTCCACCACGGCCGCCCACTCGTCCAGCAGCGCCTGCGCGGACGCGTCGTCGGGCCCCTCGGCCCACAGATGCGTGACCGCCTCGGCGGGGTCGGGCAGCACCATCACCCAGCGCCCGTCGGTCTCCACGACCCGCACCCCATCGGTCGTGTCGACAAAGCGATCCCCAGCCGCCTCGACCACGCGCCGCATCACCAGACCCTTGACGGCCCACGGAGTGGCCAGGTCCCGCTTGTGGACGTGCGCACGCGGGATCCGGGCGTCGATCTGGCTCAGGGTGAGCTGCGTCCGCGCCACGAGCCCGATCAGCCGTACAAAGGCCGCCGTGCCGTCGTAGACGCTGCTGAACTCGGGCACGATGAAGCCGCCCTTGCCGTCACCGCCGAAGATCGTGCCTTCCTCGCCGCCCACGCGCGTGAGGTCGTCGGGCGACGTCGTCGTCCACTCGACCTGGGTGCCGTGGTAGGCGGCCACCTGCTCGGCGATCCGGGTCGTGGTGACCGGCAGCGCGACCCGGCCGCTGCGCCGCTCGGCGGCGACCAGGTCCAGCATCACCAGCAGCGCCCGGTCGTCCTCGATGATCCGGCCCTTCTCGTCCACGAGCGACAGCCGCTCGCCGACAGGATCGAACCGCACACCGAAGGCGGCACCTGAAGAGGCAACTATCTCGCCGAGCCGCACCAGCCCGCTCCGGCGCATGTCGGCCGTCTCCGTGGGCCTGGACTCGTCGAGACCGGGATTGATGGTCAGCGAGTCCACGCCCAGCTTGCCCAGCAGGCTGGGCAGCACGAGCCCGGCGCTTCCGTTGGAGGCGTCCACGACGACCTTGAGACCCGCCTCCGCGATCCCGGTGGTGTCGACGTTCCGCAGAAGCGACCCGGTGTACGAGTCGAAGACGCTCGCCGGGAAGTACAGGTCACCGATCTCGCCGGGGAACGCGCGCCGGTACTCCTGGCGGGCGAACACCCGGTCCAGCTTCCGCTGGCTGCCCTGCGAGAGGTCCGCGCCGTTGCCGTCGAAGAACATGATGTCGACCGAGTCCGGCACACCGGGCGAGGTACGGATCATGATCCCGCCGGCGCTGCCGCGGGCGGTCTGCTGCCGGGCCACCGGCAGCGGCACGTTCTCCAGGTCGCGTACGTCGATGGCGCTGGCCTGCAGCGCGGAGATGACCGCTCTCTTGAGTGCCCGGGCGCCTCGGGAGTGGTCACGCGCGGTGGTGACCGTCGAGCCCTTCTTGAGGGTCGTCGCGTACGCACCGGCGAGCCGCACCGCCAGTTCCGGTGTGATCTCCACGTTCAGGATGCCGGAGACGCCTCGGGCACCGAACAGGTGGGCCTGTCCGCGGGACTCCCAGATGACCGAGGTGTTGACGAAGGCGCCGGCCTCGATGGTCTTGAACGGGTAGACGCGGACGTTGCCCTGAACGATCGATTCTTCACCGATCAGGCACTCGTCACCGATGACCGCGCCGTCCTCGATCCGGGCAGCCCGCATGATGTCGGTGTTCTTGCCGATGACGCAGCCGCGCAGATTGCTGTGCTGTCCGACGTACACGTTGTCGTGCACCACGGCCTTGTGCAGGAAGGCACCGCTCTTCACGACCACGTTCGAGCCGACGACCGTGTGCTCGCGGATCTCCGCGCCGGCCTCGACCTTCGCGTAGTCGCCGATGTAGAGCGGCCCGCGCAGCACGGCGTCGGGATGTACCTCGGCCCCTTCGGCGACCCATACGCCCGGCGAGATCTCGAAGCCGTCGAGGGCGACGTTGACCTTGCCCTCGAGGACGTCCGCCTGGGCCTTCACATAGCTCTCGTGGGTGCCGACGTCCTCCCAGTAGCCCTCGGCGATGTAGCCGTAGATGGGCTTGCCTTCCTTCATCAACTGGGGGAAGACATCGCCGGACCAGTCGACCGGAACGTCGGGGTCGACGTAGTTGAACACCTCGGGCTCCATGACATAGATGCCCGTGTTGACCGTGTCGGAGAAGACCTGACCCCAGGTCGGCTTCTCCAGGAAGCGTTCGACCTTGCCTTCTTCGTCGACGATGGTGATGCCGAACTCCAGCGGGTTGGGCACGCGCGTCAGGCAGACCGTGACGAGCGCGCCCTTGTCCTTGTGGAAATTGATCAGCTCGGTGAGGTCGAAGTCGGTCAGGGCATCGCCGGAAATGACGAGGAAGGCATCGTCCTTCAACGCCTCTTCGGCGTTCTTGACGCTTCCGGCGGTACCGAGTGGCTTCTCCTCATTGGCATATGTGAGCTCCATTCCGAGCTCTTCGCCATCACCGAAGTAGTTCTTGACGAGCGATGCCAGGAACTGCACGGTGACGACGGTCTCGTTGAGCCCGTGCCTTTTGAGCAGCCGAAGCACGTGCTCCATGATCGGGCGGTTCGCCACGGGCAGGAGAGGCTTGGGCATGCTCGAGGTCATGGGGCGCAGGCGAGTGCCTTCGCCACCGGCCATCACGACGGCCTTCATGTCGGAAGCGTCCTCCTCCAAGAGATGACGGTCTAGCCGACTTCACCCGTCTTGATTGTCCCGCACATTTCGACCGCGGGCCATCGAGGCGTTACGTTCGGGCAATCGCCGAGCTCAATCGGCCATGGCGTCCGCGCGCACCAAACGGCGGACCTGTACCACGTACAACACTCCTGCCCACCAATAGAGCGTTGTACCCCATCCGGCGAACGCCCATCCGAAAATGGCAGCGAGTGACGCGATCCAACCAGTGCCGTCGCTGAGGAGCAGCAGCGGGAAGGCGTACATCAGGTTGAACGTGGCGGCCTTCCCGAGGAAGTTCACCTGCGGCGGCGGATAGCCGTGCCGGCGGAGGATGCCCACCATCACCAGGAGAACCAGTTCTCTCGCCAGCAGCAGGGCGGTGAGCCAGACCGGCAGGATCTCCCGCCAGGTGAGACCGAGCAGCGTGGAAAGTACGTAGAGCCGGTCGGCGGCGGGATCGAGGAGCCGGCCGAGGCTGCTGATCTGATTCCAGCGGCGCGCGAGCTTGCCGTCCAGATAGTCACTGACCCCGCTGAACGCCAGCACGAGGAGAGCCCAGCCATCGCTCTTGGGGCCGCCGAACTCCGGCCTGAGGATCAACCACAGGAAGACGGGTACGCCGACGAGCCGCGCCATGCTGAGGATGTTGGGGATGGTGAGGACCCGCTCCGTCTGGACACGGGTCTCCTGGACCTCCACCCGGGGGCCTCCTGTGCGAAAAGGATCCGATGATGCCCCCTGACCCTACCTCAACGCAAAAAAGCTCCGGCCCTCGGGCGTATGCCCAAGAGCCGGAGCTGTAAAAGGAGTTCGGCGGCGTCCTACTCTCCCACAGGGTCCCCCCTGCAGTACCATCGGCGCTGTGAGGCTTAGCTTCCGGGTTCGGAATGTAACCGGGCGTTTCCCTCACGCTATGACCACCGAAACACTATGAAACTCTCAACCGAAACGCCCACACACGGGGGCGACCTGGTCGTGGTTTCAGAACCAACACAGTGAACGCGAGCATCAATGGACAAGCCCTCGGCCTATTAGTACCAGTCAACTCCACCGGTTGCCCGGCTTCCATATCTGGCCTATCAACCCAGTCGTCTACTGGGAGCCTTACCCTCTCAAGGAGGTGGGAATACTCATCTCGAAGCAGGCTTCCCGCTTAGATGCTTTCAGCGGTTATCCCTCCCGAACGTAGCCAACCAGCCATGCCCTTGGCAGGACAACTGGCACACCAGAGGTTCGTCCGTCCCGGTCCTCTCGTACTAGGGACAGCCCTTCTCAATATTCCTACGCGCACAGCGGATAGGGACCGAACTGTCTCACGACGTTCTAAACCCAGCTCGCGTACCGCTTTAATGGGCGAACAGCCCAACCCTTGGGACCGACTCCAGCCCCAGGATGCGACGAGCCGACATCGAGGTGCCAAACCATCCCGTCGATATGGACTCTTGGGGAAGATCAGCCTGTTATCCCCGGGGTACCTTTTATCCGTTGAGCGACGGCGCTTCCACAAGCCACCGCCGGATCACTAGTCCCGACTTTCGTCCCTGCTCGACCCGTCGGTCTCACAGTCAAGCTCCCTTGTGCACTTACACTCAACACCTGATTGCCAACCAGGCTGAGGGAACCTTTGGGCGCCTCCGTTACCCTTTGGGAGGCAACCGCCCCAGTTAAACTACCCATCAGACACTGTCCCTGATCCGGATCACGGACCCAGGTTAGACATCCAGCACGACCAGACTGGTATTTCAACGACGACTCCACAACCACTGGCGTGGCTGCTTCAAAGTCTCCCAGCTATCCTACACAAGCCGAACCGAACACCAATATCAAACTGTAGTAAAGGTCCCGGGGTCTTTCCGTCCTGCTGCGCGAAACGAGCATCTTTACTCGTAGTGCAATTTCACCGGGCCTATGGTTGAGACAGTCGAGAAGTCGTTACGCCATTCGTGCAGGTCGGAACTTACCCGACAAGGAATTTCGCTACCTTAGGATGGTTATAGTTACCACCGCCGTTTACTGGCGCTTAAGTTCTCAGCTTCGCCCCACCGAAATGGAGCTAACCGGTCCCCTTAACGTTCCAGCACCGGGCAGGCGTCAGTCCGTATACATCGCCTTACGGCTTCGCACGGACCTGTGTTTTTAGTAAACAGTCGCTTCTCGCTGGTCTCTGCGGCCACCCCCAGCTCACCGAGTAAATCGGATCACCGAGCGTGGCCCCCCTTCTCCCGAAGTTACGGGGGCATTTTGCCGAGTTCCTTAACCATAGTTCACCCGAACGCCTCGGTATTCTCTACCTGACCACCTGAGTCGGTTTAGGGTACGGGCCGCCATGAAACTCGCTAGAGGCTTTTCTCGACAGCATAGGATCATCCACTTCACCACAATCGGCTCGGCATCAGGTCTCAGACTATGTGCAAGGCGGATTTGCCTACCTTGCGTCCTACACCCTTACCCCGGGACAACCACCGCCCGGGATGGACTACCTTCCTGCGTCACCCCATCACTCACCTACTAACCGCTTGGTTCGGCGGCTCCACCACTCCCCTCAACTCCGAAGAGATCAGGGCGGCTTCACGGCCTTAGCATCACGATGCTCGATGTTTGACGCTTCACAGCGGGTACCGGAATATCAACCGGTTATCCATCGACTACGCCTGTCGGCCTCGCCTTAGGTCCCGACTTACCCTGGGCAGATCAGCTTGACCCAGGAACCCTTAGTCAATCGGCGCAAACGTTTCTCACGTTTGTATCGCTACTCATGCCTGCATTCTCACTCGTCAACCGTCCACAACTACCTTCCGGTGCTGCTTCACCCGGCAGACGACGCTCCCCTACCCATCACAGCACCCGTTGGGGCTTATTGCTGCAATGACACGACTTCGGCGGTACGCTTGAGCCCCGCTACATTGTCGGCGCGGAATCACTAGACCAGTGAGCTATTACGCACTCTTTCAAGGGTGGCTGCTTCTAAGCCAACCTCCTGGTTGTCTGTGCGACTCCACATCCTTTCCCACTTAGCGTACGCTTAGGGGCCTTAGTCGATGCTCTGGGCTGTTTCCCTCTCGACCATGGAGCTTATCCCCCACAGTCTCACTGCCGCGCTCTCACTTACCGGCATTCGGAGTTTGGCTAAGGTCAGTAACCCGGTAGGGCCCATCGCCTATCCAGTGCTCTACCTCCGGCAAGAAACACACGACGCTGCACCTAAATGCATTTCGGGGAGAACCAGCTATCACGGAGTTTGATTGGCCTTTCACCCCTAACCACAGGTCATCCCCCAGGTTTTCAACCCTGGTGGGTTCGGTCCTCCACGAAGTCTTACCTCCGCTTCAACCTGCCCATGGCTAGATCACTCCGCTTCGGGTCTTGAGCGTGCTACTGAATCGCCCTGTTCGGACTCGCTTTCGCTACGGCTTCCCCACCCGGGTTAACCTCGCAACACACCGCAAACTCGCAGGCTCATTCTTCAAAAGGCACGCAGTCACGAGATACAGCAAGCTGCATCCGACGCTCCCACGGCTTGTAGGCACACGGTTTCAGGTACTATTTCACTCCGCTCCCGCGGTACTTTTCACCATTCCCTCACGGTACTATCCGCTATCGGTCACCAGGGAATATTTAGGCTTAGCGGGTGGTCCCGCCAGATTCACACGGGATTTCTCGGGCCCCGTGCTACTTGGGTGTCTCTCAAACGAGCCGTTGACGTTTCGACTACGGGGGTCTTACCCTCTACGCCGGACCTTTCGCATGTCCTTCGCCTACATCAACGGTTTCTGACTCGTCCTACGGCCGGCAGACCGCAGAAGAGAGATCCCACAACCCCGCATGCGCAACCCCTGCCGGGTCTCACACGCATACGGTTTGGCCTCATCCGGTTTCGCTCGCCACTACTCCCGGAATCACGGTTGTTTTCTCTTCCTGAGGGTACTGAGATGTTTCACTTCCCCTCGTTCCCTCCACACTGCCTATGTGTTCAGCAGCGGGTGACAGCCCATGACGACTGCCGGGTTTCCCCATTCGGAAACCCCCGGATCAAAGCCTGGTTGACGACTCCCCGGGGACTATCGTGGCCTCCCACGTCCTTCATCGGTTCCTGGTGCCAAGGCATCCACCGTGCGCCCTTAAAAACTTGGCCACAGATGCTCGCGTTCACTGTGCAGTTCTCAAACAACGACCAGCCACCCGTCACACACCACTTACGCGATGCTTTACCGGGGCCGGCGACTGAAGGAAGAACATTCCCTCAGACACCCAACAGCGTGCCCGACCCGATCCCGTCCGAAGATCATGCTTTCCACGCTCTTGCGAGCAGTACTTGCAGCCTCCGACCCGTGACATCCGGCCGAATAATCAACGTTCCACCCATGAGCAACCAGCACCGGACATTCGCCGATGTACTGGCCTCTGACCGGGCAAGCCCGGTAAGAAGTGCTCCTTAGAAAGGAGGTGATCCAGCCGCACCTTCCGGTACGGCTACCTTGTTACGACTTCGTCCCAATCGCTAGTCCCACCTTCGACAGCTCCCTCCCACAAGGGGTTGGGCCACCGGCTTCGGGTGTTACCAACTTTCGTGACGTGACGGGCGGTGTGTACAAGGCCCGGGAACGTATTCACCGCAGCAATGCTGATCTGCGATTACTAGCAACTCCGACTTCATGGGGTCGAGTTGCAGACCCCAATCCGAACTGAGACCGGCTTTTTGAGATTCGCTCCACCTCACGGTATCGCAGCTCATTGTACCGGCCATTGTAGCACGTGTGCAGCCCAAGACATAAGGGGCATGATGACTTGACGTCGTCCCCACCTTCCTCCGAGTTGACCCCGGCGGTCTCCTGTGAGTCCCCATCACCCCGAAGGGCATGCTGGCAACACAGGACAAGGGTTGCGCTCGTTGCGGGACTTAACCCAACATCTCACGACACGAGCTGACGACAGCCATGCACCACCTGTACACCGACCACAAGGGGGCGCCTGTCTCCAGACGTTTCCGGTGTATGTCAAGCCTTGGTAAGGTTCTTCGCGTTGCGTCGAATTAAGCCACATGCTCCGCTGCTTGTGCGGGCCCCCGTCAATTCCTTTGAGTTTTAGCCTTGCGGCCGTACTCCCCAGGCGGGGAACTTAATGCGTTAGCTGCGGCACCGACGACGTGGAATGTCGCCAACACCTAGTTCCCACCGTTTACGGCGTGGACTACCAGGGTATCTAATCCTGTTCGCTCCCCACGCTTTCGCTCCTCAGCGTCAGTAATGGCCCAGAGATCCGCCTTCGCCACCGGTGTTCCTCCTGATATCTGCGCATTTCACCGCTACACCAGGAATTCCGATCTCCCCTACCACACTCTAGCCTGCCCGTATCGAATGCAGACCCGGGGTTAAGCCCCGGGCTTTCACACCCGACGTGACAAGCCGCCTACGAGCTCTTTACGCCCAATAATTCCGGACAACGCTTGCGCCCTACGTATTACCGCGGCTGCTGGCACGTAGTTAGCCGGCGCTTCTTCTGCAGGTACCGTCACTTTCGCTTCTTCCCTGCTGAAAGAGGTTTACAACCCGAAGGCCGTCATCCCTCACGCGGCGTCGCTGCATCAGGCTTTCGCCCATTGTGCAATATTCCCCACTGCTGCCTCCCGTAGGAGTCTGGGCCGTGTCTCAGTCCCAGTGTGGCCGGTCGCCCTCTCAGGCCGGCTACCCGTCGTCGCCTTGGTGAGCCACTACCTCACCAACAAGCTGATAGGCCGCGGGCTCATCCTTCACCGCCGGAGCTTTCGACCCCCGCAGATGCCTGCAGGAGTGATATCCGGTATTAGACCCCGTTTCCAGGGCTTGTCCCAGAGTGAAGGGCAGATTGCCCACGTGTTACTCACCCGTTCGCCACTAATCCCCACCGAAGTGGTTCATCGTTCGACTTGCATGTGTTAAGCACGCCGCCAGCGTTCGTCCTGAGCCAGGATCAAACTCTCCGTGAATGTTTACCGGTAATCCGGTGCACACATCACGAGAGCGGAACCACCGGAGGAATAGTCCGATGGTTCACAGCGTCCTCGCTGTGTTTTTTCAAAGGAACCTCGCCCCGATCGTGATGACCGGAGACGGGGTATCAACTAATCTGGCGTTGATTTTTGGCACGCTGTTGAGTTCTCAAGGAACGGTCGCTTCCTTTGTACTCACCCTCTCGGGCTTTCCTCCGGGCTTCCCTTCGGTGTTTCAAACTCTACCAGGGTTTTTCCGTCTCCCTGACCACCGCCCCGCAGACATGCGGAAGGTGACCCCGAGATAGGATCTGACAAGTTTGGATGCTGCCGGACGGACGCGCTTTCGCGCCGCTCCGTCCCAAGCAGGAGTACGACTGTACACGCGGCCTCGGAGCCCGTGCAAATCGATAGGGTTGGTGGTCTAGACCACTTACTGGTAGGTTCCATACGGAACCGCCACTTCCTTTGACATACCCTGCTGCTCAGTGCGCCGTCAGGGACAGGCAGTGACGGCCCTACCTGCAGCTCCACTCCTGGGAGGCTTCCCATGACCACCGTGACGTCCCCTCTCGCCGGACGCGCCATCGGACTGGCCGCCGTGCCGGATCCGGTCTTCTCCGGGGCCATGGTCGGCCCGGGCACTGCGATCGACCCCGTACGTGAACCCTCCGAAGCCGTGGCACCCGTGGACGGCGTCATCGTCTCCCTGCACCCGCACGCCTTCGTCGTCGTGGACGACAACGGACACGGCGTGCTCACCCATCTCGGCATCGACACCGTCCAGCTCAACGGCGAGGGCTTCGAGCTCCTCGTGGCCAAGGGCGACACCGTCCGGCGCGGCCAGGCCATCGTGCGCTGGAACCCCGCCGCGATCGAGGCGGCCGGCAAGTCCCCGGTGTGTCCCGTCGTCGCACTCGAAGCCACGGCCGACTCCCTCGCCGACCTTCGTGACAGCGGTGACGTGAAGGCCGGCGACAGCCTCTTCGCCTGGAACTGACGGCGGCGCCGTCGCAGGACGGCCGACAGGACAACCACCGCGGCGGCGGGACCCGCCGCACTAACGGAGACGGGTGAGATGGAGACAACGCTGCGAGGCGTCGGCGTGAGCCATGGCGTGGCGATCGGCGAGGTGCGGCACATGGGGACGGCGGTTCTGGAGCCGCCGGCCAAGCAGATCCCCACTGAGGACGCCGGGCGTGAGCAGGGCCGCGCGCGCCAGGCCGTGGACGCCGTGGCCGCCGACCTCATGGCACGCGGCAACCTGGCCGGGGGCGAGGCTCAGGCGGTGCTCGAGGCGCAGGCCATGATGGCCCAGGACCCCGAGCTGATGGCCGACGTGGACCGGCGCATCGCTGTCGGCAGCACGGCCGAGCGTGCGGTGTACGACGCGTTCGCGGCGTACAGGGAGCTGCTTGCCGGTGCCGGGGAGTACCTCGCCGGCCGGGTGGCCGACCTCGACGACGTACGGAACCGCATCGTCGCCCGGCTGCTGGGCGTTCCGATGCCGGGTGTTCCGGACAGTGACCAGCCCTATGTACTCGTCGCGCGGGACCTGGCTCCGGCGGACACGGCACTGCTCGACCCCTCCCTGGTGCTCGGATTCGTCACCGAGGAGGGCGGTCCGACCAGCCACAGCGCGATCCTGGCCCGTGCGCTGGGCGTGCCGGCCGTTGTCGCTCTGCCCGGTGCCGGTGAACTGGCCGAGGGCACCGTGGTGGCCGTGGACGGCAGCACCGGTGATGTCTTCGTCAACCCGAGCGAGGAGAAGAAGGCGCAGCTTGAGGCCGCGGCCGCCGAACGGAAGGCCGCGCTCGCCGCGTCGACGGGTCCCGGCGTGACCGCGGACGGGCACAAGGTGCCGCTGCTGGCCAACGTGGGCGGTCCGGCGGACGTGCCGGCGGCCGTGGAGGCCGGTGCCGAGGGTGTCGGTCTCTTCCGGACCGAGTTCCTCTTCCTGGACGACAGCAAGAACGCTCCTTCCGAGGAGAAGCAGGTGGAGGCCTACCGGCAGGTGCTGGAGGCGTTCCCCGAGGGCCGTGTGGTCGTGCGCGTGCTGGACGCGGGTGCGGACAAACCGCTGGCGTTCCTGACGCCGGCGGACGAGCCGAACCCCGCGCTCGGTGTCCGTGGTCTCCGTACGCTGCTCGACCATCCCGAGATTCTGCGTACGCAGCTGACCGCGCTGGCGAGGGCCGCCGAGGGGCTTCCCGTCTACCTCGAGGTCATGGCGCCCATGGTGGCCGACCGGGCGGACGCCAAGGCGTTCGCGGACGCCTGCCGTGAGGCGGGGCTGCGTGCGAAGTTCGGCGCGATGGTGGAGATCCCGTCCGCCGCGCTGCGGGCGCGTTCGATCCTTCAGGAGGTCGAGTTCCTGTCGCTGGGCACCAATGACCTCGCGCAGTACACCTTCGCGGCGGACCGGCAGGTCGGTGCGGTCTCGCGGCTTCAGGACCCGTGGCAGCCGGCGCTGCTCGATCTGGTCGCGCTATCCGCCGAGGCGGCCAGGGCCGAGGGCAAGAGCTGCGGCGTGTGCGGCGAGGCCGCGTCCGATCCGTTGCTGGCGTGTGTGCTGACCGGTCTGGGTGTCACCTCCCTGTCCATGGGTTCCGCTTCCCTTCCCTATGTGCGGGCGACGCTGGCGAAGTTCACGCTGGCGCAGTGCGAGCGTGCCGCGGCGGCCGCCCGTGCGGCGGACAGCGCCGAGGATGCGCGGAGCGCGGCTCAGGCGGTGCTGTCCGGCGAGTAGCCGCGGTCTGTACGGCGCACGAGGTGTGCAGGGGCGTCCCGCCTTCGGTGGGGCGCCCCTGGTGCGTTCGGCCGCCGGTGCTCGGGGTCAGTGGTGGTGTCCCTGTCCGGTGCGGTCCTCTCCGAGGTCGGGTGGCTCGCAGTAGTCGACGCCGGGCTCCGGGGAGATGAGGTCGCCGGATTCGGCGTCGGTGCAGTAGGCGTCGAACACTTCCGACGCGGTGAGCGGTTCGAAGGCGCCTGTGCGCAGCCGCCATCCGTAGACCTGGTCGGCGGATCCGGGGGCGCTGGTGCGCATGACCAGGCCGCCGGGGCTGCGGGTGGCGAGGCCGAGGGCGAGCACGCTGGTGAATTCGAGGGCTTCTGCCTCGCCGAGTCGGGTGTCTCCCTGGCCGTCCTGGTCTCCGTGCAGGACGGAGACCAGGGTGTCCGGTGGGCCGGAGACGCTGCAGACGAGGTGCCGGTCGCCGGGCGGTGCCGTGTCGAGGATGCGGACCAGGAGATCGGAGGCACGGGTGAAGGCGGCCCTGCCGATGTCCTCGCCGCAGGTGGGGCAGGGGCCGAGGCGGGTCAGGAGGGTGGTGGCGTACTCCCAGGTGGCCTGGCGTACGGCTTCGTCCACGAGGGCCGGCAGGAGTGTGGCGAGAGGACTGCCGTCGTAGGGGATGGTGGGCCCGGTGGACGCGAGTTCCGCCGTGAACCGGGTCCTGCTGGCGGGGGATTCCGGGTCGAGGCCGGTTTCCGCGCAGTAGACGGCGTAGTCCTCCGGGTCGAACAGGGCGAGGGTGGTGTGGGTGCCCTGGGCCGCCCGGGACCTGAGGACGGCCTCCACCTGACGCAGGTAGGTGGTGTGGTCGTCGAAGGTGAAGCTGCGGTAGCGCCGCATGGTGCGGAAGTCGTGTTCGTCGGTGAGCAGACCGATCGTGCCGGCGATCTCGCGGCGCACGTCGCGTCGCATGGTCTGGTGGTCGGTGTGCGCCATGTTTCCCCCAAGTGCGCGGTCGATCAATGCTCACTCACCGTAACCGGCCCCACTGACAACGGGATCGCGGGCGAGGGGCCGAAGGTGGGAACACCGGGCGACTGTGCAGGTCAGGGGCTTGTGGGGGCTGGGCAGCGCATGCCGCGGCTCCGGACCCCGCGACCGTGTGCGGCGGGGTCCGGGAAGCATGTGCGGGGGGTGACGTGCCGGGTCTGGTCAGCCTCGCTTTCGGGCCAGCTCCTCGTAGAACCCGAGCAGGGCGAGGTTGTCGATGGATCCGGCGTTGACGGCCTTCTCCATCGGTGTGCCCTGGAGGAGGCGCTTGACCGGGACCTCGATGCGCTTGCCCGTGAGGGTGTGCGGGATGCCGGGCACCTCGATGACCTCGTCGGGAACGTGGCGGGGCGAGAGCTGCTCGCGGATGGCCTGCTTGATCCGCCCGAGCAGCGCCTCGTCGAGGGCGGCACCGGGTGCGAGGTGCACGAACAGCGGCATCCAGTAGCCGCCGTCGGGCTGTTCGATGCCGATGACGAGGGATTCCCTGATCTCGGGGAGGCGCTCGACGACCTCGTAGATGTCGGCTGAACCCATCCGTACGCCCTGCCGGTTGAGGGTGGAGTCGGAGCGGCCGTGGATGATCACGGAACCGCGCTCGGTGACGGTGATCCAGTCTCCGTGGCGCCATACGCCGGGGTAGGTGTCGAAGTAGCTGTCGTGGTAGCGGCTGCCGTCGCCGTCGTTCCAGAAGTGGATGGGCATGGACGGCATGGGGTTGGTGACGACCAGTTCCCCGACCTCGTCGATGAGGGGTTTTCCGCTGGGGTCCCAGGACCGCAGGTCGGTGCCGAGTCCGGGCGCCTGCAGTTCTCCGGTGTACACGGGCAGGGTCGGTACGGCGCCGGCGAAGCAGGAGCAGACGTCGGTGCCGCCGCTGACGGAGGCGATCCACAGGTCGTCGCGGACCTCGTCGTGCAGCCAGCGGAAGCCGTCGGGGGGCAGGGGCGAGCCCGTGGTGGCGACGCACTGCACCTTCGAGAGGTCGAAGTCGCGGGACGGGTGCACGCCGGCCTTGCGGCAGGCCATGACGTAAGCGGCGGAGGTGCCGTAGAGGGTGGCTCCGGTGCGCTCGGCGATACGCCACTGGGCGCCCGTGTCCGGGTAGCCGGGGCTGCCGTCGTAGAGCACGACCGTGGTTCCGGTGAGCAGGCCGGAGACGAGGAAGTTCCACATCATCCAGCCGGTGGAGGTGTACCAGAAGAAACGGTCCTCGGGGCCTAGGTCGCAGTGCAGCCCGAGCTGCTTGAGGTGCTCGACGAGGATGCCGCCCTGCGACTGGACGATGGCCTTGGGCAGGCCGGTGGTGCCGGAGGAGTAGAGCACCCACAAGGGGTGGTCGAACGGGACCTGCTCGAAGACGGGCTCGGTGTCCCCGGCGGTGAGTGCCGACCATTCGAGGGCGCCGTCGGGCGTGTCGGTGCCGAGGAGCGGGATGTGGACGACGGCGCGCAGGGTGGGCAGTTCGCGGCGCAGTTCGGCGACGGTCTCCCGGCGGTCGTGCTCCTTGCCGCCGTAGCGGTAGCCGTCGACGGTGAACAGGACGACGGGCTCGACCTGCTGGAAGCGGTCCAGCACGCTGCGGGCGCCGAAGTCGGGGGCGCAGGAGGTCCAGACGCCACCGACGGCGGCCGTGGCGAGGAGGGCGACGACTGCCTGGGGGATGTTCGGCAGGTAGCCGCTGACGCGGTCGCCGGGGCGTACGCCGAGGGTGCGGAGTTCGGCGGCGAGGGCGCCGACCTGGCGGCGCAGCTCGGACCAGGTCACCGGGCGCGGCTCGTGGGTCTCGTCCACGTGGAGGAGGGCGGGTTCGCCGGGGCGGTCGTCGGCGGCCCGCAGGGCGTGTTCGGCGTAGTTGAGGGTGGCTCCGGGGAACCACTCGGCGCCGGGCATGGAGCGGTCGCCCAGCACGCGCGCGTAGGGCGTCGAGAACCGCACGTCGAAAAACTCGGTGACAGCTTTCCAGAAGGTGTCCAGCTGCTCGACGGACCACTGGTGGAGTGCCGGGTAGCCTCCCTCGGCCGGTGCGCCGTGGTGCTCTGCTGCCCATGCCTGGAACTGCGTGATGCGTGCCTGGGCGATCCGCTCGGGATCGGGCTGCCAGAGCGGCTGGGGGTTCGCGGTCGACATGGGGCGGCTCCCGGGCTGTGCGCGTCGTGTGCGTCGGTCCGCGCACGGCTGGGGTGTGCGCGTGACGCGGCTGACAGGGACGATGCCATGTGATCGACTTCCGCACCAGGGCGCGCCCCACATAGTCCGTGTCGTGAAGATGTGGGCTCGGCACGGGTGAACGGCAGTTGAACGACACGCACGCGTGGGGCGCTCAGTGGCAGGGTGAGCAGCATGGACGGTCGTGACCTGGTGCGTTCGGTGAGTGAGATCGGTGGGGGGATGGCGGCTCGGGGGTTGCGTACCGTGCGGGCCGCGTGGCGCAGGAGGCGCATCGACGCCGCCGGGCTGCCGCAGCGGGGGGCCGAACGGGCGCGGGTCCCGGGGCAGGTGCAGGGCGTGGAGCCGGGGCCGGGGGGCGGTCTGATCCGGTTCGGCCGGTCGGAGCTGCGGATCACCGTCGCCGTGAACGGTGCCGTCTTCTGGGGGTGGGACGGGGCCGGTCCGCAGCCGTCGTACGCGCTCGCCGGGAACAGTCCGGAGCCGGATCCGCGTGCGGTACTGGAGCCGGACAAGGACGGGGGCTGGCGGGTGGTCGCCGAGCGGGTGACGGTCGTCGTCTCCCGGCACGGTGCGGTGGAGGTGTGCACTCCGGGCGGGGTGACGCTGCGCCGGGATCTTCCGCCGCGCTGGTGGGAGCCGGTCGGCGGGGGCGCGGCCCGGTGGATGCAGCGGTCGGAGGTGGCGGCGGACGCACGGTTCTTCGGCCTGGGCGGTCGGGCGTCCGGGCCTCGGCTGCGAGACGGGTCGTACCGGTTGTGGAACACCGATCCGGGCCGTGCGTTCGGGCCCGGTGACGATCCGCTCTACCTGACGATGCCGGTGCAGCTCGTGGTGGCCGACGCGGGCACGCACCTGGTGTTCCACGACTCCACGTGGGACGGCACGGTGGTGCTGCGGGAGGGTGAGGAGGGCGCGGGGTCCGGGCACGACCGGGCGGGCCGCTGCGAGGTGCGGATGGACGGCGGGCCGCTGCGCTGCTGGGTGATGGTGGGTACGCCCGCGCGCGTGCTGCACACGTGGGCCTCGCTGACAGGGGCGCCCGCCCTGCCGCCGGCGTGGGCGTTGGGTCACCATCACGCGCGGTGGGGGTTCGGCAGCGAGCAGGAGGTGCGCCGGGTCGTCGCGGGCTACCAGGAGCGCGGTCTGCCCCTGGACGCCGTCCACCTGGACATCGACCACTACGACGAGCATCAGGTGTTCACCGTCGACCGTGAGCGCTTCGCCAAGCTGCCCGTTCTCGCGGACGAGTTGCGGCGGGACGGGATCCGGCTGGTGTCGATCGTGGATCCGGCGGTGAAGGCCGTGCCGGGCAACGCCGTGTACGACAGTGGTTCGGAAGTGGACGCGTTCGTGCGGGACCCTGCGGGCCGGACGGTGCGGGGTGTGGTGTGGGCCGGTGAGTCGGTCTTTCCGGATTTCACCCACGCGCGCGTGCGCAAGTGGTGGGGCGGTCTGTACGAGGAGCGGCTGGGGCAGGGCTTCGCCGGGTTCTGGCACGACATGAATGAGCCGACGTCGTTCAGTGCGTTCGGTGAGGCCACGTTGCCGCGTGCGGCCCGGCACGCGCTGGAGGGGCGCGACGGTGACCACCGTGAGGCGCACAACGTGTACGGGCTGTGCATGGCGCAGGCCGGTTACGCGGGGCTGCGTGAGCTGTCGCCGCAGCAGCGGCCCTTCCTGTTCTCGCGCTCCGGGTGGGTGGGGACGCAACGGTACGGCGGAGCCTGGTCGGGGGACGTGGCGACGGGCTGGCCGGGGTTGCGCGCGTCCTTGTCGCTGGTGCTGGGGCTGGGTCTGTGCGGTGTTCCGTACTCGGGTCCGGATGTGGGCGGTTTCGACGGCAGTCCGTCGCCGGAGTTGTACCTGAGGTGGTTCCAGCTCGGCGCGTACCTGCCGTTGTTCCGTACGCACGCGAGTCTGCGCGCGGGGCGCAGGGAGCCCTGGGAGTTCGGCGCCGACGTGCTGGAGCACGCGCGCGTGGCGATGCTGGAGCGGCGGCGGCTGTTGCCGTACTTCGTGACCTTGGCGCATCTGGCGCGGCGGACCGGCGCGCCCTATGTGCGGCCGTTGTGGTGGGGGGCTCCGGAGGACCGGTCGCTCCGGGACTGCGAGGACACGTTTCTGCTCGGTGACAGCCTGCTGGTGGCCCCGGTCCTCGACCCGGGTGCCGACCGGCGTGCGGTGCAGCTGCCCCGGGGCCGCTGGTACGACACGGCCACGGAGGAGGCGTACGAGGGGCCCGCTCGGGTCCTCGTCGACGCGCCGCTGTCGCGGATACCGGTGTTCGCGCGCGCGGGTGCGGTCGTGCCCGTGCGCGGGGCCGACGACGATCTCGAGCTGGAGGTCTGGGCGCCCGCGCGCGGGCGGACGGGCGGCGGCCTGGTGGTGCGGGACGCGGGCGACGGCTGGGACGACCCGGAGATCGAGCGCTACGTCGCCCGCATGCAGGGCCGGCGGGTGGTGGTCACCCGGGAGCAGGAGGACGGCTCGGCCGAGCCGTCCTGTCCGGTGCGTGTGCGGGGGCTCGACTGAGCCGTGTCGCGTGAGGGCGGCTCGGCCGAGTCGTGCGGCTCAGAAGTAGCGGCCCTCGAACCAGGCCCGTGCGGCCAGGGTGTGCAGCGGGAACGCGAGTTCCTCGGCCCTGCGCAGCAGGTGCCAGCCCTCGGTCTCGTCGGTGGCGTCGGACGGCGGGAGTCCCTCGGCGGGGCGTTCCGGGAGCAGGCCGAAGAGCAGCAGGTGGCCGTCGGGCGAGCTCATGGCGTCGACGAGCCGGACCTCGCGCGCGGCGGCGTCGATTCCGGTCTCCTCCTTGAGTTCGCGTACGACGGCCTGCTTCCAGTCCTCCCGGTCGTCGATGTAGCCACCGGGCAGGGCGATGCCTCCGCGTGCGGGGGCGATGGTTCGGGTGATGACGACCAGGGCCGTGCCCTTGGTGTCGTACACGGGCTGGAGCGCGACCGCGACCGGCAGCGGATTGCGGTAGGCGACCGTTCCGCAGTGCGGGCAGCTGCGCGGCCAGCCGGAGGCGCCCTCCCCGTAGGGCGCTCCGCAGTTCGAACAATGCGAGCTCGGTGCGGAGTTGGCAATTGGGTGCTGAATTTCGGACACGCGCGGACTGTATCCGATCAGAGGAAGGGCGTCTTCCGGCATCGGCGCGCAAGGAGTGACGTGTGACAGGAGAGGCGGCCGGAATCACCCCCGTCGATCCCGGCCGCCTCTCAGGTAACACGACGCCGTGGGGGCCGTTTCGGTTCACAGAGACGGCCTGCCCTTTTCCCGTGGCCCGTGGCAGACTTCTGACGCTTCGTCAGATCGTCTGAGGGAGGGGCTTTGCCGCACGCATCGACACCCGCGCTCGCCGGTTGGTTCACCGGCGAGGGGGACGGCTTCCGACTGCTGGGGACCCGCTGCGCGTCCTGCGCGTCCGTCTTCTTCCCGCGCGAGGACACCCACTGCCGCAACCCGCACTGCGCGGGCGGAGCCCTGGAGGAGACCCCGTTGTCACAGAGGGGGCGGATTTGGTCATACACGGACAGCCGCTACCGGCCTCCGTCACCCTATGTGAGTAACCCGGAACTTCCCTGGGAGCCGTACGCGTTGATCGCGGTGGAGCTGGAGGCCGAGCGGATGGTCGTTCTGGGCCAGGCGGCGCCCGGGGTCACCGTCGCCGATCTGACGGTGGGCATGGAGGTGGAGGTCGCCCCCGGCGTGCTCCACGAGGACGCGGAGACGACCTGGACGACCTGGCACTGGCGGCCGACGGGGGTGACGGCATGACGGCGGAAGTGGCGGTGCTCGGCGCGGGCATGCACCCCTGGGGCAAGTGGGGCCGAGGCTTCGTCGAGTACGGCACGGCAGCGGCCCGGGCGGCGCTCGCGGATGCCGGGCTGGAGTGGCGGGACGTCGGATCCGTCGTCGGCGCGGACACGGTGCGTGGCGGCTACCCCGGATACGTGGCGGGAGCGACCTTCGCCAGGGCGCTGGGCTGGCAGGGCGCGCGGGTCTCGAGTGTGTACGCGGCCTGCGCGTCGGGGGCGCAGGCGATCGCGACCGCAAGGGCCCAGATCCTCGCGGGTCTCGCGGACGTCGTCCTCGTGGTGGGGGCGGACGCCGCACCCAAGGGATTCTTCCGGCCGGCGGCCGGTGATCGCCCGGACGACCCGGACTGGCTGCGCTTCCGTGTGCTGGGCGCGACGAATCCGACGTACTTCGGGCTGTACGCCCGGCGGAGGATGGCGGTGCACGGGGACACCCCGGAGGACTTCGCGCTGGTGAAGGTGAAGAACGCGGCGCTCGGGGCGCTCAATCCGTACGCCCGCTATCGCAAACGGGTCACCGTCGAGGAGGTCGCCGCCTCCGCCGTGGTCGCCGACCCGCTGCGGCTCCTCGACATCTGCGCCACCTCCGACGGCGGCGCGGCCCTGGTGTTGTGCAGCACGGACTTCGCGCACCGGCACGGCGTGTCCCGTCCGGTGCTGATCCGGGCGGTGTCCACGGTGACCCCCCGCTTCCCGAGCACGGTCCTGGACCTGCCCGACATCGCCACGGACTGCGCGGTCGCGGTGGAACCCGGACCGGAGACCTTCCGGGCGTCCATCGCCCGGGCCGCCTACGAAGAGGCGGGCGTCGGGCCCGAGGACCTGTCCCTGGCGGAGGTGTACGACCTGTCCACCGCCCTGGAGTTGCAGTGGTACGAGGATCTGGGGCTGTGCGGCGAGGGAGAGGGGGCGAAGCTGCTCAGGGAGGGGGCGACGGCACCGGGCGGCCGCATACCCGTCAACACCAGCGGCGGGCTCGCCTCGTTCGGGGAGGCGGTGCCGGCCCAGGCCATCGCCCAGGTCTGCGAGCTCACCTGGCAGTTGAGGGGCACCGCCGGTGAGCGCCAGGTGACCGGGGCGCGTGTGGGCATCACCGCCAACCAGGGGCTCTTCGGGCACGGATCGTCGGTGATCGCGGTGAGATGACCGGCTCGGCTACGCGTCTCCTGCGGCACGAGGGACTCAGGAGATCCACACGCTCTGTGATCAGGCAGGAATCCTGCGTGAACGTCTCATGAACTGGCCCTGGGCGTTTCCGGGCGGAGCCATCATGCTCCCGTGCACTCCTGGACGGATACTCTCCGCTTCGCCTTCCAGCCGGTGGTCAACCTGAGGACGGGCGCGGTCGCGGCACTGGAGACACTGGCCCGCCCGGAGACCGGTGACATCCTGGCCGAGGCGCGCCGTGACCCCGAACTCGACGGCATGCTGGCCGTGCTGGCGCTCCGTGCGGCAACACGCAAGGAGACGCTGCTGCCGCTGCACCTGAACGTGTTCGCGGCCACGCTCGCCGACCTCGGTGGTCTCACACCGCTGCACGACGCCGTACGCGCCGCGGGGCGCATGCCCTGGGAGGTGACCCTCGACATCGTCCCGCCCTTCACGCACGTGCCCCATCGGGCTCTGCTGGAGGCGGTGGCCGCACTGCGCGAGCAGGGCTTCCGGATCAGCGCGGACGGCATCGGCGACGGCGACGTACCCCTCAGACTGCTCATCGATCTCGCGCCCCACCTGGTCAAGCTCGACGCCTCGCTGCTGGCCCGGCCGGCCGCGGTGCGGGCCATGCGGGCGCTGTGCGAGGAGTTGGGTGCCCTGGTGGCGGTGGAGGGAGTGGAGACCGAACTGCAGTGTGCGGCCGCGGTGTCGGCGGGCGCGCAGTTGGCGCAGGGTGAGCTGTTCGCGCCTCCGGCCCGGATTCCCGTGGCGGACGTATACGTTCCGCCGCTCTCGCGCGGATTCCTCGCCGTGCCCCGGTCCGGGCCGTCGGTGCGGGAGTTCGTCCGTCCGGCCGCCGTCCTGCCCGTGACCGCTCCGGCGGGCCGGGTGCGGGCGCTGCTGACGGGATCGCCCGACGTCTCCGGGGTGCTGCTGGTGGACCAGGCCGGCCGGCCGGTTCGGTCGGTGCACCGGTCGCGGTTCCTGCTGTCGATGTCCGGCCGTTACGGGCACGCCCTGTACGCGGACCGGCCGGCGTTCAAGCTGGGTGACGCGCCGCGGACGGTGGGCATCGGCGCGACCGCCTGGGAGGTGCTGGACGTGGTCGCGGTCGGCGGCCGGGACCGGACCTCCGACGATGTGGCGGTGGTCGACGAGCGCGGCCGGTGCGTGGGGGTCGTACGGCTCGCGGATCTCGTGCGGGCACTGGCCGAGAGCAGGGTCGAGGAGGCGGCCGGGCTCAATCCGCTGACCCGGCTGCCCGGTTCGGACGCGATCACGGGTGAGGTCGACCGGCGGATCGCGGACGGACGGGTGTTCGCCCTCAGTTGGCTGGACATCGACCACTTCAAGCAGGTCAACGACGGCGCCGGGTTCGCGGCCGGTGACGAGCTGATCCGGTCGGTGGGGCGTGCGCTGCAGGAGGCGGCCGCCGGACACGCGCGCGTGGGGCACATCGGCGGCGACGACTTCCTGGTGCTGGCCGATGTGGAGGCGCTCGACCCGCTGGCCGCCGCCGTGCTCGACGTGCCCTGGGCGGCGGGCGGGCGGCCGGTCACACTCTCCCTCGCGACGGTGGTGTGTGCGCCGGGCAGCGTGCGCGACCATCGTCAGGCCGCCGCCCACCTCGCTCCGCTGAAGAAGGCGGCCAAGGCACTCAGCGGTGCGAGCTGGGTGCTGGGGCGCGCGGAGCTGCCGGGCCACGAGGTGCGACGCGGCGGCTCGGGGGCGGCACCGGCGCAGGCAGATTACGCGGCAGCCGAGCCACGGTGGTGAACCCTCCCCCACGTACCGCCGTTGAGGAATTCCCGCCGCGCGAGACCGCGTGGCTGTCACCGTCCCCGTCGGCAACCTTGACGCCCCCGTGACGCCGGTGAACACTTCCCGGTGTCAGCCGACATCGCCGTACATTCTCGGCGTTATCAGGCACTGCGCCACGGGTCTGTCCTGCTCCACGGCCCGTCCGCCCAAGGCGATCCGGCTGCGAGGCACGCTCGTCACGGACGCCGGGCGGGGCGCGGGGCCTCCCTGCCGTCGGCTGAAGTCGCCACGCGCATCGTTCCTGCACAGGAGGTCGGGGCTGATCGTCCCGACCGGCGTCAAAGGAGCCGCCCATGAGCAATGGAGACATCTTCGTCGGGGAGATCGTCGGCACCGCGATCCTGATCCTGTTCGGTGCCGGTGTCTGCGCCGCCGTCACCCTCAGATATTCCAAGGCGCGGGCCGCGGGCTGGGTGGTGATCGCCTTCGGATGGGGCTTCGGTGTGCTCGCCGGCGCGTACACCGCGGCCCCCCTCTCCGGCGGCCACCTCAATCCCGCGGTGACCATCGGCATCGCCGTGGACACCGGCAAGTGGGACAAGGTCTGGGTGTATCTGCTGGGGCAGATCGTCGGCGCGATGCTGGGCGCCGTCCTGGCCTACCTGGTGTATCTGGCCCAGTTCCAGGCCAACGTCCGCAAGACGGGCACCACCGAGGGCACGGCCGACGAACCGGTGCCGACCCTCGGAATCTTCTCGACCATCCCGGAGATCCGGAACCCGGTCGCCAACCTCATCACCGAGATCATCGCGACCGTCGCACTGGTGCTGCCCGTGCTCGCTTTCGGGCTGACGAAGGGACTCGGAGAGTCCGGCACCACCGTGCTGATCGTCTCCCTGCTCGTCGTGGGCATCGGCCTGTCTCTCGGCGGCCCCACCGGCTACGCCATCAACCCGGCCCGCGACCTCGGCCCGCGCGTCGTGCACAGCTTCCTGCCGATCCCGAACAAGGGCACGTCGGACTGGGGTTACGCCTGGATCCCGGTCGTCGGCCCCCTCATCGGCGGAGCGCTCGCCGGGCTCCTCTACAACGTCGCCTTCTGACCCGCGCACGGCCCGCCACCCCCACGCGGGCCTGCCTCGCCCTACGACCAGCGACCCGACCCTCGACCCAGGGACAGCCATGACGGACAACGCCGAGAAGTACGTCGCCGCCATCGACCAGGGCACCACCTCCAGCCGCTGCATCGTCTTCGACCACAGCGGCGCGATCGTCGCCGTCGACCAGCGCGAGCACCGCCAGATCTTCCCCAAGCCGGGCTGGGTGGAGCACGACGCCACCGAGATCTGGTCCAAGGTGCAGGCCGTCGTCGCCGGGGCGCTGGCGAAAGCCGGGCTGCGCGCCGACCAGTTGAGCGCGCTCGGCATCACCAACCAGCGGGAGACCACGGTCCTGTGGGACCGCGCCACCGGCAAGCCCGTGCACAACGCGATCGTGTGGCAGGACACCCGCACCGCCGCCCTGTGCCACGAACTCGGCGGCACGGACGGCCAGGACCGCTTCCGCGAGCAGACCGGGCTGCCGCTGGCCAGCTACTTCTCCGGCCCCAAGGCGGCCTGGCTGCTGGACCAGGTGCCCGGGCTGCGGCAACGGGCCGAGTACGGCGAGATCGCCTTCGGGACCATCGACTCCTGGCTGATCTGGAACCTCACGGGAGGCACCGACGGCGGCCGGCACGTCACCGACGTCACGAACGCCGGCCGCACCATGCTGATGAACCTGGAGACCCTCCAGTGGGATTCCTCCATCCTCTCCGCCATGAACATCCCCGAGGCGGTACTCCCCGAGATCAGGTCCTCCGCGGAGGTGTACGGCACCGCGGTCGGGCAGCTCGCGGGCGTGCCCGTGGCCTCGGCGCTGGGCGACCAGCAGGCCGCCGTGTTCGGGCAGGCCTGCTACGACGTCGGCACCGCGAAGAACACCTACGGCACCGGCAGTTTCCTGCTGCTGAACACCGGCGACCGGCCGGTGCCGTCCAAGAACGGGCTGCTGACGACGATGGGCTACAAGATCGGCGAGGAGGCGCCGGTGTACTGCCTGGAGGGGTCCATAGCGATAACGGGCGCCCTGGTCCAATGGTTCCGCGACCAGCTCGGCATCATCCGCACCGCCGACGAGATCGAGCCACTGGCGGCGAGTGTCGAGGACAACGGAGGCGCCTACATCGTGCCCGCGTTCTCGGGCCTGTTCGCGCCCTACTGGCGCTCGGACGCACGCGGGGTCGTCACCGGGCTCACCCGGTACGTCACCAAGGCCCATCTCGCGCGCGCGGTGCTGGAGGCGACGAGCTGGCAGACGCGTGAGGTCGTGGACGCCATGTACCAGGACTCCGGAGTACGGATCACGACCCTGAAGGTCGACGGCGGCATGACGAAGAACAATCTGCTGATGCAGCACCAGGCGGACGTGCTGGGCGTTCCGGTGATCCGCCCCAGGGTGTCGGAGACGACCTGCCTCGGCGCCGCCTACGCGGCCGGTCTGGCCACGGGCGTGTGGAACGACCTGGACGAGCTGAAGTCGCACTGGCAGAAGGACGCCGAGTGGGCACCCGCGATGGAGGCGTCGGTGCGCGACCGCGAGTACCGCAGCTGGCGCAAGGCGGTGGAGAAGAGCTTCGGCTGGCTGGAGGAGGACGGCGCGTAGACGGGCGTCGCACGCGCGCGTGGTGGCCTCACCGGACCACGGCCCGTACCCCTGTCGGCGGGGGTACGGGCCGTGCTCGCCAGTTCAGGTGGCGGCGGCCTGACGGCTGCCCGCGGCGTACTCCATGGCGTGCTGGACGACGCCGATGAGCACGTCCTTGACCGACTCGCGGTCGCGGGCGTCGCACAGCAGGACGGGCACGTCGTCGTCCAGGTCGAGGGCCTGACGGACGGCGTCGGCGGGATAACGCGCCGCGTCCTCGAAGCAGTTGACACCCACGATGAACGGTATGGAACGCCGTTCGAAGTAGTCGACGGCGGCGAAGCAGTCCTCCAGCCGCCGTGTGTCGGCGAGGACGACGGCGCCGAGCGCGCCCTCGGACAGCTCGTCCCACATGAACCAGAACCGTTCCTGCCCGGGCGTGCCGAAGAGGTACAGCACCAGGTCCTCGCGCAGCGTGATCCTGCCGAAGTCCATGGCCACGGTGGTGGTGTGCTTGCCCTCGACCCCGCTCGTGTCGTCGACCGGACGACCGGCTTCGGTGAGCAGTTCCTCGGTACGAAGCGGCCTGATCTCGCTGACCGCGCCGACGAGGGTCGTCTTGCCCACGCCGAAGCCGCCGGCCACGAGGATCTTGAGCGTGACGGGCTCGACCGGGGGCTTGCCGCGCTCAGAACGCCCGAAGATCATCGATCTCTTCTCCTGCTTGACGGGAATCGGGCGACGGTCGGCCGTAGCCGCCGCCACCGGGGGTTTCGATGACGAGAACGTCGCCCGGCCCGACGTCGGCCGAGCCGCTGCCGCCGAGATCGGTGACCGTGCCGTCGGTGCGCTCGACCCGGTTGGCGCCGAGCGCTCCGGGTTCGCCGCCCGCCATGCCGTACGGGGGCACGCGGCGGTGCTGGGAGAGCGTGGAGACGGTCATGGGTTCGAGGAAGCGGAGCCGGCGTACGGCGCCGTCGCCGCCGGGCCACCGTCCGGCGCCGCCGCTCCCCCGCCGGACGGCGAACTCCTCGAGCCTGACCGGCAGCCGCCACTCCAGGACTTCCGGGTCGGTGAGCCGGGAGTTGGTCATGTGGGTCTGCACGACGTCGGCACCGGGGAAGCCGTCGCCCGCTCCGGATCCGGAGGCGACGGTCTCGTAGTACTGGTGGCGCTCGTTGCCGAAGCTGACGTTGTTCATCGTGCCGGAGCCCTCGGCCTGGACGCCGAGGGCGGCGTAGAGGGCGCCGGTGATGGCCTGGGAGGTCTCGACGTTGCCCGCGACGACCGCGGCGGGCGGTTCGGGCGCGAGCATCGAACCGGGCGGCACGACGATGTCGAGGGGGCGCAGACAGCCGTCGTTGAGCGGGATGTCGTCGGCGACCAGGGTGCGGAAGACGTACAGGACGGCGGCGTTGACCACCGCGAAGGGGGCGTTGAAGTTGGTGGCGAGCTGCGCGGAGGTGCCGGTGAAGTCGATGGTCGCCCGGCGTCCGGCGCGGTCGACGCGCACCCGGACCCGGATGACGGCGCCCGAGTCGGTCTCGTAGGCGCACTCCCCGTCGGCCAGGGCGTCGACGACGCGGCGGACGGCCTCCTCGGCGTTGTCCTGCACGTGCCGCATGTAGGCCTGGACGATGTCGAGGCCGAACTCGGCGATCATGCGGCGGACCTCGTCGACGCCCTTCCGGTTGGCGGCGATCTGGGCGCGCAGGTCGGCGAGGTTGGTGCGTACGTTGCGGGAGGGGTGGGGCGCGTCGGTGAGGAGGTGGCGGGTCTCCTCCTCGCGGAACCGGCCGTCCTCCGCCAGGAGCCAGTTGTCGAAGAGGACGCCCTCCTCCTCGATGGTGCGGCTACCGGCCGGCATGGAGCCCGGGTCGATGCCGCCGATCTCTGCGTGATGGCCGCGTGAGGCGACGTAGAAGAGGATCGCCGGTTCACTCTCCGTGTCCGTCGCCCGGTCGGTGTCGAAGACGGGGGTGATCACCGTGACGTCGGGCAGGTGCGTCCCGCCGTGGTACGGGTCGTTGACGGCGTAGGTGTCCCCCGGGCGCATCGCGGTGCCGCGCCGGCGGATGACCTCTTTGACACTGGTGCCCATGGAGCCCAGGTGGACGGGGATGTGCGGGGCGTTGGCCACCAGGTTTCCGTCGGGGTCGAACAGGGCGCAGGAGAAGTCGAGGCGTTCCTTGATGTTGACGGACTGGGCCGTGGACTCCAGCCGGGCTCCCATCTGTTCCGCGATGGACATGAAGAGGTTGTTGAAGACCTCGAGCAGGACCGGGTCGACCTCCGTGTCGAGTCGGGAACTCTGCGTAATCGCCGTGCGTTCCATGACCAGATGCCCGTCGTCGGTCGCCACGGCCCGCCAGCCGTCGTCGACGACGGTCGTCGCACTGGCCTCCGTGACGATCGCGGGGCCGGTGACGGTCTCGCCGGGAGGAAGGCCCTCGCGGCGGTGGAGGGGTACGTCGCGCCAGGCCCCGCCGGTGTGGAGGCGGACGGTGTCGGGTGCGGTGGGGCGGCCCTCGTACGGGGCGAGGGCGGACAGATCGGGGGGTGCGGTGATGCCGGTGGCTTCGACGGAGAGGGCTTCGACGACGATCGGGCGGTCGAGGGTGAAGGAGTACGTGGCGCGATGACGTTCTTCGAAGGCGTGCGTCATGGCCTCGGGCTCGGCCAGCTCGACGGTGAGGGTGGTGTCGGTGCCGTCGTAGCGCAGCTGTGCCCGGCGGGTGATCTCGATGCGGTCCTCGGGGACGTCCTCGGCGAGGAGTTCGGTGCGGGCCGCGGTCTCCAGGTCGTCGGCGATCTTGCGGATGCCGGGCATGGCGGCCGTCTCGAGGGGTGCCTCGACGGACTGTTCGCGCATGGCCGTGGTGTCGGCGAGACCGATACCGAGGGCGGAGAGCACACCGGCCATGGGGGGTACGAGCACGCTGCGGATGCCGAGCGAGTCGGCGACCCGGCACGCGTGCTGGCCGCCCGCTCCGCCGAAGGTGGTCAGGGCGTAGCGGGTGACGTCGTGACCCTTCTGGACGGAGATCCGCTTGACGGCGTTGGCGATGTTGGCGACGGCGATCTGGAGGAATCCCTCGGCCACCTGCTCCGGGGTCCGGTCGTCGCCGGTGCGTTCGTGGATCTCGCGCGCGAGGGTGGTGAACCGGTCCCGGACGAGGTTCGCGTCCAGGGGCTGGTCGCCCGCAGGACCGAAGACGGCCGGGAAGTGGCCGGGGTGGACGCGCCCGAGCATGACGTTGGCATCGGTGACGGTGAGGGGGCCGCCGGCGCGGTAGCAGGCGGGGCCCGGATCGGCGCCGGCGGAGTCGGGGCCCACCCGGTAGCGGGAGCCGTCGAAGTGCAGGACCGAGCCGCCGCCGGCGGCGACCGTGTGGATGTCCAGCATGGGGGCGCGCAGCCGGACGCCCGCGATCTGTGTGGTGAAGACGCGTTCGTACTCGCCGGCGAAGTGCGAGACGTCGGTGGAGGTCCCTCCCATGTCGAAGCCGATGACGCGGTCGAAACCGGCGCGCTGCGACATGCGGGCCATGCCGACGATGCCGCCGGCCGGGCCGGAGAGGATGGCGTCCTTGCCGCGGAACTGCCCGGCCTCCGTCAGGCCGCCGTTGGACTGCATGAACATCAGGCGCACGCCGTGCAGTTCGTCGGCGACGTGCTCTACGTAGCGGCGCAGCACGGGCGAGAGGTAGGCGTCGACGACGGCGGTGTCCCCGCGCGGGACGAGTTTCATCAGCGGGCTGACCTCGCTGGACAGGGAGATCTGCGGGAAGCCGGTGCGGGCCGCGAGCTCCCCGATCGCCTGTTCGTGGGCGGGGTACAGGTGGCTGTGCAGGCAGACCACGGCGACCGCGCGGATCCCGTCGTCGTACGCCCGCCGGAGCGGCTCCGCGAGGGCGTCCAGGTCGGGGACGCGCAGGACGGTGCCGTCGGCCGCCACCCGTTCGTCCACCTCGACGACCCGTTCGTGGAGCAGGCCGGGCAGTTCGATACGGCGGGCGAAGATGTGCGGGCGGTTCTGGTAGGCGATGCGCAGGGCGTCGCGGAAGCCGCGGGTGATGACGAGGAGGGTCCGTTCGCCCTTCCGTTCCAGCAGGGCGTTGGTGGCGACCGTGGTACCCATGCGGACGGCCTCGACGGGCTCCCGCGAGGTGCCGAGGAGTTCGCGTACGCCGGTGACGGCCGCGTCGGCGTAGCGCGGATTGTCGGACAGGAGCTTGTGGGTGAGCAGCCGGCCGTCCGGGCGGCGGGCGACGATGTCGGTGAACGTGCCCCCTCGGTCGACCCAGAACTGCCAGCCAGTCACGTCATTACTCCGCTTCCGCGCCGGTCACAGCGCCCGGAGGCCGTTGATCACGTCGCGCAGAATACTCTCGTCGGGCAGTTCGGCCGGGGGAACCGGGCGAGTGACGTGGACGAGTTCCGCGTGCACCAGGTCGCCGAGGAGGACGCGGACCACGCCGACGGGCAGGTCGAGTTCCGCGGCGATCTCGGCGACCGACTGCGGCGTGTCGCGGCAGAGCCCGACGATCTCCACGTGCTCCGGCGACAGCGTCGGGTCCGCTTCCGGGTCGCCCGCGTCGGGCTCCGTGACGACCACCGCGATGAGGTCGAGGCGGTGCTGGGCCGCACTCGTGGTGCGGCCGCGCGTCATGGCGTACGGGCGGACGACCGGTCCGGCGTCGTCGTCGAACCAGTGGTGTCTTCCCTGACCGTCTCCGCTCATGTCATCCCACTACCCGCCTGCGGGCAGATCGGTGCGCGGGGCGGCACCCAGATGCACACCGACCCGCTTGACCAGCAGGGTCATCTCGTAGGCGACCTGTCCGACGTCGGAGTCGGCGTCGGAGAGCACGGCGAGGCAGCTGCCGTCACCGGCGGCGGTGACGAACAGGAAGGCGTCGTCGAGCTCGACCACCGTCTGCCGCACGCTGCCCGCCTCGAAGTGGCGTCCGACGCCCTTGGCGAGGCTGTGGAAGCCGGAGGCTACGGCGGCGAGGTGCTCGCTGTCCTCCCTGGACAGGTCCTTGGACACGCCGGTGGGCAGCCCGTCGCCGGACAGGACGACGGCTTTGCGGATGCTGGCGACCCGGTCGACGAGGTCGTCCAGGAGCCAGTTCAGCTCCACCTTGTCGGTCCCTGTGTGGCCGGTCGCGTTCGGTGCGGTCATCGACCGTCCCCCTCGTTCGTTCCTGGTGCTGTGCCGTTCCGGGCCCCGTCGCCCGCGGCGTTCTCCTCCCGGCCACGCTGCCATCCGCGCTGGAGGGAGGCCATCCGGCCGCGGACCTCGTCGGCGTCGCGGTCGGCAGGCCGGTCCGCGCGCTCGACGCGTCGTTGGGTGTCCTGTTTGAGCTGGGGCGCCAGGTTGGCCTGGCGGACGCGTCGGGGCAGGGCACCGGTGGCCGGTTCCGTGCCCGTCCCCCCGAGGGGCGAGGCGGTGGTGCCGCCGGTGGGGGCAGCCCGGCCGCGGGTCTGGATGCGCTCGCCGCCGGTCGGGGACTGCTCACCACCGGCCCGGGACGTTTCGCCGCCGGTAGGGGCCGTTTCGCCGCCGCTGGAAATGCGCTCACCGGGCGCCCAAGGTGCGCTGCCGCCGAGCGGGGGCTGTTCGCCACCGATCGGTGCCGCCGCAGCCCCGGGCGCGGCCGTGGGCGTGTCGTCCGGGCTGCCGGAGGCGATCGCCCTGGGCCGGGTCCGCCTGGGCAGTGCCGGGGGCTCTGCCGTCTCGGGAGCACCGTCGAGCGGGGCCGTGCCGGGTTCTGCGACACGGTCCGTGAGGTCGGCGAGGTCCGCCGAGCGCCGGGAGGTCGCGCCGCGGCGACGGGCGGGCAGGGGGGCCAGACCGCCGGTGTCGGCGCGGCGCGGTCCGGCGGACGGCTGCTGGTCCGGTTCCTGGCGACGGGAACGCTGGTCGGTGACGGGCCTGCCGTGCGAGCTGACCAGTTTCGGCGTCTGCCGTCGCGGCAGTGGGACGGGGCCGGGTTCGCGGGGCTCCTCGGCCGAGGGCTGCCCGCCGGACAGGGTGTCCGTCGAGTCGTCGGTGCCGGCGAGGGTCCGGCGGTGTCGGAAGAGTCCGCCGCGCTCGCTGTCCTCGTCCGCCAGGACGCCCGGGAAGCCGTCGAGGGCGTCGAGATCGACGGGCGCCTCCAGTTCGACCGGGCCGTCCAGCAGGGAGGTGGGCAGACCCGGCAACTGCGCCGGTGCGGTGGACCGTCCGGTGGCGCCTCCCGCCACCTGCCCCTTGTCCTTGGCCGGGCGTTCCCGGTCGAGGCGGAAGCCGATGCCGTTGGTGTCCGGGACGTCGTCGGTCAGCAGCGCGTCGGGGATGAAGACGACGGCCGTGGTGCCGCCGTAGGGCGACGGCTGGAGGGAGACGCGGACGTTCTGCCGCTGGGCGAGGCGGCTGACCACGAACAGGCCGAGCCGGTCGGTGTCGGACAGTTCGAACTCGGGCGTCTCGGCGAGGCGGAGATTGGCGTCCAGCAGTGCTTCGGCCGTCATGCCGAGACCCCGGTCGTGGATCTCCAGCGTGAACCCGTTGGCGACGCGTTCGCCGAGGACCTGGACTGCGGTGTGCGGGGGCGAGAACACCGTGGCGTTCTCGAGGAGTTCGGCCACTAGGTGGGTGAGGTCGGCGACGGCGGGGCCGGTGACGGCGACGCGCGGCAGCCGCCGTACCTCGATGCGCTCGTAGTCCTCGACCTCCGCGACGGCGGCGCGGACGACGTCCATGAGCTGCACGGGGCGGCGCCACTGCCGGGACGGCGCCGCGCCGGACAGGATCACCAGGCCCTCGGCGTGCCGGCGCATGCGCGTGGTGAGGTGGTCGAGACGGAAGAGGTCGGCCAGTTCGTCGGTGTCCTCGGTCCGGCGTTCCATGGTGTCCAGCAGGGTGAGCTGCTTGTGCAGCAGCACCTGGCTGCGGCGGGCGAGGTTGACGAACACCTCGGAGACACCGGACCGCAGTTCGGACTGCTTGACGGCGGCCTCGACGGCGGCGCGCTGGAGGGTGTTGAGGGCCTGGCCCACCTCTCCGATCTCGTTCTTGTCGTACTCGAGCCGTGGCACTTCCGTCTCGACGTCGACCTGTTCACCGGCGGACAGGCGGCGCATGACACTGGGCAGCCGGACGCCGGACGCCTCGTGCGCCTCCAGGCGCAGCTGCCTCAGGTCGCGGATGAGCGCACGGCCCACGCGGACGGAGAGGACGAGGGAGAACAGGACGGCGACGAGGCCGAGGATGCCCACGACGGCGGCCTGCACGATGACGTTCATGGCCACCGGGCGCACACGGTCCTGGAAACCGTCCCCCACCTGGTCGTCGAGAGTTCCGAGTTCGTCGAGGACGCCGGCCGCGGCCGTGTCCCAGCTCTTGGCGTCGACACCGCGCGGTGTTCCGTCGTCGGTGTCGACGACGCTCTGTTCGGCCATGCGCAGGGACGCGGTGGTGGCGTTCTTCCAGAAGCGTTCGTAGCGTTCGCGCTCCGCGGCGGGCAGCAGCGGCAGGCTGATGTCGTACAGGAGGGTGCGCTGGGCGACGAGGTCGGAGATGTCCCGGGTCTCCGCGCGGGTGAGCCGGCCGACGACGAGGGAGGAGCCGAGGAGGGCGTCTTCGCGGGACAGCAGTTCGCGGGCGCGGGTGATGTTGACCATGGCGCGGGCCTGCTGGTCCATGTCGACGTCGTCGATGCCGTCGAGGGCGGCGAGCAGCGCGAAGCAGGGGTCGACGAGATGGTCGTAGCGGTCGAGGGCCTGGGCGCGGGTGACCGTGCCCTCCTCGACGCCGCGGCGCAGGGAGTCGAGGCCGTCGAGGGCGTCCAGGACGGCGGTGATGTGCTCGCCGTCCTCGGCGTCCATGCCGTCGCGGAGGTCACGGTCCTCGGCATTCCTGCGGACCTTGGCGATCGCCCCGTCGGTGGCGCTGCGGGTGCGGTGCAGCGCGGTGAGGGCGTCGGCGGCCCTCGGGTCGGCGAGGTAGACGAGGGTCTGGCGCCGCTCCTGCTGCAGGACACGCACGGTGTCCTCGGTGGGATAGCCGATGTCCTGCACGGCGTTGGACACCTGGAACAGCCGGGCGACCTCGCGACCCGTCAGTACCGTGGCGAAGCCCCAGACGGCGGTCAGGGACACCAGCGGCACGAGAAGCAGCGCCACGATCTTCCGGCGGATCGACTTCCCGCGAAAGCGCATGGCCTCCCCCAGCTCGACCCCCGCCGGTCGGGGGTGCACATGTGCGTCAACAAACGGCGCGAGCCTACTACCGCCTCACAGATAACTCGAAGGCATGTCCGGAGGGCGAACTTCCGCGGGGGCGGCGAGACATGGCGAGTTGTCCGGGCATTGCGGGAGATTGCCACCGTGATTCGTGGGGACACGGAAGGACCGGACACGACGGGTCGGACAGGCGGTTGGCTGGATTTTTTCGCCGCTGGGGAATCTTCGTGGGATCTCGATCGTCCTACGTGTGGGAGATGGGGGCGGAATGGGACACAGGAGCCGCATCCCGCATCCCGGCGGCGTAAAACAGCGCAAGCCGGGCAGCCACTGGGGAGTCGGAGTCTTAGGACGCCGGGCGAGCGGCATGCCGGCGGTGGGGAGTGACACGGTGATGGGCACGGCGGAGCGGCACAGGGCGTCCGAGGAGAGCGTGGCGGGACGCTCAGTGGTACGACAGGTCCGGGAGGCGCCGGATCGCGACATTCGGGGGCCCGCGCGCACCTCGGAACGCACACGTGGTGAACAGCTGGAGATATCCCGGCCGTTGTGGGTCGAGGAGCCGGCGCGTCGGCACCCGTTGCCCGATCCGGTGCGCACGGCGGCGGTGCGGGCGGTCATCGTGATCGCCGTGACGCTGATCGAGGCGATGGTGGCGTTCCTGTGCACGTTGGCGGGATCGTGGCTGGCGTTCCCCATGGTGATCAGCGGTGTGGCGAGCACGGTACTGGCGACCTGGGCCGTGGTCGACGTGTGGGTGACCCGCCAGGTGTGGAACCAGCGGAACGGCGTGGTCTCGGAGCCGAGCAGCACGGCCCGGACGCTCCGGCGCGAGCGGCGCGCCCATAGGCGTCAGGAGCGGGCGGCCGTGCGCGCACAGGGGCGGATACGCGGGCGTGGCGCCGGGCAGTTGTCCCATTCCTGACCCGCCCGGGTTCGTACCCGCGCGGCACGCGTAGGGGTACGAACCCGGAGAGCGGACAGGCGGTCCCGGCCCGGCGCGCACGGTTCATGTGCTCAGAGCACTGCCTGCTCGGTCCGCCCGCGCTGCCGAACGTCCCGCTGGAGTTCGCGCCGGGCTCGGGTGAAGGCGCGTGGCCGGTCCACGCCGAGCACGGCGACCGTGCGGCCGTCGCGCTCGTAGCGGGCCAGGAACCCGCCGTGGCCGGGCAGGCCGTCGGTGAGGTCGCCCTCGGTGACCTGGACGGTGTCCCGGTCGCGGCACCGGCCGGCGAACTGGATGCGGGTGCCGTACTGGTCGGACCAGAAGTACGGCAGCGGGCGGAAGGTCTCCCGAGTGCGGCCGGCGAGCAGGTTGGCGACGGCGACGCGGGGTTGCTCGGTGGCGGAGGTCCAGTGCTCGGCGCGGGTGCCGCCGACCCGGGCGACATCACCGACCGCGACGACCTGGGGGAGGGCGGTCACGCAGCCGTCGTCGCACAGCACGCCGTCGTGCAGGGCGAGCGTCGATCCGTCCAGCCAGTCGGTGCGGGGACGGGCGCCGATGCCGACCACGACCACATCTGCGGGCAGGGTGCGGCCGTCGGCGAGGTGCACGCCGGTGACGGTGCCGGGGCCGCGGAGTCCCGCCACACCGGTGCCGGCGATCAACTTCACCCCGCCGCGGCGGTGCAGGGCGGCGCACACGGCGGCCATCCGCGGGCCGAGCTGGGGCAGCAGTGGCAGCGGTGCGGCCTCGACGACCGTGACCGCGTGGCCGAGCCGGGCGCAGGACGAGGCGGTCTCGGCGCCGATGAAACCGCCGCCGATGACGACGACCCGGCGGGGGCCCGCGGTGAGGTCGGCGCGCAGGGCACGGGCGTCGTCGAGGGTGCGCAGGGTGTGCACGCCGGCCGGTGGGTCGCCGGGCAGCCTGCTGGCGGCGGCGCCGGTGGCGATGACGACGCCGTCGGTGGACACGGTGCGTCCGTCGTCGAGAACGACGGCGCGGCCGCGGGCGTCGAGTCCGCGGGCGCGGACGCCGAGCAGCCACTCGGCGTCGAGGTGGGCGGTCTCCTCGGCGTCGGTGAGGGCCAGTTGCTCCTCGCCGGTGCGGCCGGTGAGGAAGTCCTTGGAGAGGGGAGGGCGGTCGTAGGGGCGGTGGGGTTCCTCGCCGATGATCACGAGTCGGCCGTCGAAGCCCTGGGCGCGCAGCTCACGGGCTGCGTGGAGACCGGAGAGGGAGGCGCCGACGACGGTCACGGTCCTCATGCGGGGTGGCTCCTCGCGGTGCGGTCGGAAGGAGCCGGGCTGACCGGCGCTCCTCCCGACGGAACGGGGGCCCGGGAGACGGGGGTGTACGCGGGGGCGGGCGGACTCGGCCGGTGCTCGGCGGGTTTCATGCGGCCGTGCCCTCCTCCGCCGTGAGGTGGACGTGGATCACGCCGTCCTCGACGGTGACGCGGTGGGTGCGGACCGAGCGCCGGGCCGGAAGGCAGGTCGGCTCGCCGGTGCGGAGGTCGAAGGACGCGGCGTGCAGCGGGCATTCGACCTGGCAGCCCTCCAGCCAGCCGTCGGAGAGCGACGCGTCCTGGTGGGTGCAGGTGTCGTCGATGGCGTACAGCTCGCCGTGCTCGGTGTGGAACACGGCGATCGGTGGCGTGGTATCGACGCGGAGGGACTCCCCCTCGGGGAGGTCTTCGAGGCGGCAGACGGGAATCACGGGCCCCCCTCTCGGTCCCGGACGCCGGGTCCGGGACCTGCTCGATGCAGGCGTCAGGGTGCGGGCGGGAAGCCGGCTGTCGGCCGGTCCGGCCCGAGGAAGCGGTGCGGGAGTGGCGGACAGTGGCCGGTCAGGGTGCGGGACCTCGCCCGCCCGGGTCGTGCAGGTGGTCCCGGTGGTCCGGGACCCTACCGGGATCCGGACACTTCGGTACCATGATGTTTCGCATGGCGCATCAGTCGGCGCTATGCGCAACAGAATCCGGGCGGGACGACCGTCGCGTCAAGCACTTCCCGCAGATGCGGCCCGAACCGGGCCCCCAGGTGGTGAGAGTTCAGCCATGACCCGCGCGCAGAAGCAGTCCGACCGCCAAGAGGAGACCACGGAGAACCCGAGGACCGCCGGGAGGCAGGGCGGCCGCGGCACGGCCAGTGCGGTGCAGTCCGTGGACCGCGCCGTGAGCGTGCTGGAGATCCTCGCCCGGCACGGCGAGGCGGGCGTCACCGAGATCGCCGACGAGCTGGACGTGCACAAGTCCACGGCCTTCCGGCTGCTCGGCGTCCTGGAGAACCGCGGCCTGGTGGCCCAGGCGAAGGACCGCGGCAAGTACTACTTGGGCGCCGGCGTCCTGCGCCTGGCGGGCGCGGCGGCGGTGCGGCTGGACATCTCCCAGGAGGGTGTCCCGGTCTGCCGCGAGGTCGCCGACGAGCTGGGCGAGACGGTGAACATCGCCGTACTGGACGACGATGCGGCGGTCAACATCATGCAGGCCCGCGGCACCGCGTCGGTCACCGCGCAGAACTGGCTGGGCAGACGCACCCCCCTGCACGCCACCTCCAGCGGCAAGGTGCTGCTCGCGCACATGCCGCCCACCCTGCGCGAAGGACTGCTGGCGCGGTCGTTGCCGCGGTTCACGGAACGGACGGTCACCGGCGCGACGATGCTGCGCGCCGAGCTGGAGGCCGTCGTCGAGCAGGGCTACGGCCTCACCGTCGAGGAGCTGGAGCTGGGTCTCGCGGCCGTGGCGGCGCCGGTGCGCGCGCACGACGGGAAGGTGATCGCGGCGATCAGCGTCTCGGGACCGGTGTACCGGCTGAACGCGGACCGGTTGCCGGAGGTGGCGAAGCGGACGGTGGCGGCGGGCGCGGAGCTCTCGCGCCGTATGGGGTACGGCTTCTGACGGAGCGGCAGGCGGACACGGCGGAGCGTTCACCACGCTCGGACCGCGGCGCGGGACCAGGACGTACCTGGTCCCGCGCCGTTGTGTGTCCGACGGGTTTCGTCCCGCGGGTTCCCTTTGCCCAAGGGTTGGCACGCACCTCTTGACGGCTCCGTGACGGCGTTCCCAATATGTTCCCCATCACGCAACCCATCGTGCAATGCGCAACAGCAGAGGAGCTGGTCGTGCCACACGAGGTCCGTGCCGTACTCGCCGTGAAGAAGGGCGCACCCGTGGAGGTGCGGACGATCGTCGTTCCCGATCCGGGACCCGGTGAGGTCCTCGTCGACGTACAGGCCTGCGGGGTGTGCCACACGGATCTCCACTACCGGGAGGGCGCGATCACCGACGACTTCCCGTTCCTGCTGGGGCACGAGGCGGCCGGCACCATCGCCGAGGTCGGACCGGGTGTCACCGATCTGAAGCCCGGCGACTACGTGATCCTCGCGTGGCGTGCACCCTGCGGCAGCTGCCGTTCCTGCCGCCGTGGCCGGCCCTGGTACTGCTTCGACTCCCGTAACGCCGCCCAGCCCATGACGCTGCCGGACGGCACTGCGCTCAGCAACGCCCTGGGGATCGGCGCCTTCGCGGAGAAGACGCTGGTCGCAGCCGGTCAAGCGGTGAAGGTCGACCCGGCCGCGCGGCCCGAGGCGGCCGGTCTCGTCGGCTGCGGGGTGATGGCCGGGTACGGCGCGGCGGTCAACACCGGCAAGGTCGGCCGGGGCGACTCGGTCGCCGTCATCGGCTGCGGCGGTGTCGGCGACGCGGCCATCGCGGGAGCCTGTCTGAACGGTGCCATGAAGGTCATCGCCGTCGACATCGACGACAGGAAGCTGGACCGGGCGGAGAGGTTCGGCGCCACCCACACCGTCAACTCCCGGGGCACCGACCCGGTCGAGGCGGTCCGGAAACTCACCGGCGGACACGGTGTGGACATCGCGATCGACGCGGTGGGCCGCCCGGAGACCTTCGAGCAGGCCTTCTACATGCGCGACCACGCGGGGCTGCTGGTCCAGGTCGGCGTCCCCTCCCCCGGGATGAGGATCGAACTCCCGCTGATCGACGTCTTCTCGCGCGGTGGCGCCATCAAGTCCTCCTGGTACGGCGACTGCCTGCCGAGCCGGGACTTCCCGTACCTGATCGACCAGTACCTGTACGGCCTGCTCGATCTCCACGCGTTCGTGTCCGAGACCATCGCCCTCGACCAGGTGGAGGAGGCGTTCGGCAAGATGCACCGGGGTGAGGTGCTGCGCTCGGTGGTGGTCCTGTGAGCGCGGGGGCACCGAGGCCGCGGAAGGCGCCCGTGCCCTCCGTCCCCACCGCTGCTCCTGTCCTGCTGCCACCCGAGGACCACGAACCGCGGTCGCGCACCTTCCTGGCCACCGCCGCGGCGCGGGCGCACCTTCCCGCCGTCTGAACGGCTTCCCGCGCCCGCCGTCCCGCCACCATTCCCGTTCCCCGCCACCACGAGGAGGGGCATGCCCAGCACACCCGAGGACTTTCGCACCCCCGCCCACCAGGCCACCGACACCCCCGGCCACCAGCCCGCCCCCAGCCCCCGCGTCGTCGTCATCGGTGCCGGCATCGTCGGCTGTTCCCTCGCCGACGAGCTGACCGCCCGGGGCTGGACCGACGTCACCGTCCTGGAACAGGGCCCCCTGCCCGCCCCGGGCGGCTCGACCTCGCACGCCCCCGGGCTCGTCTTCCGGACCAGTCCCTCGAAGACGCTCGCGGAGTTCGCCAAGTACACGGTGGAGAAGTTCCGTTCACTCAAGGTGGACGGTGTCGCCTGCTTCGACCAGGTCGGCGGCCTGGAACTGGCCACCACCCCCGAGCGTCTGGCGGAGCTGCACCGCAGGGCCGGCTACGCCGCCTCCTGGGGCATCCGCGCCGAGGTCGTGAGCACCGCCCGCTGCAAGGAACTCTGGCCCCTGCTGGACGAGTCGATGGTCCTCGGCGGGCTCCACACCCCGGACGACGGCCTGGCCCGGGCCCTGCTCGCCGCCCGCGCCCAGATGGACCGGGCCACCGCGCGCGGCGCCCGCTTCCTGGAGCGGCACACGGTCACCGGTATCGAGCAGGAGCATGGCCGGGTCACCGCGGTCGTCACCGACCGGGGCACCTTCCCGGCCGACCACGTGGTCTCGGCGGCCGGCTTCTGGGGCCCGGTCGTCGGCGCCATGGCCGGTGTCGACGTACCGCTGCAACCCCTCGCCCACCAGTACGCGAAGACCGCTCCACTGCCCGAATTGAGCGGTGCCGCGGCAGAGGCGACCCGGCCGACCCTGCGCTTCCAGGACCGCGACCTGTACTTCCGCGAGCACGGCGACCGCCTCGGCATCGGCTCGTACGCGCACCGGCCGATGCCGGTGGACCCGTTCGCCGTACCGGCGTACGACGAAGCACGTGCCCGGGACATGCCGATGCCGTCCTCGTATCCGTTCACCGCCGAGGACTGGGCGCCGAGCTGGGAGGACTGCCGGCGGTTGCTGCCCGCCCTGCGGGAGTCGCGGATCGAGGCCGGTTTCAACGGTGTCTTCTCGTTCACACCGGACGGTATGCCCCTCCTCGGGGAGACGCGGCAGTTGCGCGGTTTCTGGCTGGCCGAGGCGGTCTGGGTGACCCATTCCGCCGGTGTGGCCAGGGCGGTGGCCGAGTGGATGGTCGACGGACGGCCGTCCCTCGACGTGCACGAGTGCGACCACACGCGGTTCGAGGAGGTGCAGCGTTCACCGTCGTACGTGCGTGAACGCGGCTCACAGCAGTTCGTCGAGGTGTACGACGTGCTCCACCCCCTCCAGCCGATGGAGCGTCCACGGCCGTTGCGCGTCAGCCCCTTCCACGCCCGTCAACAGCAGCTCGGCGCCTTCTTCCTGGAGGGGGCTGGCTGGGAGCGCCCGCACTGGTACGAGGCGAACGCCGCGCTCCTCGACGACCCGGGCGGCCTCGACGGTCCCGGCGCCCCCGGCGGCCTTCCCGAACGTGACGCCTGGTCGGCCCGCTACTGGTCCCCCATCGCCGCCGCCGAGGCCATGGCGACCCGGGAGACGGTCGCCCTGTACGACATGACCCCGCTGCGCCGCCTGGAGGTGACCGGCCCCGGCGCCCTCGCCTTCCTCGACCGGATGACCAGCAACAACCTGCGCCGGAAACCCGGAGCCGTCACCTACACCCTGCTGCTCGACGAGACCGGAGGCATCCGCTCCGACCTCACCGTCGCCCGCCTCGCGCCCGACCGCTTCCAGATCGGCGCCAACTCCCCCGCCGATCCGGACCGGCTGCTGAGGTACGCGCCGGACGACGTGCGGATCCGGGACATCACCTCCGGCACCTGCTGCGTCGGCGTCTGGGGCCCCCTCGCCCGCGCCCTGGTCCAGCCGCTGACCCCGGACGACTTCTCGCACGAGGGCTTCGGCTACTTCCGGGTGAGGCAGACCTGGCTCGGGCACGTGCCGGTGACGGCGATGCGGCTCAGCTACGTCGGTGAGCTCGGCTGGGAGCTGTACACCACGGCCGACCTCGGCCTGCGGCTGTGGGACACGCTGTGGGAGGCCGGACAGGAGCTCGGCGTGATCGCCGCCGGCCGCTCCGCCTTCGACTCCCTGCGGCTGGAGAAGGGATACCGGGCCTGGGGCACGGACATGACCGACGAGCACACCCCCTTCGAGGCGGGCCTCGGCTTCGCGGTCCGCATGGACAAGGAGGAGTTCGTCGGCCGGGAGGCCCTGCGTGGACTGCCCGAGCCCACCCGGCGGCTCACCCCGCTCCTGCTCGACGACCCCGCGGCCGTCGTCCTCGGCAAGGAGCCCGTCCACGTCGACGGCGTCCCCGCCGGGTACGTGACCAGCGCGTCGTACGGCTACACGCTCGGCCGCTGTGTGGCCTACGCCTGGCTCCCGGCGGGCCTGCCCACCGGCACGGGCGTCCAGGTCGTCTACTTCGGCGAGAAGGTCGCGGCCACCGTCGCCGACGAGCCGCTGTTCGACCCGAAGATGACCCGCATCCGCCGCTAGGAGGCCCCGTGTCACCGTCCTACGACGTCGTCGTCATCGGTCTCGGCGGCATGGGTGGCGCCGCCGCCCACCACCTGTCCGCGCGCGGCGCCCGCGTCCTCGGCCTGGAGAGGTTCGGTCCGGTGCACAGCCGCGGCTCCAGCCACGGCGGTTCCCGGATCACCCGGCAGTCGCACTTCGAAGACCCGGCGTACGTACCGCTGCTGCTGCGCGCCTACGAGCTGTACGAGGACCTGGCCCGTGCCACCGGCCGGGAGATCGCCGTGCTCTGCGGCGGGGTGATGATCGGGCGCCCGGAGTCGCGGACCGTCGCCGGCGCGCTGCGCTCGGCAGAGCGGCGGGACCTGCCGCACGAGATGCTGGACGCGAAGGAGATCCGCCGTCGCCTCCCGACCCTGAGTCCTGACGACGACGAGGTGGCGCTGTACGAGTCCAGGGCCGGCCGGCCTGCTCCGGCCCGAGAACACGGTCGCCGCCCACCTCCAGATGGCCACCCGGCAGGGCGTTGCGCTGCACTTCGAGGAACCGGTGCTGCGCTGGGATCCGTACCGCTACGGTGTGCGCGTCCACACGGCCGAGAACACGTACACCGCCGCCCAGCTGGTGATCTGCCCCGGCGCGTGGGCGCCGCGGTTCCTCGCCGACGTGGGGGTGCCGGTCACCGTCGAGCGGCAGGTCATGTACTGGTTCCAGCCGAGGGGCGGCACCGGACGGTTCGTCCCCGAGCACCCGAGCACCACCCGGTCTGCATCTGGGAGGACGCGGCCGGCGTCCAGGTGTACGGCTTCCCGGCCATCGACGGCCCCGAACGGGGCGCCAAGGTCGCCTTCTTCCGCAAGGGCCGCGTCACCACGCCGGAGACCGTCGACCGGACCGTGGACGAGGACGAGGACGAGGTCACGGCGATGGCGGACCACATGGCCCGCTGCGTCCCGGAGTTGCCCGGCACCTTCCTCACGGCCGCCACCTGCATGTACTCGACCACGCCCGACGAGCACTTCGTGATCGACCGGCACCCGGTACACCCGGAGTCGGTGACCGTCGCCTGCGGGTTCTCCGGGCACGGCTTCAAGTTCGTCCCGGTCGTCGGCGAGATCCTGGCCGACCTGGCCCTTACCGGCTCCACCGCGCACCCGATCGGCCTGTTCGACCCCGCCCGCCTCGCCGCCGCGCCCGCCTGAGGCTCATCCGAACGAGGAGCACGCCCGTGACGTCGACCCCGATCTCCCCGAGCCTCATCGCGACGCTGCCAGGTCGGTACTACACCGACCCGGACATCTTCCGGCGGGAACAGGAGGCCCTTTTCGAGTCCCTGTGGTTCTGCGCGGTCCGCAGCGCCGACCTGGCCGGGCCGGGCGCCTTCCGTACGGTCCAGGTGGGCCGCGAGAGCGTCCTGGTCACCCGCACCCGGACCGGTGAGCTGCGCGCGTACCTCAATGTGTGCCGGCACCGGGGGGCCCGGCTGTGCACCGAGGAGTCCGGCGAGGTGCGGCGCGGCCTGCAATGCCCGTACCACGCATGGACGTACGACCTTGACGGCAGGTTGATCGCCGCACCCAGCTTGATCAAGATGCCGGACGTCGACCGGGTCGAGTACGGGTTGATCAAGGTGGCCCTGCGCGAATGGCTCGGCTACGCCTGGGTGTGCCTCGCCGACGCGCCGCCCTCATTCGAGGACACGGTGATGCACGCCGCAGTCGAACGGCTCGGAGACGCGGCCGCGATCGAGCACTACGGCACGGACAACCTGGCGCTCGGCAGACGCATCACCTATGACGTGAGGGCCAACTGGAAGCTGATCGTCGAGAACTTCATGGAGTGCTACCACTGCGCGACTATCCACCCCGAACTCACGGAGGTGCTCCCGGAGTTCGCGGACGGGTACGCGGCCCAGTACTACGTGGGCCACGGCGCGCGGTTCGGCGAGGAGGTCCAGGGCTTCACGGTGGACGGCAGCGCGGGCTTCACCCGACTGCCCGAGCTGAGCGAGGAGCAGGACCGCCGCTACTACGCCATCACGGTCAGGCCGACGGTGTTCGTCAACCTCGTGCCCGACCACGTCATCCTGCACCGCATGTTCCCGCTGGCCGAGGACCGCACGGTCGTGGAGTGCGACTGGCTGTACGCGCCGGAGGTGGTGGCGTCGGGCGCGGACGTGTCCAAGTCGGTGGAGCTGTTCCACCGCGTCAACGTCCAGGACTTCGCGGCCTGCGAGCGCACCCAGCCGGCGATGTCGTCGCGCGCGTACCGCGACGGCGGTGTGCTGGTCCCCAACGAGCATCACATCGGGATCTTTCACGAGTGGCTGCTGAACCGGCTGGGAGGCTCCCGTGCCTGACCTCTTCGTCGACGGAGTGTGGCGGGGCGCCCTGGACGGGCGCACCCGGGAGATCCGCTGTCCCGCCGACGGCTCCCTGGTCGGGGTCGTGGACGAGGCCGGAGGCAAGGACACGGTGGAGGCGATCGCGGCGGCCCGGCGGGCCTTCGACGCCGGCCCCTGGCCGCACACGGCGCCCTCGGAGCGCGGGGATCTGCTGCTGCGGGTCGCGGATCTCCTCCTCCGCGACAAGGACGCCCTGGCCCGCGCCGAGTCCCTGGACACGGGCAAGCGGCTGGTGGAGAGCGCCTACGACATCGACGACGTCGTCGGCTGCTTCCGCTACTTCGGGCGGCTGGCCGCGTGCGAGAGCGGGCGGGTGGTCGACACCGGCCGGGACGGTGTCGACAGCCGCGTGGTGCACGAGCCCGTCGGGGTGTGCGCCCTGATCACGCCCTGGAACTACCCGTTGCTGCAGACCGCGTGGAAGGTCGCCCCGGCGCTTGCCGCGGGGAACACCTTCGTGCTCAAACCGAGCGAGCTGACCCCGCACACCGCGATCCATCTGCTGCGGCTGCTGGCGGAGGCAGGACTGCCGGCGGGTGCCGGGAACCTGGTGCTGGGCGCCGGTCCGGAGGCGGGCGCCCCGCTCGGCGACCATCCGGACGTCGACCTGGTCTCCTTCACCGGCGGTCTGGCGACCGGGCGCCTGCTGATGGCGGCCGCGGCCGGCACGGTGAAGAAGGTGGCGCTCGAACTCGGCGGCAAGAACCCGAACATCGTCTTCGCCGACGCCGACTTCGAGGCGGCGGTCGACATGGCGCTGACCGCCGTCTTCCTGCACTCCGGCCAGGTGTGTTCCGCCGGGGCCCGGCTGCTGGTGGAGGACTCGCTGCACGAGCGGTTCACGGCCGAGGTCGTCCGGCGGGCGCGGGGCATCCGGCCGGGCGGCCCGTTCGAGGAGCGGGCGCGGACCGGACCGCTGATCTCGGCGGCCCACCGGGCGAAGGTCGAGGCCTATGTGGCGAAGGGGCTCGCGGAGGGCGCGGTGCTGCGCTGCGGCGGCGCGCGGCCCTCCGGACCCGGCCTCGACGAGGGCTTCTACTACCTGCCGACCGTCCTCGACGCGTGCACGAGCGGGATGTCGGTGGTCCGGGAGGAATCCTTCGGGCCGGTGCTCACCGTCGAGCGGTTCACCACCGAGGAGGAGGCCGTGCGCCTCGCCAACGACACGGTCTACGGCCTCGCGGGCGCCGTGTGGACCCGCGACGAGGGCCGGGCCGCCCGGGTCGCGGCGGGGCTGCGCCTCGGCACGGTCTGGATCAACGACTACCACCCGTACGTGCCGCAGGCCGAATGGGGTGGTTACAAGCAGTCCGGGTTCGGGCGTGAACTCGGACCGGCGGGGCTCGCCGAGTACCGCGAGACGAAACACATCTGGCGCAACACGGCGCCGGCACCACAGGGCTGGTTCGACTGACAGCCAGAGGAGTCCGCTCATGACGACCACCGAGCAATCGCCAGGCCCGCACCACCGGGACGACGCCGAACTCGCCGAGTTCGGCTACCGGCCCGAACTCAAGCGCACTCTGGGCACCTTCCACACCTTCGCGGCCGGGATCAGTTACATCTCCATCCTGACCGGCACCTTCCAGTTGTTCTACTTCGGCTACGGCAGCGGCGGCCCCGCCTACTGGTGGTCGTGGCCCATGGTGTTCGGCGGGCAGTTCGCGGTGGCCCTGTGCTTCGCGGAACTGGCCGCCCGCTACCCCGTGGCCGGTTCGGTCTACAACTGGTCGAAGAAGATCGGCAATCCGCATCTCGGCTGGCTCGCCGGGTGGATGATGCTGATCGCGTCGATCGTGTCCATCGCGGCGGTCGCGCTCGCCTACCAGCTGACGCTGCCGCAGATCTCCGCCACGTTCCAGTTCGTCGGCGACGGCACCGGCAAGTACGACGTGGCGACCAACGCCGTCGTCCTGGCGGCCGTGTTGATCCTGTTCACCACGCTGGTCAACGCGTTCGGCGTCAAGCTCATGGCGACGATCAACACGGCGGGCGTGTTCATCGAGTTGATCGCCACCGTCGTCCTGATCGTCCTGTTCGCCGTCCACATCACCCGCGGCCCGCAGGTCGTCATGCAGACGAACCACACCGGCGCGGGGTACTCGACCGGCTACCTCGGCGCCTTCCTCGTGGCCTCCCTGGCGTCGGCGTACGTCATGTACGGCTTCGACACGGCCGCCTCGCTCGGCGAGGAGTCCCTGGACCCGTCCCGCAACGCCCCGCGCGCCATCATCCGCGCGATCGTCGCCTCCTTCGTCCTGGGCGGCCTGGTGCTGCTGCTCGCCCTGATGAGCGTCTCCAGCCTGAAGGGCGACAAGCTGTCCACGGACGGACTGCAGTACGTGGTGCTCGACGTGCTCGGGCCGACGGCCGGCAAGGCGATGCTCTGGTGCGTGCTGATCGCGGTCACGGTGTGCGCGCTGGCCGTGCACACGGCGGCGATCCGCCTGGCGTTCGCGATGGCCCGGGACAACAACCTGCCCGCGTCCTCGCTGATGGCCCGGGTCAGCCCCCGCTTCCGGACCCCGGTCCTGCCGGCCGTGATCATCGGTGTGCTGGCGCTGGCGATCCTCGTGGTCAACATCCGCCAGCCGCAGATCTTCACGGTCGTCACCAGCATCGGCATCGTCATGATCTACCTCGCCTACCTGGGCGTCACCGCGCCCATGCTGGTGGCCCGGCTGCGCGGAAAGTGGCAGCCGGCGGGCGGGGGCAGGTTCTCACTGGGCCGCTGGGGGCTGCCGGTCAACATCATCGCGGTGGTGTGGGGCGCCGCCATGACGGTCAACCTGATCTGGCCCCGCGCCGCGGTCTACAACGCGAGCGCCCCCTACCACTGGTACCTGCGCTGGGGCGCGGTGCTGTTCGTCGCGGTCATCGCGGGCGGTGGCTTCGCCTACTACTGGTTCGTCCAGCGCCATCGCACCGGCGTCCTCGCCGAGCACCGCTCGGAGGTGCCGCCGGGCGCGCCCGCCGCTCCCCTCGCCGCTCCGGCGTCCGACTGATTCCCCCGTTCCCGGCCGGCCAGGAGGTCATATGAGCATCGACGAGTTCGACTACGTGGTGGTGGGCGGCGGAACCGCGGGCAACGTCGTGGCGGCACGCCTGACCGAGAACCCCGCGGTGACGGTGTGCGTTCTGGAGGCGGGCCCGAGCGACGTCGGCGACGACGCCGTGCTGCGACTGGAGCGCTGGATGGGGCTGCTGGAGTCCGGGTACGACTGGGACTACCCGGTCGAACCGCAGGCCACCGGCAACAGTTTCCTGCGTCACGCGCGCGCGAAGGTGCTGGGCGGCTGCTCCTCGCACAACTCCTGCATCGCCTTCTGGGCGCCGGCGGAGGACCTGGACGACTGGGCGGCCCGTGGCTGTACGGGCTGGAGCGCGGCCGACCTGTTCCCGCTGTACCGGCGGCTGGAGAACAACGACGCGCCCGGCGACCACCACGGCCGCACCGGCCCCGTCAGGCTGCGCACGCTGAAGGGCGGCGACCCGTGCGGTGCGGCGCTGCTGGAGGCGTGTGCGCAGGCCGGCATCCCGACGGTCCCGTTCAACACCGGCAGGACCGTGGTGCGCGGGGCGAACTGGTTCCAGATCAACTCGGACGAGAACAACGTCCGTCAGTCCTCGTCGGTGGCCTATCTCCACCCCGTGCTCGGCAAGCGCCCCAATCTCGACGTCCGGACCGGGGTGCGGGCCCGGAAGCTGGTGCTGGAGGGGCGCAGGTGCGTGGGCGCCGAGTACCTGGACCCCGATCTGGTGCACACCCGCACGGTGCGGGCGCGGCGCGAGGTGATCCTCTCGTGTGGCTCGATCGACTCCCCGAAGCTGCTGATGCTTTCGGGCATCGGCCCGGCCGCCCATCTGCGGGAGGTCGGTGTGGACGTGGTCGTCGACGCCGCGGGCGTCGGCGAGAACCTCCAGGACCACCCCGAGGGCGTGATCATGTGGGAGGCGAAGCAGCCGATGACCGCCACGTCCAGCCAGTGGTGGGAGGCGGGCGTCTTCTACGACACCGAGCCCGGCCTCGACCGGCCCGACCTGATGTTCCACTACGGCTCGGTGCCGTTCGACATGAACACCGCGCGCTGGGGCTACCCCACGTCGGAGAACGCGTTCTGCCTGACGCCGAACGTGACGAGGGCGAGGTCGCGCGGCACGGTACGGCTGCGGACCCGGGACTACCGGGACAAGCCGAAGGTGGACCCCCGGTACTTCACGCACGAGCACGACGTGCGGGTGATGACGTACGGGCTGAGGCTGGCGCGCCGCATCGCGGCCCAGCCCGCGCTGAGCGGCTGGGCGGGCGCGGAGCTGGCGCCGGGGCCCGACGTCCGGACGGACGACGAACTGCTGGACTACATCCGCCGCACGCACAACACCGTCTACCACCCGTCCTGCACCGTGCGGATGGGGGCGGACGACGACCCCGCGGCCCCGCTCGACGCGCGGCTGCGGGTCAAGGGCGTCGAGGGGCTGCGGGTGGCCGACGGGTCGGTGATGCCGGACCTGATCGCCGTCAATCCGTGCATCACGACGATGATGATCGGCGAGAAGTGCGCGGACCTCCTGAAGGAGGACGCGCACCGACTCGGCACCTGAGGTCGCGGGGCGGCTGCCGGACGGCGGTGGCCGCGCCCACGCCCCTCACGACGTGCTGCCGGCAGGTTTCTTGTACATCCGGGTCGCCGTGATCTCGCTGTGGACCGCCTCGCCCGCCTGCGGCTGTGGCGGCAGGCCGGGCCTCAGGTGCTCCTCCACGCTGATGTACTTCAGGCCCGCCCTGAGGTCGGCGTCGTTGCGCAGACGGATGACCAGCGGGAACTCGGCCAGCGCCGTCGTGTCGAACAGGCCGGTGGTGTACAGCAGCTGGACGCCCAGCGCGTCCGACACGGCCCGCTGGAGTTCCAGCAGGTAGGTGGCGTTGGCGCGGCCGATGGGGTTGTCCAGGAAGAGCGTGCCCGCGTGCCGCTGCTTGTCGCGGCCCCGGTCGTTCGAGCGCAGGGCGGCCATCGTGCAGTACAGGGCGATGGCCGCGGTGAGCAGCTGACCGCCGGAGAAGACGTCACCCATCTGGCCGACGGGGACGCGTTCGGCGCGCAGGACCGCGTCCGGCTTGAGGATCTCGACGGCGACGCCCTTCGGCTGGAGGGCCGCCCCGACGCCGCGCAGCAGCAGGGACATGCCGTCGCGGCGCAGGTCGGAGTTCCTCTTCACGGCCGCGCGCGTGGCGTCGTCGATGACGTCGCCGAGCCGTTCGGTGAGCGTGGCCTGGTCGGGCTCCTCGAAGCGGATGCGCAGGAACTCCTGCCCGGACCATTCGCCCAGGCCCTCGGGTAGCCGGGAGAGCCGCTGGGCGGACCGCAGGGTCGCCAGCGCCGACTCCACGAGTCCGCGCAGCCGGTCCACGATCGAGTCCCGGTTGCGCTCCAGCTGGGCGAGCTCGTCCGTCAGGACGCGCAGCCGCGGCGCGAAGGCGTCCGCCCACTTCTGGGCGTGCTCGGGCAGCGCGGCGGCGGGCAGTTCGCGGATCTGCTGCCGGGCGGGCGTGCGGACCTGTTCGTAACGCGTGGAGTTGGCGTGCCGGACGAGGACGTCGCTCGCCTCGCGCACGCCGGCCTCGGCGGCGGACAGGTCGGCGGCACAGCCGCGCAGCGAGCGGCGGCCCTCGGCGGCGGAGTGCCGGGCCTCCTCCAGGCTGCCGGGGTACGGCTCCGGCTCCTCCTGCTCCTCGTCGGGGGTGTGCTCGCGAAGCAGGTCGCGGAGCATGGCGGCGATCTCGTCGAAGCCGCCGGCCGCGTCCTCGGCGGCGCGGTGGGCCTCCAGCAGCTCCGCGTGCGCCTCGCGGGCCCCGGCCAGCGCCTCGGCGCGCGCGGCCAGTTCGGCCGTGGCCGTGCGCAGCAGCGCCTGGGCGTGCTCGGCGTCGCACGGGAGGAGTTCCTCGGGCAGCTCGGTGTGCGCCTCGCCGTCCTCGGGCGCGTGCCGCTCCGCTTCGCCGCGCAGCCGGCCGAGCTGCTCGCTCGCGGTCGACATCCGGGTCTCCAGGAGCTGCACCAGTTCCTCGGCACGGGTGGCGGCCGCCTGCCGGGAGGGTCCGTCGGAGCCGTCGGGCGACTGGAGCAGCTGCTCGGCTCGGGTGCGCACCTTGTTGCTGAGCCGGTCGAGTTCGGCGCGGGCGGCGCTCTCGTCGCTCTCCGCGCGGGCCTGCTCCGCCCGTAGGTCGGCGCCGACGCCGACCTTCTCGTACAGCTGGGAGGCGGCCCGGTAGGCCTCGCGCAGGGCGGGCAGGGACGCCTCGGGGGCGTCCGCGCCGTCGTCCGGTACCTCGTCGGGGGCGCCCGCGATCTCGGAGCGCTCGGCACGCAGGGCGCGCGCGGTGCGGCGGGCGTCGTCGGCGGCGCGCTGGGCGCCCCGGCGGTCCTCGTCGGCGGCGCGGGCGCGGTCCAGACAGGTCTGGGCGCGGGCCTCTGACTCGGCGGCGTCATCGGCGAGTTCGCGCAGCTTCGCCTGCCAGCCGGCGCGTTCGCGGAGCCGGAAGGCGAGTCCGGCCAGGGCGTCGGCGGCGCGGCGGGCCTTCTGCGCGGCCTCCTGCCGTTCGTCGCGGATCTGCGCGGCCTCGGCGGCGGCCTCGTCGGCCTCCGCGCGCGCGGTCCGCGCCTCGGCGAGTTCGGCCTCGGCCTCCTCGGCGAAGGCGCGGGCCTCCTCGGCGGCGCGGGTCAGTTCGGTGAGGCGCCCCGCGGGGCAGCCGGTGCGCCAGGAGGCGAGCCGGGCGGCCAGTTCACGGTCCTTGCCGAGCCGGGTGGCGAGGGTGCGGATCTCCTCGTCGCGTTCGCCGGCCCGCGCGCGCAGGGCATGCCGTTCCTCGTCGGCGGCGTGCTCGTCGTGCATGGCCGGGTTCGGCGGCACGAGGAAGACGTCGCCGGGGCCGGCGTCGTCGGCGGGGGTCGGGGCGAGCAGGGCCGCGGCCGTGCCGACGGCCACGGCGGAGCGGGGCAGCAGGGCGGCGTCGCCGAGGGCCTCGCGGGCCCGCGCGTGGGTGTCGGGGTCGGTGATGATCACGCCGTCGACGAGTTCGGGGCGGGCGGCGAGCACGCGCGCGTGGTCGGCGGGGTCGACGGCCTGCGCGAGGTAGCGCCAGCCGGGCAGCGCGGGGATGCCGTGCTCGCCGAGGAACTCGACGGTGGCCAGGACGTCGGGGCCGGGCGGCAGCAGTCCGCCGTCGCCGAGGGCGCCGAGGATCCGGGCGTCGTCGGCGGCTGCGGTGCGCAGTTCGAAGAGGTGCCGTTCGGCGGCGGACACGGCGTCGTCGAGGAGGGCGCGCAACTCGTCGGCGAACCGGTCGAGTTCCTCGGCGGTGAGCGGGCTCTCGGCCGGGGCCGCCGGGTCCGCGGCCGGCGTGTCCGGTGCGCCGTCGTCCGCTCCGGTCCTGGGGGCGGGCACGCCCACGCGTGCCGCCCCGGGTGCGCCCGGCAGGCTCAGCAGTTCCGCCAGCCGCTCCTCGGTGGCCAGCGACTCGGCCAGGCGCCGCTCGGCCTCGTGGGCGCGCTCGGCAGCCGTACCGGCGTCGGCCGCGCGGGCCGCCGTCAGTTCGGCGCGGGACTCCGCGGAGGCCGCCTCGCGCGCGTGCTCGGTGGTCCTGCGGGCGGCCTCGCGGGCCGCGTCCCAGGCGGCCACGGCGGTCTTCTCGGCGTCGCTGGCGGCGAGCGCGGCGCGTGCCGGGTCGGCGTCCGGGGAGCTGTCGTCCAGCCAGCCGGCGCGGACGGCCTCGGCGGTCTCCTGCTCGACCTCGGTGAGGCGCTGGCGCAGGTGACCGGCCTCGCTGCGGGCGCGCTGCGCCTCGGTGGCGGCCGAGGTGGAGTCCCGGTAGGCGCAGTCGCTGACCTCCTGGAGGGCGGCGGAGCGCTCCTCCTCCTCGTTGGCGAGGGCCTCGGCGCTCTCCGCGGCCGCCTGCAGGGCCCGTACGAGGTCCACGGCGGCCTTGGCGCGGGCCGCGAGCGCGGGAGCCGCGTCGCGTTCGGCCTCCTGGATGGCGGCGGACACGCGCGCGGCGCGGTCGGCGGCGGCGCGGTGGCGCAGTACGGCTTCCGCGGCCTGCCAGGCGGAGTGCAGGGTGCGGGCGTCGGCGAGCTCGCGCTTCTGCGCCGCGGCGGACTTCTCCGCGGCGGCGAGCGCCAGGGAGGCGTGCCGGTAGGCGAGTTCGGCGGCGACCAGGGCGCTGCGCTCGCGTGCGCCTTCGGAGTGGGTGACGCTGTACGCGGCGGCGGTGACCCGCTGGGCGAGGTCGGCGGCGCGTACCCGTTCCCGCACGGCCCGCGCGGACAGCCGTCGGGCCAGTGTGCGGGTACGGCGCTCGGCGCCCGCGTGGACGTCACGCGCGCGTCCGCGGGCGTCGGCGGCCTCGACGATGCGTCCGAGCAGGTCGACCGAGCCCGCGGTGAAGTCGCGTTCGGCGATCAGTTCGGCGCGCCGGCCGAGCTTGTTGCCGAAGCCGCTGACGAGGTCGGCGAGGCCGTCGGTGTCGCGGGTGTCGGTGACCGCGCGCAGCAGCAGGTCGGTGAAGTCGGAGTCCTTCTTGACCGCGAAGAGACCGGCCGCCTCGCCCTCGTCGGCGTTCATCTCGCGCTGGTAGCGGAAGAGTTCGGGGTCGAGGCCGAGGGCGCCGAGGTGCTCGATCCAGCGGTCGTGGATCTCCTCCCAGTGCACCTCCAGGTGCGGGTAGGCCTTGCCGGCCTCCGTGAGGGCGTCGCGGAAGCCCTTCATGGTGCGGCGGCGGCCCCGGGCGCCGGAGGCGCCCTCGACGGGCGGCCGAACGGCGGTGGACTCGGCCACGGGCAGGTTGTCCAGGCTGAGGCCGGGGCCGGGCCGGAACGAGTACCAGGCCTCGGCGAACTTCCGCGGGTCGTTGGAGACCTGCCGGCCGCGCCACTCGCTGGCCTTGCCCACGACGACGCACTCGCCGGTCTGCACGTGCTGCCACTCCAGGGCCACGTGCCCGCAGTCGTCGGCGAGCAGGAACTTGCGCAGCACGCCGGAGCTGGCGCCGCCGAGGGTGTTGCGGTGGCCCGGAAGCATCACCGAGAAGATCAGCTTGAGCAGGACGGACTTGCCGCCGCCGTTCTCCAGGAACAGCACGCCCGCGGGGGCCGGCCGGCGCGGCGGCCCGGACGGCTCCTCCGCGAAGAACTCCGCCTGGGTGGGCGCCGGGTCGGGCACGGGCTGGCCCACGCCCCGCAGGTCAAGCACGGTGTCGGCGTAGCGCGCACCGGCGGGACCGATGGAGTAGAGGCGGACCCGGGACAGCTCGTACATGGCGGACTCTCGTCAGTCTTCTGGCGGTTCAGGGGGTTCAGGGGTGCGAGGGCGCGTGGAACGGCAGACCGGCGTCGGCCACCAGTTCCAGGTCGTCGGTGTCCTCGGCCGGCAGCAGGCTGGCGGTGCCGTCGGTGACCGGGACGACGCCCAGGTCGAGCAGTTCGGCCATGGCGGCGCCACCGGCCATGTCGCGCACCTGGAGTTGGTAGCGGGCCGTGGTGCGGTAGGTGCCGCCGCTGTCGTCGCCGGTGCGCTGGAGGAACCCCGAGTCGGTGAGGAAGGCCACCGCCTTCGCGACCATGCCGGTGGTGGAGGCGGCCGGACGGCGGGCGTCCTTGGTGGCGCCGGTGGCGCTGCGGCGGGCCCAGATCCGCCAGGCGGCCTCCAGGCCGGGGGCGTCCGTCGCCGGGTCGGTGTTCACGCCGTGTTCCTCGGCGCGCTCCTCCAGGCGCCGGCAGGCCTGCCGGACGAAGGCATCGACGCCGTTGACCGAGACGCGGCCGATGTAGGTGTCGTCGGCGAGGTCCTCGGGGCGCGGGAACGCCAGGGCGGCGACGGCGAGATGGGCGAGTCCGTGCAGGAAACGGTCGCCGGCGTCGGCGGCGGTGCGACGCGCGTAGTCGCCCATGCGGACGGCGAACACCGAGTCCTCGGCGGCCGTCACGGCCATGCCCGCGCGCGGGGAGACCTCCAGCACAACCAGTCCCAGGCCGGCGGCGACCGCGTCCGCGAGCCGAGCGAAGGGCGGGTCGTCGCGGTAGCGGCGCAGCAAGTCCGCGTATTCCTGGTCGCGGGCGGGCTGCAGTTTGGGCTGCAGTCCGAAGGCGACGAGCCGCGCCGCGTCGGCGGCGTCGGCGGGGGTGACGGCGGCGGATGCCGACGGGGCCGGGGCCTCCGTGTCACTCCACTCGACGTGCTCGCTCACGGCGTTGACTCCTTGTCGCGTTCTCGGTCACTCATGCTGCTTCCGTCCTGTCGGCCGCCATCCCCGCCGCGTCCAGCAGGGCCGTCCCGACGATCAGATCCGCCCCGCCGAACTCGGGGTCGTCCAGCTCCGTCCCGTCGTCCACGGCGAACAGCAGCTTCTCCTCGCCCTGGCGGTAGGCGGTGCCCACCGGGGGGCTGGCGGCGTGGACCGCCAGCAGGGCGACGAGGTAGGCCAGAGCGGGGTCGCCCGTCCGGCGTGCCTCGGCGAGCAGTCCGGACAGTCTCCGGGGCGCGTCCGCCGGGAGGTCCAGCAGGTCCGTCGCCGCGGCCAGCTGCTCCTCGCTGAAGCGGCTGTCGTCCGGTGTGGCGATCAGGTCCGGCTCGGGCATCTCCGCGCCCAGGTGCTCACGCTCCACCGGCGGCGTCAGCAGGATGTCGACCAGGTCGGCGACGCGCACCGACACCGGTGTCCGCAGGCCGGTGCCATGCGCGAAGAACGCGTCCGTGACCCGGATCGCCTGCTCCAGGGGCAGCGGCAGCAGGGGGGCGACGAGGTGACCGTAGAGATCCGTTCCGGAGGTCGTCGCGGGGGTGGCGAAGGCCTGCCGGTCCTGCTCCGCGCGGAACAGCGGGCCGGCCTCCAGCAGGCGCGACTGGAGCTGGGTGTGGCGCCGGATGCAGTCCTTGACGATGTCGACCAGTTCGGCGGCGCGGCGCTTGTGCTCGGCGTCCTCGGTCTCGTCCCGGGCCTTGCGGATGTTGGTGAGGATGGCGTTCTCGTGGCGGTAGCGCTCGGCCACGTGGTCCAGGGCCTCGGCGATCATGTCGGGCACGGCGCCCAGCCAGTCCACCGCGCGGACGTTGCGCCGGGTGGCGTCGAGGGCGCGGCGCAGGGTCTCGGAGTACTGCACCGTGCGGTAGCGGGCCTGCTCGGCGGCGAGCTGGGCGTCGGCGAGGCGGCCGCGGTTGATCAGTACCTCGAGCTTGACCTCGGCGGCGATCTGGGCGCTGGTGACGTCGGTGTCGAGGGCGCCGACCAGGACGTTGACCGCCTCGTCGGTGGTCCGCAGGTAGACCGTGCCGCCGGGGCCGGGGACCTCTTCGATCAGCTTGAAGTCGTAGTCCCGGCGGACGTAGCTGCCGTCCGGCGCGAAGGTGCCGTAGACGGCGCGGAAGCCGCGGTCGACGCTGCCGACGTTGATCAGGTTCTCCAGGACCCAGCGGGCCACCCGCTCGTGCTCGGCGGTGGGGCGGTGGGGGGCCTGGGCGCCGATGCGCGGGACGAGCCTGGCCACGATCTGCTCGTGGTCGGCGCCGGTGTCGAAGTCCATGTTGAGCGTGACCAGGTCGATGGCGGCCAGCGCCACCTCGGCCATCCCGTACACCGAGTACTCGCCGGCCAGGTTGGCCTTGCGTGCGTCGAGGTCGTGCAGCGGCGCGGTGCAGGCGAGCGCGCGCAGCCGACGCGCCAGCCCCTCGTCGGCGGCCGGGCCCGGCGCCGGGCGCGGCCCCGCGCTGAGCTGGGGCGGAACGCTGTCCGTCGATGCAGGCGAAGTCACGGTGCACAGACTAGGTCCTCGGTCTGACATCGACCCAAACGAGAGGCTCCGCCGGTTTGGCCCCCCTGGAGTCGGGGCGCTCCTACTCGGCGCCCTCTTCGCCGACCCGGCGCCGGTACACCTCGACCACGCGCTCCAGGGAGTCCGCGAGGTAGGTCTGCAGCAGGTGTTCCGCCGTCGTCCGCTCACCGGCCTGGAGGGCCTGCAGGATCCGGCGGTTGCGGGCGAGATACGGCTCGTGCAGCCGGCGCGGGTCGTCGACGACATGGAAGGCCAGCCGCAGCTCGGCGAAGACGCTGCGCATCAGTTCGTCGGTGCGTTCGCTGCCGGCGAGGGCGACCAGTTCCTGATGGAAGTGGATGTTGGCCGTGCCCATCGCTTTCCAGTCATTGTCGGCGGCCGCCGCATCGCCCTCCGCGACCGCGGAGGCCAGTCCGTGCAGCGGGTAGGGCGGCTCGCCCAGGCCGCGGACGACGGCGCACTCCACGAGGGAGCGCGTGCGGTAGATGTCCTCGACGTCCTCGACGGTCAGCACCCGGACGAACACGCCCCGGTTGAGCTCGTGGATCAGCAGGCGCTCGTGCGTGAGCAGCCGGAACGCCTCGCGCAGGGTGTTGCGGGAGACGCCGAGCGCCCCGCCGATCCCGTCCTCCGACAGCCGGGTGCCGGGTGGGAAGTACCCGTCGGCGATGCGGCTTCTGAGGATGTCCGAAACCCGCTCCGCCGTGCTCGTGCGCCCCAGGAGGGCGCGGTCGTCGGCCAGTCCCGCCAGCTGCTCTGCCATGCCCGGAATTCAATCGCACGCACCGGAACGAGACAACGTAGGTATTGAAGGATCGTTGAACGATCCCCTACGGTGCTCCGCACGGCTCACTTCCCAGCACCCTCCGTCCCCCTACTGCGAGGTGCCCATGAGCACGACACCACCGCCCCGGCCGGCCCCCTCCGGCGTACGGCCGGCGCACGGCGAACGCACCGCCGACGACGGCGCGTTCGGCTGGCTCCGCGCCCTCGGTCCGCGTGGCCGACGCGCCTTCGCCGGAGCTTTCGGCGGATATGCCCTGGATTCCTACGACTACTTCACGCTGCCGCTGAGCATGGTGGCGCTCTCCGCGTACTTCGGCCTCAGCAGCGGCCAGACCGGCCTGTTCACCGCGGTCACCCTGGTGGTGTCCGCGGTCGGCGGCGCCGTGGCAGGGGTGGTCGCGGACCGGGTCGGCCGGGTCCGGGCCCTGATGATCACGGTGATCGCGTACGCGGTCTTCACGGTGGCCTGCGGCTTCGCGCCCAGCTACGAGACGCTGCTGGTCTTCCGCGCGCTCCAGGGGCTCGGCTTCGGCGGCGAGTGGGCGGTGGGCGCGATCCTGGTGGCCGAGTACGCGAGCGCCCGGCACCGGGGGCGCACGCTCGGTGCGGTCCAGAGCTCCTGGGCGGTCGGCTGGGCGCTGGCCGCGGTCGTCTACACGCTGGTCTTCACCTTCGTCGGGGACGACCTGGCCTGGCGCGTGATGTTCTGGACCGGCGCGCTGCCCGCGCTGCTGGTGGTGTGGATGCGGCGTCGGGTCCACGACGCCCCCACGGCGACGGCGGCCCGCGAACAGGACCCTGCGCGGGGCTCGTTCGCGGCGATCTTCCGCCCGGGCCGGAACGGCGCCCCGGGTCTGCTGCGCACGACCGTGTTCGCGAGCCTGCTCTCCACGGGCGTGCAGGGCGGCTACTACACGCTGGCCACCTGGGTGCCCACGTACCTGAAGTCCGAGCGCGGCCTGTCGGTCGTCGGCACGGGCGGCTACCTGACGTTCCTGATCTCCGGCGCGTTCCTCGGCTACCTGACCGGCGGCCACCTCACCGACCGGCTCGGCCGGCGGAACAACATCTGGCTGTTCGCGCTGCTGTCGGCGGTGTGCGTCCTGGCCTACGCGAACATCCCGCACGGTGCCGACACCCTGCTGCTGGTGCTCGGCTTCCCGCTCGGTTTCTGCATGTCGGCCATCTTCAGCGGCTTCGGGTCCTACCTGAGCGAGCTGTACCCGACGGCGGTGCGCGGCACCGGCCAGGGCTTCACGTACAACACCGGGCGCGCGGTCGGGGCGGTGTTCCCGACCCTGGTGGGCTTCCTCGCGGACAGCTGGGGCGTGGGCGGTGCGCTGGTCTTCGGGGCGCTCGGCTACGGGCTCGCGGCCCTCGCGCTGCTCGGGCTCCCGGAGACCCGTGGAAGGGAACTGGCGTGACGCGGCCGCACCGTACCGAGGACCGGCCGGTCGCCACGGCCCGCGAGCACGCGCACGCGTGGAGCCCGGAGACCGCGCGGGCCCGTTTCCGCGAGGGCCTGGCCGGACCCACGGCCGGGGTCGCCGCGGGCCACACGCAGGCCAACCTGATCGCCGTACCCGCCGACTGGGCCTACGACATGCTGCTGTTCTGCCAGCGCAATCCCAAACCGTGCCCGGTGCTCGACGTCACCGACGCCGGCTCCGCGACGACCGTCCTCGCCGAGGGCGCGGACCTGCGCACCGATCTGCCGCGCTACCGGGTGTGGCAGGACGGCGAACTCGTCGACGAGCCGACGGACGCGCGCGCGTACTGGCGGGACGACCTGGTGTCGTTCCTGCTCGGCTGCAGCTTCACCTTCGAGTGGGCGCTGGCCCGGGCGGGCGTGCCGATCCGGCACGTCGAGCAGGGTCGCAACGTGCCGATGTACGCGACCGGCCGCGCGTGCCGGGAGGCGGGCAGGCTGCGCGGCCCGATGGTGGTGTCGATGCGCCCGGTGCCGCCCGAGCACCTGCGCGCCGCGATCCGGGAGAGCAGCCTCCTGCCGGCCGTGCACGGCGGCCCCGTGCACTGCGGAGATCCAGCCGCCCTCGGCATCGAGGACCTGGACCGGCCCGACTTCGGCGACCCGGTCGTCCTCGACGACGGCGACATCCCGGTGTTCTGGGCCTGCGGGGTGACTCCTCAGGCGGCGGTCATGGCCTCCAGGCCGCCGTTCGCCATCACCCACGCACCGGGGCAGATGTTCCTGACCGACGCCCGTGACGAGCAGTACCGACTGGTCGGCGTCGACTGACACCGGTGCCGCCGACTCGCGGCCCCGACCGCACCCGAACGCACCCGAACGGGAGACACGAGAGCACCATGACCGCGATCGATCTGAACGCCGACCTCGGCGAGGGCTTCGGCCGCTGGCGGCTGACCGACGACGAACAGCTGCTGTCCGTCGTCACCAGCGCCAACGTGGCCTGCGGGTTCCACGCCGGGGACGCGGCGACCATGCGCCGCGTGTGCGAACTGGCGGCCGAGCGCGGGGTGACGATCGGCGCGCAGGTCTCCTACCGGGACCTCGCCGGGTTCGGGCGGCGCGCGATGGACGTGCCGCCCGCCGAGCTGGCGGCCGAAGTGGCCTACCAGATCGGCGCCCTGGAGGTGTTCGCGCGGGCCGCCGGGGCGCGCGTGGCGTACGTCAAACCGCACGGCGCGCTCTACAACCGGGTCGTGCACGACGAGGAGCAGGCCCGTTCGGTGATCGACGGTGTGCTGCTCGCGGACGCCTCGCTGCCCCTGCTGTGCCTGCCCGGCTCGCGGCTGCTGGAGCTGGCCGCCGGGGCGGGGCTGCCGGCCGTCACGGAGGCGTTCGCGGACCGCGCGTACACCGACGAGGGCACGCTGGTGCCCCGCGGCCGGAACGGCGCCGTGGTGACCGACCCGGAGGCCGTCGTGGAGCGCTCGGTGGGCCTCGCGCGGTCCGGCGTGGTCACCGCGCACTCCGGCACGCGCGTCCAGGTGCGCGCCCGCTCGCTGTGCCTGCACGGCGACACGCCCGGCGCGGTGGACCTGGCCCGCCGGGTGCGCGAGCGGCTGCTGGCGGCCGGGGTGCGGGTGGAGGCCTTCGCGTGAGGACGCTTCCCGTCGGCGACGACGCGCTCCTCGTCGAGGTGGCCTCGGGCGAGGAGGCGCAGGCCCTCCATGCGGAGCTGCTGCGGCGCCGCGCGGAGGGGTCGCTGGCCGTGCGCGAGATCGTGCCGGCGGCCCGGACGGTCCTCCTCGACGGCCTGGACGACCCGGTCCGCCGGGCCGCGGAACTGGCCTCCGCCGCGGTGCCGTCGGCGCCGCCCCACGCGCGGGAACCCATCGACCTGCCCGTGCGCTACGACGGCCCGGACCTCGGGGAGGTGGCCGCGCACTGGGGTGTGCCCCGCGCGGAGGTGGGCCGCATCCACGCGGGCACCGAATTCACGGTGGCCTTCTGCGGATTCGCACCGGGCTTCGGGTACCTCACCGGACTCCCGGGCCGCTACGACGTGCCGCGCCGGGCCACCCCGCGCACGACGGTCCCGGCCGGCGCGGTCGCCCTGGCCGGCCCCTACACCGGCGTCTACCCGCGTTCCTCGCCGGGCGGCTGGCAGCTGATCGGAACGACGGACGCCGTGCTGTGGGACCACACGCGCGTACCGGCCGCCCTGCTGTCACCGGGAGCGCGCGTGCGGTTCGTCCCGGCGGAGGACTTGTGAACGGGCCACGCGCGCGTGCACGGCGTACCGACGGCGGGCGCCACGACCGGCCACGCGCGCGTACGCGTGACACCCGCGCGGCAGGGGAGGGCGCATGACCGACCGTGCGCTCGTCGTCGTGCGCTCCGGGGCGCTGACCACCGTGCAGGACCGCGGCCGGCCGGGATACGCCCACCTCGGGGTGCCCCGCTCCGGGGCCCTCGACCCGCCCGCGGCCGCGCTCGTGAACCGGCTGGTCGGCAACCCGCCGGACGCGGCCGTCCTGGAGACCACGCTCGACGGCTGTGCGGTGCGCCCCCGTTCGACGGTGACCGTGGCGGTGGGCGGTGCGCCCTGCCCCGTCCGGGTGGGCGGCCGGCCGGCCGCGTGGGGCGCCCCCGTCCTGGTGCGGGAGGGCGAGCTGCTGGAGGTGGGCGCGGCCACCGCCGGGGTGCGCGGCTACCTGGCCGTCTCCGGCGGCATCGCCGTGGAGCCGGTCCTCGGCAGCCGGGCCACGGACCTGCTGTCCGGCCTCGGCCCGGCGCCGCTCACCGACGGCACGGTGCTGCCGCTGGGTGCCCCGGCCGGGCCGCCCGCGCGCGTGGACGGCGTCCCGCAGCCCCGCCCGCCGGCCGGCCTCGTGCTCCGGGTGACCCCCGGACCGCGCGCGGACTGGTTCACGGCCGGCGCCGTCCGGACGCTCACCACGCGCGCCTACCGGGTCTCCCCGGCGAGCAACCGCATCGGCCTGCGCACCGAAGGGCCCCCGCTGGAGCGGGCCCGGCCCGGTGAACTCCCCAGCGAGGGCATGGTCCTCGGCGCGGTCCAGGTCCCGCCGGACGGACGTCCGGTGGTCTTCCTGGCGGACCATCCGACGACCGGCGGCTACCCGGTCATCGCGGTGGTCCGCACCGCCGACCTCCCGGCGGTGGCGCAGGCCCTGCCGGGCACCCCGGTCCGCTTCGTGCCGGTACGGCGCCGCTGAGCCCCGGCCCCGTCGACGGTGGGCTCGGGCAGGGCCGCGAGGGCCGCGGACACGGCCGCCGACGCGCTCAGGTCGAGCCGGGAGCTGGTGCCCCGGGCGTGGTGGTGGAGTTCGTCGGCGGCGAGGCGCAGCAGTTGCGGGAGCAGGTCCCCGCAGCGGCGGGCCACCCAGCCGGTGCCGGCGGTGGCGAGCCACCACAGGCTCGCCGTCCGGGTCGGCGCGGGGAACTCCGGCTCGGGCGAGGGCGGCTCCCCGGTCGCCCGGCCCGCCTCGGCGAGCAGGGCGTGGAAGCGGACCGCGAACTGCCGGTGACCGCGCTCCCCCGGGTGCAGCCGGTCGGCGCTCCACAGCGTGCGGTCGCTCACCCAGTCCCCGTCCGCCGCGTGCAGGTGGACGGCGCCGTACCGCTCGGACAACGCGTGCACGACGTCGTTGACCGCCCGCTGCCGCCGGGCCAGCGGGCGGGCCAGCGCGCCCGGGAGCCCGAGCATCGCACCGGGGTCGGGCAGGCAGGCGGTGAGCAGGGTGGCGCCCTGGCCGGCGAGAGCCGCGTAGGTCTGGTCGAGGTTGGCGGCGACGGTGTGGATGTCGAAGGTGTGCCGCAGCGTGTCGTTGACGCCGACGACCACGGAGACGAGGCCGGGCCGCAGGCCGAGGGCGGCGGGGGTCTGCGACTCGAGCACGTCCCGGGTCTGGGCCCCGCTGACCGCGAGGTTGGTGAACTCCACGGGCAGTGCGGCCGCCAGGAGCGCGGCCCAGCCGCGCCAGTCGTCCCCGGCGGGGTCGCCCACGCCCTCGGTCAGCGAGTCGCCGAGGGCCACGAAGCGGACGGGTCTCATGCCACGCCCTCCGCGACGGTGCGGCGGGGCTCCGGGTGGCGCACCACCTCCGTGTCGTGGGCCGCCAGGAACGCCTCGACGGCCGTTCCCCAGCCGAAGCACTCGGCACGCGCGCGTGCCGCGTCCCGCCGCACGGACTCGCCGCGCTCCAGGAGGGATTCGACGGCGTCCGCGAACGCCTCCCCGGTACCGGCCGCGGCCACGCCGGCGGACCCGATCACCTCGGGCAGCGCGGAGGACGCGCCGGCGACCACCGGTGTGCCGCAGGCCATGGCCTCCAGGGCGGCCAGCCCGAAGGTCTCGGCGGGTCCAGGTGCGAGGCAGACGTCGGCGGACGCCTGGAGCGCGCCGAGGAGGGACCGGTCGGAGACGTGCCCCAGGAAGGTCACCGGCAGCCCGCGCTCCCGCGCGCGCTGTTCCAGCCGGGCTCGCTGCGGTCCGTCCCCGGCCACCACCAGCGCCGCCCGTCGTCCGCGCCGCAGCAGCGCCTCCAGGGCGTCCAGGGCCGTGCCGGGCCGCTTCTCCACGGACAGCCGGGAGCACATCACGAGCAGCGCCTCGTCCCCGCGCACGTGCTGTCCCCGCAGCCCCGGGTCGCGCAGCCCGGGGTGGCGTTCCATCAGGTCGACGCCGAGGGGGGCGCGTACGACATTGCGCGCGCCGATGCGGACGAACTCGCGCTCGGCGAACTCCGTCGTGCACACGACCCGTGAGTAGACGTGTGCCGTACGGGTGTTGAGGGCGTCGGCGGTCCGGCGGGACAGCTGCTCGGACAGGCCCCAGGTGCGCAGGACGCCGTCGGCGGTCTCGTGGGAGACCATGACGGAGGGCACGCGCGCGCGGCGGGCCCAGCGGCCGGTCCAGCGCAGGGTCGTACGGTCGGAGACCTCCAGGCGGTCCGGGGCGAGGTCCTCCAGCAGGGCGGCGACGCGCCGCCTGTCGGTGAGGACGCGGTACCCGCCGGTGCCGGGCAGCAGGGGGCCGGGGAGGGTGATGACCCGGCCCTGCTCGGTGTCGCGGTCGGTGTGGCGTTCGCCGGGCACGATCAGCACGGGTGCGTGGCCGGCGGCCCGGTAGCCCCTGCCCAGTTCACGCAGGGCGGTGCGCAGGCCGCCGGAGGCGGGGGCGACGAAGTTGGCGAGCCGGACGATGCGCAGGGACTGGCCGGTCATGCCGCCACCGCCGTCATCCGCGTCGCGAGGACGTCGTCGTAGTGGGCGATCAGCCGGTCGCCGACGGCGGCCCAGGTGCGGCCCTCGACCATCGTGCGGGCGGCGGCGCCGTAGGCGGCCCGCCGCGCGGGGTCGGCGGCCAGTTCGCGGACGGCGTCGTGCACGGCGGCGGCGTCGCGGGGCGGGACGAGCAGGCCGGTGCGGCCGTGGGCCACCAGGTCGAGCGGGCCGCCGGCGGCGGGCGCGACGACCGGGACACCACTGGCCATGGCCTCCTGGACGGTCTGGCAGAACGTCTCGAAGGGGCCGGTGTGCACGAACAGGTCCAGCGAGGCAAAGATCCGGGCCAGTTCACCGCCGGTGCGGCGGCCGAGGAAGACCGCGCCGGGCAGGACCTCGGTCAGCTGGGCCTGACTGGGTCCGTCGCCGACGACCACCAGCCGCACGCCCGTCATGGCGCCGACCCCGGCGAGGAGTTCCACGTGCTTCTCGGGGGCGAGCCGGCCGACGTAGCCGACGATCAGCTCGCCGTTCGGGGCGAGTTCGCGGCGCAGGGACTCGTCGCGGTGCTCTGGCCGGAAACGTACGGTGTCGACGCCGCGGGGCCACAGCCGTACCCGGGGCACACCGTGTGCCTCCAGATCGTCGAGGGCGGCGCTGGACGGGGCCAGGGTGAGGTCGGCGGCGGAGTGCACGGAGCGGATCCGGCGCCAGGCCGCGGCCTCTCCGGCGCCCATGTAGGTGCGGGCGTAGCCGGCCAGGTCGGTCTGGTAGACGGCTACGGCGGGGATGCCGAGGCGGGCGGCGGCCGCCATGCCGCGGACGCCGAGGACGAAGGGACTCGCCAGGTGGACCACGTCGGCGCGGTGCTCCGTGAGGGCCGCGGCGAGACGCCTGCTCGGCAGGGCGACTCGGACCTGGGGGTAGCCGGGGAGGGGAAGGGAGGGGACTCGGACGACCGGGCACGGGGCATCCGTGTCCGGCGGGCTGCCGGGGGCGGTGGCCGGCGCGACGACGAGCGGAAGGTGACCGCGATCTACGAGGTGCCGGGCGGTCTGGAACGCGCAGTGGGCCACGCCGTTCACGTCGGGGGGAAAGGATTCGGTCACGATGACGACACGCATACGGGTGTTGTCGCCGTGCCGGACGTGGCCGCGTCGACTTCGATCTTTCCGCGCGGGAAACGTCCCATGAGCGTTGGACCGCACACCCGAGCGGGTCAGACGGCCGTCATGGCCGCCTGACCCCCGGGTCACCGGTTGTTCACACGGCGGGCGGTCGTGCGCCGCGGCCGTGTGCGTGCGCGGAGGTCAGCCGGCGGCGAGGTCCGGGCCGAAGCGGCTGCGCACCGCCGTCTGCACCTCGTCCTCCTCGGCCGGGTCCACGGCCAGGCGGCGCAGTCGCTCCACGACCCGGGCGTCGCCGGTCTCGGCGTGCCGGGCGGCCACTTCGCGGGTGGTCTCCTCGCAGTCCCACAGGCATTCGACGGCGAATCCGGTGGCGAAGGAGGGATCGGTGGCGGCCAGGGCGCGGGCGGCGCGGCCGCGGAGATGGGAGGAGGCCGTCTCTCGGTAGACGTGGCGCAGCACGGGGGCCGCGCAGGCGATGCCGAGGCGTCCGGCGCCGTCGACGAGGGTCCACAGGGTGGGTGCGTCGGGGCCCTCGCCGCGTACGGCCTCGCGCAGGGCCCCGAGGACGAGTTCACGGTCCTGGCTGCCGCCCCGGCAGGCCAGCACGCGTCCGGCGGCGGCGCCGAGGGCGTCGGGGCGCTGGGCCCAGCGGCGGGCGCGGTCGACGGCGGCGACGCTCTGCATCCGCTCGAAGGCGTCCACGGCGGCCTCGACGACGGGAGCCGTGCCGTCGACGACGGCGGCCTCGACGAGGTCCAGGGCGCCCGGATCGTTACTGTCGGCGAGGTAGCGCAGTGCGGTGCAGCGCGCGCCGTCGTCGCCGTCGCGGGCGGCCCGGAGGATCTCGGGCCGGTCCTCGGGGCCGGCCACGGCGACCAGGCAGCGGGCGGCCGGGACATGGAGGGCGGCGCCGCGCTCCATGCCCTGCTGGGCCCATTCGAAGACGGCGCGCACGCTCCAGCCGGGGCGCGGCCCGGTGGGCCGCATCTGCCGCTGCCAGCGGTCGAAACAGCCGGCCTCGTGGGCGGCACGCACGCGCGTGGCGATCGGTTCGCGCGGATCCTCGGCCCACAACCGCCAGGGCCGCGGTTCGAAGGCGTCCCGCACGGTGGCGGCCAGCTCGGCGTCGCCCTCGGGATCGGCGGGGAAGCGGGCCAGGACGGGGGCGGCCAGGGCGCGCAGGCCCGCGTCGTCGTCCCGCAGGGCGAGCTCGTCCAGGGCCCAGGCCCAGTTGGAGCCGTGGGCGGCGTACCTGCGCAGCAGCTCCAGGGCGTCCCGCCTGCCGTAGGAGGCGAGGTGCCCGAGGACTGCCAGTGCCAGGCCGGTGCGGGAGTCCTCGGTGTCGAGGACGTCCTCGGCGTCGAACAGGTGCGCCTCGACGGCGTCCAGCTCGCCGTTCAGGTCGAGGTAGAGCCGGGCGTAGTAAAGGGAGCGGTTCTCCACCTGCCAGTCGTGGCGGGGATCGCGCAGCACACAGTGGTTGAGGGCCGCGAGCGCTTCGGCGCGCGGGGCCGTGAGCGCGTGCAGCGTGCCGTCGCCGCGACCGCGCTGGAGCAGCCCGAGCAGCGTACCGCTGGGCGCTATGACCGGATCGAACATGGGAAACAGCCTCACATCAAGCGTCGACGCAACCGGGGAACACGCACTACCTGGCCGCGTGACACAACGTCGGAGCGCCCGCCGTCTCTTGCTTGCTGTAGACCATCTCTCTCTGCCTCTCGTCGGTGGCCCATGCGGACCGCATCACGGCCCGCGCGGTGCGGCAACACCTGCCCAGCCATCGCGTCCGTGAAGCACGACGTCATGATGACCCGCGGTGTGTGCTGCCGCGACCGTATTTACGGCGGCCTGTTACCGCCTCCCCCGTTTTCCGTGTCGTACCTGATCAGGACGTCCGGCTCAGTTGACGCCGAACAACTCCAGCAGCTCCGCCTTGCCGAACATGCGGGCCGTGTCGACGGCCGACGGCGTGCCCGCGGCGGGGTCCGCCCCGGCTTCGAGAAGGACCTTGATCACGTCCGTCTCGCCCTTGAAGACGGCGCCCGCGAGCGGGGTCTGGCCCCGGTCGTTGATCCGGTCCGCCTCCGCGCCCCGGACCAGCAGCGCCTTCACCGCGTCGGCGTGGCCGTGGTAGGCGGCGAGCATCACCAGGGAGTCGCCGCGGTCGTTGGTGAGATTGGCCGGCACGCCCGCGTCGACATACGCCACGAGCGCCTCGGTCTGCCCCTGTCGGGCCAGATCGAAGATCTTGGTGGCCAGCTCCACGACCTCGGGGTCGGGGGCTTCGCTCATCGGCCGGACCGCCTCTCCTCGGAACTTCGGTGAACGTCAGGCAGCGTACGGCAGCGCGCGGGACGCGGCCGTACGCCGCCGTACGAGTGAATCGCCAGCGTACTGGCTCTCGCGGCACATGACCCGATCTGCCCGAGGTAAAGATCACCGACAGGCTCCGTTGGCGGCATCAATCCTGGTCAACCGGGCCGGATCGGCTCCGCCGAGTGGGGGAAATCAGCCGCATTTCACCCAGTTGCACCTTTAATCGTATGGATACATGCTGTGATCCTGGAACAACTCATGGTGACTGTCCCCCACCTTCGACACCAGGAGGCCCGAAATGATCCTCTCCCTGTCAGGCGTGTTCCTGCTCGGCGTCATCGTCTTCCTCTTCTTCCGCAAGGACGGACTGAAGGGTTCGCACGCCACGGTCTCGGCCCTGTTCGGCTTCTACCTGTCGAGCACGGCCATCGCCCCGAGCATCAAGGCAGGCGGCGAGAGTCTGGCCAGCCTCCTCGGCGGCCTCAAGTTCTGACCCCGACCGTCACGCCCGCACGCACGATCAGGAGACAGCAGTGGCCCGGCGCCCTCTCCCCCGCATTCTGAGCAAAGACAGCGCGCAGATCGCCCGGACGCAGATCGCCCGGAGCCGGGAGCTGGCCCGGACGGCGGCCGACAGCGCCACCGACGTCCTCCACCCGCTGATCACCGTCTCGCGCGGACTGCGCCGGCTGGCCACGGCCGGTCGGCGCAGGTGGGCGGACACCCCGAAGGACCGACGCGGCCCCCTGCTGTTCCTGACGGCCTCCGTGTTCCTGGTCGTGGCCCTGGTGCCGTACGGGCCGCTGCTCGCCGTCATCACCGTGATGGCGGCGGCGGCCTGGCAGGGCCGCGACCGCACCCCGCGGGAGCCCGAGGGGCCCGACGAGTCGCAGACCGAACGGCTCCAGGCGCTGTACGAGGCCCTGGTGCCGTACTTCACCGGCCCCGAGGACCCCGCGCCGCTCTACCTGCACGGCGGGGACTGGCAGAAGGCCCTCACCGAGCACGAGTTCGAGGACGGCGGACGCATCGGCCACCTCGTGATCCGCTACCCCGCCTACTTCCCCGACGGCGAGCCCGCGGCCCGCGCGCGGGTCGAGCAGGTGCTCACCGCGAAGGCCGGGCGGGGCCGCGAGTACCGCTTCGCGTGGGACGAGGAGGGCAACCAGCTCACGGTCACCGTCCTCGCCCCGCTGCCCACCGACATCACCGCCCAGCGCTTCGTCACCGCGCCCGGCGAGACCGTCCTCGGCTTCACCGACCCGGGCGAGGTCCAGCGCACGCTCCCCCTCTCCTTCGCGGAGGAGGAGATCGACGTCCCCCCGGTCGTCTGGCGCACCGGCATCCGCTCCACCGAGCCGCACCTGCTGGCCATGGGCCACCCCGGCAGCGGCACCTCCACCCTGCTGCGCTCCATCGCCCTGCAGGCCCTGGAGTACGGCGACGTCCTGATCGTCGACGGCGGGGGCACGGGTGAGTACGCGTGCCTGACCGGCCGGGACGGCGTCCTGGCCGTGGAGTGCGCCCTCCCCGGGGCGCTGGCCAGCCTGGAGTGGGCCGCCCAGGAGACCGAGCGGCGGCTCATCGCCATCAACCTGGCCCGGCAGGCGGGCGACCCGCCGCCCGAGGACACCCGGCGACCGCTGTGGATCGTGCTGGACCGCCCGAGCGTCTTCGCGCACCTCGCCGCGACGGACGGCCGCAAGGACCCGCAGGCACTGCTCCAGCTGCCGCTGCGGCACGGCCGCGCGGCGAACGTGACCGTGGTCGTGGCCGAGCAGATCGACGGCGCGGACGCGCTGAGCGACGCGGTACGGCAGCACACGCGCGCGCGTGTCGTGCTCGGGCCCGCGGCGCCGGGACAGGTGGAGGCGGTCCTGGGGATGCCGCCGCACACGACGGCCCTCGCCCACGTACCGCCGGGGCGGGGGTACGCCCGGCTGGGGTCGGGTCCTGTGCACCGGCTCCAGGTGCCGCGCACGCCCGATCCGTACGACGAGGCGACGAGCGACGTGGACCGGCAGGCGGTGCTGGCGCTGCTGCCGCCGCGCACGACCACGGCGGACGAGCAGCCGACGTCGGCCCCGGCCCCGGCGGACTTCACGAAGCCCACCCCGGCTCCCGTGGAGGCACTGGCCGCGGAACCCTCGTAGGACACCTGCCGGGGTGCCGCGGCCGACACCGGCCGCGGCACCCCGGCGGCGCGTGGCCGCCGGGCCAGCGCGCCGGCAGGACACCCCTTGGGCGCGGCGGCACGAAGGCACGGCGTCCCGGCGATGCGCAGGCGCGGAGGCGGGACACCCCAGCAACCCCAGCGGCGCTGAAGGCGCGAGGCAGGAGGCGCGGCACCACGGCGGCGCGACGACGCCGAGGCGCGATACCGCACGGCAGCACGGCGGCACAGCATCCCGGCGGGGCGGGACAGGGAAACCCGGAGCCACGACACCCCCCGAGGCGCGGCAACGCGAAGGCGCGGCACCCCGCCGATGCAAGGGCACGGCGGCGGCACACCCCAGCAACCCCAGCGGCGCTGAAGGCGCGAGGCAGGAGGCGCGGCACCACAGCGGCGCGACGACGCCGAGGCGCGACACCGCACGGCAGCACGGCGGCACAGCATCCCGGCGGCGCGGGACGGGAAACCCGGCGCCACGACACCCCCCGAGGCGCGGCAGCGCGAAGGCACGGCGTCCCGACGATGCAAGGGCACGGCGGCGGCACACCCCGGTTCCGCAGCGGCGAAGGCGCTGCGGGACGGACACGAGACAGCAAGCGACACGACACCGCGGCGCTGCGGGTGACGCGGGCGGACACAGCGCGCGCAGGCCGCGAGCACGCCCCCGTGCCGGCTACGCCACGAACGTGCGCGGTGCCTCCGAGCTCCCCGTCGCCCCGGACTCCACGAGCCGGGCCGCGGCCGCGAGCCGGGCCGCAGCCTCGTCGGCCACCGCTCCCCCGACCGTGAACGGGAGCCGGACATAGCCCTCGAAGGCGCCGTCGACGCCGAAACGCGGGCCGGACGGGACACGGACGCCGACGCGCTCCCCCATCTCCGCCAGCCGGGAGCCGGAGAGGCCGCCGGCGCGCACCCAGAGGGTCAGGCCGCCCCGCGGGACCTCGAACTCCCAGCCGGGCAGTTCCCGGCGTACGGCGGTCACCAGCGCGTCCCGGTTCTCACGGGCCTGCTCGCGCCGCAGGTCCACGGCCTGCTCCCAGCCGCCGGTGCTGAACAGCCAGTTCACGGCGAGCTGCTCCAGAACGGGCGTGCCCAGGTCGGCGTACGCGCGCGCCGCGACCAGGCTGCGGATGACGTCCGGAGCGGCGCGCACCCAGCCGATCCGCATGCCCGCCCAGAACGCCTTGCTGGCCGAGCCGACGGTGATCACCGTGGAACCGGCCGGGTCGAAGCCGCACACGGGGCGGGGCATGCCGCCGTCCCGGTACTCCTCGTCGAGCCAGAGTTCGGACATCGTCTCGTCGGCGACGAGCACCGTGCCGGCCGAGCGGGCCGCGTCCACGAGCCGGCGCCGCTGGTCCTCGTCGGCGAGCGCGCCGGTGGGGTTGTGGAAGTCGGCGACGACGTAGGCGAGGCGCGGCGCTGCCTCGCGCAGCACCTGGCGCCAGCGGTCCAGGTCCCAGCCGGTCAGCCCCTCGGCCATGGCGACGGGTACGAGCCGGGCGCCCGCCTCCCGCATCAGCTGGAGGATGTTGGCGTAGGACGGGGACTCCACGGCGATCCGCTCGCCGCGGCCGGCGAAGAGGTGGCAGATCGCGTCGATGGCGCCCATCGCACCGGTCGTCACCATGATCTGTTCCGGCATCGTGGGGATCCCGCGCGACGTGTAGCGCTCGGCGATCATCGCGCGCAGGGCGGGCAGCCCGGCCGGATAGTCGCCGTGCGTGTGCGCGTACGGCGGCAGCTCCTCCAGGGCGCCCTGGACCGCGCGGGTGAGCCACGGTTCGGGCGCCGGGAGCGAGGCGCAGCCCAGGTCGATCACCGAGCCCAGGGCCTCGGGGGGCAGCGGTTCCAGGCCCCGCGCGGGCAGCGGGTTGCCCGCAGGCACCGCGGTCCAGCTCCCGGCTCCGCGCCGGGACTCCAGGAAGCCCTCGGCGCGCAGCGCCTCGTAGGCGGCCGCCACGGTGGTCCGGCTCACGGAGAGGGCGAGGGCGAGTTCCCGCTCGGCGGGGAGGCGGGCGGCCACCGGAACGCGGCCTTCGAGCACCAGCAGCCGGATGCCGTCGGCCAGGGCACGGTAGGCGGGCGGGCGCCGGGTGCCGGGGCCGGCGGGCCGCTCCTGCTGGGAGTTGAGGAGCCGTGCCAGCTGGGCGGCCCCCATCGCAGAGGTCCACTGCGCCATGACGATCAGTCCACCTTCCCCGAATTGGCCATGGATGCCGAGTCATCCCACGCCACAGAGTGTCATGCGTCAGGCCACCGCCACCACCCAGGGGGGTATGTCGTGTCCGTCATGTCGAGACACGGCCGTCTCGGACGCCGTTCGATCCAGCTCTACGCCGGACTCGCGCTGTACGGCGCGAGTTCCGCGCTGCTCGTGCGGGCGGGGCTCGGCCTGGAGCCCTGGAACGTGCTGCACCAGGGGCTCGCGGAGCTCACCGGGCTGACCATCGGCGTGGTGTCGATCGTGGTGGGGGCGGCGGTGCTGCTCCTGTGGATCCCGCTGCGCCAGCGCCCCGGACTCGGAACGGTCTCGAACGTCTTCGTCGTCGGCCTCGCCATGGACGGCACGCTCGCGCTCCTCCCGGACGCACGCACGCTCGCCGTACGCGTGCCGCTCCTGCTCGCGGGCATCGTGCTGAACGGCGTGGCGACCGGTCTGTACATCGCGGCGGACTTCGGGCCGGGCCCGCGCGACGGGCTGATGACGGGACTGCACCGGCGTACCGGCCGCTCGATCCGGCTGATGCGGACGGGGGTCGAGATCGCGGTCGTGGTCACCGGGTTCCTGCTGGGCGGCACCATCGGCATCGGCACGGTGCTGTACGCCGTCTCCATCGGTCCGCTGGCCCAGTTCTTCCTGCGGATGTTCGCCGTCCCCCCGGCACCGGACCGCGGCACGGTCGTTGCCGCCGCGACACCGGAGGGAGCGATACTGCGGGGGTGACCCTCACGACACCGCCCATACGCCACCCCTACCTGGACCATCCGGGGCCCATCGCCTTCGCCCACCGCGGCGGGGCCGCCGACGGGCTGGAGAACACCGTGGCGCAGTTCCGGCGCGCGTTCGAGACGGGCTACCGGTACATGGAGACCGACGTCCACGCCACGGCCGACGGCCGTCTCGTCGCCTTCCACGACACGACCCTGGACCGGGTCACCGACGGCGCGGGCCGGATCGCGGACCTGCGGTGGGACGACGTACGGCAGGCGCGCGTGGGCGGCCGGGAGCCGGTGCCGCTGTTCGAGGAACTGCTGGAGACCTTCCCCGAGGTCCGCTGGAACGTCGACATCAAGGCGGAGCCGGCCCTGCGGCCCCTGCTGGACCTGATCGAGCGCACCGACGCCTGGGACCGGGTCTGCGTGGGCTCCTTCTCCGAGGCACGCGTGCTGCGGGCCCAGCGGCTGGCCGGACCGCGCCTGGCCACCTCGTTCGGCACCCGGGGGGTGCTCAGCCTGCGGCTGCGGTCCTGGGGGCTGCCCGCCGCGGTGCGCCGGTCCGCCGTCGCGGCACAGGTGCCCGAGGCCCAGTCGGGAGTCCCGGTGGTCGACCAGCGCTTCGTCCGCGCCGCCCACGCGCGCGGGCTGCAGGTGCACGTGTGGACGGTCAACGAACCCGCGCGGATGCACCGGCTCCTGGAGCTGGGCGTTGATGGCATCATGACCGATCACATCGACACGTTGCGCAAGGTCATGGAGGACCGCGGCGTCTGGGTCTGAGCGACCGGACCGGCCGGGGCCGCGCCTTCGCACGGCACTTCGGCGGGGAAGCGAGGGCACGGGTGGGCACCGAGACCGTGCGCACACACACGGCGGACGAGACCGCCGGCCGGAAGCGCGAACAGCGCGGCTGGTACTTCTACGACTGGGCGTGCTCGGTCTACTCCACGAGCGTCCTCACCGTGTTCCTCGGCCCGTACCTCACCGCGGTCGCCGAGCATGCCGCGGACGCCGACGGCTATGTGCATCCGCTGGGCGTCCCGGTTCGAGCCGGCTCCTTCTTCGCCTACTCGGTGTCCCTGTCGGTGATCGCGGCCGTCGTGGTGATGCCGCTCGTGGGCGGTGCCGCCGACCGCACGGGCCGTAAGAAGCCGCTGCTCGCGGCGGCGGCCTACACCGGTGCGGCGGCGACCACCGGCATGTTCTTCCTCGACGGCGACCGGTACCTGCTGGGCGGGGTGCTGCTCGTCGTGGCCAACGCGGCGCAGTCCGTCGCGATGATGCTCTACAACTCCTACCTGCCGCAGATCGCCCCGCCCGACGAACGCGACGCCGTCTCCTCGCGCGGCTGGGCCTTCGGGTACGCGGCGGGGTCCCTGGTCCTCGTCGCCAACCTGGTGCTGTACACGGCGCACGACTCCTTCGGCCTGTCCGAGACGGCCGCGGTCCGCGTCTGCCTGGCCTCGGCAGGCCTGTGGTGGGGCGCCTTCACCCTCGTACCGCTGCGCCGGCTCCGGGACCGGCACGCGCGCGCGGAGCGGGCGACGGCCCCCGGGCTGCGGCAGCTCTTGGGCACCGTCCGCGACATGCGCGGCCATCCGCTGACGCTGTCGTTCCTGCTGGCCTATCTGGTCTACAACGACGGCATCCAGACGGTGATCACCCAGGCCTCGGTCTACGGCTCCGAGGAGCTGGGCCTCGGGCAGTCGACGCTGATCGGGGCCGTGCTCCTGGTCCAGGTCCTCGCCGTGGCCGGGGCGCTGGCGATGGGACGGCTGGCCCGGACGTACGGTGCCCGGCGGACGATCCTCGGCTCGCTGGTGGCCTGGACGGCGACCCTGGCCGCCGGCTACTTCCTGCCCGCGAAGGCCCCGGTGTGGTTCTTCGTGCTGGCCTCCGGGATCGGACTGGTCCTCGGCGGCAGCCAGGCGCTGTCCCGGTCGCTCTTCTCCCACCTGGTGCCGCCGGGCAAGGAGGCCGAGTACTTCGCGGCGTACGAACTGAGCGACCGCGGGATGAGCTGGCTCGGGCCGCTGCTGTTCGGCCTGACCTACCAGCTGACCGGAAGCTACCGTTCGGCGATCGTGTCGCTCGTGGCCTTCTTCGTCATCGGGTTCGTCCTGCTCGCCCGGGTCCCGGTGCGGCGTGCGATCGGCGCGGCGGGGAACCCGGTTCCGGAGAAGATCTAGCTTCGATTTAGCGTTCAAACCCAAAGGGCGGTAGTGTACGCGTTTGGCCTGCCAGGCGTACCGTTACTGCGCGTCAAAGATGCCGAAACGCTGGGTGACATCTGCTAGCAGATGTGACAAACCGGGCGCCTGTGGGTAGAACAAGGGGCGGCTACGACGGCGACGCGTGACCCGGAACGGGACACGGAACGGGAATCTTTACCGCCGACCGGACGTTGACCGGATGACGACGACAGCGACACCTGTCCTGTGGGCGACAAGCCCGGGAGGCACGATTCATGAGTGAGCGAGCTCTTCGCGGTACGCGCCTCGTAGTGACCAGCTACGAGACGGACCGCGGTATCGACCTGGCTCCGCGCCAGGCCGTGGAGTACGCATGCGAGAAGGGGCACCGCTTCGAGATGCCCTTCTCGGTCGAGGCGGAGATCCCGCCGGAGTGGGAGTGCAAGGTCTGCGGGGCCCCAGCACTCCTCGTTGACGGCGACGGCCCTGAAGAGAAGAAGGCCAAGCCCGCGCGTACCCATTGGGACATGCTGATGGAGCGGCGCACCCGTGAGGAGCTCGAAGAGGTCCTCGAGGAGCGCCTGGCGGTTCTGCGCTCGGGGGCGATGAACATCGCGGTTCACCCTCGGGACAGCCGCAAGTCCGCGTAACACGCAGACGACAGAACCGTGGGCGCCGTACATCACGTACGGCGCCCGCGGTTTTTCGTCATGATCTCTCGCGAGGGGCGGTCCGGCGCGCCGCCCGCCCGGCTCAGCGCGTCAGCGGCGGCCGCTGCTCCCCCGCCTCCGGACGGTCCTCGCGGATGACCTCGCCCTGCACCACCTTGCCGTCGGGGCGGTGCATGCGGGCCTGCTGGAAGGCGTCGCCCAGGCTGCCGGGTGTGGCCTTGCGGAGCCTCTTCTCCACGGCACTCTCGGCGTAGCGGCTCACGGCCTTCTGCACCGGCGGGACCAGCAGCAGCAGCCCGGCAGCGTCGGAGATCAGGCCCGGGATGATCAGCAGCAGGCCGCCGAGCATCATGAGGCCGTTGCCACCGCCGCGCTCGGGTGATCCGCCTCGCTGAAGGGCCTCGTTGAGGCTCTGGAAGGCGCGGCGTCCCGCCCGCTTGATCACCACGGAGCCGGCCACGACGCCGGCCACGAGGAGCAGGAACACGGTGGGCCCCCCGGCCGCGCCCGCGACCAGGGTCAGCAGCCAGATCTCCAGCACCAGCCAGGCGGCCACACCGAGCGGCAGGTACCTGCGCAGCCCGGAGCGCCGGGGGCGGGCGGTGTACGGAGAGGTGGGAGCGCCAGTCGTCATGCTCCCAGTGTGCCTGGCGGCGGCTCAGCGCGGGATAAGGGGCTGACCGGGGAAAACGAAGCGGTGCGGACTAGGCCTGCTTGCCCTTGCCGGTGATCTTGTCGACGCGGTCGCCCACGCCCCAGGCGGTGACCCGCCACAGCGCCTCGACGACGATGTTCTTGCTCATCTTGGAGTCGCCCAGCTCGCGCTCGACGAAGGTGATCGGCACCTCGACGACGTGGTAGCCGGCCTTGACCGCGCGCCGCGCCAGGTCGACCTGGAAGCAGTAGCCCTGTGAGGCGACCTCGCCGAGGCCCAGGCCCTCCAGGGTCTCTCGGCGGAAGGCGCGGTAGCCGCCGGTGATGTCGCGCAGCGGCAGGTCCAGGGCGAGGCGGGAGTAGAGGCTGCCGCCGCGGGAGATGAACTCGCGCGACTTGGGCCAGTTCACCACCCGGCCGCCGGGCACCCAGCGCGAGCCGAGGACGAGGTCGGCACCCTTGAGGGCGGTGAGCAGGCGGGGCAGTTCCTCGGGCTGGTGGGAGCCGTCGGCGTCCATCTCCACCAGCACGCCGTAGCCGTGCTCCATGCCCCAGCGGAAGCCCGCGAGGTAGGCGGCGCCCAGGCCTTCCTTGCCCTTGCGGTGCAGCACCTGCACGTGGGCGTCGTCGGCGGCGAGTTCGTCGGCGAGCTTGCCCGTGCCGTCGGGGCTGTTGTCGTCCGCGATGAGTACGTGCGCCTCGGGGACGGCCTTGCGCACCCGGCCGACGATGGTCTTGATGTTCTCCGCCTCGTTGTAGGTCGGAATGATCACCAAGGCCAGGCCGAGCGGACCGAACTGTCGCCCCTGGGCCTTGGCCGCGAGGGTCCCGTCGCCGTCGTTCACTGCTGCCCCTTCAATGTCGTACGCAGGGATCCACCATAGTGGCCGCGGCCTGGCATGACGCGCCGACGCGGTCCCCCGGCGGTGTCGATTGCACAAAAGCGGGGTAAGAAGGCCGGTTACGGCACGCGCGTACCGCGACGGTGGGGGCCCGGCGCCCTTCGGGCCGACCTGGGACCCGCTGGCTGCGGATCGACCGAAAGCCGTTGTCTACTGAGCGCCCGGGCCCCACCCGGGTCACACCTGGCCGACCGGCTGGAACGTTCCCCCGTCGGCGCGGGCGCTGAGCCTGGCTCCCAGTGGCGGTGCCCGGTGCGGCACACCGTCCCTGACCCAGCGGCGCTGCGACGAGTTGCGTGAACACTCCCCGGTCGGGCGTCCGGTGGTGGACTCGGCCGAACCTACCGGCCCCCGGCCGCCGACTGTCAACACTCCCCTGACCTGCGCGGACAGCGGCTTCCCCGCAGTGCGGGCGGAGGATGCGCAGGTCGGGCGACGCGGCGGCCGGGATCGGCCGCCGCCGCGCCACCCCGGTAGATCACTCGCCCGGCCGTACGAACACCGTCCGCCCGCCCACCACGGTCCGCAGGCAGACCGGCAGCTCACGGCCCGGGGTGAGGTCGGGCAGGCCGGGGGTGCCGGAGCGGGGGTCCGTCGACCAGCGGGCGACCCGGTCGTCGGGTGCCTGCACGACCAGTTCGCCGGTGCGCCAGACGGCGTAGTCGGCGGGCGCACCGGGTACCAGGACCCCCGCGTCGTCCCGTCCCACGGCCCGCCAGCCGCCGCGCGTGTGCGCGGTGAAGGCGGCGCGGACGGAGATGCGGTGCTCGGGCGTGTGGTGGAAGGCCGCGGCACGGACCGTGCCCCACGGGTCGAGCGGGGTGACAGGGCTGTCGGAGCCGAAGGCGAGGGGCACACCGGCCCGCAGCAGGGCCGCGTAGGGGTTGAGGGTGCGGGCCCGCTCGGCGCCGAGGCGCCGGGCGTACATGCCGTCCTCGCCGCCCCACAGGGCGTCGAAGGCGGGCTGGACGGAGGCGATCAGACCCAGCTCGGCGAAGGCGGCGACGGTCCCTGGCGTGAGCATCTCGGCGTGCTCGACGCGGTGGCGGGCGGCCCGGACGCGGGCGAGGCCGACCTTGTCGGCGGCGGCGCGCAGGCCCTCGACGACTGCGGTGACGGCGGCGTCGCCGATGGCGTGGAAGCCGGCCTGGAGACCCGCCTCGGTGCAGGCGACGACATGGGCGGCGACGGCGTCGGCGTCCAGGTAGGCGGTGCCGCTGTGGCCGGCGTCGGCGTACGGCTCGTGCAGGCAGGCGGTGTGCGAGCCGAGGGCGCCGTCGGCGAAGAGGTCCCCGGCCGCACCCGTGGCTCCGAGCTCGCGCGCCCGGGTCACGCCCTCGTCGCCCTGCTCGGCCCAGTAGCCGACGACGCGGGGCCCGGGGATCTCGCCGGCGAGCCGCAGCAGGGCGGTGAAGTCGTCCGCGGAGGAGATCTGCGGGCCGCCGCACTCGTGCACCGAGCCGATGCCGAGGGAGGCCGCGTGGGCCAGGGCGGTGCGCTGGGCCTCGGCGCGCTGGGCGGGGGTGATGGCGGCGAGGGCGGCCTCGCGCACGGTGTGGTGGGCGTCCGCGGTGAGCGGGGCGTCCTCGCGCGGGACGTCGCCGGACACCAAGGCCAGCAGGGCGGTGGTGACGACCGCCGAGTGCACGTCGATGCGGGAGAGGTACAGCGGGCGGCCACCGGTGGCCTCGTCGAGCTCCGCACGCGTCGGCGGCCGGCCGCCGGGCCAGCGGGCGGCGTCCCAGCCGTGGCCCAGCAGCACCCGGTCGCCGGGGCGGGCGGCGGCGAACTCCCGGACCAGGGCGAGGGCCGCGTCCAGGGACGGGGCCGTGGACAGGTCGAGGCCGGTCAGCGCCAGGCCCGTGGCGGTGGTGTGCACATGGGCGTCGGTGAAGGCCGGCGTCACCAGGGCGCCGTCGAGGTCGACCACCTCGTCCACCCCGTCGGCGAAGGCGTCGGCGGCGCCCTCGGAACCGACCCAGGAGACCTGGCCGCGCTCCACCACCATCGCGGTCGCGAAGGGGTCGGCGGGGCTGTGCACCTCCCCGCGGCGCAGCAGGACGGTCTTGGGCTCGGCGGACTGCTCACTCATGTCCGACAGTCTCTCGCGTGCGCGGGGCGCCGCGGGCACCGGGGCGGCGCGCCGGGAGGGGCGGGACGCCGGGTTACGCGGCGTCCCGGGTTCAGATCTTCGGCGGCCTGGCCTCGTACGGCGTCGACAGGACCACCGTCGTTCGGGTGGAGACCCCGGCCAGGGAGCGCAGCCGGGCCAGCATCTCCTCCAGCTCGTGCGGGGTGGCCACGCGCACCTTGAGGATGTAGTTCTCGTCGCCGGCGACGCTGTGGCAGGCCTCGATCTCGGGGACGCCGGCCAGGCGTTCCGCGATGTCGTCGGGGGCGCTGGGGTCGAAGGGTTTCACCGAGATGAACGCGGTGAGCGGCAGCCCCACGGCCTCCGGGTCGACCACCGCGGCATAGCCGCGGATGACTCCACGCTGTTCGAGCCGGCGCACGCGCTGGTGCACGGCCGACGTGGACAGGCCCGTGGCCTTGCCCAGGTCTGTGTAGCTCATCCGCCCGTCCTTGACGAGCAGCTGCACGATCTGACGGTCCAGCTCCTCCATGGCGCCAAAACCTACCGTGCGCTTGATCTCCTCGGATAGCCGAGAGCGCAGGTCATGGCCGGTTCGATACAAAAAGCACCGCGCCGGTCCCCCCTCCGGGCACCCGCGCACGGCATGTGACGAACACCACATGGCTGGAACCGGCTCTGTGATGTTCTCGTGATTACCGCCGAGGGCTGACGGGAAGTGCTTGGTGTGGTCGAGGCCGCAGTGCCTTCACGGCCCAGCCTTAGGGGGAGAATCCCATGCAGAGTGTCAACCGCCCTGGTCGCTCCACGCCCAAGCGGCAGCAGCCGGTCGTCGAGCCCGAGCCGGAGGGCGTCGAACCCGACGCCCTCGACGAGGAACTCGACACGTACGACACCTTCGAGATGTACCGGGTGATCTGCCCGGACTGCGCGCAGCCGATCGCGCTGCTGGCGGACGAGGAGGCCCTGCCGGAGCACGCGCTGTGCGCCTCGCCGTGGAACCCGTTCGGGCTCACGGTCTGCGCGGGCACGGGCCGTGCGGCGGCCGAGGCACGCCCCGCGGACGAGGACTTCACGCCGCAGGAGCAGGACACCGCCCTGCTGCTGACGCTCCCCCAGGGCCTGGACTGGCGGACGCAGCCCTTCTCGCACGTCGGCGGTCCCGGCTCGCGCCCGATGCGGGTGGCGGAGATGCGCCGCCAGGCTGCCTGAGGCTCCTGCCGGAGGCCCGGCTCAGTACCGGTAACTGCCCTGCACCATGGCGCGCAGACTGTCGTGGTGCAGGATCAGTGCGTCCGGGTCCGCCGGGACGTCGACCTCCCCGAAGTACGCCTGCCGGTAGGCGATGCGCAGCATGACGATCGCGTGCCGCAGTGCGGCGTAGAGGGTGTAGAAGTCCATGTCCCGGGGGGTGTGGCCGGTCAGCCGGGCGTAGCGGGCCTCGACGCGGTCGCGGCGCAGGAGGCCGGGCAGCCCCCGTTGCCCGGAGCCGGTCGTCAGATCGTGGAAGAAGCGGTGCAGGTAGATCGTCCAGCCGAGGTCCACCTCGCGCGGGGCGAGCGCCGCCATCTCCCAGTCCAGTACGGCGACGGGGTCGAAACCGTCGTAGACGATGTTGCCGATGCGCGCGTCGCCCCAGTTCAGCACGGGGTCACCGGGGTCGCGGGGCCACAGCTGCTCCAGCCGGTCGAAGGCGGCCTCGATGAGGGGTGAGCGGGCCAGGCCGTCGATCACCCACGCGTAGTAGGCGCGTTGGGCGGTCACGTGCCGGCGCAGTGCGTCGCCCTCGCCGGGCAGGGTGAGGAACCGGGCCTCGCCGACGGGCACTTGGTCGTGCAGGCGGGCCAGCAGCCCGATGGTCGCGGCCTCCAGCCGCTCGCGCTCGGCGTCGGTCGCCGTGTACAGCCAACTGCCCTCGTACGTGTACGGCATGACGTCCGGCGGCACGCGTCCCTCGGCCCGCGCCATGACGAAGAACGGTGCTCCGAGCGGGCCCGGATCGTCCTCGAGCCAGAGCGTCCTGGGCACGGGCACGTCCGTGTGCTCGGCCACCAGGCGCAGGGTGCGGTACTGGCGGGCCATGTCGTACTCCGGGAACACCGTGTAGGCCGCCGGGTCCGCGGCGAGGCGCAACGCGCAGGCCCGCAGCGGGGTTCGCGGGTGGTCGATGTCGAACAGCAGGGTCTCGCTGGACATGCCGTTGGAGGCCGGAACGGTCACGCCGGTGGCCTCGGCGCCGGGCAGTCGGGTGCCGAGCCAGGCGGTCAGGCGCCGGGCCAGGTCGCCGGGGTCGCGGGTGGTGGTGCGGGGACGTGGTGCGGTGGCCATCTCGTCCTCCTTCAGGGGGCGACCGAGTCGAATCCGGTGAAGCCGCTCGGGTCGTGCCGGCCGAAGGTGCCGTGTTCGAAGATCCCGTATCCGGTCCGCCCGTCGAGCCGGAATCGGGCGGAGTGGTCGGTGACGCCGTAGGCGGCGAGGGGGTCGGGCGACGTCAGGTCGTAGGTACGGCGGTCGGTCCAGCCCCGGCCCTGCCAGGTCCCGTGCTGCCAGTCGCCGGCGGGCGGGTAGCCCGCGCCGATCGCGAGCGGGGAGGAGGTGAGGATCTCCACCTCCAGGGTCCGCGGTTCGCGCGGGTCGCCGAGGTGGACGACGGCGTGCTCGGGGTGGCGGGTGCCCGGGCGGTAGCCGATCTCGCTGTACGGCCAGCCGAGCTGGCGGTCGCGCCGGCCGGGGCGGACGAGGGTGGCGTCGCTGAGGGAGCGGTGGCCGTCGGCGTCCTCCTGGGTGACGACCATCAGGAAGCGGTCCTCGAAGGCGGCCGGGCACCAGATCCAGTGGAAGCCCTCGGCGGGGTGGTCCTCGACGAGCCGTCCGCCCTCCTCGCCCGGTATCGGGCGCACACCCCAGCTGCGGTCCCGGGTGCCGGTCCAGCCGTCGGCGGAGACGTCGAGCTCCTCGCCGGCCGCCCGGATGACGCCCGCGACCTTCCCGGCCTGGACGAAGCGCCGGCCCTCCAGGGTGAGCCGGTCGCCCCGGCGCTGGAGGTGGTGCGGCTCCCACAGGGCCGGGAAGGCGGCCGTCCAGGTGAGGTCGAAGGCGAGCGGCTCGTCCTCGCAGACCAGGTGCAGGCGGCGCAGCGGTTCCTGGACCTCGATGCGCAGCGGCCCGACGGCGAGGCGCGTCCGGTCCTCGCCGAGGGCGTCCGAGGCACGGACGGCGTGCAGGACGTCCCCGGTGCGGAGGGTGGCGTAGGCGTCGATCACCCCCAGGTTGGGGTAGACACCGAGGCCGAGGATGAGCAGGGCGCGGCCCGTGTGGTCGAGGACGTGGAAGATGCAGCGGTCGTAGGCGTTGCGGTCCCCGGTCGCCACGTGCTTCATGGACAGCGGCACCTGGTGCACGGGGTACTCGTCGAGCGGTACGGGTCGGTCGTCGTCGGCCACGGACACCCCCCTGGAGACAGTCCGCTGACGGTACGTCAGATGACCGGAGACGGCCAGAGGAGGGAGCGGGCGTCGGCGGTGAACGCACGCGCGATTCGGCCGGGGGGTAACTCGCGGCGCCCGCGCCACGTTCTTGGGGCATGACCCCTTTGCACACGGTCACCGGGCGTCCGCGCCGCATCTTCGTGCCTCGCCCGGCGGAATCGGTTCCGCCGCCGCCTCCCCCGCAGGACCCGCCCATCTACCGCGATCTCCTGCGGGTCTGGGCCGACGGGGGCCGGACCCTGCCGGGCCGCCACGACCCGGAGTGGGTCAGGCTGGCGGCCCCCACGGTCCTGCGGGGTCAGTTCAGCGAGCCTCGGGTCCCGCCACGTGACGGGCGATGACCATCCGCTGGATCTGGTTGGTGCCCTCGACGATCTGCAGCACCTTGGCCTCGCGCATGTAGCGCTCGGCCGGGAAGTCGGCGGTGTAGCCGTAGCCGCCGAGTATCTGCACGGCGTCCGTGGTGACCTTCATCGCCGTGTCGGTGCAGTGCAGCTTGGCCATGGCGGCCTGCTTGGCGAAGGGCCTGCCCGCGTCGCGCAGCCGGGCCGCGGCGAGGTAGAGGGCGCGGCCGGCCTCGATCTGGGTCGCCATGTCGGCGATCATGAAGCGCAGGCCCTGGAAGTCGGCGATGGGCCGGCCGAACTGCCGGCGCTCGGTGGCGTAGGCGACCGCCTCGTCGAGCGCGGCCTGGGCGAGGCCGATGGCGCAGGCCGCGATGCCCAGCCGGCCGGAGTCGAGGGCGGCCAGGGCGATGGCGAAGCCCTGGCCCTCCTCGCCGATGCGCCGGCCGTCGGGGACCCGGACGCCGTCGAGGTGGACCTGGGCGGTCGGTGAGCCCTTCATGCCCATCTTCTTCTCGGGGAGCGCGCCGCTCAGCCCCGGTGCGTCACCGGGCACGAGGAAGGCGGTGATCCCGCGCGGGCCGTCCTCGCCCGTGCGCGCCAGCACCGTGTAGAAGTCGGCGATGCCGCCGTGCGTGATCCAGGCCTTCGTGCCGTCGATCACCCATCCGTCGCCGTCCCGGACGGCCTTCGTGCGCAGGGAGGCCGCGTCCGAGCCCGAAGCGGGCTCGGAGAGGCAGTACGCGCCGAGCAGGCCGCCGCCGAGCATGGCGGGCAGGTGCTCGACCTGCTGCTGCTTGGTGCCGTAGCCGGCGAGCGCGTGACAGGCGAGGGTGTGCACGCTGACGCCGAGACCGACGGTGAGGCGGGCCGAGGCCAGCTCCTCCAGGACCTGGAGGTACACCTCGTAGGGCTGGTCGCCGCCGCCGTACTCCGAGTCGTACGGCAGGCCGAGCAGGCCGGACTCGGAGAGCAGGGTGAAGACGTCGCGCGGGAAGCGTCCCGCGTCCTCCTCCTCGGCCGCCTTCGGCGCGATCTCGCGCTGGGCGATCTCCCGGACGAGTGCGAGCAGATCCCTCGACTCTTCCGTCGGCAGTTGACGCTCCACCGGCTGCGGGTCGCGGTCGGACATGGCGTCGGTCTCCTCCCTGTTCGGGCACCAGCGGTACGGCCCGTGGGTGGGGGCGGCTCCGCCTGATCGTTCGGGTTGCCGAAGGCGCCCGCCTCCGGGTCTCGGAAGCTGCTGACCAGCGGCTGCGCTGTGAGTATGCCCGATCGGCGTGCTCGCGTCACCAGTTAACGACCGCTTACTTCGGATATCCGGCGGCGAATTTCCGACAGCCCCGAATTGGTCCGAACCATTGACCTAGTGGTCTAGTCCTCCTACTGTGCAGGACCAACGCTTTACCGCGTTCATGCCAATCGGCGCGCGTTCCCCTCCCCCCACGAGGAGACACACCGATGCACACTCCCCACCGTCCCCGCGCCCGGTTCCGGGCGCTCGTCGCCGCCGCGTGTGCCACCGTCCTCGGCGCCGGGCTGCTCGCCGGCGCGGGTACCGCGACCGCGGCCGCTCCGGCGGCGCCCCAGGCGAAGGCCGGCTCCAAGGTCGTCGGCTACTTCACCGAATGGGGCACCTACGACCGCAAGTACTACGTCAAGAACATCGAGACCTCGGGCTCCGCGGCCCGGCTGACCCACATCAACTACGCGTTCGGCAACGTCACCGGCGGCAAGTGCGCGCTCGGCGACTCCTACGCGGCGACCGACCGCGCCTACACCGCCGCCGAGTCCGTCGACGGCGTCGCCGACACCTGGGACCAGCCGCTGCGCGGCAACTTCCACCAGCTGCTCGAGCTGAAGAAGAAGCACCCCGGGCTGAAGGTCCTGTGGTCCTTCGGCGGCTGGACCTGGTCCGGCGGCTTCGGGGAGGCCGCGAAGAACCCGGCCGCCTTCGCCCAGTCCTGCTACGACCTGGTCAAGAACTCCAAGTGGGCGGGTGTCTTCGACGGCATCGACATCGACTGGGAGTACCCGAACGCCTGCGGGAACACCTGCGACACCAGCGGACGGGAGGCCTTCAAGAACGTGATGGCCGCGCTGCGGTCGAAGTTCGGCTCCGGCAGTCTGGTCACCGCGGCGATCACGGCCGACGCCACCGGCGGCGGCAAGATCGACGCGGCGGACTACGCGGGCGCCGCGCGTTACGTCGACTGGTACAACCCGATGACGTACGACTACTTCGGCGCCTGGGACGCCACGGGCCCGACCGCCCCGCACTCTCCGCTGAACTCGTACGCGGGCATCCCCAAGGCGAACTTCCACACCTCCGCGACCATCTCCAAGCTCAGGGGGCTCGGCATCCCGGCCGCCAAGCTGCTGCTCGGCATCGGCTTCTACGGGCGCGGCTGGACCGGGGTCACCCAGGCGGCCCCCGGCGGTACCGCGACCGGTCCGGCGGCGGGCACGTACGAACAGGGCATCGACGACTACAAGGTGCTCAGGACGAAGTGCCCGGCGACCGGCACGGTGGGCGGCACGGCCTACGCCAAGTGCGGCAGCAACTGGTGGAGCTACGACACCCCGGCGACCATCGGCACCAAGATGGCGTACAAGGACCAGCAGGGCCTCGGCGGCACCTTCTTCTGGGAGCTGAGCGGCGACACCGCCAACGGTGAGCTGATCAGGGCCATCCACTGACCCGGCCCACGGGGGGCGAGGGAGCGGAGGACCACGAGCCTCCGCTCCCTCGTGCGCGTCAGACGTCCCGGCGGGCCGCCGACGGGGCCGGGTGGGCCGGGTCGAGTTCCTCGATGGCGCGCAGGGCTCCCCCGAGCGTCCTCACCAGCAGTTCGCGCATGGCGTCGCGGGACAGTTCGGGCCGCGCGATCCAGTCGAGGGTGGCGCCCTCCACACTGCACACCCAGGCGAGCAGGCCCATCCGGGCCAGCGGGGCGATGTCGGTGCGGCCGTACGCCCCCTCCGCGATGGTGGCGACGATCGCCTCGCGCACCCCGTTCCGGACGGCGTGCACCTCGGCGTCGAAGCCGACGCCCCCGCTGACGATGGTGCGGTAGGCGGCCTGATGGTGCTCGGCGTAGCGCAGATAGCTGTCGACCGTGCGCTGGACCCGGTCCTTGGCGGGCAGCTCGGTGCCGCTCGCCGCGAAGGAGACGAGGTCGGCCACGGAGTCCTGGATGATGGCCAGGTAGTAGCCGCGCTTGGACCGGAAGTAGTAGTAGATCAGCCCCTTGGCGACATGGGCCTGGCGGGCTATGTCGTCCATGGAGAGCGCGTCGTAGGACGTATCCGCGAACAACTTCCGTCCGATGGCGATGAGTTCGGCACGGCGCGCCGTGGATCGCTCGGTGCCGCTCACCCGGGGACGGGCGGCGGCACGCTGCTGAGGCATATTCACTTTCGACCCTGGTCCGGTAGGTCGGTGGGACAGCCGCAGTATGTCAGAACATGCCGGCCGGGTGAGGGGCCGGGTCAGAGCAGCCCGAGCCGGGTCACGAGCATCGCGACCACCACGACGAGGACCCAGCCCATGACGTGCTCGAGGATCTTCGGGCCGTCCTCCTGGGGGCCGCCGGTGCGGACGCGGGTGGCGGTGGCGGGGTGTGCGGTCATGGTTTCTCACAGAGGTCGGACGTACGGAGTGGAGTCCCCCCACCCATTTGTCCACCTTGCCACCCGCGACGGCGTTCGCGGCGGAGACGTTGCTCACACGGGCCGGGTCAGCGCACTCCCACCGCGGCGAGCGCCTTGCGCTGGCGGGGGCTCGGGTGCGCGGGGAAGTAGAGGTAGCAGACCCCGCCCGTGCCCGAGGACACACCGCCGGAGGCGTTGTACCGCTTGGTACGCAGCCAGATGTTCTCGAACTCCCGGCGCAGGTAGACCCGCCGTACCGCGTCGTCGCCCGGCGAGGCCGGGTCGTTGGCGATCACGTCGCCGTCCGCGGTGAAGCCGATGACCGTCATCAGGTGCCCGGAGGTGCCGTAGCCGGCGCCGGTCAGCTCGGTCTTGAGGAAGGACTGGGACGTTATGGCCGGGATGCCGGCGGCGACCAGGGTCTCCAGGTCGGTCAGCGAGGCGAGCCGGGTGACCACGCCCTGCAGGCCGTGGAAGGTGGCCGCGTAGGCGGCGTTGAAGGGCCAGTTGCCGCAGCCCTCGTACTGGTGGTCGTAGGTGAAGCGGGCCGCGTGGTCGACCTGCGGGTCGGCGTAGGACGGGTCCACCCAGGACAGCTGCTCGGGTGTGAGCCGGCCGCCCCAGTACTCGATGATCATCTGCGACGAGGTGGGGCTGCACCAGGCCTCACCGCCGTTGTCGTACTGCGGGTACTGCCCCTTGTGGATCTCCTGCGAGTAGCGCGGTACGGCCAGTTCCTGGGCGAGGCCCGGGGTGGAGGCCGGGACCGTGAAACGGTCGGGGATGTCGGAGCCCATGGCCCCGAGCCGCCACACCGTGGGGGTCAGACGCGTGCCGGGCTTGCGGTAGAGGGCGAGCCGCAGCCGGTACGACGTCAGCCGCAGACCGGTGCTCGCGTCGTCGATGGAGAAGGTGTCCGTCCAGATGGTGCTTCTGCCGTCCGTCTGGTCGTCCACGGAGGTCCGCTTGATGTCCTGGTCGCCGGCCGCCCACCGGCCCATCACGTACCAGGGGGTGTCGGTGCCGTCCGAGTACGTGCCCCGCAGCTCGACCTGGATCCAGGTGCCGTCCGGGGTGTGGGCGTTCCAGGAGGCGACGACCTCGGTGGCCGGGACGGTGAGCCGGTGCACGCCTGAGGTCCAGGTGGCGTACTCCCAGGTGGCGGTGGTGCCGGTGTGCGGGTCGGTGTAGTCGCTGCGGCCGACGGGGACGGCGATCACGACGCCCGGGCGGGCGCCCGGGACGGCCCGGGTGCCCTCGGATGTCCCGGAACGCCACTCGTGGTGGGTGGTCCAGGCGTGGTAGTCGATCGGGCGGGCCGGCGTCGGGCCCGAGGCCCGGGTCCGGGCGGCGGTCGGCTGTGCGCTGGCGGTGGTGGCCGTCGCGCCGGTCACCGCGGCGGCGACGGCGACGGCCAGGAGGGTTCTGCGGGACGGCTGTTCGGCTCTGCTCATGGGCGCTTTGACCCCCAGGGGTGCGAGTCGGGGCTGGTCCGGTGCACGGTGTGTGCGCCAACTATGGATCAGGCGGCATGCCCCTGCCAGCACTTCCGCACATGCGGCGCGATGAATATTGGTCTGCGCCACTGAAAGGGCTTTCTCGGGGGTGGGGTCGATCTCCCAAACGGTGGCGGAGCGGCCTGGGGGAGATTCCCGCCAGGTGCACGAAGGCCCCGGCGCGTGCGGGTTGCCGCGCGCCGGGGCCGGGGTGATCGAGGATTCGGGGCGACCGGGCCGAGCCGATCGGGCGAGGGGGGTGGTGGGGTCGGCCGCCGGATCAGGGGGGCAGGTCAGACCAGGTCCATGGCGGCCACCTCGTCCGGGCGGCCGTAGCTGACCGGGCCCTGGAAGCGGCGGCGGGCCGTGGCGAACCACCACACCGTGGCCACGAGCAGGACGACGGCGAGGGCGATCGGCGCGTAGTTGAAGGAGTCGACGGTGATCGGCGACGCCTGCGGCAGCATGAACAGCGCGCTGCTCAGCAGGATCCAGATCACCGCGAGCCAGCCGATCGGCCGGCCCCAGCGGCCCAGGTGCCAGGGCCCGGGCCGGAACGCGTCGCCCAGCCTGAGCCGCAGGAAGATCGGCACGGCGTAGGCGAGGAAGAGACCGACCACGTTGACGCTGACGATCGCGGTGAACGCCGTGTGCGACCACCAGCCGGGCACCACCAGGACCAACGAGCAGCCCACCGCGAGCCACACCGCCTTCACCGGCGTACGGGTGCGCAGCGAGACCGAGTGCCACCAGCGGGAGCCCGGCATGGCGCCGTCCCGCGAGAAGGCGAAGATCTGCCGGGTGTTGCTGGTGAGGTTGGCCAGGCCGCAGAAGAGCATCGCGCCGATGACGATGAGGAGCATGACCTTGGCGGCACCCAGACCGAGCCCGTCGATGAGGATCTGGACGGGCGGCGTACCGGAACCGGCCACCTTGGCGTAGTCCCCGATGCTGTAGACCAGTGCGAGCATCAGGATCAGTCCGGTGATCGCCGAATAGCCGATGGCCCGGGTGATCCCCTTCGGGGCGTTGACCGTCGCGCCGACCGTTTCCTCGGACATGTGGAAGCTGCCGTCGAACCCGGTGAAGGTCCAGCTGGTGACCAGCAGGCCGAGCATGCCGCCGTAAAGCCCGTTCGTGAAGCCGGTGTTGTTCTCGAAATGCGTCACGAAGGACGCCGACTGATGCTGATCAGGCATCACTACGAGTGCGCCCACGATCACGACGAGTCCGATCAGCAGCCACCACACGGAAATCCGGTTGAGTACGGCGACGAGCTGGACGGTGTAGGTGTTGGCGAGCCCCTGGAGCACGATGACCAGGGCCGTGATCAGCACCGTCTGGTGCACGGTCGGCTGGTAGGAGGGCCACTGCAGCTGCACGAACGCCTGGATGAAGGTGGCCGCCGCATAGCCGGTGGCGGCGGTGCCGCCGATCTGGCCCACGAAGTTCAGCCAGCCGGTGAACCACGACCAGGCGCCCTTGTGCCGCTTGGCGAGTTTACCGGCCGAGAAATACAGCGCCCCGCTCGTCGGATAGGCGGAGGCGACTTCCGCCATGGCCGCACCGATGAGCAGCACCATGATGGACACGCCTATCCAGCCGAACACGAGAATGCGGGGGCCGCCCGCATTCATACCGAATCCGAAGGACGAGAAAATACCCGAGAGGATATTGATGATGGTGAAGGAGATCGCGAAATTGTCGAACGCCTTGAAGCGCCGCGTGAGTTTCCGCGGATAACCCATCGCGTGCAGCGTCGCGTCGTCGTCGAGCACGACCGGGGCGTCGCCCGCGCGAGCCTCGGTCCGCGGCGTCGATGTCCGTTCCGACACAGATCGGCCTTTCTCTCCGGGGGAAGGTGGGGGACGTGCGGGGTCAGGCCGGTCCGGGCACGGGCAGTCCGCAGGTGCGCCGGGCCCGGGAAAGCTGCTCGACGGGGTCACCGAAGGCACTCCAGGGCATGCGCGAGGCGTACGGACCCATCGCCGCGAACACGGCCCGGGCCTCGAACTCGCGCTGGGCCATGACCAGCGCGTGCGCGAGGTAGGCCAGGTCGAGCACCGGGGTGAAGCGGTAACCGGCGACCGCCGGCAGCCAGTTGTGGTAGATCGCGAGCGCGGTGGAGCGCCACTGGGGCTGTTCCCAGACCCGGTCGGCGAGCAGCTGGGTCGGGTTGTAGCTCTCCACCAGGGCCACCAGGGGCAGCAGCCGGAGGACGGAGTCGGCGGGCGCCCGCTGGCTGAGGAAGGCGGCGACGTCCCAGGCGGCGTTGACCGAACCGCCGTGCCGCGTGAAGAAACAGGACAGAAAGCGGTGGTGGGCCTCGCGGTGCCAGGGGTCCAGGGACAGGACGTGCGCGAACAGCCGCCAGGGGCCGGGCGGCGCGGTGAGCAGCCCCTGCGGGGCGGGGTCGCGCAGCCGGTGCAGCCGGGCCATGGCCAGCTTGGCGACCCAGGGGGTGGGGTCCCGGGGGGCCGCAGCGGCGGCCCGGTCGCAGGCCGTCAGCGCGATCCGCTCCAGCGCCTGCGCACGGTCGTCCCGCTGGTCGGCGGCCCGCAGGGCGCGCTGCACCGCGACCCGGGCCCACATGAGCGCCGCCTCGGGCGACGGCTCCTCGTCCAGCCAGCGCTCGACCAGGTCGGTGCCGGCCGCCTCGGAGGCGAGGACGAGTGAGCGGTGGGCACGCAGGGCGAAGTCGGAACGCGTCTCGGCGAGCGCCTCGTGCGCGTGCCGGTATCGTCCGGCGCGCACATCGACGCAAACGCTTGCCAGGACACGGTCGTCGGCCGCCGGGTGCCACACATACTGCCCCTCGAATAACTCCGCGGCCATCTCCACCCGTCCGTCCCCGTTCGACGCGTCGCAGTTGCGCAGAAGGCACCTTACTCAGCGGCGGGCGCACCCGGAACGCCGAATTCGACATATCGGTCAGAGGATTCGGATTGTTTATCGAGAACATTGACTGGCCGCCAGCCGATGGTTCAAATTGCGACGTCCTTTGGCCCGATCCCGTGGGTGGTCCGGGCGTCGCGGGCGCCGTCACTACACTGTTTCCGTAAAACCCCCACACGGCACCACACCTCGGGAATCACCATTCACGACCTCGCCGCCCGGCTGCGCGGGCTTCCCCCCTCCCTGGGGCCGGTCCGGCTGATCGGCGTCGACGGGCACGCCGGCTCCGGGAAGTCGACCTTCGCCGGCCGGCTGGCGGCCGCGCTCGGCGGGGCACCGGTGCTCCGCCTCGACGACATCGCGAGCCACGATCAGCTCTTCGCGTGGACCGACCGGCTCATGACCCAGGTGATCCACCCGCTCGCCCGTGGTGAGAGCGCGTCCTGCACCCCGTACGACTGGCGCACCCGCACGTTCGGCGCGCCGCGGCCGCTGCCGGCGGCGCCCGTGGTGCTGATCGAGGGCGTCGGGGCCGGCCGTCGGGCACTGCGGCCGTATCTGGCGCGGCTGCTGTGGATGGAGCTGCCGCCGGAGGAGTCCTGGGCGCGGGGCCGCTCGCGCGACGGGGCGGAGCAGCGGGAGTTCTGGGACGGGTGGATCCGGGCGGAGCAGGCGCACTTCGCCACCGACCCCTCACGCCCCCATGCCGATCTGCTGGTACTGCAGAAAGCGGAGGGGTACGAGGTACTCCCGGGGCCCGGGTCGTCGCCCGGACCGGACCACCTCGCTACCCAGAGTGAGGAACCACCGGCGATGTGGTGAAGGTGTGAAAACCCCCGTGGCCCAACTTCCCCGAGTGCCTCAACTTCGCTTGACCCGCAGCCCGTACAGGACTTACGTTCTGGATGTGCGGCCATAAGGAGCCGCCCCTCAGACGCGAAGCCCCCGGTTGTTCCCCCGTGATCGGGGGCTTCGTTCTGTCCGCGGCCGGTTTTCCGGGCGCCCCACGCACCGATCCGCTCACCCTCGGTCACCGAATCGTGTGCGCCCCGTCTGCTCCCACCTCCCCCGACGGCCTGTGCGGCACCCTTCGGAACGCGGTCTCCCCGCGGGTACGATGCCCTCGGTGCGACCTTCGAGCTGCTGCCTCGAGCACCTGCAACTCCGGTCCGCGGCACGGCGGTTCGACGGCGGCGGCCGTCGGATGCCTGCCCGGTGGTGAACCACGGGGACACGGTCTGTGGGGGGACGGGATGGACTTCGGCACGCAGGGCCCCGAGGCCCCGGCCGATCTTGCCTGGCTGCGGGGTGTGGACGCCTACACGGTGGGTGCCTACCCGCAGGCCGAGGAGGAGTTCCGCACCGCGGTGCGGATGGATCCGGGCATGGCAGACGCCTGGCTCGGGCTGCACGCACTGCGCGTCGACACGACGACCGCGCTGCTGCGGATGTTCCGGCACCGCGAGCGCTTCGGGGAACAGCGGGCCCGGCACCGCAGGACCCTCAACTCCTGGTACTGGCTGGGCTGGTGGGTGCAGCCGGTGCTGGAGAGCCCGCGGGACCTGCTGCTCGCGCACGCCTCGCACTGGCTGGACGGCCGGCATGTGCCGGAGCTGGACCGGGCCCTCGCCGGGCTGCCCCCGGTCGACACCGACCCGCAGGTCCGCTTCCTGCACGCCTGTCGTGCCTATCTGGTCAAGGACTGGGAGCAGCTGGTCCGGCACACCGATCCGCTGCTGGACGACACCCTGCTCGGCATCGAGGTCGGCCTGTTCGGTGGCATGGCCCGGGTCCGGCTGGAGATGTACGGACAGGCCGAGCCGCTGCTCGCCGCGGCGCTGATGCGCTGCCGCAGCGAGCAGCCGCAGCGCAAGGAACTGCGGTACTGGCTGGCGCGCGCCCACGAGGGGACCGGCCGCTCGGCCGCCGCCCTCCCGCTGTACCGCGCGGTGCACCGGGTCGACCCGGCCTTCATGGACACCTCGGCCCGGCTCGCCGCGATCGCCGAGGGCGACGGGTACGACGACGCCGATCTCGCCGCGATCACCCTGGCCGGTGCCGGGCAGGACACCGCGGACGGGCCCGACCTCTTCGATCCGGTGTTCGGCATGGAGGGCCGTGATCTGCGGCTGCCCGAGCCCGACCTGCCGACCGGGCCCCTGCCGTCGGTGACCGATCCGGTGGTGCGGGTGAAGACCGGGGTGAGCTCTTCGGCGATCCCTGCCGGGCCGACCGATCCGGCTCTGCTGGAGGAGGCCCTCGCCGAGCTGGAGCGGATGGTGGGGCTGGAACCGGTCAAGCGCCAGGTCAAGGCGTTGTCCGCGCAGCTGAACATGGCCCGGCTGCGGGCCGGGCAGGGGCTGCCGGTGCAGCCGCCGAAGCGGCACTTCGTCTTCTCCGGGCCGTCCGGCACCGGCAAGACCACGGTCGCGCGAATCCTCGGACGGGTGTTCTACGCCCTCGGCCTGCTCGGCGGGGACCACCTGGTGGAGGCCCAGCGGGCCGACCTGGTCGGCGAGTACCTCGGGCAGACGGCCGTGAAGGCCAACGAGCTCATCGACTCCGCGATCGGCGGGGTGCTGTTCGTGGACGAGGCGTACTCCCTGTCCAACTCCGGGTACGGCAAGGGGGACGCGTACGGCGACGAGGCCCTGCAGGTGCTGCTGAAGCGGGCCGAGGACAACCGCGACCATCTGGTGGTGATCCTGGCCGGGTATCCGGAGGGCATGGACCGGCTGCTGGCGGCGAACCCGGGGCTGTCCTCCCGCTTCACGACCCGGGTGGACTTCCCCTCCTACCGGCCGCTGGAGCTCACCGACATCGGCAAGGTGCTGGCGGCCGACAACGGTGACCGGTGGGACGAGGAGGCGCTGGAGGAGCTGCGGTCGATCGCCGGGCACGTGGTCGATCAGGGGTGGATCGACGAGCTGGGCAACGGGCGGTTCCTGCGGACCCTGTACGAGAAGAGCTGTGCGTACCGGGATCTGCGGCTGTCGACCTGCGTCGGCTCACTGTCCCGGGACGACCTGGCGACACTGCGGCTGCCGGACCTGATGCAGGCGTACGGCGAGGTGCTGTCGGGGCGGGGCCCGCAGGATCCGCCGGCCATGTAGCCCGACTGCGTCCCGGTTCCCCGCCCGTGCCGGGGCCCGCGCGCGGTCGCGCGGGCCCCGGACACCGCCCGGGCTAGCCGGCGAGCGCTCCCTCCGGCTCCCCGCTTCCCCTGGGCTCGGTCAGCCTGATGTCGGGCAGCTCACGGTGGGCCGGGTCCCGTACCTCGCCGACCAGCAGCTCCAGTACGTCCTCCAGGGCGACCAGACCGAGGACCCGGCCGGTGGGGTCGGCCACCTGGGCCAGGTGGGTGGCCGCCCGGCGCATCACCGTGAGCGCGTCGTCCAGCGGCAGCTCGGCGCGCAGGGTGGTCATGGGGCGCCAGACGTGCTGGGGTACGGCGCGTTCGGAGTCCTCCAGGTCGAGGACGTCCTTGACGTGGACGTATCCCATGAAGGGCCCCTTCTCCCCCGCCGCGACCGGGAAGCGTGAGTAGCCCGTACGGCCGGTCAGCTCCACGATCTCGCCCGGGGTGACCGAGGGGGCCACCGTGACCAGGGACTCCCGGCGCAGCAGGACGTCCGTCACCGGGCGGGAACCCAGCTCCAGGGCGTCCTCCAGCCGCTCCTGCTCCTCGGGATCGAGGAGGCCCGCCTGACCGGAGTCCTCCAGCAGGCGGTTCAGCTGTTCGGTGGTGACGACAGCCTCCACCTCGTCCTTGGGCTCGACGCGGAAGAGACGCAGGATGCCCTGGGCGCAGGCGCCGAGGGACACGGTGATCGGCTTGCAGAGGCGGGCGAAGTAGACCAGGCCGGGGCCGAGCCAGAGTGCCGCCTTCTCGGGGGCCGCCATCGCGAGGTTCTTCGGCACCATCTCGCCGATGACCAGGTGGAAGAAGACCACGACGGCCAGGGCGATGACGTAGCCGAGGGGGTGCACCACACCGTCCGGCAGACGGATCGCCTCGAACACCGGTTCCAGCAGGTGGGCCACCGTCGGCTCGGCGACCGCGCCGAGCGTCAGGGAGCAGACGGTGATGCCGAACTGCGCGGCGGCCATCATCTGCGGCAGCCGCTCCAGGCCGACCAGCACCTGGCGGGCCCGGACGGTGCCGAGCGGTTCGATCTGGCTGCGGCGCACGGAGACCAGCGCGAACTCGGCGCCGACGAAGAACCCGTTGGCGAGTACCAGCAGCGCGGCGAAGAGCAGTTGGAGGACGCTCATCGGACGGCCTCCATGACGTTCACCGCGGGGACCGTCCGGACCAGGCGGACCCGTTCGGCGCGGTAGTGGCCGACCTGCCGGACCGAGAGCCGCCAGCCGGGCAGTTCGGCCCGGTCGCCGGGGGCCGGGATGCGGCCGAGCAGGTCGGCGACCAGTCCGGCGACGGTCTCGTACGGCCCCTCGGGCACGTCGAGGCCTATGCGCTGGAGGATGTCGACACGGCAGCTGCCGTCCGCGTCCCAGGCGGGCCTGCCGTCCTCGGGCGGGGCCGGGGCCAGCTCGGGCATGTCCTTGGCGTCGTGCTCGTCGCGGACCTCGCCGACGAGTTCCTCGACGATGTCCTCCAGGGTGACCACACCGGCCGTGCCGCCGTACTCGTCGACGACGACCGCGATGGGCTGCTCGCTGCGCAGGCGGGCGAGGAGCGGCTGGACGGGCAGGGTCTCGGGCACGAGGAGGGCCTTGCGCATGATGCGGCCGACCGGCGTGCGCAGCCGGTCGTGCACGGGGACCGCCAGCGCGTCCTTGAGGTGGGCCATCCCGACGATTTCGTCGATCTTCTCCCGGTAGACGGGGAACCGGGACAGTCCGGTGGCCCGGGTGAGGTTGACCACGTCCTCGGCGGTGGCCGAGTCCTGCAGGGCGCTGACCTTCACCCGGGGGGTCATGACGTGCTGCGCGGTCAGCTCGCCGAGGGACAGGGTGCGGACGAAGAGATCGGCCGTGTCCTGCTCCAGGGCGCCGGCCCGCGCGGAGTGCCGGGCGAGGGACACCAGTTCGCCCGGGGTGCGGGCGGAGGCCAGTTCGTCGGCCGGCTCGACGCCGAGTGCGCGGACCAGCCGGTTGGCCACCGTGTTGAGTGCGGCGATCACCGGCCGGAACAGGCGGGAGAAGTGGTGCTGGGGGCCGGCGACGAAGCGCGCGACCTGCAGCGGCTTCGACACCGCCCAGTTCTTGGGTACGAGTTCGCCGATCACCATCTGGATGGCGGAGGCCAGCAGCATCCCGACGACCACGGCGACGCCGGAGACGGCGCCCGCGGGGATGCCGAGCGCGGCGAACGGGCTGTGCAGCAGCCCGGCCAGGGCCGGTTCGGCGAGCATGCCGACGACCAGGGAGGTGATGGTGATGCCGAGCTGGGTGCCGGAGAGCTGGAAGGAGAGCTCCTTCAGCGACTCCACGACCGTACGGGCGCGGCGGTCGCCTTCGGCGGCGGCCCGCTCGGCGTCCGGCCGCTCGACCGTGACGAGGCCGAACTCGGCGGCCACGAAGAAGCCGTTGGCGAGGATCAGCAGGAGGGCCGCTCCGAGGAGCAGCAAAGAGATGGTCACGCTGCCACCGCCTTCCCGGTATGTCGGGTAGGGGCGGCGCAGGTACTACAGGACGATCCGTCCATCGCCGGAGGGAGTCACTCCTCGGGTAGCAGGAACCCCCGGGCGCCGGGTGGCACGCAGGGGCGGAGGCGCAGCGAAACGCCTCCAGTCACCAGATTAATCAAGACACGGGCCAGTGGGGCAGGGCGGACGGCCCCGAGTCAGCCCTGATCTTGTGCGCGGCGGGCCGCGGAGCGGGTCTCGACGAGCTCCCGCAGGGCGCGCGCGTCGGCGATGGCCCGCTGCCTCGCGAGGCCGGGCTGGATGCCGAGCGCGGGCAGGCTGGTGCCGTCGCTGAGGTTGAGGAACACCCAGGGATCCCCCGGACGGAGGTTCACCTGGACGATCTCCGCCCAGTCCAGGCGGCGCCTGCTCGCGATGTTGACCACGGTGACGCCGGACTCGTCGGCGACGACCCGCACCCGGGCGATCTGGGCCAGCGCCCAGAAGCTGAGGGCCCCGGTGAGGACGAAGGTGAGCCGCTCCCCCGGGCCGAGCTCGAGCAGCAGCGCGATCCCGGAGATCACCAGGAAGATCACGGCACCGGCGGTGAGCAGGATGGCCCGGGTGTGGCCCGGCCGGAAGGTGACGGGAAGGGTGGGAACGTCGGGCATCTCTGGCGTACCTCTAGAGGCGGCAGGCGTGGATGGCCGTGGTCAGGATGGCGCGGGCGCCGATGGAGTAGAGGTCGTCCATGATCCGCTGCGCCTCCTTGGCGGGGACCATGGCGCGGACCGCGACCCAGCCCTCGTTGTGCAGCGGGGACACGGTCGGGGACTCCAGGCCGGGGGTGAGCGCGACGGCCTTCTCCAGCTGCTCGACCCGGCAGTCGTAGTCCATCATCACGTAGGTCCGCGCGACCAGGACGCCCTGGAGGCGGCGCAGGAACTGCTGGACCTTCGCCTCCTCGGAGTCGGCGCCGGTGCGGCGGACGACGATCGCCTCGGACTTCATGATCGGCTCGCCGAAGACCTCCAGGCCGGCGTTGCGCAGGCTGGTGCCGGTCTCGACGACGTCCGCGATGACCTCGGCGACGCCCAGCTCGATGGCGGTCTCGACGGCGCCGTCCAGGTGGACGACGGAGGCGTCGACGCCGCGGTCGGCGAGGTGCCCCGCGACGATGCCCTCGTAGGAGGTGGCGACCGTCCTGCCCTTGAGGTCCTCGATGCCGTTCGCGGTGCCCGGCTTGGCGGCGAAGCGGAAGGTCGAGCGGGCGAAGCCGAGCGGAAGGATCTCCTCGGCGTCGGCGCCGGAGTCGATCAGCAGGTCACGGCCGGTGATGCCGATGTCGAGCTTGCCGGAGGAGACGTAGATCGCGATGTCGCGGGGGCGGAGGTAGAAGAACTCGACCTCGTTCTCCGGGTCGACGATGCGCAGTTCCTTGGACTCGCGGCGCTGCTGGTAGCCGGCCTCATGCAGCATCTCCGCCGCAGGGCCGGACAGTGAACCCTTGTTGGGGACGGCGATGCGCAGCATGAGGTCGGCTTCCTTTGCGTGAAGGGGTTTCTTGCGGCTGGTGCGGAGGGCGGGCTTACAGGTGGGCGTAGACGTCGTCCAGGGAGATCCCGCGGGCGACCATCATCACCTGGACGTGGTACAGCAGCTGCGAGATCTCCTCGGCAGCCGCCTCCTTGCCCTCGTACTCGGCGGCCATCCAGACCTCGGCGGCCTCTTCGACGACCTTCTTGCCGATGGCATGGACGCCCTTCCCGACCAGTTCGGCGGTGCGGGAGGTGGCGGGGTCGCCGTGGGCGGCCTTCTGCTGGAGCTCGGTGAAGAGCTCCTCGAACGTCTTCTTGGACATGGTGGTCCCACCCTACGCGGTTCGGGCGGTGCCTCAGTGCCAGGGTTCGGATACTGAGCGGAGCGTGGCCGCGGTCGCCACCGCCGCCGTCACCGCCTCGTGCCCCTTGTCCTCGCTGGAACCCTCGATACCGGCCCGGTCCAGGGCCTGTTCCTCGGTGTCGCAGGTGAGCACGCCGAAGCCGACGGGGACGCCGGTCTCCACGGACACCTGGGTGAGGCCCTGGGTGACGCCCTGGCACACGTAGTCGAAGTGGGGGGTGCCGCCCCGGATGACGACGCCGAGGGCGACCACCGCGTCGTAGCCGCGGCCCGCGAGGACCTTGGCGGCGACCGGCAGCTCGAAGCTGCCGGGGACGCGGATCAGCGTCGGCTCGTCGATGCCGAGTTCGTGCAGGGCGCGCAGGGCGCCGTTCACCAGACCGTCCATCACCTTCACGTGCCACTGTGCCGCGATGACGGCGACCCTGAGGTCGCTCGCGTTGCGTACGGACAGCTCCGGTGCACCCTTGCCGCTCACGTCTCTCCTAAGTGCTTTCGCTTACTGGTTGCCGCAGGTGGCCGCGGGCGCGGCCGCGGGGGCCGACACGGCGGGCGTGTCCAGCCAGGGCAGGTCGTGTCCCATCCGGTCCCGCTTGGTGCGCAGGTAGCGCATGTTGTGCTCGCCGACCTGGACCGGCATCGGCTCGCGGCCGGTGACCCGCAGACCGTGGCGCAGCAGCGCGTCGGTCTTGTCGGGGTTGTTGGTCATGAGCCGGACGCTGCGGACGCCGAGGTCGGCGAGGATCTGCGCGCCGGCGCCGTAGTCGCGGGCGTCGGCGGGCAGGCCCAGTTCCAGGTTGGCGTCGAGGGTGTCACGGCCCCGTTCCTGGAGCTCGTAGGCCCGCAGCTTGGACAGCAGTCCGATGCCGCGTCCCTCGTGCCCGCGCAGGTAGACCACGACGCCGCGGCCCTCCTCCTGGATGCGGGCCAGGGAGGTGTCCAGCTGGGGGCCGCAGTCGCAGCGCAGGGAGCCGAAGACGTCTCCGGTGAGGCATTCGGAGTGGACGCGGACCAGGACGTCCTCGCCCGCGCCGATCTCGCCGTGCACGAGGGCGACGTGCTCGACGCCGTCGAGGGTGGACCGGTAGCCGTAGGCGGTGAAGGTGCCGTGCGCGGTGGGCAGCCGGGTCTCGGCCTCACGGCGGACGGTGGGCTCGCTGCCGCGGCGGTAGGCGATCAGGTCCTCGATGGAGATGATCGTCAGGCCGTGCTTGCGGGCGAACGGGATCAGCTCGGGCAGGCGCAGCATGCGGCCGTCCTCGCCGGCGATCTCCACGATGGCGCCGGCCGGGCGCAGGCCCGCGAGCCGGGCGAGGTCGACGGCGGCCTCGGTGTGGCCGTCGCGGACGAGGACGCCGCCGGGCCGGGCGCGCAGCGGGAAGATGTGGCCGGGGCGCACGAAGTCGGTGTGTTCGGCGGTGCCGTTCGCGAGCAGCTGGAGCGTCGTGGCGCGGTCGGCGGCCGAGATGCCGGTGGTCACGCCGTGCGCGGCGGAGGCGTCGACGGAGACGGTGAACGCCGTCTTCATCGACTCGGTGTTGTCCTCGACCATCTGCGGCAGCCGCAGCCGGTCCAGCTCCTCGCCCTCCATGGGGGCGCAGATCAGGCCACGGCACTCGCTCATCATGAAGGCGACGATCTCGGGGGTCGCCTTCTCGGCGGCGATGACGAGGTCGCCCTCGTTCTCGCGGTCCTCGTCGTCGACGACCACGACGGGGCGGCCGGCCGCGATGTCCGCGATGGCCTGCTCCACGGGGTCGAGTTGGAAGTTCTCGATGTCGTCCGTGCGGTACAGGATCGGTGCCGAGGTCATGCCGGCGCTCCTTCCAGGACGGGCTGCGGGCTCCTGCGGGAGCGCAGCCACCAGTCGCGCATGCCCCACAGGACGAGTGCGCCGTAGATGACGTAGACGAAGCCGGAGAACGCGTAGCCGTTGGCGAAGTTGAGGGGTACGCCCACGAGGTCGACGAGCAGCCAGGCGAACCAGAACTCGACCATGCCCTTGGCCTGGGCGTACATGGCGACGACGGTGCCGACGAAGATGTAGGCGTCCGGCCAGGGGTCCCAGGACAGGGACGGGTAGGCCGTGAAGAGCAGGGCCACCGCGACGGTGCCGACGGCCGCCGCGCCGAGCATCGCGGCCCGCTCACGCCAGGTGGCGAACCGGGGGACGATGTGGCCGTCCACGGCCCGGTCCTTGTTGCGCTGCCACTGCCACCAGCCGTACAGCGCGACCGCCATGACGACGACCTGCTTGCCGGCGCTGCCGGTCAGGTGGCCGTAGAAGGCCCCGAACAGGACGAGGCCGGACAGGAACTGCACGGGCCAGGTCCACAGCGAGCGGCGCCAGCCGAGGGCGAGGGTGATGAGGCCGAGGATGTTGCCGACCATGTCCGACCAGATGATGTGCTGGCCGAAGAGGGTGAAGGCCTCGGAGTTCAGCCAGTTCACTTGGTGGCTCCCTGCGCGCGGTCGCCGAGGAGGCGCTCGACGTACTTGGCGACGACGTCGACCTCGAGGTTGACGGGGTCACCGGGCTGCTTGTGGCCGAGCGTGGTCAGGGCGAGGGTGGTCGGGATGAGGCTGACCGTGAAGTGGTCGGCGCCGGCGTCGACCACGGTGAGGCTGATGCCGTCGACCGTGATGGAGCCCTTCTCGACGACGTAGCGCGCGAGGTCCGCAGGGAGCGAGACCTTCACGATCTCCCAGTTCTCGGACGGGGTGCGGGCCAGGATCTGCCCGGTGCCGTCCACGTGGCCCTGCACGATGTGCCCGCCGAGGCGCGCGCCGACGGCCATGGGGCGTTCGAGGTTGACCCGGGAGCCGACGGTGAGCGCGCCCAGGCTGGAGCGCTTGAGCGTCTCGGCCATGACGTCGGCGGTGAACTCGTCGCCCTCGTGTTCCACGACGGTGAGACAGACCCCGTTCACGGCGATGGAGTCGCCGTGCTGCGCGCCCTCGGTCACGACGGGGCCGCGGAGCCGAAAACGGGAGGCGTCGCCGAGGTTCTCGACGGCGATGATCTCACCCAGTTCTTCGACGATTCCGGTGAACACTTCCCGGGTCCTCCTGCCTCATGGGGGCACGGACTCCGGGGCCTGTCGAAGACGACAGAATCAACGGGTGAACACACATCGGGGGCGACGCCGAAAAGGACACGTCCGCATACGGACGAGTCCAGATACGGCGGCGCGCACACATGACGCATGCCCGCCCGCCGCGCACTGCCTCCCATCCGGACTTTAACCGTCGGTCCAGGAATTTCACCTGGTCAACCGGCCGCTGGAAGCGGTCGGGTCGCGGACTGTAACCGCCGGTTCGGACTTTCACCGACCCCGGAGTGCGCTGCTTCTGGTACACGGCCAGTGTGCCACGCCGGACGCTCCCCCAGACAGGGGGCGGGTGTGGGTTCGCTCACAGTACGTGTCGCCGGCCTTGCTCCGCGCAGCGCCGCCGGTCAACTTCCGCGTCGAGGTGGCGCGTTGACCTTGGCTCGAACCCATTGACCACACTGGTCTAGTCCTTTTAGGGTGCGGGCGGGCCCGGCGGCGGTGACGACGGCCCTTGCCCGCCGCCGGGTCGTGTCACGGTGCCATGTCACGTTTACGGGGCCGCCCCACGTCTCACTCCCCGAAGGGTGCCCCGGAGGGGCGCCGCGGTGTCCTGAGGGGACGGAGAACAGCATGACCACCATCCTGGTGACCGGCGGGACCGGAACGCTCGGCCGGGTCGTCACGGACGAGCTGCGGGCGGGCGGGCACGACGTGCGGGTGCTCAGCCGGCACGCGCAGCCGTACGCCGTCGATCTGCGCGAGGGCGGCCCGGGGCTGGACGCGGCCCTGGCGGGCGTGGAGACGGTCGTGCACTGCGCGAGCAGCCCCAGGGGCGGGGACGAGAAGGCGGCCGCGCACCTGATCGAGGCGGCACGGCGGGCCTCGGTGGGGCACCTCCTCTACATCTCCATCGTCGGCGTCGACCGGGTGCCGTTCGGCTACTACCGGAGCAAGCTCGCGGTGGAGCGGCAGATCGAGGAATCGGGGCTGGGCTGGACGGTGCTGCGCGCGACCCAGTTCCACGACCTGGTGGTCACCGTCCTGCGGGGGCTGGCCAAGTCGCCGGTCCTGGTGCTCCCCGCCGGGGTGCCGGACCAGCCCGTCGAGGTGACGGAAGTGGCCGGTCGCCTGGCGGAGTTGGCGCTCGCCGCACCGGCCGGACGAGTGCCCGACATGGGCGGTCCGGAGGTGCGCTCGTTCGACTCGCTGGCCCGGTCCTACCTGCGGGCCACCGGCCGGCGCCGTTTGATCGTGCGACTCCCGCTCTTCGGCAGGGCCTACGGCGCCTTCCGCGCGGGCGGCCACCTGGCACCGGACCACGCGGTGGGCAAGCTGAACTTCGAACAGCACTTGGCGCACCGCTTCGGAACCGGGCGGAGCTGAGCCACGTGTCTCCGCGGCCCCGGCCGGTACGCGGCTTCTTCGAGGAGAAGTCGGCGCACCGCTACGGAGGCGGGCGAGCCCGGGCTGGGGGCTCCGCCGTCCGGCCGGGCGGCGACGTGGAGGGGGGACTTGGGTGCCGCCTGGGAAGCGGGCGGGCCCGGGCCGCACGCATCGCGATCCGGCCGGGCGGCGACGTGCGAGGGGCTTGGGCACCGCCTGGGAAGCGGGCGGTGCCCGAGCTGCACGCAACGTGATTCGGCCGGGACGCGACGTCGAGAAGGAGTCGGCGCGCCGCTTCGGAAGCGGGCGAGCCTGAACCCGGTGCGCCGCGACAGGCCGACTACCTGGCGCACCGCTTCGGAAAGGTGCGGACCCGAGCCGCAGGCACCGCTGACCGGCCGGGTACGGCGTCTGCCGGACGCGGCCCTAGCGGCGCTCCGGCGGGGCGAAGAGTTCGTCCTGGGCGCGCTCGCGGGCGGTCAGCAGGGCCCCGCGCAGTACGGCCGTGCCGCCGAGGCTGCTGGCCCGCACCTCGGTGGCCAGCGGGGACATGCGCCGCAGCCGCTCCTGCACGAGCCGCGCGAGCACCGCTCCCCCGGCCTGCCCCACCTCCCCGCCGAGCACCACGCAGCCGGGGTCCAGGACGGCCACGACGGAGGCGACACCCACGGCGATCCGATCGGCGAGAACGCCGAGAAAGCGGGCGGCGAGGTCCGCGTCCAGGGGGGCGGATCCACCGGGCGCGAGCCGCCCGCGCCCGGCGTCCGTCCCCGCAGCGGGCGAGCCGGTCAGCCCGTTCGTGCCGACATCGCCGTCGGCGGCGACGACCGCGTCCACGAAGGCGGATCCACCGGGGGCGGAGCACCCATGCCCGGCCTCCGCCGGCGATGCGGCCGCCCGGCCGGCACCGGCAGGGCCCTCGCCCCCGTCGGCAGGGACCGATTCGCCAGGCGTGAGCCGCCCGCGCCCGGTCGCTGAGGTCACCCGAGCAGTGCCGGCATCGCCCCCGTCCAGCCGCTCGGTGGTCGTCTCCGACGCTCGGCGGACGATCGCCGCCGCGCCCGGGCCGTCCGGTGTGGCGGGGGCCGGCAGGCCCAGGCGGACCGCCAGCGCGCCGATCGCCGCCGCGCCCGTAAGCGAGTGGAAGCCGCCGTCGCAGTCGGTCGCCGACGGGAGGGACGTCGTGCCCGGGACCGGCAGGAAGCCGATCTCGCCCGTGCCGCCCGACGCGCCCCGGCGCAGGATGCCGTCCAGGACGACCGCGGCGCCGACACCGTGACCCAGCCAGAGCAGGACGAACGTGTCCCGGTCCCGGGCGGCGCCCTCACGCTGTTCGGCCAGGGCGGCCAGGTTGGTCTCGTTCTCCACGGTGACCCGGGCACCGGGCAGCCGCTCCTGGAGGGCCGCGGCCAGGTTCCGGTGCCAGGCGGGCAGCCCGGCGGAGTCGCGGAGGTCGCCGGTGGCCGGGTCGATGAGGCCGGGCGCGCCGATGCCGACGGTGTGCAGCCGGTCGGCCCCGGCCTCCTTGGCCGTCCGCTCCACCGCGGCCACCGCCTGCTCCACGGCGGGACCGGTCCCGGCGTCGCCGCCGATCGGCACGGACGCCTCGGCGAGGACCCGCCCGACCAGGTCGGAGACGAGCACGAGGACGCCCTCGGTGCGGACGTCGAGGGCGGCGAGGTGGGCCCGGCCGGCGACGATGCCGTAGAGGCGGGCGTTCGGGCCCCGGCGCTGCTCGCCGGACTCGCCGACCACCGTGATCAGCCCCGAGGCCGTGAGCCGTTCGACGAGGTCCGCGACCGTCGGCCGGGACAGCCCCGTCAGCTGCTTCAACTGCCCCGCGGTCAGCGGGCCTTCCTGCTGCAGCAGCCGGAGGGCGACCCGGTCGTTGATGGCCCGGGCGGTGCTCGGTGATGCGGGCATGACGGGAATCCTCCCAGATCGCTGCGACCGGGCCGCCCGTCGGTCCCACGAGCCGCACCCCGGCCCGCGGGACGTGAAACGACCTATCTATCAGGCAGGGTCCCTGATAGTTTACGCCGCGTGCCGCACGGCGGGTGGGGAACTCCCGGGGAGGGACTGGAACATGGGTGACGTGGGTTACGCACGCGGCGAGGTCAGGCGCGCCCGGTACGCCGTGGCGGCCGTGTTCGCCGTGCACGGCGCCGTGACCGGCTCCTTCGCGACCCGCGTGCCCTGGATCCAGGACCACGCCTCGCTCGGGGCCGGCCAGTTGGGATTCGCGCTGGCCTTCACGGCGTTCGGCGCCTCGTGCGCGATGCCGCTGGCCGGCCGGATCAGCCACCGCTTCGGGAGCCGGACGGCGCTGCGCGGGCTGCTCGCGCTGTGGACGCTGTCGCTGATCCTGCCGTCCCTCGCGCCGAACCTGTACACGCTGTGCCTGGCCATGTTCGCCTACGGCGCCACCGCCGGAATGGCCGACGTCGCGATGAACGCGCTCGGCGTCGAGATCGAACGGCTGCTGGAGAAGTCGATCATGTCGGGCCTGCACGGCATGTGGAGCGCGGGCGCGCTGGTCGGCTCGGCGGCGGGCACACTCGCCGCGCACCTCGGTTCCGACGCCCGCCTGCACCACGCGCTCGCCGCGGCCACCCTGACCCTCCTGGGCCTGCTGGCCTGCAACTGGGTGCTCGACCTCCAGCCGGCCGAGGACGAGGAGCCGCCTCCGCGGTTCGCCCTGCCACCCCGTTCCGCGCTGCTGATCGGCACGGTCGGCTTCTGCGCGGTGTTCGCGGAGGGCGCGAGCCTGGACTGGTCGGCGGTGTTCCTGCGGGACCGGCTGGACAGTTCGGCCGGTCTGGCCGCGGCCTCGACCACCGGTTTCATGCTGACGATGGCCGTGGCCCGGATCGCCGGGGACGCCGTGGTGAACCGTTTCGGCGCGGTCCGCACGGTCCGGGCGGGCGGGATGCTGGCCGTCCTCGGCGGGCTGCTGATCGTCCTCGCCGGCCATCCGGCCGTGGCGATGGGCGGGTTCGCGCTGATGGGTCTCGGCATCGCCGTGGTCGTACCGCTGTGCTTCGCGGCGGCCGGGCACGCGGGACCCAATCCGAGCCAGGCCATCGCGGGCGTCGCGACCATCACCTACACCTCGGGGCTGATCGCACCGAGTCTGATCGGCGGGGTTGCCCAGGCGACCAGCCTGGTGGTGTCCTTCTGCGTGGTGACGGTCCTGGCGTGCGGGCTCGCGGTGTTCGCGGGCGTCCTGCGCACCGCCGAACGCGGCGGCCGCAAGGAGATCGGCCCGCAGGCCACGGCGGTTCCCGACCCACGCCCCTGACGGCGCCGCTCCCCGGCACGTCGGGTTCCGACGTTCCCGGACAGGAGACCCGTTTGTCCCCCACTTCGCCGTCCGCCTCCGCCCGTGCCGGGCTGGCGGCCGCCCTCCTCGTGCCGGCCGCCTTTCTCGGCGGATGCGCGCTCACCGGCGGCGACGGCTGCCACGGCACCGGAGGCGACCTGAAGCGGCTGGCCGCCGAGCCGGTGCTCGGCACGGCACCCGCCCGTGCCGCCGCACCCGCCAACTACCGCGGCACGGGCGTGACCACCGGCTGCGACGACGACAGCAGCGGTGCGCCCTGGCTGCATGCGGACCGTCTGTACGCCTTCCCGGGCGGGCCCGGTGACGTCGTCGCGCACTACACGAGGGCGGCCGCTGCGGCCGGCTGGCGTCCCGAACGGGACCCGAGCGGCACGGCGGCGCCCGCCTCCGTGGAGGGCGCCTGCTGGACGAGGACCGAACACGGCCGGCATCTGCTGCTGACCGTCGACTTCCCCACCGGCTCCATCTCCCCGGCACCCGAGGTGGGTTCGGGTATCGCCTTCGAGGTGTCCGTCGGCAGCAAGGCGGACGGCAGCGGCGGGGACGAGGCCACCTGCTGGCACTAGCCGCGCCCGGCCCCGTTCAGTCCGCGGGCCGCAGCAGTTCCTCGCCCACGGCCCGGAAGGTGTCGCTCCACGGCGCGGGGCGCAGGGTCGCCGAGTCCAGCCGGACGAGAACCCGGGTGCCCCGCGCATAGGTCTCGCTCCCGTCGGCCGAGCAGAAGCGGAAGCCGTAGGTCAGACCGGTGGCGCCGAGCCGCTCCAGCCAGAGATGCACGGCGTACGTGCCGGGGCGGGTGACCGGCGCCTCGTAGCCGATGGTGAGTTCGCGGACGGCGTTGCAGGCGTCGCCGGCGGCCGCCCAGTCCCCGTCGAAGCGGACGCCGTGCTCGTTCCAGAGCTCGGTCCAGGCCCGCTCGACCATCAGCGGGTAGCGGGCGTTGTGCAGGAGCCCGAGCGCGTCGAGGTCGTCGAAGTGGACGGTGACGGGAATCAGCCGGCCGTGGGACACCACGGGGGCGGTCGGGGCTTCGGCGGTCACGGGAGGGCTCCTGAGCATCGCTGGCGGGGTGGGGCGCGCCCACCCCCGGACGCATTCCATACTAAGCGACCGCTCAGAAGCCCCGGACTCTGGGAAGTACCTGGTCAGCCCGCTATCGAGTCCAGCTGCTCGGCGGCGGGCCGCAGCGCCCACAGATCTCCCCCGGGCGGGGCCTCCAGGCGCGGCACGGCCGCCCTCGCCGCCCGGTCGCCGGCGTCCGCCGCCGCGTGGACGACATCGGCCGCCGCGTACCGGAGGAACTCCAGCTCGGGGTGCGGCCAGCCGGCGGCGCCGGTCGCGGCCGGCAGCAGGTAGTCGACGGCCTTGACCAGGCTCTGTCCGTCGGGTCCGCGGTAGCGCCAGAGGTCCACGCCCACGTGCCGGCCGATGGCCGCGAGCCGGGTGTACGCGACGAGGTCGAAGGTCGAGTAGTGCCAGCTGCGGGTGCGGGCGAGTTCCTGGGGCTGGCTGCCGTCGCCCGCGATCTGCGGGTCGATCCGGGCCGTGCGGGCGGCCAGCACGGTCCGCCGGGCCAGGGCGGTGTCCCCGGTGGCGTAGGCGAGGGCGGCGAGCTGCATGTCGTAGAAGGTGCCGTGGTTGTTGGCGGCCGCGCCCTCCTGCCGGCCGAAGTCGCTGTTCTGCAGCCAGTCACGGAAGTCGGTGTTCCACTCGCCCATCGCGGCGCGGTCCCCGGCGGTCCAGCCGGGTGCGCCCGTGGCGAGGATCGCCTGGGCGTCCAGCACGCTGGTGTACGACTGCGAGAAGTCGATGACGCCGATGGCCCGGCCGTCGTACTTGCAGGGGATGAACTGGGCGTGGTCCAGGTTCGGGTTCATCCGGGTGGCCGGGTCCAGGAACCAGGTGCGCAGGATGTCCCCCGCCTTCACGGCGTAGGCGCGTCTGCCCGTGTAGTACCAGGCGAGCGAGAGGTCGTACGTGGCGTCGAAGACCTTCTCGGCGTCCTGGCGGTCCGTACCGGTGTCGACCTCGGGATTGCGCTGCCCGTCGCGCTGGACGTACGGGCAGCCCCAGGGGTTGCCGGCCGTCGGGGTGGTCGTGGGCCACCAGTAGGGCGCCTGGCTGAGGTAGTCGTGGACGTCGCCTCCGGGCGCCGGCCTCGGTTTGTCGACGACCGTCCAGGGGCCCTGGTCCAGCCAGGTGTCGGCACGGGTCGTGAGGTCCTTCAGGGTCCGCCGCAGCCGGGGGTCGTGATCGAGGCGGGCCCGGGTCCGCTCGAGGCGGGCGCCGTCGAGGACGGCGGTGCGCGGGGCCCCGGCGGCGGCCGGGGCGGCGTGCGCGGAGGGGGCGAGCAGGGCTGTCGTGAAGGTCACCACGGCGGCGAGCAGCACGGCCGCACGGGGGCTTCCTCTCATCGGGCACTCCGATCTCGGGAGCAGGGTGGTCAGATACATGAACTTCGTTCATGAATAGGACCGTGCGAGCGTAGAGCCGCGAGGTACACGTGACAATGGTTCGGACCGTCTTCACGTACAGAGAAAGCGAAACCCCACATGGATCTCGGCGTGCGCTGGAAGCTGCACGGTGACGGGCGCACGCCCGCGCCCGGAGCGGTGGTACGCCCCGACGAACGGCTCTCCTGGCCCCGCACGGTCGGACTGGGCGCGCAGCACGTCGTCGCGATGTTCGGCGCCTCCTTCGTGGCACCGGTGCTCATGGGCCTGGACCCCAACCTGGCGATCATGATGTCGGGCGTGTCGACCGTGATCTTCCTGCTCGCCACCCGCGGCCGGGTGCCCAGCTACCTCGGCTGCTCGCTGTCGTTCGTCGGCGTCGCCGCCGTCATCCGCGCGCAGGGCGGCACGAGCGCGACCGTCACCGGCGCGGTCTTCGTCGTCGGTGCCGTGCTGTTCCTGGTGGGGCTCGCGGTGCAGCGCTTCGGGGCGCGGATCATCCACGCGGCGATGCCGCCGATCGTCACCGGCGCGGTGGTCATGCTGATCGGCTTCAACCTCGCCCCGGTCACCGCCTCCACCTACTGGCCGCAGGACCAGTGGACGGCGCTGCTGGTCATGCTGTTCACCGGTCTGTCCGTCGTCTGTCTGCGCGGTTTCTGGTCCCGCATCGCGATCTTCCTGGGACTGCTCTTCGGGTACTTCATCTCCTGGGCGTTCGACCGGATCTTCGGGAAGATCCACTCGATGAGCCCGAGCGGCAAGGTCACCGACCACTGGCGGCTGGACCTCTCCGGCGTCTCCCAGGCCGACTGGATCGGTCTGCCCTCCTTCCACGGGCCGACGTTCCAGTGGTCGGCGATCCTGGTCGCGCTGCCGGTCGTCATCGCCCTGGTCGCGGAGAACGCGGGACACGTGAAGGCCGTCGGCGAGATGACCGGCGACCCCCTGGACGACAAGCTCGGTACGGCGATCTCGGCAGACGGCGTCGGCTCCATGCTGTCGACCGCGGTGGGCGGCCCGCCGAACACCACCTACTCGGAGAACATCGGCGTGATGGCGGCGACCCGCGTCTACTCGACCGCCGCCTACTGGGCCGCCGCGGGCTTCGCGCTGCTCTTCGGCATCTGCCCCAAGTTCGGCGCGATCGTGGCCGCGATCCCGGGCGGGGTCCTCGGCGGCATCACCGTCATCCTCTACGGCATGATCGGCCTGCTCGGCGCCCAGATCTGGATCAACGCCAAGGTCGACCTGCGCAATCCGCTGAACCTGGTCCCGGCCGCCGCGGGCATCATCATCGGCGTCGGCAACGTGAGCATGAAGTTCTCCGACACCTTCTCGCTCAGCGGCATCGCGCTCGGCACCCTCGTCGTCATCACCGGCTACCACACGCTGCGCGCCTTCGCCCCGGCCCATCTGAAGAAGCAGGGGCCGCTGCTGGACGAGGGCACGTCCCGTTACGACGACCGGACCCCGCGCGCCGAGTCGTAGGCGTACCACGGGGTGAACGTCCCGGCCGGGCCCCGGCAGCCGTCGGACTCCCCCGGCAGCTTCACCCACAGGTGGGCGTCGACGCGCGCCTCGCCCGTGGTCGGTGTCGGGGGCCGGCCGGCCCGCCGAGGGCGTCGAGGACCCGGCGGTCGCAGGCGATCTCGTCGGCCGTGCCCCGGAAGTCGGAGACGTCGCTGAAGACGCCGTCCGAGGCGGCGGCGCCCGCCTCCCGCAGCAGCGCCGCCTGTTCGGCGGGCGGGTTCCAGCCGGAGTGACCGGCGTCGTAGTGGACCCGCGCCCTGGGGTTCGCCGCCTTCAGGACCCGGCCGGCCCGGGCCGGCGAGGCGAACCGGGCGGCCCGGGCCGCCGCCGTCAGGCAGTCCGACTGCGCGACGGAGTCCGGCTCCAGGATCACGGTCACCTCGCCCGAGCCCAGCCCGTCGGCGAAGGCGTCGATCCAGACGTCGTAGGCGGCGAGATCGGCGGCACCGCCCTGGGGGGGCGCCGCCGCAGTCGCGGTCCGGGACGGCGTAGGGCACGAGCACCGGGAGCCTGCCCATGGCCGCCGCGCCGGCGGTGACCGCGCGCACCCGGCCGGCGACGGTGTCCGTGGCGGGGTCGGTGAACCACACCGCGGCCGGCTGCCCGGCGATCCTGGACGCGATGACGGTGGTACGTGGATCGGCGGGATGGGCGCGGGCCCGGTCCCGCACCTGGGAGTCGGGGTCGCGGTACAGGAGCCCCGGGACGGGTGCGGTCCGCCGCCCCTTCCCGGTCCCGGCCGGTGCGGGCGTCCTCGTCGGCGGCCCTGCCTCCGGCGTCGGCCGGGACGTGACCGGCGCACTCGCCGACGTCGGCCGCTACGGTACGGCGGGCGGCGGCGCCGGAATCGCCCGGTGGCTCGCCGCGGGCCGGGCCCGGTCGGAGCCGTGGCCGTCGCCGAGCGCCGAGAGCGCCCCCGTGACGGTGCCGATCCCGGTGACCGCCGCGGCCACCGCCGCCCTCAGCCCGCGCCGGACGGCGCGCCCGCGTGCGGCCCGCCGCTCGGCCAGGCGCCGGACCCGTAAGCCTGACACGGTGCCGTTGCCCCCTCCACCGCGATGTCCCCCGCGACGTGCGCGGCGCCGCACCCCCGTACGGCCCCGCGTTCCCCCGATCCGGCGAAGCACCGGGCCGGTCGGCACGCCGGTCGGCGTAGGGCTGGGACCCTTCCCTCATGGCGCAGTTGGAACACCTCACCACTCCCGTCGACGCGGTCCTCCGCCGGATGCGCGCGCTCGACGCGGCCCTGCCCGAGCGGGACGGGGTCGCCGTGTTCAACCGCGTCTACCTGGCCGTCACCGAGGAGGTCGGACGGCACCTGCACGGCGGGAGGTTCGGGGATCCGCGGGCGGCGATCGCGCTGGACGTGCGGTTCGCCGAGCGGTATCTCGCGGCGGTCGACACGGTGGCCGCGGGCCGCCGTCCACCCGCCTGCTGGCGGCCGTTGTTGCAGCTCCGCCACCACCCCGGGGTACGCCCCCTGCAGTTCGCGCTGGCGGGCATCAACGCGCACATCGGGCACGATCTCGCGCTCGCCGTGGTGGACGCCTGCCGTACGCTCGGCTGCGAACCGGCCGAGCTGGAGGACGAGTTCGACCGCGTGGGCGATCTCCTCGTCTCGCTGGAGGAGCGCATCCGCGAGGATCTGATGCCGGGCCCCGATCTGCTCCAGATCGCCGATCCGCTCACCCATCTGCTGGGCTCCTGGAGCCTGGAGCGGGCCCGGGACGCCACCTGGGCGGCGGCGCGGGCGCTGTGGGCACTGCGCCGCTGCGGGGACCTGGCCGAGGAGTTCACCGAACGGCTGGACGCGGCGGTGGGGTTCGCCGGGCGGATGCTGCTGACCCCGCTCGCCGGCTGATCCGGACCCGTTATCCGGAACTCTCCCGCGCACGCCGGGAGTTGAACTACCGGTACTCGACTGCAGAGGAGCGGCGGCATGGCGACCCGGCTCGGACTCGGACTTCCCCAGATGCGGCAGTACTCGATCGGCGACGACGTCCCGAGGGTGGCGCGCGCGGCCGAGGAGATCGGCTACGACAGCCTGTGGGTCTTCGAGCGGGCCCTGTTCCCGGAGCCCGCCACCCAGGGCCTGTACGGCATCGAAGGCCTGCCCTGGCCCGACCGCTACCGGGCGGTGGCAGATCCGCTGGTCACCCTCACGCTGGCCGCGGCGGCCACCCGGCGGGCGGAGCTGGGCTCCAGCGTGCTGGTGGCGCCACTGCACCTGCCGTTCCAGCTCGCCAAGGCCCTGGCCACGCTGGACGCGGCCAGCGGCGGCCGGGTGGTGGCCGGCCTCGGCACGGGCTGGTCCCTGGACGAGTACGCGGCCTCGGGCGTCCGGCCCTTCGAGGAACGCGGCAGGGTGCTGGACGAGACCATCGAGGTGTGCCGCGCGGTGTGGGGCCCGGACCCGGTGGTGCACGAGGGCGCGGTCGCCCGGATCGCCTCGGCGGTGGTCGGACCCAAGCCCGCCCGGCCGATCCCGATCCTGCTCGCCGCGGGCAACGGCAGGGCCCTGCGCCGGCTGGTCGACCACGCCGACGGCTGGCTGCCCGCGGGCGCCGGCGCGGAGCAGATCGCCGTCCAGTGGCGGCGGTTGCGAGACATGGCCGAGGAGCGCGGGCGCACCGAGCCGATCCGGACGGTGCTGCGGGCGAACACGAGCGTGCGCGCGAAGCCGTGCGAGGGCACCGACCGCAGGCCCTTCCAGGGCAGCGTCGACCAGATCGTGGCCGATCTCGTGGAGCACGCCGGGATCGGACTGGACGAGATCCTCGTCGACCTCCAGGGCGAGGCGCGGGACGCGCAGGAGCTGACGGACGTCGCCGCCGAGGTGTTCGAAAAGGCGCGGGCGGCCGGAGTCTGAGGCCGGCCGGCCGCGCCTTCGTCCTTGTCCCGGTCAGTCCTCGGGAAGCTCCACCGGGGCGATCTCGTCGTAGACGTCGCCCGGGCCCGGGTTGACCGCGTCGGTCTCGCCGCCGAAGTGGTGCATGACGCCCCAGACCGCGTTCAGCGCGGTCTGGATCGCGCCCTCGGCCCAGCCGGCCGTCCAGGAGATGTCGTCGCCGGCGAGGAAGATGCCACGCTTGTCCTCGGGCAGCCGGTCCTGCATGAAGTGCGTGAACAGGCGCCGCTGGTAGCGGTAGTGGCCCGGCAGGTTGGCCTTGAACGCGCCCATGAAGTAGGGCTCGTTCTCCCAGGAGACGGTCACCGGGTTGCCGATGATGTGCTTCCGGATGTCGACCTTCGGGTAGATCTCGCCGAGCGACTTCAGCATGACCTCCATCCGCTCGTTCGCGGACAGCGGCAGCCACTTCAGGCTGTCGTCGCACCAGGTGTACGACAGGCAGATCACGGCCGGCTTGTCCGGGCCGTCGTCCAGCAGGTAGGTGCCGCGGGTCATGCGGTCGGTGAGCGTCATCGACATGACGTCCCGGCCGGTCTCCTCGTCCTTGTCCAGCCAGAACGGCCGGTCCACGGGTACGAAGAGCTTGCTGGACTCCATGTAGTGGGTGCGCTCGATCGCGGTCCAGTGGTCGATCGGGAAGAGCGAGTCGTCGCAGGCGATCTTGGACAGCAGCATCCAGGACTGGGCGGTGAAGATGGCCGCCTTGTAGGTGCGGATGTCGCCGTTGGCGTCGGTGACGGTGATCTGGTTGCCCGCGGTGCGGTGCAGGCGGGTCACGGCCGGCTTCGGCTCGCCGTCCACGTGCAGGGACTTCAGCGAGGTGCCGTACGGCCAGTGGACGATCTTCTCCGGCTCGCGCTCCCAGAGGCGCAGCGGCAGCTGCTGCGAGCCGCCGACGATGCCGCGGTGGTGGTCGTCGGCCTCGGTGTAGACGACGCGCAGGATCTCCAGGATGGAGTTCGGGAAGTCGGTGTCCCAGCCGCCGGTGCCGAAGCCGACCTGGCCGAAGATCTCGCGGTGCCGGAAGGACTTGAAGGCCTCGGAGTCGCAGAGGAAGCCGTAGAAGGTCTGGTTGTCGAACTTCTCGACGAGCTGCGCCCAGATCTCGCGGATGCGCGGGACGTCCCGCTCGCGCATCGCGCGGTTCATGTCGGAGAAGTCGGCGCCGTCCTCGAGGCACTTGTTCCAGGCGGCGGCGACGTCCCGGTAGACCTGGGGCAGGTCCTCGACCGTCTCGGCGTAGTGCGACTCGCCCTTGAGGTCGACCACGGTCGAAGGGGTGGCCTCGGCCAGCGGGTTCGGGAACGGCGTGGTCTCCAGGCCGACCAGGTCGATGTAGTGCTGCAGGGCGGTGGAGGACGGCGGGAACCGCATGGCGCCCAGCTCGCAGTTGAGCTCCTCGTCGCAGCCCTCGAAGCCGACGGTGCGCAGCCGGCCGCCGAGCTGGTCGGCCTCGTAGACGACGGGCTTGAGGCCCATCTTCATCAGCTCGTACGCGGCCACGATGCCGGACAGGCCGCCGCCGATGACCGCGACCTCGGCACCGTGCTCGGTCGCCGGTATCTGGCCGAGGCCCGCCGGGTGGGCGAGGAAGTCGTCGTAGGCGTAGGGGAAGTCCGGGCCGAACATGGTGATCGGCGGCTGCTGCTCGTCGGTGTGCTCGACGGCGTTGGGCACCGTGGACGTCATGGGGTACGGACTCCTTGCGCGGGGGTGGATCGGGGAGGGCTCGGGGGGATCAGACCAGGGACCCGTACAGGCCGGGGCGGCGGTCCTTCAGGTACGGGTTGGCCTCGCGGGAGGCGGCGAGGAAGGCCGGGTCGACGTCGGCGACGACCAGCTCCTCACCGCGGCCGGCGCGGGTGCGGGCGATCCCGTCGGGCCCGGCGAGCGCGGAGAGCCCGAAGAACTCGAACTCGCCCTCGGCGCCGACCCGGTTGACGTACGCGACGTACATCTGGTTCTCCCAGGCACGCACCGGCACCATGGACTCGGCGACGAACTGGAAGGGGTGCATGTTCGCCGTCGGCACGACGAGCAGGTCGGTGCCGGCCAGGGCGTGGGCGCGGGCGTTCTCCGGGAACTCGACGTCGTAGCAGATCATGATGCCGACGGTCAGGCCGCCCAGCCGGGCCTGGACGAGCGACTGCTCGCCGGGCGTGAAGTGCTCGCGCTCGGCGCAGCCGAAGAGGTGGGTCTTGCGGTAGTTCGCGAGCCGGGTGCCGTCGGCGGAGATCAGCTGGGCGGAGTTGTAGACGGTCTCGCCGTCGCGCTCCGGGTAGCCGTAGGTGATCGCGATGCCGTGCCGGCCGGCGATCTCGGCGATCGCGTCGGCGGAGTCGCCGTCGGCGCGCTCGGCGAGGCGGGCGATGTCGTCGCCGATCGCGTACCCGGTCAGGAACATCTCCGGCGCGGCGAGCAGCGCGGCGCCAGCGGCGGCGGCCCGGCCCGCGGCCGCGTCGAGGACCTTGAGGTTCTCGGCGACGGAGCCGGGGCGGCCGGAGCTCTGGAGCAGGGCGGTGCGCATGCGGGGTCCTCACCGGAAAAAGGGGTTTTGGGGGCCAGAAGAAAGGTACGTTCGGCGCGCTCGGCCGGACAAGAAGGAGCCGTTGCGCGCCGGTGCACGGTTTGTTGCGTGCACCACGGGTTCGGCGGCGATTCGTTGCGCGGCCCGTCGGAGCGGTGCCCGTCCCTCAAGGGGGCTCGGGCGCGGGCAGGAGCTCGCGGCGGGACCGCCGTGCCCTCAGGAGGAAGATCACCGTCGGTTCACCGGCCGCGTCACCGCTGCTCAGCGCGGGTACGGCGGTCCCCCGGCGCCCGTGCTAGATCTGCCGGAGCCGTTGGACGATCTCGCGGAGCAGGACCGGGTCGGTGGCGGTGCCGTCGGGTCCCGCGCGCCGGGGCTCGTCGATGCGGATCAGGTCCGCCGCGGCCAGGTCGCCGAGGAGGACCCGGACGACGGTGAGGGGGAGATCGGCGTCCGCCGCAAGCTCCACCACGGGGCGAGGGCCGCGCCGGACCATTTCGAGCAGGGTCGCACCGGCGTGGTCCACGGCGGGCTCCGGCCCCTCGGTGTCGAGCGCGGTGACCCGGGACATCAGGTCGACGGTGTGCCGGCCGTCGGGCCGGGTACGGCCCCGGGTCACCGTGTAGGGGCGCACCATCGACCCGGTCTCGTCCTCGTACCAGTGCTCGTCGCTCACCGTCGGCTCAGGAGCCCGATCGGGCGGCGGCGTCCAGGTGGCTGCCGAGGCGGCGGACGAGGAGGGCCATCTCGTGGGCGAGCTGACCGACGTCGGTCCGGGCCTCGCTCAGCACGGCGAGCCTGCTGCCGTGGCCGGCGGGGGTGATGAAGAGGTAGGCGTCGTCCAGCATCACCATGGTCTGCCGCACCTCACCCGCCGCGAACCGCTCCCCCGCCGATCTGGCCAGGCCGTGGAAGCCGGAGCAGATGGCGGCCAGATGCTCGATGTCCCGTCTGCGCATGCCGTCCGAGCTGCTGAGCGGCAGCCCGTCGGCGGTGAGCAGCACGGCCTGGCGTACGTGGTCGGTGCGCGCCACGAGATCGTCCAGCAGCCAGCCCAGGTCCGTGCCGGGCGCTCCCGCGGGCACGTCGGTCTGCTCGGGGTTGTGATCGTCACCGGGCATCGTCGGTGTCCGTCCCTTCGTCGGCGTGGGTGGTCATGTCGGTGGCCTGCGCTGCCGTTCCTTCCGTGCCCGGCTCCCCGGCCGCGGGGAGGCCCTTGCGGCCGCGGTCGAGGCCCCGCTGGAAGGCGCCGAAGATCGCGCGCATCTCCTCGGGGTCGAGGGCCCGCTCGGGCACGGCCCCGGGGCCGGCCGGATCGTCGCGCAGCTCGGGGGCCAGGGCGGCCTGGCGGGTCCGGCTGGGCAACGTGGGCAGCACGGACGGTCCGGCAGGCTCCCGGACCGAAGGCTCCGCGGCGAGCGAATCCCCCTCCACGACCGGTCCGGCAGGCTCCCGGACCGAAGGCTCCGCGGCGAGCGAATCCCCCTCCACGACCGGTCCGGCAGGCTCCTGCGCCGGCCGCGTCCGCTTCCTCGTCGGCAGCTCCCGCACCGGGGCGATCCCCTCGCCGGTCCGCGGCGCGGGAAGCCCACGCGCCGCCCGGACACCGGTCGCCGGGTCCCCGGTGCCTGCCGGCGCTGCGCCGGCGGCCGTGGCCGTGGTGTCGTCCGGCCTCGGCCGTGCCCCGGCTCCCCGGCCCGTCTCCACGTCCGTCGCCGGCCGGCGTACCCCCGCTACGGTCCGCACCGGCTCCGGCTCCGCCAGCACGCTCTCGGGCAGCAGCACCACCGCCGTCGTACCGCCGTACGGCGAGTCGCGCAGGCTCACCTCGATGCCGTGGAGGGCGGCGAGGCGGCCGACGACGTACAGGCCGAGCCGGTCGTGGCGGGTCGGGTCGAAGGCGTCGGGGTCGGTGAGGGTGCGCTGGGCCTCGGCCCGCTGCCCGGCGTCGAGACCGAGGCCCCGGTCGTCGATCTCCAGGACGAAGCCGCCGCCCACCCGCCCGGTGCGCAGGGTGACCTGGGTGTGCGGCGGCGAGAACACCGTGGCGTTCTCCAACAGCTCGGCGACCAGGTGCACGACGTCGGCGACCGCGTCCGCGGCCACGCCCGTCTCCGGCATCGGCGGCACGACCACACGCGCGTAATCCTCGATCTCACCGACGGCCGACGCGACGACGTCCGCGACGGGCACCGGCCTGCGCCAGCGGCGGCCGGGGGCGGAGCCGGACAGGATGATCAGGCTCTCCGCGTGCCGGCGCATCCGGGTGGTCAGGTGGTCGATGCGGAAGAGCTCGCGCAGCACGTCCGGGTCCTCGGTGCGCCGCTCCAGCGTGTCGACGAGCTTCAGCTGGCGGTGCACCAGCGCCTGGTTGCGCCGGGCGATGTTGAGCAGGACGGCGAACAGGCCGCGGCGCAGGGTCGCCTGCCGGACCGCGGCCTCCACGGCGGCCAGGCGGGCCGCGTTGAAGGACCGGCCGACCTGCCCGATCTCGTCGTCGCGCACGTCGTCGGCGGCGAGCGGCGGGGCCTCGGCGGCCGCGTCCACCTCCTCGCCGGCGCCCAGTCTCCGCATGACGTCGGGCAGCTGGCGCTGCGCCAGGACGTCGGCGGCGTCCCGCAGGGTCTCCAGGCGCCGGGAGATCCGCCGGGCGCCGCGCACCGCGAACCACAGCGACAGGGCCACGGCGGCCAGCCCGACCGCGCCGACGACGGCCGCCTTCGTCAGCTCCCGGTAGGCGAAGGCCCGTCCGCGCGCGGCGGAGTTCTCGGCGGACCGGGTGCACAGCAGCATGTACCGCTTGACGGCCCGGTCGGTGGTGGAGCGCCAGCTGTCGGCGGCGACGGCCCGCCCGGCCCCCGCGGCACCGGAGCGCAGCAGCGCGTCCTCGCCCCGCTCCAGGGAGCGGTGCAGGTCGTCCCGGGCGAACTGTTCGAACAGCGCCCGCGAGTCGGCGGGCAGGTCCGGCACGTAGGTCCGCTCGAAGACGCGCCGGTCCTCGATGGCCGCGGTCAGGCTGTCGTACTGCCGGTCGGTCAGCGTGCCGGCCGCGCGTGCGCCCGCGACGAGGGCGTCCTCCCGGGACACGAATTCCCGGACCCGGACCAGCTCGACGACGACCTGTGCCTCGCGGGCGAGCTGTCCGGCCTGGAGCGCGGTGAGCGTGGACTGCACGTCGAAGCCGGGCTCGACGAGCGCGCTGTACTCGTCCACGGCCCGGTCCCAGCTGAGCCGCCGGGACAGTACGCGTTCGCGCAGCCCCTCCAGCCTGCCGGTGGCCTTCACCATGGTGTCCAGGGCCTGCCGCTGACGGTCCGTGAGCCGGTCCCGGTCCCCGTCCCGGACCGCCTGCCGCATGGCGTCCACGGCCCGGTCGGTACGCCGCTGCTGGCCGAGCAGTTGCCCGGCGGTGGTGGTGTCGAGGCGCCCGCCCAGGTAGGTGGCGGACATCCGCCGCTCGATCTGGATCTGTCCGACCGCGGTGTCCACGGGGGTGCCGAAGTCCTCGTACACCCCCTGGAGCCGGACCAGCGCGCGCAGTTCGGCGGTGACGGACACCATGGCGAAGCTCCACAGGGCCATCAGGGCGACGGCCGGGGCGAGCGCGAGCGCCACGATCCGCGCACGAACGGTGGTGGGACGGCCGAGGGGCCAGCGCATGGAGACCTGCCGGTGTTACCAGTCGGTAGAAAGTTCGGCACAACCTACGGGATCAGCACCGGCCCCGCAATGGTGACCTGCGGTAACCCCGGGTCACCCGCTGGGCAGGGCGAAGGTGGTGACGACCGCCGCGTGGTCGGAGGGCCAGTCGTTGCCCGCCACGTCCGGCCAGGGCCGCGGGATGCCGGTGACCAGCGTCCGGGAGTCGAGCACGGTCAGTCCGCGGTGCAGGACGTAGTCGATCCGGTCCTGCGGTTCGGGCCGTCCGCTGCCGTCCTCGTGCACCGGATGAACGGGCGACCAGGTGTGCCCGGGTTCGGCGGCCGGGTCGGGGTGGGCCTCGCGGAAGGAGTCGGCGAACCCCGCGTCCTCGGCCGCCTCGGTCACCGGCCAGCGCACGTCCGGCCAGTCCAGGTGGGAGGGGCAGTTGAAGTCCCCGACGAGGACGACCGGGACGCCGTCGTCCGACGACTCGGCGATCCGGTCCAGCGCGTCCCGCATCTGGCTCAGCCGCAGCTCCTCGTGGGCGATCAGCCCGGCCGCCGGCAGTCCGTCGAAGGCGGCCTCGTAGGGCCCGTACGGCGTGTAGTGCAGGTGGGCGGTCCAGACGTCCACCTCGCGACCGGGGGCGACCGCGATCCGGACACCGGCGGCGCCGTAGAAACCGACGTCCGGGTCGCCGAAGCGGGCGGTGACGGGGTGACGGCTGAGGACGCCGAGGTTCTCGCCGGCCCGGTGGTGGTGCCAGCCGAGGGCCTCGGCCAGCTCCTGGGCGGCCGTCCCGCCGGTCTCCTGGAGCCCGACGACGTCGGCACCGCTCTCCAGGACCGCCTGGACCTGCTTGGCCCGGTGGTCGTCTACCTTGCTGCCGCCGAGCCACAGGTTCCAGCTCATCACGCGGAGCCGGGGAGCGGCCATCCGTTCCAGGTCGGCGGCCGTGACCCCGGCCAGGCTGTCCCGCACGGTCCGGCCGGGCGCCTCGCCGATCGGCGCGAGCGAGGGCACGGCGAGCACCGTGCACCCGGCGGCCTCGGCGGAGGCGACGCCGGTCTCGGTGTCCTCGACGGCGACACAGGCCGGCGGGTCGACCCCGAGGATCCGGCAGGCGGCCAGGTAGGGATCGGGGGCGGGCTTGGTGCGGGCGGTGTCGTCGGCGGTGACGGAGGTCGCGAACCGGTGGGCACCCAGCGCGTCGAGGACGACGTCGGCGACCGCGCGCGGGGACGCGGTGACCAGGGCGGTGGGGACGCCCGCGGCGGCGAGCGCGTCCAGCAGCTCGACGGCGCCGGGGCGGGGCACGATGCCGGTGCGGACGCGCTCGGCGAACTCGCGGTGCAGGACGGTGGCGAGGTCGGCGGCCGGCCTGCCGGTGGCAGCGCCGAGCCAGTCGGCGGTGTGCTCGACGGGGCGGCCGAGCACCTCCGGCTGGTCGGCCTCGGTCAGCGGGCGTCCGGCGACCTGCTCGACCGCCTCCCACCACAGGCGTTCGGTGTCCACGAGGGTGCCGTCCATGTCGAACAGGACGGCGTGCAGCCGGTGGTGGAGGCGGTCGGGGGCGTGGGGGGTCACGTCGGGGTCTTTCCTCACTTCTGGATACGTTCTGCCACCAGCACCGGCCGCTCCGGCAGCGACACGGTGACGGCGGTTCCGGCGCCGAGTCCGGCGGCCTCGTGCGCGGGCAGGTCGGCCTTGGCCTCGGTGCCGTCGGCGAGCCGTACGGTGACCCGGACGACCGCGCCGAGGAAGGCGGTGGCGACCACGCGGGCGCCGCCCCGGTCGTCGGTGTGCAGCCGTACGGCCTCGGGCCGCACCAGCACGTCCACCGCGCCGTCGGGCACCTCGCCCTCGGCGGGCAGCCGCTGCCCGAGCACCTCGACGGTGCCGTCCCTCAGCTCCCCCGGCAAACGGCTCATGGTGCCCACGAACTCGGCGACGAACGCGGTGGCCGGACGCCAGTACAGCTCGGCGGGCGCGGCGCACTGTTCGAGCCGCCCGGCCCCCATGACGGCCACCCGGTCGGCGACCGACAGGGCCTCCTCCTGGTCGTGGGTGACGAACAGGGTGGTGATGCCGAGCTCCTGCTGGAGCCGGCGGATCTCCTCACGCAGGGTGAGGCGCACCTTGGCGTCCAGCGCGGACAGCGGCTCGTCGAGCAGCAGCACGCGCGGACGCAGCGCGAGGGCGCGGGCGAGCGCGATGCGCTGCTGCTGGCCGCCGGACAGCTGGTGCGGGTAGCGCGCGCCCTTGTCGCCGAGGCCGACCAGCTCCAGCAATTCGGCTGCGCGGGAGCGGCGTTCGGCCATGCGGACCTTGCGCATCCGCAGCCCGAAGGCGACGTTGTCGAGGGCGTCCAGGTGCGGGAAGAGGCTGTACGACTGGAAGACCATCCCGGCGTCGCGACGGTGGGCCGGGACCCGCGTGACGTCCTCGCCGTCCACCAGGACGGCGCCGGAGTCGGGGTGCTCGAACCCGGCGAGCATGCGCAGCGCGGTGGTCTTGCCGCAGCCGGACGGGCCGAGCAGGGCCAGGAACTCCCCCGGGCGGACGGTGAGGTCCAGTCCGTCGAGGGCGACGGTGGCGCCGAACTCCCTGCGCAGACCGCGGAATTCGACGGTGGCGGCCTTCTCGGCCGTTGCCTTCTCAGGCGTGGTGACGGTCATGACGGTTCATCCCCGGGAAGAAGCGGTTCGGGTGCGTCCGCCGCCGGCACCGGCGAGCGCGAGGAGCAGGGCCCAGGTGACGAGCAGGCTGAGCACGGACACGGCGACGGACATCTGGGCCTGTGAGCCGCCGACGTTGTAGATCCACACGGCGAAGGGCCGGAAGCCGAGCAGCTGGGCGACGGTGAACTCGCCGAGGACCAGTGCCAGGGTGAGGAAGGAGGCGTTCAGCAGGGCACCGCGCAGGTTCGGCAGCACGGCCCGGACCAGCGCCTGCGGCCAGGAGGCACCGCAGCTGCGGGCGGCCTCGACCAGGGTCCGTACGTCGATGGAGCGCAGGCCGGCGTCCAGGGCGCGGTACACGAAGGGCAGCGCCATCACGACGTACGCGAGGACGAGGACCAGGGGGAAGTTCTCGTTCTGGATCACCACGAACGTCTGGAACAGCGGGGTCCGGGACAGATGCTCCGGGCCCCACTTGAGCACGGTGACGATCCCGGCGACGAACGCGATCGGCGGCACCACCAGTGGCAGCGAGCACACCACCTCGACCACCGGCCGCATCCGGGGCGCACCGAGCCTGAGCGCGACCACGGCGGGCACCATGAGCAGCAGGACGACCGCGATGGTGGCGACGGCCAGCTCCAGCGAGAGCAGCAGGCTGGAGACGAAGCCCTCGGTGGACAGGATCCTGGTGTAGGCGTCGGAGGTGACGCCCTGCCCGGGCACGTCGACCGTGAAGATCACGGAGGCGGTGAGCGGCACCAGGAAGTACAGCGCGGCCAGGCCGAGGACGGCCCACCGCCACGGTGTCAGGCGTCGAGCCATCGGGCGCTCCGTCGTTGCAGGGGCAGGTACACGGCCATCACCAGGCCCGCCACCAGCACCATGTCGAGGCTGAGGGCGAGGGCCACGTTCTCCTGGCCGACCAGGACGTTGCCGGACAGCGCGTCGGCGATCTGCAGGGTGACCAGCGGGACCGCGCTGCCGACCATCGCGGCGGCGGTGGCGTAGGCGGCGAAGGCGCTGCCGAACAGCAGCACCAGGCCGCCGAGCAGGGAGGGCGCCAGCACGGGCAGGGCCACGTGCCGCCAGTACTGCACACCGGTGGCGCCGTTGTTCAGCGCGGCCTCCCGCCACTGGGAGCGCAGACCGTCCAGGGCCGGGGTGATGGTGAGGACCATGAGCGGGATCAGGAAGTACAGGTAGACGAGGACCAGTCCCCAGAAGCTGTACAGGTCCCAGCCGCTGTCCTTCAGGCCGAGGTGCACGGTCAGCACGCCCGCGTTGCCGAGGGTGGCGACGAAGGCGAAGGCGAGCGGGACCCCGCCGAAGTTGGCGAGCACGCCGGACGCGGTCAGCACGGCCTCGCGCAGCGCGCGGGAGCGGGAGCCGGCCACGGCCTGCGCGAGCGGCAGCCCGAGCAGGGCGCCGAGCACGGCGGAGACCGCGGACAGTTCGACGCTGCCGAGGAGCGCGGTGAGGTACGGGCCCTGGAGCGAGGTGGTGAGGTTGCCGGCGGTGTAGGAGGTGGCGCCGGTCGCCGGGTCCTCGGCCGTGAAGGCGCCGTCGAGGACGGCCAGGGCCGGCAGCCCGAAGGCGATCGCCGTGAACGCCAGCAGCGGCACCACGGCGAGCCAGCCGGGGGCGCGGCGCCGCCGCTTCACCGAAGCGGCGGGCGCCACGTCCGCGCGCGGGAGGGCGGCGGTCATCCGGAGACGGCCTTGCCCCAGCCCTGCGCGAGGGCCGTCTTGGCCTTGCTCTGCTGGTCCTCGGTCGGGAAGGCGGGCGTGCCGGTGACCTTCGGGAGCTTGGCGGCGGCCGTCTTGTCGAGGGTGCCGGCCTTGTCCATGGCGGTCATCAGGGCGGGCCGGGCGTAGCCCTTGAGCCACAGGTTCTGGCCCTCGGTGCTGTACAGGTACTCCTGCCACAGGCGGGCGGCCGCCGGGTGCGGGGCGTCCTTGTTGACGGCCTGGGAGTAGTACTGGGCGTACTGGCCGTCGGCCGGGATGGAGACCTTCCAGTCCACGCCCTTGGACCGGAACTCGTCGGCGTAACCGGCGTTCAGGTAGTCCCAGTCGATGGAGATCGGGGTCTCGCCCTTCTCCACGGTGGCCGGGGTGGACTCGACGGGCGTGTAGTTGCCGTTCTTCTTCAGTTCGGCGAAGAAGTCGAGGCCGGGCTGGATGTCGTCGAAGGAGCCGCCGTCGGCGAGGGCGGCCGCGTAGACGCCGCCGAAGGCCGAGCCGGACTTGGTGGGGTTGCCGTTGAGGGCGACCTGGCCCTTGTACTGCGGCTTGAGCAGGTCCTTGAAGGTGGTGGGGCAGGACTTCACCCGCTTGGCGTCGCAGCCGATGGAGATGTAGCCGCCGTAGTCGTTGTACCAGCGGGCCCGCGGGTCCTTCTGGGCCTCGGGGATGTCGCCGTAGGAGGCCACCTCGTACGGCGCGAGCAGGCCCTGCTGGGCGGCGCTGAGGGCGAAGGAGCTGCCGAGGTCGAGGACGTCGGGCGCGCGGTCCTGGCCCTTGCGGGAGGTGACGGCGTTGATCTCGTCCTGGCTGGAGCCGTCGGGGCTCTCGTCCTCGATCTTGATGCCGTACTTCTTCTGGAAGCCGTCGATGATCGCGCCGTAGTTGGCCCAGTCGCGGGGCACCGCGATGATGTGCAGCTTCCCCTCCTTCTTGGCCGCCTCGACCAGGGCGTCCATGCCGCCGAAGTCGGCCGCGGAGGTGGCGGTGGCGGCGTTCTTGCCGGTCTTGGTGGTGCTGGACGCGTTGTCGGGGGCGGCGCCGCAGGCGCTCAGCGCGAGCGCGGCGACGACGGCGAGGGAACCGCCGAGGACGGCGGTTCTCGGCAGGGACACGGTCACGGTCTCTCCAGGGGGCGCACGAGGGTGGAGTAGTGCGGGCAACTTGTATGAACAAGTTGGCCTCAGTACGCCCGGCGTCGGTGTCCTGTCCGTGAACACCGGCGAAACAGCAACCCCTGATTCCCTGCACACTTCCGGCCGGCACGGATCACCGGGGAACGTCGATTAGGCTGGTCACGCTGTGCACAGCGGCCTACGCAGAGGGGAAGCATGACGGCGCGACACGAGGAGATCGCGGACGAACTGCGCCGCGCGATCGACCGCGAGGTGTACGCGGTCGGCAGCAGGCTGCCCTCGGAGTCGGAACTCGCCGCGCACTACGGCGTCTCGCGCGGCACCGTCCGCCAGGCCGTCGCCGCCCTGACCGCCGAAGGGCTCATCGGGTCCCGGCAGGGCGCCCGCCGGGTGGTCCTGGCCAGCCGCCGCAGCCAGACCTTCGAGGAACTGCGCAGCTTCGCCCAGTGGGCGCGGGCCATGGGCCACGAGGCCACCGGCCACGTCGTGACCCAGGAGTACCGCCCGGCCGGCCACGAGGACGCCGCGCGCCTGCAACTCACCGTCGGCACACCGGTGTTGCACGTCCTGCGGGTGCGTGGCCTGGACGGCGAGCCGGTGCTGCTGGAGCGCACCGTGTACGCCGACTGGATCTCCCCCGCGGTCGAGGCGATCGAGCCCGACTGTCCGTCGGTCACCCAGCGCCTGTACGACGACACCGGTCTGGTCTTCGCCTACGGCGAGCACGTCATCGACGCGGTGGCCTGCGGCGCGCTGGACGCCGAGTTGCTCGGGGTGCGCCGGACCAGCCCGCTGCTGCGGGTGCGGCGTGTGACGACGACACGGGAGGGCCGGCCGGTCGAGTGGTCGGACGACCGCTACCGGCCGGACGCGGTGAGCTTCAGCGTGCACAACTCGATCGGTAACAATCCGCTCGCGCGGAAGGCGGCGGAGTAGAGAACGGGGCGCGCGATGGTCGCCGGGTGCGGGTCCGCGGCGGTCGCTCGCGCCTCTTGAGGCCCTGCGCCCCGCCCCCGCGACCCGTGCCTATCCCGGTGCGCCGGAGGAGAAGCGGCGCAGCAGCGGGGACAGCACCAGGACGGACTTGGTCCGTTCCACGAACGGCTCCCCCGCGATCCGCTCCAGGACCCGCTCGAAGTGGCGCATGTCGGAGGCGAAGACCTGGGCGATCGCGTCCGCGTCGCCGGTGACGGTCGACGCGGCCACGACCTCCTGGTAGCGCTCCAGACCCCGCTGGATGGTCTCCGGCGAGGTGTTGCGCCGGCAGTGGATCTCGATGAATCCCTCGGTCTCCCAGCCGAGCGCCGCCGGATCCACCCGGACGGTGAACCCGGTGATGGCTCCGGTGGCGCGGAGCCGGTCCACGCGCCGCTTCACCGCGGGCGCGGACAGGCCGACCATCTGCCCGATGTCCGCGTAGGAGCGGCGGGCGTCCTCGGCGAGGGCGTGCACGATGCGTTCGTCGAGATCGTTCAGCACAGGGGGTTGTTCACTTCTTCGGTTCGATCACTTCTCTGCCGTCACCGCGAGCACGTCGTCGGTCGCGAGACGGGAACGGCGATAGCCGTACACGAAGTAGAACACGAGCCCGACGGCCATCCAGCATCCGAAGACGACCCACGTGACGGTGTCGAGGCTGAACATGTTGTACGCGCAGAACAGGAAGCCCAGCACCGGCAGCACCGGCCCGAACGGCACCTTGAACGTGCGCTCCAGCCCCGGCCGCTTGTACCGCAGGACGATCACCGCGACGTTGACGAGGGCGAAGGCGAACAGCGTGCCGATGCTGGTGGCGTCGACCAGCTTGCCCAACGGGATGAGTGCGGCGAGCACACCGCAGAAGAGGGACACGATCACCGTGTTGAGGCGGGGCGAGCCGGTCTTCGCGTGGACCTTGCCGAGCGCCTTCGGCACCAGGCCGTCGCGGGCCATCGCGAAGAGGATGCGGGTCTGGCCGTAGAGAACGGTGAGCACCACGCTCGCGATGGAGATGACCGCGCCCAGCGCCAGCAGGGTGCCCCAGAAGGTCTGGCCGGTGACGTCGTCCATGATCGCGGCGAGGGTCGCCTCCGAGCCGTCGAACTTCTTCCAGTTCCAGGCGCCGACGGCGACGCCCGCGACGAGCACGTACAGCACGGTCACGATGATCAGCGAGAGCATGATCGCCCGGGGCAGGTCCCGCTTGGGGTTCTTGGCCTCCTCACCGGCGGTGGAGGCGGCGTCGAAACCGATGTACGAGAAGAACAGCGTGGCACCGGCGGCGCTGACACCCGTCATGCCGAGCGGCATGAAGTCGGCGTAGTTGCCGGACTTGAAGCCCATGAAGCCCACCGCGCAGAACAGCACGAGGGCGACGATCTTCACGCAGACCATGATCGTGTTGGCGCGGGCGGACTCGCGCGCACCGCCGAGCAGGAACACCATCGCCAGCAGGACGACGATCAGGGCGGGCAGGTTGATGATGCCGCCCTCGCCCGGCGCCGAGGACAGGACGCCCGGGATGGTGACACCGACGGTGCCGTCGAGCAGCTCGTTGAGGTACTCGCCCCAGCCGACGGCGACGGCGGCCACCGACACGCCGTACTCCAGCACCAGACACCAGCCGCAGACCCAGGCGACCAGCTCACCCAGCGTTGCGTACGCATACGAGTAGGAGGAGCCGGCGACCGGGATGCTGCCCGCCAGCTCGGCGTACGACAGCGCCGAGAACAGGGCCGTGAGACCGGCGATCACGAAGGCCAGGGTGACCGCCGGACCGGCCTTCGGGACGGCGTCGCCGAGGACGACGAAGATGCCGGTGCCGAGCGTGGCACCGATGCTGATCATGGTCAGCTGCCACAGTCCGAGGGAGCGCCGGAGCTGCCCTCCCTCGCCCTGGCCGCCCTCGGCGACCAGGCGTTCCACGGGCTTGCGACGCATGAGGCGCGCGGCGACGCCCGGGGACGCGGGGGCGGCCGCTCTCTCGTTGTGCGGGGGTGCGCCTTGGTCGAGCACGTACGGGCTCCTTATCGCTGCCGGTCTGGGTGGGTCGGGTCCGGCATGGCCGCCGGACCCTCGGGGCGGGGACCGGCGGCAGCCCGCGAGAGCAGGAGTCCGCCGAGCGGAGTCCCCGCCACGCCACGTACAGCGCAGCACCCTACGGGGGTGGGCTTTACGGGCGTAATGCAGCAACCTTGCGCATGCCCGCATGATCATTGCGTTCATCCGACCGGAATGCCAAATCGTTGCGCGCGGGCTGCCGACCGTTGCACGACGACCTGGCGACGGGCTCCGCCGGCCGCGCGGAGCCCGGGAACGCCGACGGCCCCCGCTGTTCCCGGGAGGGGAACAACGGGGGCCGTGCGGAAGGTACTTGGGGTCAGCTCCAGCTGGCGTGCAGCGGCTTGCCCTCGGCGTAGCCGGCGGCGCTCTGGATGCCGACGATCGCCTTCTCGGCGAACTCCTCCAGGGAGCCGGCGCCGGCGTAGGTGCAGGAGGAGCGGACGCCCGCGATGATCGAGTCGATCAGGTCCTCGACGCCCGGGCGGCCCGGGTCGAGGAACATCCGCGAGGTGGAGATGCCCTCCTCGAACAGCGCCTTGCGGGCCCGGTCGTACGCCGACTCCTCCGAGGTCCGGTTGGCCACGGCGCGCGCGGAGGCCATGCCGAACGACTCCTTGTACAGCCGGCCGCCCGCGTCCTGCTGGAGGTCGCCCGGGGACTCGTAGGTGCCGGCGAACCAGGATCCGACCATGACGTTGGACGCGCCGGCCGCGAGAGCCATGGCCACGTCGCGCGGGTGGCGGACACCGCCGTCCGCCCACACGTGCTTGCCGTGCTTCTTCGCCTCGGCCGCGCACTCCAGGACGGCCGAGAACTGCGGCCGGCCCACGCCGGTCATCATGCGGGTGGTGCACATGGCGCCGGGGCCCACGCCGACCTTGATGATGTCCGCGCCGGCGTCGATGAGGTCCTTGACGCCCTCGGCGGAGACGATGTTGCCCGCGACGATCGGCACCTGCGGGTCGAGGGCGCGGACCACCTTGATCGCGCTGATCATCGACTCCTGGTGGCCGTGCGCGGTGTCGATGACGAGCGTGTCCACACCCGCGTCGAGCAGCTGCTTGGCCTTGCCCGCCACGTCGCCGTTGATGCCGACGGCGGCGGCGATGCGCAGCTTGCCCTGCGCGTCCACGGCCGGGGTGTACAGCGTGGCCCGCAGGGCGCCCTTGCGGGTGAGGATGCCGGCGAGCTTGCCGTCCTTGTCCACGGCGGGCGCGTAGCGGCGGTTGTGGGTGTCCAGCGTCTGGAAGGCCTCGCGCGGGTCGATGTCCGCGTCCAGCAGGAGCAGGTCCTTGGACATGACCACTTCGAGCTGGGTGAAGCGGTCCACGCCGGTCAGGTCCGCGTCGGTGACCACACCGATGGGCCGCTGGTTCTCGTCTACGACCACCCCGGCGTTGTGGGCCCGCTTGGGCAGCAGGGCGAGCGCGTCGGCGACGGTCTGGTGCGGGGCCAGCACGATCGGGGTGTCCAGCACGTGGTGCCGGCTCTTGACCCAGGAGACGACCTCGGTGACCACGTCGATCGGGATGTCCTGCGGGATGACCACCAGGCCGCCGCGGCGAGCCATCGTCTCGGCCATGCGGCGGCCGGCGATGGCGGTCATGTTGGCGACGACGAGCGGGATGGTGGTGCCCGTGCCGTCCGGGGAGCTGAGGTCCACGCCCTGACGCGAGCCCACCGCGGAGCGGCTCGGCACCATGAACACGTCGTCGTACGTCAGGTCGTACGCGGGCTGGATGTCATTGAGGAAACGCACGTGCTGCACATCCCAGTCGATCAGAGGTGACCCCCCGACGGGTGCGCCAGGGGAAAAGAGCACGTACTTCATTGTCCCATGGCGCCGCGGCTGTCAGGCCCCGACAGAACATCCAGGGTCGCGGCCGATCACCTAGGAGGTTCCTCCAAGGGCGAGGACGACGGCGAGGGAGGGAGTACGGTCCACCGCTTCGGCGAACACCTCCTGGGCGGTCCGCCACTCCCGCGGGCTCGCCTCGGCGTACGGCTGCCAGCCCCGCACGACGACGAGCATCCCCTGCTCGACCGCGCCCTCGGGCCAGACGGTGTGGTCGCACAGGGAGTCGGCCAGCGCGTCCCAGTTGCGGCCGAACCAGTCGGGCAGCGCGAGGGCCCGAGCGACGCGGTCCATCAGGCCGGGCTTGTCGGTGACGCCGGTGAGGTCCAGTGCGACCACGAAACGCCCCGTCAGGTCTTGGCTCATCTCAGTACCGCCCGGAACGTGTCGTAGTGATCGTCGGTGTAGTAGATCTCCCCGCCCTGCCCGGTGACGAGGCGCCGCGCCCCGCGGTCGCGGGAGCCCGGCGTCGGCACGGTGTACTCGTGGTAGTAGCCGCGCCGGTGCGCCGGCAGCCGCCCCTCGAAGTTCCCGAAGACGACGCCGTCGCGGGCGTAGGGGTAGGGGCCGCCCTGGTCGATGAGCGCGAGCGTCCTGCGCGCCTCGGCGGGCAGCCGGGAGGCCGCCACGGTGCCCGTGCCCCTGGCCCACGCCGGGGTGGACGCCGCCGGCGCGGTGGTGGTGACCGGGCCGGGCGAGCACCCCGTCAGCAGGACGGAGAGGCAGACCAGCAGTCCCGCGAGCGCGCGGGGGACGAACCGCAGCAGCATGTGGACGATGCTGCCACGGCCGTCCCGCTACGCGGCTGCCGCGACCCGCGCTCAGGGCCCGTCGGGGTCCTGGCGGTTGAGCGCGGGCTTCGGCGTCGGGCCCGCGGTCATCAGGTAGTCCGCGGCGGAGGTGTCCGTCACCAGGCTGGTGACCAGGCCGGACCGCAGCACCGCGTCGATCGCCGACGCCTTGCGCTGCCCGCCGGCGATGGCCACGACCTCCGGGATACGGCGCAGCTGGTCGGTCTTGACCGTGATGCACCGCTCGCCGAGGTCCCGCCCGATCCGACGCCCGTCGGCGTCGAAGAGGTGCGCGGACATCTCGGCGGCGACCCCGAGCGAGGCGTAGTGCGCGCGCTCCTCGTCGCTGAGCATGTCGTGGACGGTCGAGATGCCCGGCTCCCAGGAGCCGATGGAGACGCAGGCGACCGTGACCTTGTCGAAGTACTCGAAGGCCCGGGCGATCCCGGTCTGGTTGCGCAGCGCCGCCGCGGTGGCCGCGTCGGGCAGCAGCATCGGCGCGTAGATGGGGTGCGCGTCGCCGCCGGACACCTGCGCGGCACGGCGCACGGCCTCCACGGAACCGCGCTCGGCGGTCCCGGCGTCGTACACACCCGTCAGCTGCACCACCGTGCAGGGCGGCAGCCGGTCGAGCGCCGCCGCCATGTGGATGGTGGAGCGTCCCCACGCCAGCCCGAGCACGTCCCCCTCGTTGACGAGTTCGCCGAGCAGGTCGGCCGCGACCTCGCCCAGGTTCTCCGGGTCGGGGGTCTCCTCGGCGTCGGCCGGGGATTCGACCACGACGGCGTGTCTGAGACCGTAGCGGGCGCGGAGCGCGTCGGAGCGCTCGGCGTCCAGCTCGGCCGGGACGCGGATCTCGATGCGCACGAGATCCCGTTCGAGAGCCGTCTCCAGGACCCGGGCCACCTTGAAGCGGCTGACGCCGAACTCCTCCGCGATCTGGATCTTGGACTTGCCCTCGAGGTAGAAGCGGCGGGCCATGGCCGCCGCCTGGACCAGCTCAGCGGGTCCCATCCGCATGGCTGACCGGCCCGCCGACATACCCGACACGGCGATCTCCTCACTGCTGTTCACACTTGGATTCGCCGTTCATCCTTGCAGATTCGGCGCAACTGATCCGCCCTGATGGGCGCCGTACTCTCAACCGTTCACGTAGCTGTGGCTCAGTGGTCGCATGCCCAGGACGCCTTGGCGGTGGCCGCGTCCGCCTGGGTGCGCAGTGCGCGTACCGCCTCCGCCGGGTCCTGCGCCCCGTACACCGCCGACCCGGCGACGAACACGTCCGCCCCCGCGTCCGCGCACCGCTCGATCGTCGAGGCCGACACGCCGCCGTCGACCTGGAGCCACACCTGGAGACCGTGCTTGCCGATCAGCTCCCGGGTGCGGCGGATCTTCGGCAGCATGATGTCGAGGAAGGCCTGGCCGCCGAAGCCCGGCTCCACGGTCATGATCAGCAGCATGTCGAGTTCCGGCAGCAGGTCCTCGTACGGCTCGATCGGCGTCGCCGGCTTGAGCGCCATCGAGGCACGGGCACCCTTGGCGCGGATCTCGCGGGCGAGTCGCACGGGCGCGGCGGCGGCCTCCACGTGGAAGGTGACCGACGAGGCCCCCGCCTCGACGTACTGGGGCGCCCATCGGTCGGGGTCCTCGATCATCAGGTGGCAGTCCAGCGGGGTGCCCGTCGCCCGTGCCAGGGACTCCACCACCGGTACACCGAGCGTGAGGTTCGGGACGAAGTGGTTGTCCATGACGTCGACATGGAGCCAGTCGGCGCCCTGGACCGCCTTGGCCTCCTCCGCGAGGCGGGCGAAGTCGGCGGACAGGATGCTGGGGTTGATCTGCGCGGCCATGACCCAAGCCTGCCATGTCCGAAGCACTGATGTTCGCACCGGTCCACAGGCGAGGCCGTTCGTCGTATTTGTACGACCGCGGGCGGCCGCCTGTGGTCGACACGCGGCGTAGCCGGAGCGCTTCCGCGACACTCGGTGAGCGGGCCGTGACGCTCGGAGCTGTCCGCGGTGTCGCACTCCGGGTGCCGCGGGGTGTGCCCCGCGGGCCGGGTCAGCCGGTCCGGCGGATCAGCGCCAGGTACATCGCGTCGGTGCCGTGCAGATGCGGCCAGAGCTGGACGTCGGGGCCGTCGCCGAGGTCCGGGACCCCCGGCAGCAGCGGGCGGGCGTCGATCATCTCGGTGCCCGGGCGCTGCTTGAGCACGTCGGAGACGACCGCCCGGGTCTCGGCGAGGTGCGGCGAACAGGTGGCGTACCCGACGACCCCGCCGACCCGCACGGATTCGATCGCCGTGCGCAGCAGGGTCCGCTGGAGCGGCGCGAAGTTGTCGAGGTCCTCGGGGCGCCGCCGCCAGCGGGCCTCGGGGCGCCGGCGCAGGGCGCCGAGGCCGGTGCACGGCACGTCCATCAGCACCCGGTCGAAACTGCCGGGCAGCCACGGCGGCCGGGTCCCGTCGGCGGTGACGACCTGGTACGGCCCCGGGTTGCCGTGCAGGGCCTTGGCCACCAGGCCGGCGCGGTGCGGCTGCTTCTCGGCGGCGAGCAGGGCGGCGCCGCGGTCGGCGGCCAGGGCGGCCAGCAGCGCCGCCTTGCCGCCGGGCCCGGCACAGCCGTCGAGCCACTTCTCGTCGGGCCCGTCGAGCGGGGCGTTCGCCAACGCGAGGGCGACCAGCTGACTGCCCTCGTCCTGCACGCCGGCCCGGCCCTCGCGCACGGCGTCGACCGCCGCCGGCTCACCGCCCTCGGCGAGCCGCACGGCGTACGGCGACCAGCGTCCCGGTACCGCGGACTCCTCGCGCAGCAGCTCCTCGGTGCCGGACCGTCCCGGGCGGGCGACGAGCGTCACCTCGGGCCGTTCGTTGTCGGCGGTCAGCAGCTCCTCGATGCCGGCGCGCCCGCCGCCGAGGGAGTCCCACAGCGCGGAGACGACCCAGCGGGGGTGCGAGTGCACGACGGCGAGGTGGTCCTCGGGATCCTCGTCGTAGGGCGGCGCGACCTTCTCCGTCCACCCCTGGAGGTCGTCCTGCGCGACCTTGCGCAGCACGGCGTTGACGAACTTGGCACGGCCGTCGCCGAGCACCACCCGCGCCAGTTCGACGGAGGCGGACACGGCGGCGTGCGTCGGGATGCGGGTGCCGAGCAGCTGGTGCACGCCGAGGCTGAGTACGTCGAGGACCGGCGGGTCGACCTCGCGCAGCGGCCGGTCGACACAGGCGGCGATGACGGCGTCGTACGTCCCCTGCCGACGCAGCGTGCCGTACACCAGCTCGGTGGCGAGGGCCGCGTCCCGGGAGTCGAAGTCGCCCTTCTCCCGCGCCTTCCTGAGCAGCGGCGGCAGCACGAGGTTGGCGTAGGCGTCCCGTTCGTCGACCGCGCGCAGCGCCTCGAAGGCCAGCATGCGGACGGGGTCCTTCTGGGGACGGCGGTAGGGCTTGGCGGGCTTGTGGGGCCGCCGGGACTGCTCGCTCACGAAAAAGGTGCTCCGGATGTGAAGAAGGTGGCTGCACCGTCCAGCCTACGTCGCCCCACCGCCCCTCCCACCGTCCGGGTCCGGGCCGCCGCCGCGCCTGCGGTCCCCGGCCCGCGGCCGCGTCCGCAAGGGCCCGGCGCCCGGTGCCGCCGCCGCGCCGCCCGGCGTCCGGGCGGGGTTCAGGCGCCGAGTGTCTCGTTCTCCGTGATGCGAACACCGCGGGCCCAGTCGGCCGCGCGCATCGGCTTCTTGCCCTGGGCCTGCACCCACAGCAGTTCGACGGCGTACGAGCCGGTGCCGACGTGCACGCTGTTCTTGCCCACCGCGAGCCGGCCCGGGGCGAGGTCGGTCCGCTCGGGCACGGGCGTGACCTGGATGAGCTTGAGCCGCTCGCCGCGGAAGGCCGTCCAGGCGCCGGGCGCCGGGGTGCAGCCGCGCACCATCCGGTCCACCCGCAGCGCGGGGGCCGCCCAGTCCACGTGGGCGTCCTCGACGGTGATCTTCGGCGCGAGGGAGATGCCCTCCGACGGCTGCGGAACGGCCTTCAGCGTGCCGTCCTCGACGCCGTCCATGGTCGCGCCCAGCAGCCCCGCGCCGGCGAATGCGAGCCGGGTGAGCAGGTCGCCGCTGGTGTCGGTGGGCCGGATCTCCTCCGTCACGGTCCCGTAGACGGGCCCGGAGTCCAGCCCCTCCTCGATGAGGAAGGTGGAGGCACCGGTGATCTCGTCACCCGCCATGAGGGAGTGCTGCACCGGTGCCGCCCCGCGCCAGGCGGGCAGCAGCGAGAAGTGCAGGTTGACCCAGCCGTGGGCGGGGATGTCCAGGGCGGCCTTCGGCAGCAGGGCGCCGTAGGCGACGACCGGGCAGCAGTCCGGGGCGATCTCCCTCAGCCGCTCGAGGAACTCCGGGTCCCGCGGCTTCAGCGGCTTGAGCACCTCGATCCCGGCCTCCTCCGCCCGCTGGGCCACGGGCGACGCGACCAGCCTGCGCCCGCGCCCGGCCGGCGCGTCGGGCCGCGTGACGACGGCGGCCACCTCGTGCCGCCCGGAGGCGATCAGGGCGTCCAGAGCGGGAACGGCGACCTCGGGGGTACCGGCGAAGACGAGCTTCATGGGCGGGATCGGGCCTCTCGGGCGGGGGTCGGGCGGGCAGCGCACCAGTCTATGACCATGACCGCGAAGGCGCCGACGGCGAACGGCCCCGAGGTTTCGTCCGGGAACGGGCGGCGCACGGACCGGAGGGCGGCGTACGCATATGCCCGTACGCCCCCACCCCGTGACCAGCGGAGCGCACACGCGTTGGTCAAGAAAGAGTTGACCACATCGGGCCGCTTCGGCGGCCCAATTCCTTTCAACGCCGGTTCGAGAGGCTTGTTCATGGCCGACCACGCAACCCACGACGCCCAGGCCCGGGCCAGCCTGCACTTGCTGGTGCGGGACATCGAGCGGGTCCGCCGGCAGGTGGACGCCCTGCGCACACTCACCGCCCAGCTGGGCAACGTCTACCGCCCGCGCCGCTCCGGCCCGTCCACGGGCTTCGTCGTCTACGGACGGGCCCCCGCCCCGACGGTGCGTCTGGCCCAGGAACTCCGGGACAGTGTCGAGACCCTGGTCACGGCCGCCGTGGACTTCGACCGCTCGCTCGGCTTCTCGTGGGACGCGGTGGGCTCGGCCCTCGGCGTCACCAAGCAGGCGGTGCACCGCCGTTACGGCGCCCGCAGGGCCGCGGCCCAGGCCGCCGCCGAGGCCGAGCGGACGACGGACCCGTCCGCCACCCACCCGCTCAACGTGAACACCGCCCTGCCCACGGTACCGACGGTCCCCGCGGCCCGCTCCATGCCCACCCAGCCGACCGCGGGCAGCCCGGCCCTGCGCGAGGACGCCCGGCCGACCGCCTTCCCCGGCCCGCGCAACGGCTGACGCCCTGCCACCACCCCTGCCCTCCCGGTCCGCGTCCGGGAGGGCGGACGTATGCCCCGGGCCTGCGCCCGGCCCCCGCCGCCGCACCGTACGCACCGGCCCGTCACCCGATGTCCGGCGGATCGATGCGCACCCGCACCGCCTCCCCGCTCCCCCGTGCCATGCGCGCGGCCTGCGCGGTCTTCAGGGCGGCGGCCAGCGCCGCCCCACTGCCCGGGGGCACCCGCACGAGCGCCCGCTCCCATTGCTCGCCGGGTGGTGGGGCGCCGGGTCGGCGCGGTCGGCCGGGCAAGGTCGGAGCCACCGGGACCGGGCCCAACACCTCGGCGTCCGGCGGCATGTCGACCGCCGCCAGGAACTCGGCGACCGCCTCGGGTACGCCGGACACGGCCGCCATCCGGGACACCGGCGGAAAGCCCAGCTCGGCACGCTCGGCCAGCTCCCGCACCGCGTGTCCGACGGGGTCCCAGCGCACCAGCGCCTGCACGGGCCGCAGGGTCGGCTCCGCCACCACGACCACCGTGCCCCCTTGTCCCTGCGGCCGTACCAGTGCCCCCGCCGCCATCCAGCGGCGCAGCGCGTCCTCACCGGCCCGCAGATCGGGGCGTACGAGCATGGCCCAGCCGTCCAGCAGCAGGGCCGCCGCATAGCCGCCCTCGGCGACCGGCTCGGCCCCCGGGGTGCTGACGACCAGCGCGGGCGTGCCCGGCACGGTGTCCAGCACGTGCTCCCGCCCCGAGGTGCGCACCGGTACGGCGGGGAAGGCCCGGCCCAGCTCCTCCGCGGTCCGCCGCGCGCCGACGACCTGGGCGCGCAACCGGAAGCCGCCGCACTCCGGACAGTGCCAGGAGCCCTCCTCGCGGCCGCACCATCCGCACTTCAGGACGCCCGCGTCCTGCCCTTCGAGCGGGCCGGAGCAGTGCCGGCACCGCGCGGGTGCCCGGCACTGGGCGCAGGCCATCCGGGGCGCGTAGCCCCGCCGGGGCACCTGGACCAGCACCGGTCCGTGCCGCAGCCCTTCGCGGGCCGCCTGCCAGGCCAGCGACGGCAGACGGGCGGCGCGGGCGGCCTCGTCCCGCGCCAGGTCCTCGTCACCGACGGTCCGCACCAGGGGCGCGGTGCGGCGGACCTGCTCGCGGCCGGCGACCAGCGGACGGGCCCAGCCGCTCTCGACGAGCTGGGCGGCCTCCACGGTGCAGCCGAAGCCGCCCAGCAGGAAGGCGCAGCCGTCCAGGGCGGCGCGCAGCAGCAGGACGTCCCGCGTGTGCGGCTGGGGGGCGTGCGGCTCGCTGTGGCTGTCGTCGCCGTCGTCCCAGACGGCGACGAGCCCCAGGTCCCGCACGGGCGCGAACATGGCCGCGCGCGTCCCGACGACCGCCCGCACGGAACCGCGCCTCACCGCGAGCCACTGCGCGTACCGCTTCTCGGGTCCGGCGTCGGCGGTGAGCAGCGCGTGCCGGCCCTCGCCGAGCATCGCGGTGAGCGCGGCGTCGACCCGCGCGGCGGCCCGGCCGTCCGGTACGACGACCAGCGCACCGCGTCCCGAGGCGAGCGTGGCGGCCACCGCCCTCGCCAGCTCCTCGCTCCACAGCGGGCCCGGCAGCGCGTTCCACACGGCCCGGGGGGTGCCGCCGGAGGCCAGCGCCTCGACGAAGGCGCCACCGTGCTCGTACCGCCCCCAGGAGCCCGCGTCCGGCGCCTCGGGCGGTGGCAGCGGCGCCGGGGACGGCCGCTGCTCGGCGCGGGCGCTGCGCGGCGGCACGGCCAGCTGGAGGACGTCGGCGAGGCTGCCGGCGTACCGGTCGGCGACGGCCCGCGCGAGCCCCAGCAGTTCCTCGCTCAGCACCGGTTCCGGCGAGACGACCTGGGCGAGGGCGGCCAGGGGTCCGGAGTAGTCCGACTCGGCGCGCCGCTCGACGAGGAATCCGTCGATGAGCCCGCCCCCCTCGCGGCGGCCCCCGCGCACCCGGCCGCGCCCGGCCCCGAACCGCACCCGGACCCGGACGCCGGGCTGCGCCTGCTCGTCCAGTTCCACGGGCACCGCGTAGTCGAAGTAGCGGTCGAGGTGCAGCACGCCCTTGTCCACCAGCACCCGCGCGACGGGCAGCTCCTTGGCGAGCTCGGCACCACGCCAGGTCCGCGGCTTGGCCCGCGGCGCCTTCGCCCGGCGGACGCTCTCCCGGATGAGCGCGAGCTGTTCCGGCGGCGCCGCCTCGGCCCCACCGTCCCCGTCCGCCCGGGGCACCCCGTTCTCGCTGCTCACGCTTGCATTCTTACCAAACGGCACCGACAACCGGCGCCCGCCCGTCGCTCGGCCGTCCGGCCCGCACGCCGAGGCCCGGCCCCCCGTTGGGGAGCCGGGCCTCGGTGGAAGGCGGGGCGGGGGCTACAGGCCCGCGGCCTGGCGGAGGGCGTCCACGCGGTCGGTGCGCTCCCAGGTGAAGTCGGGCAGCTCGCGGCCGAAGTGGCCGTAGGCAGCCGTCTGGGAGTAGATCGGGCGGAGCAGGTCGAGGTCGCGGATGATCGCGGCGGGGCGGAGGTCGAAGACCTCCTCGATCGCCTTCTCGATCTTCTCGGTCTCCACCTTGTGCGTGCCGAAGGTCTCGACGAAGAGGCCGACGGGCTCGGCCTTGCCGATCGCGTAGGCGACCTGGACCTCGCAGCGGGAGGCCAGACCCGCCGCCACGACGTTCTTGGCGACCCAGCGCATCGCGTAGGCGGCCGAGCGGTCCACCTTCGACGGGTCCTTGCCGGAGAAGGCACCGCCGCCGTGACGGGCCATGCCGCCGTAGGTGTCGATGATGATCTTGCGGCCGGTCAGACCCGCGTCGCCCATCGGGCCGCCGATCTCGAAGCGGCCGGTCGGGTTGACCAGGAGGCGGTAGCCCTCGGTGTCGAGCTTGATGCCCTCGTCCAGGAGCGCCTTCAGCTCCGGCTCCACCACGAACTCGCGGATGTCGGGCGCCAGCAGCGACTCCAGGTCGATGTCGGACGCGTGCTGGGAGGAGACCACCACCGTGTCCAGACGGACCGCCTTGTCACCGTCGTACTCGATGGTGACCTGCGTCTTGCCGTCGGGGCGCAGGTAGGGGATCGTGCCGTTCTTGCGGACCTCGGAAAGGCGCTTGGACAGGCGGTGCGCCAGGAAGATCGGCAGCGGCATCAGCGTCGGCGTCTCGTCCGAGGCGTAGCCGAACATCAGACCCTGGTCGCCCGCGCCCTGCCGGTCCAGCTCGTCCTCGTCGCCCTCGACGCGGGTCTCGTAGGCGGTGTCGACGCCCTGCGCGATGTCGGGGGACTGCGCGCCGATGGACACCGACACGCCGCAGGAGGCGCCGTCGAAGCCCTTCTTGGAGGAGTCGTAGCCGATCTCGAGGATCTTGCCGCGGACGAGGGTCGCGATGTCCGCGTAGGCCTTCGTCGTCACCTCGCCGGCCACGTGCACCAGGCCGGTGGTGATCAGCGTCTCGACGGCGACCCGGGAGGCCGGGTCCTCGCGCAGGAGCGCGTCGAGAATGGTGTCGCTGATCTGGTCAGCGATCTTGTCGGGGTGACCCTCGGTCACGGACTCCGAGGTGAACAGGCGACGGGACACAACGCTCCCTGGGGTTGCAGCGGCTGCTGGCTGATCATTTGCGGACGACGCGAGGGCTGCAGCCCGGCGCCGTCCGTGAACAGTTTATCGGTCGCGCTCGGCCGATGGGCCACCGTCTCGCCTGACGGGAGCGCTGTGACCTGCGGCACGGGCATTCTGCACAATGCCGGACGGCCTTGGCCAGGGCCGCCGCACGACATTGTGCCCCTGGTGCGGAGCCGTCGTGCGACCGGCACAAATCTGCCCGGACGGCCCAACCGTGACGGTCTCGGACGGCCGAACCGGAACGGTCCCGAAGGGCCGAAGCGGAACGGCCCGGAACGACGGCGCGCTCACGCCAGACGGGGGGCGACGAGGTCCCAGACGGTGTCCGCGAGGGCTTCCTTCGGCCCGTGCGGAACGTGGGTCTCGCTGCCGTCGGCGCCGAGCACGACCGCCTCGTTCTCCTCCGCACCAAACGTCTTGCGCTCCCCGACCTCGTTGACGACGAGCAGGTCGCAGCCCTTGCGGGCGAGCTTGGCGCGGCCGTTGGCGAGGACGTCGTCGGTCTCGGCGGCGAAGCCGACGATCACCTGGCCGGGGCGGGCGCGCTCCGCGGAGATCTCCGCGAGGATGTCCGGATTGCGCACCAGGACGATCGGGGCGGGCTCCTGCCCGTCCTTCTTCTTGATCTTTCCGGTGGCGTAGGCCGAGGGCCGGAAGTCCGCGACGGCGGCGGCCATGACCACCGCGTCGGCGTCCGCCGCCGCCTTCAGGACGGCCTCGCGCAGCTGGACCGCCGTGCCGACCTGGACGACGTCCACGCCGGCCGGGTCGGGCAGGCCGGTGTTGGCCGCGATCAGCGTCACGCGGGCGCCGCGCGCAGCGGCCGTACGGGCGAGGGCGTAGCCCTGCTTTCCGGAGGAGCGGTTGCCGAGGAAGCGGACCGGATCGAGGGGCTCGCGGGTGCCGCCGGCCGAGACGACGACGTGCCTGCCCCGCAGGTCGGGCTCGGCGGCGCCGCGGCCCAGCACCCGGCGGCAGACCTCGAAGATCTCCCCGGGGTCGGGCAGCCGGCCCTTGCCGGTGTCCACGCCGGTGAGGCGGCCGACGGCGGGCTCGATCACGACGGCGCCGCGGCGGCGGAGCGTGGCCACGTTCTCCTGGGTGGCGGGGTGCTCCCACATCTCCGTGTGCATCGCCGGGGCGAAGACCACCGGGCAGCGGGCCGTGAGCAGCGTGTTGGTCAGCAGGTCGTCGGCGAGGCCGTGGGCGGCCTTGGCGAGTATGTCGGTCGTCGCCGGGGCCACCACGACCAGGTCGGCGTGCTGGCCGATCCGGACGTGCGGGACCTCGTGGACGTCGTCCCAGACCTCGGTGGAGACCGGGTTGCCGGACAGGGCGGACCAGGTGGCCGCACCGACGAAGTGCAGGGCTGCGGCGGTCGGCACCACGCGGACGTCGTGGCCCGACTCCGTGAACCTTCTCAGCAGCTCACAGGCCTTGTACGCGGCGATGCCACCGCTGACCCCCAGAACGACCCTCGGCTTGTCCACCGTCTCTCCCGGACTCGTGTCATGTGCGCCGGACACGAACGCACGGCTCCATCACACACCACAGGCCCGGCAGAGTGACTGCCGGGCCTGTGGATAAGTCATACGCAATCTGAAAGTACTACCGCGCGGTCCTACTGGACGGGGCCCTCGATGGCCTCGGAGGTCAGCAGACCGGCGTTGATCTCGCGCAGGGCGATCGAGAGCGGCTTCTCGTGCACGTGGGTGTCGACCAGCGGACCGACGTACTCGAGGAGGCCCTCGCCGAGCTGCGAGTAGTACGCGTTGATCTGGCGGGCACGCTTGGCCGCGTAGATCACGAGGCTGTACTTCGAGTCGGTGGCCTCGAGGAGCTCGTCGATCGGGGGGTTGATGATGCCCTCGGGCGCGGTGATGGAAGAGGACACGCTCTACCTTCCGATGGGTGGGAAAGAATCATTCATGATCACACATTCGTGATCACACAACGTCCACCAAGGCTAGCAGCTCGCGAGCCACGTCCTCGACGGAGGTGTTGACCAAGGTCGTATCGAACTCCGGCTCGGCCGCCAGCTCGGTCCTGGCCGCCTCCAGGCGGCGCTCGATGACCTCCGGCGGCTCGGTGCCCCGCCCGGTGAGCCTGCGCACCAGCTCCTCCCAGGAGGGCGGAGCCAGGAACACCAGCTGGGCGTCGGACATGGACTCCCGGACCTGCCGGGCGCCCTGGAGGTCGATCTCCAGCAGGACGGGCTCGCCGTTCTCCAGCCGCTCCAGCACGGCCGCACGGGGCGTGCCGTAGCGGTTGCCGGCGAACTCGGCCCACTCCAGCAGCTCACCGTTGGCGATCAGCTTGTCCATCTCCTCGTCGGTGACGAAGAAGTAGTGGACTCCGTGCTGCTCGCCGGGGCGCGGCTTGCGGGTGGTCGCCGACACCGAGAGCCAGACCTCGGGGTGTTCCTTGCGCATATGGGCGACGACCGTGCTCTTGCCGACCCCCGAAGGGCCGGAGAGCACGGTCAGCCGCGGACGTTCACTCATGCAGCGATTATTCCAGCAATCCCGGAGTGCCCGGGACTCCTGGTCCGGCAAGACCCGGACTCAGGAGCCGGTGCTGCCGAACTCACGCTCCAGGGAGGCGATCTGGTTGGAACCGAGACCCCGCACACGGCGGCTCTCGGAGATGCCCAGACGCTCCATGATCTGCTTGGCGCGGACCTTGCCCACGCCCGGCAGGGACTCGAGCAGGGCGGAGACCTTCATCTTGCCGATGACGTCGTTCTCCTGGCCCTGCTTGATGACCTCGTGCAGGGAGGCGCCGGAGTGCTTGAGTCGATTCTTGACCTCGGCCCGCTCCCGGCGAGCCGCGGCGGCCTTTTCGAGCGCGGCTGCGCGCTGTTCAGGGGTAAGGGGCGGAAGAGCCACGCCTACGTCACCTCGGATGTCGAACTGTCGGATACGGACCGGTGAGGAACCTAGTCGCCCCACACCTGGGGAGCCACGAGCAACACGCTGCCCGTTCTCCCCCACTGCCTGGAAGGGCGTGGGAGGTGGCCCCACTGCTCGGAGACTAGCGGGCAAGTTCGCCAGAGTCAGCGAGAACAGCGGAAAAGTCCTGGTCAGCCTCCGCCAGGCCGGACATTTCAGACATACTGCCCCCGATTTGAGGATGTATTCACACTCAAGTCGGCTCGTCGACGGCCGGGCGGACGCTCGGCACGGGTCTCAGGCACCCGCGACGGCGGCCTGGATCTCCTCGGCGAAGCGCTCGGCGGCCCCGCGCAGCGCGCCGGCGTCGGGACCGTGCCGCAGCACACCCCGGCTGACGTTGGGCACCACGTTGCGCACGGCCGACCGGAAGACCCCGGGAAGGTCCGCCGGGGTCGCTCCCTGGGCGCCGATGCCGGGGGCGAGGAGCGGTCCGTTGATGTCGAGGTCGTACGACGACAGGTCGCCGACCGTGGCGCCGACGACCGCGCCGAAGGAACCCAGCGGCTCCTCCCCCGCGTTCTCCGCCGCCAGGTGGGCGAGCATGGTCGCGCCGACGCTGCGCCCGTCGGCGCGCACCGCGTGCTGGACCTCGGGGCCCTCCGGGTTGGAGGTCAGGGCGAGCACGAACAGACCGGCGCCGCTCTCCCGGGCCAGCGCGACGGCGGGGCTGAGCGACCCGTAGCCGAGGTACGGCGAGACGGTGAGGGCGTCGGAGAACAGCGGGGCGTCCTTGTGCAGGAAGGCCTCGGCGTAGCCCGCCATGGTCGAGCCGATGTCGCCGCGCTTGGCGTCCATCACGACCAGCGTGCCGGCCGCGCGCGCCTCCTGGACGCACTTCTCCAGGACGGCGACGCCGCGAGAGCCGAACCGCTCGAAGAAGGCGCTCTGCGGCTTCATGACGGCGACCCGGTCGGCCACCGCCTCCACGACCGTGCGGCTGAACCGCTCCAGACCGGCCACGTCGTCGTTCAGGCCCCACTCCGCGAGCAGGGAGGCGTGCGGGTCGATGCCGACGCAGAGCGGGCCCCGCTCGTCCATGGCACGGCGCAGCCGGGCGCCGAAGGGCTCCAGAACGGTCATGCGGACTTCCTCACGTCGGCGCCGACCGCGTCGGCGAGGGTGGCGTACGGGCTGGTGCGCAGGCGGGCGGCGAGGCCCTTGTGGACGGCCCGGCACCAGAAGGGGCCCTCGTAGACGAAGGCGCTGTACCCCTGGACCAGCGTGGCACCGGCCAGGATGCGCTGCCAGGCGTCCTCGGCGGTCTCGACGCCGCCGACGCCCACCAGGGTGATCCGGTCGCCCACGCGCGCGTACAGGCGGCGCAGGACCTCCAGGGAGCGCTCCTTGAGGGGGGCGCCGGACAATCCGCCGGCCTCCTTCACCAGCGAGGCCGCCGACTTCAGGCCGAGACCCTCGCGCGCGATGGTGGTGTTGGTGGCGATGATGCCGTCCAGGCCCAGTTCCACGGCCAGGTCGGCGACGGCGTCGACGTCCTCGTCGGCGAGGTCGGGGGCGATCTTCACCAGCAGCGGGACGCGCCGGTTCGCTACCGTGCGGTCGGCGGCCTCGCGCACGGCCGTCAGCAGCGGCCGCAGCGCCTCCGTCGCCTGGAGGTTGCGCAGGCCGGGCGTGTTCGGCGAGGAGACGTTGACGACCAGGTAGTCCGCGTAGGGGGCGAGGCGCTCGGCCGACTTCACGTAGTCGCCGACGGCCTCCGCCTCCGGGACGACCTTGGTCTTGCCGATGTTGACGCCCACGACGGTCCGGAAGACCGGCGTGCGCGTGGCCAGGCGGGCCGCCACGGCCAGCGAGCCGTCGTTGTTGAAGCCCATGCGGTTGATCAGCGCCCGGTCGGCGACGAGGCGGAACAGCCGCTTTTTGGGGTTGCCGGGCTGCGGTTCGCCCGTGACGGTGCCGATCTCGACGTGGTCGAAGCCCAGCATGGACATGCCGTCGATCGCGACGGCGTTCTTGTCGAAGCCCGCCGCGAGCCCGAAGGGGCCGTGCATGCGCAGCCCGAGGGCCTCCGTGCGCAGCTCCTTGTGGCGGGGCGCGAGGGCGGCCGCGACGAAGGTGCGCAGCACCGGGACGCGGACCGCCAGCCGGATCCAGCGGAAGGCCAGGTAGTGGGCCTTCTCGGGATCCATGCGCTTGAAGACGAGATTGAAGAAGATCTTGTACATGGGTGTCCTCGTGAAGAGGGGGACACCGTTTCCGGTGTCCCCCTCGGGGCTGCTAGTCGCGGGCCGCGGTCAGGTGTTCCGCGTGTTCCTGGAGCGAGCGGACGCCCACGTCGCCGTGGTTGAGGGCATCGATGCCCTGGACGGCCGCGGCGAGCGCCTGGACGGTCGTCAGGCACGGGACCGAGCGCGCCACGGCGGCCGTACGGATGTCGTAGCCGTCGAGGCGGCCGCCGGTGCCGTACGGGGTGTTGACGATGAGGTCGACCTCGCCGTCGTGGATGAGCTGGACGATGGTCCGCTCGCCGTTCGGGCCGGTGCCCTCGGACTGCTTGCGCACCACGGTGGCGTGGATGCCGTTGCGCTTGAGGACCTCCGCGGTTCCGGAGGTGGCGAGCAGCTCGAAGCCGTGGGCGACCAGCTCGCGCGCCGGGAAGATCATCGAGCGCTTGTCGCGGTTGGCGACCGAGATGAAGGCGCGGCCCTTGGTGGGCAGCGGGCCGTAGGCACCCGCCTGCGACTTGGCGTACGCGGTGCCGAAGACCGAGTCGATGCCCATGACCTCGCCGGTGGAGCGCATCTCCGGGCCGAGGACGGTGTCGACGCCGCGGCCCTGGATGTCGCGGAAGCGCGACCAGGGCATGACGGCCTCCTTGACGGAGATCGGCGCGTCCAGCGGCAGCTCGCCGCCGTCGCCGTTCTTCGGCAGCAGACCCTCGGCGCGCAGCTCGGCGACGGTCGCGCCGAGCGAGATGCGGGCGGCGGCCTTGGCCAGCGGCACCGCGGTCGCCTTCGAGGTGAAGGGGACCGTACGGGAGGCGCGCGGGTTGGCCTCCAGCACGTAGAGGATGTCGCCGGCCATCGCAAACTGGATGTTGATCAGGCCGCGCACGCCGACGCCCTTGGCGATGGCCTCGGTGGAGGCGCGCAGGCGCTTGATGTCGAAGCCGCCGAGGGTGATCGGGGGCAGGGCGCACGCCGAGTCGCCGGAGTGGATGCCGGCCTCCTCGATGTGCTCCATGACGCCGCCGAGGTAGAGCTCCTCGCCGTCGTACAGGGCGTCGACGTCGATCTCGATGGCGTCGTCGAGGAAGCGGTCGACGAGGACCGGCCGGGAGGGGCTGATCTCGGTCGACTCGGCGATGTAGGCGGCGAGGCGGGTCTCGTCGTAGACGATCTCCATGCCACGGCCGCCGAGGACGTACGAGGGCCGGACCAGGACCGGGTAGCCGATCTCGTCGGCGATGGCCTTGGCGCCCTCGAAGGTGGTGGCCGTGCCGTGCTTCGGGGCCGGCAGGCCCGCCTCCTCCAGGACGCGGCCGAAGGCGCCCCGGTCCTCGGCCGCGTGGATGGCCTCGGGGGACGTGCCGACGATCGGCACGCCGTTGTCCTTCAGGGCCTGCGAGAGGCCGAGCGGGGTCTGGCCGCCGAGCTGCACGATCACACCGGCGATCGGGCCGGCGAGGGACTCCGCGTGGACGATCTCCAGCACGTCTTCCAGCGTCAGGGGCTCGAAGTAGAGGCGGTCGGAGGTGTCGTAGTCCGTGGAGACGGTCTCCGGGTTGCAGTTGACCATCACGGTCTCGTACCCGGCGTCGGACAGCGCGAAGGAGGCGTGGACGCAGGAGTAGTCGAACTCGATGCCCTGGCCGATGCGGTTCGGGCCGGAGCCCAGGATGATCACCGCGGGCTTCTCGCGGGTCGCGACCTCGGACTCCTCGTCGTAGGAGGAGTAGAAGTACGGCGTGCGCGCGGCGAACTCGGCGGCGCAGGTGTCGACCGTCTTGTAGACCGGGCGGACGCCGAGGGCGTGCCGGACCTCGCGGACGACGTCCTCGCGCAGGCCGCGGATCTCGCCGATCTGCTGGTCGGAGAAGCCGTTGCGCTTGGCTTCGGCGAGCAGCTCGCCGGTCAGCTCGGGCGCGCCGGCCAGCTCGTCCGCGATCTCCTTGATCAGGAAGAGCTGGTCCACGAACCACGGGTCGATCTTCGTGTACTCGAAGACCTCCTCGGGGGTGGCGCCCGCGCGGATGGCCTGCATGACGGTGTTGATCCGGCCGTCGGTGGGTCGCACGGCCTCCCGCAGCAGGGTGTCCTTGTCGCCGGGGTCGCCGACGAAGGTGAACTGGCTGCCCTTCTTCTCCAGCGAGCGCAGCGCCTTCTGGAAGGCCTCGGGGAAGTTGCGGCCGATGGCCATGGCCTCGCCGACGGACTTCATGGTGGTGGTCAGCGTGGAGTCGGCCTGCGGGAACTTCTCGAAGGCGAAGCGGGGGGCCTTGACCACCACGTAGTCGAGCGTGGGCTCGAAGGAGGCCGGGGTCTCCCGCGTGATGTCGTTCGGGATCTCGTCCAGCGTGTAGCCGACGGCGAGCTTGGCGGCGATCTTGGCGATCGGGAAGCCGGTCGCCTTGGAGGCCAGGGCCGAGGAGCGCGACACCCGCGGGTTCATCTCGATGACGATCACGCGACCGTCCTCGGGGTCCACCGCGAACTGGATGTTGCAGCCGCCGGTGTCGACGCCGACCTCGCGGATGATCGCGATGCCGACGTCACGCAGCACCTGGTACTCGCGGTCGGTCAGCGTCATCGCCGGGGCGACGGTGATCGAGTCGCCGGTGTGCACGCCCATGGGGTCGAAGTTCTCGATGGAGCAGACGACCACGACGTTGTCGTGCTTGTCGCGCATCAGCTCCAGCTCGTACTCCTTCCAGCCGAGGATGGACTCCTCCAGGAGCACCTCGGTGGTCGGGGAGAGCGTGAGGCCCTGGCCGGCGATGCGGCGCAGCTCCTCCTCGTCGTGCGCGAAGCCGGAGCCGGCGCCGCCCATGGTGAAGGACGGGCGGACCACGACCGGGTAGCCGCCGAGGGTCTCGACGCCCTCGAGGACGTCGTCCATCGTGTGGCAGATGACCGAGCGGGCGGACTCGCCGTGCCCGGTCTTGCGGCGGACCTCCTCCACGACGTCCTTGAACAGGTCGCGGTCCTCGCCCTTGTGGATGGCCTCGGGCTTGGCGCCGATCAGCTCGACGCCGTACTTCTCCAGCACGCCGTTGTCGTGCAGCGCGATGGCGGTGTTCAGGGCCGTCTGGCCGCCCAGGGTGGGCAGCAGGGCGTCGGGGCGCTCCTTGGCGATGATCTTCTCGACGAACTCCGGGGTGATCGGCTCGACGTAGGTGGCGTCGGCGATCTCCGGGTCGGTCATGATCGTCGCCGGGTTGGAGTTGACGAGGACCACACGCAGGCCCTCGGCCTTGAGCACGCGGCACGCCTGGGTGCCGGAGTAGTCGAACTCGGCGGCCTGGCCGATGACGATCGGGCCGGAGCCGATGACCAGGACGGACTGGATATCGGTGCGCTTAGGCACGCTGGCCCTCCATCAGGGATACGAAGCGGTCGAACAGGTAGGCGGCGTCGTGCGGACCGGCTGCCGCTTCGGGGTGGTACTGGACGGAGAAGGCCGGCTGGTCGAGCAGCTGGAGCCCCTCCACGACGTTGTCGTTCAGGCAGACGTGCGAGACCTCGGCGCGGCCGAAGTCGGTGTCGCTGACCTTGTCGAGCGGCGCGTCGACGGCGAAGCCGTGGTTGTGCGCGGTGACCTCGACCTTGCCGGTCGTCCGGTCCTGGACCGGCTGGTTGATGCCCCGGTGGCCGTACTTCAGCTTGTAGGTGCCGAAGCCGAGGGCGCGGCCGAGGATCTGGTTGCCGAAGCAGATGCCGAACAGCGGCGTCTTCCGCTCCAGGACGGCGCTCATCAGCGCGACCGGGCCGTCGGCGGTCGCCGGGTCGCCGGGTCCGTTGGAGAAGAACACACCGTCCGGGCCGACGGCGTAGACGTCCTCGGCCGAGGCCGTGGCCGGGAGCACGTGCACCTCGATGCCGCGCTCGGCCATGCGGTGCGGGGTCATGCCCTTGATGCCGAGGTCGATGGCGGCGACGGTGAAGCGCTTCTCGCCGACCGCGGGGACGACGTACGCCTCCTTCGTCGCGACCTCCTCGTAGAGGCTCGCGCCCTTCATGTGCGGCTGGGACTGCACGCGCGCGAGGAGCTCGGACTCGGGGGCGATCGCCTCGCCGGAGAAGATGCCGGCGCGCATGGAGCCGCGCTCGCGCAGGTGGCGGGTGAGGGCGCGGGTGTCGATCCCGCTGATGCCGACGACGCCCTGGGCGACCAGCTCGTCGTCCAGGGAGCGCTTCGAGCGCCAGTTGGACGGCACGCGCGCGGGGTCGCGCACGACGTAGCCGGAGACCCAGATGCGCGCGGACTCGTCGTCCTCGTCGTTCCAGCCGGTGTTGCCGATCTGGGGGGCGGTCGCGACGACGATCTGCCGGTCGTACGACGGGTCGGTGAGGGTCTCCTGGTAGCCGGTCATGCCGGTGGAGAACACGGCCTCGCCGAAGGTCTCCCCCACGGCCCCGTAGGCACGGCCGCGGAAGGTGCGGCCGTCCTCCAGGACGAGTACGGCGGGAGTCTTCGCGGCTCCCCTGGTGGAGGTCGTCATCGTGCGCCTTCCGTGTCGTTGGTCATCTGGTTCAGGGTGTCGACCCATTCGGTGTGCTCGGCCGAGCGGTCGGAGCGGAAGCCGGAGTCGATCAGCTTGTCGCCGTGCGCCCAGGTCACCACCAGCAGTCCGCCCTCGGTGAGGACCTTGCCGGCGATGCCCTTGTCGAGCCGGGCGCCGCGCAGCGCGGCGGTGGGGACGAAGAAGTCGGTCGCTCCGGGACGCTCGACCTCCAGGCCCTCGTCGGTCAGGGTGAGCTCGGCCCGGCTGCGGGTGCCGAGGCCGTGGACCACGATGCGGTCCAGCCACTGCCCGGCGGTGGTGGAGCCGTGGTAGCGGCCGCTCATGCTCAGTCTCACCGGGCCGGTCTCGTCCGGCGCGGCGGGCAGGGCCGGGAGGTCGCCCTGGAGGGTGCCGCGCCACTTCCAGCCCTCGCGCATCAGCCAGTAGACGAGCGCGACGAAGAGGGCGAGTCCGACCAGCCAGCCGATACGGCCGGGCCAGTTGGTGACGTCGGCCGACTTCTCGGCCTCGGCCAGCAGGATTACAGGTGTCACGTGAGCTTCCCGTCGACGAGCGTGGCCTTGCCCCGCAGCCACGTGTGCGTCACACGGCCCGGCAGCTCACGCCCCTGGTACGGGGTGTTGCGGCTGCGCGAGGCGAAGCCCGCGGGGTCCACCCGGCCACGGTATTCCGTGTCGACGAGGGTGAGGTTGGCGGGCTCACCTGCCGAGACGGGACGTCCATGGCCGGTGGCCTGTCCGATCTGCGCGGGCCTGGCGGACATGCGGTCGGCCACGCCGGCCCAGTCCAGCAGGCCCGTGGCGACCATCGTCTCCTGGACCACCGACAGCGCGGTCTCCAGGCCCACCATGCCCATGGCGGCCGCGGCCCACTCGCAGTCCTTGTCCTCGTGCGGGTGCGGGGCGTGGTCGGTGGCGACGATGTCGATCGTGCCGTCGGCGAGCGCCTCGCGCAGGGCGTGCACGTCCCGCTCGGTGCGCAGCGGCGGGTTGACCTTGTAGACGGGGTTGTAGGTGCGCACCAGCTCGTCGGTGAGGAGCAGGTGGTGCGGGGTGACCTCGGCGGTGACCTGGATGCCGCGGGACTTGGCCCAGCGGACGATCTCCACCGAGCCGGCGGTCGAGAGGTGGCAGATGTGGACGCGGGAGCCGACGTGCTCGGCGAGCAGGACGTCCCGCGCGATGATCGACTCCTCGGCGACGGCCGGCCACCCGCCGAGGCCCAGCTCGGCGGAGACGACGCCCTCGTTCATCTGGGCGCCCTCGGTCAGCCGCGGCTCCTGCGCGTGCTGGGCGACGACGCCGCCGAAGGCCTTCACGTACTCCAGGGCGCGGCGCATGATCACGGCGTCGTCCACGCACTTGCCGTCGTCGGAGAAGACGGTGACGCCGGCCGCGGACTCGTGCATGGCGCCCAGCTCGGCGAGCTTCTTGCCCTCCAGGCCGACGGTGACGGCGCCGATGGGCTGCACGTCGCAGTAGCCGTGGTCGCGGCCGAGCCGGTAGACCTGCTCGACCACGCCGGCGGTGTCGGCGACCGGGAAGGTGTTGGCCATGGCGAAGACGGCGGTGTAGCCGCCGCTCGCCGCGGCACGGGTGCCGGTGAGGACGGTCTCGGAGTCCTCGCGGCCCGGCTCGCGCAGATGGGTGTGCAGGTCGACCAGGCCCGGCAGCAGCACCTGGCCGGCGGCCTCGACGACCTCGGCGCCCTCGGCGGACAGCCCGGTGCCCACCTCGGCGATGGTCTCGCCGTCGATCAGGACGTCCTGCGGCTCGCCGCCGAGCACCTTCGCACCACGGATCAGGATCTTGCTCATGCTGGTTACTTCTCCTCGGAACCGGTGGGGCGGGTGACGGCGGGTTCGTTGCCGCCGAGCAGCAGGTACAGGACGGCCATCCGGATGGAGACGCCGTTGGCGACCTGCTCGATGGCGGTGCAGCGGTCGGAGTCGGCGACCTCGGCGGTGATCTCCATGCCGCGGACCATGGGGCCGGGGTGCATCACGATGGCGTGCTCGGGCAGCCTGGCCATGCGGTCGCCGTTGAGGCCGTAGCGCCGGGCGTACTCGCGCTCGGTCGGGAAGAAGGCCGCGTTCATGCGCTCGCGCTGGACCCGCAGCATCATCACCGCGTCGCACTTGGGCAGGGTGCTGTCGAGGTCGTACGACACCTCGCAGGGCCAGTTCTCGACGCCGACCGGCACCAGGGTGGGCGGGGCGACCAGGGTGACCTCGGCGCCGAGGGTGTGCAGCAGGTCGACGTTGGAGCGGGCCACCCGGCTGTGCAGGACGTCCCCGACGATGGTGATCCGCCTGCCGGACAGGTCCTGGCCGAGTCCGGCGTCCCGGCCGACCAGCCGACGGCGCATGGTGAAGGCGTCCAGCAGGGCCTGGGTCGGGTGCTGGTGGGTGCCGTCGCCGGCGTTGATGACCGCGGCGTCGACCCAGCCGGAGTTCGCCAGGCGGTAGGGGGCACCGGAGGCGCCGTGCCGGATGACGACGGCGTCCACCCCCATCGCCTCCAGGGTCTGGGCGGTGTCCTTCAGGGACTCGCCCTTGGACACCGAGGACCCCTTGGCGGAGAAGTTGATCACGTCCGCGGAGAGGCGCTTCTCGGCGGCCTCGAAGGAGATCCGGGTGCGGGTGGAGTCCTCGAAGAAGAGATTGACGATCGTGCGGCCGCGCAGGGTCGGCAGCTTCTTGATAGGCCGGTCGGCCACCCGGGCCATCTCCTCGGCGGTGTCGAGGATCAGGACGGCGTCGTCGCGGGTGAGGTCGGCGGCCGAGATGAGATGACGCTGCATCTGTCAGGCTCCGTAAGGCAGTTCATTCGGGAGATATGGGGCAAACGGGCGCGGGTGCGGGCACGCCGAAGCGGCGCGGCGCCTGAGTTGCTACTGGTCGGCCTTCACACCGAGCAGCACGGTGTCGCGACCGTCCTCCTCGGCGAGCTGGACCTTGACCGTCTCCCGCAGCGACGTGGGGAGGTTCTTGCCGACGTAGTCGGCGCGGATGGGCAGTTCGCGGTGGCCGCGGTCGACCAGGACCGCGAGCTGGACCGCGCGCGGGCGCCCGATGTCGTTCAGGGCGTCGAGGGCGGCGCGGATGGTGCGGCCCGAGAAGAGCACGTCGTCGACGAGGACGACGAGCTTGCCGTCGAGGCCGTCACCGGGGATCTCGGTACGGGCCAGCGCACGCGGCGGGTGCATGCGCAGGTCGTCGCGGTACATGGTGATGTCGAGCGAGCCGACGGGGACCTTGCGGTCGGTGATCTGCTCCAGCTTGGCGGCGAGCCGCTGGGCGAGGAAGACGCCGCGGGTCGGGATGCCGAGGAGCACCACGTCGTCCGCGCCCTTGGCGCGCTCGACGATCTCGTGGGCGATGCGGGTCAGCACCCGCGCGATGTCGGGACCCTCGAGAACGGGTCGCGCATCGGCTGCCTGTGCGCTGGCGTGCGTGTCCATACGAAACGGACCTCCTTCTCCGCCTCACGGGACGGACCTTAAAGGACGTCGGATTTGCGCCATCCACCGTAGCAGGTCCCCGGGAGGTCTCGATCACCCGCTTGGCCTAATCAGTCGCCACTACCACGGAAGAGTCGGGGTGGACCATTCGGCTTGACGCATGAGAGTCACGCTGCGTAACCTCACAGTGAGTTACCAGCCGCGCGGCGGGAAGACAGCCGGCCGCGTCGACACAGTGTCCGGGGAGCTATATGTCCAGCGAATACGCCAAACAGCTCGGGGCCAAGCTCCGGGCCATCCGCACCCAGCAGGGCCTTTCCCTCCACGGTGTCGAGGAGAAGTCCCAGGGTCGCTGGAAGGCCGTGGTGGTCGGTTCCTACGAGCGCGGTGACCGTGCCGTGACCGTCCAGCGTCTCGCCGAGCTGGCCGATTTCTATGGTGTCCCGGTGCAGGAACTGCTGCCGGGCACCACGCCGGGCGGTGCCGCCGAGCCGCCGCCGAAGCTCGTCCTGGACCTTGAGCGGCTCGCCACGGTGCCGGCCGAGAAGGCGGGCCCGCTGCAGCGCTACGCGGCGACGATCCAGTCCCAGCGCGGCGACTACAACGGCAAGGTGCTGTCGATCCGCCAGGACGACCTGCGCACTCTCGCCGTCATCTACGACCAGTCCCCCTCGGTCCTCACCGAGCAGCTGATCAGCTGGGGTGTCCTGGACGCGGACGCGCGCCGCGCGGTGGCCACCCACGAAGACGCCTGACCCCGCCGAATACCTCAGCAGAAACGTGCCGCCGGGGCGGCCGGAACCATGTGGTTCCGGCCGCCCCGGCGGCGTTTCACGACAGCGGAGGCGCGCCCCTGGTACGGGAACGCCGGGAGGGCGCCCCGCGGCGGCCACGGGGCCGCTCCCGGCACCGGCAGGCCGCCGACACGCCTGAGGGGCGCGAGGACTGCGCGACAGGCCGCGGACGTCCCGCGGCCGGCGTACTGCAGTCTCCCGGCGCCCCTCGTACGACGTCGGCCACCCCGGCGGGGCGGTGGGGTCAGGCCCGGCGGAGCGTGGGCTTCAGTTCTTTCAGGCGCCCCAGCAGGCCGTTGACGAACGAGGGCGAGTCGTCCGTCGAGAACTCCTTCGCCAGCTGCACCATCTCGTCCAGGACGACGGCGTCCGGGGTCTCGTCGACCCAGATCAACTCGTACGCGCCCAGCCGCAGGATGTTGCGGTCGACCACCGGCATCCGGTCGAGCGTCCAGCCCACGGCGTACTGGGCGATCAGCTCGTCGATGCGCCGCGCGTGCTCCGCGTAGCCCTCGACCAGCTGCATCGTGTACTCGCTGACCGGCGGCTGCCGCGTGTCGGACCGGGAGAGCCGGATCCAGTCCGCGAGGACCGTCAGGACGTCGGCGCCGCGCTGGTCGCCCTCGAAGAGGATCTGGAAGGCGCGCTTGCGGGCCGTGTTGCGGGCAGCCACGGTTAGCTGTTCACCCGGCCGAGGTAGTCGCTGCTGCGGGTGTCGACCTTGATCTTCTCACCGGTGGTGATGAAGAGCGGGACCTGGATCTGGTGGCCGGTCTCCAGGGTGGCGGGCTTGGTGCCACCGGTGGAGCGGTCGCCCTGGACGCCCGGCTCGGTCTCCTGGACGACCAGCTCGACGGCGGCCGGCAGCTCGACGAAGAGCACCTCGCCCTCGTGCCGGGCGACGGTGGCCGTGAAGCCCTCGATGAGGAAGTTGGCGGCGTCGCCGACGGCCTTGCGGTCGACCATCAGCTGGTCGTACGTCTCCATGTCCATGAAGACGAAGTAGTCGCCGTCCATGTACGAGAACTGCATGTCGCGCTTGTCGACAGTGGCCGTCTCGACCTTGACGCCGGCGTTGAAGGTCTTGTCGACGACCTTGCCGGAGAGCACGTTCTTGAGCTTGGTGCGCACGAAGGCCGGGCCCTTGCCGGGCTTGACGTGCTGGAACTCGACGACGGACCAGAGCTGGCCGCCTTCGAGCTTGAGCACCATGCCGTTCTTGAGGTCGTTCGTGGAAGCCACGGTTGCGGAATCTCCTGGACTGACGTACGACCCCGGGTCTCGCGCCCAGCGAGAGGCTAGAGCGCGAGCAGCTCCTTGGTCGTGATGGTGAGTAGCTCGGGTCCGCCGTCCGCCTCGGGGCGTACGACGAGCGTGTCATCGATCCGGACACCGCCCCGGCCCGGGAGGTGGACCCCCGGTTCGACGGTGACCGGCACGCAAGCGTCCAGTTTACCCATGGCCGCGGGGGCCAGCTGCGGGTCCTCGTCGATTTCGAGTCCGACACCGTGTCCGGTCAGCGGTGGCAGTGCTTCCGCATAGCCGGCGGAGTCCAGGACCTGCCGTGCCGCGCGGTCGACGTCCCGGTAGGCGGCACCCGGCGCCAGGGACTCGCGTCCGGAGCGCTGAGCGGCGAAGACGAGGTCGTAGAGCTCGATCTGCCAGTCGGCGGGCGAGGTCCCGATGACGAAGGTGCGGCCGATCTCGCAGCGGTAGCCGCGGTAGGTGGCGCCCAGGCAGACGGAGAGGAAGTCGCCCTCCTCCACCCGCCGGTCGGTGGGGCGGTGGCCGCGCCGGCCGGAGTGCGGTCCGGTGGCCACGGAGGTGGGGAACGCCGGGCCGTCGGCGCCGTGGTCGACCAGACGCCGCTCCAGCTCCAGCGCCAGGTGCCGCTCGGTGCGGCCGACCAGGATGGACTCCAGCAGCTCGCCGAGCGCCTGGTCGGCGATCTCCGCGCCGATGCGCAGGCAGGAGATCTCCTCCTCGTCCTTGACGACCCTGAGCTGTTCCACGGCCCCGCCGATGTCGGCGAGACGCACGGCGGGGGCGACCGACGTCAGCGTTCTGTGCCGGGCCACGGTGAGGTGGTGTTCCTCCACCGCCAGGGAATCGGCGCCCTGGGCCGCGGCGAGACCGGCCGCGGCGACCGCAGCGTCACCGGCCGGCGTGGGCAGGACGTGCAGCCGCAGGTTCTCGTCGGGCCGGCCCTCGTAGGGGCGGTCCTCGGGTGGGCCGGCGCAGACGAGCAGGTCCTCGCGCCTGCCGAGGAGCAGGACGGCGCCCCGAGGGGCTGCGGCCGCGAGATAGCGCACGTTGGCGGGGCGGGTGACGAGCGCTGCCGCGGTACCGGCCGCGTTGAAGTGTTCCCTCAGGCGGGATCGGCGGTTCGCGTACACCTCTGACATGAGATGAGCGTAGGAGTTTTGACCGATTTGTGCCGGTTGGGTGGGGCCGAGTGGGGTCCGCGCGGAGATCCGCACCCCCGACTCACCAGCTCGGCGGGCTCGCGATCGCCCTGGCCAGGACCTCGTCCAGCACCCGCGCGGTGCCCGGGACGTCGAGCTGGGAGTTGTCGATGATCGGGAGGCCCGAGCCGTACCAGCCGGCCATGCGGCCGTGGATGCGGGCCACCTCCTCGTCGGTGAGGCGGCGGTTGCCGGAGCGCTCCGCGTTGCGCTCCAGGACGATGTCCAGGCCCGGCAGCAGGACGACCGGCAGCAGCCCGGGACCCACGTGGCGCTTCCAGCCGCCGAGCCCGACGACCGGACGGTCCGGGAAGACGGCGTCGTCCAGGATGCAGGAGATGCCGTTGGCCAGGAAGTTGCGGGCGGCGAAGCCGCAGGTGCGGCGGGCCAGGCGGTACTGGGCCTCGGAGTTGTCGTTCCAGCCGGTCTGGGGGTCGGCGAAGCCCGAGCGGACCCATTCGCGGACGTCGTCCAGGCTGATGTGGGCGGTGGGGACGCGCCGGTGGTCCGCCCAGTACTTGGCCACGCTCGTCTTGCCCGCGCCCGCCGGGCCGATCAGCAGGACGGCCAGGGTCGTGGCCGTCGGGTCCGGGACCACCGCGGCGGGCGGCGCCATGGGCACTCCGACCGGACCGCCGGGTGGCAGGGACAGGTGACCGGTGGTATCGGGGGCCGCGTGAGCGGGCGTGTGCGGCGGGGGCGGTGGCACAGGAGTGGACGCGGCCGGGAAGCTCGGCGCCGGGGGTGGCGGGGGGACCGGTGCGGGCCCCTGGGGGCTGCCCTGATGCGGGCCCGGGTGGTGGCCGGCCGGCGCCCACCCGGCGTGCGGCACCTGCCCCGGCCGGTGGGGCGGAGGCAGCTCAGACCCCACTGCGTGCTGCATCCGTTGCCACTCCGTCTCGTCACTCGGCTCGTCCGCCGCCGGGGCGCCCGAGGCGGTGTCGCGCCCCTCCGGCACACCCGCTGCGGGCAGTTGGTGCTGGCAGCGGGGGTACACCCCGCGCCGTACCGAACGGTACCGTCCCCCGCCGTCGTTTGGTGAAACGGCCGGGGGCGGCCCGAAGTGCCCGTTCCGCAAAGGAAATCGGACCGAGGGGAAACGGGCGTACGGAACAGTGCGGGACCTACTGGCCCACTTCTCCGTAGGCGGCGAGCAGGACGGCCGGGTCGGGGCCCTCCAGGACGGTCGGCTTGCCGATCGAGTCGAGGACGATGAAGCGCAGCAGGTCGCCGCGCGACTTCTTGTCGACCTTCATCGCCTCCAGCAGCTTGGGCCACTGGTCGTAGCGGTAGTGCAGCGGCAGGCCGACGGACTCCAGGACCGTGCGGTGCCGGTCCGCGGTCGCGTCGTCCAAACGGCCCGCGAGGCGGCCCAGTTCGGCGGCGAAGTGCATGCCGACCGCGACCGCGGCGCCGTGCCGCCACTTGTAGCGCTCGTTCTTCTCGATGGCGTGGCCGAGCGTGTGGCCGTAGTTGAGGATCTCCCGCAGACCCGACTCCTTCAGGTCCGAGGAGACGACCTCCGCCTTCACCCGGATCGACCGCTCGATCAGCTCGGCCGTGTGCGGACCCGCCGGGGTCCGGGCGGCCTCGGGGTCGGACTCGATCAGCTCCAGGATCGCCGGGTCGGCGATGAAGCCCGCCTTGATGACCTCCGCGAGACCGGAGACGTAGTCGTGCACCGGCAGGGAGTCCAGCGCGGCCAGGTCGCACAGCACACCGGCCGGCGGGTGGAAGGCGCCCACCAGGTTCTTGCCCTCGGCGGTGTTGATGCCGGTCTTGCCGCCGACCGCCGCGTCGACCATCGCCAGCACGGTGGTCGGGACGGCGATCCAGCGCACCCCGCGCAACCAGGTCGCGGCCACGAAACCGGCCAGGTCCGTGGTCGCGCCGCCGCCCACGCCGACGACGACGTCGGTGCGCGTGAAGCCGGACTGGCCCAGCGCCTTCCAGCAGTAGGCGGCGACCTCGGCGGTCTTGGCCTCCTCCGCGTTGGGCACCTGGATGGCGACGGCCTCGTAGCCCTGCCCGGCCAGGTCGGCGCGGAGCGCGTCGCCGGTCTCGGCCAGCGCCTCCGGGTGGATCACCGCCACCCGCTTGGCCCTCGGTCCGATCAGCCCGGCCAGCTCGCCCAGGAGTTGCCGGCCGACCAGCACCTCGTAGGCGTCGGTCCCGGCGCTGCCTGCGACCTGGATCCGGGTGACTGACTCGCTCATGCTTCCTTCAACTCCAGTGCGTCCAGCGCTGCTCGGGTGACCTCTTCGGGGGTGCGGCCGTCCGTCGCCACGACGGCGGTGGCGACCTCCTCGTACAGGTGCCGCCGCGCCTCCATCAGCTCGCGCCACTGCTTGCGCGGGTTGACCGACAGCAGCGGGCGGGCCACGTTGAGGCCGGTGCGCCTGACGGCCTCCTCCACGTCCATGGAGAGGTAGACCACCCGGTGCCCGGCGAGCAGTGCCCGAGTCTCCGCGTCGAGGACGGCACCGCCGCCGAGCGCGAGGACGCCCTCGTGCCCGGTGAGCGCGTCCCGCACCGCCCGCTTCTCGATGGCGCGGAAGGCGGACTCGCCCTCCCCCACGAAGATGTCGGCGATGCTGCGGCCCTCGGCGGCGACGATGTCCTCGTCGGTGTCCCGGAACCCGGTGCCGAGCCGCTCGGCCAGCAGCCGGCCCACGGTGGACTTGCCCACGCCCATCGGACCGACGAGTACGAGAGCAGGCACGGCGCTCACCGGATCTGCAGGTGGTCGAGGTACGACCGCACGTTGCGGCGGGTCTCGGCCACGCTGTCGCCGCCGAACTTCTCCGCGACCGCGTCGGCCAGGACCAGCGCGACCATGGCCTCGGCGACGATGCCGGCGGCCGGCACGGCGGACACGTCCGAGCGCTGGTGGTGCGCCTGGGCCGCCTCGCCGGTGGTCACGTCGACCGTCCGCAGCGCCCGCGGCACGGTCGCGATCGGCTTCATCGCGGCACGCACCCGCAGCAGCTCACCGGTGGACAGGCCGCCCTCGGTGCCGCCCGCGCGTCCGGAGGTCCGCCGGATGCCCTCGTCGGTCCGCACGATCTCGTCGTGCGCCTGGGAACCCGGCACCCGGGCGAGCTCGAAGCCGTCACCGATCTCGACGCCCTTGATCGCCTGGATGCCCATCAGGGCGCCGGCGAGACGGGCGTCCAGCTTGCGGTCCCAGTGCACGTGCGAGCCGAGACCGACCGGAACGCCGTAGGCCAGCACCTCGACCACACCGCCGAGGGTGTCGCCGTCCTTGTGGGCCTGGTCGACCTCCGCGACCATCGCCTTCGAGGTGTCCGCGTCCAGGCAGCGCAGCGGGTCGGCGTCCAGCTTCTCCACGTCGGCCGGCGTGGGGTACACGCCCTGCGGGGCCTTCACGGAGCAGAGCTCCACCACGTGCGAGACGATCTCGACGCCCGCGGTCTCCTTCAGGTAGGAGCGGGCCACGGCGCCCAGCGCCACCCGTGCCGCGGTCTCACGCGCCGAGGCGCGCTCCAGGATCGGGCGGGCCTCGTCGAAGCCGTACTTCTGCATGCCCGCCAGGTCGGCGTGGCCGGGCCGGGGCCGGGTCAGCGGCGCGTTGCGGGCGAGCCCGGCCAGCACCTCGGGATCGACCGGGTCGGCCGCCATGACCTGATCCCACTTGGGCCACTCGGTGTTGCCCACCATGATCGCCACCGGGGAACCGAGGCTCAGGCCGTGCCGGACGCCACCCAGGAAGGTGATCTCGTCCCGCTCGAACTTCATCCGCGCACCGCGGCCATAACCGAGCCGTCGCCGTGCCAGGTGGTCCGCCACCATCTCCGTGGTGATCGGCACGCCGGCGGGAAGGCCCTCCAGCGTTGCGACCAGTGCCGGACCGTGGGACTCCCCCGCGGTCAGCCAACGCAGCCTGCTCAACGGTGCTCCTCAGTGTTCGCGCCCGGTACTGCCCTCAGTACGCGTGTCCGCGCGTACGGCGACGGCGCGGCCGGGTGCGCGACCCCGGCACGCCACCTCCGATCCTCCCACGTCCGGGGCCGGTGTCCGGCCGCCGGTCCAGCAGGCGGACGGTACGGCGGCGGTCAGCGGGCGGCGAGCGCCTTCTCGCCGGCGTGCCGCATGGCCTCCAGCGGGGCCGGCGAGCGGCCGGTCATCTGCTCGACCTGAAGGACGGCCTGGTGGACGAGCAGGTCGAGACCGCTGACCACGGCTCCCCCGAACATGGACCAGCGGGCCGCCAGCTCGGTGGGCCAGGGGTCGTAGAGCACGTCGAAGAGGGTGGTGGGGCGCTCGGGCACGGCGGCGGCGAGGGCGTCGGTCGTACCGGCCGGTGTCGTGGCGATCACCAGCGGGGCCCGCAGGGCCTCGGCCGCGTCCGCCCAGTCCGCGGTGCGTACGTCCACGTCCAGCCGCTCGCCCCACTCGCGCATCTCCGCGGCGCGGGCCTCGCTGCGGACGTAGGCGACGATCTCGCCGGTGCAGATCCGGGCCAGCGCGGCCAGCGCGGAGGAGGCGGTGGCGCCTGCGCCGAGGATCGCGGCGGAGCCGACCTCCTCGATCCCGTGCTCGCGCAGGGCGGCGACCATGCCCGGGATGTCGGTGTTGTCGCCGAGGCGGCGGCCGTCGTCGGTGAGGACCACCGTGTTGACCGCGTCGACGGAGGCGGCCGTGTCGCTGATCCCGTCCAGCAGCGGGATGACGGCCCGCTTGAGCGGCATCGTGAGCGACAGCCCCGCCCACTCCGGCCCGAGCTCCTCGAAGAACCCGGGCAGGGCCGCCTCGTCGACCTCGAAGCGGTCGTAGGACCAGTCGGCGAGTCCGAGCTCGTCGTACGCGGCCCGGTGCAGCACCGGGGAGAGGGAGTGGGCGACGGGCGAGCCGAGCACGGCGGCCCGGCGTGTCACAGTCATCAGTTCTTCTTCCGCGACGCGTTCCACTCGTTCACGAGCTTCTCGTGCTCCTCGAGCGTCCTGGTGAACTTGCTGGTCTTGCCGTCCATCGAGATGAAGTAGTACCAGCCGTCGTCGGTCGGGTCGAGCGCGCCCTTGAGCGCCTCCTCGCCGGGGTTGCTGATGGGCCCCGGCGGCAGGCCCTTGGAGAAGTACGTGTTGTACGGGTTGTTGTACTTGCGCAGCTCGGCGATGCTCAGGTCGATCTTGCTCTGGTTCTTCACGTAGTTGTACGTGGAGTCGAACTCCAGCCGCCCGTAGGTCTGCGGGTTGCCCGGTTCGAGGCGGTTGTAGACGACCTCGGCCATCTTGCGGAAGTCGTCGTGGCTCGTGCCCTCGGCCTGCACCAGGCTCGCCACGGTGAGCAGTTCCCAGGGGCTGTCGAGGCCGAGGACCTTGGCCTTCTTCTCCAGACCCAGTTCCTGGTACGTCGAGGCGGCCTGGGACACCATGTTCTTCAGCACGGCCTCGGGCTCCTGACCCTTGGTGACCGGGTAGCTGGAGGGGTAGAGGAAGCCTTCGAGCGGGTCCTTGAGGTTCGGGTGGTTCAGCGCCCAGGCCGGCAGGCCGAGGTGCTTGTAGTCCTTCTTCGCGACGCGTGCGGTGGTGCCCGCCTTCACGCCGAGCCGTTTGTCGATCATGCTGTAGATCGCGGCGTTGCGCAGCCCCTCGGCGAGGATCAGGTTGCTGCGGCTCTTCGGACTGAGCATCAGCTCCACCGCGCTCGCGGCGGACATCTCCTTCTGGAGCGTGTAGACACCGTCCTGGAGCCCCTTGCCCCGGGGGTTGGCCTGGAGCGCGGAGACGAACGCGGCCGCGCTCTCGACGACCCCCGCCTCCTTCAGCTTCTCGCCGATGGCCCAGCCGCCGGCGCCCTTGGGGATGGTGACCGTGACCTGCTCGCCGTTGCCGCTGCCCGCGTAGTCCGGGGCCGCGCCGAAACGATTTTGGTAGAACTTGTAGCCGAAGTAGCCGACCCCGCCGAGGCCACCGCCGAAGACGAGGACGACCACCATGCAGGCGCACCCGGTGCGCCCTTTCTTCTTCTTGACGGGCTTGCGGCCCTTGCCCCGCTTCTCGCGCCGGCTCTGGAGCTCGTGCTCCTCGTCGTCCTCGCCGCCGTCTCCCGCGAAGAAGGCGTGCTCCTCCTCCTCGGCCGCGGGTTCCGGTTGCGGTTCCGGTTCGGGGCGGCGGCGGCCGGGCGGCACCGGCGGCGGGTAGGCGTCCTCGGTGCCGTAGAGGTCGGGCTGCTGCGCGCCGTACGCCGCCGGCTGCTGGCCGTACGGATCACCGGGATCGGCGGCATAGGGCACCTGGCCGTGGCTGCCGCTGGCGTCCCAGGTGCCCTGGTGGAAGTGCTGCTGCTGAGTGTGACCTGCGTAGTTCTGGTCGTACTGCGAGTGGCCCTGGCCGTCGTAGTGCTGATGCTGCTGCTGTCCGCCGTACCCGGCCTGCTGTTCCTGGTTCCAGTCGCCGTACTGCGGCTCCTGCGGGTAGGGCTGCTGCGGCTGGCCGCCGTAGGCAGGCTGCCGGCCGACGTGCGCCTGCTGCCCTTCCCATCCGCCGTCCCCGTACAACGGGTCCTCCGGATGCCACGGTTCGGAGCCTGGGCCCCGGCCATACTCAGTCATCGATCCCCTAGAGCCGCGAGGCCGACGGACTCGCGGCCGGTGGGCCGGCTTCCGTTCCGCCTCTTGTTGTGCCCCGGCTGTTCGAACACCGGCGCATCGCGCGGAACGTTACCGTATCGCGATCAGATGACCACTTCGACGCCCCCGCCGGGTGCCTGGCCTGACACCCGTTCGGATTCCAGGGCCTGCTGCAGGATGATCACAGCGGCGGCCTGGTCGATGACCGACCGTCCCTTCTTGGACTTCACCCCCGAGGCCCGCAGCCCCTGACTGGCCGTCACGGTCGTCATCCGCTCGTCGACCAGCCGCACCGGCACCGGCCCGATGCCCTTGGCCAACTCCTGTGCGAAGGCACGGACCTTGACGGCGGCCGGGCCCTCGCCCCCCTTGAGGGAGCGAGGGAGGCCGACGACGACCTCGATCGGTTCGTACTCCTCCACCAGCTGCCGCAACCGGCGGTGGGCGGCCGGGACGTCCCGGCCGGGGACGGTCTCGACCGGGGTGGCGAGGATCCCGTCGGGGTCGCACGAGGCGACCCCGATCCGGGCGTCCCCGACGTCGATGGCGAGCCGACGTCCTCTGCGCATCTTCTCGACCGTTTCTTACGTGTCCTACTTGTTCTTACGTGTCCTACTTGGCGGTCTCGGTGACGAGACGCTCCACGGCGTCCACGGCGTCACCGACGGCGGCCGGGTTCTGGCCGCCGCCCTGGGCGACGTCCGGCTTGCCGCCACCGCCGCCGCCGAGGGTCTTGGCGGCCGTGCGCACCAGGTCACCGGCCTTGAGGCCGCGCTCGCGGGCGGCCTCGTTGGTGGCGATGACGGTCAGCGGCTTGCCGTTGTTGACCGTGAACAGGGCGACCACGGCGGCCCGGCCGCCCTGGATGCGGCCGCGCACGTCGAGGACCAGCTTGCGCAGGTCGTCCGGGGTGGTGCCGTCCGGGACCTGTCCGGTGACCAACGCCACACCACGCACGTCCTTGGCGGACTCGGCGAGACCGCCGGCGGCCTGCAGCACCTTCTCGGCGCGGAACTTCTCGATCTCCTTCTCGGCGTCCTTCAGCTTGCCGAGCATGGCGGAGACCTTCTCCGGCAGCTCCTCGGGGCGGCCCTTGATCAGTTCCTGGAGCTGGGCCACGACCGTGTGCTCACGGGCGAGGAAGTTGTACGCGTCCACGCCGACGAGGGCCTCGATACGGCGGACACCCGAGCCGATGGAGGACTCGCCGAGGAGCTTCACCAGACCCAGCTGGGCGGTGTTGTGCACGTGGGTGCCGCCGCACAGCTCCTTGGAGAAGTCGCCGATGGTGACCACGCGGACGCGCTCGCCGTACTTCTCGCCGAACTCGGCGATCGCGCCCTGCTTCTTGGCCTCGTCGATGCCCATGACCTCGGCGTGCACGTCGAGGTCGCGGGCGAGCACCTCGTTGATCTTCTGCTCGACGTCGGTCATCACGGCCGTCGGGACCGCGGACGGGGAGCCGAAGTCGAAGCGGAAGCGGCCGGGCTGGTTCTCGGAGCCGGCCTGGGCGGCCGTCGGGCCGAGGGCGTCGCGCAGCGCCTGGTGGGTCAGGTGGGTGGCCGAGTGGGCGCGGGCGATGGCCGTGCGGCGGCGGGCGTCGATGGAGGCGTGGGCCTTGGCGCCGACGGTGACCTCGCCGACCTGGACGACACCCTTGTGGACGTACACGCCCGGGACCGGCTTCTGACAGTCGCGGACCTCGATGACGGCACCGGTGTCGACGCGGATCCGGCCGGTGTCGCCGATCTGGCCGCCGCCCTCGGCGTAGAACGGGGTGCGGTCGAGGACGACCTCGACCTCGTCGCCCTCGGAGGCGGCCGGCGAGGAGACGCCGTCGACGAGCAGACCGACGATCGTGCTCTCGCCCTCGGTGTCGCTGTAGCCGATGAAGTCGGTGGCACCGGCGGCGTCGGCGATCTCGCGGTAGGCGCCCATGTCGGCGTGCCCGGTCTTCTTGGCCTGGGCGTCGGCCTTGGCGCGCTCCCGCTGCTCCTTCATCAGGCGGCGGAAGCCGTCCTCGTCCACGGAGAGCCCCTGCTCGGAGGCCATCTCCAGGGTGAGGTCGATCGGGAAGCCCCAGGTGTCGTGGAGCAGGAAGGCCTTGTCGCCGGAGAGGACGGTGCCGCCGGACTGCTTGGTCTCGGTGACGGCGGTGTCGAGGATGTTGGTGCCGGCCTTCAGCGTCTTGAGGAAGGCGTTCTCCTCGGCGAGGGCGACCTTCTCGATGCGCTCGCGGTCGGTGATCAGCTCGGGGTACTGCTGGCCCATCATGCCGATCACGGTGTCGATCAGGTCGCGGACGACCGGACCGGTGGCGCCGAGCAGGCGCATGTTGCGGATGGCGCGGCGCATGATGCGGCGCAGGACGTAGCCGCGGCCCTCGTTGCCCGGGGTGACACCGTCGCCGATGAGCATGGTGGCGGTGCGCATGTGGTCGGTGACGACGCGCAGCGACACGTCGGAGTCGTGGGCGTCGCCGTAGCGGACGCCGGTCAGCGCGGTGGCCTTCTCGATGACGGCCATGGAGGTGTCGATCTCGTACATGTTCTGCACGCCCTGCAGAATCATGGCGAGCCGCTCCAGGCCGAGGCCCGTGTCGATGTTCTTGCTCGGCAGTTCCCCGAGGATCTCGAAGTTGTCCTTGCCGATGCCCTCGCCCCGCTCGTACTGCATGAAGACGAGGTTCCAGATCTCCACGTACCGCTCGTCGTTGACGGCCGGGCCGCCCTCGACGCCGAACTCGGGGCCGCGGTCGTAGTTGATCTCGGAGCAGGGGCCGCACGGGCCGGGGACGCCCATGGACCAGTAGTTGTCCTTCATGCCGAGGCGCTGGATGCGCTCCTTCGGCACCCCGACGACCTCGTGCCAGATGCGCTCGGCCTCGTCGTCGTCCTGGTAGACGGTGATCCAGAGCTTCTCCGGCTCCAGGCCGTAACCGCCCTTGTCCTGGGGCGTGGTGAGCAGCTCCCAGGCGTACTTGATGGCACCTTCCTTGAAGTAGTCGCCGAAGGAGAAGTTGCCGCACATCTGGAAGAACGTGCCGTGGCGCGTGGTCTTGCCGACCTCTTCGATGTCGGGCGTGCGCACGCACTTCTGCACGCTGGTGGCGCGCGCGAAGGGCGGCTTGACCTCACCCAGGAAGTAGGGCTTGAAGGGGACCATGCCGGCGGGGACGAGGAGCAGGGTCGGATCGTCCGCGATGAGCGACGCCGAAGGCACGACGGTGTGCCCGCGCTCCTCGTAGAAGCTCAGCCAGCGGCGGCGAATCTCGGCCGACTCCATCAGTGGTCCTCATTCCGGTTGTACGAGTACGTCGTGTTCTCGATGTACTTCGGGTTGCTGCGGTCGTTCTCGATGGCGGTGTACCGCCGGGGCGCGGGGAGTTCGGGGTCGTCCTGGATGCCGAGGGCCTCCTCCAGCTCGGCCTCCCGCTGCGCCATGTTGTCGCGGACGTCGAGCGCGAAGCCGACCGCGCGGTCCTTCAGGCGCTGCCCCGTCTCCAGCGCCTTGTTCGCCGCGGTCGCGGCGAGGCTCTCCGGGGTGAGCTGCCTGAGCTTGCGGTTGACCTTGGTGGTGGCCCACACACCGGCGGCGACGCCCGTGCTGAACCAGAACGTACGACGGAACATCGCTCGGTCTCTGTCCTTACTTCCGCTTGCGTCGTGCGGCGGGAACCGTGCGGCCCACGATCACGGTACGCCGGGGCGACTTGGCCGGCACGTCCTCCTTGCGGCCGCCCAGCGCACGGCGCACGCCGTACCCGAAAGCCGCGACCTTGACCAGCGGCCCGCCGAAGGTGGAGGCGACGGTGCCGGCCAGCGCGGAGGCGTTCGACGTGACCTCCTGGACGTCGGAGGCGATCGCGTCGACCCGGTCGATCTGGGTCTGCGCGGAGCGCACGGTCGCGGAGGCGTCGGCGAGCAACGGGACGGCCTGGTCGGTCACATCCGCCACGAGCTTGGTGGTCGCCTTGAGCGTCTGGGCCAGCCTCGCCAGTGCGACGGCGAGGAAGGAGACCAGGATCGCCCAGAAGACGGCCACCAGGATCCCGGCCACCTCTCCACCGGACACTGTGCGCACCCACTCCCTCAAACGTGCCTGAGCATCGAAAAAGTCGTGGCCCCGAGCCTATCGCGCCGGGGCCGGGGCTCCGTACCGGATTCCTCGGTGCCGCGCACGCGGTCGCGAGAAGCGATTGTACGGAATGAACACACTTCAGTACGCTCCGTGTCCCATGCGAGGTCCTCAGAGCCCCGGCCCCTGGACGGACGCCGATCCGCCCCTCGAACTGACCGCGTTCGTCGGGCGCTCGACCGAGCTCGCCGCGCTGACGGCGGCGCTCGACGGGGCCCGGCTGGTGACGGTGACCGGGGTCGGCGGCGTCGGCAAGTCCCGGCTGGCCGTGCGGGCGGCGGCGCGGTGGGCGGCCGCCGCCCCGGCGGGCGGCGCGGTCGGGGGGCGGGTGGAGCTGGCGCCGGTGCGGGATCCGCAGTTCGTGGAGTACGCGGTCCTGGAGGCGCTGGGGCTGACCGACCACACCGCCCGGACGCCCCGCCAGGTGCTGCTGGAGCATCTCGCCGGCCGCCGGGTCCTGCTGGTGCTGGACGGGTACGAGCACCTGGTGGAGGCCTGCGCCGGGCTGGCGGCGGAGCTGCTGCGCAGACTGCCGGAGCTGCGGGTGCTGGCCGCGGGCCGGCGTCCGCTGGGGCTGGCCGGCGAGCGGTTGTTCCCGCTGGCCCCGCTGGGCACGGACGAGGCGGCGGAGCTGTTCACCGGCCGGGCCCGGGAGCAGGGGCTGCGGATGACCGACGGCCCCGAGGTGCGGGAGCTGTGCCGGCGCCTCGAGGGGATCCCGCTGGCGCTGGAGCTGGCGGCGGGGCGGTTGCGGGCCCTGTCCCCGGCCCAGCTGCTCCAGCGGCTCGACGACCGGTTCCGGCTGCTGACCGGCGGCGGCCGGGACGCGCTGCCCCGGCACCAGACGCTGCGCACCGCGATCGGCTGGAGCCACGAGCTGTGCACGCCCGCCGAACGGCTGCTGTGGGCCCGGCTGTCGGTGTTCGCGCAGACCTTCGACCTGGAGGCGGCCGAGTACGTGTGCAGCGGGGACGGACTGGCCGCCGAGGACGTGCTGGACGTGCTGTCGGAGCTGCTCGCCCAGTCCGTGGTCGCCCGCGAGGAGACCTCGACGGGCCCCCGCTACCGGATGCTGGACACCGTGCGCGCCTACGGCGCCGACTGGCTGGAGGCGACGGGGGACGCGGCCCGGCTGCGCCGGCGGCACCGCGACTGGTATTTGGGCCTGGCGACCTGGTGCGAGCTGGACTGGTTCTCGCCCCGGCAGCGGGAGGTGGCCGCTCGGGTCGACGCGGAGCTGCCCAATCTGCGGACCGCGCTGGAGTTCTGCCTGACCGAGCCGCAGGAGGCGCATCTCGGGCAGTACCTGGCGGGTTCGCTGTGGTTCTGCTGGGTGGGCTGCGGGCGGCTGGCGGAGGGGCGCCGCTGGCTGGAGCGCAGCGTGGAGCTGGACTCGGAGTACGAGCAGTCGCGGCTCAAGGCGCTGTGGGTGCTGGGCTACGTGGCGATCCTCCAGGGCGACACCGTGCCCGCGTTCCAGGCGCTGCGGGAGTGCCGCGAGCAGGCGGAGCGGTCGGCCGATGCGACGGCGGCGGCCTACGCGGAGCACCGCTCCGGCTGCCTGGCCCTGGTCACGGACGACATGGCCCGCGCGGAGACGCTGCTGCGGTCGGCGCTGGACCGCTACCGGGAGATCGGGGAGCTCAACAGCAATGTGCTGATGGGCCAGGTGGAGCTGGCGATGACCCGGGCCTTCCAGGGGGACCTGGCGGACGCGGTGCGGCTGTGCGAGGACGTGCGCCGGGTGTGCGAGGACCACGGGGAGCGCTGGGCGCGGTCGTACGCGCTCTATGTACTGGCGTACGCGGCCTGGCTGGACGGCGACGCCGGGCGGGCGCGGGAGCAGCTGGCGGACTGCCTGCGCCATGTGCACGCCTTCCACGACCTGCTGGGCTCGGTGCTGGCGATCGAGTTGCTGGCGCTGGTGACGGTCTCCCAGGGCGACCCGGCGGAGGCGGCGGTGCTGCAGGGCGCGGCGGCCGGGATGTGGTCGTCCGTGGGGCTGCCGCTGTTCGGCTCGGCGTACTTCAACGCCCCGCACGAGCAGTGCGAGGCGGCCGCCCGGCAGGCTCTGGGGGACGCGCGGTACGAGGAGTGCGTACGGGTGGGGGCGCGGCTGGGCCGGGAGGCGGCCGTGGCCCGGGCGCTGCGGCACGACGGGGTACGGCCGCTGGGCGCCCTGCCGGCTCCGCGGGGGCCCGTGGACCAGGGGTGCGCGGAGTCCGGAAAACGCGAACCCGCCGCCTCCCCCACCCGGAAGGGCGGGGAGACGGCGGGCTGAGGCCTACGCCGTGACCGGGGTCAGCGGGCGTAGTACTCGACGACGAGCTGCTCGTCGCAGATCACCGGGATCTCCTTGCGGTTCGGCTCGCGGTCCAGGCGGAACGCCAGGGCCTTGAGGTTCACCTGGAGGTAGCGCGGGGTCTCACCCTCGGGGGCGAAGCCACCCTCACGGGCGATCGTGAAGAGCGTCTTCTCCTTGGAGCGGTCGCGGACCTGCACGACGTCGTCCGGACGGACACGGAAGGACGGCTTGTCGACCTTCTGGCCGTTGACCTGGATGTGGCCGTGCACGACCATCTGACGGGCCTGGTAGATCGTGCGGGCGATGCCCGAACGCAGGACCAGCGCGTCGAGACGGCGCTCGAGCTCGATGATCAGGGCCTCACCGGTCTTGCCCTGGACCTTGGAGGCACGCTCGTAGGCGCGGACGAGCTGGCGCTCGGACACGTCGTACTGCGCGCGCAGACGCTGCTTCTCCAGCAGACGGACCTTGTAGTCCGAGTTCTGCTTGCGGCCACGGCCGTGCTCGCCCGGCGGGTAGGGACGGGCCTCGAAGTACTTGACGGCCTTCGGGGTCAGCGCGATGCCGAGGGCACGCGACTTCTTGACCTTGGGGCGGGACTGGTTCGCCACTTGTTTTCCTTTTCCTTTTCGGCTGCCTCAGGGTTACGGGAGGTCGCATCCGCAGCCGGGGAATTCCCGACAGGTCCACGCGGGACGTGTCAGGCAGCCGCTCCCCTGATCTGGGCACATACGTGCAGCACACGAACGGCCCACCGACCGGTCCCGGAACTCCGGGTGGTGGTGGGCTGCCCGCGACACCTACGACGGTGCGCGACGCTCCTGGATCGAAAGATCCGGCTGGATGTCCCGCCTGAGGCGCCGACCGAAGCCGGACACGGGACGCAGCACTCCGACGGATTCTACAGGGTGCTCATGACCGCTTGCGACCGAGGTGGTTCCTCGTCCACTCCACCGCGTCCGCGTAGCGGGCCTCGGCGCCGTGCCGGGTCGGGGCGTAGTACGCGCGGTCCTTGAGGGCGTCGGGGGCGTACTGCTGCTCGGCGATGCCCTCGGGCAGGTCGTGCGGGTACACGTACCCCTGCGCATGGCCGAGCTTGGCGGCCCCCTTGTAGTGGCCGTCGCGCAGGTGGGGCGGGACCGGACCGGCCAGCCCCTTGCGCACGTCCTCCAGCGCGGCGCCGATCGCGGTGGTCGCCGAGTTGGACTTGGGGGCGAGCGCCAGGGCGATGGTCGCGTGGCTGAGGGTGAGCGCGGCCTCGGGGAAGCCGATCATCGCGACGGCCTGGGCCGCGGCCACGGCGATGGGCAGGGCGTTCGGGTCGGCCAGGCCGATGTCCTCGCTGGCGGAGATCATCAGGCGGCGGGCGATGAACCGGGGGTCCTCGCCGGCCTCGATCATGCGGGCCAGGTAGTGCAGGGCCGCGTCGACGTCCGAGCCGCGGATGGACTTGATGAGTGCGCTGGCGACGTCGTAGTGCTGGTCGCCGTCGCGGTCGTACTTCACGGCGGCGCGGTCGACCGTCCGTTCCAGCGTCGCGAGGCCGATTTCGGACTCGCCCTGGTCCAGGGCGGCCCCGGCGGCGGCCTCCAGGGCCGTCAGGGCACGGCGGGCGTCGCCGCCGGCGATCCGGAGCAGGTGTTCCTCGGTTTCCTCGGGGAGGGCGACGGCGTCCTTGAGGCCGCGCTCGTCGCTCAGCGCGCGTCTCAGCAGGCCGCGGACGTCGTCGTCGGTGAGCGGTTCGAGGGTGAGGAGCAGGGAGCGGGAGAGCAGCGGGGAGATCACCGAGAAGTACGGGTTCTCCGTGGTGGCCGCGATCAGCGTCACCCAGCGGTTCTCGACGGCGGGCAGGAGGGAGTCCTGCTGTGCCTTGCTGAAGCGGTGGATCTCGTCGAGGAAGAGGACGGTCTCCCTGCCGAAACCGCCGGTGGCGCGGCGTGCGCCGTCGATGACCGCGCGGACCTCCTTGACGCCCGCGGTGATGGCGGACAGCTCGACGAACCGCTTGTCGGTGGCCTTGGAGACGACGTACGCGAGGGTCGTCTTGCCGGTGCCGGGCGGGCCCCAGAGGATCACGGAGGACGGTCCGGCCGGGCCGCCGCCGCTCTCGCCGACCAGCCGGCGCAGCGGCGAGCCGGGCTTGAGGAGATGCTGCTGGCCCACGACCTCGTCGAGCGTGCGCGGGCGCATGCGCACCGCCAGGGGACTCGCTGACGGGTCCTTCTCCTGGCGTTCTTCTGCTGCGGCGGTGAAGAGGTCGGGTTCCACGCTGAAACCCTAAATCACCCCACCGACAATCCCTCCGGGGCCCGGGAGCGGGCGCCTCAGCTGGTCCAGAAGTCCCACCAGCGCGTGAGGACCAGCATGCCGATGATGCCGACGTGCAGCACGGGCACGACCCAGGTGAACTCGCCGAAGAAGCTCTTCAGCCGGCGCGGGGTCGGCAGGAAGTCGTTGCGGATGTTGAACGAGGTCACGTACCAGAACATGGTGATCGTCGCGACCCATGCCAGCGAGCACCACAGGCACAGGGCGTTGATCCGGTAAAGGGACTGGAACTGCAGCCAGGTGCAGAAGGCGACGCCGAAGAGGCAGCCGAAGTTGAAGGTCAGCCAGTACCAGCGCGGGAACCGGGCGCGGGCCAGCAGACTCATGCCGACGCAGACGACGATGCCGTAGGCGACGAGGCCGAGCATCGGGTTCGGGAAGCCGAACGCGGCGGCCTGCTTGCTCTCCATGACGTTGCCGCAGGAGACGACCGGGTTAAGGCTGCACCCGGGGGTGAAGGTCTTGCCCGCGACCTTGGCCTCGAGGAGCTTGAACTTGTCGATCGTGATGACCCACGCGGCCAGCAGTCCGGCCGCGCCGGTGATCACCAGCAGCAGGGCGAAGGCGCGGCTGCCGCCCACCGTGCGCGGGGCGTCGGCGGCACGCTCGGGACCGGGCTCGGTGGAGACGTCTTTCACTGTCGTCTTGCTCATCACGCCGATTCCGTCACTTGAGAGTTGGACCATCTTCGGGCAGGGCCATTGTGCCGCACAGCCTGGTGTGTCCACCGTTCGGTGAACATAAGGAGGTACGCACGGCGGTCACGGACCGTTCGGTTCCGGCCGCCGCTCGGGAGGCCGCGACCGCGGGTGGACGGCCGGAATCCCGGTCCGGCCCCCGCGACGGCTCCCCTTGCGCGGAAGTCTCTTTCGGGGATCGTCCGGCAGGGCGAACACGGGGCCGCCGAGTTGACGACGGGTACGGGAAAGGGGCGCCGGGAAGACCCGGCGCCCCTCGGTGGCCCGTCGCTCAGCCGAGCCGTGACTCCAGTTCCGCCACGATCTCGTTGACGCCGATCGCCGCCTGCTCGCCGGACTCCATGTCCTTGAGCTGTACGACGCCGTCGGCGAGGTCGCGCTCGCCCGCGACGATCGTGTAGCGGGCGCCGCTGCGGTTGGCGTTCTTCATGGCGCCCTTCAGGCCCTTGGCGCCGTAGGAGAAGTCCGCCGCGATGCCGACCTTGCGCAGCTCGGTGACCTTCGCGAACAGGACCCGGCGGGCCTCCTCGCCGAGCGGCACGGCGAAGACGCTGGTGGCGGCGGGGATGTCCAGTTCGACGCCCTCGGCCTCCAGGGCCAGCACTGTGCGGTCCACCCCGAGGGCCCAGCCGACGGACGGCAGCGCGGGGCCGCCGATCATCTCGGACAGGCCGTCGTAGCGGCCGCCCCCGCCCACGGCGGACTGGGAGCCCAGGCCGTCGTGCACGAACTCGAAGGTGGTGCGGGTGTAGTAGTCCAGGCCGCGCACCAGCTTCGGGTCGTCCTCGAAGGCCACTCCCGCCGCCGTGATCAGATCACGGACCTCCTCGTGGTACGCCTTGCAGGCGTCGCACAGGTAGTCCCGCAGCAGCGGGGCGCCGGTGAGCTGCTTCTGCACCGACTCGCGCTTGTCGTCGAGGACGCGCAGCGGGTTGATCTCCGAGCGGCGGAGGGTGTCCTCGTCCAGGTCGAGCCCCCGCAGGAACTCCTGGAGCGCGGCGCGGTACACCGGCCGGCACTCCTGGTCGCCCAGCGAGTTCAGCAGGATGCGGAAGTCGCGCAGGCCCAGCGTGCGGTACGCCTGGTCGGCCAGGATGATCAGCTCGGCGTCGAGCGCCGGGTCCTCCGCGCCGATCGCCTCGGCGCCCACCTGGGAGAAGTGCCTGTAACGGCCCTTCTGGGGGCGCTCGTAGCGGTAGTAGGAGCCGGAGTACCAGAGCTTGACCGGGAGGTTGCCCGCCTTGTGCAGGTTGGCCTCCAGGGCCGCGCGCAGTACGGACGCGGTGCCCTCGGGGCGCAGGGCCAGCCGGTCGCCGCCCTTGGTCTCGAAGGCGTACATCTCCTTGGTCACGATGTCGGTGGACTCGCCGACACCACGCGCGAAGAGCTCGACGTTCTCGAATCCGGGCGTCTCGATGTAGCCGTAGCCGGAGTTGCGCAGCGGCGCGGCGATCGCCTCACGCACCGCGAGGTACTTGGCCGAATCCGGCGGAATCAGGTCGTAGGTGCCCTTGGGGGCCTTGAAGGTGCTCACGGAAGCTCTCGTCACATTCCTCGTCGGGGAGCGTCGACATCCGCTCCCGGGCCGGCGGCCACCTGCCGCAGATACGGGTTGGTGGCGCGCTCCTGGCCGATGGTCGTCTGGGGGCCGTGGCCGGACAGCACCACGGTCGAGTCGTCGAGCGGCAGGCACACGCGGGCCAGCGAGTCGAGCATCTCGGCCATGTCACCGCCGGGCAGGTCGGTGCGTCCGATGGAGCCGGCGAAGAGCAGATCCCCGGAGAAGAAGACCGACGGGATGTCGCTCGACTCGGGCATCCGGAACGTCACCGACCCCTTGGTATGGCCCGGCGCGTGCGCGACGGAGAACTCCAGGCCCGCGAGCGACAGCCGCGCGCCGTCGGTCAGCTCCTTGACGTCGTCCGGCTCCCCCACGGTCAGCTCGCCCATGAGCGGCATGCCGATGGACCGGCCGAGCGCCTTCTCGGGGTCGGTCATCATGTACCGGTCCTCCGGGTGGATCCAGGCCGGTACGTCGTGGGCACCGCACACGGGGACGACCGAGGCGACGTGGTCGATGTGTCCGTGGGTGAGGACGACGGCGACTGGCTTGAGCCGATGCTTCTTCAGCGCTTCCTCGACGCCTTCGGCGGCCTGGTGGCCGGGGTCGATGATCACGCACTCCTCACCGGCGGCGGGGGCGACGAGATAGCAGTTCGTCCCCCAGGCCCCGGCGGGGAACCCGGCAATGAGCACGATCGTCCTTCGTTGTGTCGATTACAGGCGGCTTCAGCTGCGTCAGAGCCTACCGGCGCTGCCGTTTACTCAGCGAACCCATATACGGTACGGGGCTACACGCAGCGATCGGCTCAGCAGGACGCACGCGTGCCGCCCGACACACGACGCATGAGGAGAGAACCCGGTGGTCACCCAGGAGCAGCGGCGGCGTCAGCTCGCCCGGGAGAAGTTCTTGCGGCAGCAGCAGCGGCGCACCCAGGCGCGGCGCAAGGCCAACCTGCGCAACTCCGTGATCGCGTCGGTGCTGGGCGTGGTCGTGATCGGCAGCGTCGCCCTGTACACGACCGGGGTGATGAAGGACGACGACGGCGGCAAGGCCAACGCCAGTGCCGAGGTCACCCCCAGCGCCGCGCCGACGAGCAAGGCCCCGGACCCGTGCGCCAAGCCGGCGGCGGGCTCGGTGAAGAAGCTCAGCTGGAAGAAGGAGCCGGCGATGTCGATCGACACGTCGGCGAAGTACACGATGAAGCTCGCGACGACGTGCGGTGACATCGGCGTCGACCTGAAGACGTCGGCGGCCCCGCACACGGTGAACTCGTTCGCCTTCCTCGCCGGCCAGGGCTACTTCGACCACACCAAGTGCCACCGGCTCACCCCGCAGGACATCTTCGTGCTCCAGTGCGGCGACCCGCAGGGCAGTGGCATGGGCGGTCCCGGCTACACGCTCCCGGACGAGAACCTCAAGGACAAGAGCCTGAAGAGCAACACGTACCCGGCGGGCACGGTGGCGATGGCCAACACCGGCCAGAAGCACACCGGCGGCAGCCAGTTCTTCCTCGTCTACAAGGACAGCCCGCTGCCGCCCCAGTACACCCCGTTCGGCACGATCGACGCGGCGGGCATGAAGGTGCTGAAGAAGATCGCCGACGCGGGCGCGCAGGCGGCCGACCCGACCACGGGGAACACCGCGCCGAACGCGACCGTGGTGATCAACAAGGCGACCGTCACCAAGTCCTGACGTCACCGTGGCCCGGGAACGGCGGGCTGCCCAATTTTCGGTCGTGCTGGATGCGGACAGGCAACCCGCTGGTCGCCTATGTTGGCCGTGACGAAACTGTGGACGATGCCCGGGGGTGCTGAGGCCCCGCAGGCATCATGTGGAGGAGGCGCTGTGAGCAGCGACCCGTGGGGCCGCGTCGACGAGACGGGGACCGTGTACGTGCGTACGGCCGACGGCGAGCAGGTCGTCGGATCCTGGGCGGCCGGCTCCCCTGAGGAGGCGCTTGCCTACTTCGAGCGCAAGTACGAGGGCCTGGTTGTCGAGATCGGCCTCCTCGAGAAGCGAGTCCAGACCACCGACCTGTCGGCGAAGGACGCCCAGACGGCGATCGACCACCTGCGCGAGCAGGTGGAGGCGCACCACGCGGTCGGCGACCTGGACTCGCTGCGCAAGCGGCTGGACAAGCTCGTCCAGACCGTCGAGGCGCGCCGTGAGGAGCGCAAGCAGCAGCGGGCCAAGCAGTCCGACGAGGCCAGGAGGGCCAAGGAGGAGCTGGTCGCCGAGGCGGAGGAGCTTGCGCAGTCCGACCAGTGGCGGGTGGCCGGTGAGCGGCTGCGGGCCCTGGTGGACACGTGGAAGGGGCTGCCGCGTCTGGACCGCAAGTCCGACGACGAGCTGTGGCACCGCTTCTCGCACGCCCGGTCGGCGTTCTCCAAGCGCCGCAAGGGACACTTCGCGCAGCTCGACGCGCAGCGCGAGGACGCCCGCCGGATCAAGGAGCGGCTGGTCGCCGAGGCCGAGGCGCTGTCCGGCTCCACGGACTGGGGTCCGACGGCGGCCCGGTACCGCGAGCTGATGGCGGACTGGAAGGCGGCCGGCCGCGCCCAGCGCGAGCACGAGGACGACCTGTGGAACCGCTTCCGCGGCGCCCAGGACGTCTTCTTCGCCGCCCGCAGCTCGGTGTTCGCCGAGCGGGACGCGGAGCAGGCGGAGAACCTGAAGCTGAAGGAGGAGCTGGCCGAGGAGGCCGAGAGGCTCCTCCCGATCTCGGACCTCAAGGGCTCCCGGGCCGCCTTCCGCTCGATCAACGAGCGCTGGGAGGCCATCGGCCACGTCCCGCGGGACGCGCGCCCGAAGGTCGAGGGCCGGATGCACGCGGTCGAGCGGGCGATCCAGGAGGCCGAGGAGGCCGAGTGGCGCCGGACGAACCCGGAGGCGCGTGCGCGTGCCGAGGGTCTGACCGGGCAGCTCCAGGCCGCCGTGGACAAGCTGCGCGGACAGATCGAGCAGGCGCGCGCCCAGGGCAACAACTCCCGGGCCGACAAGCTGGAGCGGGAGCTGGAAGGCCGCCAGGCGCTGCTGGACCAGGCCCTGAAGGGCCTGCAGGAGTTCGGCGGCTGACCGGTTCGCCGGCTGTGTGAAAGGGCCCCGTACGGTCGTACGGGGCCCTTTCGCACGTCCGTCGGCGACTACGACCGGCTGCGTCCGGAGGTCACGCGGTAGACGTCGTACACGCCCTCGACACCGCGTACGGCCTTCAGGACGTGACCGAGGTGCTTGGGGTCGCCCATCTCGAAGGTGAACCGGGAGGTGGCCACCCGGTCGCGGGAGGTCTGGACGGCCGCCGACAGGATGTTGACGTGCTGGTCGGACAGGACGCGCGTGACGTCCGACAGCAGCCGGGAGCGGTCCAGGGCCTCGACCTGGATGGCGACCAGGAAGACCGAGGACTGGGTGGGCGCCCACTCGACGTCGAGGATGCGCTCGGGCTCGCGGGACAGCGAGTCGACGTTGACGCAGTCGCTGCGGTGGACCGACACACCGCTGCCGCGCGTGACGAAGCCGATGATCGGGTCACCGGGCACGGGCGTGCAGCAGCGGGCCAGCTTGACCCACACGTCGTCGACGCCCTTGACCACGACGCCGGGGTCGGCGCTGGAGCGGCGCTTGCGGCCGCGGCTGCGGGACGGCGGGACCGCCTCGTCGATCTCCTCGGTGGCCGCCTCCTCGCCGCCGAGCGCCTGGACCAGCTTCTGCACGATGTTCGGCGCGGAGACATGGCCCTCGCCGATCGCCGCGTACAGCGCGGAGATGTCCGAGTAGCGCATCTCGTGCGCGAGCGTGACGAGCGAGTCGCCGGTGAGGATGCGCTGGATCGGCAGGTTCTGCTTGCGCATGGCGCGGACGATGGCGTCCTTGCCCTGCTCGATCGCCTCGTCGCGGCGCTCCTTGGAGAACCAGGCGCGGATCTTGTTGCGCGCCCGGGGCGACTTGACGAAGCCGAGCCAGTCGCGGGACGGGCCGGCGCCGGGCGCCTTGGAGGTGAAGACCTCGACCAGGTCCCCGTTGTCCAGGGTGGACTCGAGCGGTACGAGGCGGCCGTTGACCCGTGCTCCTATGGTGCGGTGGCCGACCTCGGTGTGGACGGCGTACGCGAAGTCGACCGGGGTCGCCCCGGCGGGCAGCGCGATGACGTCGCCCTTGGGGGTGAAGACGAAGACCTCGTTGCGCGACAGGTCGAAGCGCAGGGACTCCAGGAACTCCCCGGGGTCCTCGGTCTCCTTCTGCCAGTCCAGCAGCTGCCGCAGCCACGCCATGTCGTTGATGGCGTCCTTGTCCTTGCCGGCCTTCGGCACGTCGGTGCGGACCTTGGAGGCGCCGGCGACGGCCTCCTGCTTGTACTTCCAGTGCGCGGCGATGCCGTACTCGGCGCGGCGGTGCATGTCGAAGGTGCGGATCTGCAGCTCGACCGGCTTGCCGTTGGGCCCGATGACCGTCGTGTGCAGCGACTGGTACATGTTGAACTTGGGCATCGCGATGTAGTCCTTGAACCGGCCGGGGACCGGGTTCCATCGCGCGTGCACCGTGCCGAGGGCGGCGTAGCAGTCGCGGACCGTGTCGACGAGGACGCGGATGCCCACCAGGTCGTAGATCTCGGCGAAGTCGCGGCCCCGCACGATCATCTTCTGGTAGACGCTGTAGTAGTGCTTCGGGCGGCCGGTGACGGTCGCCTTGATGCGGGCGGCGCGCAGGTCGGCCTGGACCTCGTCGGTCACTATGGCCAGGTACTCGTCACGCTTCGGTGCCCTTTCGGCCACCAGCCGGACGATTTCGTCGTACATCTTGGGGTAGAGGATCGCGAACGCGAGGTCCTCCAGCTCCCACTTGATGGTGTTCATGCCCAGGCGGTGGGCGAGCGGCGCGTAGATCTCCAGGGTCTCGCGCGCCTTCTTCTCCTGCTTCTCGCGCTTCAGGTAGCGCATGGTGCGCATGTTGTGCAGGCGGTCGGCGAGCTTGATGACCAGGACGCGCGGGTCCTTGGCCATCGCCACGACCATCTTGCGCACGGTCTCGGCCTGGGCCGCCTCGCCGAACTTGACCTTGTCCAGCTTGGTCACGCCGTCGACGAGCAGGGCGACGACGTCGCCGAAGTCTCGGCGCAGGTCCTCCAGGCCGTACTCGGTGTCCTCGACGGTGTCGTGCAGCAGCCCCGCCATGAGGGTGGCCGGGTCCATGCCCAGCTCGGCGAGGATGGTGGTGACGGCGAGGGGATGCGTGATGTACGGGTCGCCGCTCTTGCGCTTCTGGCCGCGGTGCCAGCGCTCGGCGACCTGGTAGGCGCGCTCGATCTGGCGGAGCGTCGCGTTCTCGATCTTGGGGTCGTTGCTGCGGACTATCCGCAGGAGCGGCTCCAGGACCGGGTTGTAGGGGTTCGCGCGCTGGACGCCGAGGCGGGCGAGGCGGGCGCGGACGCGGTTCGACGAGCCGCTGCGGGCCGGCGGGGTGGCGGGCTGGCGCACCACGGGCGGCTGTGCCGGGCGCTCCGCCGGGGCTGCCCCGGACCGGGTGTTCTCGGGAGCGGGGGCGGGCTTGGGACGCGAGGCCTCGGCGCTCTTCTCGACGGGCGCGGACTGGGCGTGCTCGACCGGCCCGCGGGTGTCGTTCTTCGCGTGGGGCGCGTTGGGCGCGGGCTTGGCCGCGGCTGCCGAGGCGGACTCGGGCTTGGCGGCGGTCAGGTGCTGGGCCTCGTCTGGCAAGAGGACTCCTCGTGCGCGTTCCGGGTCCCCCGGTCAGGCTCCGGAGATCCCATGGTAGCGATCCTGCGCGTGGTCATCGCCCGCAGGCGGCTCTGAGGACCGTCTACCCCTGCAACACGGGAGGCTCCCGTGGGATTCCGGGAGGTGTCCCGGGGCTTCCCGCGAGGGTGCGGCGGATGCCGGTACGGCGATCCGCCGGGCCGGGTCCGGTGACGCGAGCGGCCGCCCCGGTGGTACCGGGGCGGCCGCCGCTGCGCTGTCGCTCGCTTCAGACCTGGAGCAGTGCCTCGACCGGTGCCCCGTCCAGGACCGGCTCCAGGCGGGCGCGCCCGCTCAGGAAGCCCAGTTCCATCAGGACGGCGACGCCGCAGACCTCGGCGCCGGCGCGGTGGATGAGCTGGACCGCGGCCTCGGCGGTACCGCCGGTGGCCAGGACGTCGTCCACGATCAGCGCGCGGTCGCCGGCAGCCAGGTCCTCGGCGTGCACCTCGATCTCGGCGGAGCCGTACTCGAGGTCGTACGCCTGCCGGAGGGTGGCCCCGGGCAGCTTGCCGGCCTTGCGGACCGGGATGAAGCCCAGGCCCGCGCGGACGGCGACCGGCGCGCCGAGGATGAAGCCGCGGGCCTCCAGTCCGACGACCTTGGTCGCGCCGGTGCCGGCGGCGATCTCGGCCAGGGTGTCGGTGAGGGCCGTGAACGCGGCCGGGTCGGCCAGCAGCGGGGTGATGTCCTTGAACATCACGCCCGGCTCCGGGTAGTCGGCGACGTCACGGATGCGGCTGAGCAGCAGCTCCTTGATGTCGGTCATCGGCGCTTCCCCGGCGTCCGGCCACGGCCCCGGTTGCGGGACGCGGGCTGGTTGCGCGGGCCGACGACGGCGGGAGTGGCGCCCTCGGCGTCGTCCCCGGTGGAACGCTCCTCGGTGAGGTCGTCCTCCGTGGTCGCCTGGGCGCGCTTGGCCAGGACCCGCTTCTTGAGCGCCTTCATCGCCGGCTCGCGCTCCTTGAGGTCGGCGACGAGCGGGGTGGCGATGAAGATCGACGAGTACGCACCGGCCGCGAGACCCACGAACAGCGACAGCGAGATGTCGTTCAGCGTGCCGGCGCCGAGGAAGCCGCCGCCGATGAAGAGCAGGCCGGCCACCGGCAACAGCGCGACGACCGTGGTGTTGATGGAGCGGACCAGGGTGCCGTTGATCGACCGGTTGGCGATCTCGCTGTAGGTGAAGCGGGTCTGCTTGGTGATGTCCTTCGTCTGCTCCTTGAGGCTGTCGAAGACGACGACCGTGTCGTAGAGCGAGTAACCGAGGATGGTCAGCAGACCGATGACCGTGCCGGGCGTGACCTCGAAGCCGACGAGCGCGTAGATACCGGTCGTGATCGTGATGTCGTGGATCAGCGCGACCAGGGCCGCGACCGCCATGCGCCACTCGAAGGCGATCGCCAGGTAGATCACGACAAGGACCATGAAGATCGCCAGGCCCTCCCAGGCCTTGTTGGCGACCTGCTCGCCCCAGCTCGGGCCGACCAGGTCGGCGGCGAGCTTCTCGGGGTCGAGGTTCAGGTCCTTGGCCAGCTCCTGCTTGACCTTGTCGGACTGGTCGGTGTCGATGCCGGCGATCTGGATGCGCAGGCTGCCGTTGCCCAGCTTCTGCACGATCGCCTCGTGGCCGGAGGCGTCCGTGGCGTACTGCTCGGCCTGCGCCACCGAGGCGCTCATCTTGGTGGGCGTCGTGAAGACCGCGCCGCCCTGGAACTCGATGCCCATGTTCAGGCCGCGCACCGCGAGGCCCACGATGGCCGTGATGGTGATCAGGATGGAGACGCCGTACCAGATCTTGCGCTTGCCGACGAAGTCGTACGAGATCTCACCGCGGTGCAGTCGAGCGCCGAGGCTGCCGAGTTTCGACATGGCTCAGGCCTCCTTCGGGTCGACGGGGCCGGCGGCGGGACCACCGGGACGGCGGGTGCGGCGCAGCGGCGGCTTGGCGCCCAGGCCCTTGGGGTCGAGTCCGGACCACTTGTGGCCGTTCGCGAAGAACTTGCGGCGGGCCAGGAGCGTCATCAGCGGCTTGGTGAACAGGAAGACCACGACGACGTCGAGCAGGGTGGTCAGACCCAGGGTGAACGCGAAGCCCTGGACCTTGCCGACGGTGACGATGAACAGCACCGCGGCGGCGAGGAACGACACGAAGTCGGAGACCAGGATGGTGCGCCGGGCGCGCGGCCAGGCCCGCTCGACGGCGGGGCGCAGGGTACGGCCTTCGCGGATCTCGTCCCGGATGCGCTCGAAGTACACGATGAACGAGTCCGCGGTGATACCGATGGCGACGATGGCACCGCAGACGGCCGGGAGGTTCAGCGCGAAGCCGATGGCCGGGCCGAGCAGCGCCATGATCACGTAGGTGAGGATCGCGGAGACCAGGAGGGAGGCCATGGCGACGAGCGACAGGCCGCGGTAGTAGATCACGAGGTAGAGCACGACCAGCGCGAGGCCGATCGCGCCCGCGAGCAGACCGGCGTGCAGCTGCTCGCCGCCGAGCGCGGCGGTCACCGTGGTGACGGTGTCCTCCTTGAAGGACAGCGGCAGCGCGCCGTACGACAGCATGTTGGCGAGGCTCTGCGCCTCCTCCTGCTTGAAGCTGCCGGAGATCTCCGCCTGGCCGCCGGTGATGGCCTGCTGCACGAACGGGCTGGAGACGACCTCCCCGTCGAGGACGATGCCGAACTCGTTCTGCGGCCGCTGGTTCTTGGCCAGTTGACCGGTGATGTCGGCGAACTTGTCGGCGCCGCTCTTGGTGAAGGTCATCTGGACCTGCCAGCCGGCGGCGCCCTGGGTGTCGAAGACGGCCTGCGCCTTCTTCACCTCGGTGCCGTCCACGGCGGCGGGGCCGAGCACGTACTTGTACCAGGTGCCGTCGATCTCGCCGCAGGCCACGGTGGACTCGCTCGGCTTGGCATTCTTGCCGGCGGCCGCGCGGGTGGCGGGCTTGGAGCAGTCCAGGGCCGCGTACTGGGCCTGGAGCTTGGCGGCCTCGGCGCTGGCACTGGCGGAGGCCGACGGGGTGCCGGACGGCTTGGCGCCGCCCGACGCGGAACCGCTCGGCGAGGGGGTCGAGTCGGCCTTCAGCGCGTCACTGACGGCGCGGCCCTGAGAGGTCGCCGTGGCCGTCGGGGACCCGGAGCCGGACGAGGAGGCCTTCTGGCCGGAGGAGCCGCTCGCCGACGGGCTCGCGTTCGGCTTCGGCGAGGAGCTGCCGCTGGAGGTGGCGCTCGGCGAGGGGCTCTTCGCGGCGCCCGCGCTGGGCTCGCTGGCCAGGACCGGCCGGAAGTACAGCTTGGCGGTGGTGCCGACCTGCTGCTGGGCTTCCTTGGAGTTGGTGCCCTTGGGGATGTTGACGATGATGTTGTCGGTCCCCTGGGTCTGCACCTCCGCCTCGGAGACGCCCAGGCCGTTGACCCGGCGGTTCATGATGTCGACCGCGGTGTCCATGTTGGCCTTGTTGATCGCGGCCCCCTGGTCGGCCTTCGCCTTGAGCGTGATGCTCGTGCCACCGGCGAGGTCGATGCCGAGACGCGGAGTCTTGTGCCCGGAGAGGAACATGCCTCCGGTCAGCGCCACGATGGCGATCAGGATGAGGGCCAGCGAGCGCCCTGGCTTGCTCTGGGCGCTCGCGCTCCGGCCCCTCTTAGGTGCTGCCACCTTCTCGTACTCCCTCTCGGGCCGCCCCGCGCCCGGTCGGCGCGGTCGGCCATGACATGGTGTCGGGCTCCCGTGCGAAACAGACGCGCCCGGGCTGCGCGGGGCGGGGTGCCGCCGCCGCGCGTCCCGGGGCGTGACTACTTCGCGTCGGAGTCGCCGTCGGTCTTCTTCGGCTCGTCCTCCGCCTTGGCGTCGGCGGCCTGGGCCGCTTCGGCCTTGTCCTCGGCGGCCTGGATGGCGTCGTCCCCGCGCTCGGCGGCGTCCTTCTTACCGAGCTCGATCTTCTCGTCGGCGGCGGCAGCGGCGGCGGGCCCGTCGGTCTCGTCGCTCTCGGTGAGGGAGGAGGCGTCGTCGGGGACGACGGAGGCGTCGGACTTCAGATCGTGCTCGATGCCGTGCACGATGCGGTTGTACTCGTCGTCGGTGAGCACGGCACCGATGGCGTTCTTGGCGAAGAGGAGGTCGACGCCCGGTCCGGCGTCGAGGAGGACGGTGTCCTCGTTGACCTCCTTGACCGTCGCGTACATCCCCCCGATGGTGCGGACGCCGGAGCCGGGCTGCATCTCGTTCCGCATGGAGGCGGCCTGCTGCTGCTTCTTCTTGGCCGAGCGCGTCATCAGGAACATGGCCGCGATGAGCACGATGAAGGGGAGAAGGGTAAAGGCATTCACGGGACGGGGTTTCCTTCGCGCGACCGCGACGGAGAGCGGCCTGTTGACGGGGGTGTGGGTCGGCGCCACCCGCAAGGGCGGCATCGGCGGAGTCTAAGCGAGTCCGCGCGCATGGAACAACGCTCAGCATGGCACCTGGGTTCCTGCTCAGGCCAATGCCCTCGCCGTCACGAAGCGATCACATCGCCCTCACGCCCCGAACAGGTCCCCTTGTCCGTTTCCCGTCGTCGCGGACCTGGGCGGGGTCAGCCCGAGGTGCGCCCAGGCGGCGGGCGTGCCCACACGGCCGCGCGGGGTGCGGGCCAGCAGTCCCTCCCGGACGAGGAACGGTTCGGCGACCTCCTCGACGGTCTCCCGCTCCTCCCCCACCGCGACGGCGAGGGTGGACAGGCCGACGGGGCCGCCGCCGAACAGCTTGAGCAGGGCCTCCAGCACGGCGCGGTCGAGCCGGTCGAGTCCGCGCGCGTCGACCTCGTACACGGCGAGGGCGGCCGCCGCGATCTCGCGGGTGATCACGCCGTCCGCCTTGACCTGCGCGTAGTCGCGGACGCGGCGCAGCAGACGGTTGGCGATACGGGGCGTGCCGCGGGAGCGGCCGGCGATCTCGGCGGCGCCGTCCGGCTCGATCTCGACGTCGAGCAGGTGCGCCGAGCGGTGCACGACGCGCTCCAGCTCGTGCGGCTCGTAGAACTCCATGTGCGCGGTGAAGCCGAAGCGGTCGCGCAGCGGGGGCGGCAGCAGACCCGCCCGGGTCGTGGCGCCGACCAGGGTGAACGGCGGCAGCTCCAGCGGGATGGCGGTGGCACCGGGGCCCTTGCCGACGATCACGTCGACGCGGAAGTCCTCCATCGCCATGTACAGCATCTCCTCGGCCGGCCGGGACATGCGGTGGATCTCGTCGAGGAAGAGGACCTCGCCCTCCTGGAGGGAGGAGAGGATGGCGGCGAGGTCGCCGGCGTGCTGGATGGCGGGGCCCGAGGTGATGCGGATGGGGGCGCCCATCTCGGCCGCGATGATCATCGACAGGGTGGTCTTGCCGAGGCCCGGCGCGCCGGAGAGCAGCACGTGGTCGGCGGTGGCGCCGCGCGCGCGTGCGGCGCGCAGGACGAGGTCGAGCTGCTCGCGGACCTTCTCCTGACCGATGAACTCGCCGAGGTCCTTGGGGCGCAGGGCGGCCTCGACGGCCTGGTCCTCCCGGTCGGCGACGGAGCCCACCAGCCGCTCCTCGGCGGGGGTGTCGGTCGGGTCGTGCCGGTTCACGGAGATCTCCTAGCGGGTGGCGCGGGTCAGCGGGCGCGGTTCAGGGTCTGCAGGGCGGCCTTCAGCAGCTGGCCGACCTGGGGCGTGCCGCCCGCGGCCTCGGCCTGTGGTGCCACGGCGGTCACGGCCTCGTCGGCCTCGCGGGTGGCGTAGCCGAGGCCGATCAGGGCCGCGTGCAGCTGGTCGCGCCAGCCCTGGGTGACCGGGGCGCCGATCGCGGGGGCGCCGACGGGCTCGCCGAGGCGGTCCTTCAGTTCCAGCAGCAGTTTCTGGGCGCCCTTCTTGCCGATGCCGGGCACGGCGGTGAGAGCTTTCTCGTCGGCGGTGGCGACCGCGCGGCGCAGCGCGTCCGGGGTGTGCACGGCGAGCATGGCCTGGGCGAGGCGCGGGCCGACGCCGCTCGCGGTCTGCAGGAGCTCGAAGACCTGGCGTTCGTCGTCGTCGACGAAGCCGTACAGGGTGAGCGAGTCCTCGCGGACGACGAGGGACGTGTGCAGCTTGGCGGGCTGTCCGGTGCGCAGCGTGGACAGGGTGTTCGGCGTGCACTGAACGGCCATGCCGACCCCGCCGACCTCGACGACCGCGGCGTCGGGGGCGAGCGCGGCGACCGTGCCGCTGACGAAGGCGATCATGCCGTCCGGCCTTTCGTTGCGTGGGCGGTGTGCAGGGCGACGGCCTGCTGGAGCCGGTTCTGCGCGGGTGCGCGCCAGATGTGGCAGATGGCGAGCGCGAGGGCGTCGGCGGCGTCGGCCGGCTTGGGCGGTGCGGAGAGCCGCAGCAGCCGGGTGACCATGGCTCCGACCTGCGCCTTGTCGGCCCGGCCGCTGCCGGTGACGGCGGCCTTGACCTCGCTGGGGGTGTGCAGGGCGACGGGGATGCCGCGCCGGGCTGCGCACAGCATGGCGACCGCGCTGGCCTGGGCGGTGCCCATGACCGTGCGCACGTTGTGCTGACTGAAGACGCGCTCGACGGCGACGAACTCGGGCCGGTGCTCGTCCAGCCACTCCTCGATGCCCTGCTCGACGGCGAGCAGCCGCCGGCTCAGCTCGGCGTCCGCGGGGGTCCGGACCACGCCGACCCCGATCATGGTGAGCGGCCGCCCGGCGACTCCCTCGACCACGCCGACACCGCACCGCGTCAGGCCGGGGTCCACCCCCAGTACACGCACGAGCGCCCCTCCCGTCGACAACCTGTTCGTGCAGGCTATCGGGTGTCACTGACAACGCCGAACAGCGCGGCGGGCCGGTGGGACGTGTCCCACCGGCCCGCCGGAAAACGCGTGTCGGAGCCGCGAGGCGTTACGCGTCGACCTTCTCCATGATCTCGTCGCTCACGTCGAAGTTGGCGAAGACGTTCTGCACGTCGTCGCTGTCCTCGAGCGCGTCGATGAGCTTGAAGATCTTCTTGGCGCCCTCCTCGTCCAGTTCGACCTGGACGGACGGCACGAAGCTGGAGTCGGCGGAGTCGTAGTCGATTCCGGCCTCCTGGAGGGCGGTGCGCACCGCGACCAGGTCGGTGGCCTCGCTGATGACCTCGAAGGTCTCACCGAGGTCGTTGACCTCCTCGGCGCCCGCGTCCAGGACGGCCCCGAGGACGTCGTCCTCGCTCAGCTCGCCCTTGGGGACGATGACGACGCCCTTGCGGCTGAACATGTAGGACACCGAACCCGGGTCCGCCATGTTGCCGCCGTTGCGGGTCATGGCGACGCGGACGTCGGAGGCGGCGCGGTTGCGGTTGTCGGTGAGGCACTCGATGAGCACCGCGACACCGTTCGGACCGTAGCCCTCGTACATGATCGTCTCGTAGTCGGCGCCGCCTGCCTCGAGGCCGCCGCCGCGCTTGATGGCCGAGTCGATGTTCTTGTTCGGAACCGACTGCTTCTTGGCCTTCTGTACGGCGTCGTAGAGGGTCGGGTTGCCCTCGAGGTCGACGCCGCCCATACGCGCCGCGACCTCGATGTTCTTGATGAGCTTCGCGAAGAGCTTGCCGCGCTTGGCGTCGATCACGGCCTTCTTGTGCTTCGTCGTAGCCCATTTAGAGTGGCCGGACATCTGCCTGTCTCCTTCGCGTAACCCAACTCTGTAACGAACCCCAGCGATCCTACAAGGAGTCGGGGGTCCGGTCGGCGCGCACCATGTCGACGAACAGGGAGTGCACGCGGTGGTCGCCGGTCAGTTCCGGGTGGAACGACGTGGCGAGCGCGTTGCCCTGGCGGACGGCGACGATGTGGCCCTCGTGCTCGGCGAGCACCTCGGCTCCGGCGCCCACGGACTCGACCCAGGGGGCGCGGATGAAGACGCCCTCCACAGGATCGCCCGCGACACCCCGCACGTCGACCGCTGCCTCGAACGACTCGTTCTGCCGGCCGAAGGCGTTGCGGCGCACGATCATGTCGATGCCGCCGATGGTCTCCTGGCCCGAGCGGGGGTCGAGGATCTTGTCGGCGAGCATGATCATGCCCGCGCAGGTGCCGTAGACGGGCATGCCGTCCCGCACGCGCGCGCGGAGGGGGTCCATCACGCCGAACAGCACGGCGAGCTTGGAGATGGTGGTGGACTCGCCGCCGGGCAGCACGAGACCGTCGACCTCGGCGAGTTCCTCGGGGCGCCGCACCGGCCTGGCCACGGCGTCGGCCGCGGCCAGGGCGATGAGGTGCTCCCGTACGTCGCCCTGGAGGGCCAGGACGCCAATGACAGGAGTGTTCATGGGGTGGTGTACCTGTGGGCCTTCGCTTACCAGCCGCGGTTCGCGTAGCGCTCGGTCTCGGGGAGGGTGTCGCAGTTGATGCCGACCATGGCCTCGCCGAGGTTGCGGGACGCCTCCGCGATGATCTTCGGGTCGTCGTAGAAGGTGGTGGCCTTGACGATGGCGGCGGCGCGCTTGGCCGGGTCGCCGGACTTGAAGATGCCGGAGCCGACGAACACGCCCTCGGCGCCGAGCTGACGCATCAGGGCCGCGTCGGCCGGGGTGGCCACGCCACCGGCGGAGAAGAGGACGACCGGGAGCTTGCCCAGCTCGGCGACCTCCTTGACCAGCTCGTAGGGGGCGCGCAGCTCCTTGGCGGCGGCGTACAGCTCGTGGTTGTCGAAGCCGCGCAGCCTGGCGATCTCGTTCTTGATCTGGCGCAGGTGGCGGACGGCCTCGACGACGTTGCCGGTACCGGCCTCACCCTTGGAGCGGATCATCGCGGCGCCCTCGGCGATACGGCGCAGGGCCTCGCCCAGGTTGGTGGCACCGCACACGAACGGCGTGGTGAAGGACCACTTGTCGGAGTGGTTGACCTCGTCGGCCGGGGTGAGGACCTCGGACTCGTCGATGTAGTCGACGCCGAGGGACTGCAGGACCTGGGCCTCGACGAAGTGGCCGATGCGGGACTTGGCCATCACCGGGATGGAGACCGCGTCGATGATGCCCTCGATCATGTCCGGGTCGGACATACGGGCCACGCCGCCGTCCTTGCGGATGTCGGCCGGGACCCGCTCCAGGGCCATGACGGCGACGGCGCCCGCGTCCTCGGCGATCTTCGCCTGCTCCGGCGTGACGACGTCCATGATCACGCCGCCCTTGAGCTGCTCGGCCATGCCGCGCTTCACACGGGCGGTGCCGGTCTCGGGAGCCTGGTTCTCGGTGGTGGACACGGGTGACCTCACTGAAGGGAAAGAGGGTTTCTCTGCAGCATCGAGGAAACGTGAGTGGACCAGGCCACAGCAAGGGCCAATGGTGAGCCGGTGGATCCTTTTCGCTCATGGGCCCGTCGGCGGCCGTTCACGAGACCCGTTCCACCAGGGCGGCGGGCGGCTCGTCGTCCATCTCGAAGGCCAGCGGGAACGGGGCGTGGCCGGCGAGCCGGAACCAGCGGACCTTGCGGTGCTCGCGCAGCCGCCGGGCCGCTCCCACGGTGTCGTTGTGGAAGCGGCGGGCCATGGGGACCCGCCGTACGGCCTCGGCCAGCTCGTGGGCCGCCTCCTCGCCCCCGGGGGCCTCCCGTACGGCCTCGACCTGCTGCGCGTCCTCGAAGACCGCGCGCAGCGCCTGGCTCAGCTCGCTCTCGGCCACCTCCCGCTGCTCCTCCTCGGACTGCCGGGCCGCGTGCGCGGCCTCGTACAGCACGATGGAGGCGGCCGGGTCGAGCACGCCCGAGGTCGCGAGTTCCTGCGCCACGGAGGCCCGCCGCAGCAGCTGTGCGTCGAGCGCGGCGCGGGCGGCGTCCATCCGGACGTGCAGCCGGTCCAGCCGCCCGGCCGTCCAGCTCAGGTAGACGCCGATGGCGAGGAGCGCGACAAGGATCCAGATGAGGGTTGCGGTCACGGGCGAAGGTTATCGGGGCGGGCCAGGCGCGCGTCCGGGCCGGTGACCGAAGGCTCGCATGGGCCCCGGGCGGGGCGCCCCGCCCACCGGGTGCTCACCGTCGGGCGGGAGCCGCCACAGAGCCCTGCCGGCCGGAGTAGACGTCGGGCCCAGACGACCGGCCTCCCCCATGACTCCCCGTGCCAGTCCGATCCGGACCGCCCCGGCTCGACGCGGTGCCGACCGGAACGACTGCCGCGTCGCCCCGCCGAGCCGCGCCGACCGCGCGTGAGCCGTATCGGCCCGGATCGACGGGGTGCCGACCGGCAGCGGCTCCCGGCCACCGCACCAACAGTCCCCACGGCCTGCCCGGCCCGACCGGAACTGCCTCAGTCCCGGGCCAGGCCGAACCGTGCTCGCAGGCCCGTCGTGCGTTCGTCCGCCGCCACCGCCGCCGCGCCGGCCGTCACCGTCTCGTAGACGGACAGGATGTCCGCGCCGACCGTCGACCAGTCGAAGCGCCGCACGTGGGCGCTTCCGAGGTCGCCCAGCTCGGCCAGCCGCTCGGGGTCGCCGAGCAGCCGTACGGCCGCCTCGGCCAGGGCGTCCGCGTCCTCGTTGGCGAAGACCTCGCCCGCCGCGCCCTTGTCCAGGACCTGGACGAACGCGTCCAGGTCGGAGGCGAGGACGGGCGCGCCCGCCGACATCGCCTCGACCAGGATGATGCCGAAGCTCTCGCCGCCGGTGTTGGGCGCGACGTACAGGTCGACGCTGCGCAGGAAGCGCGCCTTGTCCTCGTCGCTGACCATGCCGAGGAACTCCACGCGCGAGCGCAGCTCCTTCGGCAGTTCCTCGACGGCCGCCTCCTCGTCGCCCCGTCCCGCGACCAGCAGCCTCGCCCCCGGGCGGGCCGCGAGGATCTTCGGCAGGGCCCGCATCAGGACGGGCAGGCCCTTACGGGGTTCGTCGATGCGCCCGATGAAGCCGATCGTGTCGCCCTGCCACTCGGGCCTCGGCTCGGCCTTGGCGAAGAAGTCCACGTCGACGCCGTTGGGGATGACCACCGCGTCCCCGCCGAGGTGCTCGACCAGCGTGCGCCGGGCGTACTCGCTCACGGCGATCCGCGCGCTGATCTTCTCCAGCGCGGCCTGCAGGATCGCGTACGCGGCGATCATGGCGCGCGAGCGCGGGTTGGAGGTGTGGAAGGTCGCGACGATGGGCCCCTGGGCCGCCCAGCAGGTCAGCAGTCCCAGCGAGGGCGAGGTCGGCTCGTGGATGTGGACCACGTCGAAGGCCCCGTCGTGCAGCCAGCGCCGCACCCGCGCGGCCGACAGGAAACCGAAGTTGAGGCGGGCCACCGAGCCGTTGTACGGCACCGGGACCGCGCGGCCGGCCGAGACGACGTACGGCGGCAGGGGCGTGTCGTCGTCGGCCGGGGCGAGCACGGAGACCTCGTGGCCGAGCCGGATGAAGTACTCGGCGAGATCGCGGATGTGGAACTGGACGCCACCGGGCACGTCCCAGGAGTACGGGCAGACGATCCCGATTCTCACGAGGGTCCCTTCGCGGGGTCGAGGTCGGCGAGCCACAGGCGCTGGAGCATGTGCCAGTCCTCCGGATGGTGGGCGATGCCGGTGGCGAAGGCGTTCGCCAGCGCCTGTGTCATCACAGACGTCTTCTCGGCCCGCGTGCCTGACTCCGGCACCTCGATCGGGGGATGGAGCCGGCCCTTCATGACGGGCGACTCGTCGTACCAGAGCGTGACCGGCAGCAGCAGGGCGCCGGTCTGCTGGGCGAGCAGGGCCGGGCCGGCGGGCATCCGTGCCGTCTCGCCGAAGAAGTCGACCTCCACGCCGGAGGCGGACAGGTCGCGGTCGGCGACCAGGCAGACCAGGCCGCCGTCGCGCAGCCGGCGGGCGAGGGTGCCGAAGGCGGAGCCCCCGCTGTGCGGCAGGACCTCCATGCCGAGGCCCTCGCGGTAGGCGACGAAGCGGTCGTACAGCGTCTCGGGCTTCAGGCGCTCGGCGACCGTCGTGAAGGGCGTCTCGAGCTTGGTGGTGACCCAGGCGCCGGCCAGGTCCCAGTTGGCCAGGTGGGGCAGGGCGAGGACGACGCCCCGGCCGGAGGCGAGGCCGTCGGTGAGGAAGTGGAGGTCCTTGGGGTCGAAGCCCGTCCGCACCCGCTCGGCGCTCCAGGCGGGGAGCCGGAAGGACTCCATCCAGTAGCGCAGGTAGGAGCGCATGCCCGCGCGGGACAGCTCGGCCAGGCGCTCGGGCGTGGCGTCGGGCAGCACGCGCGCGTAGTTGGACTCCAGGCGCAGGACGCCCTTGCCGCGCTTCTTCCAGGCGAGATCGGCGATGGTGCGGCCGAGCCGGACGGCGGCCGGTTCGGGGAGCCTCTTGACGGTGCTCCAGCCGAGCCCGTACAGCGAGTCGGTGAGCCGGTCGGCGCTGCTCACTTCGCGGCCTCGCTCCCCTGGGAGGTGTTCTGCCCGGCGGCCGCCTCGGCCTCGGCGGACTCGCGGCGGACGGTGACGACCCGCTGGATCAGCGTGACGAGGCTGCCCACGGCGACGATCCACAGGGCGACCGGCAGCAGCCACTGGATGCCCGGCACCCCGAACTTGTGCAGTCCCGCGAAACCGGCCGCGACCAGCGAGATCACCAGCCGTTCGGCGCGCTCCACGAGCCCGTTGACCGCCACAGGCAGCCCGATGGACTCGCCACGCGCCTTCGTGTACGACACCACCTGGCCGCTGGCCAGGCAGAAGATCGAGACGGCGCACAGGACGTTGTCGGCGCCGTTGCCCGCGTACCAGAGCGCGAAGCCGCCGAAGATGGCGCCGTCGGCGACCCGGTCCAGGGTGGAGTCGAGGAAGGCGCCCCAGCGGCTGGAGCGGCCCAGCTGGCGGGCCATGTTGCCGTCGACGAGGTCGGAGAAGACGAACAGGGTGATGACGACCGTGCCCCAGAAGAACTCGCCCCTGGGATAGAAGACCAGCGCTCCCGCGACCACACCCGCCGTGCCGAGGAGCGTGACCGTGTCGGGGCTGACGCCCCGGCGGATGAGAAACGCGGCGAACGGCGTGAGGACACGCGTGAAGAATGCACGCGCGTACTTGTTCAGCATGGCCTTCCCGACGGTCGGTGTGGCCGCGGCCCTGGTGGCCGCCGGCTGGCCCATCGTAGTCACGCACGCGCGCGCTCGACGGGCGGGCACCCGCGGCTCGTGCCGCGAGCCGGTGCCCACGGCCGCACTCGGGGCGTGTGTGGCGCGATCGGTACCGGTCCGCGGCCTTCGTGGTCGTTCGTATGGACGCGGCATGACGGGAGTGGAAAGCTCGAATAACCGCGGGCGTCGCCGGAGCCGCCAGAGCACGCGGGTCCCGCGTGTCCGCGCCCACAGTGACCTCACCGTGCACGGGAGGCAGGATCATGGGCGACAAGACACAGACACACCCCGGAGCCGCCGGCAGGGCTCTGGCGGCCGACCAACCCACGTCCGTCCGGAACGTGGTGCTGGTCGGCCACAGCGGATCGGGCAAGACCACTCTGGTGGAAGCCCTCGCGCTGACCGCGGGGGCGGTGAACCGGGCGGGCCGCGTCGAGGACGGCGGCACCGTGTCCGACTACGACGACATCGAGCACCGGCAGCAACGCTCCGTACAGCTCTCCCTCGCGCCGGTCGAATGGGACGGCATCAAGGTCAACCTGCTCGACACCCCCGGATACGCCGACTTCGTCGGTGAGCTCAGGGCCGGTCTGCGCGCCGCGGACGCGGCCCTCTTCGTCGTCTCGGCCTCGGACGGGGTGGACGGCTCGACCCGGATGCTGTGGGAGGAGTGCGCGGCGGTCGGCATGCCCCGCGCGATCGTGATCACGCACCTGGAGTCCGCGCGCGCGGACTTCGAGGAGACCACGCGGATCTGCGCGGAGGCCTTCGGCGGCGACGACCCCGACGCCGTACTGCCCCTGTACCTGCCGCTGCGCGGCCCCGAGGGCCCGGACGGACACGCGCCGGTGACCGGGCTGATCGGGCTGCTGTCCCGGAAGCTCTTCGACTACTCGGCCGGTGAGCGCAAGGACTCCGAGCCCGGCGAGGACCAGCTGTCGGACATCGAGGAGGCCCGCAACCGGCTCATCGAGGGGATCATCGCCGAGAGCGAGGACGAGACCCTCATGGACCGCTATCTCGGCGGTGAGCAGGTCGACGTCAAGACGCTGATCGAGGACCTGGAGCGGGCCGTCGCCCGCGGCAGCTTCTTCCCCGTCCTCGCCGCCGCGCCCGCCGCCGAGGGCGCCCGCCAGGGGCTCGGCACGGTCGAGCTGCTGGAGCTGATCACCGGCGGGTTCCCGACCCCGTTCGAGCATCCCCTGCCCGGCGTCACGACCGTCGACGGCAAGCAGCGCGAGCTGAAGCCGTGCGACACCGGCGGTCCGCTGGTCGCCGAGGTCGTCAAGACCTCCTCCGACCCGTACGTCGGCCGCATCTCCCTCGTCCGCGTGTTCTCCGGGACGCTGCGCCCGGACCAGACGGTGCACGTCTCCGGGCACGGTCTCGCCGACCGCGGGCACGAGGACCACGACGTCGACGAGAAGATCGGCGCCCTGTCCATGCCCTTCGGCAAGCAGCAGCGTCCGGTGACGCACGCCGTCGCCGGCGACCTGGTGTGCGTGGCCAAGCTGGGCCGCGCGGAGACCGGTGACACGCTGTCCGCGAAGGACGACCCGCTCCTGATGGAGCCCTGGCAGATGCCGGACCCGCTGCTGCCGCTCGCCATCCAGGCGCACAGCAAGGCCGACGAGGACAAGCTGTCCCAGGGCCTGTCCCGGCTGGTCGCCGAGGACCCGACGATGCGCCTGGAGCAGAACCAGGACACCCATCAGGTGGTCCTGTGGTGTCTGGGCGAGGCCCATGCGGACGTCGCCCTGGAACGGCTGCGCAGCCGCTACGGCGTCCAGGTCGACGTCGTCCCCCACCGGGTCTCTCTGCGGGAGACGTTCGCGGCCAAGGCCGGCGGGCGCGGACGGCATGTGAAGCAGTCCGGCGGGCACGGGCAGTACGCGATCTGCGAGATCGAGGTGGAGCCGCTGCCGGGCGGTTCGGGCATCGAGTTCGTGGACAAGGTGGTCGGCGGGGCGGTGCCCCGGCAGTTCATCCCGTCCGTCGAGAAGGGCGTCCGGGCGCAGGCGGCCAAGGGTGTGGCCGCCGGGTATCCGCTCATCGACGTCCGGATCACGCTGCTGGACGGCAAGGCGCACTCGGTGGACTCCTCCGACGCCGCCTTCCAGACGGCGGGTGCGCTGGCGCTGCGCGAGGCCGCCGCGGGCGCGCGGATCCATCTGCTGGAACCGGTCGCCGAGGTGACCGTCCTCGTCGGCGACGACTACGTGGGCCCGGTGATGAGCGACCTGTCGAGCCGGCGCGGCCGCCTGCTCGGCACCGAACAGGTGGGTACCGGGCGGACGCTGATCAGGGCCGAGGTGCCGGAGTTCGAGATCGGCCGGTACGCCGTGGACCTGCGCTCGCTGTCGCACGGCACGGCCCGGTTCGACCGGGCGTACGCCCGGCACGAGCCGATGCCGCCGCAGATCGCCGAGCGGATCCGCGAACAGGCGGGCGACGGCGGGTAGTCCGGCCGCGTCCGGTCGGTGCGGGCGGGCGGCTTCGGCCGTCCGCCCGCCGGTTGTCGGTGGCGGCGGATACGCTGATCACCTGATCACGTGGTGCCGCCGCCGTCCGGTCGTGGGGGTGGTTTTGGCACGAGGGCCGGGTCAACAGGTGTGCGGGGCAGGGAAGTCGGGAAGGCCGCAGGAGCGACGCCGGCGGTGATGGGGGCGGGAATGTCGTTTGGAACGGAGTGGGACGGGCCGCAGGTGCCCGTCTCGGGCGACGAGGGACAGGCGGCGACCTCCGCGCTGGCTTCCGCCGCGTACCGGGACAGCCCGGTCGAGGAGATCAAGAAGGCCGACAACGAATGGCACCAGTCGACCGTCAAGGCCGGCCGGATGAAGCTGTTGCGGCCCAATCTCGGTGAGTCGTTCTCGCGTGCCGTGATCGACCGGATGCTCGCCCCCGGCCGCAAACCGCTCATCCAGTCCTTCGGCTCCGAGCCGCAGTTCGTGGTGGAGCACTGTCTGGCGGCGAACAACATCCGCCGCGAGCGCGACAACCGCCTGACGGCCGTGACGGTGCTGTGCGGTCTGCTCTTCCTGCCCGGCCTGATCGTCTGGCTGCTCGTCTTCCAGCTGCGCATGTTCGTCGCCCGGAGTGACGACAAGCGGGCCGGGCCACTGGCCACGGCCCTGCTCCTCGGTGTCGGCGTGCTCGCCGCGCTGTTCTTCATCAAGATGCCGTTCGGCGGACTCTGGGCGTGGTACGCCCGTGCGTGCGTCGTCCTGCCCGTGCTGGGCTGGTTCTGGGCCAAGCGGGTCTGCGAGAGCGCCGCCCAGGATCTGCGGGCCCGCTGGGACGGCCTGCTGTCGGGCACCAGCGTCGGCGCCAAGGTCCCGGAGGCCGTGCCGCGCGGGCCCGGCCAGACGGCCGCGGAGGAGCTGCGCCAGTCGCTGGCCCGGCTGAGCGCCGAGCAGCAGTCCAACTCGGTCTTCTACGCCGGACCCAAGGGCATACTCGGCATGGGCACCCGGTGGGGCGCCTGGCAGCTCGCCGAGGAACTGGTGCCCGCCGACGGCACCCGGGAGATCCACCCCTTCCGCAGCTGGGACGTCATACGCGCGATCCACGACCAGCTGGCCATGCTGGAGCGCGGCCCGCTGAACACGGGCGGCTTCCCCAAGCCGTCCGTGAAGCACTGGATCGTCACGCCGATCGGCGAGAAGGCAGTCGCGGTGTCCCGGCCCGAGGGCACCGACGTCGAGGCCTTCCAGATCAAACCGCACGCCATACAGGAGATCTGCAACAAGCAGCAGTTCGGCAGCGGTGACCGGCACTATCTGGGCGTGCAGTGGACGCTGTGGGACGGCCAGCTGGTCATCACCATGCTGATCACGGTGACCGTGCTGCACGAGACGCTGCGCATCGAGGTCACCGGGCACGCCCTGGGGCCGGTGAACCCGCTGTTCACCACGAAGCCGGAGGCGCCGGTCAAGGAGGTCGCCAAGTCCTTCAAGCCGTGGGAGAACCGCACGATCAAGCTGCCGCTGGTCACCACCGACGAAGTGGTACGGCTCGCCGCGCGCGCCCCGCTGACCTGGTACCCGCCGCTGCTGAACTGGCTGGGCGGCTCGCTCGGACTGCCCGAGCCGTTCGGTCTGCGGCACGCCTGGGCCGATCAGCCGTGGCGGCACCGCTTCATGGCCGACGACGCGCTGCGCGCGGCCACACCGGTGCTGCGGGTGGTGCACTCGGCGGCGATCAGGGTGCTGAAGGAGAACGGCGTGGACACGGAGAAGTTCGGTGCCCGCTCGGCGTTCCTCAGCGGCAACGTCCAGGACCCGACGCCGAGGAAGGCCGACGTGTACGACGCGTAGGCGTCCGCCGGCCCGGCCGTCGGGCCCAGCCGCCCGGTCGGGGTGTCCTCGGCGGTGGTCCGGAAGCCGCGCCGCCGCCCCCGGGCTCCCCCGGTCCCTAGGCCGGCCAGGCCTCCGCCAGCATCTTGCGGGTGTCCGCCAGGAGCTGCGGCAGGACCTTGGTGTGCCCGACCACCGGCATGAAGTTCGTGTCGCCGCCCCAGCGCGGGACGACGTGCTGGTGCAGGTGGGCGGCGATACCGGCGCCCGCGACCGTGCCCTGGTTCATGCCGATGTTGAAGCCGTGCGCACCGGAGGCCGCGCGCAGGGCCTGCATCGCCTGCTTGGTCAGCTCGGCGAGTTCAGCGGTCTCCGGCCCGGTCAGCTCGGTGTAGTCGGCCACGTGCCGGTAGGGCACGGTCATGAGGTGGCCGCCGTTGTACGGGTACAGGTTGAGGACCGCGTACACGTGCTCGCCGCGGCGCACGATCAGCCCGTCCTCGTCGGACTTGGCCGGTATCGAGCAGAAGGGGCAGCCGTCGTCGGCTCCCGGACCGGTGGGCTTGTTCTCGCCCTGGATGTAGGCCATCCGGTGGGGCGTCCACAGGCGCTGGAACGCGTCCTGCGTCCCCACTCCGATCTGCTGCTCCGGCTCACTCGTCATGCTAGGCAGCATATGGCTTCGCCCGTTCGCGGCGTGTCGCCGGGGCGCCTCGATGACGTCCACCGGCCAAGCTTGGCCGGTGGACGTCGACAGCCGCGCGGCCCGCTGGGAGCAGCGCACCGAGATTCCGCTCTTCGTGGCGTCGCTGGTCTTCATGGCCGCGTACGCGACCCGGGTCCTGGCGGTGAGCCTGGCGGCCTGGCGGGACCTGTGCCTGTGGGTGATGCTCGTCCTCTGGGTGGTGTTCGCCGCTGACTATGTGGTGCGGTGGCGGCTGGGCGGGCAGCGCTTCCTGCGTTTCGTCAGCACGCACTTCCTGCACACCGTCGTGGTCATCCTGCCGTTGCTGCGCCCGCTGCGGATCGTCCCGCTCTACGACGTCATCCAGCGCCGGCAGGGAGAGCCCCGGCTCTCCCTGTACGCCCGCGTGATCTCCTACGCGAGCCTGTCCACGCTGCTGCTGGGCTTCGCCGGGGCGCTCGCGGTGTTCCAGCAGGAGCGCGGGGCGCCCGGTGCCACCATGACGACCTTCGGGGACGCGGTGTGGTGGGCCGCCTCGACGCTCAGCACGGTCGGCTACGGCGACATCACCCCGGTGACCGAGCTGGGCCGGACGATCGCGATGGGGATGATGGCCTGCGGGATCGGCCTGCTCGGCGCGGTGACAGGTTCGTTCTCGTCCTGGCTGATGCAGACGTTCACGCGGGAGAGCGACAGAAAGGGGCCCCCGGGACGGTGATCCCGGGGGCCCTCGCGGCTCAGGCGGTTCAGACCTGGGACCGCTCCTCCACGATCTTCGCGATCTTGGCGATCGCCTCGTCGAAGGGGATGCCGTTCTCCTGGGAGCCGTCGCGGTAGCGGAAGGACACCGAGTCGTTCGACATGTCCTCGTCACCCGCGATGACCATGAAGGGCACCTTCTGCTTCTGGGCGTTGCGGATCTTCTTCTGCATGCGGTCCGAGGAGGAGTCCACCTCGACGCGCAGACCCTGCTTCTTGGCCGCGGCCGCGAACTTCTCCAGGTACTCCACGTGCGCGTCGCCGATCGGGATGCCGAGCGCCTGCACGGGGGCCAGCCACGCCGGGAAGGCGCCCGCGTAGTGCTCCAGCAGCACGGCGAAGAACCGCTCGATGGAGCCGAACAGCGCGCGGTGGATCATGACCGGGCGCTGCTTGGCACCGTCGGGGCCGGTGTACTCCAGGTCGAACCGCTCGGGCAGGTTGAAGTCGAGCTGGATGGTCGACATCTGCCAGGTGCGGCCGATGGCGTCCTTGGTCTGCACGGAGATCTTCGGGCCGTAGAAGGCGGCGCCGCCCGGGTCGGGCACGAGGGGCAGGCCCTGCTTCTCGGCGACCTGGCGCAGCGTCTCGGTGGCCTCCTCCCAGACCTCGTCGGAGCCGACGAACTTCTCCGGGTCCTTGGTGGACAGCTCCAGGTAGAAGTCGGTCAGGCCGTAGTCGCGCAGCAGGCCGAGGACGAAGGTGAGCGTCTTGTCGAGCTCCTCCGACATCTGCTCACGGGTGCAGTAGATGTGCGCGTCGTCCTGTGTGAAGCCGCGGGCGCGGGTCAGGCCGTGCACGACGCCGGACTTCTCGTACCGGTACACGGTGCCGAACTCGAACAGGCGCAGCGGCAGTTCGCGGTAGGAGCGGCCGCGCGCGTCGAAGATCAGGTTGTGCATCGGGCAGTTCATGGGCTTGAGGTAGTAGTCCACGCCCTCGTCGAGCTGCATGGGCGGGTACATGCCGTCGGCGTACCAGTCCAGGTGCCCGGACGTCTCGAAGAGCTTCCCCTTCGTGGCGTGCGGGGTGTAGACGAACTCGTAGCCCTCTTCCTCGTGGCGGCGGCGCGAGTAGTCCTCCATCACGCGGCGGACGATGCCGCCCTTGGGGTGGAAGACGGCGAGGCCGGAGCCGATCTGCTCCGGGATGGAGAACAGGTCCAGCTCGCTGCCGAGCTTGCGGTGGTCGCGCTTCTCGGCCTCGGCGAGGAAGTCCAGGTGCGCCTTCAGCTCGTCCTTGGACGGCCAGGCGGTGCCGTAGATGCGCTGGAGCATCGGGTTCTTCTCGCTGCCGCGCCAGTAGGCGGCCGCGTTGCGCATCAGCTTGAACGCCGGGATCAGCCGGGTCGTCGGCAGGTGGGGACCGCGGCAGAGGTCCTTCCAGCACAGCTCGCCGGTCTTGGCGTCCAGGTTGTCGTAGATCGTCAGCTCGCCGGCGCCGACCTCGACGTCCGCGCCGTCGTCGTGGGACGCGGAACCCTTGAGGCCGATCAGCTCCAGCTTGTACGGCTCGTCGGCCAGCTCCTCGCGCGCGGCCTCGTCGGTGACGACACGACGGGAGAAGCGCTGGCCGCGCTTCTGGATCTCCTGCATCTTCTTCTCGATGGCCTTGAGGTCATCGGGGTGGAAGGGCTTCTCGACGTCGAAGTCGTAGTAGAAGCCGTCCTTGACGGGCGGGCCGATGCCCAGCTTGGCCTCGGGGAACAGCTCCTGCACGGCCTGCGCCATGACGTGCGCGGTGGAGTGGCGCAGGATGTTCAGGCCGTCCTCGGAGGAGATCTCGACGCCCTCGACCTCGTCACCGTCGGCCAGCTCGTGGCTGAGGTCCCGCAGCTCGCCGGCCACGCGCGCGGCGATGATCGAGCGCTCGCCCGCGAAGAGGTCGGCGGCCGTAGTGCCCGTCGTCACCACGCGTTCTTCCCGCTCGGAATCGCGTTGGATGATCACACGGACGTCTGACACCGGTCTCTCCTGACTGAAGGTGGGATGCGGCGCCATACCAGGAGCGCGCGCACAGGCGATCGTACCGACCCGACGGCACCGACCGCGAAACGGTCACCGTCAGTCCTCGTCCCCGTACGCTCCCGCCTCCCCCTCTCCGCACGCCTCCTCGAAGAAGTCGAGGTTCTCCTGGAGGGCCTTCATCAGCCGGTCCCGCTCGGCGTCGTCCACCTGCACGGGTACGACGCCGGAGGCGCCGGTGAGCCGGCGGAAGCCGCCCCGCCGCTCCAGCCGGCCGTGCACCCGGACGGGCAGTCCGACGAGGTGGGCGTGGCCGGCGATGCGGTAGTCCTCCTCGTCGAGGGTGACGCGGAGGTGCGGGACCTCGACGCCGGCGAGGACGCGCAGCCGGACGGTGCCCTCGCCGGTGGGGCCGGAGCGGCGCATGCGGACGACGGCACCCGTGACGCGGACCGGCACGGAGGGTTCCTCGCGCAGGTAGCGGGCCGCGGCCTCGCGGAGCACGGGCAGGTCGCCCGGTGAGAACTCGACGGGTTCGGCGGAGGCGGCGCAGCCCTCGGGTACACCGGACCCTGGGGCCCAGGCGACGGCGACGCGGGCGCCCTCGGTGCCCCGCACGAGCGCGCCGAGCGCCTCGGTGAGCTCGCGGCTGACGCCGGCCTCGACGGCGCCGTCGAAGGCGTCCATCCCGCCGGTGGCCCGCCGGTAGTCGATGGCCTCCCGGGTGGCGAACAGGGCCTGGTGGAGCCGTACGGCGAGGTGCCGGCCGGTGGCCGCGGGCACGAAGGCGGTGAGGGTGCGGCCCTCGGTGGCGGGTCCGACGAGGACGTCCTCCATGAGGGCGGCGGCCGGTCTGCGGTGGCGGGCGCCGTGGTATCCGGCACGCGCCCGGGTGGCGAGCGCGGCGGCGAGCAGCATCTGCCGTGCGGCGCCGCGTAGTTGCATGTCGGCCGTCCAGTGCGCGGCTCCCACGGGTCCCCTGGGGGTGTCTCGCCACCAGCGGATCTCGTCGCTCGGTACGGCCAGGGAGATGAGGACCTCGCGGGCGGAGGGGGTGTCGCTGCGGGCCAGGGCGTCGAGGGCCTCGCCGAGCAGGTCGTCGCTGTCCGGGAAGCCGCGGTTCTCCGGCACGAGCAGGCTGGTGCCGCCGGCGCCCGGGCCGGGCGGGGTCCAGCGGCCGTACCGGCCGGCGGCTCCCCCGCGCCGCTGCCAGCCGTGCCGGCGCAGCAGGGCGCCGAGCACGGCCGGGTCGACCTCGGCGGGCTCCGGGGGGCGGTTCCAGGGGAGGTCGTCGGGGTGCTGCCGGACCTGCCGGGCCGGCTCCTCGTACGGACGGCTCCTCATGGCCTGCCTCCCGTCCCGACCCGCGTCATGATCTCGCACAGCGCCCGGTCGTCGAAGATGCGCGCGGTCGGTATCCGCACGGTGGTCCGGTGCCGGCCGGTGACCGGCCGGCCGGCCAGGTTGACCCAGTAGCAGCAGTGCCGCAGGTCGAGCCGGTCGTGGCCGGCGCGCAGCCAGTCGTCCTGCGCGCGCGGCACGAGCATGACGACCAGGATCTTGTGCACCGAGACGGGTGTGCGGGCCAGCTTGCGCAGGTGGTCGTTGTCGAGGGTGAAGGAGAAGAAGCGGCCCGGCGGGTTGGGCGGGACCTGGTAGGTGCACTTCAGCTGCACCTTGATGGTGACCTCGTCGTCGACGGTGTGTCCGGGTGCGCTGTGGCTGACGTGCCAGTCGATGCCGTTGTCCGGGAAGGGCTGGGACAGCGAGCAGCCGGCCGCGGCGGCGACCGCGTGCAGATAGCCGACCTGCAGTGTCTCCATGCAGGCGGTGGTGGCGAGCGTGCCGCGGAGGGTGCCCGGGCGGTCGGGCAGCAGCCCGCCCCGCTCGGGCTGCGCTATGGCCATGACCAACAGCCTTCCAAGCAATGGGTCTTCCCGCTGCGGGCCGCTGAACTGCTAAGACCCGTATTCCTGTTGTCTCCTTCCGGCGTACGTCGCAAACGGCCCGGGTATCACCAAACAGGCAGAAGACGGAACGTCACCTGCCATGGGTGAACGAGGAGTTGTGTGCGGATGACGACCTGGTACGAGGGGCCGCTGGCGGCCTTCGACACGGAGACGACGGGCGTGGACGTCGAGACCGACCGGATCGTGTCGGCCGCCGTCGTCGTCCAGGATGCGCCGGGCACCCGGCCCCGGATCACTCGCTGGCTGGTGAATCCGGGGGTCGTGGTGCCCGAGGCGGCGACGGCGGTGCACGGGCTGACGCAGGAGCACCTTCAGCGCAACGGCCGCTGGCCGGCGCCGGTGATGTACGAGATAGCCGAGCAGCTGGCGGAGCAGGCGGCGATGCGGCGGCCGGTGGTGGTGATGAACGCGCCGTTCGATCTGACGCTGCTGGACCGGGAGTTGCGCCGGCACCGGGCGGCCGGGCTGGACCGCTGGCTGGAGGCGGTGCCCTTGCGGGTGCTGGACCCGAGGGTGCTGGACAAGCATCTGGACCGCTACCGCAAGGGCCGCCGTACGCTGACCGACCTGTGCGGGCACTACGGCGTGACGCTGCAGGACGCGCACGACGCGGCGGCGGACGCACTGGCCGCGCTGGACGTCGTACGGGCTCTGGGCCGGCGGTTCGCGACCCGGCTGGAGCGACTGTCCCCGGCGGACCTGCACACTCTCCAGGCCAACTGGCACGCGGCGCAGGCCCGTGGGCTCCAGGCCTGGTTCGCGCGCAGCGGTTCGGAGGAGATCGTCAACACGGAGTGGCCGCTGCGGCCGGAGCTGCCGGCGGCGGCGTAGCGCCGGTACCGGTCGCTCACGTCAAAAGAGCCGGTCCGCTGCTGCGGACCGGCTCTTTCCCGGTGGGCGATACTGGGTTCGAACCAGTGACCTCTTCGGTGTGAACGAAGCGCTCTCCCACTGAGCTAATCGCCCGGGAACGCACTGAACAATACAGGTCCCGGCGCCGTTCGTTCAAACCGCTCGCAGGTACCGCAGCAGTCCGCGCCGTCCGGCCCGCATCATCAGCCGGTGATTGGCGCGGAAGACGGGCCGTCCGGGTACGGCCAGCCGTCTGAGCAGCGGCTTGCACACGTCGACCTCCTGGTCGTACCGGACGAGCGCGCCGGGACCGGCGGTGGTGACCGTCCAGCGCGCCCAGCCCTCGATGTCCCCGGTCATGTGCACCGCCAGGATGCCCGCGGCCGGGTCACGGTCGGCGGTGCGGGCGGTGAAGGTCATGGCGAACGGCAGCAGGGAGCGGATGGTGATCACGCCGGTCTCGTCGTCCAGTCGGGTCACCGTCCGCACCTGTGGCCACCATCGGGGGTAGTCCTCGGGCCGCTCCAGCGCCGCGTACACCGCGGCGGACGGGACGGGCAGGGACCACAGGGTCCGGAAGCGGTAGTGGTTCCAGTCCATGGTCCGAGTCTGCCCGGCCGGGCTCGGTGATCCGAGTACGGGTCCTCATGCGCCCCGCCGCGACACGGGCCACCCTTCGCCGCCGTGCGGGCGTCTCCCCGCCGGGCGGCGCCGGGTTCGGGTTCGACGCGCCGAAGCGGAATATGCCGAAGAGCGACACGGCGTGCGAGCCGACCGAAGTGACTGGGGCTCAGATTTGGGCCGGCACTCGGGACTTGAGGCGCGCGGGAATTCCGCGCTTGTCGTACTTGCGAAGAAATGCGACGGCATTCCGGAAGACGTCCGCGGTATTTCCGCCGGCCGCCTGCGTCAGGAACTTCTCCCGGAGGCTTTGCCACGCCCGAAGCAGCCCACCGCGTGAGCCAGGGGGGACGACGACGGCCCACCTGCTCGAAGCAGATGGGCCGTCGGTCCGGGTGGGCGATACTGGGTTCGAACCAGTGACCTCTTCGGTGTGAACGAAGCGCTCTCCCACTGAGCTAATCGCCCGGGCGCAGGAAGAACATTACCCGATGTCAGGGGGTGGTCCCGACCAGGGGCCGGACCGGTGGCGGCCGGGCCCCGGGCGGCGGATCACTGGTCCTTGATCTTCCACGGCATGACGACGCCGAACTTCCACAGATAGATCCCCACCAGCACGCCCACGATCACCAGACCGATCACGGTGAGGGTGATGTTGCGCCGGCGCACCTTGGGATCGAGGGCCCGCTGGGCGGCCTCGGTGACTTTGCGTTTCGTCCAGCGGAGGACCAGCTGGGCCCAGACGAACTCGGTCGCCCAGATCGCCATGCCGCCGAAGATCACCACCCAGCCGGGTCCTGGCAGCGGCAGCATCACGATGCCCAGGGCAACGACCGCCAGGCCGATCACGAAGACACCGACCTGCCAGCTCACGTGCAGGGCCCGGCGGGCCTTGACGAATTCCGGCGCACGGGAGCCGAGGCCCCGCTCGGCGTCGGCGTCACTCACTCGATCGTCCGCCTTCCTCTCGTCCCCGGCCACTGCGACCTCACCCGGCTCGTCACTCCCCGTATTCATACAGACAAACCCTACCGGAGTGAATCCAGTCACTGGAATGGTCGTAGATCTGGTACGAGTTCTCGGCCGGAAGAGTTACGTAAAGCCAGGCAAAACTCCCAGAGGGGTTTACAACGGCACCGTAGGTGGCATGTCGATTTCGCCGACGTGCGAATCCCCGAGCGCACACTGAGCGAAAGGCCCTGGCGCTTATGAACACCACGGTCAGCTGCGAGCTGCACCTGCGCCTCGTTGTGTCGAGCGAGTCCTCCCTGCCTGTCCCCGCAGGCCTGCGGTACGACACGGCCGACCCCTACGCCGTGCACGCCACCTTCCACACCGGAGCCGAGGAGACCGTCGAGTGGGTGTTCGCCCGCGACCTCCTCGCCGAGGGGCTGCACCGGCCCACCGGCACCGGCGACGTCCGCGTCTGGCCATCGCGCAGCCATGGTCAGGGCGTCGTCTGCATCGCCCTCAGCTCGCCTGAGGGAGAGGCTCTGCTGGAGGCCCCGGCGCGGGCCCTGGAGTCCTTCCTGAAGCGAACCGACGCCGCCGTGCCGCCCGGCACGGAGCACCGGCACTTCGATCTGGATCAGGAGCTCTCGCACATCCTGGCGGAGAGTTAGGTCGCCGCCCTCCGAAGCAGCCCGGCGCCGTCCACTCGGGGAGACGGCTCGGGCCAAGACAACCGCATACGGCACAGGCCGGCGCCGTCACCGTGAGCGTTCGCGGGACGGTGTCGGCCTGTGCCCGTGTGTCTCCGGCACGTCTGGACGGCGCTCGGCCCTTCGGCCGTGCTTCCGGGAACCGCCTGCGGCACGGAGGCGTTCTACCGGCAGTCGAGGTCGGCCGGGACCGGTGCGGTGGGCGCGTTGTCGCTACCATCGGCCAGCATCGGCGGGCGCCCGCCCGACCACCAGGCCAGGGAGCGAAACGTGCTGATCACCCACGACACCCGGTGCGCACTCGACACCGTGGTCGATCTGGTGAACTCCGCGCCGGAGGACGACACCGCCTCGGACGGACTGCAGGATGTCGCGGCTCTCGCCGACTTCGTGCGAAACCACGAAATCAGCGATGTCGGCGTGCTGTCCGAGTTCGACCTGTCGGCGGTGCGCAAGATCCGCGGCCGGTTCGCGGGGATCTTCGCGGCCCCGGACGCCCGGGCCGCCGCGGGGATGATCAACGAGCTGGTGGCCGCGGCCGGCACCACTCCGCGCCTCACGGACCACGACGGCTACGACTGGCATGTGCACTACTTCGCCCCCGGGGCGTCCGTTGCCGATCACCTCGCCGCGGACTGCGGAATGGCGCTCGCCTTCTTCGTGGTCGCCGGGGAGCAGGAGCGGCTGCGGCGCTGCGAGGCACCGGACTGCCGGCGCGCCTTCGTCGATCTGTCCCGCAACCGCTCGCGCCGCTACTGCGACAGCCGGACCTGCGGGAACCGGCTGCATGTCGCCGCCTACCGGGCGCGGCGCAAGGAAGCGGCGGGCTGACCCGGCCGGGCCGGGGGCGGCCCCCTTCCGGTCCGTGGCGACGTCGGTCCCGGCGGGTGGCGCCGGGACCGACGCGTACGGCTCACAGCAGCAGCAGGTCGTGCAGCGCAGCCATGAGCAGCAGACACCCGATCACCGCAAGGAAGATCATCAGCGGTGGCTGGGAAAGGGCGAAGAGGCATCCGCGCGGCTCGTCCTTGGGCGGCGCGGCCTCGCTCTGTGTTGTGTCCAGCATCTCGCGGCCGATGATGACCCACTCGGCGCCCCGGACGCGATCAGCACTCGGGGATCTTGCGGGACTTCACCGAAACCGTGATCTCTCGTTCGTCTCATGAACGATTCCGGACGTCCCGGGACTCACTGTGTCGTTTCCGTGAATGGTGTGACTGTCATATGCCGTGCTTCTTGAGGATGGCCTCGATGTCGCTGAAGTCGTCGGCCGAGTCGGCGGGGCGGGGGGCGGCGGCCGGTCGTGACGCGGGGCGTGAGCCCTGCCCCAGGGAGGGCGCCGAGGCCGCGGGTGCCACCGCGTCCCGCCGGTCGTCCTTGGCCGCCTTGCGCTCCGCGCCGGCGCCGCCGCGCCGGCGCTCCACCGCGCGGGTGCCGGTGAGCAGCAGCCAGGCGGCGCCCAGCAGCCCGAAGCCCGCCCAGGCCGTGGGACTGAACGCGGTGTCGGCGAGCCAGCCGACGACTCCGGTCATCACCAGGCCGACCGGTACGAGGGAGTAGGCCGCGATGCGGGCCGCCGACAGGAAGCGCCTGCGGTAGGCCGTGACCACCGCGATGCCCAGGCCCGCCGCGGACACGGCGGAACAGACGGTCTCGGCAATCATCCGGTCCTCCTGGCGGGCTCGGTTCGGTGGCGGTGCGGCCAAGCGCACACCGGCGTCCGCGGATGCGCTTCGTCCCTTCCATCCTGCACCGCCCGGTCGCCGTGAGGCCACGGTCCCGGCGGACATCAGGGACATCTCCGGGTCGACTCCTACCGGAGTGCCGGTCGCCCCCTCCCCCGCTCCGGCCCGGGGCCCTGCGGCGTCCCGATTGGGTCGGCCGCACCCGGCCTGGAACACTGGTGCGCATGAGCGACTCCTCCCCGGCCCGCACCGATGCCCTCGTCCTCGACGTCTGGTGCGAACTGCAGTGCCCCGACTGCCGCACCGCCCTGGACGACGTCCGCGCCCTGCGCGCCCGCTACGGCGACCGGCTGGAGCTGCGTCTGCGGCACTTCCCGCTGGAGAAGCACAAGCACGCCTTCGCCGCCGCGCAGGCCGCCGAGGAGGCGCTGGAGCAGGGCAAGGGCTGGCCGTACGTGGAGGCCGTGCTGGAGCGGGTGGCGGAGCTGGATCGGCAGGGCGAGTCCCTGCTGGTCGAGGTGGCCCGTGAACTCGGTCTGGACGCCGAGGAGTTCGACACCGCGCTGATCGACGGCCGGCACATCCTGATCGTCGACGCCGACCAGGCCGAGGGCAAGGCCATCGGTGTGACCGGCACCCCGACGTACGTCATCGGCGGCGAACGCCTCGACGGCGGCAAGAGCCAGGAGGGGCTGCGCGAGCGGATCGAGGAGATCACCGACCGGCTGCTGGCCGAGCGGGAGGCCTGAGTCGGCGGAGCTCCGGGCGTCGTGGCCCGCGCGCAGTGCCGTGGGCCGTCGGCGGCAGGGGCCTACAGCAGAGGCTTGGCGAGGGAGTGGGTCACCGTTTCATAGCCGAGTGAGGCGTACAGGCGCTCGGCCGGGGTGTTGCCCGCGAAGACGTTGAGGCCGAGGACCGGGCGGCCGGCCTCGATCGCCTGGCGCTCGGCCAGCAGCATGAGCGTGCGGCCGTGGCCCCGGCCGCGGTACACCGCGTCGATCCGGACGTCGTACACGAAGGCCGCGGCCTCCTGGAGGGCCAGCCAGAGCGTGCCGACAGGGGTCCCGTCGTGCTCCAGAGCGCTGAAGACCACCCCGTCGGTGGCGAGGCCCCGCGGCAGCAGCCGCGCGTGGTCGTCGGCCGCCTTGGCGCGGGCCACGGCCTCGGGGACGCCCCGCTCGATCCACTGGCGGGCGTAGGTCTCGCCCTCGTGCTCCCGCCACGCCTCGAACTCGGCCCCCGTCATGGGCCGCGCCCGGCTGCCGGGCGGCAGTTCGGGCGGGGTGGTGCCGAGGCGCTTCTCCATGCCCCGGTTGCGCACGGTGTACCCCAGGGTGTCGAACAGCCGCAGGGCGGCCTCCGCGGCGGCGGGGACGACCGTCTCGATCTGCCGGCAGCCCCAGCCGCGCGCCACCTCCTCCGCGGCGAGCGCGGCCACCGTTCCCCGGCCGCGCCGCCGGTCCGGTTCCTCGACCCGCAGCTCCAGGACGCGGGCCACGGAGGCGCCGAGGGAGAGTGAGGTGCCGAGATGGATCTCGCCGACGGGACGGCTGTTCACACACACCTGGAAACGGCGTGAACGGGTCCCGTCGGGGTGGTGCCGGAGCGGCTCGTTCGGCCGCAGGGTCGTGGTCATCACTGGTGTTCTACCCGCACCGGCCGGTCCCGTCAGCTCGTTTTCCGCCCCGGGAAAGGGCGTTCGCGCGCCACTGCCGGTTCACGGGCCCGGTGACGCCCCTCCCGCGCCCGCCGGGATCAGGGGTCGAGGTCCTGCCCGGCCCGCTCGTCGAAGATCCGCATGGCCTTGGCGGTCACCGGGCCCGGGGCGCCGTCCAGCTCCTGGTCGTCCACCCGGTGCACCGCCTGCACGTCCCGCAGGGTGGAGGTCAGGAAGACCTCGTCGGCCCGGTCGAGCACGTCCAGCGGCAGGTCCGTCTCCCTGGCGCCCGTCCACTCGATCGCCAGGGCGCGGGTGATGCCGGGCAGACAGCCCGAGGCGACCGGCGGGGTGTGGATCTCGCCGTCCAGGACGACGAAGACGTTCGAGCCGGTGCCCTCGCAGAGCTGCCCGACCGTGTTGCCGAACAGCGCCTCGGAGGCGCCGTGTTGGTGGGCGCGGGCCAGGGCGACCACGTTCTCGGCGTACGAGGTGGTCTTCAGGCCGGTCAGGGCGCCCCGCTCGTTGCGCGTCCACGGGACCGTGATCACGGCCGTGACGTCCGGCCGGCGGGTGGTCTCGCCGACGGCGGCGAACAGGGTCGGGCCGTGCTCGCCGCGGTCGGAGCCGAGCGGGCCGTGGCCGCCGGTGTAGGTGATCCGCAGCCGGCCGAGCGGCATCGGGTTGGCCTCCAGGACGGCCGCGCAGGCCTCGCGCACCTCGTCGTGGTCGGGGTCGGGCAGCCCGAGGCCACGGGCGGACCGGGTCAGCCGGTCCAGGTGCCGGGTGAGGGCGAAGGGTTTGCCGTGGACCGCCTTCACCGTCTCGAAGATGCCGTCGCCGACCGTCAGTCCGTGGTCGAAGACGGAGACACGCGCGGACTCCAGGTCCCGCAGCTCGCCGTCCAGCCAGATCTTCATGCGAACGCCCTTCCGCTCTCCTCGTACGTCCCCGACGCTACCGCCAGCAGCCGGGACGCCTTCAGCTCGGTCTCCCGCCACTCGCCGTCGGGGTCCGACCCCCAGGTGATGCCGGCGCCGGTGCCGAAGCGCAGGACGCCCTCGGCCCGGTCGATCCAGAAGGTCCGGATGCCGACCGCGAGCTCGCCGGTGCCCCGGTCGGCGTCCACCCAGCCGATGCCGCCGCAGTACGGACCGCGCGGGGCCGTCTCCAGGGCCTCGATGATCCGCAGCGCGCTCGACTTCGGCGCACCGGTCACCGAACCGGGCGGGAAGGCCGCCGCGAGCAGCTCGGGCCATCCGGCGTCCTCCCCCAGCTCGCCCCGGACCGTGGACACCAGGTGGACCAGGCCGGGGTGCTTCTCCACCGCGCACAGGTCGGGCACCGAGACGCTGCCGGTCGCGCAGACGCGTCCGATGTCGTTGCGGACGAGGTCCACGATCATCACGTTCTCGGCGTAGTCCTTCTCCAGGAGATCCGCCTCGGTGCGCCCGGTGCCCTTGATGGGGCCGGACTCCACGACCCTGCCGTCCCGGCGCAGGAACAGTTCGGGCGAGGCGGTGGCGATCTCCACGCCGTGCTCCGGCAGACGGATCGTCCCCCCGTACGGCGCCGGGTTGCCGCGGGCGAGCAGCGAGGTCAGGGCGTCCACGTCGGCGTCGGGGGCGACGGGCGCGCTGAGCACCCGGCAGAGGTTGGCCTGGTAGACCTCGCCGGCCGCGATGTGCTCGCGTATCCGGCGGACGGCGGCCGTGTACGCGGGGCGGTCCAGGGAGGTGGTCCACTCCCCCACGGCCGGTCCCCGCCAGCCGCCCGGCACCGGCGCGGGCACCGGTTCCTCCCGTACGTCGGCGAAGCGGGCGCAGGTGAGGCGGCCCTCGAAGTCCGCGCAGACGGCCCAGAAACCGGTGGAGTCCAGGGCGGCCGGATCGCTCGTGACATCGAGGAGGCCGGTGGCGACGCGGTCACCGAAGCGGGCCAGCGGAGAGAGCCGGGAAGCGGGGCCGGAAGGGTGGTGGAGCACATGGTCGAGTCTAGGTCGGGTGTCGGACAGGTGGCCCGGGGATGTCCCGGCGGGGGCCCTGACCACGGGGTCCGCCGGAAGCACCGCAGCACGCTGCGCAAACGCGTTTTTGTACTGGCCCGGGAATCCGCTAGAGTTCAACACGTCGCCGGGACGCGGAAGCGGACCGAAACGACAGGCGGACGTAGCTCAGTTGGTAGAGCGCAACCTTGCCAAGGTTGAGGTCGCGAGTTCGAGCCTCGTCGTCCGCTCGAAGGAAGAAGGGGTCATCCCGATCCCCTACACTCCTGGTGGAGTGGCCGAGAGGCGAGGCAACGGCCTGCAAAGCCGTCTACACGGGTTCAAATCCCGTCTCCACCTCCAAGGACGATTAGCTCAGCGGGAGAGCGCTTCCCTGACACGGAAGAGGTCACTGGTTCAATCCCAGTATCGTCCACTGGATCTTCTTCGAAGGTCCGAGGGTCTTCTCGAAGATCCGCACCCCGCGCGATTAGCTCAGCGGGAGAGCGCTTCCCTGACACGGAAGAGGTCACTGGTTCAATCCCAGTATCGCGCACCGACTGTGACTCCAGGGTCACAGCCCGCGGACGATTAGCTCAGCGGGAGAGCGCTTCCCTGACACGGAAGAGGTCACTGGTTCAATCCCAGTATCGTCCACACACCGGAGCCCCCGGCCGTCTCGTACGGCCGGGGGCTTCGTCGTGCGCGCTCAGCTGGAGAAGAGCATGTGGCCGAAGCTCTTGTGACGGTGGTGCCCGTAGTGGCCGTGGCCGCCGCCGTGGTGACCGCCGCCGTGCGGTGCTCCCCAGGCGGGCGCGGAGGGAGCGGCCGGGTACGCCTGCGGGGCCGGCGGGGGCGGCGGCGCGGGCTGGGTCCACTGGGACTCCAGGCGGGTCAGCGACTCCAGCTCGCCGTAGTCGAGGAAGATGCCGCGGCAGCCGCTGCACTGCTCGATCTGGACGCCATTGCGGTTGTAGGTGTGCATCGGCGCATGGCACTTCGGACACTGCATGGTCGGCTCAACTCCTCGCCGGTCGGTCGTGCTTCGTGTTTCCCCAGGACAGACTCCGTCCGGCCCCGGGCGGTTGCAGCCTAGTCCGACAATCCGGGGGTCAACTGGCGGGGGACGGACGTCATTCGCTCGCAGGCGTCGACCAGGGCCTGCTCCACCTCGTCCAGCGGGCGGTCCGCGGCGAGCGCCTTGGTGATCGTCAGGGCGGCCGTCTGCACGGTGAGCGCGCGGGCCGGGACGTCCAGGGCGGCCCACGGGTCGCCGTCCGGGGGCACGGCCGGGCCGCCCGCCCGCCGGTAGGCGGTCAGGAAGCGGGTCCACTCGTCGGGCGGGAGGAGTCCGCAGGCGTACCAGGCGGCGGGGCGCGCGAGGTCCCAGGCCGGGACGCCGACGCCCAGGTCGTCCACGTCGATGAGCCGCCAGGGCCCGTCGGGGGCCGGGTGCCGGACGAGCTGGCCGAGATGGAGATCGCCGTGGCAGAGGGCGGCCGGTCCGGGCATGGGCACCTCCGCCCTGGCCCAGGCGGGGAGTCCGGTCCAGGCCCGCAGCACGGGTGCGCCGGCCGCGTGGGCGGCGGCCTCGTGGGGGCTGCCCCGCAGGGCGGTGCGGAGCCGGCGGACGGCACGGGCGGCCTTCACGGGGCCCCGCATGGGGGGCAGGGCGGTGCCGGGGCCCACCGGGCGGCCGGGGCTCGGACCGCCGGCCCCCGGGGCAAGCGGATCGGTGCCGTGCAGGCGGGCCAGCAGCGTGGCGGCGGCCTCCCAGGGGGCCGCGTCGGGGTCGTCCGGGTCGACGGGGGCGCCGTACGGCCAGAACGTCACCAGGCGGTCGCGCAGGGGAACCGGGGCGGGGGTGAGCGGGGCGAGAAGGACGTCGGGGAGGCGCGCCGCCACGGCCAGGCGGAGGTCCAGCTCGGCGGGCTCGGTGTCGGGGGCATGGGCCTTGGCGACGGTGCCGGCGTGCCGGACGACCGTGGCGTCGGGACGGTCGGCGAGGGTCACGGGTGCGCCGCACGCGCAGGCGGCCGCGCCGGTGTGGCGGTGGGCGGCGGCTTCGGCCTGCGCGGTGAGTGCGGGAAGGAGGCTCACGGGTCCCTCGGGGTCGGGCGGGAGTGCGGGGTGAGCGTACGCGGGCGGGGGCGCGGGGCGCACGGGCTCCGGTGCTGCGGGTTGCGCGGTGACCCGAGCTGCTGGGCGGACACCTGGCGAGGCTGCGTGGCGACCGGTGCCGCTGCGCGGACGCTGACGCGGGCCGCGCGGTGACCGGAACCGCTGGGCGGACACCTGGCGCGATTGTGTGGTGACCCTAGCTGCTGGGCGGACACCTGGCGCGGGTTGTGCGGTGACCGGTGCCGCTGCGCCGACACCCGACGAAGGCCGCGCGGTGACCGGTACTGCTGTCGGGCGGCGCTCGGGCCGCCCGTGCTCGCGGGGTGCCGCTGCGGCCGCCCGTGCCGCCCCAGCCGCACGGCAGCCCGCGGCCGGGGCCGGAACGGCGCAATGCCGGCGCAGCTTCCCAGCTGCGCCGGCATTCGTGCCGTCCGCCGCACCCCCGTCCCCACGGGGTTTCATGGATGGATGTCCCCGCCCGGACCGCTCTTCCGGGCCTGGGGTCGCCGCTCAGCGCCCCAGCATCGCACCCACGGACGACGCCTGTGTGGCCACCGTCTCCCAGCCGTCGAAGACGAGGAGGAGCAGGGCCGCCAGGGGAAGGGCCATGAGTGTCGCCACCAGGGGGTGGCGACGGCCCGTCCGGCGTGGGGCGAACGTCGTGCGTCGCGGTGCCGTGTGGGCCATGGTCCCTCTCCTGACCGTCTGTGTGGTTCTCGGCAAGCGGCGGGTGACCGACCTCGGGGGACGAGTGCTGCACCCGCCGCTTGACCTCAAATCTAGGCGTGGGGCCGATCCGGGGCGTCATGCCTTCGTACCGATTGGCGGGCCTCCCGGAGGATGAGCCACGACCCGCGAGGTACTCCCCAGGGTGGAGACGCGGTCATGCGTCTCGGGGTCTTCCCCGAGGGGGCACCCTCGGTGTCCCGTCATGTCGGATCCGTCCGGCGGGCCGGACGGAGTGACTTCGATCACTCGCACCGGGGGCGGGAGGGGGGCCGTAGGAGACGCGTGATCCACTTCGGGCGCGGTTCGCCGAACCGTTCGCGTCGGTCCGGCGGCGGGCGCCCCACCCCGCCGACTCACCGCCGCCGTGATCCCAACCTCCCCTTGCTGCCGCCCCGTTGCTCACTCGGCCCGCTCAAGGCCGGCGTGCACTACGGGTTCCTGACCGCTTTTCACGTGGCACGTGCGGCGGCCACAATCCGTTCGGCCCCGAGGGCGCGGCCTCTGCGCGCAGGCGGCCACGGAAACGTAAGCTGTGCCACGTCACAGGGACCGGGCAGCGGGGATGAACATGGCGATGATGCGCCTGAGGCGCGAGGACCCGCGCGTCGTCGGCTCGTTCAGGCTTCACCGACGGCTCGGCGCGGGCGGAATGGGCGTGGTCTACCTCGGGTCCGACAAGAAGGGCCAGCGGGTCGCGCTCAAGGTGATCCGGCCCGATCTCGCGGAGGACCAGGAGTTCCGGTCCCGGTTCGCGCGCGAGGTCTCGGCGGCCCGGCGGATCCGGGGCGGCTGCACGGCCCGGCTGGTCGCCGCCGACCTGGACGCCGAGCGGCCCTGGTTCGCCACCCAGTACGTGCCCGGCCCCTCCCTGCACGACAAGGTCGCCGACGCGGGGCCGCTCGGGGCCGCGGACACGGCGGCGATCGGCGCCGCCCTGTCCGAGGGGCTGGTCGCCGTGCACGAGGCCGGTGTCGTCCACCGTGACCTCAAGCCCTCCAACATCCTGCTGTCCCCCAAGGGACCGCGGATCATCGACTTCGGCATCGCCTGGGCCACGGGCGCCTCCACGCTCACCCACGTGGGCACCGCGGTCGGCTCCCCCGGCTTCCTCGCCCCGGAGCAGGTGCGCGGCGCGGCGGTGACCCCGGCGACGGACGTCTTCTCGCTGGGCGCGACGCTGGCGTACGCCTCGACCGGTGACTCCCCCTTCGGGCACGGCAGTTCCGAGGTGATGCTGTACCGCGTGGTGCACGAGGAGCCCCAGCTGTACGGCGTGCCGGACGCGCTCGCCCCGCTGGTGCGGGCCTGCCTGGCGAAGAACCCCGAGGACCGGCCGAGCACCCTGCAGCTGTCGCTGCGGCTGAAGGAGATCGCCGCCCGGGAGGCGCAGGGACTGGCCGACGCGAGGCCACCGGGGCCACGCGCGGAGGAGGCGGACCGGCCCACCGGACGGCTCACCGACACCTATCCGGACCAGCAGCGGCGCGCCTCTCCCCATACTCCGGTGCCGCGTGGCGGTGTCCCGGCCCGCGGCGGCGCTCCGTCACGGGGCGGGGTGCCCTCCCGGGGTGGCGGCACACGGGGCGGAGGCCCGGCCTCCCGCCCGGGTGGCGCCCGTACGACTCCGGCGCCGCGCGGCGGTGGCGCGCGCTCCCACACCGGCAGCCGTCCCGCTCAGCGCGGTGGTGCGCGGCGTCCGGGGCAGCAGCGCGCGACGGGCACCGGGCGGCGGCCGGCCAACCCGCGGCTGCTGCGGCAGCGGTTGTTCGTGTTCGTGGTGGTGACGCTGCTCGTGGCGCTCGGCATCGCGGTGGCGCAGGGCTGCCAGGGTCCGGCGCGCGGGCTCGGCGGTGACGGCGGCCGACGGCAGGCGCAGCCGAGCCACGCGCCGCTCGACGGCGCCACGCCGCTCGAAAGCTCCGGGCCGCTCGACGGCGGTGTGCCGACGGCCGGCGGTGCCGGGTCGGCGCCGGGCCTGGATCTCGGCAGGTGAGCGCCGGAGGGGCGGCTCAGGACTCCGGCCGGCCGGTCGCCACCGCGTAGAAGGCCACGGCTGCCGCGGCGCCCACGTTGAGGGAGTCGACGCCGTGGGACATGGGGATGCGGACCCATTCGTCGGCGGCGACCAGGGCCTGGGTGGACAGCCCGTCACCCTCGGCGCCGAGCATGAGCGCCACCCGGTCCATCCGGTGCGGGGCGGCCTCGTCGAGGCTGCGGGCCTTCTCGTCAGGGGTGAGCGCGAGCAGGGTGAAGCCCGCCTCGCGGACCGACTCCAGCCCCTTCGGCCAGGTCTCCAGCCGGGCGTACGGCACGGAGAACACCGCGCCCATGGAGACCTTGACACTGCGGCGGTACAGCGGGTCGGCGCAGTCCGGTGAGAGCAGGACCGCGTCCATGCCGAGGGCGGCGGCCGAGCGGAAGATCGCGCCGATGTTGGTGTGGTCGTTGACCGACTCCATGATCACCACCCGGCGGGCCGAGCGGAGCAGCTCGGCGGCCGTCGGCAGGGGCTTGCGCTGCATGGACGCGAGGGCCCCGCGGTGGACGTGGTAGCCGGTGACGCGTTCGGCGAGGTCGGGGCTGACGGCGTACACCGGGGCCGGGAGTTCGTCGATGACGTCGCGCATGACGTCGACCCACTTGGCCGAGAGCAGCATGGAGCGCATCTCGTAGCCCGCTTCCTTGGCCCTGCGGATGACCTTCTCGCCCTCGGCGATGAACAGGCCCTCGGCCGGTTCGCGCTTGCGGCGCAGCTCGACGTCGGTCAGGCCCGTGTAGTCGGAGAGGCGGGGGTCGTCGGGGTCGTCGACGGTGATGAGATCGGCCACAGGGTGATACTGCCTTGTCCTGGGTGTGGTGCCAACGGCTGGGAGCGGGTGGGTTACCCGGGGTTACGCGTGATCGAGCCGCGCGCGGCCCGGGAGTCAGGCGGGAGTGCCGGGGCCGACCTGGACGACCTCGCCGATGACGATGACCGCCGGGGGCTTCACGTCCTCGGTCCGTACGGTATCGGCGACGGTGGCGAGGGTGGCGTCCACCCGGCGCTGGGCGGCCGTGGTGCCCTCCTGGACCAGGGCGACCGGCGTGCCGGGGGACCTGCCGTGCGCGACGAGGGTCTCGGCGATCTTCCCGATCTTGTCCACGCCCATCAGCACCACCAGCGTGCCGGTGAGTTTGGCCAGGGACGGCCAGTCGACCAGGGAACGCTCGTCGTCGGGGGCCACGTGCCCGCTGACCACGGTGAACTCGTGGGCGACGCCCCGGTGGGTGACCGGGATGCCCGCGGCGCCCGGTACCGAGATCGAGCTGGAGATGCCGGGGACCACCGTGCAGGGGATGCCGGCCTCGGCGAGCGCCTGGACCTCCTCCATGCCCCGGCCGAAGACGAACGGGTCGCCGCCCTTGAGACGGACGACCGACTTGCCCTGCTTGGCGTGCTCGATCAGCGCGTCGTTGATGGCCTCCTGGGCCATGTAGCGGCCGTACGGGATCTTCGCCGCGTCGATCACCTCGACGTGCGGGGGGAGTTCGGCGAGCAGGTCGCGCGGGCCGAGCCGGTCGGCGATGACCACGTCCGCCTCGGCGAGCAGCCGGCGGCCGCGGACGGTGATCAGGTCGGGGTCGCCGGGGCCGCCGCCGACCAGGGCGACGCCGGACGTGCGGGTGCGGTGGTGCGGGGCGACGAGCGTGCCGTCGCGCAGGCCCTCCACGACCGCGTCCCGGATGGCGGCGGTGTGGCGGGGGTCGCGGCCGCGCGCGTCGGTGGTGAGCACCGCGACGGTGACGCCCTCGCTGTGCCCGGTCGCCGGGGTCCAGGCGGTCGCCCGGTCGGCGTCGTCGGAGCGGACGCACCAGACGCGGTGCCGTTCCGCCTCGGCGGAGGCCGCGGTGTTGGCGTCCGGGTCGCTGGTGGCGATGAGGGCGTACCAGGCGTCGGCGAGGTCGCCGTCCTCGTACCCCCGCCGCACCCAGGTGATCTCGCCGGTGTCCGCCATGGCCTCGACGGAGGGAGTCGCCTCGGGAGAGACGAGCACGATGTCCGCACCCGCGGCGATGAGCGCCGGCAGGCGTCGCTGCGCCACCTGACCGCCACCGAGGACGACCACGCGACGGCCGGAGAGGCGGAGGCCTACGGGGTAGGCGGGGTGTTCGGCCATGAGGTACGGCTCCTCGTGCAGCTGTGGGACGGGCGCGCTGGTGAGATGGGCGCGCTGCAACTCCGGAGCGGCCCTGACGTGCGGATTTTATGCCGTGGGCACGGCGGACGGCAGGGCGGTCCGGCAGCTGAACACCGGACCACCCCGTCGCGCGACGGCTACTTCTCCGTGACGCCCGCCGAGTCGAAGGTGGCCACCTCGTGCATGGCCCGTGCCGTGCTCTGCACCAGCGGCAGGGCGAGCAGGGCGCCCGTGCCCTCGCCGAGGCGGAGGTCGAGGTCGACCAGGGGGCGCAGGCCGAGCTTGTTGAGGGCGGCCACGTGCCCGGGCTCCGCGCTGCGGTGGCCCGCGATGCAGGCCGCGAGGACCTCGGGGGCGATGGCACGGGCGACCAGGGCCGCGGCACCGGCGCTGACGCCGTCCAGGATCACCGGCGTACGCAGCGAGGCGCCGCCGAGGAGCAGTCCGACCATGGCCGCGTGCTCGAAGCCGCCGATGGCCGCGAGGACGCCGACGGGGTCCGCCGGGTCCGGCTGGTGGAACTCCAGGGCGCGGCGGACGACGTCGGTCTTGCGGGCGAGCGTCTCGTCGTTGATGCCCGTGCCGCGTCCGGTCACCTCCGCCGGGTCGGCGCCGGTGAAGACGGAGATCAGCGCCGCGGACGCGGTGGTGTTGGCGATGCCCATCTCTCCGGTGAGCAGCGCCTTGTTGCCGGCCGCCACCAGGTCGCGGGCGGTCTCGATGCCCACCTCGATGGCCGCCTTGGCCTCTTCGCGGGTCATCGCGGGACCGGTGGTCATGTCGGACGTGCCGCCGCGGATCTTGCGGGGCAGCAGACCCGGGGTGGCGGGGAGGTCGGCGACGACACCGACGTCCACGACGCACACCTCGGCGCCGACCTGGTTGGCGAAGGCGTTGCAGACCGCTCCCCCGCCCAGGAAGTTGGCCACCATCTGGGCGGTGACCTCCTGCGGCCACGGGGTGACGCCCTGGGCGTGCACGCCGTGGTCGCCCGCGAAGATCGCGACGGCGGCGGGCTCCGGGATCGGCGGCGGGCACTGCCGGGACAGCCCGGACAGCTGCGCGGAGATGATCTCCAGCATGCCGAGCGCGCCGGCCGGCTTGGTCATGCGCTTCTGGCGCTCCCACGCCTCGCCGAGCGCCTTGGCGTCGAGCGGGCGGATCTGTGCGACGGTCTCGGCGAGCAGGTCGTGGGGTTCCTCTCCGGGCAGGGCGCGACGGCCGTACGTCTCCTCGTGCACCACCCAGGACAGGGGGCGCCGCTTGGACCAGCCGGCCTGCATCAGCTCGGGCTCGTCCGGGAACTCGTCGACGTACCCGACGCACAGGTAGGCGACGACCTCCAGGTGCTCGGGCAGGCCGAGCGAGCGGACCATCTCCCGCTCGTCGAAGAAGCTGACCCAGCCGACGCCGAGGCCTTCGGCGCGGGCGGCGAGCCAGAGGTTCTCCACCGCGAGCGCCGAGGAGTAGGGCGCCATCTGCGGCTGGGTGTGCCGGCCGAGGGTGTGCCGGCCGCCGCGGGTGGGGTCGGCGGTGACGACGATGTTGACCGGGGTGTCGAGGATGGCCTCGATCTTCAGTTCCTTGAACTGCTTCGCCCGGCCCTTGGGCAGCGACTTGGCGTACGCCTCGCGCTGCCGCATCGCCAGTTCGTGCATGGTGCGCCGGGTCTCGGCGGACCGGATGACGACGAAGTCCCAGGGCTGCGAGTGCCCCACGGAGGGCGCCGTGTGGGCCGCCTCCAGGACGCGCAGCAGCACCTCGTGCGGGATCGGGTCGCCGCGGAAGCCGTTGCGGATGTCGCGGCGCTCACGCATGACCTTGAGCACGGCTTCGCGTTCGGCGTCGTCGTAGCCGGGCGCCGCCGGGCCGGTGGACCGCTCTGCCTCTGCCACGTCGGCCGTGCTTTCTTCCTGGTCGGCCGCCCTGGTTCGCAGGTCGTCCGCGTGCTGTACGACATCGGGGTGCTCGGCGTCCGGCGCGGCCGGTACGACGGCCGGCTCGCCCTCGCGCGGCGGGGGCACCGTGGCGGCGACCGGCTCCGGCTGCTCCTGCGGCCCCTGGAGGTCCTGGAGCCTGTCCGCGGGAAGGACGAGGGGCTGCGGCGGGGTCGGCGCGAGGTGCGGGGTGGTCGGCACCTGGCCCTCCACCGGCACGAACCGGCCGAGCGGCTGCTCCGGCTGCGGCGCCGGCGGAACCTCCGCGGCCGGCGCGTCGGCGGGGGCCGGCTGCTCGGGGGCTTCCGGGTGCGCGCCCGCGATGGCGGCGGCCGTTCCGAGGTGCGCGGTCGTCTCCTCGGCGGGCAGCGTCTGCGGGCCGGCCGGGGCGACGGGCTCGACGGCCTGCTCGGGGGTGGCCTGGACCACGGTGTCGGGGTGGGCCTGCGGCTCCGGGGCGACCGACGGCTGGGGCTGCGGCGCGGTGGGCAGCGCCTCGGCGGCGGGCTCGACGGGGCCGGCCGGCTGCGGAGCCTGGGCGACGTGGGAATGCGGCTCGGGCACGCCCTGGGCCTCGACGGCGGTCGGGACCGGTACGGCGTCCTCGGCGGGGACGGCCACGGGAGCCTCCGGCACGGAAGCCCCGGCCGCGGTCTCCTCGGCTCCGGTCTCCTCCGGTACGGCGACGGGGGTGACGTACTCGGACGGCTCGGCGGGCTGTACCGGCACCGGCTCGGTCACCTGCGGGGCGACGGCTTCGGTCACCGGCTGCTCGGCCGCGTGCTGCGCCTCGGGGAGCTCTCCCACCCCGGCGGCGGGGTCGGCCTCCAGCTCCCCGGCCTGCGCGGCATCCTCGGCGGCGACCGCGGGCGGCTCGGGCTGCTGAGCGTCGGCGACCTCGATGGTGGCCTCGGCGGCAACCTGGCCGGAACCGGCCGCCGCGGGTTCGGCCACGACGACGGCCGCGGCGTGCACCGGAGCCTGCGCCGCGTCGGCGTCCTGCTCGCTCACGCCCTGCTCGGGGGCCTCGACCTGCTGGACCGTCCGCGGAGCGGCGTCCGGCTGCTGAGCGGGATCCGCCTGCTGAGCGAGATCCGCCTGCTGAGCGGGACCTGTCTGCTGAACGGGCACGATCGCCTCGGCCGGCACGTCCCGGGCGTCCACCTCCTGGACGACGGGACCCGGCTCGGCCGTACCCGCCTCCTGGACCGGCACGGCTGCCTCGGCGGCGGCGGTCGCGTCGGCGGTCTGCCCGGCCTCGGCGACGACGGGCGTGACTTCTTCTTCCGGCGCGGCTGCGGCACCGTCGACCGGCTGCCCGCCCTGCGCGGCCTCGGGCGCCGCGGCGACCTCGACCTCGCCGGGAGCGCCGGCCGCCGGCACGGCCTCGGCGGCGGGGACCTCGGGGCCCTGCTCCGGGGGAGCCGTGTACACACCGTCGTGACCGTGGGCGGGCTGCACGCCGTCGTGACCGTGCACGATCTGGGCCGGTGCCTGGGCGGCGGCCTGGGTGGCGAGACGGGCGATGGTGGCCTGCGCGGCGCCGGTCTGCTCGGCCTGCTCGGCCTGCTCGGCGGCGGCGTCGGCCACCGGGACGGCGGCCGGGTCAACCGTTTCGGCAGCCGGTGCCTGCGCGCCGACCTGTACCGCGGCTACGGGCGTCGTGCCCGCGTCGGCCGGTTCGTGGGCGGCGGGCGCGGCACCCCACGGGGCGGCGCTCTGCGGGGCCATGTCGCGCAAGGGCTGCGCGTCGAAGTACTCGGGACCGGCGGTCTGCCCGGGCTGCCGTACCGGCGCTCCGGCGGGTCCGCGGTCGGCGAGGGAGCGGACCGGACTCGCGGAGGCGTCGGGGATCGGCGGGCCGAGGTGCAGCGGGCGGCGCGCCTGCTGCTGGGCGGCCGCCGGGTCGTGCGGCGTCGAGAGGATGGGCGACGACGCCGTGGACGCCGGGGCCGGGCTGGGCAGGCGGACACCGCTGAGGTCGACCGAGCCGCTGTCCCGGCCCGCCGTCTCGTGCGGGCCCGGCTGGTGGACGGCCTCGACCACCGGCTCCGGAGCGGGTGGCGGCACTTCGTTGCCCCACGCGCCCTGGGCACCCGGCAGCAGCAGGTCTTCGTCCTCGGCCGGCGCCTCGGACAGGTAGGTGTACGCACCGGGCGCGGGAACGCCCGGCTGTTCCACCATGCCTGCGCTCTCCGGCTGCCCCTCGCCCGGGACCTGGCCGGTGTCCGTCATGCGTACCCCTCGCCCATCGGTTAGTGCTCCTACGACCAGCTCACCCGGAACGGCGCACCGACCGCCCCGTAGTGAAGAACGAGCGTCCGTGCCCAGCGGCACGAACGACCCGCCCAAAAAAGGCGACAAAGCCATTCAGTGGCATTGTCCCGGCCGTTCGGCCGTCGCGACAGCATGATCCGCGACAGCCCGCTGTGGACTGCGCCACGTTGCGCGTCCTCCGGTTGCGCAGTACCGCACCCACCCCAAAACGGGGGCGCGATCCGGACATTGGCGAACGAAGTCCAGGCCACCCGGTGCGGTACAACGATCGGCCAGCCTACCGCGCCGGTACGACAACAGGATCACGGGGCGCGATCGGGCAGTACCCCGCTGAGCAGGAACGCTACGTTCCGCTCGGTCTCCGTCCAGGCCCGGGTGTCGAGTTCGACGGACTGCAGCAGGGCGCACTCGACGCGGTATCCGTGCTCGGTCAGATCACGGCCGACGAGTTCCGCCGCGTCGCGGGTCGCGGCGTGCGTGACGATGCGCTGCGGGCGCCGGTCGGCGACCGCGGAGACGACGGCCGCTCCCCCGCCACCGACCCGTACGACGTCGGGCTCGGGCAGGTTTTCGAGCACGTGCGGGGCGGTGCCGTGGATCACCTGGAGCTGGACGCCGAAGTGACGCGCGGCCGCGTCGGTCCGCTCACAGGCCAGCGGCAGCCGGTCGACGGCGATGACGGCGGCACCGGCGCGGGCGGCCTCGGCGGCGAACGCGCCGGACCCGCAGCCGATGTCCCAGACGAGGTCGCCGACGCGGGGGCCGAGACGGGCGAGTTGGGCGGCCCGCAGCAGTTCCGTCTCGCCCTCCCCGAGGCCGCCGCCGTACGTCTCGTCGGGCTGGACCCAGCCGCGCGGGCCGGTGGCGGGGTCGCGGCCGGCGATCCAGCCGCCGCCCTCGGCCGGGCCGGCCGGTGGGGCGGCTCCACCGATGACGATGACCACGTTGGGGTCGCGCCAGTTGTGGTCGGCCGCCTTGTCGGAGGTGACGACGCTGACCTGTTCGCGTTCGGTGCCCAGCTCCTCGCAGATGACGAAGGTGCGGTGGACGCCCTCCAGCAGCAGGCCCAGTTCGGCGGGGCCGGCGCCCGGCGCGGTGAGGACGGCGACCTTGGTGTGGGCGCGGCAGACGTTCACGGCCCGGCGCAGGGTGCGCGGGTGGGCGACGACCACCTGGGCGTCGTCCCAGGGCATGCCGGCGCGGGCGAAGGCGGTGGCGACGGAGGAGACGGCGGGGACGACCTCGACCTCCAGGCCGAACTCCGGCGCGCGCAGGGTGCGTACGACACCGAAGAAGCCGGGGTCGCCGTCGGCGAGGACGACGGCGGTGCCGCGGTGCGCGGCGATGCGGCGGGCGGCGAGGGCGAGGCTGCCGAGGCGGATGCGTTCGGCGGCGGGCGGGACCTCGGGCAGCGCCAGATGGTGGGCCGCGCCGGCCACGAGCGTGGCGGCGCCGAGGGCGGAGCGTGCCGCGGCGGTCAGCGGCGAGCCGTCCCAGCCGATCACCGTGACCCGGTCGGCCATCGTCGTGTTTCTCCAGATGTGCGCAGGTCGTCAGGGCCAGGGGCCCTCGGTCGGGCTTCGTGAGACTACCCGGTGGGGCGGCCGGACGCGCGGCCGGGCCGAGCCCGCGGGCGCAGCGGGCGTCAGTTCCAGTCGGAGTAGGAGGTGAAGCCGCTGGTGTCGGCGAGCTGCTCGTCGGTGCCTTCGAGGTCCTCCGGGAGGAGGCTCCACACGATGAAGTCGGTGCGCATGTCGGTCCAGGTGCCGTCCTCGGTGCGCACGTGGACTATGCAGGCGTTGCGCAGGACACCCTCACTGATGCAGCCGATCTTCTGGGCGACCTGCTGGGAGGCGGTGTTGTCCGCGGCGGTGCGCAGCTCGATGCGCTCGAACTTCTGGTCGCCGAAGAGCCATTGCGCGGTGGCGAGGGCGGCCTCGGAGGCGTACCCCTCGCCGCGGGCCCAGGGGGCGACGATGTAGGACAGCTCGGTGGCGCGGATCCGCCAGTCGGTCTTGGTGAGCTGGACGATGCCGACCAGGCGCTGGGTGAGGAACTCGGTGACGGCGAGGTCGAGGCCGTGGCCGGAGGCGCGTTCGGCGGGGGCGTACTGGGTGATCCAGTGCCGGGCGCCGGCCTCGGTGAACGGCTGGGGGACGTCGGTCCAGGCGGCGATCTGCTCGTCGTTCATCATCTCGGCAAGTGCGGGCACGTCGTCCTCGTCGAGGGGACGCAGCACCAACCGCTCCGTGCTGATGGAGATGTTGGGGAAGGTGCTAGTCATGCGCCGCTCCGTAACCTTCGGGAAAACGTTGATGGGCCATCAGGACCGTCGGGGGCGACCCCGCTGAACTGCCCAGCATGCAGCATGAAACCCCTGAACCGCACGACGGGGTCCACTCCTTGTGAGGGAGTGGACCCCGTGCGTCGCGAAACGCCGTTCACGCCTGGTGTCGGCTCCAGGGAGCCGGAACGACCGGAATCATCAGAAGGACGGGATGACCGAGCCCTGGTACTTGTCCTCGATGAACTTCTTGACCTCGGGCGAGGTGAGGAGCTTCGCGAGCTTCTTCACCCGCGGGTCCTTCTCGTCGCCCTTCTTCACGGCGAGGAAGTTGCCGTACGGGCTGTTCTTCGCGGACTCCAGTATCAGCGCGTCCTTGGCGGGCTTGATGCCGGAGGAGATGGCGTAGTTGCCGTTGATCACGGCCGCGTCCACGTCGTCCAGGGAGCGCGCGGTCTGGGCCGCCTCGACCTCCTTGAACTTCAGGTTCCGCGGGTTCTTGGTGATGTCCGCCGGGGTGGCCTCGGTGCCGACGCCGTCCTTGAGGGTGATGAGCCCGTTGGCGGCGAGCAGCTTCAGGGCGCGGGCCTCGTTGACGGAGTCGTTGGGGACGGCGACGGTCGCACCGCTCTTCAGGGCGTCGGTCTTCTTCACCTTGTGGGAGTAGAGGCCGAGCGGCTCCAGGTGGACCGTGACGACGGGCACGATGTGGGTGCCGCGCTTCTTGTTGAAGTCGTCGAGGTACGGCTGGTTCTGGAAGTAGTTGGCACCGACGGAGCCGTCCTCGGTCGCCGTGTTCGGCGTGATGTAGTCGGTGAACTCCTTGACCTCGAGGTCGAGGCCGGCCTTCGACGCCAGGTTCTTCTTGACGAAGTCGAGGATCTCGGCGTGCGGGGTCGGGCTCGCGGCGACGACCAGCGGGCCGCTGTAGTCGGCGGAGGAGGCGGAGTCCTTGCCGGAGCCGCAGGCGGTCAGCCCGAGGGTGAGGGCTCCGGTGGCGAGGACGGCGGCGGTGATCTTGGCGGTGTTACGCACGAAAAGTGCCTTTCCTGATGGGTGGTGCGACCCCGTGTCGGGTGGACGGGGAGTCTGGGGAGAAAGCGGTGCTCAGCTCTTGCCGACCGCGTCGGCGGCGGCCGGGCCGGCGAGGACGCCGCGCAGGGGCCTGAAGAGGAGCAGGCCGCCGGAACTGCCGCTGCGGCGGTGCAGGGAGCGGGCCGCGAAGTCGCCGACGACCTGGAGCAGGGAGATGGCGACCGCGAGGATGGCCACGGTGATCCACATCATGCCGGTCTCGAAGCGCTGGTAGCCGTAGCGGACGGCGACGTCGCCGAGGCCGCCGGCACCGACCGTGCCCGCCATGGCCGAGTAGCCGATGAGCGCGATGATCGTGGTCGTGGCACCCGAGATGAGCGAGGGGAGCGCCTCGGGCACGAGGACGCTGCGGACGACCTTCCAGGTGCTGCCGCCCATGGACTGCACGGCCTCGACGAGTCCGCCGTCCACTTCCCGGACGGACATCTCCACCAGGCGGGCGAAGAACGGGATGGCGCCGATGGCGAGCGGCACGATCGCGGCCTCGCGGCCGATGGTGGTGCCGGTGATCCACCGGGTGAAGGTCATCAGCGCGACCATGAGGATGATGAACGGCATCGAGCGGGCGACGTTCACGATCTGCCCGATGACCTTGTTCACCACGACGTTGCGGAGCTGCCCGTCCCGGTCGGTGAGCACGAGGAGGATGCCGAGCGGGAGTCCGCCGACGACGGCGATCAGCGTGGACCAGCCGACCATGTAGAGCGTGTCCCAACACGCCTGGGACAGCACCGGCTGCATCTCGGACCAGGTCACTTCGCACCCTCCTTGACCAGCAGGGGCGCAGCGCCCTCGTGGCCGACGACATCGATCTGCAGGCCCTGTTCGCGCAGGAAGCCGACCGGCACCACGTTGTCCTCGTACCGGCCGGGCAGCTCGATGCGCATGCGGCCGATCTGGAGACCGCCGACGGTGTCGATGGCGGCGCCGAGGATCGAGATGTCGACGTTGTAGGTGCGCGAGAGCTGGGAGATGACCGGCTGGGTGGCGGCCTCGCCGTGGAAGGTGACGTCCAGGACGGTCCGCTCGGGACCGGAGGCCTCGCCGCCGACCGGGAACAGTGCGGCGGCCAGCTCGGAGCCCGGGGTGGCCAGCAGCTCGCTGACCGTGCCGGACTCCACGATCCGGCCCCGCTCCATGAGGGCGGCGGAGTCGCAGACCGACTTCACGACGTCCATCTCGTGGGTGATGAGCAGGACGGTCAGGCCCAGCTGCCGGTTCAGGTCGCGCAGCAGCTGGAGGATGGAGCGGGTGGTCTCCGGGTCGAGGGCGCTGGTGGCCTCGTCGGAGAGCAGCACCTTGGGGTCGCCGGCGAGGGCGCGGGCGATGCCGACGCGCTGCTTCTGCCCGCCGGAGAGCTGGGCGGGGTAGGCCTTGGCCTTGTCGGCCAGGCCGACCAGGTCCAGCAGTTCCAGGGCCTTGCGGGAGCGTTCCCGGCCGGACCTGCCGAGGATCTCCAGGGGCAGTTCGACGTTGTCCTGGACGGTGCGCGAGGACAGCAGGTTGAAGTGCTGGAAGACCATGCCGATGCTGCTGCGGGCCCGGCGAAGTTCCCGGCCGGCGCGCGCTCCGCGGCCGGCCAGGGCGGTGAGGTCCTGTCCGGCGACGGTCACGGTGCCGGTGGTGGGGCGCTCCAGCAGGTTGACGCAGCGGATGAGGGAGGACTTGCCGGCGCCGGACTGTCCGATGACGCCGTAGACCTCGCCTTCGCGGACATGGAGATCGACGCCGTCGAGGGCGGTGACCTCACGGCCGCGGGAGCGGTAGACCTTGGTCAGGCCCGAGGTGGTGATCACGTGGGTTTTCCGTCACTGTCGAGTGCGCGGGGCATGGGTGTGCCCTGGCACGGGTGCATTGCGTGCGTTCGTTCAGGGACGCGGCACGGTTCTCGCGGAGGCGGTGCGACCGGGGAGAACGCCGCGTGCGCGGGGCGGCCGGCGATCGCGCTCGTGAATCGGCGCGGGGCAGGCCGTGGCTCTCGCTTCGGGGCGCGAGGCTCAGGTGGTGCGGGGGCCCTCTAGAAGGCGCACATTCGGCACGGACACATACGACGAGCACCGGGCGTCGTGGTCGCCTCGGTCGCAGGGATGCGGCTGCTCGTGGTGGTCATGCGATCAGTAAAGCAGACGTACGGTGCTGACCGGTGACCGCTGTCCGCATAGTGGACAGCGGCGGACACCCGGGGCGTGGGCTCAGCGGCGGACGGCGATCTCGACTCCGGCGGGGGTGACCAGTGCGGACAGGGCCGAGAGGTCCTTCACCACCAGGTCGGCGTCCAGCTCCTGCGCGCGGTGGGTTGTGGCCAAGGCCACGGTGGTCATACCGGCCGCCCGGCCCGCCCGGAGTCCGGCGGGGGCGTCCTCGAAGACGACGCAGCGTGCCGGGTCCACGCCGAGCCGGCGGGCCGCGAGCAGATAGGGCTCGGGGTCGGGCTTGCCGCGGGTGACGTCGTCGGCGGAGACCAGGGACTTCGGGCGTATGCCCACGGCGTCGAGGCGGGCCTCGGCGAGGCGGCCGGTGGCGGAGGTGACCACGGCCCAGCGGTCGGCGGGCAGGGAGTCCAGGAAGTCCCGGGTGCCGGGCAGCAGCCGTACTCCCCCGTTCGGCACGTCCTCGACCTCCAGTTGCTCGACGCGGGCGACGGCCTCGGGGACCAGGTGGGCGGGCAGCAGGTCGCCGACTATCTCCACCGCGGTGCGTCCGTGCAGCTCCACGCGCCCGAACTGCTCGGCGGTGATCCCGTACTCGCCGGCCCAGCGGGTCCAGCAGCGCTCGACGGAGTCGAGGGAGGAGACCAGGGTGCCGTCGTTGTCGAACAGGAGGGCGTGTGCGTGGATCGTCATGGTCTAGACCCTACGGCGTACGACGGGGGCGGCGGCGGGGGCCCGATTCCGCCGTAATAAGGTCACCGCATGCTCAATGCCCTGACGCTGGTGACCGGTGTCGCCGCGCTGCTGCTCGCCGCCTGGTGCGGCTGGGCCGCCCACCGGGACCAGCCGACCAAGGACTGGCACTTCATCGGCATGGCCGTGGTGTCGCTGCTGGCGGTGATCCAGCTGGTCGTCGGGATCGTGCAGCTGGCGCGGGGCGAGAAGCCGGACCAGGGCACGGTGATCTTCGTGGCCTATCTGCTCGGCGCCTTCGCGTGCGTCCCCGCGGCCGGGTTCATGTCCCTGTCCGAGCGCACGCGCTGGGGCTCGGTGACGGCCGCGGCGGGCGGCGTGGTCCTCGCGGTGCTCGAAGTACGGCTCTACGACATCTGGGGAGGCTGAGGTGACGGCGGTGGAGGAGAAGCCGGCCCGGCTGATCGGCGGGCCGGGCATGCTGCTCGTCTGGTTCTACGGCGTGATGGTGGTCGGCGCGGTGTCGCGGTCGGCCTACCAGATCGCGACGGACTTCGGCCGGGCGCCGCTGGCGTACTCCCTGTCGGCGATGGCCGGCGTGGTGTACGGCTTCATCACGTACACGCTGGTCCGCGGCGGCGAGACGGCCCGCCGGGCGGCCCTGGTCTGCTGCGCGGCGGAGCTCGTGGGCGTGCTGGTCGTGGGCACGTGGACCCTGGTCGAGCCGTCCGCGTTCCCCGACGCCACCGTGTGGTCGGACTACGGCATGGGCTACGTGTTCATCCCCGTGCTCCTGCCGCTCTCCGCCCTGTACTGGCTGCGGAAGGCGCGGGAGCGCCGGGCCGGCTGAGGAGGTCCGGCCGGGCGCGGACGCGCCGCGCTCTCCGCGCGCCGTCCCGCGCCGCTTCCAGGCGTTCGGCTCAGGCGGTCTGGGCGTACGTACCGGCCTGCTTCTCCAGCACGATCATCTCCACGCCGTCGGCGCCCTGCGACCGGCCCACCGTCTGGTAGCCGGAGCGGCGGTACAGGCGGAGGTTGCCCTCGCTGCGGTGGCCGGTGTGGAGGCGGAACCGGGTGGCGCCGCGCTGCTCGGACAGGGCCGTCTCGGCCGCGCGCAGCAGCCGGGCGCCGATGCCGTGGCCCTGGAGGCGCGGGTGGACGCAGAGCTTGCCGATGGCGGCCGCGCCGTCCTCGGTGACCTTGCCGCGCACGGAGCCGACCACCTCGTCGCCGAGCCGGGCGACGAAGACGCAGTCGGCGGCGACCTCCTGACGGACGGAGTCCAGCGTCTGGACGAGCGGGTCGATGCGGTAGTTGCCGTACAGCGCCGCTTCGCTCTGGAAGCACAGGTATTGGAGCTTGAAGATCTGCTCCGTGTCCTGCTCGGTCGCCACCGAGATGGTCACGCTCATGCCCATGTGCGCACGCCTCCCGCTCACCTGATCACCTGTCGTCCCCACTCCTATCCCCGCGCTTCGCGGGAAGCAACCTCCGGGGTGAGCAAACGACGCAGACAACCAAGACATCTGGAGCGTTCCGGGCCGAGACCGCCCTGTGAGATACCCAACTCCCCCGCGATCTCCCGGTATGTGAGGTCCTGTGGGGAGAGCAGGGCCTCCAGGAGACGGGGGCAGCGGCCGGGCAGCCGGCGCACCGCGTCCCGCAGCGCGCGGTGCCGGGCGGCCCTGAGGGCGAGCTGCTCGGGACCGGGCCGGTCGTCGTCCACCGGCTCGGCGCCGTAGGGACGTTCGAGGCGGGTGGTGCGGCGGGTGCGGCGGGCCTCGGCGCGGACGGCCTTGCGCAGCCAGCCCTGGGGGTCCGGCGGCGGCCCGTCGCTCTCCAGCCGCTCCAGCAGACGGAGCCAGACGGCCTGCTCCAGATCGTCCGGCTCGCCCCCGGAGGCATGCGCCTCGGCCAGGGCCTCGGCGGTGAGCAGCGGACGCAGGTCGGCTACCAGTTCGTGTGTCATGTGCGAAACGACGAACCGCCCCGGCGGCGGGTTGCCGGGACGGCCCGTAGTCACCCCGAACGGGGTGCCGGCATGGCGGCCGGTTGACGCGGATCAGCCGTTGAGGAAGTCGGTCCGGGCGAGCAGGCCGGTGTCGGCGTTGTCGGTGAAGACGCCGTCGATCCCGGTGGCGAAGTACGTCTTGAAGGCACCGAAGGCATCGCCGTAGGCGTCGGCCGCGCTGCCCTTGCGGTACTCGGCCGGCAGGAAGGGGTTCTCGTTGCGCATGGTGTACGGGTGCAGGATCAGGCCCACCTTGTGCGCGTCGGCGACCAGGGTGGTCGGCTGCGCCAGGGTGCCGTCCGCGTTCTTCGGGATGACCAGGTCCAGGGTCGGGCCGATGCCCTGGGCGTAGCCGGCGATCTCCCGGAGACCCTTGGGCGTGATCAGGTCGGCGACCGTGCGCGGGTCACCCGTCTCGACGAAGTCGTAGGGGCGGCTGCCGGCCGAGGAGAGCAGGACGACGAGCGGGTTGTCGACCAGCTGGTTCAGCTTCTGGATGCTGGTGGGCTCGAAGGACTGCAGGATGACCGGCGACTTCCGGCCGTCCTTGCCGTGCTTGCGCAGCAGCTTGGCGACCCGCTCCTCCAGGCCGAGGCCGAGCTTGCGGAAGTAGGTGGGGTGCTTGGTCTCGGGGTAGATCCACACCTGCCGGCCGCGCTTGCGGGTCTGCTCGTCCTGCCATGCGAGGACCTCTTCGAACGTGGGGATCTCCCAGCGCCCGTTGTAGAGGGTGTTGTGCGGCCGGTTGGCGGGGATCCGCTCGACCGCACGCAGCGTCTTCAGCTCGGCGAGCGTGAAGTCCTCGGTGAACCAGCCGGTCGTGGAGACACCGTCGAGGACCTTGGTGGTCCTGCGGCCGGCGAACTCGGGGTGGGAGGCGACGTCCGTGGTGCCGCCGATCTCCGGCTCGTGCCGGCACACCAGGTGCCCGTCCTTCGTCGGGACCAGGTCGCCCGCCTCGACGATGTCGGCGCCGAGGTCGAGGGCCAGCTCGTACGAACCGAAGGTGTGCTCGGGGCGGTAGCCGCTGGCTCCCCGGTGGCCGATGATCGTCGGCACCGGCAGGCCCTTCAGTCCGCGGCCGCCGTGCCCGGCCGTACGGGACTCGGCGGCTCTGGCCGCACCCGGCAGTCCGAGGACCGCTCCGCCCGCGCCGAGCACCGCAGCGCCGAGGATCGCCCGCCGCCCCGTGATGCCCTGTGTCCGCTCGTTCGCCTGGTCGCCGCCCATGGGCGTCCTCCTGCCGTCCGCGCCGCGCCGTACCGTCGGCGCACCCTTCGCGGTCCGCACCGTGCGGTACGGCTCGCGCCTTTCGTGCGGGCCGATCGTAGGGGTGTGCACATGACGGACGGGAGTCCTCGACCGGAACACCCGGGTGCCGCCGTGTGTCCGCCGTGCGGCGGAACATGACGGCCCGTCGGCATCGCCGGGCGGGGGCCGGGTAGCCGGAAGAGTGAGGACCCGGCGCGATGTCCGTCACATCCTCTTCACGAGGTGACGGGCCGTCCCCGAGGCGTCACCGCAGGTAAACCCGTGTCAACAGTACGTAAGACCTCGGTGAACCGGCCGCACCCGATGTGCGTTCGGCCACGCGCCGCGAGTAATGTCCTCACCTGCACAGACTCATATCGCTCCCCTCGACATCGGAGGACCGTTGTCCCGCTTCGCGCTCATCAAGGCAGTGCTCGCACCGATCATGCGCCTGATGTTCCGCCCACAGGTGGAGGGCGTGGAGAACATCCCGGGGGACGGTCCGGTGATCCTGGCCGGTAATCACCTCACGTTCATCGACTCGATCGTGCTGCCGATCGTCACCAAGCGGCAGGTGCTCTTCATCGGCAAGGACGAGTACGTCACCGGCAAGGGCGTGAAGGGCCGGCTGATGGCGTGGTTCTTCACCGGCGTCGGCATGATCCCGGTGGACCGGGACGGCGCCAACGGCGGCGTGGCCGCGCTGATGACCGGGCGCCGGATCCTGGAGGAGGGCAAGGTCTTCGGGATCTACCCCGAGGGCACCCGCTCCCCCGACGGCCGGCTCTACCGCGGGCGCACCGGTATCGCCCGGCTGACCCTGATGACCGGCGCGCCGGTCGTCCCGTTCGCCATGATCGGCACCGACAAGCTGCAGCCGGGCGGGCGGGGCATCCCGCGGCCCGGCCGGGTGACCGTCCGGTTCGGCGAGGCCATGGAGTTCTCCCGGTACGACGGCATGGACCGGGACCGCTACGTGCTGCGGGCCGTGACCGACTCGGTCATGGCCGAGGTCATGCGGCTGTCGGGCCAGGAGTACGTCGACATGTACGCCACGAAGGCCAAGGCCGCCTGAGATCGTCCGCCCGGACGGACGCGACGGCCCGGACCGTCCGCCTGCCGGTGGAATCTGTCGCCGACACATCGGGCATTCGGCCGCATCTACAAGCCATATGACCACATAACATGTCTGATTCAGACATGTACAAACCTTCTCGGCGTACCCTTCTCCGTGCCCCGATCGCCGCCGCCGGCGCAGGACTCCTCGCCTCCTGCACCGGCTCCGGATCCGAGCCCAGCTCCGGCCCCCAACACACGGGTGGCGAGAAGGCGTTCGTCCCAGAGGGGCCACGGGGGTACGTCAATCCGTCGGATCCCGAGGTCCTCGCCGCCGAACGGAAGCGCGGGACGGGCCGCGTGCGCACCTACCGGTTCACCGCCGCCGAGGCCGAGCTGGACCTGGGCGGGCGGTCGGTCCACACCTGGGCGTACAACGAGACGGTTCCGGGCCCGCTGGTCCGGGTCACCGCCGGTGACGTGCTCGACCTGACGTTCGCCAACCGGCTGCCCGCCACCACCACCCTGCACTCGCACGGGGTGCGGCTGCGCTGCGACATGGACGGCGTCCCGGACCTGACCCAGGCGGCCATCCGGCCCGGGGACGAGTTCGGCTACCGGTTCACCGTCCCGCATCCGGGGACCTACCTGCTGCACTCCCACGTCGGCATGCAGGCCGACCGGGCGCTGTACGCGCCGCTCGTCGTCGACGACCCCAAGGAGCCCCTCTCCTACGACAAGGAGTGGGTCCTGGTCCTCGACGACTGGCTGGACGGAGTGGAGGGCTCCACCCCCGAGCAGGTCCTGGAGCAGCTCAAGCCCGGTGGCGCCATGGACATGGGCGGCATGGCGATGGGTCCCGGTCACGGCAGCCCGAGCCCGGGCGGGCACTCCGCGCATCCCGCACCGTCCAAGAAGGCCAAGAAGCCCAAGAAGCCCACGGGTCCCTCCCGGGTGCTGCACGACTCGCACAGCCGCATGCTGCACGGCGAGGGCGGCAGCGTCGCCTACCCGCACTACCTCGTCAACGGGCGGCTGCCCAAGGACCCGTCGGTGTTCCGCTGCCGTCCCGGCGACCGGGTCCGGCTGCGCATCATCAACGCCGGCTCCGAGACCGCCTTCCGGGTCGCCCTGGGCGGTCACCGGATGACGGTCACGCACACCGACGGCTACCCCGTGAAGCACAAGACGACGGACGCCCTCCTCGTCGGCATGGCCGAGCGCTACGACGTGCTGATCACCGCCAAGGACGGTGTGTTCCCGCTGGTCGCCCTTCCCGAGGGCAAGAACGGCAGGGCCGTGGCGGTCCTGCGCACCTCGAAGGGGAACAAGAACCTCCCGCCGGCCGACGTCCACCCGGACGAACTCGACGGGAACACCGTGCCCGCCCGCCGCCTGCTGCCCCACGACTCCGTGGCCCTCCACGACCGCCGCCCCGACCGGGAGATGCGCATCAGGCTCACCGGCGGCATGAAGAAGTTCGACTGGGCCTTCGACCACGAGCCCTACTCGGTGCGGCAGCGCCACCCGGTCCGCGCCGGTGAGCGGGTACGGCTCACCCTCATCAACGCCACGGACATGTGGCATCCCCTGCACCTGCACGGGCACACCTTCGCGATGACCGGTCTGGACGCGGTCGGCGCCCGCAAGGACACCGCGATCGTGCTGCCGCACCGCAAGCTGGTCGTCGACTTCGACGCCGACAACCCCGGGCTGTGGATGCTGCACTGCCACAACCAGTACCACTCGGAGAGCGGGATGATGACGGTGCTGGGTTACAAGCGCTGAGGAGCGGGGCACGACAGGGCGCGGGTGCGGCGTGCTCGCGCACGCTGCTTCCCGCGCCCCTGAGGTGTCCGGCCTACTCCGCGCCCTCCAGCTTCTGGCCCTTCAGCAGGAACCAGGCCGCGACCGCCGTGCCCAGCAGGACCGCCGCTCCGGCGCCCGAGGCCAGTTGCAGGCCGTGGACGAAGGAGTCGCGGGCCGCCGTCAGCAGTGCCTCCGCCGAGTGCGGGGGCAGGTGGGCCGACGACTCCACCGCCGCGCCCAGGGACTCGTGGGCCTGGGCCGGGGTGCCGGCCGGGCCGGCGAAGCCGCGGTAGACGCCGGTCACGATCGAGCCCAGCAGGGCGATGCCCAGGGCCGCGCCCAGTTCGTACGCCGTCTCGGAGACCGCCGAGGCGGCGCCCGCCTGGTCCTTCGGCACGCTGGAGAGGATCACGTCGGCGGTGACCGTGAAGGAGAAGCCCGCGCCGACACCGACGACGAGCAGGGCGGCGCCGAGGACCGGGTAGCCGGTGGTCCGGCCGAGCATGGTCAGCACGGCCAGGGCCAGGCCGACGGCCGCCAGACCGCCCGCGACCACGGCGCGGACCGAGAAGCGCCGGGCCGCGCGGCCGGCGACCAGACCGGCCGCGACCGCGCCGACGGCCGCGGGCAGTTCCGCGAGGCCCGCCTCGAACGGGCGCCTGCCCTGGACGAGTTGCAGGTACTGGGAGAGGAAGAACACCAGGCCGGACATGCCGAGCACGGTCAGCAGGTCGGCGAGGACCGCCCCGCTGAAGCCCCGGCGCCGGAACAACCGCATGTCCAGCAGCGGCGTCGGCATCGTGAGCTGGCGGTGGACGAACCCGTACAGCGCTGCGGCGCCCAGCAGGGCCGCCGCGACGGTGGACCAGGTGAGGCCGTGCGTGGCCAGCTCCTTGACCGCGTACACGATGCCGATCATGCCGACCAGCGACAGCAGCACGCTCGGCAGATCCCAGGGGCCGGGGTTCGGATTGCGGGACTCGGGCAGGGTGCGGATGCCCACGAGGACCAGGACCGCCATGACCGGCAGGTTGATCAGGAAGACCGACCCCCACCAGAAGTGCTCGAGCAGGAATCCGCCCGCGATGGGCCCGACGGCCGTACCGGCGGAGGCGGTGGCGCCCCAGATGCCGACGGCGAGGCTGCGCTCGCGCGCGTCGTGGAAGAGGTTGCGGATCAGGGCGAGGGTGGCGGGCATCAGGGTCGCACCCGCGACGCCCAGCAACGCCCGGGCCAGGATCAAGAGTTCCGGGGTCGTCGCGTACGCGTTCAGCACGGACACGGCGCCGAACGCGGTGGCACCGCCGAGCAGGATCCGCTTGCGTCCGATGCGGTCGCCGAGGCTGCCCATGGAGACCAGCAGGCCGGCGATGACGAAGGAGTAGACGTCACCGATCCACAGCAGCTGGGTGCCGGAGGGGTTCAGGTCTTCGCTGATGTAGGGGGTCGCCAGGCCGAGGACGGTGGCGTCGACGGCCACCAGCAGCACGGCGAGGACGAGGACGGAGAGCGCGAGCCAGCGGCCCGGGCGCTTCTCCACCTCCGCCGCGCGAGCCGGCTGCAGGGTGCTGGTCATGATTCCTCTCTTCTTGCGTGCGCTGCGCTTGTCGCCTGTGCTGTTCCCGCGCCGTGCGTCGCCTCAGGCGTTCGGGCGGCGGGCGCCGCCGAGCAGCAGCTCGACGATCGAGTGGGTGAAGTCCTTGGGGGCCACGCGGCCCTCGCACACGGCCCAGGCGGCGGAGGCCAGCAGGCCGTACAGCGCCTCGGTGAGCCAGGCCGGCGTGAGGTCGATGCGGAACTCGCCGCTCTCCTGGCCGCGCCGGAACAGGGCCATGAGGCGTTCGTCCATGCGGGCCCAGCCCTGGTTCTGCCCCTCGCCCTCGAACAGCTGGTTCTCGGTGTAGAGGAAGGCCAGCAGGGCCGCCGAGGGTTCGATCGCGCGGACCAGGCGGCGGACGGCCTCGCCCGCCGGGCCCTCGTCCGGGCGGGCCGCGTCCAGCGCCGCCTCGCACTCGGCGATGCCGAGCGCCTCCAGCGCCCGTACGAGCGCGTCGCGGCCGGCGAAGTGGCGGTGAAGCGTGGCCCGGCTGATGCCCGCGGCCTTGGCGACCTCGTCCATGGTGGCGGTGGACTTGCGGGTCAGCAGGGCGGCTGCGCTGCGCAGCACGTGGTCACGATCGAGGGCCATGAGACAAGCGTAGCCCATGTGAGACATCTTTGTCTCACAATAGGCATGCGTGAATCATCGCCGCTGGTGATCGGCGGTTCTCGTCAGTGCCAGGGCAGCTGTCCGCGCCGCTCCCAGTAGACGCGCGGCTCCTCGGCCAGCGCGTCGAGGCGGTCCAGCTGCTCCTCGTCGAGGTCGACCGCCGGGGCGTGCAGGTTGGAGACGAGCTGGCCGACGGTCGCGGCGCCGGAGAGGACGACACCGGTCCACGGCCGGCGCAGGATCCACGCGAGGGCGACGGCGTCGCAGCCGAGCCCGGACTCCTCGGCCACGGCCCGCAGCGCCTGCGGGGCATGCGGTGCTGCCAGCCGGCCGTTGGCCATGCCCTCCTTGACGATCACGGTGAGGCCGGCGTCGTACGCCTCGGCGAGCGCCGGGGCCACGGAGGTCTCCAGAGCGTTGTACGTCGACTGCACGGTCCGGAAGAGCGGTTCGCCGCCGACCGTGACGGCGAGGGCGGCGCGGACGGCCTCGGCCTGGGCGGGGCCGCTGGTGGAGAAGCCGACGGTCAGGCCTCCGGCGGCGGCCTCCGCGAGCCTGGCATGGAGTTCCTTGTCGGTGAGCGCGGGGCTGTCCGGGGTCACCGAGTGGATCTGGTAGAGGTCGAGCCGGTCGCCGAGCAGGGTGTCGGACTCGGCGCGCTGGCGCTCGTAGGTCGCCAGGCCGTGGTCCTTGACCTCGTGTTTGTCGGCGTCGGTGGACCAGCCCGCCGTGTAGGTGTAGCCCCACTTGCTGCCGACGACCACGTCGTCGACGTCGGGGCGGGCGTGGAGCCAGTCGGCGAGGAACTCCTCCGAACGGCCGTAGGAGCGGGCGACGTCGAAGTAGCGGACGCCCTGGGCGTAGGCGGCGTCGAGGAGTTCGTGGGTGCGGGCGCGCAGGGCGTCCGCGCTGCGGTTGTCCCCGAGGTCGCGGTCCCGGCCGAGGTTGATGTAGCCGGGACGGCCCACCGCGGCGAGGCCCAGTCCGATGTGACAGGTGGGGGTCGTCGCTGCGGCCAGGCGGGCGAAGGGCATCGCGGGCTCCGTTCGGTCGGGCACGGTACGGCTCGCGACCAACGTAACCCGTGACGCCCTTCGCCTCAGGGTGCGGAGGGAGGTCAGGCCTGCTGCCGGGCCGTCGCCCAGGTGTGCTGGCCGGCCACGTCCGCCTTGACCTCCGCCAGCTGGATCGCGACGGCGCTCGGGGCCGTGCCGCCGCGGCCGTTGCGGGAGGCGAGGGCGCCCGGGACGTTCAGGACGGTACGGACCTCGGGCGTGAGGTGCGCGGAGATCTTCGCGAACTGCTCGTCCGTGAGGTCGTCCAGTTCCTTGCCCTCGGCCTCGGCGGCCTTCACGCACTCGCCGGCGACCTCGTGGGCCACGCGGAACGGCACGCCCTGCTTGACCAGCCACTCGGCGATGTCGGTGGCGAGCGAGAACCCGGCCGGGGCCAGTTCCTCCATGCGCTCGCGGTGGACCGTGAGGGTGGCGACCATGCCGGTGAAGGCGGGCAGCAGCACCTCCAGCTGGTCGCAGGAGTCGAAGACCGGCTCCTTGTCCTCCTGGAGGTCGCGGTTGTAGGCGAGCGGCAGGGCCTTGAGGGTCGCCATGAGCCCGGTGAGGTTCCCGATCAGCCGGCCGGACTTGCCGCGCGCCAGCTCGGCGATGTCCGGGTTCTTCTTCTGCGGCATGATCGACGAGCCCGTGGAGAAGGCGTCGTGCAGGGTCACGAAGGAGAACTCCTTCGTGTTCCAGATGATGATCTCCTCGGCGATCCGGGAGAGGTTCACGCCGATCATCGCGGTGATGAAGGCGAACTCGGCCACGAAGTCCCGGGACGCCGTGCCGTCGATGGAGTTCCCGACGCTGCCGTGCTCGAAGCCGAGGTCCCTGGCCACCGCCTCCGGGTCCAGGCCGAGGGACGAGCCGGCCAGCGCGCCCGAGCCGTACGGCGAGACGGCCGTCCGCTCGTCCCACTGGCGCAGCCGCTCGGCGTCCCGGGACAGGGACTGCACATGGGCGAGGACGTGGTGGGCGAAGAGCACCGGCTGGGCGTGCTGGAGGTGGGTGCGGCCGGGCATGGCCACGTCCGGGTGGGCCTCGGCGAGGCCGATCAGCGCGTCCTGGAGGTCGGCGACGAGGCCGCCGACGATCCGGGCGTGGTCCCGCAGGTACATCCGGAAGAGCGTCGCGACCTGGTCGTTGCGGGAGCGGCCGGCGCGCAGCTTGCCGCCGAGGTCCGGGCCGAGCCGCTCCAGCAGGCCGCGCTCCAGGGCGGTGTGGACGTCCTCGTCGGCGATCGTGCCCACGAAGGAGCCGTCGGCGACGTCCGCCTCCAGCCGGTCGAGCCCGGCGATCATGCGCGTCAGCTCGTCCTCGGTGAGCAGGCCCGCCTTGTGCAGCACGCGCGCGTGGGCACGCGAACCGGCGATGTCGTAGGGCGCGAGCCGCCAGTCGAAGTGGACGGACGCGGACAGCTTGGCCAGGGCCTCGGCGGGACCGTCGGCGAAACGGCCGCCCCAGAGCCGTACGTCACCGCTGTTGCTGCTCACTTGCGTTGCTCCTCGGAGGTGGTCTGTGTGGCACAGAGGCCTCTGTGCGACCGCCTCCCCACCCTTGCAGGCGAGGAGGCGGCTGTCAGGCTGATGCGCGCGAGGCGACCCGAAGGCCGTACGCGGTCAGGCGAGGTCGCGCTTGGCGGCGATCTTCGACGACAGGCTGTAGATGTCGATGAAGCCCTTGGCAGCCGCCTGGTCGAAGGTGTCGCCGGTGTCGTAGGTGGCCAGGTTGAAGTCGTACAGGGACGACTCCGAGCGCCGGCCGGTGACGACCGCGCGGCCGCCGTGCAGGGTCATCCGGATGTCGCCGGAGACGTGCTGGTTGGCCTCGTCGATGAAGCCCTCCAGGGCGCGCTTGAGCGGGGAGAACCACTGGCCGTCGTAGACCAGCTCGCCCCAGCGCTGCTCGACCTGCCGCTTGTAGCGGGCCAGCTCACGCTCGACGGTGACGTTCTCCAGCTCCTGGTGGGCCGTGATGAGCGCGATCGCGCCCGGGGCCTCGTAGACCTCGCGGGACTTGATACCGACGAGGCGGTCCTCGACCATGTCGATCCGGCCGATGCCCTGGGCGCCGGCGCGCTCGTTGAGCTGCTGGATGGCCTGCAGGACGGTGACGGGCTTGCCGTCGAGGGCGACCGGGACGCCCTGCTTGAAGGTGATGACCACCTCGTCGGCCTCGCGCGGGACGGCCGGGTTGGAGGTGTACTCGTAGATGTCCTCGATCGGGGCGTTCCAGATGTCCTCCAGGAAGCCCGTCTCGACCGCGCGCCCGAAGACGTTCTGGTCGATGGAGTAAGGGGACTTCTTGGTGGTGGCGATCGGGAGCTGCTTGGCCTCGCAGAAGGCGATCGCCTTGTCCCGGGTCATCGCGTAGTCGCGGACCGGGGCGATGCACTTCAGGTCGGGGGCGAGGGCGACGATGCCGGCCTCGAAGCGGACCTGGTCGTTGCCCTTGCCGGTGCAGCCGTGGGCGACCGTGGTGGCGCCGTGCTTCTTGGCGGCGGCGACGAGGTGCTTGACGATCGTCGGCCGGGAGAGGGCGGAGACCAGCGGGTAGCGGTCCATGTACAGGGCGTTGGCCTTGATCGCCGGGAGGCAGTACTCGTCGGCGAACTCGTCCTTGGCGTCGGCGACCTCGGCCTCCACCGCGCCGCACGCGAGGGCGCGCTTGCGGATGACGTCCAGGTCCTCGCCGCCCTGGCCGACGTCGACCGCAACGGCGATGACCTCGGCGCCCGTCTCCTCGGCGATCCAGCCGATGGCGACGGAGGTGTCCAGACCGCCCGAATAGGCGAGTACGACGCGCTCGGTCACGGGTTTCTCCTCACAGTGCATTCGCTGACATGCATGAGTATGCAGAACTCTGCATGATTCGTCAATCGCGCTTCCGGGTGACCCGCTGCGCGGGACTCCCGACTCCGACTATTCCTTAGACAGCCGAACGATGTTCGTCGATAATCGTTAGACATGGGAAAGACCTATGAGCGCATCGACGGCAGGCTCCGCACCTTCATCGAGGAGCAGCCCCTCTTCTTCACCGCCACCGCCCCGCTGTCCGCCGACGGCACGGTCAACCTCTCCCCGAAGGGACTGCGCGGCTCGTTCGCCGTGCTGGACGAACTGACCGTCGCCTACCTGGACTTCGCCGGCTCCACCGCCGAGACGATCGCGCACCTCAGGGAGAACGGACGGATCACCCTGATGTGGTGCGCCTTCCAGGGACCGCCGAACATCGTGCGCGTGCACGGCCGGGGCGAGCCCGTCTTCCGGGACGACCCGCGCTTCGCGGAGCTGCTGACCCGCTTCCCGGACATCGAGCCGGGAGCGCACGGGCTGCGCGCGATCGTCGTCGTGCACGCCGAGACCGTCCGGGACAGCTGCGGGTACGCCGTTCCCCACATGGCCTACGAGGAGGACCGCGATCTGCACGGCAGGCGCTTCTCCCGGGAGGACGACGCCTCGCTGAGCGCCTACTTCGCCAAGAAGGAGCACATCGCGACCAGCCTGGACGGACTACCCGGGCTGCCGCTGCCACTGCCTCCGTCTACGGTCTGAGCCATGCGCCCAGGTGTCGTCCTCGCCCTCGTCTCGGTCTCCTCCCTCGGCCTGCTCGGCCTCCGGGCCGCCCCCGAGCCGGCCGCGCTGCCCGCGCGGCTGGCGGACACGGGCGGCGGCACCCAGCTGATCACCGCCCAGGCCGCGGACACCGGCGCGACGTCGGGGACGGTCGCCTGGTGGGACCTGCGGGACGGGCAGTGGGTGCAGGCCGGCTCCGCACCGGCACGGTTCGGGGCGAACGGGCTCGTCGAGGGCGGGTCGCGGAAACAGGGCACGAACACGACGCCCACCGGCCTGTACGACCTCCCGTTCGCCTTCGGGACCAAGGCGGCGCCCGAGGGGACCCACGTCACGTACCGGCCGGTGCTGGAGAGTTCCTGGTGGTGCCAGGACAACGACTCGGACGCGTACAACCGGTGGGTGGACCCCCTGCCCGCCGACTGCCGCGCCGCCGAGTCCGAGCACCTGGTCTCCTACCCGACCCAGTACGCGTACGGACTCGTCATCGGGTTCAACTACGACCGGCCGGTGCACGGGCGCGGCGCCGGCATCTTCCTGCATGTCAACGGCCGTGCCGCGACAGCCGGTTGCGTGTCCGTCCCGGAGGACGCGATGCGGCGGATCCTGCGGTGGGCGGAGCCGGGGAGGAAGCCGCACGTCGCCATCGGGACGGACGGCGGGGACACGGCGATCACCCGCTACTGAGCCCGGCACCGGCAGGCAGCCGCACGGTGAAGGCGGTCGAACCCGGAGCGCTCTCCAACCCGACGCCGCCCCCGTGCGCCTCCACCACCGCCGCCACGATCGCCAGCCCCAGCCCCGCTCCGCCGCCGGGGGCGTCCGGCCTGCGGCGGTGCTCCGCCCGGGTGAACCGCTCGAAGACGGCCGGCCGGACGTCCTCGGGGATCCCGGGGCCGTCGTCGTGCACGGACAGCCCGACCGTCTCCGGCCCGGCCTCCAGGGTCACCGTGACCTGGGTGCCCTTCGGGGTGTGCAGACGCGCGTTGGCGAGCAGGTTGGCCAGCACCTGCTGGAGGCGGTGGGCGTCCCCCGTGACGGTGACCGGCTCCCGGGGCAGGTCGAGGGTCCAGCGGTGGTCCGGGCCCGCGGCCCGGGCGTCGGTGACCGCGTCCAGGACCAGGTGGGTCAGGTCGACCGGCCGGCGCTCCAGCGGGCGGCCGGCGTCGAGCCGGGCGAGCAGCAGCAGGTCGTCGACCATCAGACCCATCCGGGACGACTCGGCCGCGATGCGCTCCAGGGCCCGGGTGACCTCGGGCGGCACCGGACCGTGGTGCAGCAGGGCCAGTTCGGCGTGACCGCGGACCGAGGCGACCGGGGTGCGCAGTTCGTGGCTGGCGTCCGCGGCGAAGCGGCGCAGGCGCTCCTCACTCGCGTGCCGTTGGGCGAGGGCGTCCCCGACGTGGCCGAGCATGCGGTCGAGGGCCGCGGCGACCTGGCCGACCTCGCTGTGCGGGTCGCTGTCCGCGGTCCGCGCCGGAAGGGTCACCTCGCCGCTGGCCAGCGGGAGTTCGGCGACCCGGGTGGCGGTGGTGGTGACCCGGCCCAGGGGGCGCAGGGACCAGCGGACCCAGAGGGCACCCGCCACCCCGGTCACCACGAGGGCCAGCCCGAAGACCGCGCCGGCCACTCGTTCCAGCCGGTGCACCGTGGCCTCGACCGGCTCCAGCGGGAGTCCGACGATCAGCACGTCCCCGTCCCGGCCGGGGGACGCGGTGAGCCGGTAGTCGCCGAGCGCGGACAGTTCGACGGTGTGGGGCCGGCCGTCGGCCGGTGTCCGGGCCAGCCGCTGGGCGTCCCGCGCGGTCAGGCCGACGTCCAGGTCGGCGGAGGGGTCGCCCGAGCGGATGAGGCCGCTGTGGGTGACGGTGCCGTGCAGCAGGCGGGCGCCGAAGGTGCCGGTGGCCATGCGGCGGGTGTCGCCGTGTTCGTCGCCGTCGTTGTCGTCGGGCAGCTTCCCCGCGTGCTCCAGGCTCTCCGGGAAGCGGGTGCCGGCCTGGGTGAGCTGCTGGTCCAGGCGCTGGGTGAGGAAGCCGTTCAGTTCGACGACCGCGGCCAGTCCGACGGCGGCGCAGCTCACGGCCAGCAGGACCACCAGGCCGACGGTGAGCCGGGCGCGGAGGGTGCGGGGGCGGGGCAGCCGGCGCGCGCGGTTCACCTGGTCACCGGCTTCAGGACGTAGCCCGCCCCGCGCACGGTGTGGATCATGGGGTCACGGCCCGCGTCGATCTTCTTGCGCAGGTAGGAGATGTACAGCTCGACCACGTGGGCCCGGCCACCGAAGTCGTAGGACCAGACCCGGTCGAGGATCTGCGCCTTGCTGAGCACCCGGCGCGGGTTGCGCATGAGGAAGCGGAGGAGTTCGAACTCGGTCGGCGAGAGGTCGATCAGCCCGCCGGCCCGGGTCACTTCGCGTGCGTCCTCGTCCATCACCAGGTCGCCGACGGTCAGCCGCGGTCCCTCCTCCGGCCGGCGGGCCATCCCGGCCCGGCGCAGCAGTCCGCGCAGGCGGGCCACGACCTCCTCCAGGCTGAAGGGCTTGGTGACGTAGTCGTCGCCACCCGCGGTGATGCCGGCTATCCGGTCCTCCACCGCGTCCCGCGCCGTGAGGAACAGCACGCACACGTCGGGCTTCACCTGGTGCAGGCCGCGCAGCACGGCGAACCCGTCGGTGTCCGGGAGCATCACGTCGAGGACGACGGCGTCCGGCAGCAGTTCGCGGGCCGCGGTGAGCGCGCCGGCCCCGTCGCCGGCCGCGCGGACCTGCCAGCCCTCGTAGCGCAGGGCACCGGTGAGGACCTCCGCGAGGTCGGGGTCGTCGTCGACGACGAGGACCCGCAGCGGGGTCCCGTCGGGACGGGTGAGGGCCGGGCGGCCCGAACGGGTCGTGTGCATCGCGTCCACCGGCATCGCTCCTGCGCGGGGCGAGCAGCGGCCCCAGGTTCTGTGAGTTTCCTCTGAGAGGGTGCCGCCCCTGTCTGAGACCTCCCTGAGAAGACCCTCGGAGAACCCTCTGAAGCCGCCCTTTTCAGAGCCGGCTCAGAGGTTCGGCCCGCACAGTGGCCTGGCTGACGGACGAAGGGAACGGCACTGATGACCACCGTGGAGACCGGGCGGACCGCCCCGCCCCGGCGGGGGACGGCACGGCCCTCCCCCGCCGGACCGGTGCTGGCCGTGCTGTGGGCCGGGGCGGCGGCCGTGGTCGCGCTCTGGTGGGCGGACACCGGCGCGGTGGTCGGTACGGCCGGACTGCTCACCGGAGCCGGGCGTATCGCCGGACTGCTGTGCGGGTACACCTGCGCGGTGCTGGTCGGCCTGATGGCGCGGGTGCCGCTGCTGGAGACCCGGATCGGCTCGGACCGGGTGGCGCGCTGGCACGCGATGGCCGGCCGGTACACGCTCTGCCTGCTGGTCGCGCACGTCACGCTGGTCCTGGCCGGGTACGCGGCCCAGGACGGGGTCTCGTGGTGGCGCGAGACGGTCACCGTGGTGCTCGACTACCCGGACATGCTCAAGGCCACCGCCGGCACGGTGATCCTCTTCGCGGTCGGCGTCACGTCGGTGCGGGCCGCCCGCCGCCGCGTCCGCCACGAGTTCTGGTACTACGTCCATCTGCTCACCTACGCGGCCGTCTTCCTGGCCTTCTTCCACCAGCTGACGCTGGGTGAGCAGTTCGCCGGCAGCACGGCCACCACCGCCGTCTGGTACGCCCTGTACCTGGGTGTCGCGGCGCTGGTGGTGTGGTTCCGGATCCTCGCCCCGGTGCGGCTCAACCGGCGGCACCGGCTGCGCGTCGACTCCGTGCACCGGGAGGCACCGGGGGTGTACTCCGTCGTGGTGCGCGGGCGGCACCTGGACGAACTGGGCGCGCGACCGGGGCAGTTCTTCCGCTGGCGGTTCCTGGCCGACGGGATGGGCTGGACCTCCACGCCGTACTCCCTGTCGGCGCCGCCGCGCCCCGACCTGCTGCGCGTCACGGTCAAGGCGCTCGGCGACCACAGCGCAGCCGTGTCGCTGCTGCGGCCCGGCACCCGGGTGTGGGCGGAGGGCCCGTACGGCTCCCTGACCGCGGAGCGGGCCACCGGCGGCCGCTCGCTGCTGATCGCGGCCGGGGTCGGCGTCACCCCCATGCGCGCGCTGTTCGAGACGCTGCCCGGCGAGGTCACCCTGCTGTACCGGGCGCGGTCCGCCGAGGACCTCGCGCTCGGCGGCGAACTGGAGGCGATCGCCCGGTGGCGCGGCGCCCGCGTGCTGTACGCCCTGAACGGTCCCGGGGGCGAACGCCCGTCCGTCACCGCGGAGTCGCTGCGCGCCGCGTTCCCCGGCCTGCCCGGCCACGACGTCTACGTGTGCGGGCCGCCCGGCTTCGCACGGGACGTGTACGAGGCACTGCGGGCGGCCGGGGTGCCGGACCGCCGTATCCACCACGAGTCGTTCGAGCTGTGAGGCCCTCAAAGTGCACGCGCTGAAGAAGAACCGCCCCCTGCGCCGGATCGTCCTGGCGAGTGCCGCCACGGTGTCCGGGATGGTCATGCTGCTGTCGCTGAAACCGCACACCCCGCCCACGGTGGTGACCGCCGACGCGAAGTCGCCCGCCGTGTCGGGCAGTACGGCCCCGGGCGGTACCACCTCGAAGAGCAGGACCGTCACGGGTGACACCGTCCAGACCCGCTGGGGACCGGTGCAGGTGCGGGTGACGATCGAGAGCGGCAGGGTCACGGACGTGACGGCCGTGCAGTACCCGCAGGACAACCCGCGCGACCAGGAGATCAACAGCTACGCGCTGCCCCAGCTGCGGCGCGAGGTGCTGGCGGCGCAGAGCGCGCAGATCGACATGGTGTCCGGCGCCACCTACACGAGCACCGGCTACCAGCAGTCCCTCCAGTCCGCCCTCGACTCGGCCGGCCTCTGAACACTCGGCGGACGCGGCACGTATCTGTGGGCCATGGGTCAAGTCCCCCGGAGGAACCGTGACCACCACGCTCGCAGGCGGACGTGCCGCCCGCCGCCAGACGATGCGCCGCATCCGCCCGCGCCGCTCCCCGGCCGTCCCGCTGCTGCTCGCGGTCTGGGCGGGTGCGACGGCGGTGCTGTGGCTCTGGTGGCACAACACCCCCTCGATCGCCGACGACAACAGCAGGATCCTCAACGCGGGCCGGATCACCGGACTGCTGGCGGGCTATCTGATGGCGCTCGTCGTGCTCCAGATGGCACGGGTGCCGGCGCTGGAGCGGCGGGTCGGCTCCGACCGGGTGGCCCGCTGGCACGCGATGAGCGGCCGGTACACGCTCTGCCTGATCGTCGCGCACGTGTTCCTCACCATGTGGGGGTATGCGCTGCAGGCGGGCAAGTCGCTCGGCGACATCGTGCAGCAGACCGTCGACTCCGTCGAGCAGCTGCCGGACATGGGCAAGGCCGCCATCGGCACGGGCCTGTTCGTGCTCATCGGGCTGACGTCCATCGGCGGCATCCGGCGCCGGATGCCGTACGACACCTGGTACCACGTCCATCTGCTGACGTACGCGGCCGTGTTCCTGACGTTCTGGCACCAGATCACCACCGGCAACGACTTCGCGGTCGAGCCGGCCGCCAAGACGTTCTGGTACGGCCTGTACGGCACGGTAACCGCCCTCGTGGTCTGGTACCGGATCCTCACCCCGATCCGGCTGAACGTCCGTCACCGGATGCGGGTCGAGGCGGTCATCGAGGAGACCCCGGGCATCGTGTCGGTGCTGATCGGCGGGCGGAAGCTGCACCGGATGGGCGCCGAGGCGGGCCAGTTCTTCCGCTGGCGGTTCCTCGCGCCGGGCATGCGGTTCAGCTCCCACCCCTACTCCCTGTCGGCGGCGCCCCGGCCCGACATGCTGCGGATCACGGTGAAGGCGATCGGCGACCACAGTGCCCGGCTGCGCGAACTGACGCCCGGCACCCGGGTGTACGCCGAGGGGCCGTACGGCGCGCTCACCGCACAGCGCCGCAGCCGCGGCAAGGTGCTGCTGGTGGCGGGCGGTGTCGGCATCACGCCGATGCGCGCGCTGTTCGAGACGCTGCCCGGGGGGGCCGGGGACATCACCCTGCTCTACCGGGCCAACACCACCGGGGACCTGGCGCTGTGGGACGAGCTCGCGGCGATCGCCGAGGAGCGGGGCGCCCGGCTGATGTACGCGGTCAACAGCCCCGAGGGCGAGCGGCCGGACATCTCCGCGGAGAACCTCCAGAAGAAGATCCCGGACATCGACCACCACGACGTCTTCATGTGCGGCCCGCCCGGGTTCGCGCAGTCGGTGTACGAGGCACTGCGCGGCGCGGGGGTACCCGCCCGCCGCATCCATCACGAGTCGTTCGAGATGTGAGCGGGAGCTACGGACAGATGAGGAAGAGCCACCCCATTCGGCGGGTCGTGCTGGCCACCGCCGCGACGGTGTCCGGTGTCGTGCTGCTGCTGTCGCTGAAGCCGGCGTCCGACCCGGCCTCGGCGTCGGCGGTGGGAGCCGTCCCGCAGCAGCCCGCGGCGGGGCAGGAGTCCCCGCAGGGCGGCACCCGCGGCGGCGGCCGGGCCGGCGGTTCCGGCACGGTGACCGGTGACGCGGCGCAGACGCAGTACGGGGCCGTGCAGGTGCGGCTGACCGTCAGCAACGGCAAGATCACCAGGGCGGAGGCGGTCCAGGCGCCCAAGGGCGGGCTCAGCGACCAGAAGACCCAGCTCGCCGTCCCCAAGCTCAACCAGGAGGCCGTCGCCGCGGGGAGCGCCGACATCGACGCGGTCTCCGGGGCGACCTACACCAGCGCCGGGTACAAGAAGTCGCTCCAGTCGGCGCTGGACAGGATGAAGACGGCGGCGCCCTCGGGCGGTTCGGGAAATTCCGGGTCCTCCGGCGGAGCCGGCTCGGCGGCCGGGCAGGCCCGGACGGTCACCGGGAAGGCCGTGCAGACCCAGTACGGGCCGGTCCAGGTGCGGATCACGGTCGGCGGCGGGAAGATCGTCAAGGCCGACGCGGTCCAGGCCCCCAAGGGCGGGCTCAGCGACCAGAAGACCCGGCTCGCCGTCCCCAAGCTCAACCAGGAGGCCGTCGCCGCCGGCAACGCCGACATCGACGCCGTCTCCGGGGCGACCTACACCAGCACGGGCTACAAGCAGTCGTTGCAGTCGGCGCTGGACCAGGCCCGGTGACGGACACGGTGGCCGAACCGGCCGAGGCTCCCGCCGCGGTGCGTCACGCGGAGGAGGTCATGGGGACCGTCTTCTCCTTCGACGTCCGCGGCGGGGAACCCCATGCCGTACGTGCGGCGCTCGCCGAGGCCGTCGCGGGCCTGCACCGGGTGGACGCCCTGTTCAGCACCTACCGCGAGGACAGCGAGGTCTCCCGGCTGGCCCGGGGCGAGCTGACCGTGGCGCGCTGCGCTCCCGAGGTGGCCGCGGTGCTGGAGCTCGCCGCCGAGGCCGAGCGGGTGAGCGACGGCTGGTTCAGCCCGCGGTACCGGGGCTCGGTGGACCCCACCGGCATCGTCAAGGGCTGGGCGGCCGAGCGTGCGGCCCGGCTGCTGGAGCGCGTCGACGGGGTGCGGGGGGTCAGCGTCAACGGGGGCGGCGACGTCCAGATGCTCGGCGCGCCGGACCCGCACCGGCCGTGGCGGGTGGGGGTGGCCGATCCGCTGCGGCCGGGCGGTCTCGCGGCGGTGGTCTCGGCGGCCGGGGTGGCGGAGCTGTCCGTCGCGACGTCCGGGACGGCGGAGCGCGGAGCGCACATCGTGGATCCGCGCACGGGTCGGCCCGCGGTCACGGACCTGGTCGCGGTGACCGTCGTGGGGCCCCGGCTGACCTGGGTGGACTGCTGGGCCACGGCGGCCTTCGCCATGGGATCACGGGCGGGTCTGGCGTGGCTGGAGTCGCTGCCCGAGGTGGAGGCGCTGCTGATCACGGCGGGCGACGAGGTGCGGTGCACCGGAGGGCTGGCGGCCCGGCTGGGGTGAGAAAGCGCCTTTTTCAACTTTTCCACCCGGAACGCCATCCGTCTCCCGGTCTCGGACGTATCCGGTGTGAGGCAAGTTTCGGGAGGAACGAACATGGCCATCTTCAGCCATCTGATGCCCGCGAGGCACCGGGACGACGGCAACGACACGTCCGGGCACGACAGTTCCGGGCACGGGAACCGGCACGACCACGGTGATCACGGCGACCACGGACACGGTCACGACCACGGACAGGGCAACGGTCACGGCCACGGACACGGCGGCCACGGACACGGCGGCTACTGACCCGACGACGAGGACCGAGCGGACCGGGGACAGGAGGCTCCGGCCCGCTTCCCCCCCGTCCGTGAACCCGCGCCATGGTGACCGTTCTTCGCCGTCCGCCGCCGAGGGGCGAGACCTCCGACCCCGTCGTCGCGGCCGCGCCCCACGTGCCCCCGCGCGAGGTGTTCCGCCGGTTCTGGCCGTACACCCGCGGTGGCCGGCGCTGGCTGCTGCCCGTCGTCCTGCTGAGCCTGACCGCCCCCGTCGTCGACGCGGCGGAGCTCTGGCTCTTCAAGACCGTCGTGGACGACGTGCTCGTCCCGCGGGACCTGCGGCCCTTCCTGTGGATCGCCCCGGTCTACCTGGGCCTGGTCGTCTGCTCCGGGGTGCTCGGCTTCGCCGACGACGTGACGTCCACCTGGGTGGGCGAGCGCTTCCTGCTCAGGCTGCGCTCCGATGTGTTCCGGCACGTCCAAGGCCTGTCACTGGGCTTCTTCGAACGCAGGCGGCTCGGGGACGTGCTGTCCCGCGTCACCGGCGACGTCGACGCGGTGGAGACGTTCCTGCTCTCGGGTGTCGCCGACGCCCTCTACTACGTGGTGCGCCTGGCCGTCTTCCTCGGTCTGCTGTTCTACCTGCGCTGGGACCTGACCCTGCTCGCCCTGGTCATCGTGCCGCTGTTCTGGGCCTCGGCCCGGCACTTCTCGCGGCTGATCAAGGAGGCCTCGCGGGAGCGGCGGCGGCGCAGCGGCTCGCTCAGCGCGATCGCCGAGGAGACCCTCGGCAACGTCGCGCTGGTGCAGGCGTACAACCGGCAGGGGTGGGAGGCGCGGCGGTTCGAGCGGGAGAACATCGGCAGGTTCCGGGCCGCCATGGCCTCGGTACGGATCCGCGCCGTCTACGGGCCGGTCGTCGAGACCATCGAGGTGGCGGGCGGCCTGGCGGTGATGGCTCTGGGCACCTGGAAGCTGGCCCAGGGACAGCTCACGCTGGGCGGGCTGCTGGTCTTCCTGGCGCTGATCGGCAAGCTGTACGGCCCGGTGCGCGGGCTGTCCCACCTCGGCACCACCTTCTACGCGGCCTCCGCCTCGGCGGAACGGATCATCGAGTTGCTGGACCAGCGGCCCCAGGTGGCCGAGGCGCCCGGTGCCCGGCGGATCCGGCGGGCCCGCGGGGACGTGGAGTTCGACGGGGTGTGGTTCCGCTATCCCGGTACGGACGCCTGGGCGCTGTCGGACGTGTCCTTCCACGTGGCGCCCGGGGAGACGCTGGCCCTGGTCGGGGCGAGCGGGGCGGGCAAGTCCACCCTCGCCAAGCTCCAGCTGCGCTTCTACGACCCCGACCGGGGAGCGGTCCGGCTGGACGGGACCGATCTGCGGGAACTCGCGCTGGCCGACGTACGGGAGAGCGTCGCCGTGGTGCTGCAGGAGACTCTCGTCTTCCACGGCACCGTGCGGGACAACATCGCCTACGGCCGGCCGGACGCCACGGACGCGGAGATCGCCGCCGCCGCGCGCGCCGCCGACGCGCACGAGTTCGTCGAGCGGCTCCCGGCGGGCTACGACACGCTCGTCGGCCAGCGCGGCCGGACCCTCTCCGGCGGGCAGTGCCAGCGGCTGGCGATCGCCCGGGCGATGATCCGGGACGCGCCGGTCCTCCTCCTCGACGAACCGACCGCCGGGCTGGACGCCGGTTCGGGCCGGCGGATCATGGAACCGCTGCGGCGGCTCATGGCCGGGCGGACGACCGTCGTCATCTCCCACAACCTGCTGACCGTCCGCGACGCCACCCGCATCGTGGTGCTCGACCACGGCCGCGTCGTCGAGCACGGCGACCACCGGGAACTGCTCGGCCGGGAGGGGTCGTACGCCCGGTTGCACCGGCTGAGCGCGGGAGCGGTGCCGTCGTGAACCGCACCGCCGCCGGACCGGTCCCGCCCCTGCTGCCCGGCACCGAACCGGCCCCGGGCTACGAGGTGCTGGCGCATCTCGCCCGCACCGGCTGGCTCGACGTGCACGACGCCTGGAGCGCGGAGCGGGACTGCCGGTGCGTACTCAAGATGGTGCGCCCGGACCGCCGGGGCGAGCGCCGGCTGGGCGAGCGGCTGCTGCGGGAGGGCCGGTGGCTGCGCGAGTTCACCCACCCGCACCTGGTCCGCGCCTACGACGTCCTGGACCGGCCCGAGCCGCTCGTCGTCCTGGAGACGCTGACCGGCGAGACGCTGTCGCATCTGCTGCACCGGCTGCGGCGCCGGCCGGCCGCCGCCGATGTGGCGCTGCTGGGGGTCCAGCTGTGCTCGGCGGTGCACTACCTGCACGGGCGGGGCCTGCTGCACCTGGACCTCAAGCCGTCCAACGTCGTGGTGGAGCGCGGTCACGCGACGGTGCTGGACCTGAGCGTCGCGCGGGCTCCGGGGCCCGCCCCGGCCGGTCTGGGCACCCGCGGCTACCTCTCCCCAGAGCAGGCCCGCGGCGGGACCCTCTCGGCCGCCGCCGACGTGTGGGGCATCGGGGTCACCCTGTTCGAGTTCGCCTGCGGCCACGCGCCGTTCGGCCCGGGAGGGGACGACGCAAGCGGCGGCGAGCCGTACGACGGCACCGGGACCGGTGGTGGCGACGAGTGGTTCCCGCAACTGGAGCGGGGCGCCCCGCCGGTCGCGTCCCTGCGGCGGCTGCCCCACACGCTCGCCGCCGCCGTCGACGGCTGCCTCCGGGCCGATCCCACGGCCCGGCCCCACATGGCCGAACTGACCGCCGCCCTGGCGGCGGCGCTGCCGGTGCCCCCGCACCGCAGGTGAGCGGGCGGGCCCGCCCGAGGCGGCTCACCCCCTTCACGCCTGCGGGGTCACGACCCGGCCCTTTTCGAGCTGGGCGGTGGCGAGGACCGTGCCGTCGGCGGCCGTCAGCCGGGCGCCGGAGAAACCGCTGAGGTCGTGCGGCACCGCGACACCCCAGGCCCCGTGTCCGTCGCGCACGGGGAAGTCGCCGGCCCGGACGGTCGTGCCGTCGGCGCGTTCGAGGAGGCAGGTGACCTGGCCGTCGTAGGGGGTGCCGGAGCCGGTGAGGGCGACGGAGACGAACAGCCAGCCGGGGCTGCCCGGGTGGGCGTAGACCTCGCCCACGGGCTCCGCGCCGCCGCCGGCCGGGGTCATGTCGCCGACCAGCACGGGCTCGGACTCGACGGCGGGCGGCGCCGAGGCGGTGACCTGCTGGACGGCTGTGCCGACCGCCCAGCCGCTGAACCCGATCGCCACGGTGACCGCCGCGGCGACCGCCGTGACCCGCAGCCGGGCCCGCCGGGCACGGCTGCGCGGCCCCTGCGGGGCGCGGCCGACGGCACGGGCGGCCCGCTGCCCCTCGGATCCCGCCGCCCGCTGCGTCAGCCGGCGCGCCACCCGCGTCTCGAAGTCGGGCGGCGGTTCCCCGTCGGGCAGCAGGCCGATCAACCGGTCGCCGATCCCGGTCAGTTGCCGGACGAACTCCCGGCAGCCCGCGCACCGGTCCAGATGGGCGATCGCCTCGGCCCGCTCGCGGCCGGGCAGCACGCCCAGCGCCAGCTCGGCGCCGACCTCCCGCAGCTTCTCGCAGTTCGCGTCACTGGACATGGTCGCCTCGCTTCGGAGACGCGAGCGTGGTGCGCAGTTTCGCCATCGCCGCCCTGATCCGGGTCTTGGCGGTGCCCAGCGGGATCTTCTCCGCGTCGGCGACCTGCTGGGCCGTCATGCCGTAGATGCCTGCCATCATCAGGGCCCTGGCCTGCTCCCGCGGCAGCCGTGCCAGGGCCGCCCGGAGCTGGGAGGAGGCCTCGTCGGCCAGCGCCCACCGCTCGGGGGTCTCGGTGACGACTCCGAGGAGGGGGTCGAGGTCCTCGGGTGCCATCGGCTCCGTCCGCCGTGCGCGGACGGCGTCGATGGCGAGGTTGTGCGCGATGGTGGTCAGCCAGGTCGTGACCGAACCGCGGCGCGAGTCGTAGATCTGGGCATGCCGCCACGCACGCTCGAACGTCTGCTGAGCGACGTCCTCGGCGAGTTGCTGGTCCCCGGTGACGGTCATGGCGACACCGAAGACCCGGTGCTGGAACCTCCGTACGAAGAGCACGGCGAGCTCCGGATCGCCGGTGGCCAGCCCGGACAGCAGAGCCTCGTCCGGGAGACGGCCGACGGGGAACCGGGAACCCGACACACCTCTGTATACGTTCGACGGCCGCCAGGGGATTGCCCGCCCGCCTGACCGCTCGCCGCGGAAGATCACATACCCATTCTCCGTCGGCGGGCCGGGCCCCGCACGCGGGTCAGTGCCCGTTCTGCGCCAGTCGCAGCAGGTGGTCCGCGAGGGCCTGCCCGCCGGTCGGCTCCCGGCTGATCAGCAGCAGCGTGTCGTCACCGGCGATGGTGCCGAGGATGTCGTGCAGCTCGGCCTGGTCGATGGCCGAGGCGAGGAACTGCGCCGCCCCGGGCGGGGTGCGCAGCACGACCAGGTTGGCCGAGGCCTCCGCGGAGATGAGCAGCTCCTGGGACAGGCGCCGCATCCGCTCCTCCTTCGCCGACTCCCCGAGCGGGGCGCGCGGGGTGCGGAACCCGCCCTCGCTCGGCACCGCGTAGATCAGGTCGCCGTCGTTGTTGCGGATCTTCACGGCGTTCAGTTCGTCGAGGTCCCGGGAGAGCGTCGCCTGGGTGACGCTCAGCCCGTCGTCGGCGAGCAGCTTCGCCAGCTGGCTCTGCGAACGCACCGGCTGCCGGTTGAGGATGTCCACGATCCGGCGGTGCCGTGCGGTGCGGGTCTGCGGCACGGCCGGCCCGGCGCCCGCCGCCTGCTCGTGGTCCTGCGCCTGGCTCATCGTCGTCTCATTCTCCGGATCGTCCGTCCCCGTGGGCCGCCTCGAGGATGCCGGGCAGTGCCTGGAGCAGCGCTCCCGCCTCGTCGTCCCGCAGGTTCAGCGGCGGCATGAGCCGTACGACGTCGGGGGCGGGGGCGTTCACCAGGAAACCGGCCTCCTGGGCCGCCTGCTGCACCTGAGGCGCGTGCGGCCCGGTGAGCACGATACCCAGGAGCAGGCCCGAGCCCCGGACATAATCGATCAACGGGTGGCCCAGCGACTCGATTCCCTCGCGCAGCGCCGCGCCCTGCCGCTTGACATTCTCCAGCAGTCCGTCGCCGGCGATGGTGTCCAGGACGGCGAGTCCGGCGGCGCAGGCGACCGGGTTGCCGCCGAAGGTGGTGCCGTGCTGGCCGGGCCCGAGCAGGTCCGCGGCGCGGCCGAAGGCCACGGTGGCGCCGAGCGGGAGTCCGCCGCCGAGCTGCTTGGCCAGGGTGACGACGTCGGGCAGTACGCCCTCGTGGGCCTGGTACTCGAACCAGGTGCCGGTGCGGCCGATGCCGGTCTGCACCTCGTCGAGGACGAGCAGGGCGCCGGTGGCCGCGGTGATCGCGCGGGCCGCCTTCAGGTAGCCGGGCGGCGGTACGACCACGCCGTTCTCGCCCTGGATCGGCTCGATGACGACGAGGGCGGTCTCCTCGGTGACCGCCGCGGCCAGGGCCTGGGCGTCCCCGTAGGGCACGTGGGTGACGTCGGCGGGCAGCGGCCGGAACGGCTCCTGCTTGGCGGGCTGGCCGGTGAGGGCGAGGGCGCCCATGGTGCGGCCGTGGAAGCCGCCCTCGGTGGCGACCATGTGGGTCCGCCCGGTCAGCCGGCCGATCTTGAAGGCGGCCTCGTTGGCCTCGGCGCCGGAGTTGCAGAAGAAGACCCGGCCCTCGCGGCCGAACAGCTGCAGCAGCCGCTCGGCGAGGGCGACGGTGGGCTCGGCCAGGAAGAGGTTCGAGATGTGGCCGAGGGAGCCGATCTGCCGGCTGACGGCCTCGACGACGGCCGGGTGGGCGTGGCCGAGGGCGTTGGTGGCGATGCCGCCGACGAAGTCGAGGTAGGCGCGGCCCTCGGCGTCCCACACCGTCGTGCCCGCACCGCGCACGAGGGGCAGCCGGGGAGTGCCGTAGTTGTTCATGAGCGCGCCCTGCCACCGCGTGGTCAGCTCCGCGTTGCTCCCGGTCCCCGTCATGACTGTTCCCCCTCGGCTTCGTCGGGCACGACCATGGTGCCGATGCCTTCGTCGGTGAAGATCTCCAGCAGGATGGAGTGCTGTACCCGGCCGTCGATGACGCGGGCGGTCGTGACGCCGTTGCGCACGGCGTGCAGGCAGCCCTCCATCTTCGGCACCATGCCGGAGCTGAGTTCCGGCAGCAGCTTCTCCAGCTGGGATGCGGTGAGGCGGCTGATCACCTCGTCGGAGTGGGGCCAGTCCTCGTAGAGGCCCTCGACGTCGGTGAGGACCATGAGGGTCTCGGCGCCCAGTGCCGCAGCGAGTGCCGCAGCCGCCGTATCAGCATTGACGTTGTAGACATGTCCGTCGTCCTGACTGCGGGCGATGGAGGAGACGACCGGGATGCGGCCGTCGGCGAGCAGGGCCTCGATCGCGCCCGTGTCGATCTCGGTGATCTCGCCCACCCGCCCGATGTCGACGACTTCGCCGTCGATCTCGGGCTGGTGGCGGGTGGCGGTGATGGTGTGGGCGTCCTCGCCGGTGAGGCCGACGGCGAGCGGGCCGTGCTGGTTGAGCAGGCCGACCAGCTCGCGCTGCACCTGCCCGGCGAGGACCATCCGTACGACGTCCATGGCGTCCTCGGTGGTGACGCGCAGGCCCGCCTTGAACTCGCTGACGATGCCGTGCCGGTCCAGGGCGGCGCTGATCTGCGGGCCGCCGCCGTGCACGACGACGGGCTTGAGGCCGGCGTGGTGGAGGAACACCACGTCCTTGGCGAACGCGGCCTTCAGTTCCTCGTCGACCATGGCGTTGCCGCCGAACTTGATGACGACGGTCTTGCCGTTGTGCCGGGTCAGCCAGGGCAGCGCCTCGATGAGGATCTGCGCCTTGGGCAGCGCGGTGTGCTTTCGCGTGGGTGTCATGAGGAGTAGGCGCTGTTCTCGTGGACGTAGTCGGCGGTGAGGTCGTTGGTCCAGATCGTCGCGGTGTCGGAGCCGGCGGCGAGGTCGGCGACGATGTGCACCTCGCGATAGCGCATGTCGACCAGTTCGCGGTCCTCGCCGACGGAGCCGTTCTTGCAGACCCAGACGCCGTTGATGGCGACGTTGAGCTGGTCCGGCTCGAAGACGGCCCCGGTGGTGCCGATCGCGGAGAGGACCCGGCCCCAGTTGGGGTCCTCGCCGTGCAGGGCGCACTTGAGGAGGTTGTTGCGGGCGACGGAGCGTCCCACCTCGACGGCGTCCTCCTCGCTCGCCGCGTTGATCACCTCGACCTTGATGTCCTTGCTGGCGCCCTCGGCGTCCCCGATGAGCTGCCGGCCGAGGTCGTCGCAGACCTGCCTGACGGCCTCGGCGAACTCGGCGTACTCCGGGGTGACGCCGGAGGCGCCGGAGGCGAGCAGCAGGACGGTGTCGTTGGTGGACATGCAGCCGTCGGAGTCGACGCGGTCGAAGGTGACCCTGGTCGCGGCACGCAGGGCCTTGTCCAGCTCCTCGTCGCCGAGGTCGGCGTCGGTGGTGAGGACGACCAGCATGGTGGCGAGGCCCGGGGCGAGCATGCCGGCACCCTTGGCCATTCCGCCGACGGTCCAGCCGGCCTTCGTCACGACGGAGGTCTTGTGGACGGTGTCGGTGGTCTTGATGGCGATGGCGGCCTTCTCACCGCCGTGCTCGGAGAGTTGCGCGGCGGCCGTCTCGATGCCCGGGAGCAGCTTGTCCATGGGCAGCAGGACGCCGATCAGGCCGGTGGAGCAGACCGCGATCTCGATGGCGCCCCGGCCGAGCACCTCGGCGGCCTTCTCGGCGGTTGCGTGGGTGTCCTGGAAGCCCTTGGGTCCGGTGCAGGCGTTGGCGCCGCCGGAGTTGAGTACCACGGCGGACACCTGGCCGCCCTTGAGGACCTGCTCGGACCACAGCACCGGCGCGGCCTTCACGCGGTTGGAGGTGAAGACGCCCGCGGCGGCACGGCGGGGCCCGTCGTTGACCACGAGGGCCAGGTCGGGGTTGCCGTTCTCCTTGATCCCGGCGGCGATGCCCGCCGCCGTGAATCCCTTGGCTGCCGTGACGCTCACGGTGCGACTCCGATCGTGGAAAGCCCGGTGGTCTCGTCGAGTCCCAGGGCGAGGTTCATGCTCTGTACGGCACCGCCCGCGGTGCCCTTGGTCAGGTTGTCGATGGCACTGATCGCGATGATGCGACCCATGGAGGCGTCGTACGCGACCTGCACCTGAACGGCGTTGGAACCGTGGACGGACGCCGTCGCGGGCCACTGGCCCTCGGGGAGCAGGTGGACGAAGGGCTCGTCGGCGTAGGCCTTCTCGTAGACCGCGCGGACGGAGTCGGCCGTCACCCCCGCCACGGCGGAGGCGCTGCACGTGGCCAGGATGCCGCGGGGCATCGGCGCCAGCATCGGGGTGAAGGACACCGCGACCCGCTTCCCCGCCGCACCGCTGAGGTTCTGGATCATCTCGGGGGTGTGCCGGTGGCCGCCGCCGACGCCGTACGGCGACATCGAGCCCATGACCTCGCTGCCGAGCAGGTGCGGCTTGGGCGCCTTGCCGGCGCCGGAGGTGCCGGACGCGGCGACGATCACCGCCTCGGGTTCGGCGAGCCCCGCCGCGTAGGCAGGGAACAGGGCGAGGGTGACGGCGGTGGGGTAGCAACCGGGCACCGCGATGCGCTTGGACCCCTCCAGCGCGGCGCGGGCACCCGGAAGTTCGGGGAGGCCGTAGGGCCAGGTGCCGGCGTGCGGCGAGCCGTAGTACGTCTCCCAGTCGGCCGCGTTCCGCAGCCGGAAGTCGGCGCCCATGTCGACGACGAGGACGTCGGGGCCGAGCCGCTCGGCGACGGCGGCGGACTGCCCGTGGGGCAGCGCCAGGAAGACCACGTCGTGCCCGGCGAGGTGCTCGGCCGTGGTCTCGGTGAGCACGCGGCCGGCCAGCGGCAGCAGGTGCGGCTGGAGCGCGCCGAGCCGCTGCCCGGCGTTCGTGTTGCCGGTCAGGGCGCCGATCTCGACCTCGGGGTGCGCGAGGAGCAGGCGCAGGAGCTCTCCGCCCGCGTATCCGCTCGCCCCGGCCACCGCCGCACGTACCACCATGTCCATCCTCCTCTGGATGGCATGACTATACGTATCGCTGCACGTTTATGCAATCGACCCGGTCTCGTGGCCGGGGAGCATCACCCAGCGGGAGACGACGAAGGTGACCGGGATCGCCGCCGCGGAGGCGAGCAGTGGGGCGAAGCGGCTGCCCGCGTGCAGGACGTCGACGATGACGTACACCCCGGCCGTGGTGATCACGAAGTTGGTCGCGTTGGTCAGCGGGAACAGCAGGAATTTCCGCCAGGTGGGCCGCGTCCGGTAGGTGAAGCGCGCATTCAGGAAAAAGGAACCGACCATGCTGAGCGCGAAGGCGAGCACGTGGGCGGCGAGATAGGGCAGCCACATCAGGAACAGCAGATAGAGGCAGTAATAGGTGGCGGTGTTGATCACACCGACCAGTGCGAAGGTGATGATCTGTCGCTTCAAGGAATGAGGTCTTTCGCGCGTTCCACGTTGGTCGCCTTCACCAGGAAGTGCGGGCGGCCCTTCACCTCGTAGTAGATGCGGCCGGTGTACTCCCCGATCACTCCCAGCATGACCATCTGGACGCCCGCGAGGGCGGTGACGGCGGTGATGATGGTCACATAGCCGGGGGTCTGGACCCCGTTGGCGAGCGCGGCGCCCACGATCCAGGCGGTGTAGAGGCCCGCGCACAGCAGCAGGCCCATGCCGAGCCACAGGGCGGCGCGCAGCGGGCGGTTGTTGAAGGACAGCAGGCCGTCCAGGCCGTAGTTGAGCAGGCCGCGCAGGTTCCAGGAGCTGCGGCCGGCCTCGCGGACGGCGTTCTCGTACTCGAAGGTCGTGCTCGGGAAGCCCACCCAGGCGAACAGGCCCTTGGAGAAGCGGTTGTACTCGGTGAGGGCCAGCACCGCGTCCGCGACCCTGCGCGACAGCAGCCGGAAGTCGCCCACGCCGTCGACGAGTTCGACGTCGACCAGGCGGTTGACGAGCCGGTAGTACAGGCGCGCGGTGAGGGTCCGGGTGAGGCGGTCACCGGTGCGCGAGCGCCTGGCGATGACCTGGTCGTGGCCCTGTTCCCGCAGTTCCACCATGCGCCGGATCAGCTCCGGCGGGTGCTGCAGGTCGGCGTCCATGACGATCACCGCGTCGCCCGAGGCGTGCCGCAGGCCCGCGAGCAGGGCGGCCTCCTTGCCGAAGTTGCGGCTGAAGGAGACGTAGCGCACCCGCGGGTCGAGGTCGGCGAGGTGCCGGAGGACGGCGAGGGTGCGGTCGCGGCTGCCGTCGTCGACGTACACGAACTCCATGTCGTGGCCGAGCGGCAGCAGGTCGTCGGCGACCTTCTGCACCTCCTGGTGGAAGCGTTCCACGACGTCTTCCTCGTTGTAGCAGGGTGCGACGATCGATATCAGCATGGCGGTCCCCCTGGGCGCGGTCAGGAAGCGGTGGTCACGCGCTCGCGCGGTGATGTGGGCGTGGGCGCCGCGGTGGTGCGCCGGCGGCGGACGGCGGTGAAGGCGGTGAGCAGGACGAGGGCGCCGAGCGTGGCGGCCCCGACGGTCGTGCCCAGCCGCAGGCCGGGTGGATGGAAGGTGCAGGTCAGGCTGGTCGCACCGGCGTCGAGCGGGACGGCGATCAGACCGTGGTACTGCTCGGCGGGGCGGGCGGGGCCGTCGCCCGCGGCGCACCGCCAGCCGGCGATGCGGGGTGCGGCGACGACCGCGACCCCCTTGCTGCCGGCGGGCAGCTCGGCCCGTACGACACCGTCGGAAACCGTCACGCGGGTGGCTCCGGTCGCCTTCAGGCGGGCGGCGGCGGTGTGCAGCCGGCCGGTGTCCAGGCAGCCGACGGCGCCGGCCGGGACGCGGCCGGGGCGGCTCGAGGTCAGTTCGACGCGCACCCGGCCGGAGGCCGGGGTACGGCCGAGCGGCTCCATGGCGGCGCGGTTGCGCGGGTGCTCGAACCGGAAGACGGCCGCCGGGGCGCCGGTGCCGGCGAGGCGCGCGGTGCCGGAGAAGTGCGGCGCCCACAGCTGCACCTGGGTGCCGGCCGGGCAGACGGCCGTGATCGCCGGCTTCGCCACGGCGGTCCCGGTACCGACCCGGCGCGTCCGGACCGGCCGCCCGTCGTCGTCGCGCACGGTGAGGCGGGGCACGGTGTAGACGCGGCTGCCGAGCAGCAGTTCCTGGTTGCGGTAGGGCGACGGCCCGAAGGACCCGGTGGCGGCGGTGGGCCGCACGGTCACCGGCGGCGGGACGTCCTGCCGGCCCACGGTCACCGGGGTGCCGTCCGGCGGCAGGTACTTCTGGTGCGGGTCCGGCGGGGAGTGCACCCGTGCGCCGACGGAGAACACGACGTCCGTGACGGCGTTGTCGAGGCTCTGCACGCTCCGGCCGCGGGAGGTCCAGCCGCCGCCGAGGGCGGTGAGGGTACGGCTGAGGACGTCCGGGGTCAGGCTGCTGTAGTAGGCGGCACCCTGGCCGCCCACCAGCATCGGGTCGTTGCCGACGGTCTGTTCGCGGCCGGGATCGGTGCGGTACCGGGGCCAGTCGTCGGCCCGCGCGACCGCGGCGGCCTGCCGCTCCTGGCGTGGCCCCCAGGGCTCGTAGTCGTCCAGGTGCCCGAGGCGCAGCTTCGTGGCCACGGCCGAGGTGGCGGCGGTCTCCCCGAGCTGCGCGCCGAGGAGCAGGACGACGGCGAGTGCGGCCGGTCCGGCGCGCCGCCCGGCCCGTCCCAGCAGCACGAGGCCGGCCAGCGCGCCCGCGACGGCGAGCCCCAGCACCGGCCAGGTGTACGGCCGGACCAGCTCGCTGCGTGCGGCGACGGCGGTGATCAGGGCGAGCAGCGCGGTCGCGGCACCGAGGGCGCGCGGGCCGGGCGGGCCGTAGGCCAGGGCGTGCCAGGCGGCGAGGACCAGCAGTCCGCACAGGACGAAGGCCTGACGGTAGCCGCTGCCCTGCGGGGTGGCGAAGGCGTGCCAGACCAGGTGGGTGGGGCCCCACTGGAGCGACAGGGCCACCGCGAGCACCAGTGCCGTCCAGCCCGCGCGCACCCGGACCGGGACCGCCCGGTGGAAGGGCAGGGAGAGGGCGAGCAGCAGGGCGAGGGCCCCGACGTAGAGGGCCGGGGAGCCGAAGCCGTACGTCGCCGGCAGCAGCCGGGCCGCCACGTCCTCGGCCGGTACCGGCGCGAACTGCCGTACGCGGCCCGGGTAGGCGTGCCGGGTGCCGGACCAGATCACCGTGACGAGCGGGGCGGCGAGGCCCACGCCGAGGGTGACGGTGAGGGCGGCACGGCCGGCCGCGGCGAGGGCCTGCCTGCGGGGCGGGCGGATGAGCAGCAGGCGCAGCAGCAGGACGAGGACGGCGCCGAGGGTGGCCATGTAGGCGGTGTAGAAGTTGGCGGTCCAGGCGAGGGCGACGACCAGGACGCCCGGGAGCCTTCCGCGGCCGGCGATCGCCCGTTCACCGACCAGGCAGAGCAGTGGGAGGGCGATCAGGCCGTCGAGCCACATCGGGTTGTAGGAGGCGTCGGCGACGCTCCAGCCGCACAGCGCGTAGGAGGCGCCGAGCAGTCCGGCCGCCCACCAGCGGCCGGGGCGCAGGGTGAGCAGCAGCCAGGCCATGGCGGCGGCGGCCGACGCGGTCTTCAGGGCGGTGACGACATAGACCGCGAGGTCGATCCGGTCCCGGGGGAAGACGGCGACGAGCAGGGCGTAGGGGCTGCCGAGGTAGGTGCCGAGGTCCGGCAGGAAGCTGGTGCCGTACCCGGACTGCCAGTTGATCAGGAGTCCGCCGTCGGCCCGGCCGTGCAGCAGGTCCCACAGGTGGGCGTGTAAGGGGACGTACTGATTGCCGAGGTCGTTGACGCTGCGGGTGCGGGGGCCGAAGGGATAGCTGCGCGCGAGGACGTCGGCGGCGCAGAGGGCCGTGACCGTGACGGCCGCCGCGAGCAGCGCGGCGGCGCGTGCGGGTGTGCGAGGCCCACCGGGCGTGGTGACGCGTTGCATTTCTCGGCAGGCCCCCAGCGAATTCACTTCATGGATTTCGCCGACTTAGACGGGGCGACTTTCCGGTTGGTTGTGTGCTCATCGATAAGTGAGGCGCATCCCTCCGAATTCGGTGAACGCCTTATGAATTTCGCCGCTCCGTGGTGTACCCGGCTTTTCCGGAGGGTGATGCGGAGGTGAATCGCGTGGACGGGTTGACCTTGAGTGCACTCCAACTCCTACGGTTCTCCGCACGTACCAGCGACGGCCGCCGCGGAAGCGGGGGCCCGGAGACGGAGGAGTCGGTATGAGCGAGAGCACGACCCGTGAAGAGCGTTTCGCCCACGGCCTGGAGGTGCTGAACGCGGTCGACGGCGAGTCGGGCCGGCGGGTGATCGACTCGCTCGCCGACATCAGCCCCGAGCTGGGGCACCAGATCGTCTCCTGGGGGTTCGGCGAGATCTACGCACGGCCGCAGCTCGCGCCCCGCGACCGCCAGCTGGTGACCCTGGGCATGCTGACCGCTCTGGGCGGCTGCGAGCCGCAGCTGGAGGTGCACGTCAACGCCGCGCTGAACGTGGGTCTCGCCCCGGAGCAGATCGTGGAGGCGCTGCTGCACTCGGCCGGCTACTGCGGCTTTCCGAAGGCGCTCAACGCCACGTTCGTCGCGAAGAAGGTCTTCGCCGAGCGCGGGCTGCTGCCGCTGGAGCAGCCCGCGCAGGAGCCTCCGGCCGCTTCGGCCTGATCCGCGGGAAGCGGGGCGGCGTCGCCGTAAGCTCGACCCATGCATGCTCCTCCTCCCTCCGTTCCCGTGTTCGGCCTCCCTGCCCGGGGGACGGCGCGACGATGAGCGGGTTCTGGCCGGTGCCGGACGTGCTGGCCCACCTCGCGGGGCGCTGGCGCGTGCGGCGGACCGTGCGGGACCTGGCCGGCGGGGACGAAGGGCGTTTCGACGGCACCACCGTCTTCAGCCGCCTCCCGGAGGGCGGACTGCTGCACGAGGAGTCCGGCACGTTCACCTGGCAGGGCGTCGCCCGCCCCGCGACCCGGACTCTGCGTTTCCTGCCGGGACACGCCCCGGGCACGGCGGACGTGCGCTTCGCGGACGGCCGTCCCTTCCACGAGCTGGACCTGACCTCGGGACGGTACGTCGCCGGCCACCCCTGCGCCGCCGACCACTACCGCGGCGAGTTCACCGTCCTCGACGCCGACCACTGGCGCACGGTCTGGCGGGTCGGCGGTCCCGCCAAGGACCTCGTCCTCACCACCGAGTACGAGCGCGAGGCCGAGACCGGCGGCTAGCTAGGTGCGCGAGGGCTGGGGGGCGACGCCGTCGAGGCGGAGGTTCCAGCGGCCCCCGCGGCCGGTGAGGGTGGTCGTGGACAGCGGGCGCACGTCGATGTTCCAGTAGGTCGGGGGCGGCGCCTTCAGGGCGTAGACCAGCGCCGCGCGGATCACGGACGGCTCGGCGACCGCCACGATCCGGCCGCTGTCGTCCGCCGGCCGGGTGTCCAGCCAGCCGCCGACCCGGGAGATGAACCCGAGCAGCGACTCGCCGCCGTGCGGCGTGGCCCGCGGGTCGGCGAGCCAGGCGTCGACGGCCCCCGGCTCCCGGGCCATCGCCTCGCCCAGGGTCAGCCCGCGCCAGCGGCCCATGTCGCAGTCCCGCAGGGCGAGCTGCACCAGCGGGGCGTACCCCAGGGCGTCGCCGGTGGCCCGGCTGCGCGGGGTCGGCGAGCAGTAGCGCAGGTCGGCGGCCGCCAGCGGCAGCAGGTCCCCTGCGGCACGCTGCACCTCGTCCCAGCCGGCCTGGTCCAGCTGCCGGTCGTCCTCGAAGCGCTCGGCGAGCAGCGAGGAGCTGCGCGCGGCGGCGACGAACGTCACCCTCAGTGGCATGCGGTGATGGTGAGCCGCGCGGGTGCGCAGGTCAAGAGCTGCCGTGCGGAGTCACCCGCGGTATCCGGGCGCTTACTCGAAGGGGTGGATCATCCACTGCTCGGGACGGTCCAGCGGCCGGAAGCCCAGCTTCCGGTAGACCTCCTGCGCGTCCTCGGTGGCGAGCAGGATGCGGCGCAGTCCGTACGGTTCCAACTGGTCGCGGATACGGCCGACGAACGCCGTGCCGACCCCCTTGCCGCGCGCCGCCGGAGCGACGTACACATCGGCGAGCCAGGCGAACAGCGCCCGGTCGGTGACCACCCGCGCGTAGGCCACCTGCTCCCCGGACGCCGTCTCGTACACCCCGAAGTTCAGCGACGACTCCATCGCCCGCCGGTGCTTCTCGCGCGGCCGGTCGATCGCCCAGTAGGCGTCGGTCGACAGCCAGCGGTGGACGCGGTCGACGTCGACGCGTGCGGGGTCGGCGGAGAACTCGTAGCCCTCGGGAAGCTCGGTCCGGTCGGTCATCGCGTGATCATCACAGGCCGGGGCGGCGGAGTCGAGCGGATATCCCGGCCGGTGCGGCCCGCTTCGGCTACAGCACCTCGTCGCAGGCCGCCCGCAGCCGCCGCACACCCTCCGTGATCTCGCCGGTTCCGGCGACCGCGGCGAAGCTCAACCGGACGTGGGCGGCGGGGGGTTCGGCGCTGAAGTAGGGGCGGCCGGGGGTGAGGGCGACACCCGCGCGGAGGGCGGCCGCGGCCAGCGCGGACTCGTCGGCCCCGTCGGGCAGGCGCAGCCAGAGGTGGTAGCCGCCCGACGGGACGTGCGGGAGGGCGAGTTCGGGCAGGTGCAAGGCGAGCGCGCTCGTCATGGCGGTCCGCCGTGCCTGCAACTCCCCCGCGATCGTCCGCAGATGGCGGAGCCAGGCCGGGGCGCCGACGAGTTCCAGCGCGGCCTCCTGGAGCGGCCGGGGGACGAAGAAGCTGTCCACGACCTGGATGGCCCGCAGACGTTCCAGTACCGGGCCGCGGGCCGCCAGGGCGCTCACCCGGAAGCTGGGCGAGGTCGCCTTGGTCAGCGAGCCGACGTGGACGACCACGCCGTCCGGGTCGTCGGCGGCCAGCGGCCGGGGCAGCGGGCCCGCGTCGGCGTGCACCAGGCGCCGGACGAAGTCGTCCTCGACGACGAACGCGCCTGCCTCGCGGGCGATGCGCAGCACCTCGGCGCGCCGTGCGGGGGCGAGCACGGCACCGGTCGGGTTCTGGAACAGGGGCTGGCAGACGAACACCCGGGCGCCGCTGGCCCGGAAGGCATCGGCGAGCAGGTCGGGGCGCACTCCTTCGGCGTCGACGGGCACCGGCACCGGGCGCAGACCGGCCGCGCGGGCGAGGGCCAGCATGCCCGGGTAGGTCGGCGACTCCACGAGGACCGGGGCGCCGGGCTGGGCGAGCGCGCGCAGTGCGGTGGCCAGCGCGGCCTGGCCGCCTGCCGCGATCAGCACCTCGGCCGCCGTGACGGCGCCGCCGATCCCGCGAGCGAACCACTCCCGCAGCTCCGGCAGCCCCTCCAGCGGCGGCCGGCCCCAGGCGCCCGGTCGCCGGCCGGCCCGGGCGAGGGCGGCCGCCATGGCCCGCTCCGGCTGGAGCGAGGGATGCAGGTACCCGCCGTTGAACTCCAGTACGCCGGGCGGCGGGGCGGCCAGCGAGACGGTGACACCGGAGGCGTCCACGGTGCGCGGTACGAGTTCGGCGGCGCCGTCGGCGCTCAGCGCGACCTCCTGCCAGGAGGTGTCCCCGGCGGCGGTCTCCGTCGCGCGCGGCCGGGCCCGGAAGGCGCCGGCGCCGGGCCGGGTGATCACGAGCCCCTCGGCGGACAGTTGGGCGAGGGCCCGTGAGACGGTCACGGGGCTCACCCGGAACCGCTCCACCAGAGCACGACTCGACGGCAGCTTTCCACCGGGAGAGTAGCGGTCGAGCCCCCGGCGCAGCTCTTCTGCCAGCTCACTCACACTGCTACGCTCGTACATGAGAGTACAGAGTAGCGCTACTGCACCCACCCCGATAGCGGTGACCGCTCCTCGGGAGCACCGGGCCCTCGGCACCGGACTGGCCGCCCTCGGCGTCGCCTCCTTCTCCCTGACCTTCCCGGCCACCGCCTGGGGACTGGAGGGCTTCGGCCCCTGGTCACTGGTGGCCGTGCGCAGCGTCCTCGCCGCGCTGGTCGCGGGCGGCTGTCTGCTGGTGCTGCGGGCACGGCTGCCGCGGCGGCGTCATCTGCCGGGGCTGGCCGTGGTCGCCCTCGGCGTGGTGCTGGGCTTCCCGATGCTGACCACGCTCGCCCTGCAGACCTCCACCACCGCGCACGCGGCCGTCGTGGTGGGGCTGCTGCCGCTGACCACCGCCGTGTTCTCGGCCGTGCGCACGGGCAGCCGGCCCTCCCGCGGGTTCTGGCTGGCTGCCGTGGCGGGCGCCGCGGCCGTGCTCGCCTTCACGATCGGGCAGAGCGGCGGAGCGCTCACCACCGCCGACGCCTACCTCTTCGCGGCCCTGCTGGTGTGTGCGGCGGGGTACACCGAGGGGGGCAGGCTGGCCCGGGTCATGCCGGGCTGGCAGGTGATCGGCTGGGCGCTGACGCTGTGCCTGCCGCTGAGCGTGCCGGCCGCCGCCGTGGCGCTGGCGTACGAGCCGGTCCACCTCACCGCCCACGGCATCGCCGGGGTGCTCTGGGTGGCGCTGGGCTCGCAGTTCCTCGGCCTGGTCGTCTGGTATCGGGGGATGGCGGTCATCGGCATCCCCCGGGCCAGCCAGTTGCAGTTGGCCCAGCCCCTGCTCACACTGGTGTGGTCGGCGCTGCTGCTGGGCGAGCGCGTCACGGCGGCCGCTCCCCTGACCGCCCTCGCCGTGCTCGTGTGCATCGCCGTCACCCAGCGGTCGTGAACATGAGGAGGGCCGGTAGATGCGCGCATCCAAGGGCGACCGTCTTGTCCAGCACGGCAGGGTGGTCGGCCAACACGACCAGGTCTCGGAAGTCGTCGAAGTGATGGGACAGGAGGGCAACCCGCCCTACCGGGTCCGCTTCCAGGACGGACACGAGGCGATCATGTCTCCCGGCCCCGACTGCCAGGTCGAGCACCGGGGCGAACAACAGCGTTAGGTCAGCGCGGTGGTGTCGCCGGTCGCGGGTAGTGATCGGCGACCACGCGCGCCATCGCCCCGACCGCGTCCGCCGCGACGTCCTTGGCGGCGAAGAACACATGGCCGCGCACCTGCGGATACCCGGCGGCGAGGGTGAGGTGCCGGGACAGTTCCACCGGGTCCTGCCAGGCCGACGGCTCCCCGGCCGCGCCGGCCTTGTACAGCGCCTCGCCGAGGTACAGGCGCGTCCTGGTCCCCTCGACGGTCCGCGCCCACCAGTCGACCAGCTCGGCGTAGCCGGCGTCACCGTTGCCGATGTGCCAGTACAGCTGCGGGACGACGTAGTCGATCCAGTTCTTCCTGACCCACTTGCGGGTGTCCGCGTGCAGGTCGTCGTACGTCTGGACGCCCGCCCGCGTGTCCGAGCCGCGGGAGTCGGTCGAGGCGTTGCGCCACACCCCGAAGGGGCTGATCCCGAACCGGGTGCCGGGCCGTACCCGGTCGATGCCCGCGGCCGTCTCCTGCACCAGCCGGTCGGTGTTGTCCCGCCGCCAGGCGGCCCGGCTGTCGAACGCGCCGCCGTGGCGGTCGTAGGCGTCGTCGTCGTCGAAGGTCTGGCCGGCGACCGGGTACGGGTAGAAGTAGTCGTCGAAGTGCACCCCGTCGACCGGGTACCGGGCGACCGCGTCGAGGACGGCCTGCTGGACGAAGGCGCGGACCTCGGGCAGGCCCGGGTTGTAGTAGAGCTTCCCGCCGTAGGACACCACCCGGTCCGGGTGTCTGCGCGCCGGGTGGGAGGCGACGAGCCGGCCCGGGTCCGTGTGGTTGGCGATCCGGAACGGGTTGAACCACGCGTGCAGTTCCAGGCCCCGCGCGTGGGCCTCCCGCACGGCCGTGCCGAGCGGGTCCCAGCCGGGGTCCCCGCCCTGCGTGCCGGTGAGGTACTCGGACCAGGGCTCGTACGGCGAGGGCCACAGGGCGTCCGCGGTGGGCCGCACCTGGAGGATCACCGTGTTGAGCCGGTTGCGCACCGCCTTGTCGAGGTGGGCGAGCAGCTCCCGCCGCTGGGTGCTCGCCGGAAGGCCGGGCCGCGAGGGCCAGTCCCGGTTGACCACGGTCGCGAGCCACACGCCCCGCATCTCGGCGACCTCACCCCGCCGCCCCGCCGCCGCCCCGCCCTGCGCGGCCATCCGGTTCTCCGCCCCGGCGCCCTGCCGCCCCCCGCGCGGGGACGGCTCCCCGGGTGCCGCGCCGCATGCCGTCGTCGCGCCCTGGGCGGCCGTGGCCAGCGCCGACAGCGCGGTCAGCGTCAAGGCCCGCCGGGACATCCGAACCATCCGCACACCCCATACCCTCCGGATCCGCTCCGTCACGGATCGTTCCGCGGCTTAGGATGCCCCCACCCCGCCGATCGATCATCGATACTTGGCGGTAACGTGCACGATCGGAGCAGGCGCCGAACCCGGAGGTCTGCCAGCGAGCCGGAGAATCCAGCGAAGGGAACGATGTGACCGACATCGAGCGCGTCGGAGTCGTGGGCTGCGGCCAGATGGGCGCGGGCATCGCCGAGGTGTGCGCCCGTGCGGGACTGGACGTGAAGGTCGCCGAGACCACCGGCGAGGCCCTGGAGATCGGCCGTACCCGGCTGTTCGGCTCCCTGGCCAAGGCCGCCGAACGCGGCAAGATCACGGAGGAGGAGCGGGACGCCACGCAGGCGCGCCTGAGCTTCACCACCGACCTCGGCGAGTTCGCCGACCGCGACCTCGTCATCGAGGCCGTCGTGGAGAACGAGCAGGTCAAGACGGAGATCTTCCAGGTGCTGGACCAGGTGGTGACCCGGGCGGACGCGATCCTGGCCTCCAACACCTCTTCGATCCCGCTGGTGAAGCTGGCCGTCGCCACCTCCCGCCCCGACCACGTGGTCGGCATCCACTTCTTCAACCCGGCCCCGGTCCAGCAGCTGGTCGAGCTGATCCCGGCGCTCACCACCTCCGAGGGCACGCTCAGCCGCGCCCAGGTCTTCGCCGAGAAGGTGCTGGGCAAGCACGCCATCCGCGCCCAGGACCGCTCCGGGTTCGTCGTCAACGCGCTGCTCGTGCCGTACCTGCTGTCCGCGATCCGGATGTTCGAGTCGGGCATCGCGAGCCGCGAGGACATCGACAACGGCATGGAGATGGGCTGCGCCCACCCGATGGGCCCGCTCAAGCTGTCCGACCTGATCGGTCTGGACACCATCGTCTCCATCGCGAACTCGATGTACGCCGAGTACAAGGAGCCGCTGTACGCCGCTCCCCCGCTGCTGCAGCGCATGGTCGAGGCGGGCCGGCTCGGCCGGAAGACCGGCTCGGGCTTCTACCCCTACGGCTGATCACGCAGAGCGACCCCCGCGGGCCCGGCACCGGACATCGGTGCCGGGCCCGCGCGTTTCACACTCCGTGTGCGCGCCGGGCCCGCATATGCCCCTCGCACACGCTCCCCTCGCGCCCACCAGGCGAGTTGACTCTGCATGCGCATGCAAGGGATGCGGAACCATCCCTACCGACCACCGAAAGGAGCGGACCCGTGACCGCCGATCCGGAGCATCCCGTGGTCCAGGGAGAACTCGCAGAGTTACGGCGCCGCCTCGATGTGGCCTACGCCCGCGTCGAGGGAGGGCTGGCGCTGCTCAGTCACCGCACCGAGGAGACGGCGAAGGAGCTGGACGAGCTGAGCACCCGCATGGTCTCGCTCGAACATGCCCGCTGGCCGCTGCCCTCGCTCGCCGCGCTGACGGCGCTGGGCGCGCTCGTCGTGGCCGTCTGGCAGGTGCTGACGGCCCGCTAGCCCTCGGCGAGCCTGAGGTGGTGCAGCAGGAGTAACGCGGCCGCCATGTTGGCGGCCGGGACCTCCCCACGGGCGATCAGGTCGGGGACCAGTTTGAGGGGGACCCATTCCCGCCGGTCCGACTCGAAGTCGTCCACCGGGTGTCCGGTGTACTCGCCCCGGTCGGACCAGTAGATGTGGTGCCGGGCGTCGGTGAGGCCGTTGGACGGCTCCACGCTCATCAGGTGGTGCAGGGGCCCCGGCCGCCAGCCGGTCTCCTCCTCCAGTTCCCGGGCGGCCGCGCCCGCGATGTCCTCGCCGTCCTCGACGACGCCCGCGGCCAGTTCCCAGCCCCAGCTGTCGGTGATGAAGCGGTGGCGCCACAACAGGAGGACCTCGTTGGCCTCGTTGACCACCGTGGCCACCGCCACGGGCCGCAGCCGGATCAGGAAGTGGTCCAGGTGCCGGCCGTCGGGCAGCTCGACATCCGCGAGATTGACCCTGAACCAGCGATTTGCATACACAGTTTGTTCGTTCTGTTTCGTCCACTGCACGGTTCTGCCACCTTCCGCCGAGTAAGTGGCAATATCGCAGCAGGGACGGTGCTCCTACAGTGGGCCTACAGCGGTACGCGCAGGGCGCCGTCGATGAGTTCGGCGGCTTCGGCGGTCCCGGCCGAGCCGCAGCGCACCAGATGCTCGCGCACCGCGCGGAGTCTGTCGCGCAGCCGCTGGGACTCCATCCCGCGGGCCTGCTCGGCCATCCGCACGGCCGTGACCACCGCTTTGTCGGCGTTGCCCTGGCGCAGTTCGATCGTGCTCAGCATGGCGAGCCGGTGCACCCGCCCCCGGTCGTGCGCCGGATTGTCGACCGCGGCAGCCGCGTGCTCCCGGGCGGCCGCCAGCTCCCCGAGGCTCAACAGCGCCTCGGCCACCTGCACGTTGACGAGGCCGGGCTGGACGTAGCCGGTCTCGTCGGGCTCGTATCCGCGGCGGATGCGGTCGGCGGCCGTCTCGGCGCGCCGGATGCAGGACAGGGCGCTGCCCGAATCGCCGAGGTGGGCGTACGCCTTGGCCTGCATCGCGTACAGGTCGGAGGCGAGCGCCGGGGTGATGTGCCGGCCCGCCGCCCGCAGCGCGGCCTCGGCGAAGGCGACGGCCTGCCGGTACTCCCGCATGAACAGCGCCTGGTTGACCAGCAGCGCTATCACGTACGCGCCGAGTCCCCGGTCCCCGCTGGCCTTGGCCAGCCTGAGCGCCTGGTGGAAGTAGCGCTGGGCGAGGCCGTGGGCGTCGGAGTCGTACGCGCAGATCCCGGCGATCGCCACCAACCCACCGGTGGAGCGGTGCAGTTGACGGCCGGTGGCGTCGGTGTAGCTGCCGCGGAGCAGCGGCGCGGCCTCGGCGTTGAGGAAGCCGACGATCCGCGTCCGCGTCGCGACGCCCCCGGCCTTGCGGTACATCTGCTCGTAGTGCGTGCGGGCGGCCCGCAGCATCTCGATGTCGGCGGCGGTCACCCGGTGCCGGCCGCCGCGGGACACGTCGACGTCCTCCGGCGGGTTCTCCCACTCCCACACCGGCATGACGGCGGGGGTGCCCGTGACGGCCGGAGCGCCCAGCACGTGCGCCCGCTGCTGCTCGTCGGACCGCCACAGCGCGGTCGCCCGCTCCACGAACCCGCTCAGCGAACCGGCGTGCGGGGTGCTCGGCTCGCCGGGCACCCCGAGGCCGATGTCGTCCAGGGTCACCGGACGGTGCAGACGCCCGGCGAGCACCTCGCAGATCAGGTCGGGCACCTGGCCGCGGGGCCGCTGTCCCTTCAGCCACCGCGCCACGGCGGTGTGCTCGTACCGGAGCGCGAGGCCCCGTCGCCGGCCCGCCTGGTTGACGTGGGCGGCGAGACCCGCGTGCGAGATCCCCGCCTCGTCCAGGATCGCGTCGAGCAGAGTGTTGGGCTGCATGGATGCCCCCCGAATGGCCTGGTGCGGTCAGCGTAGTGGCACCGGGTTCACACGGGGTGTGAACGGAGTACGCGCATCCGGTGCGTACGCGCGCTGTCGCTCAGCGTGTTCCGCCGGTTGACTGGCATCCCTCGCAAGAGGTCGGCCGGGCCGCCGGCTCCCCCTCGAAAAGCGGCGGCCCGGCCCGCGGGCCGGTGTCGGCGCGCGGGGCCCGGGTCAGGGACGTGTCGTCGGCTGCGGGCCGGTGGCGGCCGGCCGCGCGCTCCCCCGCGCTCCCAGGCAGGAGAGCCGGGCGCCGCCGCGGTCGTTGCGCAGGACCAGGAGCGCCACGTCGTCGGCGGGTCTGCCGGCCGTGTGGTGCAGCAGGGCCGTGAAGACCCTGCGCAGGACCAGTTGGGCGGAGAGCGGATGGTCGCGCACCGCCTTGCGCAGCACCTCCGGGAGCGCGAAGAACCGGCCCCGGGCGTCCCGGGCGTCCTCGGCGCCGTCCGTGAAGAGGACCAGCGACTCGTCCGGGAGCAGCCGGCCGCAGGGGCGGGCCCGAAGGTCCGGCGGCAGCGGGAAGGGGCCCAGCGGCGGGAGCGGATCCGCACGCGTCAACGGCTCGACGGTCGTACCGCTCAGCAGATACGGCCACGGATGGCCGCAGTTGAGGGCTCGCAGCTCGCCGTCCCGGCCGATCTCCAGCAGCACGAGGGTGACGAACTCCTCGGCGACCGGCCGGTCCGGGTCGGGGCCGCCGGCCGCCGGGTGTTCGGCGCGGGCCCGCTCGCGCAGGTGCCGGCCCAGCGCCCGCTCCAGCCGGCGCATGACCAGGTCGAGTGCCGGCTCGTCGTGAGCGGCCTCGCGGAAGCTGCCCAGGACGGCGGCGACCGTGCCCAGCGCCGCCAGACCGTGCCCCCGTACGTCACCCATCACCACGCGGACGCCGTGTTCGGTGGCGATCGCCTCGTACAGGTCGCCGCCGACGCTCGCGCCCCGGTCCGCGGACAGCTGTGCGGCGGCGACGCTCAGCCCGTCGAGACGCGGGGGCGGCGGACGCAGCACGACGCTCTGCGCGACGCGCGCCGCCCGCCGGGCCAGCCGCAGCTCGCGGAGGAGGGAGCGGCGGACGTGGACCACCAGGCCGGTGCCCACGGCGAAGAACACCGCGCTGGTGACGATGCGTGCGCCGAGCCCGTTCTGCTGGGCGAGCGGGCAGCCGAACTTGTAGGCGACCGCCACGGCCCCCCACATGGTGGGCAGTACCGCTCCGCGCGCGGTGGTCGGCCGTGCCTTGATGCGGATCATGCCTGTGGTCCCCCATCCGGGCCCTGACAGAGCAGATGGACCGACCCCGAAAGGCCGGTCCGATTCTGTCGACAGGGACGGCCCGGACGGGCCTGATCACCTCTGATTCCCACCCGAACGAGTGAGGCAACACCGGCCGGCCTGCATTTATGCGGCCGGCCGGCCACGACGTCGTCGTGACCGGCCGGCCGCTGAGCCCGGAAAGGCGACTAGCCCCGGAGCACCGCCCCGGTGCGCTCGCCCGCGAGGACGACGGCGGCGTCCCGCGCGGCCGACGCCTCGTCGACGGTCAGCGTCCGGTCACTCGCGCGGAACCGCAGCGCGTACGCCAGCGACTTCTTCCCGTCGCCCAGCTGCTCGGCGTTCTCGTACACGTCGAACAGCCTGATGGACTCCAGGAGTTCACCCGCACCCTCCCGCAGCGCGGCCTCGACCTCCGCCGCCGGCACGGGCCGGTCGACGACGAGCGCGACATCCTGCGTGGCGACCGGGAACGTGGAGATCCGCGGCGCCTGCGGAACGCCGTCGCCCGCCGACTCCAGCGCGTCCAGGTTCAGCTCCATCGCGCTGGTGCGCTCGGGCAGGCCGAGCGCCTTCAGCACACGCGGGTGCAGCTCTCCGGCATGGCCGACGATCTGCTCGGTGCCGTCGGCGACGACCACCAGCTCGGCGCAGCGGCCGGGGTGCCACGGGCCGTACTGGCCCTTGCGGACGACCAGTTCGGCACCGGACTCCCGGGCGACGGCGCGTCCGGCCTCCACCGCGTCGGCCCAGTCGGCCGGACGGCCCTTGCCCCACCAGCCGGCCTGCTCGCGGGCGCCCGCGAGGACGACGGCCACGTGCCGGGGCTGCTCGGGCAGCACGGCGTTCAGCGCGGCGATCTCCTCGTCGGTGGGACGCCGGTCGACGGACAGGTGCGGGGCGGTCCCCGGCTCCTCGCGCGGGTGGAAGACCAGCCCCGTCTCGAACAGGGCCAGGTCGTGCGAGCCCCGGCCGTCGTTGCGGCGCAGCGCGCCGAGCAGGCCCGGCAGCAGCGTCGTGCGGAGCGCGGGCTCCTCGTCGTTGAGCGGGTTGACCAGCTTCACCACGCGGCGGGCCGGGTCGTCCGGCTCGAGTCCGAGCTGGTCGAAGACCTGCTCGCCGATGAACGGGTAGTTCGGCGCCTCGACGTAGCCCGCGCCGGCCAGCGCGCGGCCGACCCGGCGGTGCAGCCGCTGTCGGTGGGTCAGCCCGCGCCCCGAGGGGAGCTTGGGCAGCGTGGAGGGCAGGTTCTCGTAGCCCTCCAGGCGGATGACCTCTTCGGCCAGGTCGTTCGCGTCGGCGAGGTCGGGCCGCCAGGACGGGACGGTGACGACCAGCTCGTCCTGCCCGATGACGTCGCAGCCGACCTGCTGGAGCCGGCGCACGACCGTCTCGCGGCCGTAGTCGACGCCCGCGACCTGGTCCGGGTGGTCGGCGGGGATCGTGATGGTGTGCGGCGCGGAGGGCGCGACGATCTCGGTGACGCCGGCCTCGGCCGTGCCGCCCGCGAGGAGCACCAGCAGGTCGACCGTGCGCTGCGCGGCGGCGGCCGCGGCCTGCGGGTCGACGCCGCGCTCGAAGCGCCGGGACGCCTCGGTCAGCAGCTTGTGCCGGCGTCCGGTGCGGGCGACCGAGACGGCGTTGAAGTGGGCCGCCTCGATGACCACGTCCGTGGTGGCGTTCTGGAGGTCGTCGTGGTCGGCGATCTCCGTGTTGGCGCCGCCCATGACACCGGCGAGGCCGATGGGGCCGCGGTCGTCGGTGATGACGAGGTCGTCGGAGTGCAGCTTGCGCTCGACGCCGTCGAGGGTGACGAGCTTCTCGCCCTCCTCGGCCCGGCGCACGCCGATGGTGCCCTGGACGAGCCGCCGGTCGTAGGCGTGCAGCGGCTGGCCCAGCTCCATCATCACGTAGTTCGTGACGTCGACGGCGAGCGAGATCGGCCGCATGCCGACCTTCTGCAGCCGGCGCTGGAGCCAGATCGGGGAGCGTGCCTCGGGGCTCAGGCCGGTGACCGTACGGGCGGTGAAGCGGTCGCAGCCCGCGGGGTCGGAGACCTTCACCGGGTAGCCGAAGGCGTTCGGGGCCGGTACGTCGATCAGGGCGGGGTCGCGCAGCGGCAGGCCGTAGCCGATGGCGGTCTCGCGGGCGACGCCGCGAATGGACAGGCAGTCGCCGCGGTTGGCGGTGACGGCGATGTCCAGGACCTCGTCGACCAGCTCCAGCAGCTCGATGGCGTCCTTGCCGACCTCGGTCTCCGGCGGCAGCACGATGATGCCGTGGGTGCCGTCGTCGCCCATGCCCAGCTCGTCGGTGGAGCAGATCATGCCGTGGGACGTCTTGCCGTAGGTCTTGCGGGCGGCGATGGAGAACCCGCCGGGGAGCGTGGCGCCGGGGAGGACCACGACGACCTTGTCGCCGACCGCGAAGTTGCGGGCGCCGCAGACGATCTCCTGGGGCTCGCCGGTGCCGTTGGCCTGACCGACGTCGACGGTGCAGAAGCGGATCGGCTTCTTGAAGCCCTCCAGCTCCTCGATGGTCAGCACCTGGCCGACGACGAGCGGCCCCTTGAGGTCGGCGCCGAGCTGTTCGACCGTCTCGACCTCCAGACCGGCCGAGACGAGCTTGGCCTGGACGTCACGTCCGGTCTCGGTGGCCGGCAGGTCGACGTACTCCCGCAGCCAGGAAAGCGGGACCCGCATCAGATCTCCATCCCGAAGGGCCGGGTGAACCGGAGGTCACCCTCGACCATGTCTCGCATGTCTTCGACGTTGTGGCGGAACATCAGCATCCGTTCGATGCCGAACCCGAAGGCGAATCCGCTGTACTTCTCCGGGTCGACACCGCAGGCGGCCAGCACCCGCGGGTTGACCATGCCGCAGCCGCCGAGCTCGATCCAGCCCTCGGACGAGCAGGTGCGGCAGGGCCGGTCGGGGTTGCCGACGGACTCGCCCTTGCACACGTAGCAGAGCATGTCCATCTCGGCGCTCGGCTCGGTGAAGGGGAAGAAGTTGGGCCGCAGCCGGGTCTTCATGCCCTCGCCGAACAGGGACTGGACCATGTGGTCGAGGGTGCCCTTGAGGTCGGCCATGGTCAGGCCCTCGTCCACGGCGAGCAGCTCGACCTGGTGGAAGACGGGCGTGTGGGTCGCGTCCAGCTCGTCGGTGCGGTAGACGCGGCCCGGGCAGATCACGTAGACCGGCAGCTCGCGGTCGAGCAGGGAGCGGATCTGCACCGGCGAGGTGTGGGTGCGCAGCACCACACCGGACTCGGTGCCGCCGTCCGGGCCCTGGACGAAGAAGGTGTCGGCCTCGCCGCGGGCCGGGTGGTCCGGGCCGATGTTGAGGGCGTCGAAGTTGAACCACTCCGCCTCGACCTGCGGACCCTCGGCGACCTCGTAGCCCATGGCCACGAAGATGTCCTCGATGCGGTCCGAGAGCGTGGTCAGCGGGTGGCGGGCACCGGCCGGCACGCGGTCGTAGGGCAGCGTGACGTCGACGTCCTCCTCCACCAGTACGCGGGCGTCCCGCTCCGCCTCCAGCTCGGTCTGACGGCCGGCGAGGGCCTTGTTCACGGCGCCGCGGGCCATGCCGACGCGCTTGCCGGCCTCGGCCTTGGCGTGCGGGGGCAGGGCGCCGATCTCGCGGTTGGCGAGCGCCAGCGGAGAGGCGGGGCCGGTGTGGGCGACCTTGGCCTCGTGGAGCGCGTCGAGGGAGTCCGCGGCGGCGAAGGCGGCGAGCGCCTCGTCCCGCATGCGCTCGATCTCTTCCGGTTTCAACGCCTCGACCTCGACAGGGTCGTACGACTTATTGGGTGCCGACATCTCTTCCCGTACTTCCGTTTGTCCCCCAGCTGACGCTGGGAGGTGCCCCCAGGCGGATGGTCCCCGTCACCGACTCGTGCGGGCCGTGCGCAGGACACAAAGGTGCCAAAGGCCGAGTCTAACGGGGTGGAGGTGCACGAAGGGCCCGTGGGCCGTCAGGCGAGATACGCCGGAGTCGCCACGGGCAACGTAAATCGGAACTCGGCGCCGCCGCCGGGCGCACGGCCGACCGTGATGGTGCCGCCGTGGGCCTCCACGATGCCCTTGACGATGTACAGCCCGAGACCGGTTCCGCCGCGCTTGCTGCCCCGCCAGAAGCGGGTGAAGACGCGGTTCATGGATTCCTCCGGGATGCCGGGCCCTTCGTCGCTCACCGTGACCGACGTGCCGGTCTCCTCGCCCTCGCGGGGGGACGCCGAGGGCGTGACGTCAATGGTGACGGTTCCCTCGCCGTGCCGCACCGCATTTTCGATGAGGTTGCTGAGCACCTGGTCGACCTTGTCGGGGTCGGCCCACAGGGCGGGCAGCGGCTGTTCGAGCCGCAGCAGGAAGCGGTCGGCCCGCTGGCCCGCGGCGACGTAGGCCTGGATGTGCCGGGACACGGCGGCGCCGATGTCGACGGGCTGGCGGCGGACCTCCAGCCGCCCGGAGTCGATCCGGGAGATGTCCAGCAGCTCGGCGATGAGCCGGGTGACCCGGTCGGCGTCGGCGTCGACGGTCTCCAGCATCAGCCGCTTCTGGTCGTCGGTGAACCGTTCCCACTTGGCGAGCAGGGTGGCCGTGAAGCCCTTCACGGAGGTCAGCGGGGAGCGCAGCTCGTGGGCGACGGTGGCGATGAGTTCGGCGTGGCTGCGTTCGGTGCGGCGGCGGGCCTCGGTGTCGCGCAGGGAGACGACCACGCACCGCACGGGTGCGAGGGGTGCGTCGCGCACGTACCGGGCGGAGACCAGCACCTCGCGGCCGCCGGGCAGCAGCAGGTTGCGCTCCGGCTGCCGGACCCGGATCGCGAGCCCGCCGTAGGGGTCGGTGAGCTGCCACCAGCGCCGGCCCTCCAGGTCCTCCAGGGGCAGCGCCTTCTCCAGGGGCAGCCCGAGGACGTCGGCCGCGGGCACGGAGGTGATGCGGGCGGCGGCGGCGTTGAAACGGACCACGCGGCCCCGCTCGTCGGCGACGACCAGGCCGTCGGGCAGCTGGTCGGGGTCCATGCCGAGGCCGGCCTCGGCGTGCCGGGGCGCGGGAGTGCCCGGCGCGTCCCGTCCCTCCGGCGCAGCGTTCGTGCCGGCCACACTCATCCCCGTACCCCACCTCTCAGACGGCGCAGGGCCCCGAGTGGGTCACCCTACTAGCTCTGGGTGACGGAGCGGCACCCTCCGGAGGCGCGCTGTGCACGGGCCGACGCGTAGAGACATACGGCGGCGGCCGTGGCCAGGTTCAGACTCTCGGCCTTCCCGTGGATGGGGACGCGTACGACGGCGTCGGCGAGGGCGCGGGTCTCCTCCGGGAGCCCCCAGGCCTCGTTCCCGAACACCCAGGCGGTCGGCCCGCCCATGCAGCCCTTGTCCAGTTCCTCGTCGAGGTCGTGGTCCCCCGCGCCGTCGGCGGCCAGGATGCGCACACCGGCGTCCTGCAGTCCGGCTACGGCCCGCTCGACGGGCACGCCGACGGCGACGGGCAGGTGGAAGTGCGAGCCGACGGAGGCCCGTACCGCCTTCGGGTTGTAGAGGTCGACGGAGGCGTCGGTGAGGATCACGGCCTCGGCGCCGGCGGCGTCGGCGCAGCGGAGCACGGTGCCGGCGTTCCCCGGGTCGCGTACGTGGGCGAGGACGGCGACGAGCCGCGGCCGGGCGGCGAGGACGTCCTCGAACGGGGTGTCCAGGAACCGGCAGACCCCGACGAGGCCCTGCGGGGTGACGGTGGTGGAGATCTCGGCGATGACCTCGTCGGCGGCGAGGTGCACCCGGGCGCCGGCACCGCGCGCCGGGCCGACGATGTCGGCGTACCGCTCGGCGGCCTCGACCGTGGCGAAGAGCTCGACGAGCGTCGCGGTCCCGTCCGGGCCCCGGTGTCCCGCGGCCTCCCGCACGGCCTGCGGCCCCTCCGCGAGGAACAGCCGGTCCTTGCCCCGGAAGTTCCGCTTGGCGAGCCGGCGCGCGGCCAGGACACGGGCGGACCGGGACGAGATCAGCTCAGGGGAGACGGGCGGCATCCTCATACCTTCGAAAAGTCATGGCGCCCCGGAAGGGGCGCGGGGAACTGCGCGAGCAACCACGATGAGCCCGCGGCCGAACGACGGCAGCCGGAACGAAACAACAGGACCCGCAAGCCATGACGGCCTGCGGGTCCAGTGAGCGTCGGCTAGAGCCGGCGCAGCGTCACGCGGCCTTCGGCGCGTTGACGTCCGACGGCAGCGCCTTCTGCGCGACCTCGACGAGCGCGGCGAAGGCGCTCGCGTCGTTCACGGCCAGCTCGGCCAGGATCTTGCGGTCGACCTCGACGTTCGCGGCCTTCAGACCCTGGATGAAGCGGTTGTAGGTGATGCCGTTGGCGCGGGCAGCGGCGTTGATGCGCTGGATCCACAGCTGACGGAAGTCGCCCTTGCGCTTCTTGCGGTCGTTGTAGTTGTAGACCAGCGAGTGGGTGACCTGCTCCTTGGCCTTGCGGTACAGGCGCGAACGCTGACCGCGGTAGCCGGAGGCCTGCTCGAGGATCGCCCGGCGCTTCTTGTGGGCGTTGACTGCCCGCTTGACGCGTGCCACTTGTTAACTCCTTGTAGCGGGGTCGTGGGGGGTACTCACACGACCCGGAAACGACTGGGTCCCGGTCCTGACGTACGGCGCTCGGCGAACGGTGAGCGCCGGTGCGTCACTTGCCGAGAAGCTTCTTGATCTTCGCGGCGTCGCCCGGGGCCATCTCGGCGTTGCCGGTGAGGCGACGCGTGACGCGGGACGACTTGTGCTCGAGCAGGTGGCGCTTGCCGGCGCGCTCGCGGAGCACCTTGCCGGAGCCGGTGACCTTGAAGCGCTTGCTGGCACCGCTGTGCGACTTGTTCTTCGGCATAGCGCCGTTCTCTCCTCGTCGGTGGCGCTCCGATGCCCGGTCGTGAAACCGGGCACGGTGGAGCGTCGCTCTTGTATCGGTTACATCCTCGGGGACACGGGTCCCCCGGGATCACGCCTCGGCAGGCTCCTCGGACGGCGCCTCGGCCTCGGCAGGGTTCTGCGACTTACCGGGGTTCGCCTTCGCCTCGGCCTTGCGGGCCTCCTGCGCCTGACGGGCCTCGGCCATCGCCTCGGTCTTCTTCTTGTGCGGACCGAGAACCATGATCATGTTTCGGCCGTCCTGCTTCGGGTTCGACTCCACGAAGCCGAGGTCCTGGACGTCCTCCGCGAGACGCTGCAGCAGTCGGTAGCCCAGCTCGGGCCGGGACTGCTCGCGACCACGGAACATGATCGTGATCTTGACCTTGTCGCCCTGCTTGAGGAACCGTACGACGTGACCCTTCTTGGTGTCATAGTCGTGCGGGTCGATCTTCGGCCGGAGCTTCATCTCCTTGATGACCGTGTGCGCCTGGTTCTTGCGCGCCTCACGGGCCTTCATGGCCGACTCGTACTTGAACTTCCCGTAGTCCATGAGCTTGCACACGGGCGGACGGGCGTTCGCCGCGACCTCGACCAGGTCCAGGTCGTACTCCTGCGCAAGCTCCAGTGCCTTAGCGAGCGGGACGATGCCCACCTGCTCGCCACTGGGACCGACAAGTCGCACCTCGGGAACGCGAATCCGGTCGTTGATGCGGGGCTCGGCGCTGATGGATCCTCCTCGATAGCACCACGCGACGGTCTGGCGGACAGCCGCGTAACATCTTGTTCCTGTGACCCAACCGCACCGGGGCACAAAAATGCCCCGGACGATCACAGGCGGGCTCCAATGACTACCGGAGCACCGCCGCGATGTCGCGGGGCGCGCTTTCGGGCGACTCCATCGTCCGTACGGAACGATGGCGGCCGCCTGACCGGGTACCCGCCGTCCCGGAGGACGGTCAGGTGGGAGATCGGAGCCTCCACTTGTGGGCCGGATGCCCTGATTGCGCTCATGGCACGTCCGGCCGGTCGTCCATCAGGTTAGCAGGATCGCTTGACAAGGGCTAATTGAGGGAGGCCGGGCCGGACCACCTATCGTGTGGGGCATGAGTGACACCCCTGCCGAGTCCCCCGATTTCGACGCGATGACCCGGGACATCGCCGAGGTCCCCGCCGTCGAGGTGATCGTGACGGTCGCCGTCAACCTGATGAGCGCCGCCGCCGTGAAGCTCGGGCTCAGCGAGGAGGGCGAGAAGTACAAGGACCTCGACGAGGCCCGCAAGCTGATCACCGCACTCGCGGGCCTGCTGGACGCGGGCGCGACCGAGGTCAGCTCCTTCCACGCGGCACCGCTGCGCGACGGTCTGAAGTCGCTGCAGCTGGCGTTCCGCGAGGCGTCGATCGTCCCGGACGAGCCGGGCCAGGGTCCCGGTGAGAAGTACACCGGGCCCGTCTACGGCTGATCTACTCCTTCACGTACAGGGGCTCGCCCGGAGGCGTCGTCCCGGCCGGCAGCAGTGCCAGGTCGAGGCCGCGCACCAGGCGGGCCCTCAGTGTTTCGTCGGCCGCGAGCCGCTCGGCGACCGCCCGGGCGGCCTCGGCGGGCGCGGCGGCCGGGTCGAGGACGAGCGCGAGGGTGCCGTCGGCCCGCCCGGGCCCGAGGTGGGCGCGGAGCACGGCGGGCTCCGCCGCCACGGCCGTACGGACGGCCTCGACGACGGCCGGGTCCGCGAGCGGGTCGGTGCTGGTGCGCCCCTCGGCGAGGGCGAGCAGCGCGGGCCCGGTCAGCTCGAACGGCACGGGCCCGGCGAGGTCCAGGACGACGGTGTCCGCCTTCTCGTGCGCGGCGGCCTCCAGGGCCTGATGCAGGGGTACGGCGACCGGGCGGGCCGCGGGGTCCCAGCGGGCGAGGGAGTCGGTGGAGGTGAAGGCGGGCAGAGCGGTGCGGTGGCCGGCCTTCAGCGTGGGTACGGCCATGTCGCTGGTCTTCTCGCGGCGCAGCCCGTTCTCGTCCTCCTCGACCTCGCCGAGCACGGCGACGACGGGGACCAGCAGCCGGGCGCCCTTGAGCGCCTCCAGGACGGGGCCGGACGCGCCGCGGTCCTCGGCCCAGGCGGCGAGCGCCGCGCTCAGCCGCGGGTCGGCGGAGCCGTCGTCGTCGGAGAAGCCGGGGTCGGGGATGTTCTTGTTCGCCACGGTCACCGACCCTATAGGGGGGTGGGCGCCGGGCCCGTACGGGGCCGGGCCGGCCTCCCGTCGCCCCGTCCTCACAGGAATCTCAGGGTTCCCTGATCCGGGTCTCAGGTCCGTCCAACGGGGCGCACAGTCCGGGCGCCGAGCATCGCCGGCATGGAGTCCCCCGGAGCCCGCCGCGGCCGCCGTGCGCGCCCGTCCCGGCGCCGCCCCCTTCTCGTCGGCGCGCTGGCCGTCGTCGCCGTGACCGGATTCACGGCCGGCGGCTCGGTGTACGTACAGACGCGGGCGCACCCGGTGTCCGCGGCCGTATCGTCGCCGGCGAAGCCCTCGGCCTCCCCCTCGGCCGGGGCGGGCGAGGAGGCATCGGTGGAGCCCGTGACCAGGCCCGTGGCGGTGGACCGGAAGGCGCTGCTGGACAGGGCGATGGCGAAGGTGCCCGTGCCGTCGGGTGCGGCGGTGTCGGTGGCGGTCCTGGAGCTGGGCTCCGGTGAGAGCGCCGTGCACGGGGACGCCGCCTTCGACTCGGCGAGCATCGTCAAGGTCGACATCCTGGCCGCGCTGCTGCTCCAGGCGCAGGACGCGGGCAGGCGGCTGACGGCGGCCGAGCGGGCGTGCGCCACGAAGATGATCGAGAACAGCGACAACGCGTCCGCGACCGAGCTGTGGCACTCGATCGGCGGCGCGGAGGGGCTGGACGCGGCGAACGAGCGGTTCGGGCTGACGGGCACCTCGGGGGGTTCCGGGGATCTGTGGGGGCTGACGCAGACGACGGCCGCCGACCAACTGGTGCTGCTCCAGCAGGTGTTCGGGGAGGAGTCGCGGCTGAGTGCCGCGTCGCGGACGTATGTGCGGGGGCTGATGCAGGGGGTGGAGGCCGATCAGCGGTGGGGGGTCTCAGCCGCCGCGGAGGGCGGTTCCTGGGCGCTGAAGAACGGGTGGCTGCCGCGGAGTTCGACCGGGCTGTGGGACGTGAACAGCATCGGGCGGGTGACGGTGGACTCGGCCGAGTACCTGGTGGCGGTGCTGTCCCGGGGGACGGTGACGCAGGCGAAGGGGATCGCGCTGGTGGAGGCCGCGGCCGAGGCCGCGGTGGGGTCGTTCGCGTCGGTGCCGTAGGGGTCCGGCTGTCCGGGTGCCGCAGGGGCCCCGTGGGAGCCGGTGCGGTAGGTGCCCGGGTCCGCGGATCGGTCCGCCGCCCTACGGGGCGGTCCTGCGTCCCCGCCAGAGGATCACGCCCGCCACCAGGAGCACTCCACCGACGCCGCCGGCGAGCGGGGCCGCCCAGTCGGCGGTGCTGCCGGTGGTGCTGGGGGTGTCCGGGCCGGGGCCGAAGTACTCGCCGTCGTAGGCCGCCGCACGAAGGCCCCGCGGCTTGAGGCGGGCGGCCGACCGGAGGGCCGCCGCGGGGTCGATCATGCCGAAGCCGCGGGAGTCGTCGCGGCCGCCCACGGGGGCGTCCCGGGCGCTGTCCTCCAGGAGTTTCTTGACCTGGGCCGGCTTCAGGCCGGGGTGGGCGGACCTGACCAGGGCCGCCACGCCGGAGACGAACGCCGAGGCCGCGCTCGTGCCCCAGCCCTCGTAGTACTTGTGGTCGGGGTCGGCGATGACGACGCCGACGCCCGGCGCGCTGACCGCGGCGTACCAGCGGCGGGTGGAGAAGGAGGCGCGGGTGCCGTAGCGGTCGACGGCGGTGGCGGCGATGACGCCGGGATAGGCGGCCGGGTAGGAGACGTGGTCGCCCTTGGCGCCGCCGTTGCCCGCGGAGGCCACGACGACCACGCCCTTCTTCAGGGCGTACTGCACGGCCTCGTCCTCGCCGGGTTCCGGGTGGGCGGAGTCGGAGTCGTCGCCGAGGGAGAGGTTGATGACGTCGGCACCGTGGTCGGCGGCCCAGCGGATGCCCTCGGCGAGGGCGTTGCCACGGGTGGTGCGGGCCTTCGTGCGGGCGGAGTCGCCGTCCTCCAGGATCACCCGGACCGGCAGGATCTTCGCCTCCGGCGCGACGCCCATCACGCCGTCGGTGTCGCCGGGTCCGTGGCCGTGTCCGGCGATGATGCCGGCCATGGCGGTGCCGTGCCGGGCCCAGTCGCGGTCGCCCGGACCGGCGCCGAAGCCGATCATGTCCTTGGTGGGCAGCACGTTTCCGGCGAGGTCGGGGTGGTCGGCCTCGACGCCGGTGTCCAGGACGGCGACGGTGACGCCCCGGCCCTTGGTGGTCTGCCAGGCCTCCGTCAGGTGGAGCGCGGACAGGGCCCATTGCTGGGCGCGGATGCCGTCGGCGTGGGCGGCGGTGGACGGCAGCAGGACGAGGGAGCCGGCGAGCAGCGCGCTCACCGCGGCTCCGGTACGGCGGTGGCCGGGTATCGATCGCCTCATGAGGGTTTCTCCGTGGCCGTGCCGATGGTCCGGCGCAGGCGCCGTTCGATGCGGTCGGCCAGGCCCTGGGCCTCGTTGCCGAGGCCCGCCTGGGCCGGTGCCGTGGTGGCGCCGGAGCGGGCCGCTTCCGCGGCGGGCTGCGGTGAGTCGACCGTACGGCCGTCGGCCCAGCCGGAGACGGCGAAGGCGACGACGGGTGCGTCGGTGACGACGGAGACGGTCCAGGAGGCGCGCTGCGCGTCGCCGAAGTGGGCGGCGACCGTGCCCTTGGCCGCGTAGGGCCGGGGGATCAGGTCGTCGCGCCGGTCCAGGCGCTCGTCGCCGAAGCGCCGGGCGAGCGCGGACATGGCGGCGGGGTCGGCCTTGGTGAACAGCAGGCCGACCGTGGTGACGTAGCTCTGCGTGGCGTCGGTGTAGGTGGCACGCAGGAGCCGCCGGCAGCCGACGGGGGCGAGGGCCTTCCGCAGCAGCGGGTCGAAGGCCTGGGCGCAGCCGCTGTCCGGGGCCACGGCGATACGGGTCCAGGTGCGGTCGGCGCCGCCGGGTCCGGCGCCGGTGCCCTCGACGGTGCGGGGGAAGAGCTGGTCGACGGGCACGCTGTGCCACAGCGTGCCGGCGGTGGTGTACGCGTTGCCCGTGGTGTCCTCCGTGCCGCCCCCGGTGAGCCAACTGCCGGTCACGGCACCGCCGATGAGTCCGAGGCCGAGCACGAGGCAGGCGGCGGCAGCGGCGGTGCGCGGCCGTATCCGCGGACGCCGGCGCTCGGCGAACGCCTCGGGCTCCGCGAACGACACGTACGGCCGGGCGGCGGACCCGGCGCTCCAGGAGAGGGCCGGGTCCGGCGCGGTGGGCGCGGCCGGCGGCGGGGCGGGGCTCCAGGTGGGCCTTTTGGGGGCCGGCTCGGGGCGCCGGGGAGCGGTGCCCCCGGCCACCGCCGGTGTGCCGCTCTCACTGCCGGTGCGGCGCTCTGCGGCGGGCGCCGGGGCGGAGGGCGGAGCCGAGCGGATCGGACGGAGCCGGGTCGTCGTCTCGGCGGGAGTCTCCCGCGGAGCCGCCTGGCGGCGGGGCTCCCCCGCGGGACGGAGCCGGGTCGTCGTCTCCGGCGCGGTCTCCCCCGGCGCCGGCGGCCTGCCGGGCCGGTGGGCCGGACCGGCCGCGGCCGCGCGGCGCGTACTCGGCGGCGCGTCGGGGAAGCGGGCGGACGCGGGTGGCGGAGGCGGACTCACGAGGTCGGCGATCTCGGGCACGGCGGGAGCCGAAGGGTCCACGGCACGGCTGCGCCCCAGGCTCTCCCCGCGCCCGCCCCCGGAGACAGCCCCGCCCCCGGACACCCGCTCGTCCCGAGCGGGGCCCCCGGCGGACAGCCCCACACCGCGACCACCCGCCGACGGCAGGCCGCCACGAGCGGTACCACCGGCCGGCGGGCCGCCGGCACGCGCGGAGCCCCCGGCGGGCAGCCGACCGTCGCGAGCGGGCCCGGCAGGCAGCCCGTCACGGAGAGCGCCACCTGCCGACGGACGGCCGTCACGCGGCCCCCCGGCGGGCAGCCGGGAGTCGTGGACCCGGGGCCGGGCGGGGGCGCCGGGGTCTCTGGGGGTGAAGACGGAGGGTTCGTCCTCGGGGTCGGGAGGTGTGGGCGGGTGGGACGGGCGGGGCGGGGTGACGTGGGGTGGGCGGGTGTCGCGTGCCGGTGCCGGCGTGCCCTGGGGCGACGGCTCGCGGGCGGTGCCGGGTGGAGTGGAGGGGCGCGGCGGAATCGGGGCGTGGCGCGCTTCCGTGCTCATGCACCCCCCGTTCCCTCGTGCCCGGGCCGCTCTCGTACGCGGGCCGTCCTGCCGCTCGGCCGCGCCCGGTGCGGAAGATCCCTCCGGGCACGCATACCCGTACGGCCGGACCGGCATCCCGGTTCAGATGTGCGCCGGGTGCGTTCCGCCGTTCGTGCGCGTCACTCTACGGGTTGTCGGGCACCGGCAGAGAACCCGTGGGCGGCCCCCGGGGCATCTGCCCGGAACATCCCCCTACCCTGCGGTAGGCCTGTCTGGCAGGCTTCCGTCATGACTGCGCTCGCCGCCGACCGGGCCCGTTACGACCGGGCCACCGCCCATCTCGACGCCCCCCTCGCGATCGTCGATCTGGACGCCTTCGACGCCAACGCGGACGACCTCGTGCGCCGCGCCGCCGGCAAGCCCGTGCGGGTCGCCAGCAAGTCGGTCCGCTGCCGCGCCCTGCTGGAGCGGGTCCTGGCCAGGGACGGCTTCCAGGGCATCATGTCGTTCACCCTGGCCGAGTCGCTGTGGCTCGCGCGGTCCGGGTTCGACGACGTCCTGCTGGCCTACCCGTCGGCCGACCGCGCCGGGTTCGGGGAACTGGCCGCCGATCCGAAGCTCGCCGCTGCCGTCACCGTGATGGTGGACGATCCGGCGCAGCTCGACCTCATCGAGGCGGCGCGCGACGGCGGCCGCGAAGCGGTGCGCGTCTGCCTGGAGTTGGACACCTCGTTGCAGCTGTTCGGCGGCCGGATGCGGGTCGGGGCCCGGCGCTCGCCGCTGCGCTCCCCCGCGCAACTCGCCGAGCTGGCACGCTCGGTGGCCCGGCGGCCGGGTTTCCGGCTGGTGGGGATCATGGCGTACGAGGGCCACATCGCCGGGGTCGGCGACGCGGTGGCCGGCCGGCCGCTGCGCTCACGGGCGATCCGGCTGATGCAGGCCGCGGCCCGGCGGGAGCTGGCCGACCGGCGGGCGGCCGTGGTGCGTGCGGTGCGGTCCGTCGTCCCGGACCTGGAGTTCGTCAACGGCGGTGGCACCGGCAGCGTGCAGCAGACCGCCGCCGAGGACGCGGTGACGGAGATCGCGGCCGGTTCGGGGCTGTACGTGCCACGGCTCTTCGACAACTACACCTCGTTCACGGGCCGTCCGGCCGCCCTCTTCGCGCAGCCGGTCGTCCGGCGGCCCGGGGTGGGCGTCGTCACCGTGCTCGGTGGCGGCTACCCGGCCTCCGGCGCCGCCGGACCGGACCGGCTGCCGGTGCCGTACCTGCCGGAGGGGCTGGCCTACGACCCGCAGGAGGGTCCCGGCGAGGTGCAGACCCCGCTGCTCGGCTCGCCCGCCGACGACCTGCTCATCGGGGACAAGGTGTGGTTCCGGCACGCCAAGGCGGGCGAGCTGTGCGAGCGGTTCGAGGTCCTGCACCTGATCGCGGGCGACGAGGTCACGGCGACCGTGCCGACCTACCGGGGCGAGGGGCGGACGTTCCTCTGACCTGCGGTCAGTGCACGCCGTCCGGCTGGTCCGGTACCACCGTGCCGTCCGGACGGCGCAGGGGCCCGCGGCTGCCGTCGGGCGCGGTGCGGGCGGTGGTCGAGCAGGGGTAGGGCGCGGTCCGGCGCGGCAGCGGCGCGAGGAACATGGGGTTGACCAGCCAGCGGCGGTCCGCGTCGTCGTACGCCCGGCACATCAGCTCGGGCTTGTTCCGGTTGATCACGAGGTGGGCGCCGGTGGCGTCGCCGACGAAGGTGACGTCGGTGTCGGCGTCGCCGGCGGCGAGGGCGGGCCGGAGCCGCGCGGGCTGCCGTCGCCAGGCCCGGGCGCCCCGGACGCCGTAGATCTCCTGGGCGATCCAGCAGCGCTTGCCGTCGATGTACGGGATCACCGCGCCCTGAGTGACAGGAACGCCGCCGCAGCCCTCGTTGCGCACGGTGATCCGGCCGCGCCGGTCGAGGACCGAGCGGATGGCGATGGTGTGGGCGGCGTCGACGCCGACGGCCCGTGACCACACCTCGGTGACGGGCTCGGCGCCGGCCGAGACGACGTAGACCCGGAAGCCGGCCCGCTGGAGGGTGCGGATCAGGTCGCGCTGCTGGTCGTAGTAGCGGACGGCGGCGGGGACCGTGTGGGTGCCGAGGGTGCGGGTGGCGCCGAGCGGGGCGGCGAGGGCCTCGCGGCGGGCGGCGCGTGCGTAGGAGGCGAGCTCGGCGGGGGTGCGGCCGGCGAAGAGCTGTGGGACCCAGGCGTACTGCGGGACGGTGCGCCGGTGGTTCCAGCGGCCGGCGAAGGCGGGGGCGCCGCTCGTGGTGGTGCCGTTCTCGCGGATCTCCACGATCTCGTCCGTGCAGCGGGGGCGCGTGGACGTCCGCAGGGGTGCGGTGGTGCCCGTGCCGCAGGCCTCGGTGAGGGCGTGGTCGGCCGTGTCCGTCAGCCAGGCGCTGGTGTCCTTCCAGCGGGCGGGGCGCGGCAGTCTGTCGTGCCGGAGCGCCCAGGACAGGGTGGCGTCGGTGACGTCGTTCTTGGTGACGGTGTTGTCCCAGTCGAAGACCGCGACGGCACCGGAACGGCCGGAGCAGCTGCCGTACGCGTCGACGACCTGTTGGAGGCGGGCGCGGTTGTCGCCGTACCAGCGGGTGGTCAGGCGGGGGCACTGCCGGGCGGCCGGGTCCGCGGCGGGCGCGGCCGCCAGGACGGCGGCCGCGGCCAGGGTCCACGCGAGAAGGTGTCGCATACGCGTGGACCGTACCGTTCGGCCCCTACAGCGGGGTGACGTACGCGCCGGAGATCCCGCCGTCCACCAGGAAGTCGGTGGCGTTGACGAAGGAGGAGTCGTCGCTGGCGAGGAAGGCGACGGCGGCGGCGATCTCCTCGGCCTCGGCGAACCGGCCGACGGGGATGTGGACGAGGCGGCGGGCGGCCCGTTCCGGATCCTTGGCGAACAGCTCCTGGAGCAGGGGGGTGTTGACCGGGCCGGGGCACAGGGCGTTCACCCGGATGCCCTCGCGGGCGAACTGCACGCCCAGTTCGCGGGACATGGCCAGCACGCCGCCCTTGGAGGCGGTGTACGAGATCTGCGAGGTGGCCGCACCCATCCTGGCCACGAAGGACGCGGTGTTGATGATGGAGCCCTTGCCCTGGCGGCGCATGTAGGGGATGGCGGCCTTGCAGCACAGGTAGACGGAGGTGAGGTTGACCTCCTGGACGCGCTTCCAGGCGTCCAGTCCGGTCTCCAGGATGGAGTCGTCGTCGGGCGGGGAGATGCCGGCGTTGTTGAAGGCGATGTCGACGCTGCCGTAGGTGTCGTGGGCGGCCCTGAAGAGTGCCTCGACCTGCTCGGGGTCGGTGACGTCGGCCTTCACGAAGAGGCCGCCGATCTCGTCGGCCGCGGCCTTGCCCCGGGTCTCGTCCACGTCGGCACAGACCACGTGGGCGCCCTCGGACGCGAGCCGGCGGGCGGCGGCGAGGCCGATGCCGCTGCCGGCTCCGGTGACGACGGCGGTACGGCCGACCAGGCGGCGGCAGACGGTGGTGTCGGTCACTGTGCGGGGCCCTCCGTGCTGATGAAGACGTTCTTGGTCTCGGTGAAGGCGGTCAGGGCGTCGGGGCCGAGTTCCCGGCCGAGGCCGGACTGCTTGAAGCCGCCGAACGGGGTCCAGTAGCGGACGCTGGAGTGGGAGTTGACGGACAGGTTGCCTGCGCGGACGGCCCGCGAGACGCGCAGGGCGCGGCCCAGGTCGCGGGTCCAGACGGAGCCGGAGAGGCCGTAGGGGGTGTCGTTGGCGAGGCGGACGGCGTCGGCCTCGTCGGAGAACGGCAGGAGGACGGCGACGGGGCCGAAGATCTCCTCGCGGGCGGCCCGGCCGTCCGGCCGTTCCCCGGTGAGGACGGTCGGCGGGAACCAGAATCCGGGGCCTTCGGGGGCGGTGCCGCGCAGGGCCGGGGCGTCCTCGGGGACGTAGGAGCGGACGCGGTCCAGCTGCTGCCGGGAGATCAGCGGGCCCATCTGCGTCTTGCCGTCGGCCGGGTCGCCCACGACGACGGCGGCCAGCGCGTCGGCGAGGAACTCGCGGGCCTCCTCGAACACCGTCTCCTGCACCAGGACGCGGGTGCGGGCGCAGCAGTCCTGGCCGGAGTTGTCCAGGAAGGAGAAGGGGTCGAGGGCGGCTTCCAGGTCGGCGTCGGCGAAGACCACGTTGGGGCTCTTGCCGCCGAGTTCCAGGGTGACCGGCTTGACCAGGCGGGCGCAGCGCTCCATGACCTCGCGGCCGGTGGTCGTGGAGCCCGTGAACACGATCTTGGCGACGTCGGGGTGGTCCACCAGGGCGCGTCCGGCGATGTGGCCGTGGCCGGGCAGCACCTGGAACACGTGCTCGGGCAGGCCCGCGTCCAGGGCGAGTTCGGCGAGGCGGAGCGCGGTGAGCGGGGTGGTCTCGGCGGGCTTGAGGACGACCGCGTTGCCCGCCGCCAGTGCCGGGAAGCAGCCCCAGGCGGCGATCGGCATCGGGAAGTTCCAGGGCGCGATGACGCCGACGACGCCCAGGGGTTCGTGGAAGGTGACGTTGAAGCCGCCGGGGGCCGGGATCTGCGCGCCGAGCAGGCGTTCGGCGCCGCCGGCCGCGTACAGGAGCAGGTCGCGGGCGTTGCCGGCCTCCCAGCGGGCGTTGCCGACGGTGTGGCCGGCCTCGCGGACCTCCAGCTGGGCGAGTTCCTCCAGGTGCGCGTCGACGGTGTCGGCGAACCGGCGGAGCAGCCGGGCCCGGTCGGCGGGGGCGAGGGCGGCCCACCGGGCCTGGGCGCGTACGGCGCGTACGACGGCGGCGCCGACGTCCTCGGCGCTCGCCGCGGGGACGGTGGCGACGGTCTCCTCGGTGGCGGGGTTGAGGACCGTCAGCTCGTGCGGATCGGACACGTGGTGACCTTTCACAGGCGTGCGCATCACAGGCGTTCGAAGGAGCGGCGCAGCTCCCAGTCGGTGACCGCGGCGTCGAAGGCGTCCAGTTCGACGCGCGCCATGTTGCGGTAGTGGGCCACTACCTCCTCGCCGAACGCTGCCTTCGCGAGAGGGCTGTTCTCCCAGAGTCCGGCGGCCTCCCGCAGGGTGGTCGGGACGTGCTCGAAGTCGGCGGTGTAGGCGTTGCCGGGGCACGGCTCGGGGAGTTCGAGTTTCTGCTCGATGCCGTGCAGGCCGGCCGCGACGAGTCCGGCGACGGCGAGGTAGGGGTTGACGTCTCCGCCGGGGAGGCGGTTCTCGAAGCGCAGGGAGCGGCCGTGGCCGACGACCCGGAGGGCACAGGTGCGGTTGTCGTGACCCCAGGCGACGGCGGTCGGGGCGAAGGAGCCGGGCTGGAAGCGCTTGTAGGAGTTGATGTTCGGCGCGTAGAGGAGCGAGAAGTCGCGCAGTGCGGCGAGCTGACCGGCGAGGAAGTGCCGCATGACCTCCGACATGCCGCCCTCGTCGTCGGCCATGGCGTTGGCGCCGTCGGCGTCGGCGAGGGAGAGGTGGATGTGGCAGGAGTTGCCCTCCCGCTCGTCGTACTTGGCCATGAAGGTGATCGAGACGCCCTCCTGGGCGGCGATCTCCTTGGCGCCGGTCTTGTACAGGGCGTGCTGGTCGCAGGTGACGAGGGCCTCGTCGTAGCGGAAGGCGATCTCGTGCTGGCCGGGGTTGCACTCGCCCTTGGCGGACTCGACGGTGAGGCCGGCGCCGGCCATGTCGTTGCGCAGGCGGCGCAGCAGGGGCTCGATGCGGCCGGTGCCGAGGACGGAGTAGTCGATGTTGTACTGGTTGGCCGGGGTCAGGCCGCGGTAGTTCGCGTTCCAGGCCTGCTCGTAGGTGTCCTTGAAGACGATGAACTCCAGCTCGGTGCCGACCTGGGCGGTGAGGCCGAGACCGGCGAGGCGGTCGAGCTGGCGGCGCAGGATCTGGCGCGGGGCGGCGACCACCGGGGAGCCGTCGTTCCAGGCGAGGTCGGCGACGAGCAGCGCCGTGCCGGGGTGCCAGGGGATGCGGCGCAGGGTGGACGGGTCGGGGTGCATGGCGAAGTCGCCGTAGCCGCGGTCCCAGGAGGACATCGCGTAGCCGTCCACGGTGTTCATCTCGGTGTCGACGGCGAGGAGGTAGTTGCAGCCCTCGGTGCCGTGGTGCAGGACCTCGTCCAGGAAGAAGCGGGCCGCGAACCGCTTGCCCTGGAGACGCCCTTGCATGTCGGGGAAGGCCAGCACGACAGTGTCGATCTCACCGCCCGCGACGAGGGCGTGCAGTTCCTCGACGCTGAGCGGGGCTGTGCGGTCTGCCACGGGAGAGCCTCCTTCGGCGCCTTCGCGCCTCTTCGGCCGGGCCGGGAGCCATAAGGTATTGCTCAGAACCATTGCTTGGGAAGGGGGTACGGCGGGTGTCGCGGGAGACGGAGTGGCAGCGGGCGGGCACCGGGGGGATCGGCGACCGCCTCGCTCCGGTGCTGCGGCCGGTGCGGGCGGGCAACGGCTTCGAGGAGGCGCTGGAGCAGATCCTCCAGGTCGTCCGGCTGGGCCTGGTGCCCGGGGGCGAACGGCTGCCCGCCGAGCGGGAGCTGGCGGAGCGGCTCGGGATCAGCCGGGTGACCCTGCGCGAGGTGCTGAAGGTGCTGCAGGACCAGGGGCTGGTGGAGGCGCGGCGCGGGCGGTACGGCGGAACGTTCGTGCTGCCGCGCACGGACGCGGGTGGCGAGGACGAGCTGCGGCGGCGCGTCGCCGGGGTCGACGTCGAGGACGTGCTGCGTTTCCGCGAGGTGCTGGAGGTGGGGGCGGCCGGGCTGTGCGCGGCGCACGGGCTGACGGACGCACGGGCCGGCCGGCTCCGGGAGGCGCTGCACCGTACGCACGAGGCACCGCTCGCCGACTACCGGCGGCAGGACACGCTGCTGCACCTGACGCTCGCCGAGCTGTGCGGGTCGCCGTCCCTGACCGCCCAGTACGCGGCCGTCCGGGCCACCGTCAACGACCTGCTGGACTGCATCCCGCTGCTGGTGCGCAACCTGGAGCACTCCCAGCGCCAGCACACCGCGCTGGTGGAGGCGGTGCTGGACGGGGACGCGGACGGCGCGCGGGAGATGATGCGCGAGCACTGCGCGGGCACGGCGGCCCTGCTGCGGGGCTTCCTGACCTGAGCCCGCTTCTGCAAAGGTGTGTGTGGGCACCTTTGAGCTTTTCGGGAAGGGCAGCATGACCGTACGACCGCTGATCGGTGTGAGCACCTACCTGGAGGCCGGTGCGCGCTGGGGCGTCTGGGAGCTGGCGGCGGCGCTGCTGCCGGCCGCCTATCCCCGGCTGGTGCAGCGCGCCGGGGCACTGGCGGCGATGCTGCCGCCGGACGCTCCCGCGCACGCGGCGGCCGCCGTCGCCCGCCTGGACGGGCTGGTGATCGCGGGCGGCCCGGACGTCGATCCCGCCCGCTACGGCGCCGACCGCTCGCCCCGCACGGGGCCGCCGGCGCACGAGCGGGACGCCTGGGAGCTGGCCCTGATCGACGCGGCCCTGACGGCGGGCGTGCCGCTGCTCGGCGTCTGCCGGGGCATGCAGCTGCTGAACGTGGCCCTCGGCGGGACCCTCGTGCAGCACCTGGACGGGCACGCGGAGGTGGTCGGCGTGTTCGGCGGCCACCCGGTGAAGCCGGTGCCGGGCACCCTGTACGCGGGGATCGTCCCGGAGGAGGTGACGGTGCCGACGTACCACCACCAGGCGGTGGAGACCCTCGGCGCGGGGCTCGTGCCGTCGGCCTACGCGGCGGACGGCACCGTGGAGGCGGTCGAGCTGCCGCGGGAGCGGGGCTGGGTGCTGGGCGTCCAGTGGCATCCGGAGATGGGCGAGGACCTGCGGGTGATGCGGGCCCTGGTCACAGCCGCCTCCTGAGCCAGGCCAGGGCGGCCTCGCCCTGGACCCGCTGGAAGGGCCGCAGGGTGGGCAGTCCCGGCGGGGCGGGCTTCAGCGAACCGCGCAGGAAGTAACCGGTGAGGGCGGCCAGCGCGGCGGTCACCGCGTCCCGGTCCGCCGCGCGGCCGAGCGGGTGCGCGGTGAACACCTCCTCGGGGTCGGGCCCGCCCTGGGCCCGCACGCACGGCAGCATCACCAGCAGGTCGAACCAGGCGGCGGCCCGCACGGCGTGCGGCCAGTCCACGAGGACGACGCGGCCGTCGGCCGTCAGCAGGACGTTGTCCGCGCGGAGGTCGCCGTGGGCCAGGGTGTCCCCGGCCGCGCCCTCGGCCCACCGGGCCTCCAGCGCGGCGAGGTCCGGCAGGTGGGCCGCGGCCCATGCGCCGAGTCCGCCCCGCAGGTCATCGTCCCGGCGGTCGGCGAGTGCGCGCCAGCCGGTGAAGTCGTCGGCCAGGGCCTCGCCCACGGGCGGGGCGACGAGCGGCGCCCGGCCGGCGGTGCGGGCGAGGAGGGTGACGGCGTCCAGCACCCGGCGCAGCTCCGCCGGCTGCCAGGGCACGTGCGGCTGGCGCCCCGTCACCTCCTCGAAGACCAGGGCGACCCAGGTGCCGTCGTCGTAGGACCCGAGCAGCCGCGGCGCGGGCACGCCGGCCGGGAGCGCGTCGGCGATCCGCGCCTCCCTGCGGTGCAGCGCGGGGCTGTCCGGGTTGGCGGCGGCGCTCACCGCCTTGACGAAGCCGGTGCCGCCGGCCGCGGTGCGCACCCGCGCGGCCACGCCCGGCGAGAAGCCGCCGCTCTGGGTCACGGCGCGGACGACCGGCGCCCCGAGCACCCCGCCGACCGCGTCCCGCACGGCACGCGGCAGGTCTTCCCAGAGGGCGCGGACGCCGGTGGCGGGCGGGGCGGTGAGAGTCATGCCGGTCATGATGACGGAGCGGACCGACGCCCGGCCAGGCGTTTTCCGCCGGGTGACACACCCCCACCCGGGGGTCGCCGCCCGGTACCCGCACGTCTCAACCGCGCGTCAGAGACAGCAGTTCACGGGCCGGGCCCGCCGGGCGGTGGCCCGTGGGCCAGACCGCCCGCAGGTCACGGCGCAGGGAGACGCCCTCCACCGGGATGCTCACCAGGCGCCGCATCGCGAGCTCCTCCCCCACCGCCAGTTCGCTCAGCACCGACGGGCCAGCGCCGGTGACCGCCGAGGCCTTGACCGCCGTGGTGGAGGAGAGTTCGAGCAGGGGGCGGGCGAGGCCGCCGAGCGCCGCGTCCAGCACCTGCCGGGTGCCGGATCCGCGCTCGCGCAGGATCAGCGGGGTCGCCGCGAGTTCCTCGGGGGTCAGCGGGCGCCGGCGGCGGGCCCAGGGGTGACCCGGGGCGGTGACGACGATCAGCCGGTCGTGGGCGATGACCACGGAGTCCAGGCCGGTCGGCACCGTCAGCCCCTCCACGAAGCCGAGGTCCGCCTCGCCGGCCAGCAGCAGCTCGGCGACCTTCGCCGAGTTGCCCGCGAGCAGCGAGACGGCCGTGTCGGGGCGCTCGGCGTGCAGCGCGAGGAGCCAGCCGGGCAGCAGGTACTCGGCGATGGTCATGCTGGCCGCGACCCTGAGGCGCGAGTCCCGCCGGTCCCGCAGGGCCCGCGCGCCGGCGTCGAACGCGGCCGCCGCCTCCACGACCCGGCGGGCCCAGTCCGTCACCAGGGCGCCCGCGTCGGTGAGCCGGGAGCCGCGCGGCGAGCGGTCGACCAGCGCGACGCCCAGCTGCCGTTCCATGGAGCGCAGTCGGCTGCTCGCGGCCGGCTGGGTGATGCCGACCTCCCGCGCGGCCGCGCCGAGACTGCCCAGCCGCGCCACCGCCAGCAGCAGCTCCAGCCCGGCCAGATCGGGAACCCGGTGTGCCAGCGACTGTCCGCGCTCCCGCTGCCCCTCCGACTCGCTCATAAGACCAGCTTATGCCCTCATAGGGAGGAACTCCCTGGTCAGGCCGGGACGGCGGCGGGAGCGTGGAGCCATGGTCACCATAGCCCCGGCCCCGCCCGCCCCCGTCACCTCCGCCGGCCCGTGCCCGGCCCGCCTCGGGCACCTCGGGCCCAACTGGTACGCGTCCGTCATGGGCACCGCCGTCATCGGCTCGGCCGGTGCCGCGCTGCCCGGGCACCAGGAGAGCCTGCGCACGCTCCTGGCGGGTTTCTGGGTGCTGTCGCTTCTCGCGCTGGTGACCCTGCTGGCGGCCCGGGCGCTGCGCCGGGCCCGCCACCGGGACCGGGCCCGCGGCGATCTGCTGGACCCGGCGGCGGCGCCCTTCTACGGCTGTCTGGCGATGGCCCTGCTGGCGGTGGGCGGCGGTGCCATGACGGCCGGGCGGCCCCTGCTCGGCAGCGCGGCCGCCGTGGTCCTGGACTCGGTGCTGTTCACCGCGGGCACGGTGGTCGGGCTGGCCGCCGCCGTGGCCGTCCCGTACCTGATGGCCGTACGGCACCGCGTCGAGCCGTCCCAGGCCGGTCCGATCTGGCTGCTGCCGCTGGTCGCCCCCATGGTGTCGGCCGCCGTCGGCCCGCTGCTCGTTCCGCACCTGCCGCCGGGGCAGCCCCGCGAGACCCTGCTGCTGGCCTGCCTGGCGCTGTTCGGCCTGAGCCTGTTCGCCACGCTGCTGATGCTGCCGCTGGTCTTCGCCCGGCTGGTCACGTCGGGCCCGCCGCCGCTCGCGCTCGCCCCGACCCTGTTCCTGGTGCTCGGCCCGCTCGGGCAGTCCACCACCGCGGTCGCGCTGATCGCGGAGGCCGCTCCCGGTGCCGTACCGGCCCCGTACGCGCGCGGTCTGGAGGTGTTCGCCGTGCTGTACGGGGTGCCGGTCATGGGGTTCGCGCTGCTGTGGCTGGCGTTCGCGACCGCCCACGTGGTGCGGGCCCGGCGGCACGGCATGGGGTTCTCGATGACCTGGTGGGCGTTCACCTTCCCGGTCGGCACCTGTGTCACCGGCGCCGCGGCCCTCGCCCGGCACACCGGTCTCACGGCGTACGGCGCCCTCGCCGTCGGCCTGTACGCCGTGCTGGTGGCGGCCTGGCTCGCGGCCGCCTCCGGCACCGTGCGCGGACTGCTCAGCGGCGCGCTGCCTGCAGGGCCCGGGCCAGCACCCGCGGCGCCCGCGCCAGTGAGGGGCCGTACCAGGTCAGGTACCGTCCGCTGACCAGCGCGCAGGGCAGCCCGGGGAAGGCCTCCGGGCCGTCCTCGGCGGTGAACCGGTAGGGCTCGTCGGGGAGGACCACCAGGTCCGGGGCCGCGGCGCGCAGCTCCTCCAGGGGGACACGGGGGTAGCGCTCGGGATGGCCGGCGTAGCGGTGGTCGACGCCGAGGCGGGTCAGGACGTCCCCGGCGAAGGTGTCGCGGCCGAGGACCATCCAGGGGCGCCGCCAGATCGGGACGACCGCCGTGGTGCGGCTGGACGGCTCCGGCAGCGCGGCCCAGGCATCCTCCGCCTCGTCCAGCCAGCGGGGGCGGCTCCGCGCACCGCACGCGGTCAGCACCCGGTCCAGCTCCGTGAAGGCCTGCGGCACCGTCCGCACCTCGGTGACCAGCACGGTCAGGCCGGCCGCGCGCAGCGCGTCCAGGTCGGGGGCGCGGTTCTCCTCCTCGTTGGCGACGACCAGGTCGGGGGCGAGGGCGAGGATCCGGTCGACCGCCGGGTTCTTCGTCCCGCCGATCCGGGTGACCGCCAGGTCCGCCGGACGGCTGCACCAGTCCGTGACGCCGACGAGGGCTCCGGGCAGGGTCTCGGCCACCGCCTCGGTCAGGGACGGCACCAGGGAGACGACCCGCGCCGCAGGAGGGCGCGGGGAGCCGCCCGGCCGGCCACCGCCGACGGTCCCGGGGTCCACCACGCGTCACGCCTCCTGTCCGCGCGGAACGTCTAGCGCGACCTGTCCTTGACCGCCTCGATGTGCTCGGCGACCGCGACCACGATGATCCTGGTGTCCGGGACGGTGGCCCGCCAGCGGTGCCGCACGCCACCGGTCAGGTACAGGGTGTCGCCGCGGCCGAGGCGGTGGGCACGGCCCTCGGCCTCGATCTCCACGGCACCGTCGGCGACGTACATCAGCTCGTCGTTGCGGTGCTGGAACTCGCGGCCGGCGTCGTGGTCGCCGGTGAACTCGGAGGCGTGCAGCTGGTGGTGGCCGCGCACCAGGGAGCGCGTGCGCGGCGCGAAGTCGCCGTCCGCGACCGGTTCGGCACGGACGACGTCCACGCTGGCGGCGGGGTCGGCGGCGGCGAGGAGTTCGACGGCCGTGGTGCGCAGGGCGTCGGCCAGCTTCTCCAGGGAACTGCGGCTGGGGCGGGCCTTGTCGTTCTCGACCTGGCTGAGGAAGGGCACCGACAGTCCGGTGCGCTCGGCGAGACCCGCGAGGGTCAGCTCCAGGGCACGGCGGCGCCGCCGGACGGCCGCGCCCACCCGCACGGGCTGCTGCTCTTTGTGGTCGCCCATCGCCTCGGCTCCCTCCCTCGCTCGTCGTGCCGCTCTCCGGGTGCCCGCCGGGAGGCATGCCCCTTCCGATGACTTCTCTGCACCCTACGCATGTTCGGCAAACCGTTTCACGCGGCTGCCATATTGCTGACATGCGCATGGGAGCGCACCCTCACGGTTCGCGCCACCCCGTCACGGGCGCGCGCCCGGCCGGAACACGCCTGCACCGGACGTGAATACGCCGCCCGACCGGGAGACGGCGCTCCGCCCGGACCCATGGTCATCACATGGTGTGATTGGCCGAATCGCTTCCGTAGGCGGATCGAGGCGGCCGGGAAGCCGCGAGGGGCGGACAGCCGCCGTCGTACGGTGCTGTCCGCCCCTCGGCAGGCGGTCCGGGCCCGTCAGGTCACCCGGCCGCCTGGCTGTCGGTGCCGCCCTTGGCGACCGGGGCCCACTTGTCGACCAGGCCCGGGTTGCGCTTCAGCCAGTCGCGCACGGCGTCCTGCTCCTTGCCCTTGCCGGCCTTCTGGATCCCCGCCTCCAGGCTGGTGAGCTGCTTCTCGGTCATGGAGAAGTCGTCCAGCCAGCGGCCGACCTCGGGATTGTCGGCGGCGAAGCCCTTGCGGGCGAGCGTGTGCACGCCGTCGCCCTTGCCCCAGGCGCCCTTCGGGTCCTTCAGCTTCTTCAGGCCGTAGTCGCTGTAGGCCCAGTGCGGCGACCAGAGGGTGACGACGACCGGCTGCTTCTTGGCGTAGGCGCGCTTGAGCTCGGCGAGCATCGCCGGCGTGGAGCCGTCGATCACCTCGTAGTCGCCCTTCAGGCCGTACGCCCCCAGCACCTTGTCCTTGAGCAGGCCCATCATGCCCGCGCTGGGCTCGATGCCGACGATCTTCCCGCCGAACTCGGAGGAGTGGGCCTTCAGGTCCGCCAGGGAGTTCACGTCCCTGACGTAGGACGGGACGGTCAGCTCCAGCGAGGTGGGGCCGTACCACTTGCCGAGATCGTCGAGCTGCTTGCCGTACTTCCGCCAGTACTCGGCGTGCGTGGTGGGCAGCCAGGAGTCGGTCTCGAAGTCGAGCTGGCCGGTGGCCAGGCCGGTGTAGAGGGGGCCGGCCGCGTACTGGGTGGTGGTCACCTTGAAACCGCGCTCCTCGAGGAGCTCCTTCCAGAGGAAGGTGGAGGCGATGCCCTCGTCCCAGGGGATGTAGCCGATCTTGATCTCCTTGCCCTTGCCGACGTCGGTGCCGGAGGCCTCGGAGGTGCCGGCGGAGTCGCCGAAGACGCCGAGCCCGCCCGCGACGAGGGCGAGGATCACCACACCGGCGAGGGCCACCGCCGGCCGGGGGCGGTACGACCACGCGCGCGTGGGGGCCTTCGCGGCGGCCCGGCGGCTCAGCGGGGACAGCTGGGTGCCGAGCGCGCCGGTGATCCGGTCCAGGTAGATGGCGAGGACGACGATGCCGACGCCCGCCTCGAAGCCGTAGCCGATGTCGAGCTGGCCGATGGCCTCGTTGACGGCGCCGCCGAGGCCGCCGGTGCCGACCATGCCCGCGATGACGACCATGGACAGGCCAAGCATGATCACCTGGTTGACGCCGGCCATGATGGTCGGCAGGGCGAGCGGCAGCTGCACGCGCCACAGGGTGTTGCGCGGAGTGGTGCCGAACGCCTCCGCCGCCTCGACCAGTTCGGCGTCGACCTGGCGGATGCCCAGCTCGGTCATGCGGACGCCGGGGGCGAGCGCGAAGATCAGGGTGGCGACCACACCGGCGGCGGTGCCCAGGCCGAAGAAGAGCATGGCCGGGATCAGCAGCACCATCGACGGCATGGTCTGCAGCAGGTCCAGCACGGGCCGTACGGCCGCGCTGACCGCCTTGGACCGGGCCGCCCAGATGCCCAGCGGCAGCGAGATCACCAGGGCGATCACGGTCGCCACGAGGACCAGCGCGAGCGTGGACATGGCGCGGTCCCACAGGTCGAGCGAGTCGACCAGCGCGAATCCGGCGAAGGCCAGGACACCGGCGAGCAGGCCGCGCAGCCACCAGGCGACGACGGCGAGGATGCCGGCCATCAGCAGCGGTGCGGGCGCGGCGAGCACGGCGTCGATGCCGTCGTACATGCCCTCCATGACCGCCTTGACGGCGTCGAAGAGCCAGGAGAGGTGGTCGACGAGCCAGTTCACACCGGAGTCGACCCAGTCGCCGAGGGGCAGCCTAGGCACGGGCGGTCACCTTCTTCGGGCTGTCGCCGCACACCGCGGGCTCGTTCGTCTCGTCGCCGAGGAAGCCGACCAGGCGCTGCCGGGGCACGACGCCGACAAGGGTGCCGTCGCCGTCGACGACGGCGACGGGGTGGCTGAGCCGGGCGCTGATCGCGCACAGCTCGGTGAACGGCGTGCCGGGTGCCGCGGTCTCGCAGTCGCAGTCGGCCTCGTCGCCGCGCAGCCCGGTGTCCATCACGGCGGCGGCGGTCAGCACGCGGGAGCGGTCGACGTCCTGGATGAAGGAGGCGACGTAGTCGTTCGCGGGGCGCAGCAGGATGTCCTCGGCCGTGCCGGTCTGCACGATGCGGCCGTCGCGCATGACGGCGATGCGGTCGCCGAGCCGCATCGCCTCGTTGAGGTCGTGGGTGATGAAGACGATCGTCTTCTTCAGCGTCTTCTGCAGCTCCAGCAGCTGGTCCTGCATGTCCCGCCGGATGAGCGGGTCCAGGGCGCTGAAGGACTCGTCCATCAGCAGCAGGTCGGCGTCGGTGGCGAGCGCGCGGGCCAGGCCGACGCGTTGCTGCATGCCGCCGGACAGCTCGTCGGGCCAGGACGTCTCCCAGCCGGCCAGGCCGCACAGGGCGAGCGCCTCGTCGGCGCGGCGTCCGCGCTCGGCGCGGGGCACGCCCTGCACTTCCAGGCCGTAGGCGGCGTTGTCGCGGACGCTGCGGTGCGGGAACAGCGCGAAGTGCTGGAAGACCATGCTGATCTTCTTCGACCGCAGCTCGCGCAGCTCGCGGTCGGCGAGCCCGGTCAGGTCCTGCCCGTCGAAGCGGACGGTGCCCGCGGTCGGCTCCAGCAGGCCGTTGAGCATGCGCAGGAGGGTGGACTTCCCGGAGCCCGACAGCCCCATGACGACGAAGATCTCACCGGCCTCCACCCGGAAGGACGCGTCGATCACTGCGGCGGTCGTGCCGTCCGCGCGCAGCTCCTCTCGGTCGGTGCCCTGCTTCAGGGCTTCCACTGCTGCGTCCGGTCGTCTGCCGAACACCTTGAACAGGTGCTCCGCCTCAAGCCTGGCTTGCACGCGTACCTCTCGTCCGGGGACAGGAACAGGAGCGAACGGCCGTGAACAGTTGAAAAGCGCAACAGCCTCGCTCCGAGAGCCGCGCCTCCCCCCATCCGACCAGGACAAACGCACAAGTGGCGGGGCTCACGGCGATGCGCAGCACGCAACTCGTTCCGGCGCGCGGGACCGCTGTCGGTGCCGTACGGCATGATGCGAGCGTGACCGGACGACTGATGCTCCTCGACACCGCCTCGCTGTACTTCCGCGCCTACTTCGGCGTCCCGGACTCCGTGAAGGCGCCCGACGGCACGCCCGTGAACGCCGTGCGCGGGCTGCTGGACTTCATCGACCGCCTGGTGAAGGACCACCGGCCGGACAGGCTGGTCGCCTGCATGGACGCCGACTGGCGCCCGCAGTGGCGGGTCGACCTGATCCCCACCTACAAGGCGCACCGGGTGGCCGAGGAGCACGAGGGCGGCCCGGACGAGGAGGAGGTGCCGGACACCCTCTCCCCGCAGGTGCCGGTCATCGAGGACGTGCTGGACGCGATCGGCATCGCCCGCGTCGGGGTCGCGGGGTACGAGGCGGACGACGTGATCGGCACGTTCACCGCCCGCGCCGACGGCCCGGTCGACATCGTCACCGGCGACCGCGACCTGTACCAGCTGGTCGACGACGGGCGTGGGATCCGGGTGCTGTACCCGGTCAAGGGCGTCGGCACGCTGCAGCTGACGGACGAGGCGGCGCTGCGCGAGAAGTATGGCGTCGACGGGCGGGGGTACGCGGATCTCGCGCTGCTGCGCGGCGACCCGAGCGACGGCCTGCCGGGCGTGGCCGGCATCGGCGAGAAGACGGCCGCCAAGCTGCTCGCCGAGTTCGGCGACCTGGCCGGGATCATGGCGGCGGTCGACGACCTACGGGCGAAGCTCACGCCGTCGCAGCGCAAGCGGCTCACCGAGGCCCGGCCGTACGTCGCGGTCGCGCCGAAGGTGGTCCGGGTGGCCGGCGACGTGCCGCTGCCGGACGTCGACACCGCCCTGCCGCACACCCCGCGCGACCCGGCGGCACTGGAGGACCTGGCGAAGCGCTGGGGCCTGGGCGGCTCCCTGCAACGGCTGCTGGGCACGCTCGCGGAGTGACCCAGTGGGAAATATTCCGGCAAAGGGCTCCCACCGAGCCCTCGGGAGGGAGGTGTTGACCCGGAGCGAGGTGCTAACTTAGGTAAACCTAACCAATCTCGCAGGAGGCCGTGATGGCAGAGCGCCCGGGACGTAAGCCGCGCAGGGCCCATACCGCCCAGGTTGTGCGCACCGAACGCCTCACCCCGCACATGCAGCGTGTGGTGCTGGGCGGCGAGGGCCTCGCCGGATTCGCCGCGGACACCTGCACCGACCACTACGTGAAGCTGCTGTTCGGGCCGCCCGGCGTGACCTACCCCGAGCCCTTCGACCTCGAGCGCATCCGCGCGGAGTTCCCCCGCGAGCAATGGCCGGTGACCCGCACCTACACCGTGCGCGCCTTCGACCCGGAACACCGGGAACTGACCCTGGACTTCGTGATCCACGGCGACGAGGGCCTGGCCGGACCGTGGGCCACCCGCGTACGGCCCGGTGACCCGGTCCGCTTCATGGGCCCCGGTGGCGCCTACGCGCCCGCCCCGGACGCCGACTGGCATCTGCTCGCCGGCGACGAGAGCGCGCTGCCCGCGATCGCCCGCACCCTGGAGACGCTGCCCGCCGGCGCCCGCGCGCACGCCTTCGTCGAGGTGTCCGGCCCCGAGGAGGAGCAGAAGATCGACTCCGAGGTGGAGGTCGTCTGGCTGCACCGCGGGACCCGCCCGGTCGGCGAGGCCCTGCTGGAGGCGGTACGGGCGCTGGACTTCCCGGCGGGCCGGCCGCACGCCTTCGTGCACGGCGAGGCGGGCTTCGTGAAGGAGCTGCGGCGGCTGCTCCGCGTGGACCTCGGGATCCCGCGCGAGGATCTGTCGATCTCCGGCTACTGGCGGCTCGGCCACAACGAGGACGGCTGGCAGGCCTCCAAGCGGGACTGGAACGCCCGCATCGAGGCCGAGCAGGAGGGCGGCGCCGCCGCCGCGTGAGCCCTCCGCGCTCAGGGCGCCGTCTCGTTGATCCTGCCGAACGGGACGTGCACGCTGGGCGTGGTCCGGGACGTGCTCTCCAGGTGGGTCACCTGGTCGTCGAAGAAGATGTGCGGGTTCAGCACCTTCATGACCGCCCCCTTGTCTATGCCGCCGAGGAAGAAGGCGTCGTTGACCCGTACGCCCCACTCCTTGAGGCTGCGCACGGCACGCTCGTGGGCGGGCGCGTTGCGGGCGGTCACGATGGAGACGTGGACGCGCATCTCGTAGCCGGGATCGCTCCTGCGCCGCTCCTCCTCACGCAACTGGATGCGGTTCACCCCCGCGAGGAAGTCGCGCAGGGGACCGGGGTCGTGCGGGGTGGCCGCGTTACGGGCCTCGTGCGCGCGGAACTCCTCCAGACCGCCGGACTGGAACACCTGCTCCGCGGCGTCGCTCGCGAGCACGCCGTCGAAGTCGAAGGCGATGCGCAGGTCCCGGTCGGCGGGGTCGTCCGCGTACGCCGACCCCAGCACATGCCCGGCCGGCAGCCCCGCGGCCACGGCCTCGCGCACGTCGCCCCCGTCGGCGGACAGGAACAGGGACATGTTCAGCGCCGTCATGAACGGATAAGGGGAGCGTCCCTGACGGAAGATGGCCCGGCTGATCGGCAGGCCGTGCGCCTGGATCGACCGCATGACCCGCAGGCCGGTGTCGGGGTCGTTGCGGGAGAGGATGATCACCTCGACGAGCGGGTCCCCGGGCTCGCTCAGGTCGTTCAGGGACAACAGCCGCCGGACGAAGGCGAAGGCCACCCCCGGCCGGAGCGTGCGGTCGACGTTCTCCTCCTGGTGGGCCCGGTATGCCTCCTCCCCCTGCTCCCGGAACACCGCGTCCGACTCCCGCAGATCGAACAGGGCACTGGAGGCCACCCCGACGACAAGTCGGTCGGCGAGCTCGAACACCGGCATGCGGGACACCCAGGGACGACGGGAAACGACCCGTCATCATGACACGGCCCCCCTCGCACCCGCGGTCGATGCCCCAGTCCTGCCCCGCCCCGCGGGCCGCGCCGGCCGTCAGTCGCCGCGCACACGGGCGTGGAAGTGCATGTCGTGCCAGCCGTCCCGGTGCAGCAGGGCGCTGCGCTTGGTGCCCTCCAGGGCGAAGCCGGCCTTCTCGGCGACCCGGCAGGAGGCCGGGTTGGCGGTGGCGTGGAAGAGTTCGAGCCGGTGGAAGCCGATGTCCTCGAGGGCCCAGCGGCTCAGGGCGGTGGCGGCGCGGGCCGCGACACCCCGGCCACGCGCCCCGGCGACCGTCCAGTAGGCGACCTCGGCGACACCGTCCCCGAGCAGGATCTGACGCAGCGCGACCCGGCCCCGCAACACGTCCGTCGCCTCGTCCACGACCGCCCACTGGACCTCCCGCTCGCCCTCCCACGCCGCCCGCCACTGCGCGATCCAGCCGGCGGCCTCCTCCTCGGAGTCGCAGGACCTGATGTGCCACTGGTGGAGGGAGGGGTCCTGGAAGGCGGCGTGGACGGCGGGCGCGTCCCCGGCCCGCCAGGGGCGCAGCACGAGGCCGTCGCCGGTGGGAAGGACCGGCTGCGGGGTACGGGCGAGGGTCCCGGGAGGCAGCACCGGGCTGGTGAGGAACGGCATGATCCACATCCTGCCCACAGCGGGGCCCGTCCCACACCGGTTCGGCACGCACCGCCCCCCCCTCGTACCCTGGGAGCCGATGAGACGCCGTACCCCGCCGCCGCCCGCCCCGCTCCCCCAGCGCGACGGGGTCGACCCCGTGCGGGTGCGGCTCCCCAGGGACGGGGCGTGGGCCACCGTGCGCGAGCACCTGGTGGAGCGGCTGACGGGGGCCGGGCCCGGCGTCGTCGAGGGGATGTTCGACACGGGGCTGATCGTCGGCGCCGACGGACGGCCGGTGGCGCCGGGCGCGCCGTACGAGCCGGGGATGTTCGTGTGGTTCCACCGGGAGCTGCCCCCCGAGGTGCCGGTGCCGTTCCCGGTGGAGGTGGTGTACCGGGACGCGCACATCGTCGTGGCCGACAAGCCGCACTTCCTGGCCACCACCCCGCGCGGCTCGCACGTCGCGCAGACCGCGCTGGCCCGGCTGCGGCACGAGCTGGGCATCCCGACGCTGTCCGCCGCGCACCGCCTGGACCGGCTGACGGCCGGGCTGGTGCTGTTCACGGTGCGGCCCGAGGAGCGCGGCGCGTACCAGTCGCTGTTCGCCGACCGGCTGGTCCGCAAGGAGTACGAGGCGATCGCACCCCATGCCCCCGCACTGCGCCTCCCCCGCACCGTGCGCAGCCGGATCGTGAAGGAGCGCGGGGTGCAGGCGGCGCGCGAGGTCGAGGGCGAGCCGAACGCCGAGACGTACGTGGAACTCGCCGCCCACCGGGAGCGGCTGGCCCGGTACCGGCTTCTCCCGGCGACCGGGCAGACGCATCAGCTGCGGGTGCACCTGAACACGCTGGGCGTGCCCATCCTCGGCGACCCGCTGTACCCGGAGGTGACCGGCCCGGTGCCACCCGGCGATTTCCGGCGCCCGCTGCAACTGCTGGCCCGCAGGCTGGCGTTCACCGATCCGGTCACCGGGGCGGAGCACGCGTTCGTCAGCGGCCGCGTGCTCCGCGCCTGGTCGTCGTACGACACCTGGGCCGGCGGCGAACAGCCCTAGGTCACTCGCCGCGCCACCAGTGCAGCAGCCGCCGCCAGACGCCCTTGGGCCGGGCCGGTACGGCCGCCGCGGGGACGAAGTCCGGCGCGGGGCGCTGGGCGGGCAGCGGTTCGGCGGCCGGGGCGGGGTCGCTGCTCAGGGTGCCGACCTGCCAGTCGGCGCGCTGCTGCGGCAGGGGCATGGCCCGTGGCGGCAGGTCGACGTCCTGCTGCGGCTTGGGTTCGAACCGCACCGGCAGCGCCACCAGGTGCCGGGAGGCGATGGACGCCCGCCACTCCAGGTCGTCCTCCGCACAGTCCAGCTGGACGTCCGGCAGCCGGGTCAGCAGGGCGTCGACACCGACGTCGGCGATGGCACGGCCGATGTCCTGGCCGGGGCACTCGTGCGGGCCGCCACCGAAGGCCAGGTGGGACCGGTTGCCCTGCATGCCCGCCGACAGGTCCGGGCGGACGCGCGGGTCGAGGTTGCCCGGGGCGGGCGCGAAGAGCAGCCCGTCGCCCTTGCGGATGCGCTGCCCACCCAGCTCGGTGTCCTGCTTGGCGTAGTAGCCGAGGACCGTGCTGAACGGCGGTTCGTCCCACAGCGACTGCTCGATCGCCTCGGGCACGGTCATCTGGCCTCCGTTGAGCTGGGCGCGGAAACCCGGCTCGGTGAGGACCATCCGCAGCGCGTTGGCGAGCAGGTTGGCGGTGGCCTCGTAGGCCGCGAACAGGACGAGGCGCAGATGTTCGCGGACCTCGTCGTCGCCGAGTCCGGCCGGGTGGGTGATGAGGTGACTGGTGAAGTCGTCCTCGGGCCGGGCGCGGCGCCGGGTGGTGAGCCGGCTCAGCGCGTCCATGACGTAGGTGTGGCTCTGGATGGCGGTCTCGGTGCCCTTGAGCGCGTCGCGGGCGGCCTGCACCATCCGGTCGTTGTACTCCTCGGGCATGCCGAGGATCTCGCACAGGACGACCATCGGCAGGTGCTCGGCGAACTGCGCGACCAGGTCGGCCCGGCCCCGCTCGCAGAAGCTGTTGACCAGGGCCTGCGTGGAGCGGCCGATGTGCCGGCGGACGCTGCGGTGGTCGATGGTCGACATGGCCGCGGTGACGGCGGCCCGCAGCCGCTGGTGCTCGTCGCCCTCGGCGTGCGAGCAGATCGGCTGCCAGGCGATGTGCGGCATGAGCGGGTGGTCGGGCTTGACCTCGCCGTCCAGCAGCGGCGTCCAGATCCGGCTGTCGCGGGTGTACTGCGAGGGACTGCGCACGAGTTGCAGGTTCTCGGCGTGCCCGAGGACCACCCACATCGGCACGTCGTCGTGGAGCAGTACGGGGGCCACGGGGCCGTGCTGGTCGCGCAGCCGCTCGTAGAGGTCGCCGAGGTCCTCGGCGTCGGGGCCGTAGAGCCGGTGCAGTCCCCCGGGGCCGAGCCCGTGCGCCGGGCAGCCGGGGGGCGGGCCGGGGGTGGGGTCTGTGCCGGTGAGGAATTGGGGTTCAGGCGTCACAGTGATCGCTCCGGAACGGATGGAGAGGGGGTCGGTCGGCTGCGGGTCAGGTGAGGGCACCGGACATGGCCAGGGAGTGCAGGAAGCGCATGAGCGTCATGAGCACGTCCTTGCTGGAGGCGCGGCGGCGCACGTCGCACTCGATGATCGGGATGTCCGGGGACAGGTCGAGCGCGGTGCGCAGTTCCTCCACCGGGTAGCGGGGCCCGTCGGGGAAGGAGTTGACGGCGACGACGAACGGCACGCCGCGCTCCTCCAGCCGGCCCATGACGTCGAAGCTGACTTCCAGGCGCCGGGTGTCGACCAGGACGACCGCGCCGAGGGCGCCTTCGAACAGGCCGTTCCACAGGAACCAGAAGCGCTCCTGGCCGGGGGTGCCGAAGAGGTAGAGCACCAGCTTGTCGGTGATGCTGATGCGGCCGAAGTCCATGGCCACGGTGGTGGCCGTCTTGGAGTCGGAGCCGTAGTTGTCGTCGACGCCGATGCCGGCCTGGGTCATGGTCTCCTCGGTGGTCAGCGGCCTGATCTCGCTGACCGAACCGACCATGGTGGTCTTGCCGACGCCGAAACCGCCCACGATCACCAGCTTCACCGCGGCCTGCGCCGTGTGCGGCAGGTGGTCCTCGGTGCGCGGGCCGGGGAGCGTGTCAGAGCCGTTGAAGTCCATGCATCACCGCTTCGAGGAGTGAACGGTCGGGGAGCGCCTTGCGGACGATCGGGGCGCGCGCCTGCACCAGTTCGGCCGCGATCAGCTCGGTGATCAGTACGGTCATCGCGCTGAACGGCAGTTGGAGATAGGCCGAGAGCTCGGCCACGGACAAGGGGGCCGCGCAGAGCCGGAGCACCGCCGACTCCTCAGGTGACGCGGCCGGCTGGGGTGCGGAACGCGCCACGATCAGCGTCACGAGGTCGAGTTCGGCCCGTGCGCCGTCCACGGATCCGGCGATGGTGTACAGCCGCTCGGGGTTCCTGGGCGTCGCCGGGCCGCCCGCCGGCTGAGGGGCCGGTGGGGGCGGAGGCGGGGGCGGCAGGTGCTGCGGCTGGCGCCGTTTGCGTCGTGGAGGTGTCATACGGTCTGCCCGTTCCGCCGGGGCGGACTGGTGAGATGGGCGCCGATCCGGACGACGAGGTCACGCATCATGCCGCTCATCCGGCCCGGCTCGCAGGTCACGTCGGCGAGTACGGCGAGGTAGGCGTTGGCGCCGGCGTTCATCAGGTAGAAGTAGCCGCCCTCGATCTCGATGACGACGACCTTCATGTCCCCGGCGCCGGGGATCTCCTGGATGATGGCGCCGGCCAGGCTCTGCACGCCCGCGCAGGCGGCGGCCACCCGGTCCGCGGCGTCGGGATCGCCGCCGTAACGGGCGATACGCAGTCCGTCGGCGGACAGCACCACGATCATCTCGATGCCCGGCACGCCGTCGTTGAGCTGCTTGAGCATCCAGTCCAGGTTCGCTCGCTGCTGGATCACTTGAGAGTCCCCTCGTCGTCGGCCTCGGTGGCCCCCTCGATGGGGTCGTCCGAATCGTTGAGCAGGTGCACGTACTTGGTGGGGTTGAGCGTGAAGTCGGTCAGCTCGGAGGCGGTGGCGTCCTCGGGCATGCCCTTGCGCAGGCCGTCCCAGAAGGCCTCCATCCACATGCCGGGCGGCCGGTCCATGAGCTTCTTGCGCTCGGGGTCGATCTCGGGCTCGGGTTCCGGCTCGGACCGGGTCTGGGACCAGATGGTCGGCCTGCCCTCGCGCTCGGCGCGTTCGATGGCGGCCTGCTCGGCGTACCGCTGGGTGAGCGAGGTCTTCACCCGGCTGCGGCGCTGGGGCAGGCCGCCCGCGGTCCACTCGGTGACCTCCGGGACGTCGTCCTCCATGGAGATGCCGGCCGGGATCTTGGGGCTGGTGGGGCGGCGGCGCTTGGGCGGGCGCTTGGGGCCTTCTACGGCGCCGAGTTCGGGCTGGGGCACGCCGGTGGCACCGATGCCGTGCGCGGCGCCGACGCCGGGCTCGGTGGTGGTCATGACGCGCGGGATGATGAGGATCGCGCGGACACCGCCGTAGGCGGAGGCACGCAGCGAGACCTCCATGTCGAAGTGCTTGCAGAGCCGGCCGACGACGGCGAGGCCGAGGCGCGGGTTCTCACCGAGGTTCTGCGCGTCGTCGCCGTTCTTGGCGTCCTCGATCATCTGCTCGATGCGCGCGCGGGACTCCTCGCTGAGGCTGACACCGGCGTCCTCGATCTCGACGGCGATACCGGCCTGCACCTCGGCGGCGGTGACGCGCACCTTGTTCGTGGGCGGCGAGTAGCGGGTGGCGTTGTCGAGGAGTTCGGCGGCGGCGTGGATGACCGGCTCGACCGCGGTGCCCTTGATGTTGATGTTGACGATGGAGCTCAGCTCGATGCGCCGGTACTCGAGGATGCGGGACATGGCGCCGCGCAGCACGCTGTAGAGGGAGACCGGCAGCGGCCACTGGCGGCCGGGGCGGCCGCCGCCGAGGACGGAGATGGTGTCGGCGAGCCGGCCGATCAGCGAGGTGCCGTGGTCGAGGCGGAGGAGGTCGTCGAAGACCTCGGGGTTGCGGCCGTGGTCCTCCTCCATCTCCCGCAGTTCCTTGGCCTGCTGGTGGACGATGGCCTGGACGCGGCGGGCGATGCTCACGAAGGAGCGTTCGGTGGCGTCGCGCATGGAGATCTCGTGGTCGGCGCCGCGCAGCGAGACGCGGAACATCTCGCGGTACGACTCGTGCAGTCCGCGCAGTTCGGGGTCGACGTCGTAGACGTTGGTCAGCACGTCCCGCAGCGGTTCGCCGGCGCGCAGCCGGAGCAGGCCGGTCGGGATGATGTCCGTGGCGAAGCGGGTGATCAGGTCGTCGTGGGCGGCGAGCCGGTGTTCCAGATACGCGCGGTGACGGGCGTGCTCGGCCCTGGTCTCGCGGAGGATGCGGCCCCGGCGGGCGGCCTCCGCGCCGGTGACGAGCACCAGCAGCACCGCCAGCGCCCCGCACAGGCCGACGGCGAGCCGGGCCGGCGCCGGCACCAGGGCCACGGCGGCCGCGCTCGCGGCGGCCATCACTATGGCCGGCGGCAACATGACGCGCGCATAGGGACGTTCACGGCGACCGGGAGGCTTCTGAACACTCACCATGGATGCCTTCTGAGACGAATCGGCTGGGTGTCGGGGGAGCATGGGAGGGGAAGGTTCATGGAACTGACGGGATCTTCGGGAGATTTGGGAACAGGCGCACGAATTCACCTCAACCCGGTGCGCCGCGGGCGAGCTTAGTCCGACCGGATCATCGCTGTGTCATATTCGGCAAGCATCGGAAATCCCTTGCGTGACAGGAGTACGCTCGGCTCCATTTACACGCACGGCTCCCATTCGAACACGTTCGGTCACCGGGAACGGGCATACGGAAGTCACTCACCGTGATGAGTGAAAAGGCGTCCGTCGCATGACGAAACACGGCCCCCGCCCGGCGGATCCGCTCCCCTCGCGAAGGGGGCGCATCCACCGGGCGGGGGCCCGGAGTTCACACCGTGCGGCGGCCGGTGGCCGCCTCCCGCTCAGCCCACCGACGAGTAGGCGACGACACCCCGCAGCACCTGCTCGACGGCCTTGCGCGCCGTCTTCGCCACGGTCGAGCCCTCGGTCGGAGCGGCCGCCGAGATCTGCCCGAGCACGTCGATCACCTGCTTGCACCAGCGCACGAAGTCGCCCGCCGGCATGTCCGCCTCCCGCAGCACCTCGTCGAGCGCCGTCCCGGAGGCCCACATGTACACGGCCCAGGCGAATCCCAGATCGGGCTCGCGCTGCCCGACACCCTCGGTCTGGCTGATGCGGAAGTCCTCCTCCAGGGCGTCCAGCCGGCCCCAGATCCGCACCATCTCACCCAGCGCGGCCTTCGCCTTGCCCGACGGCAGCTTCGGCGCCATCGCGTCGTCGCCGACCCGCGCCTCGTACACCAGCGCCGAGACGCACGCGGCCAGTTCGGCCGGGCTCAGGCCCTCCCAGACGCCCTCGCGCAGGCACTCGCTGGCCAGCAGGTCCAGTTCGCCGTACAGCCGGGCGAGCCGTTTGCCGTGCTCCGTGACCTCGTCGCCGCGCAGGTAGTCCATCTCGGTCAGCAGGGCGACGATCCGGTCGAACGTCCGGGCGATCGTGTTCGTACGGCCCTCGATGCGGCGCTCCAGCTGCGAGGTGTCCCGCAGCAGCCGGTGATACCGCTCCGCCCAACGCGCGTGATCCTCACGGTCGTTGCAGCCGTGGCAGGGGTGCGCGCGGATCGCCGTCCGCAGCCGGGCGATCTCCCGGTCGTCCGCGGCCTGCGAGCGCTTCTTTCGGGCCCGGTCCGGCGGGATGTGCCCGGCCTTGGTGCGCAGCGCCGAGGCCAGATCCCGACGCGACTGCGGGGAGCGCGGGTTGAAGCTCTTCGGGATCCGCATCCGGTCCAGCGGCTCGACCGGCACCGGGAAGTCCATCGACGCCAGCCGCTTGACCTGCCGTTCGGCGGTCAGCACCAGCGGGCGCGGACCGTCGTGGTGGTCGAAGCCGCGGTGCCCGTTGGAACGGCCGGCGGGCAGACCCGGGTCCAGCACCAGGGCAAGGCCGGCGTACTTGCCGGTGGGCACATGGATCACGTCGCCCGGCTTGAGCTTCTCCAGGGCGACGGCGGCCTCGGCACGCCGCTCGGTCGCGCCCTGGCGGGCCAGCTCCGTCTCCCGGTCCTTCAGCTGACGGCGCAGCTGCGCGTACTCCTCGAAGTCACCGAGGTGGCAGGTCATGGAGGCCTTGTAGCCCTCCAGGCCCTCCTCGTTGCGCTGCACCTGCCGGGAGATCCCGACGACCGACTTGTCGGCCTGGAACTGCGCGAAGGAGGTCTCCAGCAACTCCCGCGAGCGGTGCCGGCCGAACTGTTCGACCAGGTTGACCGCCATGTTGTACGACGGCTTGAAGCTGGAGCGCAGCGGGTACGTGCGCGTGCCCGCGAGGCCGGCCAGGTGCTCGGGGCTCATGCCGCGTTGCCAGAGCACCACGGCGTGACCCTCGACGTCGATGCCCCGGCGGCCGGCCCGGCCGGTCAGCTGGGTGTACTCGCCGGGCGTGATGTCGGCGTGCTGCTCGCCGTTCCACTTGACGAGCTTCTCCAGCACCACCGAACGGGCGGGCATGTTGATGCCGAGCGCGAGGGTCTCCGTCGCGAACACGGCCTTGACCAGGCCGCGCACGAACAGCTCCTCGACGACCTCCTTGAACGTCGGCAGCATGCCCGCGTGGTGGGCGGCGATGCCCCGCTCCAGGCCCTCCAGCCACTCGTAGTAGCCGAGGACGTGCAGGTCCTCCGGCGCGATGTGCGCCGTGCGCTCCTCGACCAGGGCGCGCACCGTGTCCCGCGCCTCCTCGTCGTTGAGCCTCAGGCCCGCGTACAGGCACTGCTGGACCGCGGCCTCGCAGGCGGCGCGGCTGAAGATGAACGTGATCGCGGGCAGCAGGCCCTCGGAGTCCAGGCGCTCGATGACCTCCGGGCGGCCCGGCGTCCACACCCGTGAGCGCTGCCGGCGCTCCCGCTCCCGGTCGGCCTCGCGCATCGCACGGCCGCGCCGGCGGTCCTGGTACGACGGCCGGGTGGCCTCCATGCGGGCGAGGCGGGCGAGATCGGGGTTGACGGCCTTCTTGTGGCCCTCGCCCTCCTCGAACAGGTCATACATCCGCCGCCCGGCGAGCACGTGCTGGAACAGCGGCACGGGCCGGTGCTCGGAGACGATCACCTCGGTGTCGCCGCGGACGGTGTCCAGCCAGTCGCCGAACTCCTCGGCGTTGGACACGGTCGCCGACAGCGACACGAGGGTCACCGACTCCGGCAGGTGGATGATCACTTCCTCCCAGACGGCACCGCGGAAGCGGTCGGAGAGGTAGTGCACCTCGTCCATGACCACGTAGCCGAGGCCGAGGAGGGTCTGGGAGCCCGCGTACAGCATGTTCCGCAGGACCTCCGTGGTCATCACGACCACCGGCGCCTCGGAGTTCACGCTGTTGTCGCCGGTGAGCAGGCCGACCTTGTCGGCGCCGTAGCGGCGGCACAGGTCGGCGTACTTCTGGTTCGACAGCGCCTTGATGGGTGTCGTGTAGAAGCACTTCTTGCCCTGCTGGAGGGCGAGGTGGACGGCGAACTCGCCCACGATCGTCTTGCCCGAGCCGGTGGGGGCGGCCACCAGCACGCCCTTCCCCGCCTCGAGCGCCTGGCAGGCCTCGATCTGGAAGGGGTCGAGGCCGAAGTCGTACATCTCGCGGAAGGACGCGAGCGCGGTGGCCTGCTCGGCTGCCCGCCTGCGGGCTGCCGCGTACCGCTCGGCCGGTGAGAGGTCCTCTGTCATCGTACTTTCGAGCGTACCGGGCCCCACTGACAACAGGACGATCATTATCGGGAACGGGGGGCCGATCGACCGGAGAACACGGATGCCCCCGTCCCGGTGGGACGAGGGCATCGCACAGCGGACCGCAAGCGGTCCGGCGCGGCTCAGGTGACGTCGTCGTAGCCGTTGACCCGGTCCGTGCTCGCCTGCTCGGGCAGCACCCGGGCGGCCGGGACGGGCTCGACCGCCCCGATCTCCTCGGGCGTGAGGTCCAGCTCGGAGGCCTCGTCGTCACCGGGTCCGGCCGCGTCGCGGCGCAGCTTGCGGCGGTCGTTGAGCAGCGAGAAGCCGACGGCCCCGAAGTACAGCACCCAGATCGGTCCCGCGAGCGCCAGCATCGACAGCGGGTCGGTGCTCGGCGTGGCCACGGCCGCGAAGACGGTGATGCCGAGGATCATCGCCCGCCACCAGCCGAGCATCCGCCGGCCTGTCAGCACCCCGGTGAGGTTGAGCATGATCAGCAGCAGCGGCAGCTCGAAGGAGAGGCCGAAGACGAGCACCATGCGGGTGACCAGCTGGAGCAGGTCGTCGAGCGGCAGCAGGTTCTTGATGTCGCCGTTCGGCGTGAAGTCGATCAGCACCTTCGCGGTGGTCGGCAGCACCTTGTACGCGAAGAACGCACCGCCGAAGAACAGCGGGGCGCCGGTGAAGACGAAGGCGTAGGCGTACTTCTTCTCGTGCTGGTGCAGACCCGGCGCGACGAACGCCCACAGCTGGTAGAGCCAGATCGGCGACGCGAGGACCACACCCGCAGTCAGCGAGACCTGCAGGGCCAGCGTGAAGGGCGCGAGCAGGCCGTTGATCGTGATCTCCGCGCAGGTGTGCTGGTCCGAGGACTTCGCCAGCTGCTCGAAGGTCTCCTGGCAACCCACCGAGTCGAGGATCGGCTTCGTCAGGAAGTTGATGATGTCGTTGTAGAAGAAGGCCGCGACGACCGTCACGATGACGATGGCCAGCATGGCCTTCGCGAGCCGGTTGCGGAGCTCACGAAGGTGATCCGCGAGGGGCATCCGCCCCTCGGGGTCTCTCTCCTTCTTGCGGGCAGGCTTGAGCAACCCACGTCCTCATCTCGTGCGACGGGCCGGAGCGGTCCGGCCCTGCGTCAGCGCTGGGTGGAATCCGTCGGCTCGTTGACGGGACGCGAGCTGGTCACGTCGCCGGGGGACGCCTGGATGGTGCGCTGGGCCGGGGGCTGCTCGTTGGAAGCGGGCGCCTGCTGGGAGGAGTTGCCCTCTTCCTTCATCGCCTTGGCCTCGCTCTTGAGGATGCGCGCGGACTTGCCGAGCGAGCGGGCCATGTCCGGAAGCTTCTTCGCGCCGAACAGCAGGATGATGACGACGAGGATGAGAATGATCTCGGGAGCTCCGAGCCTTCCGAACATAAGTCTTTACCTTCTCACCGAGGCGGCTGGGGGTGGGCGCTGTCCGACCCGTCGGACATGCGTCCGATGGTCGTGCTGTCAGCGATCGTAACGCTCAGGGGTAAACGTCAGGCAATCCCCGTGCGTACTCCCGGTCAGCGGCACGGGCCTCGTTCGCCGCACCACGACCAGCAGCGTACCTTTCCCGATGGGCAGCATGACAGGGCGAAGTGACGCAAACCGCTTGTGCCGCCCGCCTCACCCGTGTCCCCGCGACGGCTCAGAGCGCGTCCACCGCACGGGACGCGCTCGCCACGGACCGCTCCAGATCCTCGGCCGCCCGGTCGATGCGGCTCGCCGAGGCCGCCACCTGCCGCCCCAGACGCCGCGCCTCCACGAAGACCCGGACGGCGAGCACCCCCAGAACGGCGAGACCCAGGAAACCCACGGCTACCGCGAACATCGGCCAGAACATGCCACCGAGCCTAGACCGTCCCGCGCCGCCGGACGCAGCCGCCTACGCGGTGGAGTGCAGCCGCAGGGTGCGCACCCCGCCGCCGGTGAGCAGCTCCACGACACGCTCCCCCGCCGGCTTGCGGACCGCTGACCCGCACTCGGGGCAGGTGAAGGAGTAGAACGTCGTCCGGCTGCTCCCGCCGATCGCGAGCCGCAGGGCACTCGCCGCCAGTTCGAAACGGCCCCGGCAGTCCGGGCAGCCGGCTCTGAACATCACCGGGACCACTCTTCTCATCCCTGCGAAGGCCGCCGCCACCGTCATCTCACCCGCGCCCGACCCCGGAGACTCGCTCAAATCCCTCGCTCCTTCGTAGCTGGTCGCCGACGCCCGGGCCGCCGCGGCCGGTACCGCCCCGCCGCGGCTCACTCCGGCCGCTCGTCCCCGCCGTCGGCACCCCGCACGGCGACCGGCGGCACGTCGTACGCCGCCAGCGCCTCCCCGGCCGCCCTGCGGGCACTGTCGGCCAGCTCCGGCGGCGAGACGATCCTGCCGTCGCGGCCCAGCCGCAGCGCCAGCCGGCGCAGGGAGGCCGGATCGGGGGTCCGCAAAGTGATACGCAACCCGCCGTCCGGAAGCTCATCGGCACTGTCGTGCGGGTAGTACTCGGCGACCCAGCGGCCGCCCGGACCGACCTCGACGACGACCTCCGGATCCTCGGCCGCCGGCTGCACCAGTGCCTCGGACAGATCCCGCAGCTCTATCTCGGGCGGCGCGGACGGCTCGTCGAGAATCCGGATCTCCGCGACCCGGTCCAGCCGGAAGGTGCGCCGGGCCTCCGAGCGGCGGCACCACGCCTCGACATACGTGTGCCCGACACTGACCAGGCGGATCGGGTCGATCTCGCGCTCGGTGACCTCGTCACGGGCCGGCGAGTAGTAGCGGATCCACAGCCGGCGGCGCTCGGAGATCGCCCGGTCGACATCGGCGAACACCCCGCCCTCGGACTCGAACGTCACCGACAGCCGGGAACTGGCACCGGCCACCTCACCGGCCGCCGTCTCCACCTTCGCGGTGGCCCGCAGCAGGGCCTGGCGGTCGCTCTCCCGCAGCCCCGGCAGCGTCGAGACGGCACGGGCCGCCACCAGCAGCGCGGTGGCCTCGTCGGCGGCGAGCCGCAACGGCTCCGCCGCCTCCTCGCCCAGCGCCGCCGGGTTGTGCCACCAGATGCGCTCGCCGTCGGTGTCGATGTCCAGCAGATCCCCGCCGCGGAAACTGGTCCCGCACATCGGCAGCAGATCGAGGTCGGCGACCAGCTCGTCCTCACTGATACCGAAGGCACGGGCGACGTCCGCGATCCGGGCGCCCGGACGCTCCCGCAGATAGGTCACCAGGGAGAGCATCCGCCGGGTCTGGTCGATGGCGTTCACGGGCCTGGCCGGTTTGCCTGCCACTGTCCTGCTCCCCCTCAGCCCTTGGCCACGGCACGCAGCCGGTCCACCACGTCCGCCCGCAGCTCGGCCGGTTCCAGCACCACCACGTCGGGCCCGAACTCCACCAGCCAGGCGTCCAGACCGTGCCCGTACGGAATCTCCAACTCGTCCCAGCCGTCACCGAGTTCCCGCACCCCGACGGCCTTCGCCCGCAGGGGGTAACCAGCACCCGACCGCAGCCGGATCAGCGCCGAACGGTCCGCGATCTCCCCCGCCCAGCCCGCCACGGTCTCCCGCACGGTGACGACATCGGGCACCGGCGCGGTGAAACCCGTCCCACGGGAGCGGACCCGGCCGGTGATCCGCGAGAGCCGGAAGACACGCTCGGCGCCCCGGTCCCGGTCCCACCCCGCCAGATACCAGTGGCCGCGCCAGCACTCCAGCGCCCACGGCTCCACATGCCGCGGCTCCGGATGCGCGGCGGAGGCCTTGCGGTAGTCGAACAGCACCGGCCGGCGGTCCCGGCAGGCCAGCATCAACGGCTCGAAGGCCGCCTCGTGCACCGGGATGCGCGGCTCCAGCGCCCCGTGCGCCTCGTACGGATCGACGTCCTCCGGCAACCCCGCCGCACGCAGCTTCTGCAGAGCACCGCTGGCCGCACCGGCCAGCCGGGCCTGCTGCCACACCTTCGCGGCCAGACCCAGGGCCGCGGCCTCCTCGGCGTCCAGGGTGATCGGCGGCAGCCGGTTGCTGTCCCGGCGCGCGAGATAGCCGACCTCGCCCTCGAGGTTCTCCACCGTCTCGATGACCAGGCCCAGCTCGCGCAGGTCGTCCTTGTCCCGCTCGAACATCCGGTTGAACGAGTCGTCGCTCCCGGCTTCGAGATAGGCCTCTATGGACTCGCGCAGCTCACGCTTGCTGAGCGGCCGTCGTGTCCCGAGCAGACACAACGCGAGGTTCATCAGCCGCTCGGCCTTGGCAATGGCCATCGACGCCCTTCGCCTTCCCTATGGTGCTTCCGACCGAAGACCGTACCGCTCCCAGGTGTCCGGACAAAAGCCGGACCAGGAAGGTGACCCCTCCTGATCGGCAAGCGGCAACGAAGAAGGGCCCGCGCGCACCGCACGGGCCCTCTTCCGACCGGATCCGGTCAGCGCCTGGTCACACCGACCAGGTCGCAGACGAAGATCAGCGTCTCACCCGGAGCGATACGGCCACCCGCGCCGCGGTCGCCGTAGGCCAGGTGCGCGGGGATGACCAGCTGACGGCGGCCACCCACCTTCATGCCCTGCACGCCCTTGTCCCAGCCCTGGATGACCTGGCCGACACCCAGCTGGAAGTCCAGCGGGGTACCGCGGTTCCAGGAGGCGTCGAACTCCTCACCGGTGGAGAACGCGACGCCCACGTAGTGGACCTTGACGAAGTCGCCGGCCGAGGCGACCTCGCCGTCGCCCTCCCAGATGTCCTTGATCTCGAGGTCCGCCGGGGGCTCGCCGCCCGGGAAGTCGATCTCGGGCTTCTCGATGCTCACGTCAAAAGCTCCTGCTTGTGTACGACACGAAACGCGGACAGTCTTTCATCCCCGCAGCTCTCCCGCCCGCCACGGACGCACCGCGCCGCTACATCGCGGCGAGGATGTCCACCGTGAACACCAGCGTGGAGTCCTTCTTGATGACCCCGCCGCTCGGCGGGTTGTCGCCGTACCCCAGCTCCGGCGGAACCACGATCAGCACCCGGCTGCCGACCTTCTTGCCCGTCAGCCCCTGCGCCAGACCCTTCACCGTCTGCTGCATCTGCTCCAGCGAGAACTGGCTCAGCCGGCCCGAGCCGTACGTCCGCTGGAAGGTCTTCCCGCCCTCCCAGACCAGGCCCTGGAACTGGCACAGCACCGTCTGGTCGGCCTTCAGCTCCGGACCGTCGCCCTCCAGCACATACACCGACGCCAGCTTCTTCGGCGGGTCCGACTTCGGCACCGTCACCTTGGGCACCTGCCCGTCGGTGTTCGTGCCCACCTTCGGCAGCGCCGGATCACTCTGCGCCACCGGCTTGCCCTGGGCGGAACTCTTCGAGTTGAAGGACTCGATCAGATCGATCACGAACACCAGCGTGTCCGTCCCCTTGATACCCGCGTCCGGCTGGCCCGCCTTGCCGTATCCCAAGTTCGGCGGCACCGCGATCTCCACCCGACTGCCGGTCTTCTTGCCCGCCAGCGCATACCGCCAGCCGTCGATGATCGTCCCCTGCGCCAGCTGCATCAGCAGCGGACGCCCCCGGTCGTAGGAGTTGTCGAAGACCTTGGCCGTGTCCCAGATCTGACCCAGATAGTTCGCTTCGATGAAGTCGTTCTCCGCGATCGTCCGGCCACTGCCCGCGATCACCGTCCTCACCGCCAGGTTCGGCGACGGCTCCCCCGTCCCCTTCGCCACGGTCGGCTTCTCACCGAACTTCTTGCCCGCCGTGATCGCCGGCAACGGCCCGTCCACGATCTTCGGCGGCGGCGCGCTCGACACCGAGGGCGACGGCGAGGCGCCCTTGCTCGCGCCGGACTTGTCGTCACCGCAGGCGGAGAGCGTGACGAGTCCCGCGGGAAGGGCGGCGAGGAGGAGTGAACGTCGGCGCACGGAAGGCCTCGTAATCGGTCGATCTTGTGGTTGGCGTGCGCGCAACTCTACGACGTGAGAAGGGCGCCGTACGGTAAACGTACGGCGCCCGTGTGGCGTTCCGGCATTTCAGGGCCCAAACGCTTGACTCGCCCGCTTTTCGCTACATTCCGGCGATCAGCTTCTCCACCCGGTCGTCCACCGAACGGAACGGGTCCTTGCACAACACGGTCCGCTGCGCCTGGTCGTTGAGCTTCAGATGCACCCAGTCCACCGTGAAGTCCCTGCGCTGCTCCTGCGCCCGCCGGATGAAGTCACCGCGCAACCGCGCCCGAGTGGTCTGCGGTGGCACCGACTTGCCCTCGAAGATCTTCAAGTCGTTGCAGATCCTGGCGGCTTGCCCCTTCTTCTCCAGCAGGTAGTACAGACCACGGCGACGGTGGATGTCGTGATACGCGAGGTCTATCTGCGCGACCCGCGGATGCGACATCGTCATGTTGTGCTTCGCCCGGTACCGCTCGATGAGCTTGTACTTCATCACCCAGTCGATCTCGGTCCCGATCCGGTCGAGCTCCTCCGTCTCGATCGCGTCCAGAGTGCGGCCCCACAGCTCCAGCACCTGCGCGACCGTACCCGTACGGATCCCGCGCCGGTCGCAGAAGTCCACGGCCTTGTCGAAGTACTCGCGCTGCACCTCCAGCGCCGACGCCTCCCGGCCACTGGCCAGACGCACCTTGCGCCGGCCCGTGATGTCATGACTGACCTCGCGGATCGCCCGGATCGGGTTCTCCAGCGTGAGGTCACGCATCACCGTGCCCGCCTCGATCATGCGCAGCACCAGATCGGTCGCCCCGACCTTCAGCAGCATGGTCGTCTCGGACATGTTCGAGTCGCCCACGATGACGTGCAGCCGGCGATAACGCTCGGCGTCCGCGTGCGGCTCGTCGCGAGTGTTGATGATCGGCCGGGAACGGGTCGTCGCCGAGGAGACGCCCTCCCAGATGTGCTCCGCGCGCTGGCTCACGCAGTACACCGCACCGCGCGGCGTCTGCAGCACCTTGCCCGCACCGCACAGCAGCTGCCTCGTCACCAGGAACGGAATGAGGATGTCCGCGAGCCGGGAGAACTCCCCGTGCCGTGCCACCAGATAGTTCTCGTGGCACCCGTAGGAGTTGCCCGCCGAGTCGGTGTTGTTCTTGAAGAGGTAGACGTCGCCCGCGATTCCCTCCTCGTGCAGGCGTCGTTCCGCGTCCACCAGGAGTCCTTCGAGAATGCGCTCGCCGGCCTTGTCGTGGGTGACCAACTCGGTCACGTTGTCACATTCGGGTGTCGCGTATTCCGGATGCGATCCCACGTCGAGATAGAGCCGGGCGCCGTTCCGCAGAAAGACATTGCTGCTACGGCCCCATGACACGACACGGCGGAAGAGGTACCGCGCCACCTCGTCAGGCGACAGGCGGCGCTGTCCCCTGAACGTGCACGTGACGCCGTACTCGTTCTCCAGCCCGAAAATGCGGCGGTCCATGACTGAACATTACGCCCGATCCCCCGAGCTGAAACGGGGTTCGGCAGCACGATTTGGATCATTTTCCGATGAAGCCGCAACGACCGCGCCCCGCGCGGGAGCTGCGAGGACCCGCCCCGTGGCCAGCAGGACCAGCAACGACACCGCCCCCGCGGCCCCCGGCAGCGCGAAACCCCACAGCGTGCCACCCGCCTGGACCACCGGCCCCGCCAGGCCCGTTCCCACCGACGCACCCACGGTGAACGTCGTCACAAGCCAGGAGAAAGCCTCGGTGACCGTCCCCGCCGGCGCGTGCCGGTCCACGATGATGAACGCACAGGCGATGCAGGGCGCCAGGAACACACCCGACACCACACTCAGCAACACCATCGCCACCGCACCCGGCATCAGCATCAGCGGCAGGTAACACACCGCCAGAAGAGCCACCAGCACCCGCAGTCGCCGCTCCGGCACACCCGCCCACCGCCGGGCGCCGTACACCGTCCCGCCCGCCAGCGCCCCCAGCCCCAGCCCCGCCATCAGCCACCCGTACACCGCGTCCCCACCGTGACCGTCCGCGTACGACACCGACGCGACCGTGATGGAACCCAGCGCGATCCCCACGAACAGGAACGCCCCCAGCAGCGCCAGCAGCCCCGGCGAACGCAGAGCACCCAGCCAGTGCGCCTCACGCGGAGCCGACCGCCACGCGCGCGAAGGCGGCGACACCACCACCGACAGCGCACCCAGCACACCCAGCAGGCTCAGCACCAGCAGAGCCGCCCGCTCGTCCCACACGGACACGCACACCGTCACCAGCAGCGGCCCGACCGTGAACATGATCTCCTGCGCCACCGCGTCCATCGCGTACGCCGTGTGCACCTGCTCCTCACGGCCCAGCACCGACGGCCACAGCGCCCGCAGACCGCCCTCCAGCGGCGGCGTGAACAGACCGGACGCCGCGACCGCCGCGTACGCCACCGGCAGCGGATCCGTCCCCGAGAAGGCGAAGACCGTCATCGCGACCGCAGAGAGCACCGCCGCCGGAAACTGCACCCTCGGCTGCCCGTACAGGTCCACCAGCCGGCCCAGCACCGGCTGGCCCACGGCGTTCGCCACGCCGTACACCGCCGCCAGCGCGCCCGCGAGGCTGTACGTGCCCCCCTCCGCCCGCACGAACAGCACCAGGGCGATCGCGGCCGTCGCGTTGGGCAGTCGCCCCACCAGAGTGCCCGTGAGCAGCCGCAGCGCGTGCCGCGCCCGCAGGATCTCCAGGTATCCCGTGGCCATGTCCAGCCTCCAACGGCTCGCCCGGGACGCCTCGACGGCCCGAAGTGTTACGTATAACGTCCCCCGTCATACGTACCATGTGCGCAGTTCACCCGTCCAGACGACCGTGAGTGAGCCCCAGGACACCCCGACGGCGCACCACCAGAAGAGGAGCACGCCCACGGTGGCACGCAGCAGCACGCGCCCGACCAGCCGTGACGTCGCCCAGGCAGCCGGAGTCTCCCAGGCCGCCGTCTCCCTCGTCCTCGGCGACAAATGGCGCGGCCGAGTCTCCGAGACCACCGCCGAACGCGTCCGCGAAGCCGCCCGCGACCTCGGCTACCGCCCCAACCTCGCCGCCCGCAACCTCCGCCTCGGCCACACCCGCACCGTCCTCCTCGTCGTCCCCGCCCTCACCACCGAATTCTTCGCCGGCGTCTACACCGGCGCCGCACGCGTCGCCGCCGACCACGGCTTCGGCGTCGTCCTCTACCCCTCCCCCGAAGGCATCGGCCCCGCCCGCGACCCCTTCGCCTCCGCCCAGGCCGCCCTCGACGGCGTCATCGCCTCCTCCATGGCCGCCGACGCCCTCACCGCCATCCGCGGCGACCAACTCCCCCTCGTCATGCTCGACAGCGACCCCACCGGCAGCCTCGGCGCCGCCACCGTCAACCTCGACATCGCCGACGGCGTCCGCCAGGTCACCGGCCACCTCCTCACCCTCGGCCACCGCGACGTCCTCCACCTCGCCGCCGACGTCCCCTCCTGGACCTTCGACGTACGCCGACAAGAACTCACGGCCCGCATCGCCGCCGCACCCGGCACCCGCCTAAGCACCGCCCACGCCCCGATCTCCATCGAAGGCGCCCTCACCGCCACCACCACCGCACTCACCGCCCCCGGCCCCCGCCCCACCGCCATCGTCTGCGACGACGACAAACTCGCCGCCGGCGCCTACAAGGCCCTGCGCCGCCTCGGCCTGCGCATCCCCGACGACATCTCCGTCACCGGCCTCGACGACCTCGCCCTCGCCACCGCCCTCGACCCCGAACTCACCACCGTCCGACTCGACGCCGAACTCTTCGGCGAACGCGGCATGCACGCCCTCCTCGCCGTCCTGGACGGCCGCGAGCCCGACCGCCAGGACATCCCCGTCGAACTCGTCGTCCGCGGGTCCACAGCCCCGCCACGCACCCCCTGAACAGCCGCGTGCCCCGCCCGGGAAAACCCGGACGGGGCACACACCGTCACACGACGGACCGACGGCTACTCCTCCTCGGCGCTCTCCGCCTCCGTGGCCGCCCCGCCGGCCTCCAGCAGACGCGCCAGCTGACGTCCCACGATCCGCTTGAACTTCCGCTTCTGCGGACGCGTACGGTCCAGCACCGCCACCTCCAGCCGCTCCGCGGGAATCTCCCGCTCACTGCCGTTGGTGTCCCGCGACAACGCCTGCACGGCCAGCTTCAGAGCCTCCGCCAGAGTCATCCCCTCACGGTGCCGCTGATCAAGGAAACTGCCGATCTGCTCCGCGTTGCCGCCCACCGCCACGGAACCGTGCTCATCCACGATCGAACCGTCGTGCGGCAGCCGGTAGATCTGATCGCCCTCGGGCGTCTCCCCCACCTCCGCCACGACCAGCTCCACCTCGTACGGCTTCTCGGCCGCCGAGGAGAAGATCGTGCCCAGCGTCTGCGCGTACACGTTCGCCAGACCACGCGCGGTCACGTCGTCCCGGTCATAGGTGTAACCACGCAGGTCCGCGTACCGCACACCACCGATGCGCAGATTCTCGTACTCGTTGTACTTCCCGGCGGCCGCGAAACCGATCCGGTCGTAGATCTCGCTGAACTTGTGCAGCGCACGGGACGGGTTCTCACCGACGAACACGATGCCGTCGGCGTACTGGAGAACGACCAGGCTGCGGCCCCGGGCGATGCCCTTGCGGGCGTACTCCGCCCGGTCGGCCATGGCCTGCTGAGGTGAGACATAGAACGGCGTCGACACCGGCTATCCGTCCCTTTCTGTCATGGTCACTGGATCACCTTGCACACACACCGGAGCCCTCGCTCAGAGCAGGGCGGCCTTGGGACCGTCCGGCTCCTCCAGACGCTTCTGGAGCACCGCGCGCGCGACCCCGGAGGCCTCATCCTCCGTGAGCCGACGGAAACCGTCCTCGGTGATCACCGTGATGATCGGGTAGATCCGGCGGGCGACATCGGGACCACCGGTCGCCGAGTCGTCGTCGGCCGCGTCGTAGAGGGCCTGCACCACGAGCGTGGTCGCCTGCTCCTCGGACAGGTCGCCACGGAACAGCTTCTTCATCGCGCCCCGCGCGAAGATCGAGCCGGAACCCGTCGCCGCGAAATTGGTCTCCTCGGAACGCCCGCCCGTCACGTCGTACGAGAAGATCCGGCCCTTCTCCCGGTCCACGTCGTACCCGGCGAACAACGGGACGACGGCCAGACCCTGCATGGCCATCCCCAGGTTCGACCGGATCATCGTCGACAACCGGTTGGCCTTGCCCTCCAGCGACAGCTGGGCGCCCTCGACCTTCTCGAAGTGCTCCAGCTCCAGCTGGAAGAGCTTCACCATCTCCACGGCGAGACCCGCCGTGCCGGCGATACCGACGGCCGAGTACTCGTCCGCCGGGAACACCTTCTCGATGTCCCGCTGCGCGATCACATTCCCCATCGTGGCCCGACGGTCACCGGCGAGGACCACACCACCGGGGAACGTCGCCGCCACGATGGTCGTCCCGTGCGGCGCCTCGAGCACACCCTGCGTGGGCGGCAGCTGCCGCTTGCCCGGCAGCAGCTCGGGCTGGTGCTCGGAGAGGAAGTCCATGAACGAGGAGGATCCCGGCGTCAGGAAGGCAGCTGGTAGACGCCCGGTGCCACGAGTATTGGCTTCCACGAGTTTCCTTCCAGGTAGGCGGCGGCCCGGCGGACGGCGTCGGGATCGTCTCCCAACTTGCCGATGGCCGAATTGCAGTTGAAGCACAGTACGCCACGGACCCTACCCGTCTTGTGGCAGTGATCCACATGTACGGCCGGAGCGTTCAGGCAGATCACACAGAGTCCGCGCTGAGAGCCGACCAGCGCATCCCGCTCGGCCTCGGTGAGCCCGTAACTGCGCTTCAGGTGATGCGCGCGTCCCTCAGCGGCTCGGCACGCCTTGCAGCGCGTGGACAACCCGTCGGAAGCAGTGGCATTGCGATGCCACTCGCTGTGCGGCTTGATCTCACCGCACATCCGGCACAGCTTGTGACCGGCCGGCACCGCCACTTTCTCCCGTACAGGTCTGCCGATGGCCTCTCGGCGCCGCCGGTAGTGCGCAGCGCTGTACTCCGCCACGCACTCCCGGCAGTGCACCTGGAGGCCATCGCGCCGATTTCCGTCCTTCGCGAATGCCGCGAGCGCCAGATCCCGTCCGCACTTCCGGCATTCCTTCGTGCTCGGTTCGTCAGCCACCCGGTTCCCCCGCTACCTTCACTTCGAAGGCAAAGCGACTGATTGACCTTTACTCTCCACCTTTTTGCACGAAGGAGCGCACGAAGTCCTCGGCATTTTCCTCGAGTACGTCGTCGATTTCGTCCAGCACCGAGTCCACGTCGTCCGACAGCTTCTCGTGCCGTTCCTTGAGGTCTTCCGAGGCCTGCGCTTCCTGCGTCTGCTCCTCGGCCTGTTCGGTCGAGTGCGTCGCCTTCTGCTGGCCGCCGCCGGTGTCCTTCGTTGCCATAACCCTCACCCCGCTCAGTTCGCCTGCCGATCGGTGATGATCAGACCCTACAAGCCGGGTCCGACATCGGCCCCGCAGTTTCCACAACGTGCGGGGGCCACCTCGATGATTCCCGGGCGGTGGGATTTCCACCCCGTCCGCCCGGAGCGGTACGAGTACCCGCTGGTCGCGCTCAGCCGCCCGACAGGACCCTGACCAGGTCTTCCGCGGTGCGGCAGCGGTCGAGTAGCTCCTTGACGTGATTTCGCGTTCCGCGTAGCGGTTCCAGGGTTGGAACGCGCTGCAGCGAGTCGCGGCCGGGGAGATCGAAGATGACCGAGTCCCAGGAGGCGGCGGCGACGTCGTCGGCGTACTGCTCGAGGCAGCGGCCGCGGAAGTACGCGCGTGTGTCCTCCGGCGGCTTCGTACGGGCCTTGTCGACCTCGGCCTCGTCCAGGAGCCGCTTGATGCGTCCGCGGGCCGCCAGGCGGTTGTAGAGGCCCTTCTCGGCCCGTACGTCGGCGTACTGGAGGTCGACGAGGTGGAGCCGGGCGGCGTCCCAGTCGAGGTCGTCGCGGCGGCGGTAGCCCTCCATGAGTTCGCGTTTGGCGACCCAGTCGAGTTCGCCGGCGAGGCTCATGGGGTCGTTCTCCAGCCGGGTGAGGGTGTCCTCCCAGCGGCTGAGGACGTCCTTGGTCTGGTCGTCGGCGTCGGCGCCGTGGCGTTCCTCGACGTACTTGCGGGCGAGCTCGAAGTACTCCATCTGCAGCTGGACGGCGGTGAGCGTGCGGCCGCTGCGGAGGGTGACGAGGCGCTTGAGGGAGGGGTCGTGGGAGACCTGGTGGAGGGTGCGGACGGGCTGGTCGACGGCCAGGTCGACGGCGATGAAGCCGTCCTCGATCATGGACAGGACCAGGGCGGTGGTGCCCAGCTTGAGGTACGTCGAGATCTCGGAGAGGTTGGCGTCGCCGATGATGACGTGCAGGCGGCGGTACTTCTCCGCGTCGGCGTGGGGTTCGTCGCGGGTGTTGATGATGGGGCGCTTGAGCGTGGTCTCCAGGCCGACCTCGACCTCGAAGTAGTCGGCGCGCTGGCTGAGCTGGAAACCGTGTTCGTGGCCGTCCTGGCCGATGCCGACGCGGCCGGCGCCCGCGAAGACCTGGCGGGAGACGAAGAAGGGCGTGAGGTGGCGCACGATGTCCGAGAAGGGGGTCTCCCGCTTCATCAGGTAGTTCTCGTGCGTGCCGTAGGAGGCGCCCTTGTTGTCGGTGTTGTTCTTGTAGAGGTGGATGGGCTGGGCGCCGGGGAGCTGGGCGGCCCGCTCCGCGGCCTCGGCCATGATGCGTTCGCCGGCCTTGTCCCAGAGGACGGCGTCGCGGGGGTTGGTGACCTCGGGGGCGCTGTATTCGGGGTGGGCGTGGTCCACGTAGAGGCGTGCGCCGTTGGTGAGGATCACGTTGGCGAGGCCGATGTCCTCGTCGGTGAGCTGGCTGGAGTCGGCGGCCTCCCGGGCGAGGTCGAAGCCTCGCGCGTCGCGCAGCGGGTTCTCCTCCTCGAAGTCCCAGCGGGCCCGGCGGGCCCGGTGCATCGCCGCGGCGTAGGCGTTGACGATCTGGGACGAGGTGAGCATGGCATTGGCGTTGGGGTGGCCGGGGACGGAGATCCCGTACTCCGTCTCGATGCCCATTACTCGCCGTACGGTCATGCGGCCCTCCTTGCCCGGCGGCACCCTCGGTCGTGGGCGTCGCTCAAGTACCGCTGGCGCTCCGGTGCGTGTGCGGTGCCCGTCCCCGCACTGCGCGATTCGGCGGTAGGAACGAGCCTAGAACGCCTTTGCGCTGGTGGGGAGATCATTTGCGTCATTGGCTGCTCCGGTCGTGGCCTGAAAAACGCAAGGGCTGCGGGTACCCGGTGAGGGCACCCGCAGCCGCCCTGCTTTTACAGGTACTGACCGGTGTTCGCCACCGTGTCGATGGAGCGTCCCGTGTCCGCGCCCTGCTTTCCGGTGATGAGGGTACGGATGTAGACGATCCGTTCGCCCTTCTTTCCGGAGATCCGGGCCCAGTCGTCGGGGTTGGTGGTGTTGGGCAGGTCCTCGTTCTCCTTGAACTCGTCCACGCAGGCCTGGAGGAGGTGGGAGACGCGGAGGCCCTTCTGGCTCTTTTCGAGGAAGTCCTTGATCGCCATTTTCTTGGCGCGGCCCACGATGTTCTCGATCATGGCGCCGGAGTTGAAGTCCTTGAAGTAGAGGACTTCCTTGTCGCCGTTGGCGTAGGTGACTTCCAGGAAGCGGTTTTCCTCGGATTCGGCGTACATCTGCTCGACCGCCGTCTGGATCATGCTCTGGACGGTGGTGGCCTTGTCGCCGCCGTGCTCGCCGAGGTCGTCGCCGTGCAGGGGGAGGCGTTCGGTGAGGTACTTGCCGAAGATGTCCTTGGCGGCCTCGGCGTCGGGACGCTCGATCTTGATCTTCACGTCGAGCCGGCCGGGGCGCAGGATGGCGGGGTCGATCATGTCCTCGCGGTTGGAGGCGCCGATGACGACCACGTTCTGGAGGCCTTCCACGCCGTCGATCTCGGCGAGCAGCTGGGGGACGATGGTGTTCTCCACGTCCGAGCTGACGCCGGATCCGCGGGTGCGGAAGAGGGATTCCATCTCGTCGAAGAAGACGATGACGGGGGTGCCCTCGCTGGCCTTCTCACGTGCGCGCTGGAAGACGAGGCGGATCTGCCGCTCGGTCTCGCCGACGTACTTGTTGAGGAGCTCGGGGCCCTTGATGTTGAGGAAGAAGCTCTTGCCGGCGGCCTGGCCGGTGACCTCGGCGACCTTCTTGGCCAGCGAGTTCGCGACGGCCTTGGCGATGAGTGTCTTGCCGCAGCCGGGGGGGCCGTAGAGCAGGACGCCCTTGGGCGGGCGCAGCTCGTGCTCCCGGAACAGGTCGGGGTAGAGGTACGGCAGCTCGACCGCGTCGCGGATGGCCTCGATCTGTCCGCCGAGGCCGCCGATCTGCTCGTAGCCGATGTCGGGGACCTCTTCGAGGACGAGTTCTTCGACCTCGCTCTTGGGGACGATCTCGTAGACGTATCCGGAGCGCGGTTCGAGGAGCAGGGCGTCGCCGGGGCGGATGGTGACGTCCAGCAGCGGCTCGGCGAGCCGGACCACCCGCTCCTCGTCGGTGTGCCCGAGGACGAGGGCGCGTTCGCCGTCCTCGAGGATCTCCTTGAGGGTGACGATGTCGCCGACGCTCTCGTACTCCATGGCCTCGACCACGTTGAGCGCTTCGTTGAGCATGACTTCCTGGCCTCGCCGGAGGTCGTCGAGCTCGACGCTGGGGCTGACGTTCACGCGGAGTTTGCGGCCGCCGGTGAAGATGTCGGCGGTGCCGTCCTCGTTGGCCTGCAGGAAGACTCCGAAGCCGGCCGGTGGCTGGGCGAGCCGGTCGACTTCTTCCTTGAGGGCCACGATCTGGTCGCGGGCTTCGCGGAGTGTGTTGGCCAGTCTTTCGTTCTGGGCGGACACGCCGGCCAGGTTCGTCTGCAGCTCGACGATCCGCTCTTCGAGAATCCTCGTGTGTCGCGGAGAGTCGGCGAGCTTACGTCGCAGGACGGCGATCTCCTGCTCAAGGTAGGCGATCTGCCCGGCCGGGTCGTCGGACCCTCGTCCCGGGCGGATGCCGCGGTTCATGTCGTCGTCGTGGGCTGCCACGGTCCTCACCTCCTCCAAGGGGAGCTGGACGCTTCCAGACCCTACCTGGGTGGGTGTCGATTGAAACCCCTAGATCACAAAGACTGTCAAGGTGTGTCGTCGGTCACCCGGTGCGCTCTCCCTCGCACGGAGGGGATACCCACTCAACGTGATGGGGAAGCAGCCTGTTCCAAGCACGGGGTGGTCAAATTCCTTCATTACCGGCCGGAGTTGTCCGGTCGGGCTGGGTGGCCTTGTCGCGGGCAGCCGTGAGGGCGCTCGTACGATCATCACGCAGAGCGACGGTCCGGGCGGGCGGGGTCACCGCGGGCGGGGCCTGAAGTGTGCAGGTCCGCGGCGGGGGTACCTATGTCGCCGGTCGGGCCTTCGTACCCGGGCGCCGGGGCCGGAAACCCCGTGGCGGTGGAGGGCGGCCGTGTTCCGGGCGGAGGTAGGGTCGGGGGTGTTCAACAGCCGCTGGAGCGGAACCGGCTGGCCCTCGGGTTGCCGGGACCGCCCGGCGAACCGACGGCAGGAGAGATGACCGTGCAGCAGGAGGCCCCGGGCGGCGAGGCGCTGGAGGTCTGGATCGACCAGGACCTGTGTACCGGCGACGGGATCTGTGCTCAGTACGCCCCCGAGGTGTTCGAGCTGGACATCGACGGGCTGGCCTATGTGAAGGGCGCGGACGACGAGCTGCTGCAGGCCGGCGGTGCGACGACGCCGGTGCCGCTGCCGCTGCTGACGGACGTGGTGGATTCGGCCAGGGAGTGTCCCGGTGAGTGCATCCATGTGCGCCGGGTTTCGGACAAGGTCGAGGTGTACGGGCCCGACGCGGAATAGTCCGGTTCAGACGCTGTGGGCCCCGGCCGGGGTGGAGCGGAGGAAGGCGCTGCCGTTCCACCGCCACGTGGCCGGGGTTTTCACGTCGGGGCAGCAACTGGGTACGTCGTCCGAGGAGTAGCCGAGGAGGGTGGCGGCGACCGTCCGCCCGCGTATCGCGAAGTCGGTGACGGTGAAGCGGTCCTTGGGGTCGACGAGGGTGGCGACCACGCGGGGCTTGGCTCCGCCGGCGGAGCGGGTGAGGACGTAGACCCCGTCCGGCGGGGTGCCCATGGGGGCGTCGCAGTGGACGACGGCGACGGTTTCGGGCCTGCCGTCGCCGTCGAGGTCGCCGGTGGTCTTCTTGACGACGACCGCCTTGACGGGTCCGCACTGCAGCGGGAAGGCCACGCCGCTGGTGCTGGGCGGGGCCGCAGCGGCGGGGGCGGACTGGGTCCGGATGCCGGGGGCGGCCTGGGCGGCGGTGGCCGATCCGGGCTGGACGACGGAGGAGAGCGCGACGACGCCGGCGACGGCGGTGGCGGTCGCCACCCAGTGGATGGGCCGGGTCTGGGCGTGGGCGAGCTCCGGAACGGCGGATTGCTGCACTAGGAGTGTCTCCTGTGAGGGCTGTGCCGGTGGGGTGGCCAGCATGGTGCCACACGTCACAGTGCGGGGGAACGGCGGGGTCCGGGATTTCCGCGGGTGGCGCGCCCGGGTGTGTCCGGGCGGGCGGGGCCGTGGGGGGAGTGGGAGTCCTGGTGGCCTGTCAACGGACGGGCGCCGTGCCCGAGTTCCCGTTGTGGTGGGGGAACTCGGGCACGGCGCCCTGGCGTTGTTCGGGTGTGCGGCCGGTCAGCGGCCGGTGCCGCCGTCCGCGTTGGGGCCGGCGTAGTCCTCGCCGTAGGCGCCCTTGGCGGGGCGGCGGCGGCGCATGGGGGGCTCGACGCCGTCCGCGAGGCGGCGGGCGGTGAGCAGGAAGCCGGTGTGGCCGATCATGCGGTGGTCGGGGCGGACGGCCAGGCCTTCGATGTGCCAGTTGCGGATCATGGTCTCCCAGGCGGTCGGCTCGTTGAAGCAGCCGATCTCCCGGATGGACTCGACGGTCCGGGCGAGCTGGGTGGTGGTGGCCACGTAGCAGCAGAGGATGCCGCCGGGGACGAGCGCCTTGGAGACGGACTCCAGGCATTCCCAGGGGGCGAGCATGTCGAGGATGACGCGGTCGACGTCGGTGTCCGACAGGTTGTCCTGGAGGTCGCCGACGGTGAGCTGCCAGGCGGGGTGCGGGCCGCCGAAGTAGCGCTCCACGTTCGCCTGGGCGATCTCGGCGAAGTCCTCGCGGCGCTCGTAGGAGTGCAGCATGCCCTGGTCGCCGATGGCGCGCAGCAGGAAGCTGCTGAGCGAGCCGGAGCCGACGCCGGCCTCGACGACGCGTGCGCCGGGGAAGATGTCGGCGAAGGCGAGGATCTGCCCCGCGTCCTTGGGGTAGACGACGGCTGCCCCGCGGGGCATGGACAGGACGTAGTCGGGGAGCAGGGGGCGCAGCGCGAGGTAGGCGACGTTGCCGGTGGTGCGGACAACGCTGCCCTCGGGAGCGCCGATCAGTTCGTCGTGCGGGAAGGAGCCCTTGTGGGTGTGGAAGTTCTTCCCGGCTTCGAGCGTGAACGTGTAGTGGCGACCCTTGGGGTCGGTCAGCTGTACCTGGTCCCCGACCTTGAAGGGCCCGCGCCTGCGGGCGGCACCGGTCGGTTCGGACATGTGAACAGACTACCGGCCTTTGCGGGGGCCGCGGACCACTACGGCGTCGGTCTGGCCATGGCCTTGACGAAGGCGCGTTCGACGTCGGCGGCGGACAGGACGCCGTAGATCTCGCCGCTCTCCTCGACGACGAGGTACTCGGTGGCGGGGGTGGCGCGCAGGGTGTCGAGGAGTTCCTCGCCGGACAGCTCGGCGGAGACGCGCATGCCGTCGGTGAGGTCCTGGGCGAGGCCGCTGACGGCGACCCAGGGGCGTCGGTGTTCGGGTACGCCGACGATGGCGGCCTCGCGGACGAGGGAGAGGGGGTGGCCGTCGGCGTCGACGACGACGAGGGCGCGGGCGCCGGCGGCGTTGGCGCGGCGGAGGGCTTCGGAGAGGGGGGTGTCGGTCTCGACCGGTACGGCGCGGCGGGTCAGGGTGCGGGCGCGGAGTTCGGGGAGGTGTTCGCGCAGCCGGGCCATGCGGAGGCTGTTGCCGGCGCCGGTCCAGATGATGGCGGCGAGGATGGCGGCGAGCAGGGCGTCGGTGACGGTGTCCATGCCGCCGGTGTCCTCGCCGCTGCCGCCGAGGGCGCCGGACTGGTTGAGCAGGGGCAGGCCGATGAGGACGGAGACGGCGAGGGCGCGGCCGACCCAGGCGGCGGCGACGGTGCCGGTCATGGGTTTGCCGCTGAGCTTCCAGACGACGGCGCGGAGCATGCGGCCGCCGTCGAGGGGCAGGCCGGGCAGGAGGTTGAAGATCGCGACGATGAGGTTGGAGACCATCAGTCCGGCGAGCAGGACGCCGGGGACGGTGCCGGGTTCGACCGGTTTCATGGCGAGGTAGAACAGGCCGGCGAGGACGAGGGAGAGCAGGGGGCCGACGAAGGCGAGGACGAATTCGCGGCCGGGGGTCTCGGCTTCCTTCTCGATCTCGGAGACGCCGCCGAAGAACTGGAGCTGGATGCGGCGGACGGGGAGTTTGAAGCGGATCGCGGCGACGGTGTGGGCGAGCTCGTGGACGAGGACGGAGGCGTAGAAGGCGACCGCGAAGAAGAGGGAGACGAGGTAGCGGGCGGCGCCGAGTTCGGGCAGGACGCGGTCGAGCTGGCCGCCGAAGACCCAGGTGATCAGGGCGGCGACGAGGAACCAGCTGGGGGCCACGTAGACGGGGACGCCGAAGGGGCGTCCCATGAGGATGCCGCCGCCGGGTTCTTTGGGCCGTGGCCGGGGCGGTGCGCCCTTGGCGATCCCGGAGTGTGCGAGGGTGCGGTGCTCGGCGTGGTCGGCGCGGGGCGTGCTGTCGGTGCCGCCGGGTTCGGCGCGGGTGCCGGTCCCCCGTTCCGGGGCGGTCGTGCCGGTGCCCTCGTCGGACGTCGCGGGCCGGGTGCCGGTGGCGGTGTCCGGCTGCGGGGCGGGCTCGTCGTCGGCCGTGGGGTGGTCCGGGTGCGGGGTGTCCTGTGCGGGTGCGGGGGTTTCGGACCGTTCGGGCCGGTCCTGCTCGGGGGCGGGGGGCTCGGGCCGTACGGGCCCGGGGCCGGGGTGATCGGTGGGTCCGGTCGCCGGGGCCGTTGGACCTGCGGGGTGCTCGGCCGGCTCGTCGTTGCCGGACCGCGGCTGCCCGCTCCCGCCGCTCACGTCCACGGTTTCCCCTCGTTCGAAGCGTCTTCCGCGCCTGACGGGGCGGAAGGGTCTCTCGTCGATGGTATGCGGCCGTGGTGGCGTGTTTCGCCCCGGCACCCCTTGTGTTTGCCCCGCGGTGGGGTGGCCGACGCGGTCGCGGGCTGGGTCACTGTCAGTGGCGGGCCGTATGGTCTGTGGAATGGACAGCAGCATCGAGGAGGCGGGGGCCCGGACGGGCGGCGCCGATCAGACGGAACCGGTCGCCCCGTCGCGGCCGAGCGTGCCCGGGGCGGCGCTGCCGGCCCAGGTGGGACCGGTCCCCTCGATGGCCGGGGCCGCGGGCGGGCCGGAGCCGGGCGCGGCCGTGCCCGGTTCGGCGGCGGCCGGCGCCGGTGAGACGGAGTCCGGGACGGGTGAGGCGGAGTCCGGGACCGGCGCGGGAGGGTCGCCGGAGGCCGGGCGGGTGGCGGTGGCGCCCTCGTCGCTGTCTCCGTCGCGGGCCGGTGACTTCATGCAGTGTCCGTTGCTGTACCGGTTCCGGGTGATCGACCGGCTGCCGGAGAAGCCGAGTGAGGCGGCGACCCGGGGGACGCTGGTGCACGCCGTGCTGGAGCGGCTGTTCGACGCGCCGGCCGGGGAGCGGACGGTGCCGCGGGCCAAGGCGCTGATCCCGGGGCAGTGGGACCGGTTGCGGGAGAGCAGGCCGGAGGTGACCGAGCTGTTCGCGGACGATCCGGAGGGCGAGCGGCTGGCCCGCTGGCTGGCGGAGGCCGAGCGGCTCGTGGAGCGCTGGTTCTCGCTGGAGGATCCGACGCGGCTGGAGCCGGCCGAGCGTGAGCTGTTCGTGGAGGCGGAGCTGGAGTCGGGGCTGCGGCTGCGCGGGATCATCGACCGGGTGGACGTGGCGCCGACGGGCGAGGTGCGGATCGTCGACTACAAGACGGGGAAGGCGCCGCGGGCGGAGTACGCGGAGGGCGCCCTGTTCCAGATGAAGTTCTACGCGTTGGTGGTGTGGCGGCTGAAGCGGGTGGTCCCGCGCCGGCTGCAGCTGGTCTATCTGGGCAGTGGGGACGTGCTGACGTACGACCCGGATCTCGCGGACCTGGAGCGGGTGGAGCGCAAGCTGCACGCGTTGTGGGAGGCCATCTCGCAGGCCACGCGGACGGGGGTGTGGCGGCCGAGGCCGACCAAGCTGTGCGGCTGGTGCGACCACCAGGCGCACTGTCCGGAGTTCGGGGGTACTCCCCCGCCCTATCCGCTGCCGGTCGTGGAGCCCGGTCCCGGGGCGGGCTGAGCCGGTGCCGGGGGTGCCCCGGCGGCCCGTCGGTGCGGCCGCGCAGGGCAGAATGGGGCCGGACTAGCGAAGGAGTGTCACGTGGCGATCCGCGTCCTACTGGTCGACGACCAGCCGCTGCTGCGTACCGGGTTCCGCATGATCCTGGAGGCCGAGCAGGACCTCGCGGTCGTCGGCGAGGCCGGCGACGGTCTGCAGGCCCTGGACCAGGTGCGGGCCCTGCAGCCGGATGTCGTGCTGATGGACATCCGGATGCCGCGGATGGACGGCGTCGAGGCGACCCGGCAGATCACCGGGCCGGGGCGGGACGGCCCGGCGAAGGTGCTGGTGCTGACGACGTTCGATCTGGACGAGTACGTGGTGGAGGCGCTGCGGGCGGGTGCGAGCGGCTTCCTGCTGAAGGACGCGCCGGCGAACGAGCTGGTGCAGGCGATCCGGGTCGTGGCGGGCGGTGAGGCGATGCTGGCGCCGAGCATCACCCGGCGGCTGCTGGACAAGTACGCCACGCATCTGCCGTCGGGTGAGGAGCCGGTGCCGGACACCCTGCACACGCTCACCGACCGTGAGGTGGAGGTGCTGAAGCTGGTGGCGCGGGGGCTGTCGAACGCGGAGATCGCGGCGGACCTGTTCGTCAGTGAGACGACGGTGAAGACGCATGTGGGGCATGTGCTCACCAAGCTGGGGCTGCGGGACCGGGTGCAGGCGGCGGTGTACGCGTACGAGAGCGGGCTGGTGCGGCCCGGCGCGCAGTAGGCGGTACGACGGCGAAGGGCGCCCCCTCCCGGGTGGGAGGGGGCGCCCTTGTCGTGGCCGGGGTCAGCTCTTGTGGAGTTCCCAGAACCGGAACACCGTGGAGGCGTCCAGGCAGTACTCCAGGCCGTAGACGCCGTCACGGACGACGGCGTACTGCTTGCCCTGCCAGACCGGCAGGATGGGCAGTTCGTCGGCGACGATGTCCTGGAGCCGGCCGAAGTCCTTGTCGGTGGCGGCGCGGTCGCTCTGTGCGGCCGTGCCGGGGATGAGGGATCCGGTGATGGTGCGGTTGCTGTAGTGGTTGGCCAGCACGTTGCCCTTGCCGAAGAAGGGTGCGGTGAAGTTGTCGGCGTCGGGGTAGTCGGGCACCCAGCCCTTGACGTAGACGCCGTAGCGGCCCTTGGCGATGTCCTTCTCGTACTGGTCGAAGGCGACGGACTTGACGTCGGCGTCGAACAGGCCGCTGGCGTTGAGCTGGCCGGCGATGGCCTTCAGTTCCTCGTCGGTGGCGGGGCCGTAGCGGGACGGCGTGGACCACAGGGTGAGCTTGACCTTGCCGGTGATGCCGTCGGCGCGTAGCGCGGCGGCGGCCTTGGCGCGGTCGGGGCGGGCGCCGTAGGTGTCGAAGAAGGCGGTGTTGTGGCCGGCGATGCCCGCCGGGATGATCGAGTAGAGCGGGGTGGCGGTGCCGTCGTAGACGTTCTTGATGAGGGCTTCTCGGTCGACGAGGTGGGCCATGGCCTTGCGGACGCCGAGTTTGCCGGCGACCGGGTCCTTCATGTTGAAGACGAGGTGCTGGACCTCGGCGCTGCTGCCCTCGATGACGTCGACGCCCTTGCTGTCGTCCTGCCGGTCGAGGTCGGCGACGTCGGTGGCGGTCAGGCCGCGGTAGGCGATGTCGATGTCGCCGTCGAGGAGGGAGCGCTTGAGGGCGGGCTGGTCGCCGTGGAAGAACTTGAGGGTGACTCCGGAGTTGCTGATCTCGGAGGTGCCCTTGTAGTTGCCGTTGACGGAGAAGACGGCCTGGTCCTTGTCGAAGGAGTCCAGTTTGTAGGGGCCGGAGCCGACGGCCTTGTGGTCGGTGCGCAGGCCGTCGGCGTCGTACTGGCGGTGGTCGACGATGGATCCGGCGCCGGAGGCGATCTTGCTGGGGAAGGTGGCGTCGGGGACCTTCAGGTGGAAGACGACGGTCTTCTCGTTCGGGGTGTCGACCTTCCCGAGCATCGGGAACATGATCGCGGGACCCGCGGGGTCGTCGATCTTCCTCATGCGCTCGAAGGAGAACTTGACGTCCTCGGAGGTGAGGGCGTCGCCGTTGCTGAACTTCAGGCCGTCCTTCAGTTCGCACCGGTAGACCATGGCCCGGGTGTCGGTGAAGGTGCATTCCTTCGCCAGTTCGGGCTCGGGTTCGGTGCCGCCCTTGGGGAAGCTGAGGAGCGACTGGAAGACGTTGTCGAACAGTATCCAGGAGCCGGGGTCGTAGCCGGATGCCGGGTCCGTGGCGAGGACGTCGTCGGACATCCCCATCACCACGGAGGAGCCGGTGCCCCCGGAATCACCGGTCTCGGAGCCACAGCCGGTCAACAGGCCGGAGGCCAGCCCCGCCACGACGGGCAGGACTGGCCACTGGTTGCGCATGTTCACTTGAATTGTGCCTTGTCGTCGGTTCGTCACACCGGAGCCACCGTCCTGGCGCCGGTTCCCCGGGGGCCGTCGTGCCTGGCCCCCGGGTTGAGAGAGCCGTCAGCCGCTCACACCGCGGCCGAGCTCCCACAGCTGGAGCGTGGAGGAGGAGTTGAGGGCGTAGGCGACGCCGGTGATGTCGTTCCGCGCGGCGACGTACTGCTTGCCCTGCCACAGCGGCAGGACGGGGACGTCCTCGGCGACGATGTCCTGGATCTCGGTCAGGCTGTTGGAGGCGCCGATGCGGTCGGCCTCGCGGCGGGACTGCGGGATCAGGCTGCGCTGGATGGTGTTGTTGGAGTACGGCGAGCCGAGGAAGTTGTCCTTGTCGAGGAAGGGCGCGAGGAAGTTGTCGGCGTCCGGGAAGTCGGGGAACCAGCCCATGCCGTAGACGTCGTACTGCCCCTTCTGCTCGGCGGGGCGGAAGGTGGCCCAGGGGTGGCCCTTGATGGAGACGTCGAACAGGCCGCTGTTGTTGAGCTGCTTCTGCAGGACCTCGAACTCCTGCTTGGTGGCCGAGCCGTAGTGGTCGGTCGTGTAGTGCAGGGTCAGCTTCACCGGGGTGGTGATGCCGGCCTTGCCGAGCAGGTTCTTGGCCTTGTCGACGCTGGGGTTGCCGTACTTGTTGAAGAACGAGTTGGAGTGGCCGGTGACCGTGGCCGGGACCAGCGAGTACAGCGGTTCGGCCTGGGTGCCGTAGACCTTGGCGACGAGTTCGCCGCGGTTGATGATCTGGGCCATGGCCTGGCGGACGGCCTTGGACTTGACCGTGGACGCGGTGGTGTTGAAGGCCAGGTAGCGGATTTCCAGGCCGGGCATGTCGACGAGGTCGACGCTGTCGCTGCTGCCGCCGTCGAGCTTCTGGATCTGGGCGGGCGACATGGTGCGGGTCATGACGTCGACGTCGCCCTTGTCGATGGCGGTGCCCATGGCGTCGGCGTTGTCGTAGGCGCGCAGCACGACCTCGTCGTTGTTCACCGTCACGCTGCCCTTGTACGAGGGGTTCTTGGTGAAGGTGGCGCTGGCTATCGCGTCGCCCTTGACGTCGGCCTTGAAGGTGTAGGGGCCGGAGCCGTCGACGTCGAAGCCGTCGCGCAGCTTGTCCTTCTGGTAGTCCTTCGGGTTGACGATGCCCGCGACCGGGGTGGACAGCTTGTACGGGAAGGTGGCGTCGGCCGTCTTGAGGTGGAAGACGACCTCGCGGTCGCCCTGCGTCTCGATGGTGTCGATCGTGTTGAGCAGGGCGGCGACACCGCTGTCGGCGTCGATGCGCAGCGCACGCTCGATGGAGAACTTGACGTCGGCCGCGGTCACCGGGTCGCCGCTCGCGAACTTCAGGCCCTCACGCAGCTTGCAGGCGTAGCGTTCGCTGCCGCTGTCGGTGAAGGTGCAGCTCTCCGCGGCGTCCGGGGTGGGGTCGCCCTCGCCCTTGGGCTGGGCCATCAGCGTCTGCACGGTCTGGCGCAGGATGTTCCAGGTGCCGACGTCGTAGGCGTAGGCGGGGTCGAGGGGGGCCGGGGCGTCGGCGGTGGCGGTGAACCGGTCCGTGGTGCCGACGACGATGGCGTCGCCGCTGTTGCTCCCGCTGTCGGACGTGCCGCACGCGGCGAGAACCGGGGTGAGGAGGCCGGCTACCGCCGGCAGCACCAAAATCTTGCGGTTCATGCGGGAGTTTCTCCAGAGCTGTTCGGGTCCGTGTAACCGGCATGCATGGGTGGTGCGGCGGTTCACGGGGGGTGCGACGATGTTCTCGCGATGAGATTAGTCCGCGTGCGCAGGAGGGTTCGCGGCCGCGTGAGTTGACCGTTCATCACGCAGGGGAACCGGGCGCGGACGCACCGAAAACCCGACAGCGGCAGGATTAGTGCAGCTTCCCATCAATCGGGACACATGGACCTGCCGTTTCCGGCCGAACAGGGCCTACCAGCACAGCAGGGCAACGTTGTCGAGGTCGTCCGGCGTGGGGAACCTCACACCCGTAACTGTGCGGGGAGTCAGTGAATTCCGGCCGCTCGGCCGACTTCCATTTCCACTCGGGTGTACTTCCCCAGGTATTTGTCCGACCGGGCGGACGGACTTTGCACGCTGGGTGAACGGCTAGCGCATTTCCGTCATCAGGCCACGGAGAAATGCCAGGTCGACGGCTTCGAGGGAGGGGACCACGGTACGTCCGGCGGCCGGGGTGATGGGGGCGACGGAGGGGACGGCGACCACCCGGCAGCCCGCGGCCTCGGCGGCGGCGACGCCGGTGGCGGTGTCCTCGACGACGGCGCAACGGGAGGGGTCGGCGCCCAGTCGGGCGGCGGCCATCAGGTACGGGTCCGGGAAGGGCTTGGTGCGGGAGACCTCGTCGCCGGCGACGGACAGGTCGAAGTGGTGGGAGCCCAGCACGGTGAGCACCCGGTCGATGATGCGCCGGTGGGAGGCGGAGACCAGGGCGGTGGGGATGGCGTGCTCGTGGAGTTCGGCGAGCAGCCGGGCGGCGCCGGGCATCAGGGGCAGGGCCTGGCCGATGCGCTCCTCGAAGCCGTCGTTGAGCAGTACCGCGAGTTCGGCGAGGGTGATGGCGGCGCCGGTGGCCTCGATGAGGAAGCCGGCGCTGCGGGTCATGGGGCCGCCGACGACGACGTGCCGCCAGGACTCGTCCAGGGGGTGGCCGAGGGCGGCGAAGACCTCCACCTCGACGTCCCACCAGAAGCCCTCGGTGTCCACCAGGGTGCCGTCCATGTCGAGGAGGACCGCCTGCAGGGCGGAGCCTTCGGCTGTACGGGTTCCGAGCGCGGGGACCGTGCTGGTCATCCTGGCGCACCTCCTCGGGGGACGACCAGGCCGGTTCCCGTGCGGGGAACCGGCCTGCAATGGACCGACCAGTGTACGTCTCCGGCGCCCGAAGCGCCTCGTTTATCCCGCGCGCCCGCGGGTAGCCCTTGAAACACCCCCGGCGCAGGCCAGAGGCTCCTCGCCATGCCCGGCACGCGGAGCTCAGCGCCGAGCTCAGCGCCCCCGAAGGGGCGCGGGGAACCGCGCGACCGGCCCCCACCCACCCGCAGACGCGCACGGACGGACCGAACGCGACGGGTGGGCGTGGCCGGACCCCGGGAGGGCTCAGCGGGCGTTGAAGTACTTCGCCTCCGGGTGGTGGATCACGATGGCGTCGGTGGACTGCTCGGGGTGGAGCTGGAACTCCTCCGAGAGGTGGACGCCGATCCGCTCGGGCTTCAGCAGCTCGGCGATCTTGGCGCGGTCCTCCAGGTTGGGGCAGGCGCCGTAGCCGAGGGAGAAGCGTGCGCCCCGGTACTTCAGGGCGAACATGTCCTCGATGTCGGCCGGGTCCTCGCCGGCGAAGCCGAGTTCGGCGCGGACGCGGGCGTGCCAGTACTCGGCGAGGGCCTCGGCCAACTGCACCGAGAGGCCGTGCAGTTCGAGGTAGTCGCGGTAGGCGTTGGCCTCGAAGAGCTTGGCGGTCTCCTCGCCGATCCGGTTGCCGACGGTGACGACCTGGAGTCCGACGACGTCCGTCTCCCCCGACTCCTCGGGCCGGAAGAAGTCGGCCAGGCAGAGCCGGCGGCCGCGGCGCTGGCGGGGGAAGGTGAAGCGGGTGCGTTCGTTGCCCTGTTCGTCCAGGATGATCAGGTCGTCGTCCTTGGACACGCAGGGGAAGTAGCCGTGGACGACGGCCGCTTCGAGCAGGTTCTCGGTCTGGAGCCGGTCGAGCAGGCCGCGCAGCCGGGGGCGGCCCTCGGTCTCCGCGAGTTCCTCGTACGTGGGTCCCTCGCCGGTGCGGGCCTGCTTCAGTCCCCACTGGCCCTTGAAGAGAGCGCCCTCGTCGAGCCAGCTCGCGTACTCCTTGAGCTGGATGCCCTTGATGACGCGGGTCTCCCAGAAGGGCGGGGTCGGCACGGGGTTGTCGGTGGCGACGTCGGAGCGGACGTGGCCCTCCTGCGGGCGTTCCTCGACCTCCACGGGGGCCGTGGCCCGTACCCGGCGCTGCTTCAGTTCCGGGAGCTTGGCGCCGGGCACGCCCCGCTTGACGCCGATCAGCGCGTCCATCAGGCGCAGGCCCTCGAACGCGTCGCGGGCGTAGCGGACCTCGCCCTCGTAGACCTCGTACAGGTCCTGCTCGACGTAGGCGCGGGTGAGGGCGGCGCCGCCGAGGATGACCGGGAAGTCGGCGGCCAGACCGCGCTGGTTCAGCTCCTCCAGGTTCTCCTTCATGATCACCGTGGACTTCACCAGCAGCCCCGACATGCCGATCACGTCGGCCCGGTGCTCCTCGGCCGCCTCCAGGATCGCCGAGACCGGCTGCTTGATGCCGAGGTTGACGACGTTGTAGCCGTTGTTCGACAGGATGATGTCGACCAGGTTCTTGCCGATGTCGTGCACGTCGCCGCGCACGGTGGCCAGCACGATGGTGCCCTTGCCGTCGGCGTCCGACTTCTCCATGTGCGGTTCGAGGTAGGCGACGGCCGCCTTCATCACCTCGGCCGACTGGAGCACGAACGGCAGCTGCATCTGGCCGGAGCCGAACAGTTCGCCGACGACCTTCATCCCGTCGAGCAGGGTCTCGTTGACGATGTCCAGCGCCGGCCGGTCCTCGAGCGCCGTGTCGAGGTCCGGCTCGAGGCCGTTGCGCTCGCCGTCGATGATCCGCCGCTTGAGGCGTTCCTCCAGCGGCAGCGCCGCCAGTTCCTCCGCCTTGCCGGCCTTCAGCGACTTCGCGGTGGCGCCCTCGAACAGCTGCATCAGCTTCTGCAGCGGGTCGTAGCCCTCGGCGCGACGGTCGTGGATCAGGTCGAGGGCGGTGCGGACCTGTTCGTCGTCGAACCGGGCGATCGGGAGGATCTTCGAGGCGTGCACGATCGCCGAGTCCAGGCCCGCCTTCACGCACTCGTCCAGGAAGACGGAGTTGAGCAGGATGCGGGCGGCCGGGTTGAGGCCGAAGGAGATGTTCGACAGGCCGAGGGTGGTCTGGACGGCCGGGTGGCGGCGCTTGAGCTCGCGGATGGCCTCGATGGTGGCGATGCCGTCCTTGCGGGACTCCTCCTGCCCGGTGCAGATGGTGAAGGTCAGGGTGTCGATGAGGATGTCGTCCTCGCGGATGCCCCAGTTCTGCGTCAGGTCGTCGATCAGCCGTTCGGCGATCTCGACCTTCTTCTCCGGGGTGCGGGCCTGGCCCTCCTCGTCGATGGTCAGCGCGATCAGCGCGGCGCCGTGCTCCTGGGCGAGCTTGGTGACCTTCGCGAACCGTGACTCCGGGCCGGCACCGTCCTCGTAGTTCACCGAGTTGATGACGGCGCGGCCGCCGAGCTTCTCCAGGCCCGCCCGGAGCACGTCGACCTCGGTGGAGTCCAGGACGATCGGCAGGGTGGAGGCGGTCGCGAAACGCCCGGCGAGCTCCTCCATGTCCGCGACGCCGTCGCGGCCGACGTAGTCCACACACAGGTCCAGCATGTGGGCGCCCTCGCGGATCTGCTCCCGTGCCAGCTCCACGCAGTCGTCCCAGCGGGCCTCCAGCATGGCCTCGCGGAACTTCTTGGATCCGTTGGCGTTGGTGCGCTCGCCGATCGCCAGGTACGCGGTGTCCTGCCGGAACGGCACCGACTGGTACAGGGAGGCGGCGCCCGGTTCGGGGCGCGGGTCGCGCGGGGCCGGGGTCATGTCACGGACCCGTTCCACCACCTGGCGCAGGTGTTCGGGGGTGGTGCCGCAGCAGCCGCCGACGAGGGAGAGGCCGTACTCGCGGACGAACGTCTCCTGCGCGTCGGCCAGCTCGGGCGCGGTCAGCGGGTAGTGGGCGCCGTTCTTGCCGAGGACCGGCAGGCCCGCGTTGGGCATGCAGGACAGGGGGATGCGGGCGTTGCGGGCGAGGTGGCGCAGGTGTTCGCTCATCTCGGCCGGGCCGGTGGCGCAGTTCAGGCCGATCATGTCGATGCCGAGCGGTTCCAGCGCGGTCAGTGCGGCGCCGATCTCCGAGCCGAGCAGCATCGTGCCGGTGGTCTCGACGGTCACGGACACGATCACGGGCACGTCGAGGCCGAGGGCGTCCAGGCCGCGGCGGGCGCCGAGTACGGCGGCCTTGGTCTGGAGCAGGTCCTGGGTGGTCTCGACGAGGAGGGCGTCGGCGCCGCCGGTGACCAGGCCCTCGGCGTTGCGCTGGTAGGCGTCGCGGAGGGTGGTGTACGGGGCGTGGCCGAGGGTGGGCAGCTTGGTGCCGGGGCCGATGGAGCCGAGGACCCAGCGGGGGCGGCCGTCCTTCGCCGTGAACTCGTCGGCGACCTCGCGGGCGACACGGGCGCCGGACTCGGACAGCTCGTGCACGCGCTCGGGGATGTCGTACTCGCCGAGGGCGGAGTGGTTCGCTCCGAAGGTGTTGGTCTCGACGCAGTCGACGCCCACCGCGAAGTACGCCTCGTGGACGGAGCGGACGATGTCCGGGCGGGTGAGGTTGAGGATCTCGTTGCAGCCCTCGAGCTGCTGGAAGTCGTCGAGGGTGGGGTCCTGGGCCTGGAGCATGGTGCCCATGGCTCCGTCGGCCACGACCACACGGGTGGCGAGCGCGTCTCGGAGCGCGGACACGCGGGTCCGGCTGTCGGCGGAAGGGGACGTTGGCGACGAGGCCATGAAGGGGCTCCCTGGGCTGCGACGGCTGTCGGCTATGCGGTTTCCCCGGCTGGCGGAGGCCGCACGGCGCCAGAGTAGCCGGGAGTGGGCTTGGATGGGCAGCGGCGTCCACGAGGCGGACGCGGTGGCCCCGGCACCACGCCCGGGCCTCCTGTGATGTAACAGGTGTCGTCGGACCATTAGCGGGAGGTCGGCATCGACCGGTAGTGTTCGACATTGCCGAACGGCGGTTAACACGACGTACGACGGTGTACGACAGCGGTCGACACCAGTGGACGGCGTCGACGGCGTTCGTCGGCGGTCGGAGGAGACGGAGGCAGGACGGCGATGGCACGGAACATCCAGTCGCTCGAACGGGCGGCCGCGATGCTGCGGCTACTGGCGGGCGGCGAGCGGCGCCTCGGCCTGTCGGACATCGCCTCGTCGCTGGGCCTCGCCAAGGGGACCGCCCACGGCATCCTGCGCACCCTCCAGCAGGAGGGGTTCGTGGAGCAGGACGACGCCTCGGGGCGCTACCAGCTGGGCGCGGAGCTGCTGCGTCTCGGCACCACCTATCTCGACGTGCACGAGCTGCGGGCGCGGGCGCTGGTGTGGACCGACGACCTGGCCCGCTCCAGCGGGGAGAGCGTGTACCTGGGCGTCCTTCACCAGCAGGGCGTGCTGATCGTGCACCACGTCTTCCGGCCGGACGACAGCCGGCAGGTGCTGGAGATCGGGGCGATGCAGCCCCTGCACTCCACGGCGCTGGGCAAGGTGCTGTCGGCGTACGACCCGGTGGCGCACAGCGAGGCGCTGGAGGCCGACCGCAAGCCCTTCACGGATCGCACTGTGTGCGACGCGGGCGACTTCGAGCATCTGCTCGACCTGACGCGCGCGCGTGGGTACGCGGCCGACGTGGAGGAGACCTACGAGGGGGTGGCGTCCGTCGCGGCGCCCATCCACAACCGGCGGCGCATGCCCGTGGGCGCGGTCGGCATCACCGGCGCCGTGGAGCGGCTGTGCCGGGAGGGCGAGTTGCGCCCCGAACTGATCGCCGCGGTGCGCGACTGCGCCCGGGCCGTCTCCAGGGACCTGGGCGCGGGCCGTTTCTGAGCGCTGAGCGCTCTTCCCCATGGGTGACCGGGACGCCGGGCGGCGTTCCGGTTCTCGCCATACTCTGAAATGGACATATAGGGCGAGAAGGTATGTCAGCGCAGGGAAGAGCGATAACCGGCAGCGATCAATAACGATCCTGCTTTCGATAACAGAACTCTTGACGCACGCGTAACGCCGAAGCAAGACTCCCGTCCATCGGTCGGCATTGTCGAACACCTACCGGCAATACGCGTTAGAGTGTGACAACGCCAAGGGCCAGCTCATCGCTCTCACCCCCGAGGGCGCCAGACCCCCGGAGGGACCCGGGGTACGGCTACCCCTGGACGAAGGACAAAGGAGTCGCGGGTGTCCAGCTCCGACATCTTCATCGGCGAGACCATCGGTACCGCCATACTCATCCTGCTCGGCGGCGGCGTCTGCGCCGCCGTGACGCTGAAGGCCTCCAAGGCCCGTAACGCCGGCTGGCTCGCCATCACCTTCGGGTGGGGCTTCGCCGTACTGACGGCCGTGTACATCTCCGGGCCCCTCTCCGGCGCCCATCTCAACCCGGCCGTGACCGTCGCCCTGGCGATCAAGGACGGCGAATGGAGCAACGTTCCGACCTACTTCGCCGGCCAGCTGCTCGGCGCGATGATCGGCGCGACTCTGGTGTGGCTCGCCTACTACGGTCAGTTCCACGCGCACCTCACCGACAAGGAGATCGTCGGCGGTCCGGGCGCCCAGGCCACCGCGGCCAAGGCCGTCGAGGCCCAGGAGAAGGGCGCGGGCCCGGTCCTCGGCGTCTTCTCCACCGGCCCGGAGATCCGCAACGCGGTGCAGAACCTCGCCACGGAGATCATCGGCACGGTCGTGCTGATCCTCGCGGTCCTCACCCAGGGCCTGAACGACAAGGGCAACGGTCTCGGCGTCCTCGGCGGTCTGGTCACCGCGCTCGTGGTGGTCTCGATCGGTCTCTCCCTCGGCGGCCCGACGGGCTACGCGATCAACCCGGCCCGTGACCTCGGTCCGCGCATCGTGCACGCCCTGCTGCCCCTGCCCAACAAGGGCGGTTCCGACTGGAGCTACGCCTGGATCCCGGTGGTCGGCCCGCTGATCGGCGGCGCCATCGGTGCAGGCATCTACAACGTCGCATTCGCTTAAGAAGCACCAGGACTTCCCGGCACGCGCCGTACGTACAGCCCCTACACCACGGATCTTCCAGGAGCACACAGTGACCGACGCCCACACCGCAGGCCCGTTCATCGCGGCCATCGACCAGGGCACGACCTCCTCGCGCTGCATCGTCTTCGACAAGGACGGCCGGATCGTCTCCGTCGACCAGAAGGAGCACGAGCAGATCTTCCCGAAGCCGGGATGGGTCGAGCACAACGCCAACGAGATCTGGACCAACGTCCAGGAGGTCGTCGCCGGGGCCATCCAGAAGGCCGGCATCACCCGCGACGACATCAAGGCCATCGGCATCACCAACCAGCGCGAGACCACCGTGCTGTGGGACAAGAACACCGGTGAGCCCGTCCACAACGCCATCGTCTGGCAGGACACCCGCACCGACGGCCTCTGCCGGGAGCTGGGCCGCAACGTCGGCCAGGACCGCTTCCGCCGCGAGACCGGCCTGCCGCTGGCCTCGTACTTCTCCGGGCCGAAGGCCCGCTGGCTGCTCGACCACGTCGACGGCCTCCAGGAGCGCGCCGAGGCGGGCGACATCCTCTTCGGCACCATGGACAGCTGGGTCATCTGGAACCTGACCGGCGGTGTCGACGGCGGCCGGCACGTCACCGACGTCACCAACGCCTCGCGCACCCTGCTGATGAACCTGCACACCATGCAGTGGGACCCGAAGATCGCCGAGTCCATCGGCGTGCCGCTGCAGATCCTGCCCGAGATCCGCTCCTCGGCCGAGGTCTACGGCGAGGTCACCGGCGGCAAGCTCGGCGAGCTGCTCGGCGGCATCCCGGTCGCCTCCGCGCTCGGCGACCAGCAGGCGGCCCTGTTCGGCCAGTGCTGCTACTCCGAGGGCGAGACCAAGTCGACCTACGGCACCGGCACCTTCATGGTGATGAACACCGGTGACAAGATCATCAACTCCTACGCCGGTCTGCTGACCACGGTCGGTTACAAGATCGGCGACCAGCCGACGGTGTACGCCCTGGAGGGCTCCATCGCCGTCACGGGCTCCCTGGTGCAGTGGATGCGCGACCAGATGGGCCTGATCTCCACCGCCGCCGAGATCGAGACGCTCGCGCTCTCGGTCGAGGACAACGGCGGCGCCTACTTCGTGCCGGCCTTCTCCGGTCTGTTCGCCCCGCACTGGCGCTCCGACGCCCGCGGTGTGATCGCCGGTCTGACCCGGTACGTGACCAAGGCACACCTCGCGCGTGCCGTGCTGGAGGCCACCGCCTGGCAGACGCGGGAGATCGCGGACGCCATGGTGAAGGACTCCGGCGACGAGCTGGTGGCCCTGAAGGTCGACGGCGGCATGACCTCCAACAACCTGCTGATGCAGACCCTCGCCGACGTCCTGGACGCACCCGTGGTGCGCCCGATGGTCGCCGAGACCACCTGCCTCGGCGCCGCCTACGCCGCCGGCCTGGCCGTCGGCTTCTGGTCCAGCACCGACGAACTGCGCGCCAACTGGCGCCGGGCCGCCGAATGGACCCCCCAGATGGACGCGGACATCCGCGACCGTGAGTACAAGAACTGGCTCAAGGCCGTCGACCGGACCATGGGCTGGATCGAGGACGAGGACTGAGCGGCCCGAACCGCTCAGAAAGCTCTGACGAGGAGTAAGTACCCGACATGACCAGTCAGTCCACCCTGAAGTCCGTGCCTGCCCTGGGGACGCACCCCGCCTCCGGCTCGAACCCGAGCCGGGCCGAGACCAGGGAGCAGCTCTCCAAGGCGTCGTACGACCTTCTTGTGATCGGCGGCGGCATCCTGGGCATCTCCACCGCCTGGCACGCCGCGCAGTCCGGGCTCAGGGTGGCGCTGGTCGACGCCGGCGACTTCGCCGGTGCCACCTCCTCCGCCTCCTCCAAGCTGCTCCACGGCGGTCTGCGCTACCTGCAGACCGGCGCGGTGAAGCTGGTGGCGGAGAACCACTTCGAGCGCCGTGCGGTCTCCCGTCAGGTGGCCCCCCACCTGGCGAACCCGCTCACCTTCTACCTCCCCGTGTACAAGGGGGGTCCGCACGGCGCGGCGAAGCTCGGCGCGGGCGTCTTCGCCTACTCCGCGCTCTCCGCCTTCGGTGACGGCGTGGGCCACCTGCTCTCCCCCGCCAAGGCGGCGCAGGAGGTGCCCGAGCTGCGCACCGAGAACCTCAAGGCCGTGGCCGTGTACGGCGACGACCAGATGAACGACGCGCGCATGGCGCTGATGACGGTCCGCGCGGCCGTCGAGGCGGGCGCGGTCGTCCTCAACCACGCCGAGGTCACCGGGCTGCGTTTCACCAAGGGCCGGGTCACTGGTGCCGACCTCAAGGACCGGACCTCCGGCGACGAGTTCGGTGTCAACGCCCGTCTGGTGCTGAACGCCACCGGCCCGTGGGTCGACCACCTGCGCCGGATGGAGGACCCGAACGCGGCGCCGTCCATCCGCCTGTCCAAGGGCGCGCACCTGGTCCTCAAGCGCACCTCCCCGTGGAAGGCGGCGCTGGCCACCCCGATCGACAAGTACCGCATCACCTTCGCCCTCCCGTGGGAGGACATGCTGCTGCTCGGCACGACCGACGAGGAGTTCGAGGGCGACCCGGCGGACGTGTCCGTCACCGAGAAGGACATAGCCCAGATCCTGGACGAGGCCGCGTTCTCCGTCCGGGACCAGCAGCTCCAGCGTGACCTGATCACCTACGCCTTCGCCGGTCTGCGCGTGCTGCCGGGCGGCCCCGGCGACACGGCCAAGGCCAAGCGCGAGACGGTCGTCACCGAGGGCAGGAGCGGCATGCTGTCCGTCGCGGGCGGCAAGTGGACCACCTTCCGGCACATCGGCCGCACGGTGATGCAGAAGCTGGAGGAACTGCCGGGCCACCCGCTCGGCGACGACTTCGAGCCGATCTCCTCGCTGCCGAAGAGGCTGCCGCTGCCGGGTGTGGCCAACCCGCGCGCGGTCGCCCACCGTCTGCTGGTGGACCACCCGGCGCCGGGTCCGCGGATGGCCGCCGACACGGCCAAGCACCTGGCCACCCACTACGGTTCCCTGGCCTTCGACATCGCCCGGCTGGCCAACGAGCAGCCGGAGCTGGCCGAGCGCGTCCACCCGGAGGCTCCGGAGATCTGGGCGCAGGTCGTGTGGGCCCGCGACCACGAGTGGGCCGAGACGGCGGACGACGTCCTGCGTCGCCGTACGACCCTGACGATCCGCGGCCTGGCCACGGACGAGGTCCGTGACAAGGTGCAGGGCCTGCTCGACAAGAAGTAGGTGTCGGTGCCGGCCGGTCCACTCCTCCCCTGACCTGGACCGGCCGGCATCGCGTGCCGGACCCCCGTACCGGGTCCGGAACGGCGCGAGGGGGCGGCTCCCGACGACGGAGCCGCCCCTTCCGTGTGTCCGGCGCCCGCCCGCCGGGACCACGCCCTCTTCCCCCCGCCGCTCCCCGGGTGCTTGTCTCGGTGTCCGGAAGTCCTCCGAGCGCTGCGGGAGTTGCTGCCATGACCCTGTTGACGACCTGGCCCGAGTCCGGCCCCAAAACCGTGGTCCGCCGCACCTCGGACCCCGCCGAGATCGCGGCCGCCCTGGGGCCCCTCGGGGTGCGCTACGAGCAGTGGCCGGTCCGCGCGGACGTGCCCGCCGACGCCGGCGGCGAGGCGGTGTTCGCCGCGTACGGGCCGGAGATCGACCGGCTGAGCGCGGAGGAGGGCTTCACCACCGTCGACGTGCTCGGCCTGCACCCCGGCGACGACCCGGAGTACCCGGTGCGGGCGAAGGCCGCCCGCGAGAAGTTCCTCCAGGAGCACACGCACGACGACGATGACGAGGTCCGCTTCTTCGTCTCCGGCTCGGGCGTCTTCTACCTGCACGTGGACGGCGAGGTGCACGCGGTCCTGTGCGAGCGGGGCGATCTGCTCGGCGTGCCGCGCGGGACCACGCACTGGTTCGACATGGGCACGCGGCCGTCGTTCACCGCGATCCGCTTCTTCCACCAGGAGGACGGCTGGATCGGCAACTTCACCGGCTCCGCCATCGCCTCCCTGTTCCCGGACCACGACACGCTGACCGCCGGGTACCAGCGGGACGGGGCCGCCGGGTGAGCCTGCGCCTGGGGGCGGACGCCGTGGTGCTCGACGTCGAGGGCACGACGAGCGCCACGCGGTTCGTCGTGGACGTGTTGTACCCGTACTCGCGCGCCCGGTTCACCGCGCTGCTCACCGAGCGGGCCGGGGAGCCCGAAGTGGCGCGGGCGGTGGCGCGGGTGCGGGAGGTGACGGGGGAACCGGACGCCGACGCGGTCCGGGTGGAGAAGACGCTGAACGCCTGGCTGGACGAGGACCGCAAGGAGACCGCCCTGAAGACCCTTCAGGGGCTCGTCTGGCGCGAGGGGTTCGCCCGGGGCGATCTGGTCCCGCACTTCTACGACGACGTGGTCCCGGCGCTGCGCGACTGGCACGCGGCGGGAATCCGGCTGTACGTCTACTCGTCCGGGTCGGTGGTGGCGCAGCGGGCCTGGTTCTCCTCGGCACCGGGCGGTGATCTGCTGCCGCTGCTCTCCGGTCTGTACGACACCGAGAACGCGGGACCGAAGCAGGAGCCGGGGTCGTACCGCCGTATCGCGTCGGCGACGGGTGTCGCGCCGCGCCGGCTGCTGTTCCTCTCGGACCGTGCGGGCGAGCTGGACGCGGCGCGGGCGGCGGGGTGGCGGACCGTGGGGGTCCGGCGGCCCGGGGAGCCGTACTTCGCGCGGGGTGTCGGCGACCACGCGGAGGCGGGGACGTTCGACGGGATCACCGTGGTGCGGAGTGGCGGGTGAGCGCGGGCGGCGGTGCGCGGGACCTGGCTCGAGCGGGGGCGGTGCTGGCCGCCGAGTCCGCCCGTTTCGCCTCGTTCGGTTGGATGCGGGGGACGTCGGGGAACCTGTCCGTGGTGCTCTCCCGTGATCCGCTGCGGCTCGCGGTGACCGCGAGCGGCCGCGACAAGGGGGAGCTGACCTCCGCCGACGTGGTGCTGGTGGACGAGCGGGGCGCGGCCGTGCAGGGGGGCCGGCCGTCGGCGGAGGCCGCACTGCACGCGCGGGTGGCCGCGTCGACCGGCGCGGGTGCGGTGGTGCACGTTCATACGGTGGCGTCGGTGGCGATGGGCCGCCGGAGGCCCGGCGGGATCGTCCTGCGGGACCTGGAGATGCTCAAGGGGATCGGGCAGCCCGCGCACGGGGTCGCGGTGACGCTGCCGGTCATCGCCAACAGCCAGGACATGAGGGAGCTGGGCGACCGGCTGGAGGCGGCCCGGGACCCCCGCATGCCCGCCGTGGTGGTCGCCGGGCACGGGCTGTACGTGTGGGGCGTGGATCCGCGGCAGGCCCGGCACCACACCGAAGTCGTGGAGTGGCTGCTGGAGTTGGAGCTGACAGGACGGTGAGGCGTACGGGGGGCGGCGGCCGCCGTCCCCGTCTCGCCCCGTCGAGAGCGGCCTCAGCCCGTTAAAGGGGACCTACAGCCCCCGCCTTCATTGTCATGCACCTGCGGTCCGATGGCCGGGTCGCAGGTCTCATGGAGGTGTGGGATGCACCGCAGACTCGCCACCGGCCTCGCCGCCTCGGCCATGGCCCTGCTCACCGTCACCGCGACCGCCGGCTCGGCCACCGCGGCTCCCGCCGACAAGCCCCAGGTGCTCGCCGCCTGGACGCAGACCAGCGCGTCCAGCTACAACACGTGGGCCGCGGCCCGGGCGAACCAGTCGGCCTGGGCCGCCTACCAGTTCGACTGGTCCACCGACTACTGCAGCTCCTCCCCGGACAACCCCTTCGGCTTCCCCTTCTCGCTCTCCTGCGCCCGCCACGACTTCGGCTACCGCAACTACAAGGCGGCCGGCACCTTCAGCGCCAACAAGGCGCGCCTGGACAGCGCCCTGTACGAGGACCTCAAGCGGGTGTGCAACGGCTACTCCGGCGCCACGAAGACCACCTGCAACGGCACGGCGTGGACGTACTACCAGGCCGTCAAGGCGTTCGGCTGACGGAACCCGGCACGGCGCGGCGCCACCCACCGGGGCGGCGCCGCGTTCGCGCGTCACCCCGGGGAATCCCGGTGACGAGCCGCGCGGGCTCCGCGCCGACCGGGGGTGTTCCGGGGTGGGGATCGGGGCAGTGATCCGTGCACCGCCCCGCACAAGGGGGCTGCGGACGCCCCCGCCGGACGCCGTAAGGTTGGTGGGTCAAGCGAGGGCACGTCGGAAGGAGGCACTGGGTGATCGAGCTGGAGGGGGTTCCCGAGCTGATCGACCCAGTCATGGTGGCCGCGTTCGAGGGCTGGAACGATGCCGGCGACGCCGCCTCCACGGCGGTCGCGCATCTGGAACGCGAGTGGAAGGGCGAGGTGTTCGCGGCCCTGGACGCCGAGGACTACTACGACTTCCAGGTGAACCGCCCCACGGTGTTCATGGAAGACGGTGTGCGCAAGATCACCTGGCCCACGACGAGGCTGTCGGTGGTCCGTGTCGGCGGCGACAAGCCGCGCGATCTGGTGCTGGTCCGCGGCATCGAGCCGTCCATGCGCTGGCGCTCGTTCTGCAACGAGCTCCTCGGCTTCGCGCACGAGCTGGGCGTGGAACTGGTGGTCGTCCTGGGCGCTCTGCTCGGGGACACCCCGCACACGCGTCCGGTGCCGGTCAGCGGGGTCACGTCCGATGCGGACCTGGCCCGCCGGATGGACCTGGAGGAGACCAAGTACGAAGGCCCGACGGGCATCGTCGGCGTCCTCCAGGAGGCGTGCGCGCACGCCGGGGTGCCGGCGGTGTCGCTGTGGGCGGCCGTCCCGCACTACGTCTCCCAGCCGCCGAACCCGAAGGCCACCCTGGCACTGCTCAACCGTCTGGAGGACCTGCTGGACCTGCGCATCCCGCAGGGCGAGCTGCCCGAGGACGCGCGCGCCTGGCAGGTGGGCGTGGACCAGCTGGCCGCCGAGGACAGCGAGGTCGCCGAGTACGTGCAGACGCTGGAGGAGGCCCGGGACACGGCCGAGCTGCCGGAGGCGTCGGGCGAGGCGATCGCCCGCGAGTTCGAGCGGTACCTGCGGCGCCGGGACGCCGGTCCGCCGGGCGGCCACGCGACGGCGGAGGGCGGCGAGGGCGGCTCGTACCTGCGGGACAACCCGGGCGGCAGGCCCCGCCCGCCGAAGCCGGACACCTCCGGCGGTTCCGGCGGTGCGGCCGGGAGCGGCCCGAAGGGCGAGGACGAGGACGGCCCGGAGGACTGAGGACATGGACGAGGGGGCGGTTCCCGGCCGGGAACCGCCCCCTCGTCGCTGTCTACCGGTCGCTGCCGCCGGTGGTCACAGGGCCACGCCCAGCAGTGCGTCCACCGCCCGGCTCACCAGGCCCGGCGCCCCGATGTCGGTACCGCCCTCGTCTTCCTGGCGGGCCGCCCAGCGGTCGACCGCGGCGAGGGCCGCGGGCGCGTCCAGGTCGTTCACCAGGGCCTCGCGGATCTCCTCCACGAGGGCGTCGGCGGACGGTCCGTCGGGCCGGGAGACCGCCGCGCGCCAGCGGCCGAGACGGCCGACGGCGTCCCGCAGCACCTGGTCGGTCCACTCCCAGTCGGCGCGGTAGTGGTGGGCGAGCAGCGCCAGACGGATGGCGGCGGGGTCGACGCCGTCGCGGCGCAGCCGGGAGACGAAGACCAGGTTCCCCTTGGACTTCGACATCTTCTCGCCGTCCAGGGCGACCATGCCGGCGTGGACGTACGCCTTGGCCATCGGGAACTCGCCGGTGAGCACCTGGGCGTGCGAGGCGCCCATCTCGTGGTGCGGGAACGCCAGGTCGGAACCGCCGCCCTGGACGTCGAAGCCCATCCCGAGGTGGTCGAGGGCGATGGCCACGCACTCGATGTGCCAGCCGGGCCGGCCCCGGCCGAGCGAGCCGCCGTCCCAGCTGGGCTCGCCCTCGCGGGCCGCCATCCACAGCATCGGGTCGACGGGGTTCTTCTTGCCCGGGCGGTCCGGGTCGCCGCCGCGCTCGGCGGACAGCAGCCGCATGGCGGCCGCGTCGAGGTTCGAGACCTGGCCGAAGTGCGGGTCGGACTCGACGGAGAAGTAGACGTCGCCCTCCAGCTCGTAGGCGGCGCCGAGTTCGCGCAGCCTCTCCACCAGCGGGACGATGCCGGGTATCGCCTCGACGGCGCCTATGTAGTGCTGGGGCGGGAGCATTCGCAGGGCGGTCATGTCCTCGCGGAAGAGGGCCGTCTCCTTCTCGGCGAGGGCGACCCAGTCGACGCCGTCCCGCTCCGCGCGTTCCAGCAGCGGATCGTCGACGTCGGTCACGTTCTGGACGTAGTGGACCTGCCGCTTGGTGTCGAGCCACACGCGCTGGACGAGGTCGAACGCGTTGTAGGTCGCCGCATGACCCATGTGGGTCGCGTCGTACGGCGTGATGCCGCACACGTAGATGCGGGCGACGGGACCGGGGTCGAGGGTGACGAGGCCGCCGGTCGCGGTGTCGTGGATCCTCAGGTCGCGGCCCTGACCAGGCAGGGCGGGGACCTCGGAAGCGGGCCAGGCATGCATGTACATGAGCCTAACCGGCGGCGAGCTGCGGCAACGAACGGGATCGGGCCGGAAGACCGTTCGAACCCTCCCGCGCCCCCGGCGGCGGTGTGCGGGCAGCGCCCGGGCTCACACCGGCGGCCATGGAATCGCCGGCCACTCCCCGCTCGGTTCGGGGTGCCGGCCGGCGGTGAGCAGCGCGTCGACACGCGCGCGCGTGGCGTCGATCTCGGCGGCGGTGAGGAGTCCGGCCAGCCGCTGTCCCAGCCGGCCGTCCAGGGTCTCCCGCAGCCCTCGCAGGACGTCGGCCGCCTCCGGGGTCAGCGGTTCCCCGGCCCATCCCCACAGCAGCGTCCGCAGCTTGTCGTCGACGTTGAAGGTGACGCCGTGGTCGATGCCGTAGAGCCGGCCGTCGGCGGTGGGCAGCAGATGGCCGCCCTTGCGGTCGGCGTTGTTGATCACCGCGTCGAGGACGGCGAGCCGGCGCAGCCGCTCGTCGTCGGCGTGCACGAGCAGCGCGGTGCGGCCCTCGCCGACCTCGGCGAAGCCGATCGCCTTCCAGCCCGGATCCGGTTCCTCGCCGTCGACCAGGGCGAGCAGCTCGGCCTCGGCGTGGACGTCGATCCAGAGCTGGCACATGCCCTCGCCGTACGGCCCGTCGCGCAGGACGGTGGGCGGTACCAGGCCCCAGCCGGTGGCCTCGGAGACCTCGTAGGCGGCCACCTCCCGGCCTGCGAGGGTGCCGTCGGGGAAGTCCCACAGGGGGCGCTCCCCGGCCACGGGCTTGTAGATGCAGGAGGCCCGCACGCCGTCGTGGGCGACCGTGCAGAACAGTGCCGCGTTGGACGCCTCGCGGATGCGGCCGCGTACGGTCAGCTCACCGTGCGCGAGCAGGTCGGCGGCGGCCGTGCCGTCGTCCGTCACGCTCCGCGGCGGTATCCGTTCTGGCGCGGACATACGTGTCCTTCCGGGTCGAGCGGGAGGCTGCACAGCGGGCACGGCGGCCGCCCGGCGTTGACGACGTCCAGGGCGCGTTTGGCGAAGGCCCTGGCCTGCGCGCCGCTCAGCCGGACCCGCAGCATCGGGGGCCCGTTCTCCTCGTCCTGGAGCAGCCGCTCCTCGGCCTCGGCCAGGTCCTCGTCGTTGTCCGCGTCCAGTTCGACGAGGGCCTGCGCCTCGACGATCATGCACTGGTCCTCGCCGTCCCAGGCCAGGGCCATGGTGCCGACGCGGAACTCCTCCTCGATGGGGGTCTCCAGCGGGGCGCTGTCGGCGACTTCGGTGGGTGCCATGGCGGGGACCGCGGCGCTGCCTCCGCTGCGGCGCACGACCTCGTCGAGCAGTTCGTCCATGCGCTCGGCGAGTGCGGCGACCTGGGTCTTCTCCAGGGCCACGCTGGTCACCCGGGGGCCTGCGGTGGCCTGGAGGAAGAACGTACGGCGCCCGGGCAGTCCGACCGTGCCGGCCACGAAGCGGTCCGGCTGGTCGTAGAGGAACACCTGACGGGACACGTCCTGTCTCCAGTGGATTCGAGAGTTTCGGTGGTGCGGGCCATACGGATGGGTGACGCGGTGGATCGCTTCACCCTACTGCGCCCGACGATCACGGTGCGCCCGCACCGCCTCCGACCGGTGCGTCGCCCTCGCCGGGTTCCTCGCGCGGGGCGAGGGAAGCGAAATCCCCGGTGTCGCCGAGGCGAACGAGAAACGGCCTCAGGCGGGTGTAGCGGATCGCGGTGATGGAACACGGTTCCACGGAGATCCGCTGGAAGAGGTCGAGATGGAGTCCGAGGGCGTCGGCGACGAGGGATTTGATGATGTCACCGTGGGAGCACATCAGGTAGACGGCGTCGGCGCCGTGGTCGCGTTCCACGCGCGCGTTCCACTCGCGTACGGCCTCGGCGGCGCGGGTCTGCATGGCCCGCATGGACTCGCCGCCGGGGAAGGCGGCGGCCGACGGGTGGGCCTGGACGACCTCCATCAGCGGCTCGTCCGTGAGCTCGGCGAGCTTGCGGCCGGTCCAGTCGCCGTAGTGGCACTCCCCGATCCGTTCGTCGGTGTGGGGGCGCAGTTCCGGGCGGGCCTCCAGCAGCGGCCGGACGGTCTCCTGGCAGCGCTGGAGCGGGCTGACGACCACCTCGGAGACGGGCAGGCCGGCGAGCCGGCCGGGCAGCGCGGCGGCCTGCGCGGCACCGCGCTCGTCCAGGGCGACGCCTGGCGACCACCCGGCGAGCACGCCCGAGGTGTTGGCGGTGGACCGTCCGTGCCTTACGAGGATCAGGGTGGGCATGCGGCAAGGGTAGGTGGTCGCCGCCGAGCGGCGGGGACCGGGCGAAGGGAGGATGCACCACGTGATCGTGGACTGTGCCATCTACCGGCACGGGCACCGTACGGAGGGCCCGGAGGACCTGTCGGACGCGCTCGAGGAGGCGCGGGCGGCGGGCGGCTTCGTGTGGATCGGGCTGCACGAGCCGTCGGAGCGGGAGTTCGACCTGGTCACCCGGGAGTTCGGGCTGCATCCGCTGGCCGTGGAGGACGCGCTCAAGGCGCATCAGCGCCCGAAGCTCGAGGTGTACGACGACTCGCTGTTCCTGGTGCTCAAGCCGGTCGCGTACGAGCCGGACAGCGACACCGTCTCGACCGGCGAGATCATGATCTTCATAGGCGACGGTTTCGCGGTGACCGTCCGGCACGGCGTGGGTTCGCCGCTGGCGGCCGTACGGCACCGGCTGGAGGCGGAGCCCGAGATGCTGGACAAGGGCCCCACCTCGGTGCTGTACGCGATCTCCGACGCCGTCGTCGACCACTATCTGGACGTGGCGACGGAGCTGCAGACCGACCTGGAGGAGCTGGAGACGGAGGTGTTCCAGCCGGAGACCGGCGGCTCGCGCAACACCGCGTCCCGGATCTACACCTTCAAACGGCAGGTGCTGACGTTCCGCCGGGCCACCGGCCCGCTGGCCGTGCCGATGACCCGGCTGGCCGGTGTGGGGCAGCTCGGCGGCGAGGTGCCGTTCGTGAACGAGAAGGCGCGGCCCTTCTTCCGTGACGTGAGCGACCACCTGATGCGGGTCAACGAGTCCGTGGACGGCCTGGACAGGCTGGTGTCGGACATCCTGTCGGCGCATCTGGCGCAGATGAGCGTGCGACAGAACGACGACATGCGGAAGATCTCGGCCTGGGCGGCGATGGCGGCGGTCCCCACGATGATCGCGGGGATCTACGGCATGAACTTCGAGCACATGCCCGAGCTGCACTGGCTGTGGGCGTACCCGGTGGTGATCGTCGTGATGGCCGTGCTGGAGGTGCTGCTGTACCGGCTGTTCAAGCGGCGAGGCTGGCTGTGAGGCGGCTTCAGGCGAACTCGGCGGCCGGGGCGGGTTCCGGGCCGCCGAGGGCGTCACGGCGCTCGGGCATGCGGAGGGTGACCATGCGGCGCCAGCCGGCGAGGCGTTCCCATGCGTACACGGTGTGGATGGCGGCGGCGAGCAGCGCGGCCCTGGGTCCCGGCCAGCCGAGGATGCGGCCCATGCGGGCCATGACGGCGAGGCTGACGTCGCGGTGGACACGGATCTCGGCGAGCGCGCACGCGCGCAGGGTGCGCCGGATCAGCGGGCCGTGCCCGGCGGCGGCGAGGCGCAGCAGTTCCTCGTGGGTGTAGGCGAGGTGGTTGTCCTCGTCGTGCGCGATCACGCGGACGGCGCGGCCGATCTCCGGGTGGCCGGCGAAGTGCCGGAGGAGCAGCCGCATCTGTTCGCAGGCGCGTTGTTCGGTGACCCTGCTGTGCGCGAGGTAGACGACGAGGTCGCGTTCGGTCAGCGGTTCCTGCCGGGCGAGCCGGTCGTGGGCGAGGCCGATGCCGCGCCGTTCCAGGAGCATCGTGTAGTCGGTCTCGGGCGGGACGGGGCACGGGGTGAGCCCGCGTCTGCGCAGCAGGGCGGTGAAGATGCGGCCGTGCTTGTCCTCGTCGGCGCCGTGGCGGGCGATCTTGGGGGCGAGGGCCCGCCGGCTGTGCGGTACCAGTGCGGCGATGCGCCCGTTCTCCCAGCCGCCCTGGGCCTCTCCGCCCGCGGCGATGGAGCAGAAGAGCCGGAAGGACTCGTCGTTGCCGAGGATCTCCTGGAACAGACGCTTGGCCGACAGCATGGCAGACACCTCTCTGCAGGATTCCGCAAAGAACGAGTCAATTGCGGGCGGAGTGGGACTGCAACAGGGGGTGAGCCGATCGACCGAAAGACGGACGCGCCGAGGTCGTAACCGCCTGCCGCCGGGCGCGTTGATCCCCGTGACGGCCGTGGCGGGGAAGACCCCCGAGCCCCCACCACGGCCGCGGAAACTTCCCCCGCTAGGCGAGGCCGGCGCGCTCCAGGGCCTCGCTGCCGGCCCGCAGGGAGGCGAGCCGCTCGTCGAGCGTGAAGCCGGCGGGCGCCAGGCTCAGGGTGGTCACGCCGGCGGCCGCGTAGGCCTTCATCCGGTCGGCGATGCGGTCGACGGAGCCCAGCAGCGCGGTCTTGTCGATGAGGTCCTGCGGCACGGCGGCCGCCGCGCCCTGCTTGTCCCCGGACAGGTACTTCTGCTGGATCTCGGCGGCCTCCTTCTCGTAACCCATGCGCTGTGCGAGCTGGTTGTAGAAGTTCTGCTTGGCGCTGCCCATGCCGCCGACGTACAGCGCGGTGTAGGGGCGGAAGGTGTCCGCGAGCCGGGCCACGTCCTTGTCCTCGCCGACGGCGAGCGGCAGGGTCGGGCAGACGTCGAAGCCGTCGAGGGTGAGTCCCGCCTTCTCCCGGCCCGCGCGCAGGTACTTGAGGGTGGTGTCCTCCAGGTGCTCCGCGGCGGGGAAGATCAGCAGCGCGCCGTCGGCGATCTCGCCGGTCTGCTCCAGGTTCTTCGGGCCGATCGCGGCGATGTACAGCGGGATGTGCTCCCGCTCCGGGTGGACCGTGAGCTTGATCGGCTTGCCCGGGCCGCCGGGCAGCGGCAGCGTCCAGTGCTCGCCCTCGTAGGTCAGCCGCTCCCGGGTCATCGCCCGGCGGACGATCTCCACGTACTCGCGGGTGCGCGCCAGCGGCTTGTCGAACTTGACGCCGTACCAGCCCTCGGAGACCTGCGGTCCGGAGACGCCGAGGCCGAGCCGGAACCGGCCGCCGGAGAGGGAGTCGAGCGTCGCCGCCGTCATCGCGGTCATCGCGGGCTGCCGGGCCGGGATCTGGAAGATGGCGGAGCCGACGTCGATGCGCTCGGTCTGCGCGGCGACCCAGCTGAGCACCGTGGCCGCGTCGGACCCGTAGGCCTCGGCGGCCCAGCACACGGAGAAGCCCAGCCGGTCGGCCTCCTGGGCCACGGCCAGATTGTCCCCGTCCATTCCGGCACCCCAGTAGCCGAGGTTGATCCCGAGCTGCATGGCCCATTCCCCTTACCCGTGAGTAACGTCCCTGTGGGGGTGACCCTAGCGCGCGGTGGCGCCCGGGGGCAGGGTCCGCAGGGCGGACGGGCGGCCGGAGTGCGCAGGACCTGGGCGGAACCGGTTGTCCACAGGCCACCCACGGCAGAGGTTCTGGCCAGTAATCTCGCCCGCATGGAGCAGAGGCATCTCGGCCGTACCGGCCTGCGTGTGTCCCGGATCGGGCTCGGCACCCTCACCTGGGGCCGGGACACCGACGAGCACGACGCCGCGGACATGCTGAAGGCGTTCTGGGATGCCGGCGGAACCCTGGTCGACACGGCGGACGTGTACGGCGACGGGGAGGCGGAGTACCTGCTCGGGCGGCTCATGGACGGCCTGGTGCCGCGCCGGGAACTGGTGATCTCCACCAAGGCGGGCAGCGTCCCCGATCCCGAACGCCGCTACGACGGCTCGCGCGGCCACCTGCTCGCCGCGCTCGACGCGTCCCTGGCCCGCCTGGGCACCGATCACGTCGACCTGTGGCACGTGCACGCCTACGACCCCGAGACCCCGCTCGAGGAGACGCTCCAGGCTCTCGATCTGGCGGTCAGCAGCGGGCGCGCCCGGTACGCGGGCGTCTCCAACTTCTGCGGCTGGCAGCTCGCCAAGGCGGCCACCTGGCAGCTCGCGGCGCCGGGCATCCGGACCCGGCTGGCCGCCACGCAGCTGGAGTACTCGCTGCTCCAGCGGGGCGCGGAGCGCGAGGTGCTGCCCGCCGCGCTCGATCTCGGTGTCGGTCTGCTGCCGTCCTCGCCGCTCGGGCGGGGGGTGCTGACCGGCAAGTACCGCCATGCCACTCCCCCGGACTCGCGCGGCGCCTCCGAGCATCTGGCGCTGTTCGTCGAGCCGTACCTCGACGACACGGCGACGCGCATCGTGGACGCGGTGACGACCGCCGCCGACGGGCTCGCGGTCACCCCGCTCCAGGTGGCGCTCGCCTGGGTCCGGGACCGGCCGGGTGTGGCCGCGCCGATCGTCGGCGCGCGCAACGCGCAGCAGCTCACGGCCGCATTGTCAGTGGAGGCCCTTAGTCTTCCTGACGAGATCTGCCGGGCGCTCGACGATGTGTCGGCGCCCGTGCACCGCTATCCCGATCACGACTGGAGCACGCTGTGAGCACGGAGCCGGAGACCACGGAGGAAGCCGGGCCGGGGACGCCGGACGATCCGGAGACCGCCGGCCGGGAAGCGGCGCCCGAGGAGAGCCGTGCGCAGGACACCGGGGAGCCGGAGGGGTCCGGGCAGGACACCGGGGAGACCCGCGGCACCGGCGGCACCGAGGGGGACGCGGGCCTCGCCGGTGGCGAGGAGAGCGCCTCCGCCGGGCAGTCCGAGGCGGCGGCCGAGCTGGCCGCGCAGCGGGTCGAGCGGGAGCGCATCGAGCGGCGCAAGGCCGAACGCGACGCCCCGATCGCGAGCGGTGCCAAGCTCAGCGGCACGGCGGCCGACCTGCTCGCGGCCGTACGCGCCGTGGAGAGCGGCCGTAAACCGGTGGCCGCGGTGCCGGCCGGACCGGCGCCCGCCCCCCGGGACCCGGCTCCGGAGCCCGTCCGGCGTCCACAGCCCGCGCCCGTCCCTGGCCCTGCCGTGCCCGTCGCGCCCGTCGTGTCCGACACGCCCGCCCCGCAGGTCGTGGAGGCCGCGCGCCGGGTGCTGACCGAGGGCGGCGCACCGGACTCCCTGGCCTACCAGGTGGCCGCGGCTCTCGGTGAGGGCGCCGACACGGCACTGAGGGAGGACCCGTGGCAGCTGCTCCGGGCCGCCGGTGTCAGGCCCGAGCAGGCCGACGGCTTCGCGCGGGCGCTGCTCGGTGCCGCGTGCGGTCCGGACGACGAGCGGCGGGGCCGCGCGCTCACGGTCTGGCTGCTGGAGCAGGCCGCAGCGGCCGGCCACACCGCCCTGGATCTGTCCACGCTCACCACGGCTCTGGGCCGGCAGGGCGTGCCCGGCCCGGACGAGGCGGTGCAGGAAGCGCTCGCCGAGGGCGAGGCCCTGATGTTCCAGGACCCGCTGGACGAGCCCGGCGCCCCGGCGGTGCGGGCGGAGGACGCCGAGGAGGAGGAAGCCGAGCGGCCGGTCCGGGTCCTCGTCGCCCTGGAGCGGTACGCGATGGCGGAGGAGAGCCTCGCCGACGGCCTGGCCCGGCTGGTCAACTCCCCGTCGAAGGAGGCCGAGCAGGCCTGGGAGGCGGCCGTCGCCGGGGTGTCCCGAGGCCCGGCCGAGCTGGTCCGCGCGGTCGCGGCGCACGGCCTGGTGCTGCACACAGGCGGGGAGGCGGCCCGCGCCGAACCGGCCGCGCTGCTCGACGCCGCCCGTGCCGCGGGCCTGCGGGCCTTCGCCGCCTGTCACACCGCGTACGGGCGGGACCGCCTCGCGGCGCATTCCGGCCGGGAGCCGGCGGAGCACGGTGTGGGCACGGTCGACGGTCTGCTGTCCGGCGCCGAGGGGCCCGGCCGGGACGCCGACGGTGCGCTGGAACTCGATCTGCTGATCGTGATGGACGCGCCCCAGCTGGACGTGGAGCACGCCGCGATGCTGGTGGAGTCGCTGCCCGACGGTGCCCGGCTGCTGCTCAGCGGCGATCCCGGTGTGCTGTGGTCGGCCGGTCCGGGGCGGGTCTTCACAGATCTCCTCGCCGCTCGCTGCTGCCCCCAGGTCGCCTCCCGCGTCCCCGACCCCGGCCCGCTGGGCGAACTGGTCTCCGGTGTCGGCGTGGGCGAGCTGAACCAGGTGGACGCGCCCGGCAAGGAGATCGTCATCGTGCCGGTGCGGGACGCGGGCGAGGCCGTGCACCGGACCGTGCAGCTGGTCGCCGACTCGGTACCGCGGGCGATCGGCGTCCCGGCCGAGCAGACCGTGGTCATCACCCCGGGGCACGGCGGTGCCGTGGGCACGCGGGCTCTCAACTCCGCCCTGAAGGAGCGGCTCAACCCCGGTCCGGGCCGCTTCGGCGGCTTCGACCCGGGCGACCGGATCGTCCACTCCCCCGCGCCGGGCCGTGCCGTCCCGGGCGTGGTGGTGAAGGCCGACACCGAGGGGCTGCATCTGACCTGTGCGGGCGCCCCCGTGGTCGTACCGAGGGAGCGGGTGGAGGCATGTGTCCGGCACGGCTGGGCGCTCACCGCGCACCAGGCGGTGGGCGCGCGCTGGCCCGCGGCCGTCGTGGTGCTGCCCGGCGACGCGGCACAGGCCCTCAGCAGGCCCTGGGTGTACACGGCGTTCGGCCGGGCGGAGCGGCATCTGTCCGTGGTGCACGGAGTGGAGCAGGCGCTGCCGAAGGCGGTCGCGGAGATCACGGCCAAGCCGCGCACGACCCGGCTCCAGACGCTGCTGCGCGCGCAGGTGCCGACGCCGGACTGACGCCGTCCCGCTCCCCCGTCGCGGCGGCCGTCAGCCGCGACGGCGGGGTCCGGCGGTGCCGTGCCGGCCAGTGGCCGTGACGGCACCGCGGGCCGGGATCACTTCCCGGCGTCCTCGGCCTCGTCCGCGTCCACGGCCTCGTCCACGTCGCCCGTGTCCTCGACGAATTCGAGATCGTCTTCGTCGTCCTGGTCGTCGTCCTCGTCGTCGAAGACGGCACTGACGTCGAACCGGCACACCACCTGCTGCGGATCGACCTGCTCGAACGGGGCTTCCAGCCACTCCCCGGCCTCGGGCGCCTCGTCGGTCGCGGTGACCCAGAGCGTGGAGTCGCCCTCCTCGAGGCCGAACTCCTTGTGCCGGGAAGCGATCTCGTCCGGTTCGAACTCGCCGAAGAGGATGCCCAGCGACCCGGGGAGCGTCGTGCCGGCACCGTTTCCGTTGCCGCCGACGTCCTCGTACTCGGCCGCCTCGACCCGCTGGGCCTGCGCCAGCAGCCGCTGGGGTTCCGCCACGGTGTAGTCGCGGCGGATCAGCACGCTGATCGCGTTCGGCTCCTCGGGCCCGGCGTAGGGCGGCAGCGTGTCCTCCGCACCCGGGATCTCGAAGGGGGTGACTTCGTCGTAGCGGTCGTAGAGCACCTCGTCGTACGCCTCGGCGGCCGCGGCCAGCTGGTTGAACGCCTCGGAGACGGCCGGGTCGTCCTCCCCCGACCGGCCTTCGACCGCAGCCAGGTGACGGTCGAGCGCGGTCTTCACCGCTTCGGCGGCGGCGCGTACCTCGGCAGCGGTGGGCTGCGCAGCATCAGACATAGTGCAGACGCTATCCGTACCGGGCACCAGCCCGCACAATAGATGCGATGCCGGAATACGAATTTGTCGACGTGTACGTGCCTCGCGGGGTGTCCCGCAAGGACGCCACGCGTCTGCTGACCGACCACGCCGAGTACGGACACTGGGAGTTGGACCGACTGAGCCTGCTGCGCGACGGCAGCCGCAGGGTGCGGTTGCGCCGGCGGATCATCCGCCAGGTGCGCGCCACCTGGTGAGACGGACGGACAGGAACCGGACAGGACAGGACAGGTGAACGCAGCGGGCCCCGCCGGGACGGCGGGGCCCGCTGCGTGTCCGGCGTCGGGTTACGCCGCGGCCCGTGCCTTGCGGTAGAGGACCGCGCCCGCGAGCAGCGCCCCGGCGCCGACCGGCAGGGCCAGGCCCAGCGGGACGTCGCTGCCGGTGTGGGCGAGCTGAGCGGTGGCGGGTGTCCGGGTCGAACCGGCGGTCTGCGCGTGGACCTGGGTGGACCCGTGGGACGTGTGGCCGCCCTTGCCGGGCGTGCCCCCTCCGGGGTGGCCCGGCGTACCAGGAGTGCCGGGGTGACCGGGAGTACCCGGGTGACCCGGGGTGCCGGGGTGACCGGGAGTTCCGGGGTGCCCCGGGTGGCCGGGATGCCCGGGCTGCCCCGGGTGGCCGGGCGGGTTGCCGTGGCCGTCTCCCGGCGGGGTGTGGTGACCGCCTCCGCCGTTGACGCAGTCGTCACCCGTGGTGGCGTTTCCGGCGCCGATGACGTCGACGCTGTTGCCGCAGACGTTCACGGGGACGTCGATCGGTACCTGCACGGTGTTGCCGGAACCGACGCCCGGTGAGCCGCCGGTGCGGCCGCCGGCGTGCGAGCCGTCGTGGCCCGAACCGCCGTGGCCCGAGTCGCCGTAACCCCCGGACCCACCGCCCCGGTTGGCGCAGGTGTTGCCGACCGACGGGTTGAGGAGCCCGACGACGTCGACGGTGTTGCCGCAGACGTTCACCGGCACGTGCACCGGCGCCTGCACCGTGTTGCCGGACAGTACGCCGGGTGAGCCGCCGGCGGTGCCGTGCGCGCCCGAGTCGGCGTGGGCGTAGCCGCTCGCGGCGGCGATCACACCGGTCGCCGCGGCCATGGTCATCAGGCCCTTGCGGGTGCCTTGTCGCATGCTGAGTTCCCCCCTGCCTTCGAAATTCCGCGTACACCGGTCCGGGACATGGAACGGTGCAGAAAGGCCGGTCGGCCTCGGAGCGCATGGCGCGCGCTCCGAGGCCGACGGCTCGCAAAAAGACGCCCCCTCAGGGAGCCGGCGTCACTTGTTGATGCAGGTGTTGCCGAAGGCGGGGTTCAGGAGCCCGATCACGTTGACCGTGTTGCCGCAGACGTTCACCGGGACGTGCACGGGCACCTGGATGACGTTGCCGGAAAGGACACCCGGGGAGTGCACGGCGGCACCCTGGGCACCGGAATCGGCGACGGCGAGGCCCGCACCCGCGAGAACCAGCCCACCGGTGGCAGCCGCAGCAGCGACGACCTTCTTGATCATTGTTCCTCCTCGTTGGCAATGCGACTCCAAGGTGCGGAGTCACATCACCAGTAACGAGGAGGAACTAATGAAGCTACGAGCCTATCGTCGCATTCACCCTTCTCAGTCGATCTCGTACGACTGGCCGATTACCCGGTGAAAAGGCCTCACGAGGCGTCGATGAAGCGGTCGAGCACCCGCACGCCGAACTGGAGCCCGTCCACCGGCACCCGCTCGTCCACCCCGTGGAACATGCCCGCGAAGTCCAGCTCCGGCGGCAGCTTGAGGGGCACGAAGCCGAAGCCGCGGATGCCCAGGTCGTCGAAGGACTTGGCGTCGGTGCCGGCGGACAGCATGAAGGGGATCGCCTTCGCCGCCGGGTCCTCGGCGAGCAGCGCGGACTGCATGGCCTCGACGATCGCCCCGTCGAACGTGGTCTCCACCGCCTTGTCGGAGTGCACGTCCTCGCGCCGCACGTTCGGGCCCAGGAGCCGGTCGAGGTCCGCGAGGAACTCCTCCTCGTGGCCGGGCAGGAACCGGCCGTCGAGGTGGGCGGTGGCCTCGCCCGGGATGACGTTGACCTTGTAGCCGGCGTTCAGCTGCGTGGGATTGGCCGTGTTGCGCAGGCTCGCGCCGATGAGCTTGGCGATGCCGCCGAGCTTGGCGATGGTGGACTCCATGTCCTCCGGGTCCAGCTCGGTGCCGAGGGCGTCGCCCAACTCGTCGAGGAAGGCCCGGGTGGTCTTGGTGACACGGACCGGGAACGTGTGCCGGCCGACCCGGGCGACGGCCTCCGACAGCTCTGTGATGGCGTTGTCGCGGTGGATCATCGACCCGTGCCCGGCGGTGCCGGCCACGGTCAGCTTCATCCAGTGCATGCCCTTCTCGGCGGTCTGGATCAGGTAGAGCCGCCGCTGCTCGCTGACCGTGAAGGAGAAGCCGCCGACCTCGCTGATCGCCTCGGTGACGCCCTCGAACAGCTCGGGGTGGTTGTCGACCAGGTGCCGGGCGCCGTAGGTGCCGCCGGCCTCCTCGTCCGCGAGGAAGGCGACCACGATGTCCCGCGGGGGCCGCCGTCCGCTGCGCAGCCGGTCCCGCACGACCGCGAGGGTCATCGCGTCCATGTCCTTCATGTCGACCGCTCCGCGCCCCCACACGCACCCGTCGGCGATCTCGCCGGAGAAGGGGTGGTGGGTCCAGTCGACCGCGTTGGCCGGTACGACGTCCAGGTGCCCGTGGATGAGCAGCGCGGGCCGGGACGGGTCCTCGCCCTCGATGCGGGCCACCGTCGAGGCGCGCCCCGGATGCGATTCGAAGATCTGTGGCTCCAGGCCGACCTCGGCGAGCTTCTCGGCCACCCACTCGGCGGCCTTGCGCTCACCGGGTCCGGAGTGGTCGCCGTAGTTGCTGGTGTCGAACCGGATCAGCTCGCGGCAGAGGTCCACGACCTCGTCCTCGCCGGTGACGCTCCTGGCCGTGTCCGTCTCGCTCACGCTGCTTCCTCCCGCTGTCACTGCTGCCTGTCCGCCGGTCGTCCCGTCCGCCGTCGTGCCGGCGGCGTCCCTGCCGGTGGTCACCTCATCCTCTCTCCGCCCCCTGCCCGGGCCAAAGACCGGTACCGGCCCGTCACATGCCGTTCACGCCGGGCCGCTGCCCGGACGGGGTGTGATCAGGCACCCCCGAAAGCCTGGTAATGTTTCCTTCGTCGCCGCGAGGGAAACCCCGCGCGACAGACACCTTGTCCGGGTGGCGGAATGGCAGACGCGCTAGCTTGAGGTGCTAGTGCCCTTTATCGGGCGTGGGGGTTCAAGTCCCCCCTCGGACACCAGCGAGGCCCCTGCTCTGCAGGGGCCTTTTGCGTTGCCCGGCGTCCGCCCCGCCCGCCCGGGTGGCGCGTTCAGCGGGGCGGGCCCGGGCGCAGGGGCCGTGCGGTGAGGGTGCCGTCGGGTCCGAGGTCGATGCGGGTGCCCAGGTCGCGGCCGTGCCGGTCGAGGGTGGCGCGCAGCCAGGCCGTGTCCCGGGCGGAGGCGTGCGTGAGGCTCATCCGGCGCGCCAGGAGGGGCACCATGCGCAGGCCGGTCAGCCGGCCGGTGCCGCCGTCCAGGGAGGCCAGGTACAGCAGTCGCAGGTCGTCCCGGTAGAGCTCGTGGCCGCCGATGCCCTCGTAGTCGTTGACGAGGTCGCCGCAGCCGTAGAGGACGAGCCGGTCGTGGTACACCTCGACCGGGCGCGGGTGGTGCGAGGAGTGGCCGTGGACGACGTCGACCCCGGCGTCGACGAGCGCGCGGGCGAAGCGGATCTCGGCGCGGGTGACGGTGTGTCCCCAGTTGGAGCCCCAGTGGACGGATGCGACCACGAGGTCGCCGGGCCGTCTTCGCGCTCGCAGCCGGCCGGCGAGGAGGGCCGCGGCGCGTTCGGTGGGAGCGGCCACGAGGGCCACCCCGGGCCGCTCGGCGGTGGCGGCCCAGCTGTGCGGGATGCCGCTGGACGGCATGCCGAAGGAGAGGACCAGCAGGCGTCCGCCGGTGCGCAGGGGGACGGCCGCGGGCCGCCACGCGGTGTCCGGGTCCGGGCCGGCGCCGGCCGCGCGCAGGCCGGCCGCGGTCAGCGCCTCGAGGGTGTCCGCGAGGCCGCGCGGCCCGAAGTCGAGCACGTGGTTGTTGGCGAGGGTGCAGACGTCGGGGCGGGCCGCGGCCAGGCAGGGCAGGTTGGCGGGGTTCATGCGGTAGTGGACGCCCTTGCCCGGCGCGAAGTCGCCGTCCGCGGTGACGGCGGTCTCCAGGTTGAGCACGCGGACGTCGGGTGCGGCGCGGTCCAGGGCGGGCAGTGCCTCGCCCCACGGCCAGGCCGGATCGGCGGGCCGGGGTATCGGGCCGCTCGCGGCCTCCGCGAGGGCGACGTAGTCGCGGGCGTCGTGCACCCAGTCCTCGCGCAGGGCCGGGTCGCCGGGGTGCGCGAGGATCTGGTCGACGCCCCGGCCGAGCATGACGTCACCGGCGAGGAAGAGGGTGAGGCGTCCCTCGTGCACGGTCCGGCCTACACGTGCGCGGGAGCCATGTGGTCCGTGAACCAGTCGCGGGCCAGGTCGGTCACCCGCTCCAGGGTGCCGGGCTCCTCGAAGAGGTGGGTGGCACCGGGGACGGTCTCCAGCCGGTTCTCGCACCTCAGCCGGGCCTGTGCCGCGCGGTTGAGTTCGAGGACCAGCGGGTCGGCGCCGCCCACGACGAGCAGGGTGGGCGCGGTCACCGCGGGCAGGCGCGCCCCGGCGAGGTCGGGCCGGCCGCCGCGGGAGACGACGGCGGCGGGGCGTGCGGAGGGTTCGGTGGCGGCCCACAGGGCGGCGGCGGCGCCGGTGCTGGCGCCGAAGTAGCCGACGGCGAGCCCTTCGGCGCCGGGGCGGCCGCGCAGCCAGTCGGTGGTGCCGGCCAGCCGTTCGGCGAGCAGGCGGATGTCGAACACGTTGGCCCGGTCGCGTTCCTCGTCCTCCGTGAGCAGGTCGAAGAGCAGGGTGCCGAGTCCGGCCCGGTTCAGTCCCTGGGCGACGAACCGGTTGCGGGGGCTGTGCCGGCTGCTGCCGCTGCCGTGGGCGAAGACGACGACGCCGGTGGCGCCGGCCGGCAGGGTGAGCCGTCCGCGCAGGCGTACGGTGCCGGCGACCGGTTCGACCTCGTGGTCATGGCCGGGGGTGCCGGTGGCCCGGCCGTGGCGGGCGGCGGCCCGTCGCAGGCAGGCGGTGACCTCCTCGTCGTCGACCTGGGTGAAGTCGCCGTAGAACTGGCCGATGGCGAAGAAGTCGGCGGGGGTGTCGAGGCAGACGACGACGTCGGCGTCGTCGCCGAGCCGGCGGGCGAGGTCCCGTGGTGCCACGGGTACCGCCAGCACGATGCGGGCCGCCCCGCGGGCCCGGGCGATCCGGCAGGCGGCCCTGGCGGTGGAGCCCGTGGCCACTCCGTCGTCGACGACCACGGCGGTCCGGCCGGTGACCGTGACGGGGGCGCGTGCACCGCGGTAGCGGGCCGCCCGCCGGTCGAGGACCGTACGCTCGTGCGCCTCGACCCGGTCCAGGTCGGCCCGGCCGACGCCGGTGTGCCGCAGTACCTCCTCGTTGACGACCCGCACCCCGTCCTCGCCGATGGCACCCATGCCGAGTTCGGGCTGGTAGGGCACGCCCAGTTTGCGGACCAGGCAGACGTCCAGCGGCGCGCCGAGTGCCTCGGCGACCTCCGCGGCGACCGGTACCCCGCCGCGGGGCAGCCCCAGCACGACGACGTCCTGGCCCCTGAGGTGGTGCCGCAGGCGGCTGCCCAGCTGCCGTCCCGCCTCGGTCCGGTCGGTGAAGAGCATGGTGCCGCTCCGTCACTCCCGGGCCAGCCAGAGCGGGGAGGGGCCCTCCGCGTCGGCGGCTCCCGTCTCCCTCATGTCCCCGTCGGCCGCGCGCAGCAGCAGGCGGCCCATGGCGATGAGGGCGCGGCCGGCGGCGAGTTCGTCGCCGATGTCGGGTATCGCCTGGTCGTAGGGGCTGCGCCGGGCCTCGGCGTGGCTCTCCAGGACGTTGTCGCCGGTGTCGAGGACGATCCGGGCAGTGGTGTCCGGGTCGTGCTCGGACAGGTACAGGTTCAGCCGCCATTCCTTGATGGCCGGAGCACGGCTGCTCACCGGTCGGGTCATCGTCCGCCACCTCGCTCCGCGGGTCGGGCCGCTACGGGCCGCCGGTCGCCTGCCGGTCCGTCGTGGCTGGTCGCGCGGTTGCCCGCGCCTTGGCGGGGCGCGGCGACCACGCCCCTTCCACTGTGCACCCGGGCCGCGGTGGACGCCTCCCCTGTCCGGGCAGAATGTGCGTCATGACCTCGCGCACCTGCCCCTGCGGGCTCCCCGCGTCCTACGACGCCTGCTGCGGCCGTTTCCACGGCGGCTCGACGGCCGCCCCGACCGCGGAGCTGCTCATGCGCTCGCGGTACAGCGCGTTCGTGAAGGGGGACGCGGGCTACTTGCTGCGCACCTGGCATCCGCGGACCCGGCCCGGGCGGCTGGAGCTCGACCCGGGGACGAGGTGGACGGGTCTGGAGATCCTGGACGCCACCGACGGGTCGGCCTTCCACAGCGCGGGCACGGTGACCTTCCGGGCGTCCTACCGGGGCGGTTCGCTGCTGGAGCGGAGCCGGTTCGAGCGGGTGGACGGGGCGTGGGTGTACGTGGACGGGGAGTTTCCCGAAGAGCGGGAGTGAGACCGGCTAGGGCGCCAGGATGTCCAGTTCCTGGAGGGCGCCCACGGTGATCTGGCGGGTCAGTTCCTCGGCACGTGCCGCGTCGCCGGCGCGGACCGCCTCCGCCACCTGTACGTGCAGGGTCACGGCCGCCGGGTCGGGGTCCTCGAACATGACCTCGTGATGGGTGCGGCCCGCGAGGACCTCCGCGACGACGTCGCCGAGGCGGGCGAACATCTCGTTGCCCGAGGCGTTGAGGACGACGCGGTGGAAGGCGATGTCGTGGATGAGGTACTTCTCCAGCCGGTGGCCGCGTGAGTTGGCCACCATGCCGAGGGCGCACTCGGTGAGTTCGGCGCACTGCTCCGCCGTGGCGTGCCGGGCGGCCAGGGCCGCGGCCAGGGGCTCGACCGCCGAGCGGAGCACGGTCAGGGAGCGCAGCTGGTGCGGGCGGTCGGCGCCGGCCAGGCGCCAGCGGATGACCTGCGGATCGTAGACGTTCCACTCGGCCTTCGGGCGGACCGTGACGCCGACGCGGCGGCGGGACTCGACCAGGTGCATGGACTCCAGGACACGGACCGCCTCGCGCATCACGGAGCGTGACACCTCGAAGTGCTGGGCGAGTTCGTCCGTGCGCAGAACACTGCCCGGCGGGTACTCGCCCGCGGTGATCGCGGGGCCGAGGGTGTCCAGTACGTGGCCGTGCAGCCCCCGGCCCGGTGTGGTCATGCACTCAGCGTACGACCTGGATCACGGAGACAAAAAGTCAGACTTATACGTCACACACTCTTGAATTCGTCGTACCTAATAGGTTTCAGTGTGGCGACGCCGACGTGGCGTCGGATGTCGAGGAAGACAGCGAGGCAGTGATGCGTACCCCCCAGGTCGTCGTCGTGATGGGCGTCGCGGGGACGGGCAAGACCACCATCGGTCCCTTGCTCGCCGCGCGACTGGGCGTTCCGTACGCCGAGGGCGACGACTTCCACCCCCCGGCCAACATCGCCAAGATGTCCGCCGGGATCCCGCTCGAGGACAGCGACAGGTGGCCCTGGCTGGAGGCCATCGGGCACTGGGCGCACGGGCGGGCCGGGCTCGGCGGGGTGGTCAGCAGCTCGGCGCTGAAGCGGTCGTACCGCGACCGGCTCAGGGCCGTGGCCCCGGGCGTCGTGTTCGTGCATCTCACCGGTGACCGGAAGCTGATCGAGGACCGGATGACGCAGCGCCAGGGGCACTTCATGCCGACCGCGCTGCTGGACTCCCAGTTCGCCACGCTGCAGCCGCTGGGGGCGGACGAGGCGGGAGTCGCCGTGGACGTCGCGGGCAGCCGCCAGGAGATCACCGAACGCGCCGTACGGGCGCTGGACGCGCTTCCCCTCGCATCCGAGTAACACCTCACCCCCGTCCCCCCCGTCTTCACAAGGGAACCCCCGTGACCAGACTCAGCGTCGAGATGCTGGCAGCGGACGCGCCCGCGCCGATCACCTCCGCCGGACATGCCCAGCTGGGCATAGCCGTCCTGGTGGGCATCGCCGTGATCGTCCTGCTCATCACCAAGTTCAAGTTGCATGCCTTCCTTGCCCTGACCATCGGTTCACTGGTGCTCGGTGCGGTCGCCGGAGCGCCGCTCGACAAGGCCATCGTCAGTTTCACCACCGGGCTCGGCACCACCGTGGCCGGCGTCGGCGTCCTGATCGCGCTCGGGGCGATCCTGGGCAAGCTGCTCGCCGACTCCGGCGGTGCCGACCAGATCGTCGACACGATCCTCGCCAAGGCGGGCGGGCGTGCCATGCCCTGGGCGATGGTGCTGATCGCCTCCGTGATCGGCCTGCCGCTGTTCTTCGAGGTCGGCATCGTGCTGCTGATCCCGGTCGTGCTGATGGTCGCCAAGCGCGGCAACTACTCCGTCATGCGCATCGGCATCCCCGCCCTCGCGGGTCTGTCCGTGATGCACGGCCTGATCCCGCCGCACCCCGGCCCGCTGGTCGCGATCGACGCGGTCAAGGCCAACCTGGGTGTGACGCTGGCGCTCGGTCTCCTGGTCGCCGTCCCCACGGTGATCATCGCCGGTCCACTGTTCTCGAAGGTCGCGGCCCGCTGGGTCGACGTCCCGGCGCCCGACCGGATGCTGCCCCAGCGCGCCTCGGACGAGCTGGAGCGCCGCCCGGGCTTCGGCGCGACCCTGTTCACCATGCTGCTGCCCGTGGTGCTGATGCTGGCGAAGGCGCTGGTGGACATCGTCATCGACGACCCCGCGAACTCCACGCAGCGGGTCTTCGACGTCATCGGCTCCCCGCTGATCGCCCTGCTCGCCGCCGTCCTCGTCGGCTTCTTCACGCTGGGCCGGCCGGCCGGCTTCGGCAAGGACCGCCTCCAGCAGACCGTCGAGAAGGGCCTGATGCCCATCGCGGGCATCCTGCTGATCGTGGGTGCCGGCGGCGGCTTCAAGCAGACGCTGATCGACTCCGGGGTGGGCCAGATGATCCTGGACGTCTCCAAGGACTGGTCGATCCCGGCGCTGCTGCTGGCCTGGCTGATCGCGGTGGCGATCCGGCTGGCGACCGGCTCGGCGACGGTGGCGACGGTCTCGGCGGCCGGTCTGGTGGCGCCGCTCGCGGCCGACATGTCGACCACCCACGCGGCCCTGCTGGTGCTGGCCATCGGCGCGGGCTCGCTCTTCTTCAGCCATGTCAACGACGCCGGCTTCTGGCTGGTGAAGGAGTACTTCGGGCTGACCGTCGGGCAGACGGTGAAGACCTGGTCGGTGATGGAGACGATCATCTCGGTGGTTGCCGGCGGCCTGATCCTGCTGCTGTCCCTGGTGATCTAGGAGCGTTACGGCGATGACGGCTCACCCCCTCTTCGACATCGGCGGCCGCACGGCCCTGGTCACCGGCTCCAGCCGGGGCATCGGACTCGCGCTGGCGCGGGGCCTGGCCGAGGCCGGCTGCACGGTGGTCCTCAACGGGCGCGACGGCGACCGGCTGGCCGAGGCCGCCGCGAAGCTGCCCGGTGACGTCCGCACGGCGGTGTTCGACGTGACCGACGGCCCGGCCGTGGCCGCCGGGATCGCCGACGTCGAGGAGCGGGTGGGCCCGCTCGACATCCTGGTGAACAACGCCGGCATGCAGCTGCGCGCCCCGTTGCTGGAATTCACCGACGCGAACTGGCACCGCCTGCTGGACACCAACCTCACGAGTGCGTTCCTCGTCGGCCGGGAGGCCGCCCGGGGCATGACGCGACGCGGCCACGGCAAGATCGTCAACGTCTGCTCGCTGCAGAGCGAGGTCGTCCGGCCGGGCATCGCGCCGTACGCGGCGACCAAGGGCGCGCTGAAGATGCTCACCAAGGGCATGTGCGCGGACTGGGGACCGTACGGTGTGCAGGTCAACGGCCTCGGCCCCGGCTACATCGAGACCGAGCTGACCCGTCCCCTGGTGGCGGACGAGGAGTTCAGCACGTGGGTGCGCGGGCGCACCCCGGCCGGCCGCTGGGGCCGTACCGAGGACCTGGTGGGCGGACTGCTCTTCCTCGCCTCGCCCGCAGCGGACTTCGTCGGCGGCCAGGTGCTGTACGTCGACGGCGGCATGACGAGCGTGCTGTGAAGGGGGCGGTGGGTGTGCTGGGTTGTGTGATCCACGGTGCCGGCGACCTCCGGGTGACGGAGCTGCCCGCTCCCCAACCGGGGCCCGGTGAGGCGCTCGTGGCCGTCCGGTACGGCGGGGTGTGCGGGTCCGATCTGCACTACTGGCGGCATGGCGGGGTCGGGGACTTCCGGCTCCGGGAGCCGCTGGTCCTCGGTCACGAGGTGGTGGGGACGGTGGTCTCCTACGGGGCGGACGCGGCCGGTCCGGCCCCGGGTACGGCGGTCGCCGTGCATCCGGCCACGCCGTGCGGCGTCTGTCCGGAGTGCGCCGACGGGCGGGCGAACGTGTGCCGTGACACCCGCTATCTGGGCAGCGCGGCCCGCACACCGCACGTCCAGGGCGGGTTCGCCGCACAAGTGACCGTACCGGCCGAGCAGTTGAGGGAGCTGCCGGCCGGTCTCGGACTGCGGCGGGCCGCGCTCGCCGAGCCGCTGTCGGTGGCCCTGCACGCCGTGCGGCGGGCCGGTGACGTGTCCGGGCTGCATGTGCTGGTGACCGGGGCCGGACCGATCGGATGCCTGGTGGTCGCGGCGGCGAAGGCGGCCGGTGCGGCCCGGGTGACGGTGACCGACCTGGTACCGGAGGCGCTGCGGTACGCGGCCGTCGCCGGCGCCGACACGCTCGTACGGGCCGACGACGCCGGCGACTCCGGGTGGCCGGAGGACGTGGACGTGGCCGTCGAGGCCTCGGGGGTCGCGGCCGGTCTGGACACGTGTCTGCGGCTGGTGCGGCGCGGAGGCGTGGTCGTGCAGCTCGGGATGCTGCCGCCGGGGTGGAGCCCGTTCGCCGGCAACCTCGTGGTGAGCCGGGAGATCGAGCTGCGCGGGTCGTTCCGGTTCGCCGACGAGTTCGACGACGCCCTCGAACTGCTCGCGGCCCGCGGTGAGTTCGACGGGCTGATCAGCGCCGTCACGCCCGTGGCCGAAGCGGAGGCCGCGTTCGCGCTGGCCGCCGACCGGGAGCGGTCCTGCAAGGTGCTGCTGGACTTCACCGACTGAGCGGGGTGCCACCGGCGTATCCGCGTGTCCCGGCGCGTCCCTGCGTGTCCCTAGTGGACGATGCGGGCGACCGTCCCGTGCTCGGGGTCCCCGAACCGTGAGATCAGCTGCGCGTCGCTCATGCGGTCGACCTCTTCGCAGCGCTGGACGGGAATGATCACGTGGGTGTCCCGGTCCGTCCAGTACTCGACGACGCGGACGGTGTCGGTGGCTCGGCTCATCGTGCTCCTCCTCTGTGGCGCGTGGGGTTCAGAGTGCGTCGCCGCACGTCGAGCGGTCAACAGGAATGAGGGCTTCCCTTTTGCTTTTGGGAAGCGTAGGTTCCGGTTACCCCGCGTCGGCGCCCCTTGAGGCGCCGTCGGCCCGCCGGTCCCGGGACGGCGGGCCGCGCGGGGGCCAAATACCGTCGTCGTGCGCCGTGTCGCCCTTGTGCCGGCCGCACTCCCTCAGCGGAGTCCGGTCGCCGTCAGGGGCGCCACAGGGAGTGCTCCCGCTCCGCCCACTCCCCGCTCACCGATCCCGTCCGCAGGCCCCTCCTGGCCTCGGGGTCGCCCAGCGCCATGCCGATGTGACCCGCGAGGACCACGCCGATGGTCAGGGCCAGCCAGTCGTGGACGAAGGTCGCCGAGGTGCGCCACACCAGCGGGGTGAGCCGCGTGAACCACATCATCAGGCCCGTGCCGAGCATGACCAGCGTCGCACCGGCGATCCAGGCGGCGTAGACCTTCTGGCCCGCGTTGAACTTCCCGGCCGGGCGCGAGGCGGGCGACCGGTCGCGGCGGAGCGCGGCGCGCAGCCAGATCCGGTCGTGCGGGCCGAAGCGGTTGAGGAAGCGCAGGTCGGCGCGGAAGCCCCGGGAGACGAGGCCCAGCAGCACCGGTACCGGCAGGGCGAGGCCCGCGCACTCGTGGACCCGGACCACCAGGGCCCGGCGGCCGACCATGACCGCCAGTTGCGGGATGTAGAGGACGGCCGCCGTCACCACACACACCCCCATCAGGGCCGCCGTCGTGCGGTGCACCCAGCGCTGCGACCGGCCGAAGCGGCGGACGCGGGCGCCCGGCGGGGCCGGGGTCTCAGCTCGTAGGCTCATCGGTCCGTCCGTTCGAGCGGCCCACCCAGGCGTCGACGTCGTAGCCGAGGTTCTCCCAGTAGCCGGGCCGGACCCGGTCGGTGACCGTGATGCCGGAGAGCCACTTGGCCGACTTGTAGAAGTACATCGGGGCGACGTAGAGGCGGACGGGACCCCCGTGGTCGTGGCCGATGTCCTTGTCCTGCATGCGCAGGGCGACCAGGACGTCCGGCCGGCGGGCCTGGGCGAGGGTGAGGCTCTCGGTGTACGTGCCGTCGAAGCAGGTGAAGCGGATGGCCCTGGCCGACGGGCGGACGCCGGCCGCGTCGAGCAGGTCGGCGAGCCGTACGCCCTGGAAGGGGGTGCCCGGGACGCGCCAGCCGGTGACGCACTGGACGTCCTTGACCAGCCGGGTCTGCGGCAGGGCGCGCAGTTCGGCGAGGGTGTAGCCGCGCGGGCGGTCGACCAGCCCGTCGACGGTGAGGCGGTAGTCGGCCGCGCTCCGGTGCGGGACGGAGGCGGCGACGGAGTAGTAGCGGAAGCCGCCGCCGTTGGGCAGCAGGCCGGTGAGGCCCGTCGGGTCCTTGCCGGCGACGGAGCCGAGCAGTCCTTCGAGGCCGCGCTGGAGTACGGGCGCGGTGGCCACGCCGAGCGCGCCCAGGCCGAGGGTGCCGAGGAAGACGCGGCGGCCGATCGGGCGTCCGTCCGGTTCCTCCGGTGGTTCGGGTCGTTCGGGGTTCACCTGTTCATTCGAACACTCGGGACCCGGCGGGGCCAGGGAATCGGGTCACCGGTAAGAGTTCCGTCATCACTTCTCACCCACGGCGGCCGCTCACCGGCCGAGCGCGCGGGCGCGGGCCGCATGGAATGCGGCGCGGGGGTCCGGGTGCGCGTACGACCAGGGCGCCGCGGTGACGTGCTCGCCGATGCGCTGGAACAGGGGTGCCGCCTCGGCCGGACGGCCGGCCGAGGACAAGGCGAAGGCCAGGTGGTTGAGGTCGAGGTGGCGCCGGGGGTGGTCGTCGTGCTCCCACTCCAGCCACCAGTCGAAGCAGGCGCGCAGGACGCCGCGGGCCCGGGGGCCGGCCCAGTGCCCGGAGGCGGCCGGGGCGAGTCCCGCGGCGGTGATGACGCGGAACCGCTCGGCGTGGGCGACGACCGGGAGGACGGCCAGCGGGGAGTCGGCGGGGGCCTCGGCGGCGGCCCGTTCGGCGACGTCGTACGCCTCATGGGCCTCGGGCCGGCCGCCCGGGGGCCGTTCGGCGAGGCGGGCGATCAGCAGGTGGTGGGCGTGGTGGTGCTCGGGGTGCCGGCGGCGGATCTCGGCGAAGGCGCCGAGCACCTCGCGCTCGGTGCCGAGGCGGCGGGCGAGCAGCAGCAGGCCGAGCCATGGGGTGGGGTCGGCCGGGGCGAGCGCAGCGGCCGTGTCACAGGCCTCGCGGGCGCCGCCAGGGTCCTCCTTGCCGCGCAGGGCGCGTCGTACGAGGGCCAGGGCGTACAGGGTGGCGGCGTCGGCGGAGCCGGGCTCGGCCTGCGCCCAGTCGTGGGCCCAGGCGGCGGCGTACGGTTCCCGCGCGAGGACGGTCAGGCGGTGGGCTCGGCGGTCCCAGTCGTCACCGGTGTGCAGCAGCAGGGAGCGGGCGGCCTGCCGACGGCCCTGGGCGAGGGCGGCGCGAGCGGTGCGCAGCCCCTCGTCGTCGAGGGCGTGGTCGAAGGCGCCGGGTGCGTCCGGCGCGTCGCCGGACTGGTCCGTGCGGGCCCGGCGTGCGCCGAGCAGGGGCGGGAGAGGGGGCACCGCGGGACTTCCTGTTTCTCGGGCTGCCATCGACCGATCACGCACAGCAAACCCCCCGCCATGGATGGCGTCAAGCGGAACCGCGGTGTTGCCTCCTTGAACTACCTTGCGTGAAACGGAACTTGAGAATCAGGGGTGCAGGTGGGGAGCCTCCTGCGGGGCTTTCGGCGGCGATCTGTGGCGTACGCCATGGCGCCGGGCGGCCGGGCCACGGACCATGGCCGGACGTACGCCCCCGCCTCGGTGCGCCTTGTGCCCGACCGGGTGGCGTGACCGAGTCAACTGCCCGGTTCCGGGCACTCTCCGGGTCGACGGGGTCCCGGGAGCGCTACAGTCGGCGACTACGCGTCCGTGGTCCGGCCGGATGATCGAGGTACGCAGCGTGTCCGTTCTGGTTCTCCTTCTCGCCGTGAGTGCTGCCTGCTGTCTTGGCTTCGGCTTCGTGCTCCAGCAGAACGCGGCGCAGAATGCACCGCTGAGCGACTACCTGTCGTTCCGGCTGCTGCTGGACCTGATGCGGGTGCCGCGCTGGCTGGGCGGGCTCGGCCTGATGGTGGCCGGCATGGTTCTCGGCGCGATCGCCCTCGGCAAGGGGGAGATCTCCCTGGTCGAGCCGCTCCTCGCGACCAACCTGCTGTTCGCGCTCGCCCTCTCCCGCCACCAGACCAGACAGCCGCTCGGCCGCCAGGGCTGGGCCGGTCTGCTGCTGCTCGCGGGCGGCGTGAGCACGTTCATCATGGCCGGCGAACCGCGCGGCGGCAGCGCCGTGGACGATCCGCTGCGGCACTGGCTGATCATCGGTGCCATGGTGGGCGCCGCGCTCGTCCTGACGACGTACGGCAAGCGCTCCCGGCTCAACTGGGGGCCGGTCCTGCTGGCCACCGCCGCCGGGCTGCTGTACGGGGTGCAGGACGCGCTGACCCGGGTCAGCGGCACGCTGTTCTCCGACGGCGGCTTCACCGAGCTGCTCACCGGCTGGCAGCCCTACGGTGTGCTGGCGTGCGGCGTCAGCGGGCTGATCCTGGTGCAGAGCGCGTTCGAGACCGCGCCGCTGCGCATGTCGCTGCCCGCGCTCACCGCGGCGGAGCCGCTCGCCGGGATCCTGTGCGGGGTGGGCTTCCTCGGGGACCGGCTGCGCACCGACACCGGGGCGCTGGCCTGGGAGGCGGCCGGGCTCGCGGCCGTCGTCACCGGCATCGTCCTGCTCGGTCTGCACCCGGCGATGCCCTGCGGCACCCCGGAGACGCGCCGCGGTGACCTACAGCGGCGCTGAACCCGGCTGCTTGGATGGGGGCATGAACCCCGCTGACGAGATCCTCGACATCGTCGACGAGCACGACCGGGTCGTCGACCGGCGCCCGCGCGGCGAGGCGTACGCCCTCGGGCTGCGCCACCGCTGTGTGTTCGTCCAGGCCCGGGACGCGGCCGGCCGGCTCTTCGTGCACCGGCGCACGGCCGGCAAGCTGGTGTTCCCCTCCCTGTACGACCTGTTCGTCGGCGGGGTCGTCGGGGCGGGCGAGTCCTACGACGAGGCGGCCCTGCGGGAGGCCGAGGAGGAGCTGGGCGTGCGGGGACTGCCCCGGCCGGCGTTCCTCTTCAAGTTCCTGTACGACGACGGGGCCGGGAAGAGCTGGTGGTCGGCGGTGTACGAGGTGCGCTGCGAGCTGCCCGTACAACCCCAGGCCGAGGAGGTCCAGTGGTACGGCTTCCTGTCCGAGGAGGAGGTCGGGCGGCGGCTCGGCGAGTGGGAGTGGGTGCCCGACGGGCTGGCCGCCCATGAGCGGCTGCGGGCGTTCCGGGCCGGTGGCTGAGGCGCCGGTAGGGTCGTCGGCGTGAGCGAATTCGTACGCAACATCCGGCTGTGGTTCGCGCCGGAGCAGGTGCGGGAAGAGGGTGGCACGCCCGACTACCGGTTCTCACTGGCCAACGAGCGCACCTTCCTGGCCTGGCTGCGGACGGCGCTCGCGCTGATCGGCGGCGGATTCGCGGTGGACCAGTTCCTGCCGGACCTGCGCTGGGGCTGGCGGGTCGGTCTCGCGCTGGCGCTGCTGGGCGCCGGTGTGCTGTGTTCCCTGCGGGCGCTGAACCACTGGGTGCGCTGCGAGCGGGCGATGCGGCGCGGCGAGGATCTGCCCGCGTCCCGGTTCCCGGCCCTGCTGAGCCTGGTCGTCGCGGTGGTCGCCGTGGCGATGGTCGTGGTGGTGCTGGTCGGATGGGAGGGGTGAGCACGGCGGGCCGGGACCCGGGGCTCCAGCCGGAGCGCACGCGTCTGGCCTGGCGCCGTACCACCCTGTCCGCCGCCGTGGCCGCCGTCCTCGCGGTACGGACCGCGCTGCGTGACGGGTCGGCGACCGGGGTGGTGATGGGCGCGGTGTGCTGTGCCCTGTGGCTCGGCTTCCTCGGTGTGGCCCATCACCGCATCCGCACGCTCTCGGCCGGCACCCCGCCGCCCGCGTTCACCCCCCGGCACGCGGCCGCGGCGGTGCTGTGCGCGGTGGCGACGGCCGTGTGCGCGGCCGTGCTGGTGGTCTAGGGGGCGTCGCCGGTGGTCCGGTCGACCGTGACGACGATCTTGCCGCGGGTGCTGCCCTCCTGGTTGCGGCGGTGGGCGTCGGCCGTGCGCTCCAGCGGGAACGTCTCCTCGACGTGGACGGTGAGGACACCCTGCTCCGCCAGCCCGGCGAGGGTCGCCAGGTCCTCGGCGTCGGGGCGGACGAAGCAGTACCGGCCGCCGTGGCCGAGCACCTCCGGGTCGGCGATGGACGCCAGGCGGCCCCCGGGGGCGAGCAGTTCGGCGGACGTCCGGAGGGTGTCCCCGCCGATGGTGTCGAAGACGGCGTCGACCCCCGCGGGGGCCAGTGCGCGCACCCGTTCGGCCAGGCCGTCCCCGTAGGCGACGGGTTCGCCGCCGAGGCCGCGCACGAAGTCGTGGTTGCGTTCGCTCGCCGTGCCGATCACCCGGGCGCCGAGGTGGGCGGCGATCTGCACGGCGAGGGAGCCGACCCCGCCGGCCGCCGCGTGCACCAGCACCGTGTCCCCGCGCCCGACCTCCAGCGCCTTCACCAGCACCTGGTAGGCGGTGAGCCCGGCAAGCGGGAGTCCGGCGGCCTCCTCGAAGGACAGGCCCGGGGGTTTGCGGGCCAGCGTGCGCACGGGCGCGGCGACGTACTCGGCGAAGGTGCCCCGGGACAGGAAGTCCTCGCGGACGTATCCGATCACCTCGTCGCCGGCGGCGAACTCGGTGACCGCGGGCCCGGGCCGGACGACCACCCCGCTGACGTCCCAGCCGGGGACGACGGGGAAGACGGCGTCCAGGACGGAGTCCAGGTACCCCTCGCGGCACTTCCAGTCGACCGGGTTGACGGCCGCGGCGCGCACCTCGACCAGTACCTGGTCGGGGCCGACCTTGGGGTCGCGCACCTCGCCGTACTCCAGCACCTCGGGACCGCCGTAGCGGGTGTAGCTGATGCCCTTCATGTCCTCGACCCTCCGGGGTACTCGTGCGCCACGCAACCGGTATGTCCCTCTATGCGGCTTTCGCGTGACAGCCTGTCCGTCGTCAGCACCCCGTACCCCTCGAAGGTGAGCACCATGACCGCCCTTCACCAGGAACACACCGAACACGGGACGCACGCCCACGGCCCGGACTGCGGACATCCGGCCGTACCGCACGGCGACCACCTCGACTACGCGCACGACGGCCATCTGCACCGGGAGCACGAGGGCCACTGGGACGAGTGCGAACCGGCCGGGCACACCACGCACGACGGTCACGAGCACGTGCACCACGACGAGTGCGGCCACGCCCAGGTGCCGCACGGGGACCACGTCGACTACCTGCACGACGGGCACCGGCACGCCGAGCACGGCGACCACTGGGACGATCACTGACCCTCCGCCCCTTTCGCGACGCAGGGCCGACGGCTCCCCCGCACACCGGCCGGGGAGCCGTCGGCCTATGGTGGCTCCGGTCACGTTTCGCGCCGTGTTCGGCACACGTACTGGACTACATACCGACCGGTCGGCATCATGAGTCGGGTCTTGTTCGCCCGTTCGTAGGAGTGACGTATGAGCGCCGACCACCCGCCCGGACTCGACCTGGACCGGCTGCGCGCCCTGCTCGACCGCGAGCGCCCCGGTCTGGTCACCGGCCCGCTGACCGGCCGGCTGATCGAGGGCGGACGGTCGAACCTCACCTACGCGCTCTCCGACGGCACCTCCCGATGGGTCGTACGACGGCCGCCGCTCGGCCATGTCCTGGCCACCGCGCACGACATGAAGCGCGAGCACCGCGTGATCGACGCCCTGCACCCCACCCGGGTGCCGGTGCCGCGCCCGGTGCTGCTCTGCGAGGACGAGGAGGTGCTCGGGGCGCCGTTCTACGTCATGGAGTTCGTCGAGGGCACCCCGTACCGCACCGCCCAGCAGCTCGCGCCGCTCGGTGAGGAGCGCACCCGAAACGCGGTGCTGTCCCTCGTGGACACGCTGGTCGAGCTGCACGCTGTGGACCCCGCCGAGGTGGGGCTCGCGGACTTCGGCCGCCCCGAGGGATTCCTGGACCGGCAGCTGCGCCGCTGGGGCAAGCAGCTGGACGCCTCCCGCAACCGCGAGCTGCCCGGCATCGACGAACTGCACGCGGCGCTCGGCCGGGAGCTGCCCGCCTCCCCCGCCCCCACCGTCGTCCACGGCGACTACCGGCTGGACAACGTCCTGATCGGGGACGACGACGAGATCAAGGCGGTCCTCGACTGGGAGATGTCGACCCTCGGCGACCCGCTGACCGACCTCGGTCTGCTGGTGATGTACAGCCGGCCGCTCGGCACGCCCCACTCCCCGGTCTCCACCACCGCCGAGGCGCCGGGCCACCCCTCCCCGCGGGAGCTGGTCGAGCGGTACGCCGCGCGCTCGGGGCGCGACGTCTCCGCCGTCTCCTGGTACGAGGCGTTCGCCTGGTTCAAGCTCGCCGTGATCCTGGAGGGCATCCACTACCGGTACACGCTCGGCCAGACGGTCGGCCGCGGCTTCGACCGGATCGGCGAGCTCGTGCCCGTCTTCATCGACCACGGACTGACCACTCTTCAGGAAGGCTGACCCGACATGGACTTCGCGTTCGACGCGCGCACCGAGGAACTGCGGGCCAGGCTCCTCGCCTTCATGGACGAGTACGTGTACCCGGCCGAGCCGGTCGCCGAGGAGCAGCGGGCCGCGCTGGCCTCGCCGTGGGACACCCCGGCCGTGGTCGGGGAGCTGAAGGCGGAGGCACGCAGGCAGGGGCTGTGGAACCTCTTCCTGCCCGACACCGAGTACGGTGCCGGGCTGACGAACCTCCAGTACGCGCCGCTCGCCGAGATCACCGGCCGCTCCCCGCACCTCGCGCCCACGGCGACGAACTGCGCCGCGCCCGACACCGGGAACATGGAGGTGCTGGCGCAGTTCGCCGACGAGCGGCAGAAGAAGCAGTGGCTGGAGCCGCTGCTGGCCGGCGAGATCCGCTCAGCGTTCGCGATGACCGAGCCGGACGTGGCCTCCTCGGACGCCACGAACATCACCACGCACATCGAGCGGGACGGCGACGAGTACGTCGTCACCGGCCGCAAGTGGTACATCTCCGGGGCGATGAACCCGGACTGCAAGGTCTTCATCGTGATGGGCAAGACGGACCCGGACGGCGCGGACATCCGCCGCCAGCAGTCCATGATCCTGGTCCCGCGCGACACCCCCGGCGTCACCGTGCGGCGCGCGATGCAGGTCTTCGGCTACGAGGACCACTCCCACGGCGGCCACGCCGAGGTGGTCTTCGACCACGCCCGCGTACCCGTCACGAACCTGATCGGCGAGGAGGGCGGCGGCTTCGCCATCGCCCAGGCGCGGCTCGGGCCGGGCCGGATCCACCACTGCATGCGGCTGATCGGCATGGCCGAGCGGGCCATCGAGCTGATGTGCCGACGGGCCGTCTCGCGCACCGCGTTCGGCAAGGCGCTGGCCCAGCAGGGCGTCGTGCAGAACTGGATCGCCGACGCGCGGGTCACCGTCGAACAGCTGCGGCTGCTGGTGCTGAAGACGGCCTGGCTGATGGACACGGTCGGCAACAAGGGCGCCCACACGGAGATCCAGGCGATCAAGATCGCCACTCCGCGTGCGGTGGTCGGCATCCTGGACCGCGCGATCCAGCTGCACGGAGCGGGCGGCGTGAGCCAGGACTTCCCGCTGGCGGAGCTGTACGCGAGCGCCCGCACGCTGATGCTCGCCGACGGCCCGGACGAGGTGCACCAGCGGTCGCTGGCGCGGCGGGAGTTGAAGAAGTACCTGTAGGCGCACGTGCGCGAGGGGCGGCCGCAGGCGCGGCCGCCCCTCGCTCGTGCCGGGCGGTCCTACGGCCGCAGCGCCCGCAGCAGCAGGTCGGCGAGGTGGTCGGCGACCTGCTGGGGGGTGAGGGGGCCGTCGGGGCGGTACCAGGTCGACAGGTGGTGGACGGAGCCGAAGTGGTAGTCCACGACCAGGTCGGCCGGGGTCGCCGTGGAGAAGACGCCCGCCTTCTGGCCCTCCTCCACGAGGGCGCGGAACCGTTCGTGGTAGCGGCGGCGCTCGGCGCGGACCTGCTTGTTCTTCTCCGGGCTCAGCTGGTGCATCGAGCGGAAGAAGATCATCGCGTCGTCGAGGTGCTCGATGGTGGTGACGACGACGTCCGCCGCCGCGGCTCTGAGCCGCTTCTCCACCGGCTCGTCGGCGTCCGCGAGGGCGTCCAGCCGCTCCTGCTGGACGCGGAGCATGCGCGCGTACACCTCGTGCAGGAGGTCGTCCTTGGAGCCGAAGTAGTGGTACAGCGCCCCCTTGGTGACGCCTGCCGCCTCGACGATCTCCTGCACCGAGGTGCGGTCGTAACCCTGCTCCGCGAAGAGCCGGGTGGCGGCGGCCAGCAGCCGCTGCGGAACGGGCGTCCCGTCTCCGTCCGTCGTCCTGGGCACTGCCGCCACCTGCCTTTCCTCGTCGCCTACTGACCGGCGTCGTTGTCGTCTTGCGCGCGGGAACGCAGTTCCCGACGGAGGATCTTCCCACTCGCCGTCTTCGGCAAGTCGGGCAGGATCTCCACCTGCCTCGGGTACTTGTAGGCGGCCAGTCTCTCCTTGCAGTACTCCGAGAGTTCGTCCGGGTCCGTCGCGGCGCCCGGACGGAGGCTGATATAGGCCTTGACGGTCTCCCCACGGTAGCCGTCGGGGACGCCGACGACGGCCGCCTCGCGCACCGCGGGGTGCGTGTACAGGACGTCCTCCACCTCGCGCGGCCACACCTTGAAGCCGGACGCGTTGATCATGTCCTTCTTGCGGTCGACGACGTACAGCCAGCCCCGCTCGTCCATGAACCCGATGTCGCCGGTGCGCAGCTCCCCGTCCGGGAAGGTCTCGGCGGTGGCCTCGGGGCGCCGCCAGTAGCCGGGGACCACCTGGGGTCCCCGTACGACGATCTCGCCCTGCTCGCCGAACGGCACCTCCGCGCCGCGCTCGTCCAGGATGCGCACGACGGTGTCGGCGCCGGGCAGGCCTACGGACAGCGTCCCGGAGACGGGGTCGACGGGGGCCTCCAGACCGGGCGGGACGGAGGCGCAGGGGGCGGTGCACTCGGTGAGGCCGTAGCCGACCCGGATGTACGGCCCGAAGCGCTCGCGGAACCGGTCCACCAGGGCCGGCGGCACGGGAGCGCCGCCCGAGGAGATGTTCACGAAGGAGGTGAAGTGCTCGCGGGTGACGTCCGGGTGGGCGGCGAGCGCCATGTAGGCGGTCGACGGGCCGACCGTGTAGTGCGGGCGGTGCTCGGCGAACGCCTCCAGGACGACGCCGGGGTCGAAGCGGTAGGCGAGGACCAGGGTGCCCGCGCTGTTCAGGCAGGCGCCGAGCTGGCAGACCATGCCGGTGATGTGGAAGAGCGGCGCGAGCGCGTAGTAGACGGGGGCGTCGGGCAGGTCGAGCCCGGTCCGCTGGCGCTCGGCGTTGTGCATGATGTTGCCGTGCGTGTTGGTGGCGCCCTTGGGGGCGCCGCTGGTGCCCGAGGTGTAGCTGATCAGGGCGATGTCGTCGGGGCGCGGGGTGCGGCCCCCGGGTGCCCGGCCGCCCTGCCGGGCGACCGCCACGAGGTCGTCGGTGTCCGGGGGCTTCGGCAGCCGCTCGAAGGTGAGCACCCGTGCGTCGCCGCGGGTCTGGAAGTCCAGTTCGCAGCCGGTGAGCACGATCCGCACCGGCGAGTCGGCCGCGGTCTGCCGGAGGTACGACTCCCAGGCCCGGTCCGAGCAGATCAGTGCGGACACCTCGGCGTCCCGCAGGACATGGGCGACCTCGCCCGCCTTGTACATGGGGTTGACCGGGACGACGGTCGCGCCCGCCTTCCAGGCGCCGAGCAGCGCCAGCACGAAGTGCGGGGAGTTCTGCAGCAGGACGGCCACCCGGTCGCCGCGCTCCAGCCCGCGCGCGACGAGATGGGCCGCCACGCCGTCGCTCAGCTCGTCCACCTCGCGGTAGTCGAGCCGGGCGTCGAAGTAGGCGAGGAAGGTCCGGTCGGGGGTCGCCTCGACCGCGTCGCGCAGGGCGTGCAGAAGGGAGTCGGCCGGCTCCACGGGGGCGCGCTGGGCGTCGTCGAGGAGGGCCAGCCAGGGGCGGTCGGCGTACCGGGGGGCGGTCATCGGGTCTCCTCCCACGTGCGCTGGAGGTGGTTCATGCCCGCCAGCCAGCGGTCGGGGTCGCCGGCCCGCGCCTGGTAGAAGCCGGCCACCTCGGGGTGCGGCAGGATCAGGAAGCGGTCCTCCTCGATGCCCCGGAACAGGGCGTCCGCGACGGCTTCCGGTGCGATCGCGGTCGGGTGGAGCACCAGGTCGCCGGCGCTGCCGGTGGCGGCGAGCATGTCGGTGCGGACGCCCTGCGGGCAGATCGCGTGCACCTTCAGGCCGCGGTGGCGGTAGGTGAGGGACAGCCACTCCGCGAAGGCGTAGGCGCCGTGCTTGGTGACGCTGTAGGAGGGGGCGCCGATCATGGTGAGGAGCCCGGCGGCCGACACGGTGGAGACGAACCGGCCGCCGCCCCGCTCCAGCCAGCCCGGCAGCAGCTCGTGGGCGGCGCGGACGTGGGCCATCACGTTGACGTCCCAGGACAGGCCCCAGGTCCTCTCGTCCAGCGGGCCGTCGGCACCGCCGTCCTCGAAGGCGACCCCGGCGTTGGCGCAGTAGACGTCGACGGTGCCGCCGAGCGCGTCCCGGGCGTCGGCGACGATCGCGGAGGCGTCGCCGGGGACGGCGGTCCCGCCGATCTCCTCGGCCACCGCCGCGGCCTTGTCCGCGTCGAGGTCGTTCACCACGACCCGGGCTCCCTCGGCGGCGAACCGCCTGGCCAGCGCGGCCCCGATCCCGCCACCGGCTCCGGTGACGACCACTCCCGCATCCAGCACGGCTTTCACCATCGGTCTCCTTCGGCACGACGTCGCGCGGCACACATCGGCTCCGCGGGGCCAGACTAACCAGTCGGTATGTAGCTACGGAAGGGTCGACCCACCAAGGGCGCGGGGAACTGCGCGATCAACGACAGACGGCCCGCAGCCTGCCACACTGCCTGCGGAAGCGCTCGACGTGGAGGTCACCTCATGCACCTGTCCAGAAGAGCCTTACTCGCAGCGGCCACGGCCACCGCCTCGCCCGGACCGCCGACGGCAGCCGCAACCGGTCGCCTGCGCACGGGTTTCGAGAGACTCGCGGCCGACGGATACGCCCTGCTCAGCGGCCGGCGTGTGGGCATCGTCACCAACCCCACCGGCATCACCAGGGACGTCCGCCATGTCGTCGACGTCATGCACGCCGATCCCCGCGTGCAGTTGACGGCCGTCTTCGGTCCCGAGCACGGGTTCCGCGGCACCGCCCAGGCCGGCGGCTCCGAGGGCCGCTACGACGACCCCGCGACCGGCCTGCCGGTCTACGACACATACCTCAAGAGCGGCCGCCCACTGGCCGACGTCTTCACCGCCTCCGGTGTCGACACGGTCGTCTTCGACATCCAGGACGCGGGCGCACGCTTCTACACCTACATCTGGACGCTGTACGACTGCATGGAGGCGGCGCAGCTCGCCGGGAAGCGCTTCGTCGTCCTCGACCGCCCGAACCCGGTGACCGGGCGCGCGGCCCTGGGCCCGGTGCTGCACAAGGAGTTCGCCACGTTCGTCGGCCGCCGGCCGATCGCGCAGGCGCACGGCATGACGGTCGCGGAGCTGGCCCGGCTGTTCAACGGGGAGTTCCTCGCCGCGCCGGTCCCGCTGGAGACCGTGCTGATGACGGGCTGGAGGCGCACCGACTTCTACGACGCCTCCGGACTGCCCTGGGTGCCGCCGAGCCCCAACATGCCCACCCCGGACACGGCGCTGGTGTACTCCGGCACCTGCATGTTCGAGGGCACCAACCTCTCCGAGGGCCGGGGCACGACCAGGCCCTTCGAACTGCTCGGCGCGGAGGGGGTCGACGGGCGCTGGGCCGCCGCCGCGAACGGGCTCGGGCTGCCGGGGGTCCGGTTCCGGGAGGCGTACTTCGCGCCGACGTTCTCCAAGTTCCAGGGCAAGACCGTCGGCGGGGTGCAGATCCACGTCCACGACCGGGCCGCCTACGACCCCGTGCGCACGGGCATCGGGCTGCTGGTGACCGCACGGAAGGTGTGGGACGGCTTCGCCTGGCGGTCGGACGACTGGATCGACAAGCTGACCGGTTCCACGCGGGTACGCACGATGATCGACGCGGGCGCCGGCACCGACGAGGTGACCGGTGCCTGGCAGGAGGAACTCGCCGCGTTCCGGCGGACCCGTCAGGAGTATCTGCTGTACAAGTGAGACGCGGTGTATGGCCAACTCCGTCCCGCCGCAGGACGATACGCCCGTAACGCGTCGTTTCCGGGGGTGGGACGAGGGAGCCTGGCATGGCGGATCCTGGGATGAGCGTGACTCCCTACTGGGAGTTGACCTTCGACGCGGACGGGGACGTGGACGGCCCCGAACGCGACCGGCTGACGGCACAGGTCAGGGACCGCGGGGTCCGTGACCTGGTCGTCTTCGCGCACGGCTGGAACAACGACCGCTCGGGCGCGACCGCGCTGTACCGGCGCTTCTTCGCCCCGGTCCCGGAGCTCGCCCCCCGGGCACGCCTCGGGTACGTGGGCGTGATCTGGCCGTCGATGCGGTTCAGCGACGAACCGATCCCGGACTTCCCCCGGTCCGTGGCGGCCGAGGAGGCCGGGGCGGCACCACGCCCGGCACTGGACAAGGACACCCGGCGCGCACTGCTGGAGACCTTCCCGGACCGGACGACGGTGGTCGACCGGCTGGCCCGGATGCTCGACGAACGGCCGGGCGGCGAGGCCGGGTTGACGGAGTTCGGCGGGCTGGTGCGGCTGCTGGTCGACGAGGGGAGGCGCGGCGGCGCCGACACGGACGAGGAGGGCGAGCCGGCCGTCTTCACGCTGGACCCGGCGGGCGTCTGCGAGGAACTCGCCGGGGCCCTGGCCGCGCTGGACCCGGTGGGGGAGACCGCGGGATTCGGTCTCCCCAACCCCTGGGACGGCGCCAAGGAACTGCTCCGGCAGGCGACGTACCACACGATGAAACGCCGGGCCGGCGCGGTCGGCGAGCACGGACTCGGACCGCTCGTCGGGCGGCTGGCCGAGGCGGCACCCGGGGTACGGGTGCATCTGGTCGGGCACAGCTTCGGCGGGCGGCTGGTCGCCTTCGCGCTGCGCGGGCTGCCCGAGGGGGTGCGGGCCGTGAAGTCGGTGACGCTGCTCCAGGGCGCCTTCTCGCACTACGCGTTCGCGGCCCGGCTGCCGCACGCCCCGGACCGGGCGGGGGCGCTCCAGGGCCGGGAACGGCGGATCGACGGCCCGCTCGTGTGCTGTCACTCGCACTTCGACTCGGCCCTCGGCACGTTCTACCCGCTGGCGTCCCGGCTGGCCGGGGACGACCGGTCCTGCACGGGCAACGAGATCGCGGCCGTGCTGGGCCCGCGATGGGGCGCCATGGGCCACGACGGGGTGCAGGCGGTCTCCGGCACCGCCCGGCTGGACCTCGCGGCGGCCCTGGCCGGGCCGCTGCCGGCGTCGGGGTGCGTGAGCGTCGACGTGGCGGCCGTGGTCCGGCGCGGGGGCGCGCCGAGCGGGGCGCACAGCGACATCGTGCACCCCGAACTGGCAAGAGTGGTACTGGCGGCGGGCCGTATCGCCTGACCCGCCGCCCGTGTCGCCTCAGCGGTGCGAGGTGTACTCCACCACCTGCTGGAAGGTGGGCCGGTTCTGCCAGCCGATCCGGCCGTGCTTGATGCCGCCCAGGGTGCGCTGGACGATCGAGTCGGCGCACCACTGGTCGCCCGCCGAGCACTGGTCGTCGCCCGGGTAGACCTGCGCGGCGGTCAGACCGGCCGCCTGCTTCAGCGTGCTGATCAGCGTGTCCCGGCAGGCGGTGAGGCTGCCGCCGCCGCAGTACGTGCGGCCGAGGCCGCCCCGCACGTGCTCCCCGAGCACCGCTCGTACGTCCTTGTCGACATAGCTCCACCAGCCGTACTGGAAGGAGCTGCCGGCGTGCGAGCCGGTCGGGCCGTGTCCGGCGGACGGGGCCTCGTCGACGGGCAGGCTGTGCGTGATCGCCGTGTACAGATCGCTGCCGAGCCCCGGTTCGAACTCGGCCTTGACCAGCAGCGGCCACCAGCCGTCCAGGATGCGGACGGCGTCGGCGTCGGCGTACGCCTTGGAGCCGGCCGACGTCTCGGTGCGCCTGGCGCCCGCGCCCACCCAGGCCCGGAGCTTGGCCACCGCCGCGGCGGCCGTGGGGTCGCTCACCGCCGAGGAGTCGATCACCTTGAGCAGGTCGGGCAGCACGTCCTCGGCGCGCAGGTCGGCCAGGGCCGCGTCCGCCATGGCCTGCACCAGCTGGGCGCGGGTCACCCCGCCGGCCGCGACCAGTCTCCGCACCCGGTCGTCGAGCAGGTTGCCGCGGTGCACGGAGCCGTCGCCCCAGGACGCCGTCGTGTAGTCCTTGGCCTGCTTGTTGTTCCAGGAGACGTAGTAGTCCTGGTCGACCGAGTTGGGGTGGGCGGAGGCCGGGGTGTAGTCGGCCGTGTTGCCGGCCGGGTCCCAGTTCCGCCACTCGTACGCGGGCCGCGCCCACACCGGGAACTCGGCGTCGACACCGTCCGCCCGGACCGGGTTGTCACCGCTGTTGTAGTAGGCGGTGTGCCGGGAGTCGGCGTAGAACCAGTTGAAGGTGTAGTTGATGTGCTGCGCCGCGCTCTGGAAGTCCTGCGGTCCCTTGACGAAGTCGGGGTCGTTCAGCATCTGGAAGCCGACGATCGAGTCGGCCTCGTGCAGATACGAGGAGCGCAGGGTGGTGTAGGCGACCTTCTTGCCGCCGACGGTGGCCCGGTACGCCACCGGTCCGTACTTCGTGCGCCACGCCCGCATGGTGTAGGAGCCGGCCGCGGTGCCGTCGGCCGTGGTCGGTTTCCAGGCGTTCTTCTGCTCGAGCTTCTCCATCGCGGTGCAGGTGCCGCGGTACAGGTAGTGGTAGTCGTCCTGGCACAGCTCGACGGCGTAGGTGTCGATGATGTCCTGGCCGGAGGTGGTCGCGCTCCAGGAGTAGTCCTGGCCGCGGCCGAGTTCGACGTACATGCTCAGCCCCGCGAAGGAGGCGCCGCGGGCGCTGATGCCGGGGCCCTGGATCTCCTGGAGCATGAGCAGCTGCGGGGCGAAGTAGCCGGTCTGCGGGCCGAAGACGGCGATGGGGTGCCCGCTCGCGGTGTACTTGCCGCTGACCACGAGGGCGTTGGACATGCCGCGCCGGGCCGAGCCGAGCGAGGTCCTGGCGGCCGTGGCGGACATGCTTCTCGCGCTCGCGGTCGCGCCGGTGCCCGTGCGGTCGTAGACGAGCGGTTCGGAGACGACCGAGCCGGCGTCGGGCAGGGCCGCGCCCTGGGCGTCGGCGGGCCTGGCGCCGTACGGGAAGCTCTCACCGCCGTGCACGGTGAGGACGGCCTCGGGGTCGTTGCGCTCGCGGAAGGCCTCCCAGACGCGGGTGCCCTCCTCGACGCCGTACTTGGCCTGGGCGGCCATCAGGGAGAGGGCGTTGTCGACCTCGCCGCCGCCGCCGGAGCCGAACAGCGAGCCGATCACGGAGGCGAGCGCCACCAGGTCGGTGACCTTGAAGTGCTCGATCGTGCCGGCGTTGGTGATGACGTCCTTGTGGCCGGTCAGGTCGTACTCGCCGGGGAAGTAGCGGCCGCTGTCGGAGGCGTCGATGTAGGCGTTGATGCCGTCCAGATAGGCCTTGACGTCGGCGAGCGCCTGCTGGCCGCGGGCGCCGTTCTTCGCGACCGCGTTGTCGATCTGCGCCTGGAGGTCGGCCTCGGTGTAGGGGGCGTTCCGGTAGAACTGCTGCTCCAGGCCCTGGTTGGCGGCCGCGCCGCCCGCGAAGGTCGTGAGCTGGCCGCGGCCGACGTGCCGGAAGACGTCCATCAGCCACAACCGGTCCTCGCCGGCCGCGTATCCCGCGCCGAACTCGGTGCCGTAGCGCGTGGTGCCCGTGATGTGCGGCACACCGGTCTTCTTGTCGCGGACGATCGTCACATCGCCGCGGCCGGCCGGCTTCTCGGTGGAGGCGATCTGGTCCGCGGGGACGCCGAAGGAGGCGTCGCCGAAAAAGGTGTTGATCTTCGCGTCGGTGAGGGCCGGGTAGCCCGTGGCGAGCCCCGCGTACGGTCCGAGCTGGTCCTCGGCGTGCGCGGGCTGGGTGCCGAAGGCCTGGTTGAGCAGGATCTGCGCGAGTGTCGCGTTGCCGTTCTCACCGGGCGGCAGGATGTCCGAGCACCGGCCGCCGCAGTAGTCGGGGGCGGCGGCCGCGCCGGCCGCCGAGGCGGGGGTCTGGCCGAGCGGGGAGAGAAGTGCGGCCGTCAGGACGCATACGGACGCCGTCTTCAGGAACCCGAAGAGACGGCGGGACGTTCTCACTCTGTCAAGGGCGTTACGTGGGGTTCGCCGTGGCATGGCAGCTCCTAGCGACAGGGGTGGCCGAACGTTACCGCCGGTATCCCCCAGTTCAAAGATGAACATGCGTCAGTTTTTGAAGTCCGGCAAGCAGAACCCGAGAAGAGATGGAGCCGATTCGCCTGTCGATACGTCTACTCGACGACGTCCTTGCGACGACGCCGAAGTGACCGAAGTGCAGGTGCAGGTGTGACGGAGGTGCAGGGCGATGGCCGGTTTCCGGAGTCTGGCGAGACAGGTACGCGATCCGGGCTGTGATCTGGCACTGCGGCGGTACTCACTGCGCAAGTGCCTCGAGAAGTTCGCCCCTTACGGGCATCGGGCGACCTGGGACCATCTGTGCTCCCGGTCGGGCTTCGGCCCCGAGGACCGCTCCCCCGAACCGGTGCGGCTCGTGGCCGCGCTGGAGGAGTTGGAGGAGGCCCGTTCGGTCTGGTTCGCGTACGAGACGGAGTTCACCGAGCGGCGCAGGAAGGAGAAGCACGACGGGCTGCGCAGGCCGGGCAGCGTGGACGACTGGCACCGGCTGACCTGGGGCGGATTCGGGGTCGCGTGGTGCGACGACCCGCGGGTCCACCCCGACGAGCCGCTGGCCGAGGTGCTGCGCCGGCTGATCGCCGCGCTGGAGCGGGCACCGGGCTCCTCCTGCCCGGTGTGCGACGGACAGCGCCTGGTCTGGCGGTACGGCCTCGACCACGAGCCGTCGTCCGGCCCGGTCTGCACGGACTGCGGGATCCTGGTGCCGCGGCCCGTGCTCACCCCGCGGGCGCTGGCGTCCTCCCGGCGTGAACGGCTGCTGATGTCGGCCTGAGGGGCCGGGTTCCACCGGGGGTGCGCAGGGGATGCCGCACTCCCGGCTTCGAGGCGGTCCGGGATGACCGCCGGGCCGGTGGGCACCATCGTGACATGGTGCAGGTGTGTCTCAACGGGCGCCGGTCGGCAGCCGACGGCGCGGCGGTCCCGATGTCCCCCGGGGAACTGGCCCGTTCGGCGGCCGACGCCGTGGCGGCCGGGGCCACGTCGGTCCACGTCCACCCGAGGACTCCTTGCGGCCACGAGAGTCTCTCCCCGCGTGTGCTCGCGTCGGCGCTGGAGGCGATCAGGGCGCGGGTGCGGGTGCCGGTCGGGGTGACCACCGGCGCGTGGGCGGAGCCCGACCCGGCGGCCCGGCTCGCGCGGGTGCGCGACTGGTCGGTGCTGCCCGACTTCGCGTCGGTCAACTGGCATGAGCCGGGCGCGGAGGACGTCGCCGGTCACCTGCTGGAGCGGGGTGTGGGGGTGGAGGCGGGCATCTGGTCGGGCACCGACGGCGCGGCCCGGTTCGCGGCCTCACCGCTCGCGCCCCGGGTGCTGCGGGTGCTGGCCGAGGTGACCGATCCCGACCCGGCGACCGCCGAGGCCTCGGCACGCGCCCTGCTGGCCCGGCTGGGCACGGCGGCCGGCCGCCCGGTGCTGCTGCACGGGGAGGAGGGCGGCACCTGGCCGGTGCTGCGGCTGGCCGGCCGGCTCGGCCTGGTGACGCGTATCGGCCTGGAGGACACGCTGCTGCTGCCGGACGGCCGACGGGCCGCCTCGAACGCCGAGTTGGTGGCGGCGTGGACGGTAGCAGGCCCGAATCCGGTGGCTCCACCCGTTTCCCGTGCGGACAGTGGGAGGTGATGAGACACGCCTGACGGGCACCGACGTGCCCGCCCACCCGAGGAGTTCGCGATGTCGACGCTGCGCGTCACCGCCGAAGTGCTGACCGTCCACGAGCATCCGAACGCGGACGCGCTCGAACTGGCCCAGGTGGGCCTGTACCGGGCCGTCGTCGCCAAGGGCGCGTACCGCACCGGTGAGGCCGCCGTCTACATCCCCGAGCAGGCCGTGCTCCCGGCCGCGCTGATCGAGGAACTGGGGCTGACCGGGCGGCTGGCGGGCGGTGAGGCCAACCGGGTCAGGGCGGTGCGGCTGCGCGGCGAGCTGTCGCAGGGCATCGTGTGCCGGCCGAACGCACTGGCGGAGGTCGACCTGGTGCGGGCGGCGGCCGAGGGGACGGACTTCGCGGAACGGCTGGGCATCGTCAAGTGGGTGCCGCCGGTCCCGCCGACGATGAGCGGGGAGGTCGAGTCGGCGCCGGGTCTGCTGCCGTGGGTCGACATCGAGAACATCCAGCGGTATCCGGACATCTTCACACCGGGCGAGCCGGTCGTCCTGACGGAGAAGCTGCACGGTTCGGCGTGCCTGCTGACCTGGATCACCGACGAGGGACGGGGGTACGTGTCCTCCAAGGGCTTCGGGGCCAAGTCCCTCGCCCTGCGTGAGGATCCGCGGAACCTGTACTGGCGGGCGGTGCGCGGGCACGGGGTCGCCGAGGCGGCGGCCCGGCTGGCCGAGCGGCTCGGCGCCCGCCGGGTCGGCATCTTCGGGGAGGTGTTCGGCGCGGGGGTGCAGGACCTGTCGTACGGGGCCGACGGACGGCGGGACACGCTCGGGTACGCGGCGTTCGACGTCGCGGCGGAGGTGGACGGCACGGTGCGCTGGCTGGACGCGGCGGAGCTGCTGGCCGGGGAGGTCCCGGTGGTGCCCCGGCTGTACGCGGGGCCGTACGACGTCGCGCGGGTGCTTGAGTTCGCGAGCGGCCGGGAGACCGTGTCCGGCCGGGAACTGCACCTGCGGGAGGGCGTGGTGATCCGCCCCGCCGTGGAGCGCCACAGCCCGGTGACGGGCGGCCGCACCATCGCCAAGGCGGTGAGCCCCGCCTACCTGACCCGCAAGGGCGGCACCGAGTACGAGTGACCCCCACAAGCGCCCCGAAGGGGCGCGAGCACCAGCGCGACCGTCCCCGCGCCCCGAAGGGGCGCGGGGAACTGCGCGACCGGCCACGACCGCCCCGCACCCGGCGACGAACCGCACCCACCCCGGCCGAAGCCGCGCAGCTCGGCGCAGCGCTCAGCGGTTCTCCGCCAGCAGTCTCGAGCCCGTCAGGCGTTCGCCGAACACGTCGTCCGGGTTGGACAGGACACAGTTCTCCAGGGACAGGCAGCCGCAGCCGATGCAGTCGGTGAGGTGGTCGCGCAGCCGGTTCAGCTGCCTGATCCGCTCGTCCAGTTCGGAGCGCCACTTCTCCGACAGCCGCGCCCAGTCCTCGCGGGTCGGCGTCCGCTCCTCGGGAAGCTCGGCCAGGGCGTCCCGGATCGTGGCCAGCGGGATGCCGACCCGCTGGGCCGCCCGGACGAAGGCGACCCGGCGCAGGGTGTCACGGCCGTACCGGCGCTGGTTGCCGGTGGTGCGACGGCTGGCGATCAGGCCCTTGGACTCGTAGAAGTGCAGGGCGGATACGGCGGCGCCGCTGCGCGCGGACAGCTGGCCGACGGTCAGCTCGTGGATCTTCTCGGGAATCTGGGGCACTCCTCAAAGATTACCCACCCGGCCGTCCCGGGATCCGTTGACATCGACTCCTCACCCGACCATGCTAAGCAGTTGCTTAGAGACGCGAGCGAGAGGCCGGGAACATGGCAGAACCGAGGACCTTCACCTCCCCCGACGAGCTGAAGGCGGCCGTGGGCGAGCAGCTGGGGTACACCGACTGGCTGGAGGTCGACCAGAAGCGGATCGACCTGTTCGCCGAGGCCACCGGGGACCACCAGTGGATCCACGTGGACCCGGAGAAGGCCGCGGCGGGTCCGTTCGGGACCACGATCGCGCACGGCTACCTGACGCTCTCCCTGCTGCCGCTGTTCGGCCCGCAGCTGATCAGCGTCGAAGGCGTGCGGATGGGCGTCAACTACGGCACGAACAAGGTCCGCTTCCCCGCCCCCGTCCCGGTCGGCTCCCGGCTGCGCTCGACCGCCACGATCACCGGCGTCGAAGAGGTCGCCGGCGGTGTGCAGGTGAGCGTCGCCTTCACCGTCGAGCGCGAGGGCGGCGACAAGCCGGTCTGCGTCGCGGAGTCGGTGGCCCGGTACTACTTCTGAGGACCTACCCGGCGCCCACCATCCGGAGCACGAGGTCGGCGTAGAGCGCGCCGACCTGCTCCGGGGTGCGCGGGCCGTTCACGGTGAACCAGCGGGCCACGTCGATGCACAGGGAGAGCACCGCGAGCGTGGTGCCCTGTACGTCCGGCACGTCGAACTCGCCCGCGGCCACGCCGTCCTCGATGATCCCGCGGACCTCGGCGTCCACCTGGCGACGCAGCGCGACGATCTCGGCACGGGCCTCGGGACCGAGGGCGTCGAGTTCGTACTGAACGACCCGGGCGGTGGTGCGCCGTCCCGCGTGCCAGCGGACGAAGGAGCTGACGGCGTCGGCCAGCCGCTCCCGGGCACTGCCCTCGCGCCCCGCCGCGGTGCGCAGGATGTCGAGGGCCTTGTCGTGGCCGATGCGGCTGATCCGGTGGAGCAGCTCTTCCTTGGTCTTGTAGTGGATGTAGAGCGCGGCCGGGCTCATGCCGGCGCGGCCCGCGATGTCCCGGGTCGTCGTCGCGTGGTAGCCGCGCTCGGCGAAGGCCTCCACGGCGGCGACGAGCAGACGCCGGGCCGCGTCAGGGGTGACCTCTTCCCACGGCTCCACTTCGCCGCCGGTCGTCTCCTCCGCCGTACTCATCGCTCGTTGGCCCCTCTCGGTCACAGGAGCACCACCATACCGCTGATGGTGAGCGAGCGCTTAGTCCGATCGCCCACCGGCGCCGCCGGAGGCTCAGAGTTTCTCGAAGGGGTTGTACGCCCGCCGTGCGCCGTCCTGCCGGTCCCGGATCACCTTCGCCAGCGTGAAGGCGGACGTGACCAGGTACAGGACGGCGATGCCGAGGAAGGCCCGGACCCAGGCGTCCGCGTGGAGTTTGAAGATGCCGATGGCCGTCGCGGCCATGGCGACGGCGAAGGATGCGACGGCCTGGCCGTAGAAGGCCGCCGTGTTCTGGGACTTGTCCGCTGTCTCGCTCATGCCGTCCAGGATCGGCGGACGTGGTCCGCGCCACATCCGCCGGAATACTCAGGCTGGTACTCAGAAGGCCGAAACCCCGGTCAGCGCACGGCCGATGAGCAGCTTCTGGATCTGGCTGGTGCCCTCGTACAGGGTCATCACACGGGCGTCGCGCAGGAGTTTGCCGACCGGGTACTCGTCGATGTAGCCGTAGCCGCCGAAGACCTGGAGGGCGTTGTTGGCGGCACGGACGGCGGCCTCGGAGGCGAACAGCTTGGCCTTGGAGGACTCGACCGCGAAGGGCTCACCGCGGTCGATCAGGTCGGCGACCCGCCAGGTCAGCAGCCGGGCCGCGTCGACGTCGACCGCGATGTCGCTGATCAGCTCCTGCACCAGCTGGTGGTGGGCGATCGGCCTGCCGAACTGCTCGCGCTCACCGGCGTACCCGACGGCCGCGTCCAGCGCGGCCTGGGCGATGCCGACGCAGCCCGCGGCCACCGACATGCGCCCCTTGGCGAGCGCGGACATCGCCACGGAGAAGCCCTTGCCCTCCGCGCCCAGCATCGTGGAGGCGGGCACCCGGACGTCCTCCAGGACCAGTTCGGCGGTGGCCTGGCCGCGCAGGCCGAGCTTGCCGTGCACGGTGCGGCGGGTGAGCCCGGGGGTGTCGGTGGGCACCAGGAAGGCGGACACGCCCTTGTGCCCGGGGGCGTCGGTGGAACGGGCGAAGAGCAGGACGACGTCCGCCCAGGTCCCGTTCGTGATGAACATCTTCGAGCCGTTGACGACGTACTCGTCGCCGTCGCGGACGGCCCGGGTGGTGAGGCTGCCCGCGTCGGAGCCCGTGCCCGGCTCGGTGAGGCCGAAGCAGCCCACGTAATCGCCGGCGGTCAGCCCGGGCAGCCAGCGCCGCTTCTGCTCCTCGCTCCCCCAGGCGGCGATCGTCTTGGCGACGAGGCCGAGGGAGACGGAGACGATTCCGCGGACCGACGAGTCCCCGCGCCCGAGCTCCTCGGTGACCAGGCAGTACGACAGGTGGTCGCCGCCGGAGCCGCCGTACTCCTCGGCGACGGTGAGACCGAGGAAGCCGACCTCGCCGAGCTTCTTCACGATGCCCCGGTCGACCTCCTCGGCGCGGTCCCAGGCGACCACGTGGGGGGCGATCTCCCGTTGCACGAAGTCCCGGGCGAGCCGCCGTACGGCCGCCTGCTCCTCGTCGAGCCCCAGGTTCACCACGAGATCACCCCACACAGATGGATCTTGAAAGCCGTACATTTAAATTAGCACTGCTAGTTTCCAGTCGCAGCCCTACTATGTGCGCCATGGCCCGACCGCGCAAGCCCCTCCTCAGCACCGACCGGATCGTCCAGACGGCACGGGAACTCGTGGACCGGGAGGGCCTGGCGGCCGTCTCCACCCGTCGGCTCGCCGCCGAGCTGGGGGTCAGCGGACCCTCGCTCTACAACCACTTCCGCACCAAGGACGAGATCCTGGAGGCGGTCGCCGACTCGGTCAGCGGTCTGGTGGACCTGTCGATGTTCGAGGACGGCCGGGAGTGGCGGACCGCGCTGCACGACTGGGCGGTCTCCTACCGGGCCGCCCTGCGCGACCACCCGAACATCGTCCCGGTCCTCGCCCGGGGCCCGGGCCGCCGCCCCGCCGCCCTGCGGCTCGCCGACGCGGTGTACGGCGCGATGGTCGACGCGGGCTGGCCACCGGCGCAGGCGACCTCCATCGGCGCGCTGATGCGGTACTTCATCATGGGCTCCGCGCTCGGTTCGTTCGCCGGGGGCTTCGTCGACGACGCGAGCGCGTACGACCCCGCCGACTACCCGCACCTCGGCCAGGCCCATCTGCTCTCCGAGCAGCAGGAGAAGATCGACGAGCGCGCCTTCGAGACGGGGCTGAGCGCCTTGCTCGACGGGCTGGCGCAGCAGTACGAACAGGCACGGGAGAGTGCGTGAGCCGGCCTCCGGCACTTCGGTGTGCGCCGAAGCGACGGTGTCGCATGCTGGGTCCATGACCACCAAGGACTCCGCCAGGGACTCCCGGGCGGCGGCCCTCGCCGCCTTCGCCGCGCTGGTCGCGGACGAGACCCGGGCCGCCTGTCTGCTCGCGCTGCTCGACGGGCGGGCCTGGACCGCCGGGGAGCTGGCCCGGCAGGCCGGTGTCGCCGCCTCCACGCTGAGCGAGCACCTGGGCAAGCTGGTGGCCGGCGGCCTGCTCACCGAGGAACGGCAGGGCCGGCACCGGTACGTACGGCTGGCCGACGCGCGCGTGGCGCAGCTCGTCGAGGACCTCGTCGCGCAGGTGCCGGCCCGGAACGTCCGGCGCCCGCCCCGGACGCTGCGCGAGTCGAGTGCCGGCTCCGCCATGGCCCGGGGCCGCACCTGTTACGACCATCTCGCCGGGCGGCTGGGCATCGCGGTCACGGACGCGCTGACCCGGCGGGGGCTGCTGCGGCAGGACACGGGGTTCGCGCTGACGGACGCGGGGACGGAGTGGTTCGACGCGGCGGGCATCTCCCTCGACCGCTCGGGCCGGCGCCCCGTGGCCCGGGCGTGCCTCGACTGGACCGAGCGGCGGCCTCATCTCGCCGGGGTGGCGGGGGCGGCGCTGTGCGGGCACGCGCTGGCCGCCGGGTGGTGCGTCCGGATCGGCTCGGAGCGGGCGGTGAAGGTGACTCCCTCAGGAGAGCGGGCGCTGTCGGCCCTGCTGGGCATCGCGCCCGGTGACCTGCGGTGAGCGCGGCCACGGGGACGGAAGTTCCGGTGGTGTGTCGGGTGCGGGGGCGTTGTGGCCGGTCGCGCGGTTCCTCGCGCCCCTGTGATGGTTCTGTCCCACCCTCGCGCGGCTCGGCGGGCAGGTGTCCGGATTCCGCCAGCCTGCTGTTCTGACGTCTGTCTAGCCTCGGGAGCATGATGAAGCTCGACCGGAACCGTCCGCACATACTCGCCACCGGCGCCGCAGCCCTCACCGTCGTCCTGTGGGCCTCCGCCTTCGTGTCGATCCGGAGTGCGGGCAGCGCCTACTCCCCCGGCGCCCTGGCCCTCGGCCGGCTGGCGTCCGGCGCCCTCGCCCTGGGGGTCATCTGGACCGTACGCAGGGGAGGACTGCCGCCCAGGGCCGCCTGGCGGGGGATCCTGCTCTCCGGGCTGCTGTGGTTCGGGTTCTACATGGTCGTCCTGAACTGGGGCGAGCAGCAGGTGGACGCGGGGACGGCGGCCCTGGTCGTGAACATCGGCCCGCTGCTGATCGCCCTGCTGGGCTCGCGGCTGCTCGGGGATCCGATGCCGCCGAGACTGCTCGCGGGCATGGCGGTGTCGTTCGCGGGCGCGGTGACCGTGGGGCTGTCGATGTCGGGCGGCGGCGGGTCCTCGCTGCTCGGTGTGGCGCTGTGCCTGCTCGCGGCCGTGGCCTACGCCTCGGGTGTCGTCGCGCAGAAGCCCGCCCTGGGCAGCGCGAGCGCGTTGCAGGTGACGACGTTCGGGTGCCTGGTGGGCGCGGTGGCCTGCCTGCCCTTCGCCGGGCAGCTGGTGCACGAGGCCGCCCGCGCCCCCCTGCCGGCGACCCTGAACATGGTCTACCTGGGTGTCTTCCCCACCGCTCTCGCCTTCACCACCTGGGCCTACGCCCTCGCCCGCACCACCGCCAGCCGGATGGGCGCGACGACGTACGCCGTGCCCGCGTTGGTGGTGCTGATGTCGTGGCTGGCGCTCGGCGAGGTACCGGGGGTCCTCACCCTGGCGGGCGGCGTGCTGTGTCTGGCGGGCGTGGCGGTGTCGCGGTCCCGGGCGCGCGGTGGCCCCTCGACCCGGGTCGCGGCCGGGGAGCCGCGACCCGAGAAGGTGCCCTGAGCGTCAGAAGACGACCAGCGCCCGGCCGCCCTTGCCCGCGAGCATGTTCTCGAAGGCGGCCGGGATGCCCTCCAGGCCGATGCGTTCGGTGACCAGCGCGGAGAGGTCCAGGCGCCCCTCGCGCACATGAGCGGCGAGCACGGGCAGGTCGCGGGCCGGGTCGGTGTTGCCGTACACGCAGCCGGACAGGGTGCGGCCCCAGTGGAAGAGCTCCAGGGCGTTGAAGGTGACCTGCTGGTCCTTGCCGCCGATGCCCACGACCGTCGTACGGCCGCCCCGGCGGGTGGACTCCCAGGCCGCGCGGATGCTGACGGCGCGGCCCACGCACTCCACGGCGACGTCGACGCCCTGCTTGCCGGTGAGAGAGCGGATCTCGCGCGGGGTGCCCTCGGAGGCGAGGACGTAGTCGGTGGCGCCGGCCGCGCGGGCCAGCTCCTCCTTCTCGGGCGAGACGTCGACGGCGACGATGCGGGACGCGCCGGCGATCCGGGCCGCCTGGAGGGTGGCGAGGCCGACCCCGCCGACGCCGAACACGGCGACCGTCTCGCCGGGCCGGACCCGCGCCGCGTTGTGGACGGCTCCGTAGCCGGTGAGGACGGCGCAGCCGAGGAGGGCAGCGTCGGTGAGCGGCACGCCCTCCGGGAGGGGCAGCACGCAGGACGCGGAGACCACGGTCTCCTCGGCGAACGCGGCCACGTTCAGCCCGGGGCGCAGTTCGGTGCCGTCGGTGGTGCGGGCGTGGACGGCGGCGGCGCCGTTCATCGCGTTGGCGCACAGCCACACCTCACCCAGCGCGCAGGCGTGGCAGGTGCCGCAGGAGGGCGCCCAGTTGAGGACGACCGGGTCACCGGGTGCGAGGTGGGGGACGCCCTCCCCCACGGCGACGACCGTGCCGGCGCCCTCGTGGCCGAGGACGGCCGGCACCGGCACCCGCATGGTGCCGTTGGTCAGGGACAGGTCGGAGTGGCAGACGCCGGCGGCGGCGAGGCGGACCCGGACCTGCCCGGGGCCGGGGGCCGGCAGCTCGATCCCGGTGATCTCCAGGGGGGCGCCGATGGCGGGCAGGACGGCGGCACGTACGGCCATGACGGACGGACTCCTCTTAGAACTGGAGGGATTTGGTCTGGAGGTACTCGGTGAGGCCGTGCGCGCCGAGTTCCCGGCCCACGCCCGACTGCTTGTAGCCGCCGAAGGGCGCGAGGGGGTTGAACCGGCCGCCGTTGATGTCGACCTGGCCGGTGTCCATGCGCCGGGCGAAGGCGACGGCCTCGGCCTCGTCCGCGGCCCACACGGCGCCCGCGAGGCCGTACACCGTGCCGTTGGCGATGCGCAGGGCGTCCTCCTCGTCCTCGTAGCGCAGGACGGTGAGGACCGGGCCGAAGATCTCCTCCTGGGCGACGGTCATCTCCGGGGTGACGTCGGCGAGGACCGTCGGGTCGACGAAGTAGCCCTTCTCGCGCGGGGAGTCGGGGCCGCCGGCGACGAGGCGGGCACCCTCGGCGACACCCTTCTCGATGTAACCGCGCACCCGGGCCTGCTGCCCGGCGCTCACCACCGGACCGATGCGGTCGCCGTACTTCGCGGCGGCGGCCGCGGCCAGCTCGACGGCCTCGTCGTACCGGTCGCGGTGGACCAGCATGCGGGTCCAGGCGCTGCACGTCTGGCCGGAGTTGGACATCACGTTGGCGACGCCGACGTTGACCGCCTTGGCGAGGTCGGCGCTCGGCAGGATCACGTTGGCGGACTTGCCGCCCAGCTCCAGGGCGACCTTCTTGACGGCGCCGCCGGCCACCGCGCCGATCCTCCGGCCGACCGCCGTGGAGCCGGTGAAGGAGACCAGGTCCACGCCCGGGTGCTCGGCGAGGGCCTGGCCGGCGACCGGGCCGAGGCCGGTGACCAGGTTGAACACGCCTGCCGGTACGCCCGCTTCGTGCACCGCCTCGGCGAACAGCTGGGCGGTGAGCGGGGTGTCCTCGGCGGGCTTGAGGACGACCGTGCAGCCGGCGGCGAGCGCCGGGGCGACCTTGGCGACGATCTGGTGGAGGGGGTAGTTCCAGGGGGTGATCGCGCCCACCACCCCGATCGGCTCGTGCAGGACGGTGGAGTTGCCGACCTTCTCCTCGAAGGAGTGGGTGGCGGCCAGCTCGGCGTAGGAGCCGGCGACCGCGAGGGGTACGGCCGCGTGCACCGCCTGGGAGAACGCGAGGGGGGAGCCCAGTTCCGCGGTGACCGTCTCGGCGATCTCGTCCTTGCGGGCCGCGAGGGCGTCCCGGAGGGCGGTGAGACGTGCGGCCCGCTCGGCCGGCGGTGTGGCGGCCCAGGCGGGAAGGGCGGCGCGCGCGGCGCGTACGGCGGAGTCGACGTCCGCCGCGCCGCCCGCCGGGACCTTGGCGATGACCCGCTCGTCGGCCGGGTTCACGACCTCGATCTCGTCCGTGCTCGCGGCCGGGCGCCAGGCGCCGTCGATGTACAGGCCGTCGTGTGCCTTCATGCTGCGTTTCCTCCCGGCGGGGCTGCGTCGTCCGGCACACAAACTAGCGCTGTTAGTTTTCGCGCGCCAGACATCCCTTCGGCCGCCGGACGCCCCCGTGGTGGCGGGCGGGCCGGGGCGTCGGCGTCCCGGGACATCATCGCCTCCCCCGCGGGCGGTCACTCGTCCAGGTCGGGCAGCCGGTCGGGGGACGGGCAGATCCGGTCGCCGTGCTGGTCGAAGACGAAGAGGTGGGCGAGGTCGACGAGGAGGGGCACCTGCATGCCGTGCTGGAGCCGGAGGTCCGGGGTGGTGCGCACGACCAGGTCGCCGGGGAGACGCCCCTCCGGCGGCGCGGGCTCCGGTACGGCGTCCTCGGGGTGTTCCAGCACCACCACGGGACCGGCGCGCAGGCTGCCGGCCCGCTCCCGCAGCCGGTCCAGCACCGTGGGGCCTTCCCGCCGGCGTCGCCGCACGGGCCGCGGGGCGGGACGCGGGGCCTCCAGTTCGGGTACGACGGCGGGCCGCGAGCCGGTGTCGAAGTGCACGAGGACCTCGTGCCCCTGGAACTCCACGTGCTCGACCAGTCCGGTGAGCGGCACCTCGCCGGGCCGGGCGGTGCCGTGCGCGGCGATCCGCACCGCCTCCGAGCGCAGCCCGACGATGACCTCGCGGCCCTGCTGCACCCTCAGCAACTGGTGGTCCAGGGACAGGGGTTCGGGCAGGCGCAGGGCCTGCTTGCCCAGGCTGACGGTCATGGCGCCGTCCAGCGGGGCGCGGACCAGCCCGCGCAGCAGGTTGATGCGCGGGGTCCCGATGAAGGCGGCGACGAAGACGTTGCGGGGCAGGGCGTAGACCTCGCGCGGGCTGCCGACCTGCTGGAGCAGGCCGCCGCGCAGCACGGCCACCCGGTCGCCGAGGGACATGGCCTCGGCCTGGTCGTGGGTGACGTAGACCGTGGTGACGCCCAGTTCGCGGGTGAGCTGGGCGATCTCGGCGCGGAGGTGGTTGCGGAGCTTGGCGTCGAGGTTGGACAGCGGCTCGTCCATCAGGAAGGCGGAGGGGTGCCGGGCGATCGCCCGCCCCATGGCGACGCGCTGCCGCTCGCCGCCGGAGAGCTGGCTGGGGAAGCGGTCGAGCAGGTCCTCGATGCCGAGCATGCGCGCCGTGGCCGTGACCCGTGGGCCGGGGTCCGCGCCGGGGGACTCGATGCGCAGCGGGAAGCCGATGTTGTCGCGGCTGGTCATGCTCGGGTAGAGGGCGAAGCTCTGGAACACCATGGCCATGTCCCTCTCGGAGGGCTGCCAGTCGTTGGCGTACTCGCCGTCGAGCAGCAGCCGGCCCTCGTCGATCTCCTCCAGCCCGGCGATCATGCGCAGCACGGTGGACTTCCCGCAGCCGGAGGGCCCGAGCAGGACCAGGAACTCGCCGGGTGCGATGTCCAGCGAGAGCCGGTCCACCACGCGCGGGCCGCGCGCGTAGGTCTTGTTCACGTCGTGCAGAGAGATGGCGCGTGTCATGGCTGCCGCCCCCGGGAGCTGTCCGGAGCGCCGCTGCTCCGTGGGTCCGAAGGTCCGGTGCGAGTCGCACGGGGCCCGTGGGTCACGGAAGTTAACGGAATGTGCCCGGCCGGGGAAGACGCCGGACGGACATCCCGCACCCCGGGACGCTCCGGCCCAGGCGGCGACGGAAACGGAGGCCGGGGTTTCGGGCGGGAGCCGGGGGGCGCGGGAACGGGGCCGCCCCCCGGGTCACTTGGTCGCGGTCAGGTGGGCGAAGACGACGACGTTGCTGGTGTACCCCGTCCGCCGGCTGAAGAGGCCGCCGCAGGTGATGATCCTCAGCTCCGGGCGCCCGGTGCGGCCGTAGACCTCCTTGTCGGGGAAGCCGGTCTTGTCGAAGACCTTCACCCGGTCCACCGAGTAGACGGCGCTGCGGCCGTCCGCGCGGGCGACCTCGACGTGCTTGCCGGGCCTGATCTGGGCGAGCCCGGCGAACACCGCGGGTCCGGTCGTCGTGTCACGGTGCCCGACGGCGATCGCGGTGCCCGACTCGCCGGGTGTGGCGCCGGCCTGGTACCAGCCGACCAGCTTGGGCCGGTCGACGGGCGGTGTCTCCAACTGCCGGTCCCGGCCCAGCCGGAGGGGGATGACCGGGGCGTCGATCCCCAGCGAGGGGACATGGAAGGACGTCGGCCGGGACCGCGACAGCGGGCGCGGCGGGGGCTCCGGGGCCGCGTCCGGCCGGCCCGGTCCGCGTCCGTCCGTACGCGCGGAGTGCGGCCCGCCCCCCTCGTCCGCGCCGCCCGCCTGCGCGGGCCCGGTGGCCGCGCCGCCCCCGCACCGGTTCACCGTCGTCACCAGGACGACCACGAGCAGGGCCGTCCTGGCGAGGCGGTAGGCGCGGGTCCGGTACCAGGGCCTGCGTCGGCGCCTACGCGGCACCATGGGGCCGACGGCGGATCAGCCGGAAGTACACGACACCGCAGACCGCGATCAGACCCACGGCCGCGGCGCCGGCCACCGGCGAGTACGCGGCCGCCGTGTCGATGAGACCGCCGCCGCCCGCGTGCACACCGCCCTTGGGGGGCTGCTGGTCGTTGTGGCCGCCCCAGGCGCCGTTGTCCTGCTGCTGCTGGTGGTCCTCGATCTGACCGCCCGGCCCCTGCGCGCCGTCGTGCTGCGCCTCACGGCAGTTGACCCGGAAGACCTTCTCCTTCGTGGTGGGAGGGGTGGTCGGAGGGATGCCCGGAGCAAGCGGCACCGTCCAGCTGATCTTGTACTGGCCGTCCGCCAGCCCCAGCGGATCGGTGTGCCCGGCGCCGCCGGCGAGCTGGATGTTGCCGGAGACGGTGGCCGCGCTCGGCAGCGGGGGCTGCGGCGTGATGGTGTACGAGACGCTGGTGAGGACGTCGAAGTTGACGGCGTCGAGGTAGAAGCGGCAGACCAGCGGATCGTCCTTGCCGCCCGAGGCGGGCCACACGTCGGCGCGGTGGATCCTGATGTCGCCGTTCTCACCCGCGGCCATCGCGTTCGGCGCCGCCACCCATGACGCGCCCGCCGCGGCGAGGGCGGTGAGGACGACGGAGGCGCCCGCGCGGGAGCCGACGGCACGTGGGAGTGTCAGGGTGGGCATGCGCAATCCTCCGAGTTCAGACGATTTTCATACAAATCGCTCTTTCGCCTGGACTCTCCTTCATGGGGTGCGCGGACCGCGACAACAACGCCCGGCGCGCCGTCAGAAATCGCTCGTGCGGCGCAATCCCGACCGCTTCGGCCGCTCCGGCGCGGGCCGGCCGGCCCACTCGGGCCGCCCCGGCGACCGCAGCGCCACCCCGGACGACAGCAGCAGCAGCGCCCCGAGCATCACGAACGGCGCGGCCGCGCCCGCCACCCCCGCGACCAGACCGGCGGCGGCCGGGGCGGCCACCTGGCCGAGCCGGTTGCCCGTCAGGCGCAGCGCGAGCGCGGTGGAGCGGGCTCCGTCGGGCGCGGCCTGGACGACCGTCGTCATGGACAGCGGCTGCCCGACGCCGAGGCAGAAGCCGAGCACGGTGAGCGTCAGACCGAGCGCCCACACCGGCACCGGCACGGCGATCCCGGCGCAGAGGACGGCCGCCAGCAGGCAGGTCACGGTGAGCAGCGCCGGCCGGCCGAGAAGCCTCAGCAGCGGGGTGAGGACGAGCCGGCAGGCGATGGTGGCGCCGGCCCGCAGGCTGAGCAGGACGCCGACCACCGAGGGCGAGATGCCGCGGTGCTCGCCGACCACCGGCAGGTAGGCGGTGAGGATGTCGGTGGCGGACAGCACAGAGAGGCTGATGAGAATCCCCGCTGGGACCCCCCGGGCCCGCAGGATGCCACCTACCGGCACCCTGCCGCCCCGCGGGGAAGGGGACCCGAGCGCCGTACGGTCCTCGATGCGCCACAGCGAGGTGAACGCCACCGCGGCGCCCGCCCCGGCCACGACGAGGGCGAGCGCGCTGCTGCCGGCCATGTCGGGGGCCCCGATGAGGGCGCCCGCGGCGGCGGGGCCGACGAACTGACCGAGGGAGGCGCCGATGGTGAAGTGACCGAAGTTGCGGTCCTGTTCGTGCGGTGCGGACTGGCGGGCGACCAGGGACTGGGCGCCGATCACGAAGCAGAGGTGGCCGAGGCCCATCACCCCGCTCCACAGGGCCATCGCCCACAGCGTGCCGGCGAGCCCGCTCAGCGCACAGCCCCCGGCGATGAGGACCACGCCCGCCGGGAGCAGCGGCGCGCAGCGGCCGTGGTCGGTGCGCCGGCCGAGCGGTACGGCCGCGAAGAGCGGGAGCAGCGCGTAGACACCGGCGATGACGCCGACGGCCCGCTCGTCGGCGCCCAGCGCGAGCGCCCGGTAGGAGACCGCGGGCCGGGCCATCGACACCGCCCCCTGCGCGAAGCCGAAGGCGAGGACGAGGCGGAGCAGCCAGCCACGGTTCGGACCGGGCGCCATGGACGTTCCCTCCCTGGGGGATTCAGATGATGCCGAAGAGAAGTCCTGCCCCGAGCACCACCAGTGAGGTCAGGGCGGCCCACTTGACCACGAACCGGGTGTGGTCGCCGAACTCGACCTTGGCCATGCCGACCAGGACGTAGACGGCGGGGACGAGCGGGCTGGACATGTGCAGGGGCTGGCCGACGATCGAGGCGCGGGCGATCTCCAGCGAGGAGACGCCGTGCGCCTGGCCCGCCTCGGCGAGCACCGGCAGGATGCCGAAGTAGAAACCGTCGTTGGACATGAAGTACGTGAGCGGGATGCTCAGCACGCCGGTGACGAGGGCCATGTGCGGGCCCATGCCGTCGGGGATGTTGCCGACCAGCCAGTCGGCCATGTGGTCGACCATGCCGGTGCCCTGAAGGACGCCGGTGAAGACGGCCGCGGCGAAGACCATGCCGGAGACGTTGAGGACGTTCTCGGCGTGGGCGGCGATCCGGGCCTTCTGGTCCGGCATGTGCGGGAAGTTGACGGCCAGGGCGAGCGCGGCGCCGAGCAGGAAGAGCACCGGGATCGGCAGCAACTCCATGATCATGGCGGTCAGCAGCCCGACGGTGAGCAGGGCGTTGAACCAGTACAGCCGGGGGCGCAGGGTGGCGCGGTGCGGGTCGAGGCCCTGGAAACCGTCGCCCCCGGGCGCCGGCTCCGCACGCGGGGCGTCGGTGCCGGAGCCGGCACCTCCCGAGGACTTGGTCCCCGCCCCGGCACCCACACCGACTCCGGCACCCACGAGCACCGTCTCGGTCTCCTCCACCAGCGCCTCGTTCAGCGTGAGCACGCCGAGCCGCCTCCGCTCGCGGCGGCCGAGGACGTACGCGAGGGCGAGGACGAACACCAGGCCCATGGCCAGTGCGGGGATCATCGGCACGAAGATGTCGCCGGCGTCGACCTTGAGGGCGGTGGCGGCGCGGGCGGTCGGGCCGCCCCACGGCAGCGTGTTCATCACGCCGTTGGCCATGGCGGCGACGCCGGTCATCACGACCAGGGACATCTTCAGGCGCTTGTAGAGCGGGTACATCGCCGAGACGGTGATCATGAAGGTGGTCGAGCCGTCGCCGTCCAGGGAGACGATGGCGGCGAGGACCGCGGTGCCGACGACGATGCGCATCGGGTCGGCCCTGCAGAACCTGAGGATGCCCCGCACGATCGGGTCGAAGAGCCCGACGTCGATCATCACACCGAAGTAGACGATCGCGAACATGAGCATCGCCGCGGTGGGCGCGAGGCCGGTGACGCCGTCGATGACGTAGTCGCCGAGCTCGGCGCCCTTGCCGACGAACACGCAGAACAGCGCGGGGATCAGCACGAGCGCCGAGATCGGCGACATCTTCTTCAGCATGATCAGGACCAGAAAGGTCGCGATCATGGCGAAGCCGAGGATGGTCAGCATGAATGGATACCTAACGTTCGCCTTTGAACATCGCACCTGGGTGTCGGCGGTGGGTTGACGTTAGGTCCCGTCGTCCGGCGTCAGCAAGAGGTCGGCGTGCGAGCAATAAGCGCGAAAGTCCTGGTCACAGGCTTGCGGTCAGGCTGACCGGGATGCCGTTGAGGACGGCGTTGCCCGACAGCGGGTCGAGCAGGCTGCCGTCCAGGAGCTGGTTGACGTTGACGCCGGGGGCGGTGGAGGCGTGGCTGAGCCGGGTGCCGGGCCGGTCGTGGCCCCAGCCGTGCGGCAGGCTCACCACACCCGGCCGGACCCCGTCGGTGACCTCCGCGGGCGCGACCACCTCTCCCCCGGCGCCCTTGACCCGTACGTCCGCCCCGTCCCGGACGCCGAGGCGGTCCGCGTCCTCGGGGTGGATGTGCAGGGTGCACCGGTTCGTGCCGCCGGTGAGGGCGGGCACGTTGTGCATCCAGCTGTTGTTGGACCGCAGATGGCGGCGGCCGATCAGGACGAGTCCGGCGGGGCGTTCGCGCAGGGCCGCCCTGAGCCGGGGCAGGTCGTCGGCGATGGGCCCCGGCAGCAGTTCGACCCTGCCGCTGCGGGTCCGCAGCGGCTGCGGCAGGCGCGGGCGCAGCGGGCCCAGGTCGATGCCGTGCGGGTGGGCGAGCAGCCGGTCCAGGCTCAGTCCGTCGGGGCGGGCGCCGAAGCCGTCACCGTACGGGCCGAGGCGCAGCATCATGTCGAGGCGGCGCTCGGGCCCGTTGTCCCCGGTGAGCCGGCCGGCGAGTTCGCGCGGGTCGCGGCCGTGCACGGGCGAGTGCTCGTCCTGTACGGCCCTGCCGAGGGTCTGCTCGACGACCATCGCGTCCACGGCCGCCGGATCGGTGCCGTGCATGCCGGTGGCGGCGAGGACCAGCCGGGCGAGGATCTCGCTCTCGGCCATGCGGTCGGCCTCCAGGGGGACCGCGGGGCGGGTGTAGCGGACCTGGTTGCGCACGGCGAGGGTGTTGAAGGCGAAGTCGTGGTGCGGGCTCTGGGACGGCGGGGGCGGGGGCAGGACGACGTCGGCGTGGCGCGAGGTCTCGTTGAGGTAGGGGTCGACGCTGACCATGAAGTCCAGGGACGTAAGGGCCTTGTCGAGGCGGTCGCCGTCGGGCGCGGAGAGGACGGGGTTGGCGGCGACCACGATCAGCGCACGGACCGGTACGCCCTCGTCGGTGGCGGTGTCGATCTCCTCGGCGAGCGCGGCGAGCGGCAACTCGCCCTTCGCCTCGGGGTGTCCGCTCACCCGGGAGTGCCAGCGCCCGAGGGCGAACCCGCGGCCGGGGCCGGCCGGGCGGGGTGCCTTGCCGGTGGCGGCCTGCGGGAAGAGGGCGCCACCGGGCCGGTCGAGGTTGCCGGTGAGGATGTTGAGGACGTCGACCAGCCAGCTCGCCAGGGTGCCGTGCGGGACGGTGCAGCTGCCGATGCGGGCGTAGACGGCGGCGGTGGGGGCGGCGGCGAGTTCGCGGGCGAGGGTGCGGACGACGTCGGCGTCGAGGTCGCAGGCCGCGGCCACCGACTCCGGGGTGAAGTCGGCCAGGGCCCGCCGGACCTCCTCGACGCCCTCGACGTGCGGGGCGAGGTCCCCCAGGTCGGTCAGGCCCTCCTCGAACAGCACGGTGGCCATCGCGGCGAGCAGCAGGGCGTCGGTGCCGGGGCGTATCGCGAGGTGCCGGTCGGCGAGCTTCGCGGTGCGGGTGCGGCGCGGGTCGACGACGGTGAGCCGGCCGCCGCGGGCCCTGAGCGCCTTGAGCCTGCCCGGGAAGTCGGGCGCGGTGCACAGACTGCCGTTGGACTCCAGGGGGTTGGCGCCGATGAGGAGCAGGTGGTCGGTGCGGTCGAGGTCCGGCACCGGGATGGCGTTGGCGTCACCGAAGAGCAGTCCGCTGGAGACGTGCTTGGGCATCTGGTCGACCGTGGAGGCGGTGAACAGGCTGCGGGTGCCGAGGGCGGCGAGCAGGACCGGCGGGTACAGGGCGCCGGCCACCGTGTGCACGTTGGGGTTGCCGAGGACCACGCCGACGGCGTTCGGGCCGTGCCGTTCCGCCACCGGGCGCAGGCCGGCGGCGACCGCGTCGAAGGCCTCCTCCCAGGTGGCCTCGCGCAGGGTGCCGTTCTCCCGGACGAGCGGGGTGCGCAGCCGGTCGGGGTCGCCGTCGACGGCGCCGAAGGAGGCGCCCTTGGGGCAGATGAAGCCCTTGCTGAAGACGTCCTCGCGGTCCCCGCGGGCACCGGTGACGCGGGGGCCGTCGAGGGTCAGGGTCAGCCCGCAGGTGGCCTCGCACAGGGGGCAGATACGCAGGGCGGTGCGGGACACGGGTCCTCCCGGAGGGTCGGCGGCGGCGGTGTCGCACGAGCTGCCGCGAGCATACCGACCGGTAGGCATGGAGGGGAGCCCCCGACGGCCTCCGTTGCGGGGCCGCACGGCTACGCCGTCCGGTCGAGGACGCGCGCCAGGTAGGCCCGCAGCAGTTCCCGGGTCTCGGCGATGATCGCCTCGTCGCCCTGCGGGTCGAGGCGGAATGCCAGTTGCACGAGGCTGTCCGCGCTCTCGACGGCGACGAGGAAGACGCGGTGCAGCGATTCGTCGGGACTGCGGTCGAGGAAGGCCGAGATCAGTCCGATGAGGCGGTCGGCGACGCGGGTGTTGGGCTCGGCCTGGCGGGAACCGACCGGGATCTGGTTGCCGAAGTCGACCAGGGAGAAGCCGGGCGCGGTGCGCTTCATGGCCAGGTACTCGTCCAGGACCGCGTCCATGGCGGCCCGCCAGTCCCCCGCGCGGGCCTCCTTCAACCGCTCCACCACGCGCTCGGTGTAGCGCTCCAGGTTGCGCTGGGCGAGGGCGTCGGCCATCTGCCGCTTGTTGCCGAAGAACCGGTAGACCGAGCCGATGGGCACGCCGGCGCGCAGGGCGACCGTGCGGGTGCTCAGCGCGTCGTAGCCGACCTCGTCGAGGAGTTCGGCGCACGCGTCGAGGATGCGGGTCAGCCGTTCGGCGCTGCGTCGCTGGACCGGCGCGCGGCGGAGGGATGTCGCGTGGGGCACGGGTTTCATGATGCCTCTCCGCCGGGATCCGGTGAACCTCGCCCTCCAGTACGCGGAAAGGTGGCCCGTGCACTCATGTGGCGGGAGGCGGTGTGCCGGTCCCTGCCGACGGCCCGGGCGCGTCCGCCTCCGTGTCGGACACGGTGATGTCGGCGGTGCTCTGCACCGGCTTGCCGTGCACGGCCCACACGGTGCCGTCGTCGGCGTACAGGCGCGCGGTCACGTGGTGCGTGCCGTGCGGGACCAGCCGGCCGGGCAGGTGGTATTCGTGCGCGCGCAGCCGGGCGACCCGCCGGCCGTCGACGAAGAGGTGGGCGAGCCCGCGTCCCGGGGCCGCCTCCGGCCCGGCGCCGGGCGCGGAGCAGTGGAAGCGGCGGAAGGTCAGCCGGACCTCCCAGCCGCCGCCGGACTCCGGGGTCACCTCGACGCCGACCTCGGGGGCGTCCCCCTCGGCGACCTCGCGCAGATGACGGCCCCCGCCGTCGGTGCCGTCCAGCACCTTGCCCACCGGGGAGGGCGCCGCCGTACCCCTGTCCGGCCCGCCGGTGCCGCAGCCCGCCACCGCGCACGACAGCAGGACGCAGGCCGCGAGCGCGGCGAGCGACCTGCGCGTCCACGACGTTCTCGTCATGCTCCGGACATTAGGGCAAGGCTCCGTCAACCGGATCCCCCTGAAGTCTGGTTCTCCCCGTCCCCCGCCAGGAGTACGCGGGACCCTCTTGCGCGGATCACCGCGCATTCCTACGGTGATGCATAGGAATCAGGAGCGCAAGGGAGCGAGCATGAGCGGGGACGCACGGAAGACCGCCGAGGGGCTGTCGTATCTGACCGGGTTCGGCAACGAGCACGCCTCGGAGGCGGTGCCGGGCGCCCTGCCCGAGGGCCGCAACTCGCCGCAGCGCGCGCCGCTCGGCCTGTACGCGGAGCAGCTGAGCGGTACGGCCTTCACCGAGCCCCGGGCGCACAACCGCCGTTCCTGGCTGTACCGCATCCGCCCGTCGGCCGCGCATCCCGCGTTCACCCGCACCGGCAACGGGGCGATCCGCACGGCCCCCTTCACCGAGACGGTGCCCGACCCCAACCGGCTGCGCTGGAACCCGCTGCCCGAGCCGCCCGCCGGGACGGACTTCCTCGCCGGGCTGTGGACGCTCGGCGGCAACGGCGACGCCGCCCAGCGCACCGGGATGGCGGTGCACCTGTACCGCGCCGACGCCTCGATGGAGCGGGTCTTCTCGGACGCGGACGGCGAGCTGCTGATCGTGCCGGAGCTGGGCGGGCTGCTGCTGCACACCGAGTTCGGCCGGCTGCACGCGGAACCGGGCGACATGGCGCTGATCCCGCGCGGGGTGCGCTTCCGGGTGGAGCTGCTCGACGAGTCCGCCCGCGGGTACGTGTGCGAGAACTACGGGGCGCCGTTCCAGCTGCCCGACCTCGGGCCGATCGGCGCCAACGGGCTCGCCAACGCCCGGGACTTCCGGGCACCGGTCGCCGCGTACGAGGACGTCGAGGGCCCCGTCGAGGTGGTGAACAAGTTCTGCGGCAACCTCTGGACGGCCACCTACGACCACTCCCCCCTGGACGTGGTCGCCTGGCACGGCAACCACGTGCCGTACGTCTACGACATGCGCCGTTTCAATGTGATCGGCACCATCTCCTACGACCACCCGGACCCGTCCATCTTCACGGTCCTGACCTCCCCGTCGGACACCCCCGGTCTGGCCGGGGTCGACTTCGTGGTCTTCGCCCCGCGCTGGCTGGTCGGCGAGGACACCTTCCGGCCGCCGTACTTCCACCGGAACGTGATGAGCGAGTACATGGGCCTGATCGAGGGCGCCTACGACGCCAAGGCCGAGGGCTTCGTGCCGGGCGGCGGCTCGCTGCACAACATGATGTCCGCGCACGGCCCGGACCGGGAGACGTTCGACCGGGCGAGCGCGGCCGAGCTGCGGCCGCAGAAGGTCGACGACGGACTGGCGTTCATGTTCGAGACCCGCTGGCCGGTGACCCTCACCCCGCACGCCGCCGGCGCCACACACCTCCAGCAGCGCTACGACGACGTCTGGCAGGGTCTGGAACGTCACTTCCGCGCCCGGTGACTGGACTGGACGTTCTCCAACAAGTACGGATAGCCGCGTGACCTCCTTCGCTCCGGACTCGATCGTCCTGAACCGCAAGCTGCCGCTCTGGTATCAGGTGTCGCAGTCCCTGCGCGCCTCGATACTCGGCCGTGCGCCCGAGGACCCGCTGCGCCTGCCCACCGAGGAGCGGCTGGCGGAGCACTACGGCGTCAGCGTGCTGACCATGCGGCAGGCACTGAAGGAACTGGAGGACGAGGGGCTGATCAGCCGGCACCGGCGGCGCGGCACCTTCATCGAGCCCGGGGTCCGGCGCGGGGCCCCGGTCCGGCTCCTGGGCTCGGTGGACGCGATCGTGGCCCAGCAGTCCGGCATGACGACCGAACTGCTGGACCACGGCCGCACACCGGTGCCCGCCGCGTTCGCCGAGTACTTCCCGGACCTCGACGAGGTGGCGACCTACCACCGGCTGCGCAGCGACGAGAAGACCGGCGAGCCGACCAACCACGCCGTCAACCACGTGCGTCCCGAACTGGCCGCGCGCGTCGACCCGGACGACCTGGCCCGCTGGCCGATGACGAAGGTGCTGCGCGACGTCGTGAAGGCGGACATCAGCCGTATCACGGACACCGTGGAGGCCCGGCTCGCCGACCCGGACACCGCGCGTCTGCTGCAAGTGCCCCTGCTCAGCCCGATCCTGCACTACACGGGTGTCACGTACGACGCGGCCGGCCGGGTGCTGGACGTGGCGGTGATCCACTACCGGGGCGACCGCTTCTCGTTCACCGTCACGCTGGAGGCGACCTGATCCCGGGCCCCGCCCAGGCCGTACGATGCCTCGCGTGACGCACGACGACGCTCCGCCGCTGGCGGACCTCATGCCGTGGTCCGTCGCACCGCTGCGGCCGGGCCGCGCCTGGCCGACGGGACCCGACCCGGCCTCCCTGAAGGCCCGCTGGGACGCCCTGCTGAAGGCGGAGGGGCCCGACCGCGAGGCCCTGTTCCAGCCGACCCGCGCCCGTACGCCGCACTCCGCCGTGGGCCAGCTGCCCGGCCAGTCCACCGGCACCCGGCGCCTGGCGCGCGCCGAGGGGCCGTGCGCGGATCCGGTACGGGTGCTGGCGGCGCCCTTCGACGAGCAGTGGCTGATCCCGGACCACCGGCTGCTGGACACGGCCCGCCCGGAGCTGTGGCGCGTGACCGACCCGCACCAGGTCTTCGTGGTGGAGACGGGCGACGAGGACGCCCCCCTGCTGGCGACCTCGCTCCTGCCGACGCTGCGCGCCGGCCGGATCCGCCCGCTGTGGCGCCGCCCCGGCGGCACGGAACCGAATCTGGCCCCGGGCCTGCTGGACCACCTGTCCGCCCGGCTCGGCGAGCGCCTCACGGCGCCGGACGTGCTCGCCTGGGTGCTGGCGACGGCCCGGCCGGACCGCACCGTCCCGCTCACCGGCGACCCCGGGCTGTGGGCGTCCGGTGTGGACCTGGGCCGCCGCCTGCTGTGGCTGCTGCGCCGGGACGGCGAGCGCCCCAAGCTGCCCGGCGGGCGCCGCCCCTACGTCCGTGCCCCGCTGCCGAGCCGCCCGCTGACCCTGCACTACGACCGCGACGAGGAGACGCTGCATCTCGACGAGGGCCGCATCGCACCGGTCCCGCCGGCGGCCTGGGACCACGAGGTGGCCGGAGTGCGGGTCCTTCAGGCCTGGTTCACCGCCCGCACCGCCCCGGCCGAACCGGGCACGCTGGCCGCGATCCGCCCGGCGACCTGGCCGCAGACCTGGACCTCGGAGCTGCTGGAGCTGATCACGGTTCTCGCCCTGCTGGCGGAACTCCGGGCCCGGCGGGCCGGCTTCGACGTGCCGTCGGCGGTCACGGCGGCCGACCTGCGGGAGGCGGGCGTCCTGCCTCCGCCGGAGCCGTCCCGCCGCCCCGCCTCCGTCCTGGACCACCACGAGGAGGGCCCGGACGGCCAGTTCGCCCTGCTCTAGCCGGCCCCGCGGCGGCGCAGGGCGGCCTCCGGGCGCGCGATGTCCTCGCGTCCTCGGCCCGGCGCGGCCGGGAGGGGTCCAGGACGGGCATCATGCGCTTGATCTCGATGTGGGCGACGGGCGCGACGAGGGGCGCCTCCAGGGCCCCGATGCGCCCCGTACCGCCGTTCGGCAACCCCTCCGGCCAGGGCGTCCTCACCCAGGGTCCGCCCGCGACGACCACCCGGCCCGCCGCGTCCCCGGCGACCGGCGTGAAGCCGCTGTCCAGGACGTCCGCGTCCCCGGCCTCCCGTGGTTCCGGGTCACCGCCCGAGGGAGACGTCCACCGCCCGGCCTCCGCGCAGCGCCTCCGCGATGACGTCGAGCTGCCGCCGAACACGTTCCCGGTCGGTCACACCCCCACCGCCGCGCCGGCCTAACGCGGCGTGAAGGCGTCCAGGACCCGTTCCAGGGCCCGCTGGAAGACCGCCTCCAGATCGATCGGGCCCGCGTCCTCCAGGAACGCCGCCGCCATCCTCGGGTACGCGCCGGAGGCGATCCGGCCGCCGAGGTAGGCGATCCGCACCGCGTTCTCCTCGTCCTCCGACCAGGGCAGCGCCCGCACCCGCTCGGCGGTGTCGAGTTCGTTGCGGACGTAGGTCGTGACGATGCCGTTCAGCATCGCGATCAGCTCCAGCTTGGTGCCGTAGGCCGCCTCCAGCGGGTCCAGGCAGGCCAGGCAGTGCTCCAGGTAGCGCAGGGCGTGCGGGCTGAAGCCGTACACCGGGGACATCAGCCGCGGCATCCACGGATGGCGGTGCATCAGCTCCCGTGTCCGGGCCGCCACCCGGAGCATGTCGGCCCGCCAGTCGCCGCTCGGCTCCCACAGGACGTGCTCGGCGCTGACCGCGTCCACCATCAGTTCGTGCAGGTCCTCCTTGCGGGGGACGTAGTTGTACAGCGACATGGTGCCGCAGCCCAGTTCGGCCGCGACATGCCGCATGGACACCGCGTCGAGCCCCTGCGCGTCGGCGATCCGGACGGCCGCCGCCGCGATGTCGTCGCGTGTGTACGCCGGCTTCGGGCCCCGGCCGGTGCGCTCGGGGCGCGCCCAGATCACCTCGGGAACGGCCCCTCGGACTGCCATCGGACATCACCTCGGCCACCATCGTAGTTACGTACACCGTACGTAGTGCGCTATGGTCTCCGCATGACTACTACGTACGCTGTACTTAGTGAAGGTCTGGAGAAGCGCTTCGGCGCTGTGCACGCCCTGCGCGGGCTGGATCTGGCCGTCGCCGAGGGCACGGTCTGCGGTCTGCTCGGACCGAACGGGGCGGGGAAGACGACGGCGGTACGGCTGCTGACCACGCTGCTGCGGCCGGACGCGGGCTCGGCGCGGATCGCGGGGCACGACCTCGTCCGGGAGGCACCGGCCGTGCGCCGCCGGATCGCGGTCACCGGGCAGTACGCGTCCGTCGACGGGGACCTCACGGGCCGGGAGAACCTGCGGCTGTTCGCACGGCTGCACCGGGTGCGCGGGCCCGCCGCCCGGGCCGACGAACTGCTGGAGCGCTTCGGTCTCACCGAGGCGGCGGACCGCAGGGCGTCGGTCTACTCGGGCGGGATGCGGCGCCGGCTGGACCTCGCCGCGAGCCTGATCCGCCGGCCCGAGGTGCTCTTCCTCGACGAGCCGACCACGGGCCTCGACCCGGCGGCCCGCACCCGGATCCAGGAGGCGGTGCGCGAACTGCGGGCGGACGGCACGACCGTGCTGCTGACCACCCAGTACCTGGAGGAGGCGGACCGGCTCTCCGACACCGTCGCCCTGATGGGCCGGGGGCGGATCGCCCACACCGGTTCGCCCGCCCGGCTCAAGGCGCTCGTCGGCTCGTACGCGGAGGCCGTGGTCGCGGACGGGGAGGCACTGTCGAAGGCGGCGGGCGTCCTCGACCGGCTCACCGGCAGTGCGCCCGTGTTCGACCGCGAGCGGCACGCGGTGGGCGCGGCCACCACCGACACCACCCTGACCCTGCCGCGCCTGGTGCGCGAACTCGACGCGGCGGGCGTGCCGTTGCTGGACGCGAGCCTGCGGCCGCCCACGCTCGACGACGTCTTCCTGCGGCTCACCGGGGAGTCCGCCGACAGCAAGGAGCTCGCCGCATGATCGCGACGGTGTACGACGGACTGGCGATGACGGGCCGGCAGCTGCGCCGGGTCCGCAACAATCCGGGCCTGGCGATCCTGACCCAGCTGATGCCGGTCAACATGCTGCTGTTCTTCGGCTACGTGTTCGGCAGCGCGCTGGCGACGCCCGGCCGCGAGTACCGCTCCTTCCTGGTGCCCGGGCTGCTCGTCGCGACGGCCGCGGGCGGGCTGATGACCGGTATGTTCCAGGCCGCCCAGGACACCCACCGGGGCGTGATGGACCGGTTCCGCACCATGCCGGTGAGCCGGGCCGCCGTACCGCTCGGGCAGGCCGTCGCGGACCTCGTCGTGACCACCGTCGGAACCGTGCCGCTGCTGCTCGTCGGTCTCGCGGTGGGCTGGCGGATCGAGGGGTCCGCGGCCGGGGCGGCCGGCGCCGTGGGGCTGCTGCTGCTCTTCCGGTTCGCCTGCACCTGCGCCGGGATCTTCCTCGGGCTGCTCACCCGCAGCGAGGACGCGGCCGGCCAGCTCGGCGCCGCCTCCTTCGTGCTGCCGCTGCTGTCCGACGCGTACATCCCTACCGGCAACCTGCCCGGCTGGCTGCGCACGCTCGCCGACTGGAACCCGATCAGCGCGGTGACGACGGCCCTGCGGGACCTCTTCGGCAACGCGGCGGTCCCGGCGGACTCCGCCTGGCCGGTGGCACATCCGGTCGCCGGGTCGCTGCTGTGGAGCCTCGCCCTGACCGCGGTCTTCCTGCCGCTCGCCGTACGCCGGTACGCACGCGGCGAGCGCTGACGGGCTGCTGACAAACGCGCCGGTCACCGGCATGATCCGGGGCATGGACCAGCAGCCCCTGCCCCTGGAGGGCATCACCGTCGTCGCCGTCGAACAGGCCGTGGCCGCACCCTTCGCGACCCGGCAGCTCGCCGACCTGGGCGCCCGGGTCATCAAGGTCGAGCGGGTCGACGGCGGCGACTTCGCGCGCGGCTACGACACGGCGGCCCGCGGTCTCGCCTCGCACTTCGTGTGGTGCAACCGCGGCAAGGAGTCCCTCGCGCTGGACCTGAAGGACCCGCGCGGACTCGCCGTCGTACGGCGGCTGATCGCGGACGCGGACGTGTTCGTGCAGAACCTCGCGCACGGGGCCGCGGCCCGGCTGGGCCTCGACGCGGCCACCCTGTGCGCCGCGCACCCGGGACTCGTCGCGGTCGACATCTCGGGCTACGGCGGCTCGGGGCCGTACGCGGACAAGCGGGCGTACGACATGCTCGTGCAGTGCGAGGCGGGGCTCGTGTCGGTGACCGGGACCCCGGAGCAGCCGGTGAAGGCGGGCGTCCCGGCGGCGGACATCGCCGCCGCCATGTACGCGTTCTCGGGCGTGCTCGCGGCCCTCGTGCGGCGCGGGACGACCGGGCGGGGCGGGCCGGTGGAGGTGTCCATGCTGGAGGCGCTCGCCGAGTGGCTGGGGCATCCGCTGCACCACACGATGCACGGGGGTGAGGCGCCGGCGCGCACCGGGCTCGCGCACGCCGTGATCGCGCCCTACGACGCCTATGCGACGGCGGACGGCGGACGGGTGCTGCTGTCGGTGCAGAACGACCGGGAGTGGCGGCGTCTGGCCGAACAGGTCGTGGGGCGGCCGGAGTTGGGCACGGACCCCGCCTTCGCGACGAACGCGGCGCGGGTGGCGAACCGGGAGCGGACCGACGAGCTGGTGGCCGGGGCGCTGGGCCTGCTGGACGCGGACGAGGCGCAGGCCCGGCTGGAGAAGGCGGGCATCGCCTGCGCGCGACTGCGGGATCTGCCCGAGTTGGCGGAACATCCGCAGCTCGCGGCCCGGGAGCGGTGGCGCGAGGTGGGTTCGCCGGTCGGGCCGCTGAGGGCGCTGCTGCCTCCCATCACGCTGCCGGGCGGGGAGGAGGCGCGGATGGGTGAGGTGCCCGCGCTCGGTCAGCACACCGAGGCGCTGCTGCGTGCCGTGGGAATGACGGACGACGAGATCGCAGCGCTGCGCCGGGACGGCGTGGCGGCCTGAGCGCGGGCAGGAAGGACCGGACTCCGAGCGTGCCGGTCCGCTCGGTGCCGGTACTCAGCGAGGGTGCTCGACGGCCGGCCGGCGACCGGCCGGGGGCCCCTCGGGGCGGCTCAGTGGCCGCCGAAGAGCGAGCGGCGCAGCCTGCGCAGCGGTGCGAAGAGGGAGACGCGACGGACGCGCCTGACCCGGTCGCTGCGCTCGTGCACGGTGTCACGCGCCGTCAGCTCGCGCATCAGCGACGTCGCCTCGACCGTCTCACGCTGCGGTATGGCGGGTCCGCCCAGCACCGACAGATGGCGGTCGAGGCGCGAACTGGTCGCGCTGCTCCCGCACGTGATCGCAGGGACCCTGGCCCTGCTGTGCATCGTTATCTGCTCCATGTCACTCCCCACCCGTACGAGTCCACCCGGCCCGGGCAGGGTAACCCTACCGTCCCGGCGGGGCACGCGGGTATCTCGGCCACAGGATTCACCTTCCCTGCAAGGGGGTTGACCATCCCTCTTTGACTACTCTCCGAATCCGACCGATTTCAGGGTGAGTTGGACAATGGGCTGGCTGGTGGGTCGGGCTGACCCTCCGTCAGGCTCGACGGTTACGGCGAGTGACGCCGAGGACTTGCCGAGCCCCTTCGCCACCAAGGGCGTGTCGCCCGCGAAGAGCCCGAGGGAGCGCGGTTGCACGCGGGGGCGCATGAGCCAGAGCTGGTGCACGCGCCCGCCGGGCGGGGTGCCGTATCCGCTGAGCGTGACGACGGCTTCCCCCTCGGACGCGGAAGCGATCACTCCGATACCGCGTCCCCGCGGATCCGCGCTGCTCGTGACGCGGACGTCGGTGGCGGCGAGAACGTGGGCGATCTCACGTGCCCGGGCCTGCTCGGCGTCGAGCCGGTCCTCGGTGCGGTGCGCCTGGACCGCGAAGAGCGAGGCGACGACGAGGGCCGCGGCGGCGGTGGCCGTCGCGAAGGGCACGAGCAGGGGACGCCTGGCCGTCGCACGGGCGCGTCCCGGCGGCGGCTGGACTCCCCATACGTGCGGGGGCAGTCGGGGTGCGTGTTCACGCGTGGGCGCCGCCTGCTCCTGCGGGGTGGCGCGGACGGCGGCCAGCACCCGGCCGCGCAGGGCGGCGGGCGGCGGGGCCGCCGTGGACCAGGCGAGACGCACCGCGTCCTCGGCCAGCTCCCGCACCTCGGCGGCGCAGCGGTCGCAGCCGCGCAGGTGCTTCTCGAAGCGGTGCCGCTCGCCCGGTTCCAGGGCGTCGAGCGCGTAGGGCGCGGCCAGGGAGTGCGGGTCGTCGCGGCCGAGCAGCCTGCCGAGCACGCTCATGCGGCACCTCCCAGGCACTCGCGCAGCCGGGTGAGTCCGTCGCGCATCCGCGTCTTGACCGTGCCGAGCGGCAGCGACAGCCGCTCCGCCACCTCACGGTAGGTGTAGCCGTCGTAGTAGGCGAGGGTCACCGACTGGCGTTGCAGGGCCGTGAGCCGTTTCAGGCAGCGGCGCACCCATTCGCGTTCCAGACCGGCCTCGACCTCCTCGGCGACCTGGTCGAAGGCGGGCTCCCCGGCCCGCAGCGCCTCCCGCTGCTCGCGTTCGCCGGCCGCGCGGGCGCTGCGCACCCGGTCGACGGCGCGGCGGTGGGCGAGCGTGAGGATCCAGGACAGGGCGCTGCCCCGGCCGGGGTCGAACCGGGCGGCGGAGCGCCACAGTTCGAGCAGGACCTCCTGGGCGACCTCCTCGGACTGGGCGGGGTCGCGCACCACCCGTCGTACGAGTCCGTACACCGGCCCGGACACCAGCCCGTACAGCTCCTCGAACGCCCTCTGGTCGCCGCCCGCCACGAGCACCAGCAGATCGTCGGCCGCCATCCGGGCCCCCTCTCCGTGGCCGCAGCCGGCTCTTCCCCGCGCACCGCGCATCCGCACCGCACACACCTCCCCGAGGTGTTACGGATCCGCGGGCCGAAAACGCGGGTGCGAAGTCGTGAAAAGATTTTCGGCGTCCGACCAAGCCGATCGGGGGTTCCGCTCCGTATACCCGTCCGTCAAAGGCAAGTCGGCACTGAGGACGGACGGCATGACACCTCTCTTCTCCAGGAGCGGCACAGGTCGCAAGGGCCTGGTCACGCTCATCTGCGGTGCGCTGGCCGCCGGGGGGCTCGCAGCCGCCGGCGTCACCGCGCTGGAACCCGGGGCGGCATCCGCCTCCTCCCACCGGGAGGCCCCGCTGATCTCGGGCACCCCGCAGTACGACAACACGGACCTGTACGCGTTCGTCAGCCCCGACAAGCCCGACACGACGACGATCGTGGCCAACTGGATCCCGTTCGAGGAACCGGCGGGCGGGCCGAACTTCTACACGTTCGCGGACGACGCCCAGTACGACATCCACGTCGACAGCAACGGTGACGCGCAGGGTGAGCTGCTGTTCCGCTACACCTTCAAGACGCACACCAAGAACGGCAACACCTTCCTCTACAACACCGGTCCGGTCACCAGCCTCGACGACCCGGACCTCAACATCACGCAGACGTACGACATCGACCTGATCCGGCTGAAGAACCAGCACGTGATGTCGAAGACGAAGCTCGCGGACGACGTACCGGTGGCCCCGTCGAACGTCGGCAAGGCGTCCATGCCCGACTACGGCAAGCTGCGCGCGCAGGCCGTGTACAAGACGGCCGGCGGCGCGGCCACTTTCGCCGGCCAGGCCGACGACCCCTTCTTCCTGGACCTGCGGGTCTTCGACCTGCTGTACGGCGGGAACCTCACGGAGGTCGGCCGGGACACGCTCAAGGGCTACAACGTCAACTCGATCGCACTGCAGGTCCCGAACGCGCTGATCCGCGAGTCCGCCAAGCAGCCGATCGTCGGCATCTGGTCCACGACCCAGCGCCGCAACGCGCAGGGCTACTACTCGCAGGTCTCGCGCCTCGGCAACCCGCTGGTCAACGAGGTCGTCAACCCGCAGAAGGACAAGGACAAGTTCAACGCGTCCCAGCCCGCTTACGACGGGCAGTTCCTGAAGAACGTGACCAATCCGGAGCTGCCGAAGCTCATAGAGTCGATCTACAAGATCAAGGCTCCGGCCGAGCCGCGCAACGACCTCGTCGACGTCTTCCTGAAGGGCGTCAAGGGCCTCAACCAGCCGCCCAACGTGAAGCCTTCGGAGCAGCTGCGGCTGAACACGTCGATCAAGCCGGCCATGCACCCCAAGCGGCTCGGTGTGCTGGACGGCGACAACGCGGGCTTCCCGAACGGGCGCCGGCTCACGGACGACGTGATCGACGAGGCGCTCCAGGTCGTCGAGGGTGAACTGGTCGGTTCCAAGAACGACCTGGGTGACGCGGTCGACAAGAACGACAAGTCGTTCGAGAACTACTTCCCGTACGTCGCCCAGCCGACGGCCGGTTCGCGCGGCAAGCTCGCCAAGGGCACGACGGCGGGTACGGACGTGCGCAGCCAGCTCGGTGACGCCCTCCAGCCGGCCGGCGCGTCCGCGGGCGGGTCCGACGACACGGTGCTGATCGCCGCGTCCGCGGCCTCCGGTGCGGCCGGGATCCTGCTGATCGGCACCGCCTTCGCATGGTGGCGCCGGCGCATGCAGCGCCCGTACTGACCCGCACTCCCCCCCCCCAAACCGGCGCGGCCCGTGTTCCCTTCCCCCACGGCGGGCCGCGCCTTCCCCTTCCGACACCACCGGGCGACCGAGGAGAGGGCATGGCCCCGCGCAGGAACGACATCGGAGACGCGACGGAAACGGTGACCGCCGGCTCCGGCGCACGCGGGCCCTCCGACGCCCGCCCGGACGCCGGTGAACCGTCCGGCCCGACCGCCGGTGAACCGCCGGCCGGCGAGAACGCGGCTCCCGGCGGCGACGCGCATGACGCTTCCGCCACGGACGGCGGCGAGCCCGTCGGCGGCGCCGAGGACCACCACTCCGCCGGCGCCGATCACGACGCACCCTCCCCCGCGGACACCGGCGAGCCCGCGACCGGCGCCGACGAGCCCGAAGCTCCCGGCCCCGACGACCGTGTGGCCGCCGTCCGGCGGGTGCGTGGTGCCGGGCGCCACTGGCGAGGGGCTCAGCTCGCGGTGTGCGGCGTGCTGCTGACGGTGGCCATGACCGGTGGGGCGATCGCCCTCGGTACCGACCGGGCGCCCGCGTCGGTGCCGGTCGCCTCCCGTGCCGTGGACCCCGGTGTCCTCGGCGGCGGGAACCTGGACGCGAGCATCGCCGCGCTCCAGGCCCACCTGCGGTCCCAGCCCAGGGACGCCGGCGGCTGGGCCACCCTGGGCCTCGCCTACGTCGAGCAGGCGCGGACCAAGGGCGATCCCTCCCGGTACCCGCAGGCGGAGAAGGCACTGCGGCGTTCCCTGTCGCTCGCACCGGACAACGACCAGGCGCTGGCCGGACGCGCCGCTCTCGCCGCGGCCCGGCACGACTTCGAGCACGCCCTGGTCCACTCCGACGAGGCCCTCCGGCAGAACCCGTACAGCGAGCGCGCGCTGTCCTCCCGCCTCGACGCCCTGGTCGAACTCGGCCGGTACGCCGAGGCGTCCGAGGCGGCCACGACGGCCGACGCGCGCAAGCCGGGAGTGCCGGTCTTCACCCGCTACGCCTACGTCCACGAGTTGCGGGGCGACGTGCGGACGGCCCGCCGGGTCCTGAAGCAGGCGCTGTCCGTCGCGAGTTCGCCCGGCGACACGGCGTACGTGGCCGCGCAGCTCGGCCAGCTCGCCTGGAACCAGGGCGACCACAAGGCGGCCCTCACCTACTACGCCCGCGCACTCGCCGCGGACGACACCTATCTGCCGGCGCTGGAGGGCCGGGCCCGCGCGCAGGCGGCGACCGGTGACCGCGCGGCGGCCATCAAGGGACTGGAGACGGTGGTCGCGCAGTATCCGCTGCCCGGACCGCTCGTCGAACTGGGCGAGCTGTACGAGGCGCGGGGCGCGGCCGGCGACCGGGCGCGGGCCCGGCGGCAGTACGCCCTCGTGGACGCGTGGATCGCGCTGGCCCGCGCCAACGGCGTCGACGCGGACCTGGACACCGCGCTCGCCGCGGCCGACCACGGCGACCGGAGGGCCGCACTGCGGGCGGCCCGCGCCGAATGGGCCCGCAGGCACACCGTGCACACCGCGGACGCCCTCGCCTGGGCCCTGCACGTCAACGGCCGCGACGAGGAGGCCCTGCCGTACGCCCGCCGGGCCGGGGCCACCGGTTACCGCAACGCCGCCTTCCTCTACCACCGCGGCGTGATCGAGCTGGCCACGGGCCACCGGACGGCCGGCCGCGCCTCGCTGAACGCGGCCCTGAAGCTGAACCCCGGCTTCTCGCCGCTGGGCGCCGAGCGGGCCCGCAAGGCCCTGGAGGCCGCCCGGTGAAACCGCGTCTGCTGTTCGTCCTGTTCGCTGTCTGCGCCCTCGGGCTCCTGCCCGCCGGCACCGCGAGCGCCCACCCCCTCGGCAACTTCACGGTCAACCGCTACGACGGCCTGGTCGCCGCTCCCGGTCGGCTCCGCGTCGACCACGTGGAGGACCTGGCCGAGATCCCGGCCACCCAGGCCGCCCCGGACCTGAAGCGGCTGGGCCTGGCCGGCTGGGCGCGGCAGCGGTGCGCCCGGGCCGCCGAGGGCAGCCGGCTCACCGTCGGCGGGCGGCCGGCAACGCTCACGGCCGGTCGGAGCACGGCACGGCTGCGTCCCGGTCAGGCCGGTCTGCGCACCCTCCGCTTGGAGTGCCGGCTGACCGCCCCGCTCCCCCGCGGCCGCACCGTCGCCCTCGGCTTCCACGGCGCGGGCGCGGACGGCGGCCCCGGCTGGCGCGAGATCACCGCGCGCGGCGACCGCATGACGCTCACCGCGACGGACGTGCCGAAGACGTCGGTCTCCCACGAACTGACGACATACCCGAAGGACCTGCTGTCCTCGCCCGCCGACACCACCGGCGCCTCGCTGCGGGTGCGCCCCGGCGGCCCGGCGCTCACCGGGGATCGGCAGGACGCCCCGGGCGCCGGTGTGCTGCCCCGGGGTGCCGACCGCTTCACCCGGGCCCTGGACGACCTGGTGGCCCGCCATGACCTCACCGTCGGTTTCGCCGCGCTCGCCCTGCTCATCGCGGTCGCCCTGGGCGCGATGCACGCGCTCGCCCCGGGCCACGGCAAGACGCTGATGGCCGCGACGGCGGCGGCGCGCGGGGGCCGGGCCCGGCTGCGGGACGTACTGCCCCTGGCCGCCTCGGTCACCGTGACCCACACCCTCGGCGTCGTCGCGCTGGGCCTGCTCGTCACGGCCGGTTCGGCCGCCACGCCCTCGGTGATCGCCTGGCTGGGCATCGCCAGCGGCGTGCTGGTGCTCGTGGCCGGCGTCAACCTCGTACGCCGGGCCTGGCACAGCCGGGCACACATGCACCCGCGTCCCGAGGCGCACTCCCACGAGGCCGCCGGGGAACGCCCGTTGGCACTGGTCGGCGCGCACCCGGGGGCCGCGGGTGCGGGACACCACCACGGCCACGACGGACGCACCCACCGGCACGGGCACCACGACCACCATCACGATCACGACCACGACCACGACGGCGGGCATCACCACCACGGCGGTGTGGTGCACACCCACGGCGGTCACACGCACAGCCACCCCACCGCGCCCACCCTGCGCGGCACGATCCTGCTCGGGTTCGCCGGTGGGCTGGTGCCCAGCCCGTCCGCCGTGGTGGTGCTGGTCGGCGCCGCGGCGCTCGGCAAGGCCTGGTTCGGGCTGCTGCTCGTCGTCGCGTACGGGGCCGGGCTCGCGCTGACGCTCAGCGCGGCCGGGTTCGCCGTCGTACGGCTCGGTGCCGGCGCCACCCGGGTACTGGACCGGCGCCCGCGCTGGACGGCCCACCCGCTGACCGCCCTCGTCCGCCGGACCCTGCCGCTCGTCTCCGCGTCGGTGGTGCTGGCCCTGGGTATCGGATTGGTGCTCAAGGGGGCCGCATCCGCGCTCGGCTGAGCTACTTTTGTGGAGAATTCGCGCGAGATGCCTTGGGGGGCGCCCGTGTCCGAAGAGCCGGGCCGTGAACGTGTGATCGCGGACCGCTACCGCCTGCTGTCCCCGCTGGGCGAGGGCGGCATGGGAACGGTGTGGCGCGCCCGTGACGAGGCGCTGCACCGGGAGGTGGCCGTCAAGGAGGTGCGGGCCCCGGCCGGGCTGCCGGCCTCGGACGTGGAGCGGATGTACGCCCGCCTGGAGCGTGAGGCGTGGGCGGCGGCCAGGGTCGCGAACCGCAACGTGGTCACCGTGTACGACGTGGCGATGGAGGCGGGCCGGCCCTGGATCGTGATGGAGCTGGTGCGCGGCCTGTCCCTCGCCGACCAGTTGGAGGCGGAGGGTCCGATGGCGCCGCAGCGGGCCGCGCACATCGGGGCCGAGGTCCTCTCGGCGCTGCGCGGCGCGCACGCGGCCGGGGTGCTGCACCGCGACGTGAAGCCGGCCAACGTGCTGCTGGCCAACGACGGCCGGGTGGTCCTCACCGACTTCGGGATCGCCACGGTCGAGGGCACGTCCGCGCTGACGATGACCGGCGAGGTGATCGGCTCACCCGAGTTCCTCGCTCCGGAGCGGGCGCTGGGGCGCACGCCGGGGCCGGAGTCGGACCTGTGGTCGCTGGGCGTGCTGCTGTACGCCGCTGTGGAAGGCGTCACCCCGTTCCGGCAGGACACCCCGCTGAGCACCCTGCGGGCCGTGGTGGACGAGGAGTTGCCGCCGGCCCGCCGGGCGGGTCCGCTGGCGCCCGTGATCGCCGGGCTGCTGCGCAAGGACCCGGCCGAGAGGCTGTCCGCGGAGCAGGCCGAGCGGGAGTTGCGGCTGGTGGCGGCGGGCGGCACGTCCCGGACGGAGACGGCGGCCGTCGTGTCGCCGTACGCCCCGACGACGGTGTCCCGGTCGCCGCAGCCCTCCGGCACCCCGCCGATGCCGCTGCCCACCGGGTATCCGGACCCCGCGACCACGGCCGCGCAGCCGGATACGGGGACCGGGCGGAACCGCCGTGCCGCACTCGTCCTGGTCGCCGGCGTCCTCGCGGTCGTCCTGGCACTGGCGGGACTGACGTACGCGCTGCTGCACCAGGGCGGTGACGGCGACGGCGGGAAGGACACCGCGAGCACCGGCCGGGCGAGCGGCACCGCGCACTCCCCCGCCTCCACCGGCAGCACCGACGCGGACACGGCGGCACCGGCGCCGCCCACGCGCAGCAGCGCGTCGGCGAGCAGCCGGCCGGCCCAGTCCGTGCACGTCGCCCTGACCGGTACGGACACGACGTACTCCGGGCCCTGTCCGCCGCCGTCGGCCGGCACGCCGGCGTTCACGGCGACGTTCACGGTGGGGCGGCTGCCCGCCGACGTGGAGTACCGGTGGGTGCCGGCGCACGGTTCGGTGTCGGACCCGGGGTGGCAGACGCTGTCCTTCGCGGAGGGCGCCGGCCGGACCAAGCAGGTGCGGGTGACGGTCACGGCGTACCCCGAAGGGGGTGGGACGGTCGAGAACGAGATCAGCGTGGAGGTGCGCGGTCCGGTGCGGACGACCTCGAACTCCGTGCCGTTCTCGGTGACCTGCACCCCGACGGAGACCCCGTCGGACGGGGCCTCCGCATCCGCCTCGGGCTCGCCGGCAAGTTCACCCTGAGGGGCGAGCCCGAACGGGTCACGCGTTGTTCGTGAGCACCGGCAGGTAGCCGCCGGACTGGCCGGCCGCGGTGGGGTGGTAGGACTCGCCGATGTTGAGCCAGTTGACGCTGTGCAGCCAGGAGTTGCTCGAGCAGATCTCGTGACCGGAGAACGTGGTCCGGACGTCGCCGAAGACGAAGCTGTGGGCGGCGACGCGGGCCTTGATGGTGGTGTTGAGGAAGTCGGACGCGTCGTTGATCGCGGACCTCTTGGTCTCGGAGAGGCCGAGGCAGGACTGGCCGAGCAGGTAGAAGCGGGGGTAGCCGATGACGACCACCCGGGCGGACGGGGCCTTGGCGCTGATCGTGTCGTAGACGGTGTCCAGCTTGCCGGGAAGCGTGTTGGCGACGTACGCCCTGGCGGTGTTGATCTTGGAGATGCAGGCGCTGTCGGACTGGAGCACACAGGTCGTCATGACGTCGGCGAAGCCGGCGTCGTTGCCGCCGATGGTGAGGGACACCAGCGAGGTGGAGGAGTTCAGCGAGCCGAGCTGGCCCGCGAGCACGTCGTCCGTCTTGGCGCCCGAGCAGGCGTTGAAGGCGAACGACGACGGGCTGTGGGCGGCGTTCCACAGGTACGGATACGCCTTGGTGCTGCGGTCACAACTGCCGCTGGAGCTGATGTAACTGCCGGATCCCACCCCGGAGGAGTAGGAGTCGCCGAGGGCCACGTAGCCACCGGCGGCGGTCGTGGACGCCTGCGCCGAAGCGGCCCCGGTGAGACCGAGGCCGGCGGCGAGGAGGAGCGAGGTCACGAATCCGGTAAGTCGGGAACGTCTCATGGAACCTCCCTTTAGCAGCATCTCTGCCACAACTGTCGTAGCAACTACGCGTGTTGACGGGAAGTGTCCATGCCAAGACTTTTGGGGTCTCAACAGGATCAACGCGAAACGTTCACTGCTCATCTATTGCGCATGCCTGGACCGAGCGTTGACGGGCCGTCAGGCGGCGGCCTCGGCCGTACCGGTGGCACCGGAGGGCGCCGGTCAGCTCCCCGGGAACACCCGGAACAGTTCTGGAACACCCGGAACAAGCGGCGGAAATGCCGTGCGCGGAGGACATCCGTGCCGGATCATGGCGGCATGTCTGCGAACCCACACGACGCTCTGCCGATCCGGCTCCACGTCGACGACTCCGACTCGCCGTCCGACGTCGTCGACGCGCTGTTCCTCGGCCGCTTCGCGACGGGCGAGCAGCCGTACTCGCACGCGGCGAACATCGATCGCGTGCGTTCCGGCGCGACCCTGGTGCCGGACGGCGCCCGTGTGCTGCGGGTCGCCCGCGACGACGACCGCAGCGCGACCCTCGCCGAGGGCGACGGCTGGACCCTGCTGGTGTCGCGCTGGAACCGGGGTGCGGACGTCACGGTCACCGCGACCAGCGCCGAACTGGCGAAGCGGATCCTCGACCAGGCCACGGACGGCGCGGCCGACGAGCCCGAACCGCAGCCGGAGAACGTGACGATGGGGTTCTGGTACGTCTCGCCGAGGCGCGGCCCGCACCGCACCACCCGGCAGATCTCGGCGGGCACCTGGGACGAGATCCGGCCCAACTACACCGCGCCGGTGGCGGACGCGATGGACCGTCTGATGAAGACGACCCCGGAGGACATCGCCGGGCGGCTGCTCCTGCTGCACGGACCGCCCGGCACCGGGAAGACCTCGGCACTGCGCACCCTGGCCCGTTCCTGGCGGGACTGGTGCCAGGTCGACTGCGTGCTCGACCCGGAGCGGCTCTTCTCCGACGTCGGCTATCTGATGGACATCGCGATCGGCGAGGACGACGGCGCCGGCAAGGGCCGCTGGCGGCTCCTGCTGCTGGAGGACTGCGACGAGCTGATCCGCGGCGAGGCCCGGCACACGGCGGGCCAGGCGCTGTCCCGGCTGCTGAACCTCACCGACGGGCTGCTCGGCCAGGGCCGCAACGTCCTGGTGGGCGTCACCACCAACGAGGACCTGGAGCGGCTGCACCCGGCGGTGGTCCGCCCCGGCCGCTGTCTGGCCCGCATCGAGGTGGGCCCGCTGACCCGCGGCGAGGCGGTGAACTGGCTGGGCACGGAGGAGGGTGTCGGCCGGGAGGGGGCGACCCTCGCCGAGCTGTACGCGCTGCGCAGGGGCACGACGCCGACGTCGGTGCCGGGCGCCCGGGAAGGGGCGGACGCGGGCCTGTACCTGTAGTGCTTTGATGGTGCCATGACCTTGTTCGTCGGCACCTCCGGGTGGCAGTACAAGGACTGGCGGGACCTCGTCTATCCGGCCGGGGTCCCGGCGCGGCTGTGGCTGGAGGAGTACACCCGGCTGTTCGCGACGGTGGAGATCAACAACGCCTTCTACCGGCTGCCGACGCGCGAGAACTTCGAGGCGTGGCGCGAGCGGGTGCCCCCGGACTTCGTGGTCGCGGTCAAGGCCAGCCGCTACCTCACCCACATCAAGCGACTGAAGGATCCCGGGGAGCCGGTGGAGCGGCTGATGAGCCACGCGGCGGGGCTCGGCGACCGGCTGGGCCCGGTCCTCCTCCAGCTCCCGCCCACCCTGCGTGCCGACCCGGCCCTGCTGGACGCCTGCCTGGCCTGCTTCCCGACCGGTACGCGGGTCGCGGTCGAGCCGCGCCACGACTCGTGGTGGACGCCGGAGGTACGCGCGGTGCTGGAGTCCCGGGGCGCGGCCCTGTGCTGGGCGGACGTCCTGGCCCGCCCGGTCGCCCCGTTGTGGCGCACCACCGGCTGGGGCTACGTCCGTTTCCACCAGGGCCGCGCCCAGCCGTGGCCGCGCTACGGCCGGCGGTCGCTGGAGACATGGGTGGACCGGATCGCGACGACGTTCGGCGGCACGCAGGACGTGTACGCGTTCTTCAACAACGACCCGGGAGGCGCGGCGGTCCGGGACGCGGTGGTCTTCGGCAGGGCGGCGGGCCGGGCGGGCCTGACGGTGACACGGTTTCCGGAGCCGGCGCGGCACCGGTGACCGCCGTGCGGCCCGGTGCCGGAGCCGCCCCGGCCGTACCGCGGTGCCCGGCTACTCGCCGTAGGCCGCGCGTAGGGCGTCGCGGACCGCGGCCAGGGCCTCGTCCTCGCCCAGGCCCAGCCGCCGCACCCGCTCCGCGTACGCCTGTGCGGCCGACGACGCCTCACGCTCGGCGGCCGAGCCGGCGGCGGCCACGAACGTGCCGTTGCGCCCCCGCGTCTCGATCACCCCGTCGCCCTCCAGGGCCCGGTACGCCTTGGCCACCGTGTTCACCGCGAGCCCCAGGGACTCGGCGAGCCCGCGCACGGTCGGCAGCCGGTACCCCACCGGGAGAGACCCGGACCGCGCCTGCTCGGAGATCTGCGCCCGTACCTGCTCGTAGGGGGGCGCGCTGTCGTCGATGCGGATCTTCAGGCTCACGGGGCGATTGTCCCGCACCCGCCGGAAAATCAGAGGCACCGGGGGATGTCCGCCGCGTACGGTGCCTGCCCATGACAGTGATCGTGCGCGACCTCCGCCCCGACGTCCCGGCCGACACCGAGGGCTTCGCCCGGGTGCGGCGGCTCGCCCTGCCGTACATCCTGTTCACCTCGGAATCGGTCCGCCACAACGCCGTCCACGTCCCGCCGGAGGCCCGGTACCGCCCGCTGGTCGCGGAGGAGGACGGCGAGGTGATCGGTACGGCCCAGGTCCACCTGGCCCACGACAGCCCCGAGCCGGGCCAGGGCCTGGTGAACATCTACGTACGGCCCGACCGGACCGGCCGTGGCGCGGGCGGGCTGCTGCTGCGCGCGGCCGAGGAACACCTCATCGCCGAAGGTGCCACCCGGCTGCTCACCTGGGTCCTCGACGAGCCGGCGCACCGCGCCTTCGCGGAGCGGCACGGCTATCGCGGCAGCCGCTCCTCCCACTTCCTCCGCCTCGACCTGGCGGGCGCCGCCCTCCCGGCGATCCCGGAGACCCCGGCGGGTGTCGAGCTGCGTACGGCCGCGGACTTCGCGGACGACCCGCGCCCGCTGTTCGAGCTGGACGCGGAGACGATGCGGGACGAGCCCGGAGACATCGACTTCGAGTACACCGACTACGACGCCTGGATCGAGCAGTACTGGAAGCATCCGCTGCTGGACCGCGACCTGACGGTGGCCGCGTGCGTCGACGGCCGCCCGGTCGCCTTCAGCGTGGCCTACACCGACGGCGGCGGCCGCTACTCCACGGCGATGACCGGCACCGCCCGCGCCCACCGCGGCCGCGGCCTGGCCAAGCTCGCCAAGACCCAGTCCCTGCACCGGGCCCGTGCCGCCGGCATCACCGAGGCGTTCACCGGGAACGACGCGGGGAACGACCCGATGATCGCGATCAACAAGTGGCTCGGGTACGAGATCTGCGCCACGGAGGTGCGCCATGTCCGTGAACTCGGCTGATCCGGCGGCCCGTCTGGAGGTCGTCCTGGTCAAGGCGGGCCGTACGAAGATCCGTTACCCGGCCGACGCGCTCGGGGACGACGGCACCCGGATCGCGGTGCGGGCACCCTGGGCGGGTTCCGGAGTCCGCGACTTCGGCTTCGTGCGGTTCGAGCCGGGCGACGTCTTCACCGAGTACTACTGGCGCGACCGCTGGTACTCGGTGAAGGAGGTGCGTGCCGCGGACGGCTCCCTCAAGGGCTGGTACTGCGACATCACCCGGCCCGCGCTCGTCTCCGGCGGCGAACTGGTCGTGGAGGACCTCGACCTTGACCTGTGGCGGTCCGCCGACGGTTCGGACGTGCGGCGGCTGGACGAGGACGAGTTCGCCGAGAGCGGTCTGGCGGAGCGCGACCCAGAGGCCGCGTCGGCCGCCCTCGCCGCCCTCGGCGAGCTGGAGGCGCTGGCCCGTGAGGGCGGCTTCGAGGAGCTGCTCGCCTGACGTCCCCGGCCACCGGGCGTGCTCACACGGTGGCGATCAGGGCGTACCGCTCGTCGTCCACGTCCTTGCCCCACAGCAGCGGGTCGCCGGACAGCCGCTCCACGCGCAGGGCGGCCGTCAGCGGCTCCAGCAGGGCGGTGAGCCGCCCGGCGGACAGGCCTACGGGGTGCAGGGTGCCCCAGACGCCCTCGACCAGCACGAAGCGGCCTCCGGGCCGCAGCAGGTCCCGCCAGTGCCGCAGGACCCGGGCGGGCTCCGGCAGCGTCCACAGCACATGGCGTACGAGGATCACGTCGAAGCGCCGCTCCCCCACCGGCGGCTCGGCGGCCTCTCCGCGCAGCACCACCGCGTCGTGGCCGGCCAGCTTGGCCCGGGCCCGCTCGACCATCGCCGGGGACAGGTCGACGGCCGTCACCCGGTGACCCTGGCCGGCCGCGAGGAGCGACATGCTGCCGGTGCCGCAGCCGAGGTCGAGGAGATCGGCAGGGTCCTCGGGCAGCCAGGCGCGGAGCCGGTCCGACCAGGCCGCGCGGACCTCGGGGTCGCGCAGGCCGTGGTCCGGCTCGTCGTCGAACGCGGCGGCCCGGGCATCCCAGTCCTCGTTCGGGGCATCCGCAACCGTGCGTCCACTCTCGCTCGTCATCCCCGGAGAGTGACACACACCACTGACAACGCGGACGTGACAGCCGCCACTGACAGACCGGCACCGATGAGGAACTCTCGCCAAAAGCGTCTATCTCCGTGACATCGCGGAACCCGGTAGGCACTGAAGGAGGCAGCCATGCGCCGCTCGATCGTGCAGAAGCCCCTGAAGAGGACGGACACCCGCCGGATCCGCGAAGAGGCCGAGGAGCGCCCCGCGGGGCGCCCCGAAGTGCGCAAGGACATCGCGCGCACCTGGTGGCCCGACGGCTGACGCCGTCCGGGGCCCTCAGCCCAGCAGCTTGCGGTAGTGGATCCGGTCGTAGGGGCCGTCGACGCGGCGTTCCACGAGCTCGTACCCGTACTTCGGGTAGATCTTCCGGTTCTCCCACATCATCGCGTTCGTGTAGAGCCTGATCTCACCGAGCCCCAGCTCACGCGCGCGCGTCTCCACGAAGCGCAGCAGCCGCCGCCCCACACCCGTGCCGTGGGCGGCGGGATGGACGGCGACGCTGTCCAGGAAGAGGTGGTCGGCGAACTCCTCGACCACCACCAGCCCGACGACGGGGTCTGCGGTGACGAACACCCGGCCGGCGGCCACGTTCGCTTCATGGTCCGCCTCCATGGGTTGGGGCACCACGCCGATGCGCTCGATGTAGGGGCGGTAGGCCGCGTCCGTCACCGCGCGCACGGCCGGTACGTCGGCGGCGCGGGCCGGCCGGACCCCCGCGTTCTCCTGGTCGTCCATGCCGCGCACGGTAGCTACCTGAGCGCAGTCTGAGCACCCCCTTAAGGGGACCATAAGGATCTCCTCCACCCGCCTCCAGCAGGCGATTCCACGGTCTTTCGGGGCTAGTTTCGGATCACCCCACGGGATCCCCCCACCCCCACGGACCGTTCGGAGGAGTTCCGCATGCCCGCTCGCGCCCACCGCAAGGCCGCCGCCGTCGCCGTACTCGGTACGGCGCCGCTCGCCCTGACCGCGCTCGCCGCCGCCCCCGCGTCCGCGCACGGCTCGATGGGCGACCCGGTCAGCCGGGTCTCGCAGTGCTACGCGGAGGGACCGGAGAGCCCGAAGTCGGCCGCGTGCAGGGCGGCCGTGACGGCCGGCGGCGCCCAGGCCCTGTACGACTGGAACGGCATCCGGATCGGCGACGCGAACGGCCGGCACCAGCGGCTGATCCCGGACGGCAGGCTGTGCAGCGCGGGCCACGCCGAGTTCAAGGGCCTCGACCTGGCCCGCTCCGACTGGCCGGCGACGAGCGTGCGCAGCGGGTCGTACACCTTCAAGTACCGGGTGACCGCGCCGCACAGGGGGACCTTCAAGGTCTATGCGACCAAGCCCGGTTACGACCCCGCGAAGCCGCTGGCCTGGTCCGCCCTGGATCTGGAGCACCCGGTGGCGACGGTCACCGACCCCACCGCCTCGGGCGGCTTCTACACCTTCTCCGGCAGGCTCCCCGAGCGGTCCGGACGGCAGTTGCTGTACGCGGTCTGGCAGCGCTCGGACAGCCCGGAGGCGTTCTACTCCTGCTCGGACGTGGACTTCGGCGCAGGCACCGGTGGCACCGGGAGCACGGGGAGCGGCGGCGGTACGGGCAGCACCGAAGACACCGGCTCCGGCTCCGGCTCCGGCGGCACGGAGAGCACCGGATCCGCCGGGTCCACCCCGGCTCCGGTCGCCTCCGCGCCGTCCGACGAGCAGATCACGGCCGGCGAGGACAGGTCGACGGTCGAGCACCACGGTCACGGCGACGACGACGCGAGCACCTCCGCGGAGCCCGCCGCCGCGCCCAACCGGCCTCAGGCCGAGGGGAGTTCGGAGAACCTCGCCGAGACCGGCGCGTCCACCGGCACCTCGTACGCGGCCATCGGCGGCGCGGCCGCGCTGGCGCTCGGTTCGGCGGCGCTGTTCCTGTCGGTGCGGCGGCGCGCCGCGGGCGGCCGCCGCGGGTGAGGGTTCCGGGGCCCGTCCGGCGGCTCAGGCCGGACAGGCCCCGGCGGCGCGTCAGCTGAAGGCCGACGCGCAGGTGGTGGCGGTGGCGTGGGCCGGGTCGAGCGCGTTGGCCACCTCGTGGAAGGCGATCCGGTCGAACAGGCCGATCGCCACGTGTTCGGAGAGGTCGAGCGGGCACAGGTCCTGCAGCAGGACGTTGCGGACGTCGGGGCCGGTCAGGTACTGGCTGCGCCAGGGGGTGGCCACCTCGTCGTACTTGGTGGCGAGGACCGTGTAGTGCACTCCGGGGACGGTGTCGCCGTCCGCGTTGAGCTTGGTGAGGAAGGCGGAGCCGGGGATCTGGTCACCGAGGCCGGGGGTGGTGGCCTTGATCAGGTCCGCGGCGCCGGGGAAGTACGGCAGCAGGTTGGTCAGCCCGCTCAGGGTGGCGCCGTGGTTGTCGGGCGCGATGCCGACGAGGGCGTTCACCTTGCCGGCCCCACCGAGGAACTTGAGGTAGTAGCGGGGCATCAGGCCGCCCTGGGAGTGGCCGACCAGGTCGGCCTCGGCGGCTCCGGTGGCGGCGAGCACCTTGTCGACGTAGGCGGACAGCTGTTCGGCCGACTTGTCGATGGGCCCGAGGCCGTGGAAGAGCAGGACGCCGGTCAACTGGCCGTAGTCCAGGGAGTAGACGCAGTACCCGCGGTCCTTCAGATAGGGGGCGAGGGAGAGCCAGTTGTCGATCGAGTTGCCCAGGGTTCCGTGGACCAGGACGACCGGGCGGGGGTGGGCGGCGGAGGGCTTGCAGGAGAAGTCGTTCCAGCCGCTGCTCGGGGCGGAGGCGGCCTGGGCGGTGGCGGCGGGGAGGGTGGCGACGGCGGCGGTGAGGAGCAGCGCGGCGAGGGGTCTGAGCACTCGCTTCCAGGGCAGCATCGTGTGATCTCCTTGCGGCTCAAGGGAGGTGCGACGGCCTTACCCTGTGATCCGGATCACGAGGATGCTGTTCACTCGTCAAGTTACGGACGAGTAGTGGAAGTGTGAAGTTACGCGTCAGTAAAAACTTCCAGTGATAACCGGAGCCTCACCGGCGCGTCGCTTCGGCGCCCTGACGGACCGTCACCAGGAAGGCCTGATCGGACCGTAGGGAGCGATCCGGGCCAGACGGTCCCGCAACACGCGCACTTCACCCTCGCCCAGCAGTTCGGCCCATCGCTCCACGACCTCGGCGGCCGCCTCCTCCGCCGCCCGGGTGCAGGCCCACCCCCGCCCGGTCAGCACGATCAGCCGGGCGCGCGCGTCCTCCGGGTGCGGCAGCCGCTCGGCGTACCCCTTGCGCACGATCTCGTCCACCAGCTGACTCGCCGCCTGCTTGGTCACCCCGAGGTGAGCGGCGAGGTCGGTGACGGTGGCGCCGTCCGGCGCGAGCCGCGCGAAGGCGAAGCCGTGGGCGGGCCGGAGGTCGGTGAAGCCGCGGGCCACGACCCCGTCATGGATGCGCTGAGTGAGGTCGCCCGCCACGGCGAGCAGGGCGGCGGACAGGGCCATGGCGTCGGAGTTCTGCACGGAGGCATTGAAACACCCTTGACGATTTGGTCAAGCTGCTTGACCATACGGAGAGATGGTCAAGCAGCTTGACCACTTTTCGCAAAAGGAGACACCGTCATGCCCGTCGTCCGCTCCTCGGAAGCCGTGACCCACGAGATCCACGGCGCCCGGTTCGTCTCGTACGCCACCCCGCCCACCGGCAGCAAGGAGCTTTGCGCGTGGCGCGGCGAGATACCGCCGGGCACCGAGGCCCCCGCCCACACCGTCAACCGTGAGGAGATCTTCCACCTGCTCGTCGGCGAGCTGCTCATCATGCTCGACGGCCGGACCGACCGGATCACCGCCGGCGACACGGTGATCATCAATCCGGGGGCGACCCTGGCCGTGACCAATCCGACCGAGCACACCGCGATCTCCTGGGTCACCACCTCGGTCGGCCTGGAAGCCCGGCTGGCCGACGGCACCCGCCTCTCCCCGCCCTGGGCCAACTGAGCCCACTCCCCCGCCGGATCACGGGGATCCCGCTCCACCGGCACTCCATCCCGGAAGATAATCGCTGACACGTTCGATTTCTGGTCGCCCGACCGATGCGGGTGGGGTTACAGTAATCGAACGAGCGTACGATGTACGTATCGGACGTATGGCGGAAAAGGGGTGGAGTGAGGGAGGTGCGGCATGGCGGGCTTCGCCCATCTGCACGTCGCGTCCGGTTACTCCATCCGCTACGGCGCCGCCCAGCCCGAGCATCTCGCCCGGCGGGCGGCCGAGCGGGGCATGACCGCGCTCGCGCTCACCGACCGGGACACCGTCACCGGCGCCGTCCGGTTCGCCGAGGCGTGCGCCGGAGCGGGGATACGGCCGATCTTCGGGATCGACCTCGCGGTGGCGGCCCTCGCGCCGCCACCGCCCGCCCAGCGCCACCGCACCCCCGCGCGCGGTGGCGCACATGTCGTCGAGCCGCCGCTGCGGTTCACGCTGCTCGCGCAGAACCGGGAGGGATGGGCCCGGCTGTGCCGCGTCACGTCGGCCGGCCATGTCGGCGCGGTGTCCGGTACGCCTCCGGTGGTGCCGTGGGAGGCGCTGCGCGAGTACGGCGGCCCCGGTCTGACCGTGCTGCTCGGACCGCTCTCGGAACCGGTACGGGCCCTGGCGGCCGGCCGGGAGGACGCGGCCGTGCGGCTGCTGGCGCCGTGGCAGGAGATCTTCGGCGAGGGGACCAGGCTGGAAGCCGTGGTGCATAAACGTTTCGGCACCGGACCCGGTTCACTCCGCCTCGCCGCCCGCACCCTGGCGCTCGCCGACCGCACCCGCACCACCGCGGTGCTCTCCAACTCCGTCCGCTACGCCGACCCGGACCAGCACCGGCTGGCCGACGTCCTGGACGCCGCGAGACTGCTGCGTCCGATCGACCGGCGCCGGCTGGACAGCGGGCAACGCTGGCTCAAGGACGAGAAGAGCATGGCGGCCACCGCGCTGATGATCACCGAGTGCGCCGGAGCCGACGCCCGGCGGGCCGGCCGGCTGCTGGCGGACACCGCCGCCACCGCGGACCTGTGCACCGTCGACCCCGCGGCCGACCTCGGCCTGGGCAGGCCGCACTTCCCGGAGCCGTCGCTCTTCGGCGCCGGCCCCGGCACGGAGGGCGCCGCGCGACTGCTGCGCGCGCGGTGCGAGGCCGGCCTGGTCCGACGCGGCCTCGACCGCGACCGGGCGGCCCTGGACCGGCTGGACGACGAACTCGGCGTGATCTCCGAGCTGGACTACGACTCGTACTTCCTCGCCGTCGGCCAGGTCGTGGCCGACATCCGGGAGAAGGGCATCCGGGTCGCGGCCCGCGGCTCCGGCGCCGGGTCGATGGTCTGCCACGCCCTGGGGATCGCCACGGCCAACCCGCTCGACCACCGCCTGCTGTTCGAACGCTTCCTCAGCGTGCGCCGGGCGTCGTTGCCCGACATCGACATCGACGTGGAGTCCGCCCGGCGGCTGGAGTGCTACGACACGATCTTCGAGCGGTTCGGCAAGGAGCGGGTGGCGGTCACCGCGATGCCCGAGACCTACCGGGCCCGCCGGGCCCTGCGGGACACCGGCCTGGCCCTCGGCATCGCGCCCGCGGACGTCGACCGGATCGCCAAGAGCTTTCCGCACCTGCGGGCCTCCGACATCAGCGGCGCGCTCGCCGAACTGCCCGAACTGCGGCAACTGGCCGCCGAGGCCGACCGGTACGGACCGCTGTGGGAACTCGCCGAAGGCCTCGACTCCCTGGTCCACGGCATGGCCATGCACCCGTGCGGCGTGGTCATCAGCGATGCCACCCTCCTGGACCGGCTGCCGGTGCAGCCCACCCCCCAGGGCGACTACCCCATGGCCATGGCGGCGAAGGAGGAGATCGAGGCGCTGGGCAACATCAAGCTCGACGTGCTGGGGGTCCGTATGCAGTCGGCGATGGCCCACGCCGTCACCGAGATCGAGCGGACCACCGGCAACCACATCGACCTGGACGACCCCGAGCAGGTGCCGCTCGACGACGTCTTCGCGTTCAAGCTGATCCAGGAGAGCCAGACCCTGGGGCTGTTCCAGCTGGAGTCGCCCGGCCAGCAGGACCTGCTGTCCCGGCTGCAGCCCCGCGATCCGCAGGACGTCATCGCCGACATCAGCCTCTTCCGTCCCGGACCGGTCGCCGGGGGCATGCCCGAGCGGTACATCGCCGCACGCCACGGCGGCACACCCCGGTACGCCCACCCGGACCTCGAACCCGTGCTCTCCGACACCTACGGCGTGACGATCTGGCACGAGCAGATCATCGAGACGCTGTCGGTGATGACGGGCTGCGACCGCGCCCTGGCCGAGATGGCCCGGCGGGCGCTCGGCGACAAGGAGCGGATGCCGGAAATCAGGGACTGGTTCCACCAGCGGGCGAAGGCGCGTGGTTACTCCGAGGAGGTGCGGGACCAGGTCTGGAAGACCGTCGAGGCCTTCGGCGCCTACGGCTTCTGCCGGGCGCACGCGGTCGCCTTCGCCGTACCCGCCCTGCAGAGCGCCTGGCTCAAGGCGCACTATCCGGCGTTCCTGCTGGCCGGCCTCCTCGAACACGACCCGGGCATGTGGCCCAAGCGGGTCCTCGTCTCCGACGCCCGCCGGCGCGGTGTGCCGGTGCTGCCCGTCGACGTCAACCACTCCGGGGTGAAACACACCGTGGAGAAGGCCGACGGGGAACAGTGGGGTGTACGTCTCGCCCTCTCCGCGGTGCACGGCATCAGCGAGGAGGAGTGCACCCGGATCGAGGAGGGGCAGCCGTACGGATCGCTGTCGGACTTCTGGCAGCGGGGGCGGCCCAGCAGGCCGGTCGCCGAACGCCTCGCGGAGATCGGCGCCCTGAACTCCCTCCACGACGGCCACCTCACCCGGCGCGACCTGCTGCTCCAGATCGCCGAACTCCACCGGCAGTCCCGCAGCAGGTCGGCGGGCAAGGGTCAGTTGCCCTTCGACACGCACGCGGTCGGCGGGGCGGAGCCGAGCGGCCTGCCGGAGCTGACCGGACGCGAGGCCCTGAGCGCCGAACTGAGCACCCTCGGCATCGACGTCTCCAAGCACCTGATGGAGCACCACCACCGGCTGCTGCGCGAGATCGGCGCGACCGACGCGGCCCACCTGGCCGGACTGCGCGCCGGTCAGCAGGTCCTCGTCGCCGGTGTGCGGGCCTCCACCCAGACACCGCCGATCGCGAGCGGCAAGCGGATCATCTTCGTCACCCTGGAGGACGGCTCGGGCCTGGTCGACCTGGCGTTCTTCGAGGACTCCCACCCGGCCTGCGCGTACACCGTCTTCCACAGCGGGCTGCTGCTGGTCCGCGGCACGGTCCAGGTGCGCGGCACCCGCCGGACCGTGGTCGGCACCATGGCCTGGGACCTGGACGAGATCGCCGCCGCCCGCCGCGACAACGGCCCGGAGGCCGCGCTCGCCCTCATCGGCTCCCGTCATCCGCATCCGACTCCCGCCCAGCCGGGGCGGACCCTGGCCAACGGCACCACGGGCGCCCGGCTGCATCCGTACGCCGATCTGCAGCCCGCCGGCAGCCGTTCGGCGGACCTGAAGAAGTTCGGGTACACCAGTCAGGGGAGCGCAGGATGACGACGCGTCAGCGGCACATCGCCCACATCCATCTGCACGCCGCACCGGGGGAGACCCGCTACGACGACATAATCGAACTGATGTCCGGTGTCACGCCCCATGTCCAGGCCGTTCCGCCCGACGCCGTCCAGCTGGACCTGACCTCGGCGCTCAGGTACTTCGACCTGTCTCCCTACGAGTTGATCCAGACGACCCAGCTCAGGCTGAAGCTCCTCTACGGCATCGACAGCAGCGCCGGGCTCGCGGGCAACCGCATGCTGGCGGCGATGGCGGCCGACACCGCCGCGCCCGGACACGCCACCTGGGTCCCCGCCGACCGGGCCGCCGACTGGCTGTACACCCGCCCGGTCACCGCGCTGCCGGGGATCGGCCGGGCCACGGCGGACACGCTCGGCAGGTACGGGCTGCACACCATCGGCCAGATCGCCGACCTCCCCATGGCGACCCTCCAACGGCTCCTCGGCGCCGGCTCGGCGCGCCTGCTGGCCGAGCGCGCCCGCGGCCGCGACCCCCGCCCGGTCGCCCCCGCGGAACCGGCGGCGCACCTGACCGCGGATGTCGTGCTGGACCGGGACTGCCTCGACCCGGCGCAGCAGCACCGGGCCGTCCTGGGCCTCGCCGACCGGATCGGCCAGCGCCTGCGCGGCGAGAAGCAGGTCGCCGGCCGGCTCACCCTCACCGTGCGCTACGCCGACCGCAGTTCCACCGCGCGCTCCCGCACGCTGCCGGAGGCGACCGACCACTCCCCCGCCCTCGCCGCGACCGCCCTCGGGCTGCTCACCGCCCTCGGGCTGCAGCGGGCGAGAGTCCGCGCCTTCGCGATCCGCGCCGACGGCCTGCTGCCGGCCGGCGGCGCCTACCGCCAGCTCTCGCTGGACCCCGGCGACGGGCGGGCACGGGCGGCCGAAGCCGCCGCGGACCGGGCACGCCGACGTTTCGGACCACAGGCGGTACGGCCGGCCGCACTGGCGGAGTGACCACCGCCGGCCGGGGCCTCGCGATGCCCGGCCACCCACCTGCCGCCCCGGCACGCCCCGCCCTCGAAGGCCCGGCCGGGACTTCGCACCGGGCTGCCGGTGGGTCAGCCGGACTGCCGCCGCCAGGGCCGCGGTGACGGACGAGCACCCGCCCGAAGCCGCAGCGGCGCACTCGCGGACCGACCTCTGCCGCGCGCCGGCGGCGGCCGGGGCCGATGGCCGGCCACCTGCCGCGAGGTACGCGAGCACCGGCCGGCCCGGGCGCCCCGGCACGCCCCGCCCTCGAAGGCCCGGCCGGGACTTCGCACCGGGCTGCCGGTGGGTCAGCCGGACTGCCGCCGTCAGGGCCGCCGTGACGGACGAGCACCCGCCCGAAGCCGCAGCGGACCACCGGCCGGAGGCGCCGCTCGCCGGAGGGGCGCGGGCGTTGCAGGTCCACCCGGCCCGGTGTCACGGCACCGCGCCCCGCCCCGGAGGCCGGGGCGGGGCGTGGTGTCGGGCCGTCGGAGGTCAGCCGATCTGCGTGCCCGTGGCCTTGAGGGCCGCGGTGACGGGCTGGAAGAAGGTCTCTCCGCCAGCGGTGCAGTCCCCGCTGCCGCCGGAGGTCAGGCCGACGGCGTCGCTGCCCGAGAAGAGCGCGCCGCCGCTGTCGCCGGGCTCGGCGCACACGTCGGTCTGGATCAGACCGCTGACCGAGCCCTCGGAGTAGTTGACCGTGGCGTTCAGGCCGGTGACCGTGCCGGAGTGCACCTTGGTCGTCGAACCGCTGCGGGTCACCTTCATGCCGACGGTGGCCTCGGCGGCGCCGGTGATCTTCTGGGAGGTACCGTCGTAGAGGTCGACCTCGCTGGGGTGGTCCACCTGGGCCGTGTACTTGACCAGGCCGAAGTCGGTCCCCGGGAAATGGGACTCCTCGTTCTTCCCGATCTGCTTGCCGCTGGAGTCCGTCCAGGTGGAGATGGCCTGGGTGCAGTGGCCGGCGGTCAGGAAGAACGGCTGCCCGCCCTTGACCACGTTGAAGCCGAGCGAGCAGCGGCCGCCCGATCCGTCGATCGCGTCGCCACCGGCGATGAAGGGCTTGAACTTCCCCGTGGACCGCTTCAGTTCGGCCTTTCCGCCGAGACCGTCGACGACCTTGCTGAGCTTGTCCCACCTCGCACCGGACACCGTCCGGTCCGCGGTGACGACGACCTTGTTGCTGACCGGGTCGGTCGCCCAGGAGGTGCCGGGGATGGTCGCGTCGGTCTTCAGCGTGGTGCGCGCGGCGCCCAGTTCGGCGAGGGAGTTGGCGACGATTCTGGCCTTGGCCCCGGCCGCCTCGACGGTCTTCGCCGCGGTCTCGTCGAGGACGTTCACGACGAGGCTCTTCGCCCGGGCGTCGTAGTAGCTGCCGGCCGAGTCGGCGCCGAGGTCACTGCCGAGGGTCGAGGCGAGCTTTCCGGCCGCCGGAGCCGACAGGATCCGTAGCTCCGGGGCGGACGGGGCGGGTTCGCTGGCGTTCGCATTCTGCAAGGTGACACCCGCGGCGGCCAGTGCGGCCACGGCGCCGCCCGCCATGGCCGCGCGCCGCCCGGATATGCGTCGGTGCTTCAACTCGTGTCCTCCTGTGGGGGGTCGACCGGTCGGGTTGTGGGGACCTGACGGGCCGGAAGGCTGGTTGACGGGCGCCTACTCTTCCTAACGGCACAGGGAGCACACAAGGTCGACTTCAGGACGCGCGCGGAGGCGGTGCGCACGCGCCGTCTCGCGTTCAGGTCCCCGCGCACGCCTGGAAGTTCGCGCTGCAAACACTACGAGCGAGTAACCGCTCGGCGGACGGTGACCGTCACGCCTGGCCGAAAACCACCGCTCCTGGAGCGCGCAACGGCGAGCCCCCGCACGCGGCACGGCATGCGGGGGCCCGGTGAATCCGGAAGGGGAACCGTCAGGGAAGCGTGACCCCGTAGTAGCTCAGCGCCTCGGTCACCGGCTGGAAGAAGGTCGTGCCGCCGGAGCTGCAGTTGCCGCTGCCGCCGGAGGTCAGACCGTAGGCCGTGGACCCGGAGTAGAGCGGACCGCCGCTGTCGCCGCCCTCGGCGCACACGGTGGTCTGGATCAGGCCGTAGACGATGTCACCGCCGCCATAGTTGACCGTGGCGTTCAGTGCCGTCACCCGGCCGCTGTGCGTGCCGGTGGTGGAACCGCGCCGGTAGACGGTCGTACCCACGGACGGGGTGGCCGCGCGGCTGATGGTCTGGCTGCCGACCGCACTCGGGTGAGCGACCGAGGAGTTGGTGTACCGCACCAGCGCGAAGTCGTTGCCCGGGAAGCTGTAGCCGACGTTGGTGCCCAGCACCGTGGTGTGCCCCGAGTTGCTGTACCAGGTGGAGGCGACCTCGCCGCAGTGACCCGCGGTCAGGAAGTAGTAGGTGCTGCCGCTGTGTACGTTGAAGCCGAGCGAGCAGCGGTAGGAGCCGCCGTAGATCGCGTCGCCGCCGCTGATCAGCTTGTTGAACTTGCCGGCCGTGTGCTTGATGGTGAGCGCGCCCGCGTTGCCGGCGGCCTGCTTCTTGATCCTGGCGATCTCGGCCTTGGACACCGTGCTGTCGACGGTGACGACGACGCGGTTGGTCTTGCCGTCCACCGCCCAGGCCGTACCGGGGACGTCGGCCTTGAGCACGGAGGCGCTCGCCGTGCTGAGCTGGGTGGCGCTGAACGTGTGGGCGTCAGTGGCGTTCGCGGTGGGGGCGGCGAACGCCGCCGCGGCCAGGAAGCCGGTGGCCACGGCGAGGAGCCGGGTCCGTCTAGCGGTGCCGCTGCGGGGAGTGGTGCGCTTGATCCTCACGTTTCGTTCCCTCCAAGGGAAGTCGGGGGCCCGCGTGGGGTCGGGGCCCGTGAGGCGCAGCCAGGGGCGCGGCTGGTTTCCGAACACGCATGCCCCTGACAAGCGCTGAGGGGGAGTATTCGGCCGAACGGCCGGTCGGCACAAGGGTGCCTTTCGGCCGTTGGACTTTGAACCATCTCGGTGCGCCCGCCCCGGCAAGCGCTTGCCCCCGGCTCCTCCCTGACGTCAGGTCAGCGCGCGCTCCCCCGCGGTCACCGCCAGGTCCAGCGTGTTGCCGGGTGGCGGAAAAGGGCAGATGAAGTGGTCGGCGAAGGCGCACGGCGGGAGTTGGGCCCGGTTGAAGTCGACCGCGGTACGGCCGTCGCCGTCCGGCGCCTCGGGATGGAGGAAGCGGAACCGGAAGCTGGTGTCGCCGCTCGTGGTGTCGGCGAACACCGCCCACAGCCGCCCGTCGCCCTGCCGTGCCACCTGCAGCGTCCGATCCCGCCCGGCGAGGGTGAAGGCGAGTTCGCCGGCGAGTGCGAGCCCGCGTTCCCGGCCGTCCGCGTTGCCGACCCGCACGGTACGGGGGCCGTCGTACGGCGTGTAGCGCCCCGGCACCGACCAGCGGGGATCGTAGGAGGTGGCCTCGATGCCCCGGAAGGCGCGTCGGGCCGCGGATTCGGGGTCGTAGACCCGGACACCCCAGACACCCTCCCGGACCAGGACGAACAACCGTTTCCGGCCGAGCGCGACGCGCGACCCGGCCGCCGGCCCGCCGTCGGCCGTGAGCGGGAGCCCGCCGGTGAAGGGCCGGCCGTCCACGGTGAGGCCGTCGGCTTCGGCGGCGGTGAGCACGACTCCCGCACCGTCCGTGGCCCAGATCCCGGGAATGTCCGGAAGTCGCCCCTCCGGATAGTCCTCGATCCAGTGGGTGGCGGTCAGGGCGAGCGGTCCGTAGGGCGCGGAAACCGTTTCCACCCGCTGCTCGTGCCACCGCTTCCACGCCTCGGGCGCGTCCGTCGTCATGCCGTCTTTCCTCTCATCGGTGTTCGGCCTTCCCCCGCGGGGCCGTCCGGTACGCCGGTGCGGCGAGGCCCAGGTGCTCGCGCAGGGTGCTGCCCGGGTAGAACGTACGGAACAGTCCGCGGTGCTGAAGCAGCGCCACCGTGCCGTTGACCAGCCGCTCGAGATCGCGGCGCGGTTCGGCGGGCAGCAGGTGGAAGCCGTCGGTGACGCCGTCGGCGTGCCAGGAGGCGACCAGTTCCGCGAGGTCGACCGGGCCGCCCCGGTAGAGCGGACCCCGCGCGGTCGGCCGCGGGCCCCCTCCCCCGTGTCCCGGTGCGGCCGCGTACTCGCCGTCCCCGAGATCCACGAACAGGCTCACCAGGACCCGCAGCGTGTCCGGCCGCCGTCCGTGCCCGGCCGCACGCGCGCGCAGTTCGTCGCGTACGGCGACGGCCCGCGCCGGGGTCGCCGCCCGGACCAGGGCCACGTCCGCGTGCCGGGCGGCACCGCTCCAGGTCCGCTCGTCGGTGGCGTCGACCACGCGGACGCAGTCGCCCGGCAGCGGACCCGGCAGCGGCATGGGGCCGCGGTCCTGGAGGGCGGTGGCGGCGGAACCGGCCGGGTGCGCCCGGTCATGGCCGGGGAGCCGGCCGGCCGCCGGGTCCCGCACGACCGCTCCGCCCCCCGGTCTCACCGCCGTGCCGTCCTCCCGCCCCTCCCACGGTCTCGTCGCCGAGCCGGTGTCCTCGCCCGTCCCGTACCGCGGTGTCCCGTCCGGCGCCGCAGGCCGGCCGCCGGACGGCCGAGCCTCCTCCGTGTCGCCGGACACGTCGACGCGCCAGCCGGCCCGCCCCCGGCCGAGCCGGTCCAGGGTGGCCACGGCCGCCCGCACGCGGTACGGCGCCGTGTGGGTGGTCGTGAGCGTCGGGACCAGGCCGATCCGCCGGGTCGCGGGCGCCACCCGGCACAGCACCGCGAGGGCGTCGGTACCGGGTGGGTCCGGGGAGTCCTCCAGCGTGACGAAGTCCAGCCCGCCGCGCTCGGCGAGCCGGGCGAGTTCGACGTAGCTTCCGGCGTCCTGGACGTCCGGCTGGTCGAGGGCGGCGGCGAGGTGCAGCAGACTGCTCATGCCCCGCGCCTCCGCATGCCGTTCCGCGGTGACGGCCACGAGCCGGCCATCCTCACAGCACCTTCGAGAGGAACGCCCGCGTCCGCTCCTCCCGCGGAGCGCCGAGCACCTCCTCCGGTGGGCCCTGTTCGACGATCCTCCCGTCGGCCATGAACACGACCGTGTCGGCGATCTCCCGGGCGAACCCGATCTCGTGCGTGACGACGATCATCGTCGTGCCCCGGTCGGCCAGGTCCCGGATGACGTCGAGGACTTCGCCGACCAGCTCGGGGTCGAGGGCCGAGGTCGGCTCGTCGAACAGCAGCAGCCGGGGTTCCAGCGCGAGGGCCCGCGCGATGGCGACCCGCTGCTGCTGCCCCCCGGACAGCTGCCGTGGATAGGCGCCGGCCTTGTCGGCGAGCCCGACGCGCGCCAGCAGCCGGCGCGCGCTCGCCTCGGCCTCCTTCCGCGGCCGCTTCAGCGCGGACACCGGTGCCTCGACGACGTTGTCGAGGACGGTGAGGTGCGGGAAGAGACGGAAGTTCTGGAAGACGAAACCGATCCGGGTGCGCTGTCGGAGCACCTGGCGCTCGGGGAGTTCGTACAGCTTGTCCCCGGCGCGCCGGTATCCGACGAGGGAGCCGTCCACGTGGATCTCGCCCCGGTCCGCCTTCTCGAGGTGGTTGACGGTGCGCAGCAGCGTGGACTTGCCGGAGCCGGAGGGACCGAGCACGACGGTGACCTCTCCGGCGCGTACCTGGAGGTCGATGCCCCTGAGCACGTCGAGCGAGCCGAAGCTCTTGTGCACCGACCTGATGTCGACCATGACGGTCATCGCATGCGTTTCCTTTACGAGTTCACGGAAGGGGGTGGCTCAGGCTGCGGCGCGTCCGGCCGCCCGGTCCCGCACGAAGGTCAGCACCGCCCGGGCGACGGCGTCGTTCTGCCGGAACGCGGGCCCACCGGTGCGGGGCCGCGTGAAGGCGCCGGGGGTACGGGCGTCGGTGTACGGGCCGAGGGCGAAGCGCCGCGGGTGCGGGCGCCCGGTGCCGTCGAGGATCCGGCAGTCACCGGGGTCGACCCGGAGCAGGCCGTCGGGGGTCTCGGCGGCGCCGTCGGCGTGCAGTTCGCGCAGCAGGCTGTCGCGGGCCCGTCCCACGGTGGGCTCGGGCAGCCGGGCCTCGACCAGCGCGCGGGCCTCGACGCGGAAGTCGGGCACGGTGGGGCTGGTGGCCCGGAACAGCCCGTCCTCGGCGGTGACGGTCATGTCGGCGCCGACGAACCTGAGCAGGCCGGCCCGGGACAGCGCGAGCATCTGCCGCAGCCGGGGCCCGGGCGGCCCGGAGGCCAGGTAGCTGAAGAACCCGTGCCACCGGGTGCCGGTGTTCCCGAGCCGCACGAGCTGCCCGTAGACGGAGAGCAGCCCGAGGAAGACCCCCAGGTCGGCGCTGTACGCCGGATCGTGACGGCGGGCCAGGTCGTCCTCGATGTAGCCGCGCAGCCCTTCCTGGAACGCCTCGTGGGAGGTGTGGCGCACGCCGTCGAGCGGACGGTCGAGCGCGGCGAGGTCGAGCCGGTCGGCCGGGTCCGGTACGGCGGCGGCGATGAGCGCGCCGGCCTCGGCGGGTCCGTCGGCGAGCGCGTACTTCTCCTCGAAGGCGGTCCACGGCATCGCGGTGCGCTCGGGGTGGGCGGTGAACAGCCGGTGGTAGTGGGCGAACCCCAGCTCCTTCTCCACCAGGGGCCACACGTCGCGCCGGAAGTCGAACCCGTCCGGACGGGCCAGCAGCCCGCGCACCTCGGCGGGGCCGAGGAAGCGGGGCAGCGGGGGCCGGTCGCCGGTCCAGTCGTAGCCGATCTTCGCGTGGTACGGCACCCCGCGCCGTGAGCCGACGTACAGCACGGGCTCCCGCCCGGAGGGGAGGTAGGTGTCCCCCTCGTACCGTCCGCCGCGTCCCTCGGTGAGCAGCACCATGAGGTCGACGAAGGCCAGCCCGAAGCCCCGCACCAGCACGGGCTCGCCGGCCCGCAGGACGGACAGGTCGCTGTCGGCGGTGAAGTCGGGCGGCAGGTGCACCAGGCCGTGCGCCCGGGCGTACGCCGCCAGCCCGGCCTGTGACGGGTCCGGTTCGGCGTCCAGATGGCCGACGGCGAGGATCACCAGGTCGGCGTGGAGGGGGCGCGGGCGGTCCTCCAGCCACACCTGCTGGCGGCCCTCGGCCGAGCCGGTGATCCGCAGTGCGCGGCGGGGGTGGTGGTGGACGGTGACGCCGGGCGGCAGCTCGGCGAGTGCCTGTTCGTGGACCCAGCGCAGATAGCGGCCCTGGAGCCGCCGGTCGGCGAAGGTACGGCCGCCCAGCGCGGCCCACTCGTGCAGGGTGGGGCCCTCGCGCACCGGGCCGTCCATCAGCACCGTGTCGTCGGTGAACATGGTGACGTCCTCGGCGTGCGAGTTCATCCACAGCAGCGGCGACTGGGCCTCGCGCCAGATACGCCCGCCGCCCGGCGGGTGCGGGTCGACCAGGTGGATGTCGAGGCCGGTACCGGTGTACAGCTCGGGGGCGTTGGCGGCGAGGCGTTCGAGGATGCCGGTCCCCCGCGGCCCGGCTCCCACGATCACCAGCTGGGGCCTCATCGCGCGTCCCCCGTGCCGCGCGCGTAGTGCTTCTCGACGAAGTACTGGCCGATGCCGAGCAGGGAGGTGACGACGGCGTACCAGAGGGTCGCGACCATCAGCAGCGGGATCACCTGGTAGGTGCGGTGGTAGATCAACTGGGTGGAGAACAGAAGGTCGTTGACGGCGATGACACTGACGATCGAGGTCCCCTTGAGGGTGCCGACGAGCAGGTTGCCGGCCGGCGGCACGATGGCGCGCATGGCCTGCGGGAGCACGATCCGCCACCCGCGCCGCCACCGGCTCAGCCCGAGCGCCTGGGCGGCCTCGATCTGCCCGCGGTCCACGGAGAGGATGCCGCCCCGGACGACCTCGGCGGCATAGGCGGCCTCGTGCAGGGTGAGCCCGATGATCGCGACGGCGACCGGGCTGAGCAGGTCGACCGTCCGCACGCCGAACAGCTTCGGGTACAGCGCCCCGATGTTGAACCAGAGCAGCAGCTGCACCAGGACCGGAATCGACCGGAACAGCCAGACATAGCCCCGGCTCACCGCTCTGAGCACGGGGTTGGCGGACAGCCGGAAGGTGGCGAGCAGGGTGCCGAGGGCGAACCCGAGGACCATCACCACCGCGGTCAGCCACAGCGTGAGCCACAGTCCGCGCAGGACGGAGTCCGAGGCGAAGTGGTCGGCGACGACGTCCCACTGGAACGCCGGGTTGCGCAGGACGGAGGTGACGGCGGCACCGAGCAGGGCGAGCACCAGGACGGCGGCGGCCCACTGCCCGTACCGGCGCTGCGGGACGATCCGGGGCGCGTCCGCGGGCCCGGGTTTCTCCGGTGCGGTGGGGACTTTGGCGAGGGTGTCGGATGACATGCGAAGGCTCCGTGACACGAAGAGTCAGGGGTGGTGCCTTCACACGGGCGCGCCCAGCGGCGCGGGACACGGCCGAGCCCCTCAGCAGGGCCGTGCACCGAGAGTACGCGTCCGTTTCGGTGCGCTGTCAAGGATGTCCATACTGTGAGCCGTACGTCTCAAGCCGGTTGACGGGTCATCGGATGCCTGTTCCACTTGGCCCATGCATCCGCAGCAGTGGCTGGTCACCCGCTCCCACATCGACTTCGGTCGCGTGTGGTCCTCCTCCTGTTGAGCTGACCCCCTGCGCGCCCCCGCCTCGCGGCGGGTGTCTTCGCGTTCTCCCGTGTTCCGCCACGCCTTCACACGCGCACCCCTCCCCTCGCGCTTCCTCCCTCGCGTTGCCTCACATCCTTCTGCTCCAGGAGACCGCTTCCCGATGCGTACGCCGGTTCGTCGCCATTTCCTGCCCTTTTTCGCCATCACGTCGGCCACTCTGCTGCTGACCGCCTGCGGCTCCGGATCCGGCGGTCCGGGCGGCGCGGACGCCTCAGGTGTGGCGGCCGCGTCCGACGACGTGCCCACCGCGGACGTCGTGTCCGCGGAGAAGAAGGACGACGCGGCCGCGGGACTGCTGCCGGCCGGCACCAGGAGCCTCACCGTCGCCGTCAGTGTGGGCGGCACCCCGCCCGGCACCACCTATCTGTCCGACGGCAGGACCCTGACCGGTCAGGACGTCGACGTCACCAAGGCGGTGGCGAACGTCCTCGGCGTCCGCCTGAAGGTGGAGCAGGCGAGTTTCGAGGCGATCCTGCCCGCCCTGGACAGCGGCAAGTACGACTTCGGGGCGAGCAACTTCGGCGTCACGGACGAGCGCCGCCGGACCATCGACTTCGTGACCTACGTCAACGACGGCCAGGGCTTCGCCACCCGCGAGGACAGCAAGCTGAAAAAGATCACCGACCTGAAGCAGCTGTGCGGCCTGAACGTCGCGACCGGCGCCGGCACGACGTTCGAGGCCACCCTGGAGGCCGGCAGGCACGTGTGCACCGACGCGGGCGAGAAGGCGTACGAGGTGCAGACGTACGCCGAGTCCGGCGCGGTCTGGTCCTCGCTCCAGCAGGGCCGCAGCGATGTCGTGATGTCCACGATCAACGGCCTGCGGTACGCCGTCGCCCACCAGCCGGGCCTGAGATTCCTCAACGAGTTCCACCGCCTCGACGTCGGCTTCGCCTTCAAGAAGGGCACCCGGCTGGCCCCGGCCTTCCGGGCGGCGGTGAACAAGCTGATCGCCGACGGCACGTACGACAGGATCCTGAAGAAGTGGGGCACGTCCGGGTCCGCGATCACCACGTCGCGCATCTCCCCGCCGGAGCTGAGGAACTGAGGAACCGAAGGACGGGCGTGCCTCAGACCCCGCAGTCGCAGCACGAGCAGCATTCACAGCACTCGCAGCACTGGCAGGCCTCGCAGCACGAGCAGTCGCAGTCGCAGTTGCCGCACCAGCCCTCGCGCTTCTTGCGGGACCACGGCCCCTCGTACTCGTCGGCGCAGCAGACCTTGCAGGTGCAGCACAGTCCGACGGCGGCCGCGCACCCGGCCCAGAAGCCCCGCTTGTCCGGGCGCGGCGGTTCGCCGCCGAAGGGGGTGCCGTAGGGGTTGCCCGGCGCGGGGGGCGCGTGGTGTCCCGGGGGCGGTCCGAAGGAGGCCTCGGGTCCGTGTCCGCACGCCCCCGTGCCGAACGCCCGGTCGACGGAGCGCCGGAGTTCGTGGACCAGGAGGAGATGGACGAGCTTCCCGTCGCTGAACTCGGCTTCCCGCAGCGCCAGCCGCATGCCGTGCAGGGCGTCGTCGGCGAGCCGGCGCGCCTCGGTCCGGGAGGTGCAGGTCGCGGTGAGCGGGTTCCACGCACCCGACAGCGCGTCGGCACCCTGGTCCTCGACGGCGTCCAGCAGGTGGGCGAGCCGGCCGAAGAGCCGCCCGGCCTCCGCGAGGGGCCGCGCGTTCCCCGGCCGTCCGGCGAGCACCGCGGTGTGCGCGAAGGCGGCGGCGGTCGCGGTCTCGGTCGGCTCGGTGACCGTCAGGATCGGGGTGCCGGGACCGGCGAGCTTCTCGATGCCGAGCTGCCGGTCGACCGCGTCGACGAGGACGCCGGTGTCGAACCCGACCGCGGCTCCGCTGTGCGCGCCCGCGCGGCCCCAGCCCGCGGCGACCCGGCGCGCGGCGGCGGCCACGGGCTTGCGCGCCAGCAGGCCGTCACGGTCGGCGACATGGTCGCGCACCTTCGCCGAGGCGAGCACCAGCGAGACGGCGGCGGCGAGCCGCGCGCCCTCGCCCTGGGCGACGGAGGCCGTGCGCATCCCGCGCAGGGCGCAGGGCCCGGCCGTGCGCCGGGAGCCGGCCGTCGTTTCGGCCTGAGCCTCCGTCAGAACCGATATGAGCAGGCCGTCGTAGTTCGTCACGATGCGTGCGAACTGTCCGTGGTCGCGGCGCAGTGCGAGGCAGAGCCCGCACAAGTGCGCCATCCACTGGGTCTTGAGGTGCTCCCCGAGCCGGTGGGAGCAGGGCCTGATGATTCCGAACACTTCGATCCCCCGTGCCGCGCCACAACGTTGAGCTCGGCATCGTATCGGCCGACTGTCGGGTCGTATCAGGACCCTCGTTCACCCGTACGCCCCGCGCGTCACCCATCCGCCCCTGACAATCATATTTCACTCACAGTCAGCATCCGTATGAGTCTCGGCCCTTGGGGCACAAGGACTCTCGACGGATCCGCTGTGCACCAGTACCGTCACAAACCCCCCGCGCGGCGTCTATCCACTTGGCGCACCGTCCGCATCATGGATGACCATAGGGATGCGGAAAGCAAGAAAGACCGCTGTGAGAGGAGGCGTCCATGGGATCGGTACGCAAGGCGAGTGCGTGGCTCGGCCTCGTCGACGACAACGATGACGAGCGTTACTACGACGACGACTACTCCGAGGGCACCGAGTCCGGGGCCGCCTGGGTCACCGACCCCCGGGTGAAGGTGGCCACGGACACGGCCGAGGACAAGGGCCGCCGGATCGGCACGGTGACCCCGGACAGCTTCCGGGACGCCCGCGCCATCGGCGAGCTGTTCCGGGACGGGGTCCCGGTCATCATGAACCTCACGGCGATGGAGCCCGCCGACGCCAAGCGCGTCGTGGACTTCGCCGCGGGGCTGACCTTCGGCCTGCGGGGCACGATCGAGCGGGTCGCCAACCGGGTCTTCCTGCTGACGCCCTCCAACACGGAGATCATCAGCGGCGAGCCGGCGTCACGCCGCGAGGACGGATTCTTCAACCAGAGCTGAGGCAGGGCCGCCCGTCGGCCCTGCCTCCCCCCGGGGGTTCACCGGAAGGCGTCGAGCCCGGTGAGCGCCTTGCCCAGCACGAGCTGGTGCATCTCGACGGTGCCCTCGTAGGTGAGCACCGACTCGAGGTTGGTCGCGTGCCGCATCACGGGGTATTCGAGGGAGATCCCGTTGGCACCGAGGATCGTCCGCGCCGTCCGGCAGATCTCGATGGCCTCGCGGACGTTGTTGAGCTTGCCGAAGCTGACCTGCTCGGGACGCAGGCGGCCGGCGTCCATCCGCCGCCCCAGATGATGGGCGAGCAGGATTCCCTTGTGCAGTTCGACCGCCATGTCGGCGAGCTTGGCCTGGGTGAGCTGGAAGCCGCCGATGGGCCGCCCGAACTGCTCGCGCGTCTTCGCGTACTCCACGGCCGCCTCGAAGCTGCTGCGCGCGGCGCCCATCGCACCCCAGACGATGCCGTAGCGGGCGTGCGACAGGCAGCTGAGCGGCCCGCGCAGTCCGGTGACCTCCGGCAGCACGGCGGTGGCGGGCAGCCGTACGTCGTCGAGGACGAGTTCGCTGGTGACGGAGGCGCGCAGGGACCACTTGTGCTTGATCTCGGGCGCCGAGAAGCCCGGCCGGTCGGTGGGTACGGCGAAGCCCCGCACGCCCTCCTCGGTCTGCGCCCAGACCACGGCCACGCCGGCGACCGAGCCGTTGGTGATCCACATCTTGCGGCCGTTGAGCACCCAGTCGTCGCCGTCGCGCTTGGCGTACGTGCGCATGGAGGCGGGGTCGGAGCCGTGGTCGGGCTCGGTCAGGCCGAAGCAGCCGATCACCTCGCCGGCCGCCATGCGGGGCAGCCACTCCTGCTTCTGCTCCTCGCTGCCGAACCGGTGGATCGCGTACATGGCGAGCGAGCCCTGCACCGAGACCAGGGAGCGGATGCCCGAGTCGGCGGCCTCCAGCTCCAGGCAGGCCAGCCCGTACTGCACGGCCGACGCGCCCGCGCAGCCGTAGCCGGTAAGGGACATGCCGAGCGCGCCGATGGCGCCGAGCTCCCGCGCGAGCTCGCGGATCTGCGGCAGCTCGCCCTTCTCGTACCAGTCGGCGACGTACGGCAGCACGCGGTCGGCGGCCCAGCTCCGGACGGTGTCCCGGACGGCCAGGTCCTCCGGGTCCAGCAGGTCGTCGATCCCGAGCGGGTCGGCGGCATCGAACGGGGGCAGCTTCGCGGACGCGGACATGGAACACCCTCCGGGACACGGGACTCAGCAAAACTAGCAGCGCTAGTTACGGCTCTCCGGCCGACGTTACGGTGCAGTGTCCCGCACGTCCAGAGGGGATCAGGCGGAGACCCGCGGCTTCGCGGCCGCCCGCTCCGCCCCCCGGGGCGCCGGCAGCCCCACCTCGGCCCCGGCCTGCTCCTCGCCGCACTGCATGGTCCGCGGCAGCCGCAGCGCCATCACCGCGCCCAGCAGCAGCAGACCCGCGCTCACCAGGAGCGTCACGTGGAGTCCGTGCACGAAGGAGTCCCGCGCCGCCCGGCGCAGCGCGGCCCCGGCGGACCCGCCGAGGCGCCCGGCGATCTCGTAGGCCTCGCCGAGCGAGTGGCCCGCCGCGGCCGACGCGTGCCGCGGCACGCCCGGCACCGACCGCAGCCCCGGCGCGTACGCCGCGTTCATCACGCTGCCGAGCAGCGCGATGCCGATGCCGGCGCCCAACTGGTACGACGTCTCGCCGATGGCCGCCGCGCCGCCGGCCTGCTCGGACGGGGCCTCGCTGAGCATCGACTCGTAGGCGCCGAAGAGGGTGGTCTCCAGGCCGAAGCCCAGCAGCACGAAGCCGGCCAGCAGCAGTGCCGTGTCGTCGGTGGCGCCCATCGCCGTCAGGGTCAGCACCGCGGCGGCCGTCAGGCAGAAGCCGAGGCACACCATCCGGCGCGGTCCGAAGCGGCGCAGCATCCGCGCGCCCGCCAGCCCCGCACCCATCGCGGCGACGGTCAGCGGCAGCAGCCGCAGGCCCGTCTGCAGGGGCGAGAGGCCGAGCACCAGTTGCAGGTACTGCGCGGCGATCAGCTCCAGACCGACCAGCGCCAGCATGGCCAGCACGATGCAGCCCACGGAGGTGCTGAACGCGGGCCGGCGGAACATCCGCAGGTCCACCAGCGGATGGGGGCGCCGGCGCTGACGCCGTACGAAGAGAAGGAGGAGGGCCGCGCCGCCCAGCAGGGGCAGCAGGGTGAAGGGGCTCAGCACCGCCTCGCCGCCGCCTACCCGCTTGACCCCGAGGACGGCACCGAAGAGACCGGCCGCCGCCATCAGCGCGCCGGTCACGTCCCAGGGGCCGCGCCCGTCGCCGCGGGACTCGGGCAGCAGGATCCGGCCCACCGGCAGGCTGACCAGCATCAGCGGGATGTTCACCAGGAACACCGCGCCCCACCAGAAGTGCTCCAGCAGGAAGCCGCCGAGCAGCGGCCCGACCGCCGCGCCGACGGCGGCGACCGCGCTCCAGATGCCGATGGCCAGCGCGCGCTCGCGCCGGTCGGGGAAGACCTGCCGGAGGATGGACAGGGTCGCGGGCATGATCATCGCACCGCCGACGCCGAGCAGCGCGCGGGCGAGGATCAGGGCCTCGGCGGTCGGCGCGAAGGCGGCGACGGCGGAGGCGACACCGAAGAGGGAGTAGCCGAGCAGCAGGATCCGTCTGCGGCCGACGCGGTCGCCGAGGGTGCCGAAGAGGATCAGCAGGGAGGCGCACACCAGGGGGTAGACGTCGACGATCCAGAGCAGTTCCACGGCACCGGGTCTGAGGTCCTCGGTGACGGCGGGGACCGCCACGTGCAGCACCGTCGCATCGAGGGCGACGAGCAGCAGGCTCACGCAGAGGACGACGAGGACGACCCAGCGGTTGGCACCGGCCCCGGCCGTCCGACGGCGCGGCCGTACGGCAGCCGTGGTCGTCCCGGACATGTACGTACCTCCCAGATGATCCCTCGCGTGGGGCGGAGCGACGGGGTGGGGACTCCCTGTCGTACGGCCGGAGAGGAGCGGGGTCTCCGACCCGCGCAAACCCACGCAGGTGACTCGTCAGCGTACGCGAGTTCACCGCCCGGTCACGTGGCGGACCTCTCACACGCTCGACGGAACCCGTGTGGCGTACGCCACACCGTCTCCTCTTGACCACGCCCCGGTGAACCGTCCGGTTCCCCCGCCCCTCGATAATCGAGCCCGTGACCGACCTTGAGACGCGCGTGGCACCGGCCCACGCCCCCCTCCTGCGCCGGGCGGCGCCCGCCCTCCTGGGCTATGCGGCGGTCCGTGCCCTGGGGCTGCTCGTGCTGGCGGTGTGGAGCGCCGCGCGCGGCAAGAGCGCGTCCACCTTGCTCACCGCGCGCTGGGACTCGCTCTGGTACACGCGGGTCGCCGAACTGGGGTACGGCTACGAGGTGCGGCTGCCGAACGGCGACGTCCACTCCAACCTCGCGTTCTTCCCGCTGCTTCCGTGGCTGGAGCGGCTGCTGCACGCGGTCGCCCCGCTGTCGTACGCGGACGCGGGCCTCGTCGTCGCCCTGCTCTCCTCGGTGGCCGCCGCGGCCGGGATCTTCGCCGTCGCCGACCTGGTGCACGGGCGGCGGGCCGGGGTCTGCGCGGTGCTGCTGTGGGCGGTGCTGCCGGTCGGGATCGTGCAGTCGATGGCGTACAGCGAGTCCCTGTTCACGGCGCTGGCGGCCTGGTCGCTGTACGCGCTGCTGACCGGGCGTTGGGTCGGCGCGGGTCTGCTGGCGGCGTTCGCCGGGCTGACCCGGCCGGTGGGCGTGGCGGTGGTCGCGGCGGTGTGGGTCGCGGGGGTGCTCTCCTTCGTGCGAGACCGAAGCACGGGCGACTCGCACGGCGCGCGCGACGCCGAACACGCCTCGGCGCAGGAGCGGAGCGCACGCGCGGGGCGCGATCAGATAATGGACGGCGCGCAGGGAACGCCACACGCCCCCGACGCAAATGCCGCCCCTTCGCCCACTTCCGACTCAAGCGCCGCAAACACCCCAGCTGTCACACGAGCCCCCTCGCCCGCCCCCGGCGTACAGACCGCTCCGCACTCCTCCCCCACGCGCCGCGCGCTGGGCATGGCGCTCGCCCCGCTCGGTGCCGCGGGTTACGTCCTCTGGGTGGGCCGGCACACCGGCCGGGGCCCGCTCGGATACCTGGACGTCCAGGCCGGATGGCGCAACGGGTTCGACGGCGGGTACGCGTTCGCCCGATTCGTGGCCGACAAGTTCACGTCATTTCCGTCCGCCCTCGCCGGCACCGGCCTGATCATCGGTGTGGCCCTGCTGATCTGGCTGTACGTCAACGGTGTCCGCGCGCGTCAGCCCGTCGAACTCCTGGTGTACACCGGTGTCGTGCTCGCGCTCGCCCTGTGCGCGTCCAGTTACTTCGGCTCCAAGCCCCGGCTGCTGCTGCCGGCCTTCCCGGTGCTGCTGCCGCTCGCCTGCGCCCTGGCCCGGCTCCGCACCTCCCGATCGACGCTGGTCACGGCGGGGTTGGCGGTCGCTTCGGCGGCCTACGGGGCGTTCTGGCTGAACGGCTCCGGCCCGCCGTGATCCAATCCGCCGGACGATGACGTCCCGGAGAATTCCGCCCCAGGTCCGGGTTAACGCATTCATAAGCGCCATATAAACAACACCCGGCATGATCAAAGGAATTGAAGGGAGCGGCCCCACGGGATTGCGGAATCCCGTGAATTCGGGCCGCCCTTGAGAGGTTTCCCACATCACATCGTCATCACAAAGCCCCTGTTTCGACCGGGAACACAGCTCACTCGCTGTAACGTCGATTGGGTGCGTACCGAACGAAACCTCACCCGGCGTCTGGACCGGGTGTTCGCCAGACTGGACCGTGAGCCGGAACGACCGGCCCACATCGATGTGCCGAGGATGAGCCGGCACCGGGTCGTTCTGTTCACCGCGACCCTGGCTTTCTACCTCGCGATCGTGTGGGCCGTCGTGATCAGCTCGTGGCTGGTCCGGCTGGACTGGCAGGTCATGTTCTTCCGGCCCTACCAGCAGTGGCCGCAGATCCACGCGTTCCTCGACTACTACGTGGTGCTCGGCCAGCGCGGCCCCACCGCCGTGATGGTCGCGGCCTGGCTCGGCTGGCGCTCCTGGCGGCAGCACACCCTCCGCCCGCTGCTGACCCTGGCCGCCTCACTGCTGCTGCTGAACATCACGGTCGGCGCCGCCAAGCTCGGCATGGGGCGGCTCGGTCCGCACTACGCGACCACCATCGGCTCGAACGAGATGGGCCTGGGCGGCGATATATTTCCCAGCGGCCACACCGCCAACGCGGTGGTGACCTGGGGCATCCTGGCGTATCTGGCCTCCAGCCCCCGAGCTAGGCGCTGGCTGTCCGCACTGTCGGCGGTCACGTCGCTCGGCGTCGGCCTCACCACCGTCTACCTCGGTACGCACTGGCTGAGCGACGTCCTGCTGGGCTGGGCCGCCGGCCTGCTGATCCTGCTCGCCCTGCCCTGGTGCGAGCCGCTGATCACCAAGGCCGAGACCGCCCTCTTCGACCTGCGCGACCGTTGGCGCGCCCGTCGCAGCCGGCCCGCCACCGAACCGCTCGTCCCGGTCACGCCGGTGCCGCTCACACCGCGCGGCGCGCCGGCCGACAACCCGTCGGTGCGCGAGCCCGTCTCCTCGACGCGCGCCTCCCGCGGCCCGGTGCACCTGGCCCCGGGACCGCACACGGCCCGTTCGGAGCGCACCCCGGTCACCCCGGTGGGCAGCCGCCGGCCGCCGCACGCCGACCGCCACCCGCGCGGTACGTCCCAGCCGGCCCGCCCCCTGACGGGAGGCTGACGGCACACAGGCGGCGGGTCCGGTACGCACGACCAGCCCGCGCCACGGCGAAGGCCCCGCCCCCTCCCGGGGGCGGGGCCTTCGCCGTACACACGTAGCGGGGGCCGGAGTCAGCCCTTCCAGGCGCGGGCCACCAGACCGTCCCTGACCTCGAAGTTCAGCCGCCCGGCCCGGTACTCCATGGTGATGATCGCGCCCGGCGGCAACGACCGTACCGTCGACCACCCCCGCTGCCGAGCGAGCCGCTCGGCGGCCGGGGCGTCGAGGCCGACGTACCCGTCGGGGCTGTCCTGGGGCTCCGCCGGCGGAGTGGGAATCGGTGCCATGCCGCCAGGCTAGTCGGCACGCCCGAGTAGGAGAAGCGTCCCCACTCCGTCACGCTTCTGTCACAGCACCGGGGGCCGGTTCTACTCGAACTCCGTCACACGTACGGGGGTTTCCGTACCGCTTACCGGGGTAATCGAACAGAATTCACGCGTGTCGCGAGGCCGCTCCGAAATTCCTGACCGGAAAGCGCCTCCGCGCGCATCACGGAGGCCGCGGGCACGATTGTCCCGACAATCCGCGGGCGCGTCACCGCAGCTGACGCGGCATAGGAATTTCACCGTTTCCGCACACGAGCGCGGTACGCCCCCACCGACGCCCCCGGGCTACGGCGCCGGCGTTCGCCCCCGACCACCCGGAGGGCGCGGCCCGGGTTCCGTGACCCGGGCCAGCGCCTCGTCGAGCCGGTCGCGAATCCTCCTGACCGCGTCCGTCAGCTCGGCGGGCTCCAGCACCTCGAACGGCAGGCCCAGCATCATGATGTGGACGACCATCACGTCCAGGCTCGCGGCACCGCTGCGCAGGAGGCACGCCTCCTCCCCGTCGGGCTCCAGCGTCCCCGCGGACGGCGAGACCCGCTCGGCGGCCTCGTGCAGCGGCACCAGCAGCCGGACCGTGGAGTGCGTGGCGTACGCGCCCGTGGAGACGCCCCTGGACACATAGGCGGCGAGGTCCTCGGCGGGCGGTTCGCGCGGGGGGAAGCGCGGCCCGTGCGGCGGCCTGGTGGTGATGCGGTCGACGCGGAAGGTCCGCCAGTCCGCCCGGTCGACGTCCCAGGCGACCAGGTACCAGCGCCGCTCGGTGCACACCAGCCGGTGCGGTTCGACGGTACGGCGGCTCGCGGTGCCCTCGTGGCTCTCGTAGTCGAAGCGCAACCGCTCGGCGTCCCGGCACAGATGGGCGAGTTCGGTGAGCAGGCCCGGGTCGACCGGGGAGAGCGGCGGGCCGCCGCGCAGCATCGGCACCGTGAAGGCGTTCAGGGCGCTCACCCGGCGGCGCAGCCGGTTCGGCAGCACCTGCTCCAGCTTGGCGAGGGCGCGTACGGAGGTCTCGCCGATGCCCTCGATGCCCTGTCCCGCGGCGGTGCGCAGACCCACGGCCACGGCGACGGCCTCGTCGTCGTCCAGCAGCAGCGGCGGCAGTTCGGCGCCCGCGCCGAGCTGGTAGCCGCCGCCGGTGCCCGGGCTGGCGTTGACCGGGTAGCCCAGCTCGCGCAGCCGGTCCACGTCCCGGCGGACGGTGCGCGGGGTGACGCCCAGCCGTTCGGCGAGTTCGGGTCCGGACCACTCGCGGTGGGCCTGGAGCAGGGAGAGCAGACGCAGCAGCCGTGCCGAGGTCTCCAACATGGGGCCGAGTCTGCCAGCGGACGCGGACAGCCGCTGTCCTCGTCGGAACAGCGGCTGCCAGGGCCCGCGTGTGCTCAGAGGTCCAGGCGCTGGCCGGGCACGATCAGGTTCGGATCCCCGCCGATGACGGCCTTGTTGGCGGCGTAGATCCGCTGCCAGGTGGTGCCGTGGGTGGCCGCGATGGTGCTCAGGGTGTCGCCCTGGCGGACGATGTGGTCGCCGCGGGACGCGCTGCGGCCCGTCTGCGCCGCCGGACGGTCCTGCGTCTTGGCCGGGGCGGACTTCGCGGGGGCCGACCTCGCCGGGGCGGACTTCGTCGTCACGCCCTTCGAGGCGGTTCCGCCCGCGGACCCGGTGGAGGCCGCCGCCGGTGCCGCGCCGGATGCTCCCGCCCGGGCCGAGCAGACCGGCCAGGCGCCCCAGCCCTGGGCCTGCTGGACCTTGGTGGCGACGGCGATCTGGGCGCTCCTGGAGGCCTGGTCGGCCGTCGGGGCGTAGGCGGAGCCGCCGTACGCGCGCCAGGTGCCGGCGGAGAACTGCAGCCCGCCGTAGTAGCCGTTACCGGTGTTGATGTGCCAGTTGCCGCCGCTCTCGCACTGGGCGATGCGGTCCCACACTCCGTTGTCCGCCGCTGCGGCGTTGCCGGTCGCGGCCAGCAGGCCCAGCGGGGCCAGCAGGGCGGCTCCGGCGAGCGCGGCCGTCGTACGGCCCTTGCGGGCGCTGTCGTCACGGGCGGTGCTGCGGGTGGTATCGGCACACTCGGACATGTATTTCCCTCTCCACGAACCCGGGCTCCCCCGGGCGGAGCGCGTCTTCCCGCGGATCACCGCGGTCCCCCGCGCCCGCCCCGTCCGCGCCCCCGGTGCCGGCGATCGTGCTCTGCCGGTGCCGGGTGGCGGACGAACCCGAGCGGTGCTCGTTGCACACGGCGGAGGAATGTAGGGAGGTCGAGCGGCCGGAATCAACCAACTCCCCGTCGTGCGAGGCCAGTTGCCGGTTACCGCGAGTATCGGCGATTTTCGGCCACCCAGTTCGTCCGTGGATTTCGTGATTTGTCGACCAACTGTTCAGGCGATCTGTGACCCACTTCACCCGTTCAAGTTCCTTGACGTGGCGCCTAGTTGACGGTGAGTGACCGGTTCCGCACAAAAGGTGACCCACTGCGGTGGAAGGTGCGAACCGGTTTCCCGCGGGGCGTGACCCCCACCACAGGACGTCCGTTGTCTTCTTCATGAGCCCGGAACCCCGGGGCTCATCGGCCGGGAGCCACCCGGCCGACCCAGCACCGCATCCGAGGGAGCCACCCGTGCCGCGCATGCTCGACGTCAGTGACGCCGTACGCGCCGAGATCGGCGACGAAGAAGCCGACCGGCTGCTCGCCGGAGAGAACGCCCCGGGCAGTTACGACTGCACGTCCTGTCGCACCCCGGGCGACTCCGAGCAGGAGCGCACCAGCACCGTCCTGTTCATCGGCGACGAGACCGCCGTTCTCGCCTTCGCCCACGCGGGCTGTCTGCCCTCGCAGGTGGTCCAGGTCACCGAGGAGCAGCTGCAGGGCGCCGTCCGTTCGATCGGCGGCTCCGGTGCCGACTTCGCCGGCGCCGAGCCGCACAGCGCCGCGCCCCAGCAGGCGGTGCTGGGTGTGACCAGCGGACTCGTCCTGCTCGACGGCGACTTGCACCCCGCGCTCGTGGTGGAGCCGACCTCGCCGATCGTGCGCCCGGGCAGCACCGGCGCGGGTGACGACTTCCTCGCGCTCCTCATCGAGCAGGGCTTCATGCCGGTGACCGCGCTGGCCTCGGTGCCGCCGGTGCTGCACGGCTGGTCGTGCCTGCTCGCCGTGGGCCAGCTGCACGCGGTGCTCCAGCCCGGCCCGAACGGGGGTCAGCCGGTGGCCTGGTGGCAGGCGCACCAGCCGCTCCAGGTGACCGACAGCTGGCGGGCGGCGGCGAACAAGCACCAGCAGGTGCTCATGTTCGCGGCGCCGGTGGGCTCGATCGGTCGGCAGCCGCGGGAGGATCTGCTGCGGGACGCGCTGGACAAGGCCGCCGTGAACGGGAAGCTGGTCGCCGCGGCGCTGCCGCTCGCCGGCACCTGAGTCCGGCGCCGCCCCGCGCCCCCGAAGGCGGGCCGGACAACCGCATCCCTTTGCGGGCGCCGTCGTTTGGACATACGTGCACGCATACGACACCCCCCTTCCTCCTCGCCGGTCCTCCTTCGCCTCCGTCCCGTCCGCCCGGGCGGCGCGGGAGGGCGTCGGCGGGCCGTCGGCCACGCCGATCTACGACTCGCTCTACGCGGAGTGGGTCAAGGCCTTCCGTACGCTGCCGGGCGACCGCAGCGGCGAGGAGGAGTTCAGGTTCAGCGCCTTCGGGGACATCCCGGACGGTGTCGGGTCGTTCGGCGGCCACCGGGCGGGGTCGTTCAGCAGCTCCTACAGCGCCTACAGCGCCGGGGCGTACAGCGCCCGGCAGCAGTCGCAGTGGCAGCGCGTCGGCACCCTCGGGCGGCAGCAGGACACCGGGATGCACTACGTCCCGGCGGGCCTGCCGCTGCCGCCCGGGCCGCGCCGCGGCGCGTGACGGACGTGAAGGGCGGCCCCCGGTGCTCCGGGGGCCGCCCTTCACGTCCGTACGGCCGCTGCCGTGCGGACTACTTCTTCTTGCCGCGCTTCTCGCGCACCCGGACCGAGATATGGATCGGGGTGCCTTCGAAGCCGAACTCCTCGCGCAGCCGGCGCTCGATGAAGCGCCGGTAGCCCGCCTCGATGAAGCCGGAGGCGAAGAGCACGAACCGCGGGGGCTTGGTGCCGGCCTGCGTGCCGAACAGGATGCGGGGCTGCTTGCCGCCCCGGACCGGGTGCGGGTGGGCGGAGACGAGCTCGCCGAGGAAGGCGTTGAGGCGGCCGGTGGGCACGCGGGTCTCCCAGCCGGCGAGCGCGGCCTCGATCGCCGGGACCAGCTTCTCCATGTGGCGGCCGGTGCGGGCCGACACGTTCACGCGCGGGGCCCAGGCGACCTGGCCCAGCTCGGTCTCGATCTCCCGCTCCAGGTAGTAGCGGCGCTCCTCGTCGAGGGTGTCCCACTTGTTGAAGGCGAGCACCACGGCACGGCCGGCCTCGACGGCCATGGTGACGATGCGCTGGTCCTGCACCGAGATGTTCTCGGAGGCGTCCAGCAGAATGACGGCGACCTCGGCCTTCTCCACGGCGGCGGCCGTGCGCAGGGAGGCGTAGTAGTCGGCGCCCTGCTGGAGGTGGACGCGCTTGCGGATACCGGCGGTGTCGACGAACTTCCAGGTGGTGCCGCCGAGTTCGATCAGCTCGTCGACCGGGTCGCGAGTGGTGCCCGCCAGCTCGTTGACGACGACCCGCTCCTCGCCGGCGACCTTGTTCAGCAGCGAGGACTTGCCGACGTTCGGGCGGCCGATCAGAGCGATGCGGCGCGGACCGCCGACGGCCGTGCCGAAGGTCTGCGCCGGGGCCTCCGGCAGCGCCTCCAGGACGGCGTCCAGCATGTCGCCGGTGCCGCGGCCGTGCAGGGCGGAGACCGGGTGCGGCTCGCCGAGGCCGAGGGACCACAGGTAGGCCGCGTCCGACTCGCCGCTCAGGCCGTCGACCTTGTTGGCGCACAGCACGACCGGCTTGCCGGCCTTGCGCAGCAGCCGTACGACGGCCTCGTCGGTGTCGGTCGCGCCGACCTTGGCGTCCACGACGAAGACGACGGCGTCGGAGGCCTCGATCGCGTACTCGGCCTGCGCGGCCACGGAGGCGTCGATGCCGAGGACGTCCTGCTCCCAGCCGCCGGTGTCGACGACCTTGAAGCGGCGGCCGGACCACTCGGCCTCGTAGGTGACGCGGTCGCGGGTGACGCCCGGCTTGTCCTCGACGACCGCCTCGCGGCGGCCGATGATCCGGTTCACCAGGGTCGACTTGCCGACATTGGGGCGGCCGACGACGGCGAGCACGGGCAGCGGGCCGTGGCCCGCCGCCTCGATGGCGCCCTCGACGTCCTCGATGTCGAAGCCCTCTTCCGCGGCGAGCTCCATGAACTCCGCGTACTCGGCGTCGCCGAGCGCCCCGTGGTCGTACTCGTGCTCAGCCGAGCCGCCGGGCTGGTTCTGGTCGTTCATGAAGTCCGTACCTCGTTGTTCATTCGTGGTGGTCGGTGGATCGACCGGTTTTCTCCCGGCTGATCCACTACTCAAGTGTCGCCTAGCGGCCGGTCAGGCGCCTGGCGTTTTCCAGGTGCGCGGTGAGCTGCTTCTGGATGCGCTCGGTCGCCTCGTCCAGGGCCTTGCGCGTGCGCCGCCCGCTGCCGTCGCCCGCCTCGAAGGGGTCGCCGAAGACGACGTCGACGCGGGACCGCAGGGGCGGGAGCCCCTTGATCAGCCGTCCGCGCCTGTCGGAGCTTCCCAGTACGGCGATGGGCACGACCGGCGCCCCACTGCGGACCGCGAAGTACGCGAGCCCGGCGCGCAGGGAGGCGAAGTCGCCCGTGCCGCGGGTGCCCTCCGGGAAGATGCCCAGGACTCCCCCGGCCTCCAGCACGCCGAGGGCCCGGCCGATGGCGGTGCGGTCGGCGGAGGCGCGGTCGACCTTCACCTGGCCGATCCCGGTCAGGAAGGGGTTCAGCGGGCCGACGAACGCCTCCTTCTTGATCAGGAAGTGCGTCGGCCGGGGCGCCACGCCCATGACCATCGGGCCGTCGACGTAGTGCGAGTGGTTCACCGCGAAGATCACCGGGCCGGTCGCGGGCACCTTCCAGGCGCCGAGCACCCGGGGCTTCCACAGCCCGTACATCAGGCCGACGCCGATGCGCCGCCCGACCTCGGCGCCCCGCTCCGAGGGGAGGGACGGCTCGGTCACTTTCCGGCCCGCTTCTCCTCGACCAGGGTGACGACGCACTCGATGACCTGGGCGAGGGTGAGCTCGGTGGTGTCCACCTCGACGGCGTCGCCGGCCTTGGCGAGCGGCGAGGTCTTGCGGCTGGAGTCGGCCGCGTCCCGCTTGATCAGGGCCTCCCGGGTGGCCTGGACGTCGGCGCCCTTGAGCTCGCCGCTGCGCCGGGCCGCGCGGGCCTCCGCCGAGGCGGTGAGGAAGATCTTCAGGTCGGCGTCCGGCAGGACGGTCGTACCGATGTCCCGGCCCTCGACCACTATGCCCTTGTCCGCGCCGGTGGCGAGGGTGCGCTGGAGCTCGGTGATCCGGGCGCGCACCTCGGGCACCGCGCTGACCGCGCTCACCCGGGAGGTGACCTCCTGGGTGCGGATCGGGCCGGCCACGTCGACGCCGTCGACCGTGATGGTCGGGGCGGACGGGTCGGTGCCGGAGATGATCTCGGGCTTGCCGGCCACGTCGGCGATGGCGGCCGGGTCCGCCAGGTCGATGCCGTTGTTCACCATCCACCAGGTGATGGCGCGGTACTGGGCGCCGGTGTCCAGGTAGCTCAGGCCGAGCTGGGCGGCGACGGCCTTCGACGTGCTCGACTTGCCCGTGCCGGAGGGGCCGTCGATCGCGACGATCACGGGCTTGGCGGTCGGGGCGGCGCCGTTTTCCACGGGAGGGCACCTTCCTGGTGAAGGGTGGTGGGCGGGTGGGGACGCGAGGGCGCCCCGCACAAGGTTACTGGCTCGCGCGAGGGGCCCTCACCGGGCTCACTGCCGCAGGGCCCAGCCCCGCTCGCGCAGTGCCTCCTTCAGGGACGCCGCCGCCTTCGGCTCGACCATGAGCTGGACCAGGCCGGCCTGCTGACCGGTGGCGTGCTCGATGCGCACGTCCTCGACGTTGACCCCGGCCCGTCCCGCGTCCGCGAAGATGCGGGCCAGCTGTCCGGGCTGGTCGTCGATGAGGACGACGACGGTCTCGTACACCCGGGGCGCGCTGCCATGCTTTCCGGGTACCCGCACCTGGCCCGCGTTCCCGCGGCGCAGGACGTCCTCGACGCCTGCCGTGCCGTCGCGCCGCTTGTCCTCGTCGGAGGACTGCAGGGCGCGCAGGGCCCGCACCGTCTCGTCCAGGTCGCCGGCGACGTCGGCGAGCAGGTCGGCGACCGGGCCCGGGTTCGCGGACAGGATGTCGATCCACATGCGCGGGTCGGAGGCGGCGATCCGCGTCACGTCCCGGATGCCCTGCCCGCACAGCCGTACGGCCGCTTCCTCGGCGTGCTCCAGGCGGGCGGCGACCATGCTGGACACCAGGTGGGGCATGTGGGAGACGAGGGCTACGGCGCGGTCGTGGGCGTCGGCGTCCATGACGACCGGGACGGCCCGGCAGTGGGAGACCAGCTCCAGGGCGAGGTTCAGCACCTCGGTGTCGGTGTCCCGGGTCGGGGTGAGCACCCAGGGCCGGCCCTCGAATAGGTCGCCGGTGGCGGCCAGCGGGCCGGACTTCTCCCGGCCCGACATGGGGTGGGTGCCGAGGTAGCCCGTGAGGTCCAGGCCCAGTGCCTCCAGCTCGCGGCGCGGGCCTCCCTTGACGCTGGCGACGTCCAGGTAACCGCGGGCCACGCCCCGGCGCATGGCGTCGGCGAGCACCCCGGCGACGTGCGCGGGCGGGGCGGCGACGATCGCCAGGTCGACCGGGCCGTCGGGGGCCTCCTCGGTGCCGGCGCCCAGGGCGGCGGCCGTACGGGCCTGCTGCGGGTCGTGGTCGGCGAGGTGGACCGTGACGCCGCGCTGGACCAGCGCCAGGGCGGCGGAGGTGCCGATGAGGCCCGTTCCGATGACGAGTGCGGTTCTCACTGGGCGATGTCCTTGCGCAGGGCGGCCGCGGCGCCGAGGTAGACGTGGGCGATCTCGGCGCGGGGCCGGTCCGACTCGATGTGCGCGAGGATCCGCACGATGCGGGGCATGGCGCCCTCGATGTCCAGTTCCTGGGCGCAGATCAGCGGGACGTCGACGATGCCGAGCTTGCGTGCGGCGGCGGCCGGGAAGTCGCTGTGCAGGTCGGGGGTGGCCGTGAACCAGATGCTGATCAGGTCGTCGGCGGTCAGCCCGTTCCGCTCCAGGACGGCGGTGAGCAGGGCTCCGACCTGCTCGTCCATGTGTCCGGCCTCGTCCCGTTCGAGTTGGACGGCCCCCCGGACCGCTCGTACCGCCACGGCGCTGCTCCTCGCTGACAGGTGTGTCTGTGCTGATCCGTCCAGCGTAGTCAGCCCGCGCGGGCGGGGCGCGCGGCGCCCGATCACTGAGACGATGCGAACGCCCCGGTATGTACCGGTTTCACTTTCTGCCCCCAACGTATGTACGGAGTGGTGACATGACCCAGCCCACGACGCGGCGCACGGTTCTGGCGACGAGCGCGGCGGCGCTCGCCGTGGGATGCGTGGGATGCGGCGCCGACAACGACAAGAGCTCCCCGGCCTCGGACACCTCGGCGTCCCCCGCTCCGGCCACGTCCTCGGCGTCCGCCTCCCCCGCCGCCGACTCCTTCACCCAGGAGGAGCTGGCGAAGACCACTGACATCCCGCAGGGCGGCGGCAAGATCTTCAAGAAGCAGAAGGTCGTGGTCACCCAGCCGAAGAAGGGCGAGTTCAAGGCCTTCTCGGCGATCTGCACGCACCAGGGCTGCACGGTGGCCAAAGTGGCGGACGGCACGATCGACTGTCCCTGCCACGGCAGCAGGTTCCACGTCACCGACGGCTCGGTGGCCCACGGCCCGGCCACGAAGCCGCTGCCGAAGAAGTCGATCAAGGTGGAGGGAAATTCGATCCGCCTGACGTGACGGCCCCGCGTACGCTCCGCGCATGCAGTCCGAGAACCCGAAGAGCCCCGCGAACCCCGAGAGCGGCGAAAGCGCTGTGCAGCTGGTGCGCGACCACACGATCTACGCCTGTGTCATGGGTTCGCGGGCCTTCGGCCTGGCCACGGACGGCAGCGACACCGACCGGCGGGGTGTGTTCCTCGCCCCCACCCCCCTGTTCTGGCGGTTCGAGAAGCCGCCGACGCATGTGGAGGGTCCGGGCGAGGAGCAGTTCTCCTGGGAGCTGGAGCGGTTCTGCGAGCTGGCGCTGCGCGGCAACCCGAACATCCTGGAGTGCCTGCACTCGCCCCTGGTCGAGCGCGTGGACGGCACCGGCCGCGAGCTGCTGTCCCTGCGCGGCGCCTTCCTCTCCCGCCAGGTCCACGGCACCTTCACCCGCTACGCGCTCGGCCAGCGGCGCAAGCTGGACGCCGACGTCCGCGCCACGGGTGCACCGCGCTGGAAGCACGCGATGCACCTGCTGCGGCTGCTGATCAGCGCCCGCGACCTGCTGCGCACCGGGGAGCTGCGGATCGACGTCGGCGACCGGCGGGAATTCCTGCTCGCGGTGAAGCGCGGCGAGGTGCCGTGGGCGGAGGTCGAGGGGTGGATGGTCCGGCTGGCGGCCGAGACCGAGGAGGCCGAGCGGGGCACCCCGCTGCCGCCGGAGCCGGACCGCGCACGGGTGGCCGACTTCCTGCACCGCGTGCGCCGCGCCTCAGCCCTCGACGCGGAGCCGCACCACCAGGTCGTGCAGGGCGTCGTACGCGGTGGGCGCGTCGGGCAGGACTGAGGCCGACTGGGCCTCGTCGAGCACGGCGTGCAGCCGCTCCACGTCGGCCTCCACGCGCGCGTGGTCGATCCGCGCGGTGCCGTGTTCGCGCTCGGCCTTGGCGGCTATCAGCTCGGGCAGATACCCGGGGGCGTCCACCAGGCCGAGGAGCGTGGGCAGGTGGGCCTGGACCTCTCCGCTGCGCATCAGGTGGATGCCGGTGAGCAGCACCCGGAACGTGTAGAGCAGCGGCTTGAGTTCGGCGGTCTTGTCGAACAGCCGCCACTGGGTCACCGCGAACCCCCGGTAGTGGTGGGCGTGGTGGCCGGTGAGGACGCCCGGGACGAGCGCGGCCAGTTCCCGGTGCGCGTCCGAGGTGCGCACGACCAGCGGCGAGAGCAGCTGCTCCAGGACGTATCCGTTGCGTCGGAGCATCAGCCGGACGAACTTGCGCAGGTCGTGGGTGACGAGGTCGAGTTCGACACCGAACCGCACCCAGGCCCGCGAGCGGGTCTCCTCCGGCTCGCGCAGCCCGACGAGGTCGGCCGTCGGCAGCAGGTGGACGCCCCGGAGGTCCACGTCCGAGTCCCGCGAGGGGAAGCCGTACAGGTGGGCGCCGGAGACGGTCGCGAACAGCAGCGGGTCGGGCTGTTCGGCGACCACGGGGGCGAGGTCGATGTCGAGGTCTTCGATCATGGGCCTAAGCGTCCCAGAGCGTTCCCAGGGCCAACAGGTCGCCTCGGTACTCGATCCGCTCGGCCCAGTCGGCGGGCCAGGCGTCCGCGCCCAGCCAGGCGCCCGCGAAGGCACCGGTCAGGCAGGCGATGGAGTCGGAGTCGCCCTTGGAGCAGGCGGCCCGGCGCAGCGCGGTGACGGGCTCGTCCGGGAAGAGCAGGAAGCACAGCAGTCCGGTGGCGAGGGCCTCCTCGGCGATCCAGCCCTCTCCGGTGGCCAGGCACGGGTCGGTCTCCGGGGAGACGGTCCGCACGGCCTCCTGGAGGCGGTCGAGGATGTCCAGGCACTCGTCCCAGCCGCGGCTGATGAAGTGCTCGGGGCCGGGGTCCTGGGAGCGGGTCCACAGGTCGCCGAGCCAGGTGTGGTCGTAACGGGTCCGGTTCTCCAGCGCGTAGGAGCGCAGGCGCCCGACCAGGCCGGCCGGGTCCACGCCCCGCGCGAGCAGGTGCACGGCGCGTGCGGTGAGGTCGGAGGCGGCGAGCGCGGTGGGGTGGCCGTGGGTCAGCGCGGACTGCAACTGGGCCGCGCCGGACCGCTGTTCGTCGCTGAGGCCGGGCGCGAGCCCGATGGGGGCGACTCGCATGTTGGCGCCGCAGCCCTTGGAACCGATCTGGCCGGCGTCCTGCCAGCGCCGGTTCTCGTCGTTCAGCAGGGCGCAGGCGGTCAGGCAGGTGCGGCCGGGGGCGCGGTTGTTCTCCGGCGAGTGGTACCAGTCCACGAACTCCTCGCGCAGCGGCCGCTCCAGCCGCTTGGGCGCCAGGTGACCGCGCTCCATGGCGGTGCGGAGTCCGCGCCCGAGGGCGAGGGTCATCTGGGTGTCGTCGGACACGAAGGCCCGCTCGGGCAGCTCCATCTCCCGCCAGGGCCCGCACTTGGCGAGGATCGAGGGCACGTCGTCGAATTCGGTCGGGAAGCCCAGGGCGTCCCCGAGGGCGAGGCCGATCAGTGCTCCGGTCGCCGGCTGCTTGGACATACAGCGCCCCCCTTTATCGTCACAGTGACAATAAAGGGGGACGGTGAACGGCGCAAGGCCGGTCTAGAGATCGACTTCCTGCATCAGCATGCCGACCTCGGTGTTCGACAGGCGGCGCAGCCAGCCCGACTTCTGGTCGCCCAGGGTGATCGGGCCGAAGGAGGTGCGGACCAGCTTCTCGACCGGGAATCCGGCCTCGGCGAGCATGCGCCGCACGATGTGCTTGCGGCCCTCGTGCAAGGTCACCTCGACCAGGTAGTTCTTGCCGGTCTGCTCGACGACGCGGAAGTGGTCCGCGCGCGCGTAGCCGTCCTCCAGCTGGATGCCGTCCTTCAGGCGCTTGCCGAGGTCGCGCGGGATCGGGCCCACGATCGCGGCGAGGTAGGTCTTCTTCACGCCGTACTTGGGGTGCGTCAGCCGGTGCGCCAGCTCGCCGTGGTTGGTGAGCAGGATGACACCCTCGGTCTCGGTGTCGAGCCGGCCGACGTGGAAGAGCCGCGTCTCACGGTTGGTGACGTAGTCACCGAGGCACTGGCGGCCCTCCGGGTCCTCCATGGTGGAGACGACACCGGCGGGCTTGTTCAGCGAGAAGAACTGGTACGACTGCGTCGCGACCGTCAGGCCGTCGACCTTGACCTCGTCCTTCTCCGGGTCGACCCGGCGGCCCTGCTCCAGCACGATCTCGCCGTTGATCTCGACCCGGGCCTGCTCGATCAGCTCCTCGCAGGCGCGCCGGGAGCCGTAGCCCGCGCGCGCGAGCACCTTCTGCAGCCGCTCGCCCTCCTGCTCGGCGCCGGGGAAGGTCTTGGGCAGCTTGACGTCCTTCTTGCCCGCGTACCGCTCCCGGTTGCGCTCCTCGACCCGCGTCTCGTACTCACGCGAGCGCGCGGGGGCCGTACGACCGCCCTGCTGGGGCTTCTTCGGCCCGCCCTTGGCGCCGCCGCGGGCCGCGCCGCCGCGCCCGGACTTGGGGCCGTCCTGGGTGGCCCCGGGGCCCACGTCGTAGCGGCGCTCCTCGGGGCGGGGCTTGCGGGGCCGGCCCTGCCCCTGCTTCTGGTCCCTGTCGTTGCCGGCACCGCGGTAGTTACCGCGCCCGCCGCTCTTGCCGCTGCCGCTGCTTCGCATCAAGGTTTCCGTCTTAGTCGTCTGCGTCCTGACCGCCGGGCGCGTCGGGCGCGTCCGGGTCGAACGACGGGACTCCCTCCTGGGTCTCGGCCTCGATCGCCTCCGCCTCCGGGAGGAAGGGCGCGAGATCCGGAAGTTCGTCCAGGCCCCGCAGGCCCATCCGCTCCAGGAAGTAGTTCGTCGTCCTGTACAGGATCGCACCTGTTTCGGGTTCCGCGCCCGCCTCCTCGACCAGACCGCGCTGGAGGAGGGTGCGCATCACGCCGTCGCAGTTCACTCCGCGCACGGCGGAGACGCGGCTGCGGCTGACCGGCTGGCGGTAGGCGACCACCGCGAGGGTCTCCAGCGCCGCCTGGGTGAGGCGGGCGGTCTGCCCCTCCAGCACGAGCCGTTCGACCGCGGGCGCGTAGGCGGCCCGGGTGTAGAAGCGCCAGCCGCCGGCGACGTACCGCAGCTCGAAGCCGCGACCCTGCACGGTGTACTCGTCGGCCAGCTCGCGCAGCGCGTCCCCGATCCGCCGCTTGGGCCGCTCCAGGATCCGGGCGAGGTGCTCCTCGGTCGCGGGCTCGTCCACGACCATGAGCATCGCCTCCAGGGCGGGCTTCAGCTCGAGGTCGGCGGCGCCCTGCGGGCCCGCCGGGAGCTCCGCGGTCTCCTCGCTCATGGCTTCCTCTCCTCCTTGGGCTCCTCGGGCGGCCGGTCGAACTCGTCGGTGACCCGCGGCGCCGCGTCCGTGTCCCCGCCGGTCCAGCGCACGACCAGCTCCCCGAGCGCGGTCTCCTGCTCCAGGGCGACCGCCTTCTCGCGGTACAGCTCCAGCAGCGCAAGGAACCGCGCGACGACGGTGAGGGTGTCGTCGGTGTCCTCGACGAGCACCCGGAAGCTGACCTCCCCCAGCTCCCTCACCCGTGCCACCACGATGCCCGCCTGCTCCTGGACGCTGACCAGCGGGGCGTGGATGTGGTCGACGTAGACCTGCGGCTTGGGCCTGGGCTGCATCGCCTTGACGGCGAGCTTGGCGAACCCCTCGGGGCCGATGCTGATGACGACCTCGGGCAGCAGCTCGGCGTGCTCGGGTTCCAGGCCGACGGTACGGGGCCGGCGCAGGGCCTCCTCGGCGAGGCGCTCGTTGAAGATGTCCGCGATCCGTTTGTAGGCGCGGTACTGGAGCAGCCGGGCGAAGAGCAGGTCGCGCGCCTCCAGGAGCGCCAGGTCGGCCTCGTCCTCGACCTCGGCGCGGGGCAGCAGGCGGGCCGCCTTCAGGTCGAGCAGGGTGGCGGCGACGACCAGGAACTCGGTCGTCTGGTCCAGGTCCCAGTCCGGTCCCATGGCCCGGATGTGTGCCATGAACTCGTCGGTGACCTTCGACAGGGCGACCTCGGTGACGTCCAGCTTGTGCTTGGAGATCAGCTGGAGGAGCAGGTCGAAGGGCCCCTCGAAGTTCGCGAGCCGCACCTTGAAGACCCCGTCGGGAACCTCGCGACCACCAGCCGCCGACCCGAAGCCCCCGGACTCCGGAGCACCGACCCCCGGCATGGGCGCGGCGACAGAGGCGGCCCGGTCCCCGGGAAGCACCCCGGGCTCGGAGGCCACCGCCGGTTCGGCCACCGCGACCGACCCCGTGCCGGGTACGGGCTCGGCAGCCCGCGCAGGCTCGGTGCCCGCCGAAGGCTCGGGAGCCACCGCGGGCTCGGTGCCCGCCCCAGACCCAGAGGCCACGAGCGCCTCGGCGACCGTGACGGACTCGCTGTCCGCCGCAGGTGCGGGGGCCACCGTCGGTTCGTCAGCCCCCGCGGGCTCGGCGCCCGCGGCCGGCTCGGTGCCCGATACAGGCTGGGGAGCCATCACCGCCTCGGCAGTCCGCACGGGTTCGCCGTCCGACGCAGGCTCGGGCGCCACCACCGGTCCGGCGGACCCCGCCGGGTCAGTGCCTCTCGCGGGCTCGGTGTCCGCCGCGGGCTCGGCGGCCCCGGCGGACTCGGTGCCCACCAGCGTCTCCGCGACCTCGACCGGCTCGGTGTCCCCTGGAGGCTCGTAAGCCGCCACTGCCTGGGCAGCCCGCGCGGGCTCGGTGCGTCCCACCGTCTCGGCGGCCGCGTCCGGCTGGCTACCCGCCCCAGACCCAGATACCGCCACCGGTTCGGCAGCCCGTACGGGCTCGGACGCTGTCGGTGAGGGCTTCTCGGGACGCTCGGGTGGCGGAGCCGACGGCATTCCCGGTCCCCGGCCCAGCGCACGCCGGCGGCCGGCTCCTGGGCCGGAGGCAGGGGCGGGGGCGTCGTTCGAGGTCATGGCCCCCGCAGGCTACCGCTACCGCCCGCGCAGCCGTCGTACGAGGATGCTCGCGTCCCCGCGGGCCTCCAGGTCGGCCAGGACCACGGCCACCGCCTCGCGGACGATGCGGCCCCGGTCGACGGCGAGACCGTGCTCACCTCGGAGCACGAGACGCGCGTGCTCCAGGTCCATCAGCTCCTCGGCCGACACGTACACCGTGATCTTCTCGTCGTGCCGCTCGCGCCCGCTGGGCCGCCGGTTCGCCGCCCGTCCCCGCTTGCGCGGCTGCGCGGCGGCAGAACCTTCCTGCGGAGCCTGCCGTCGCGCCGGACGAGTGCGGGACTCGCCGGCCTCGGCCGGCTCCGTCTCGACCGCCGCGACATGCTCCGCGCCCTCTCCGTCGCCGCCCCGGACGGGCACCGACTGCGGTGCGTCCTCCGTGGCGGCCGCCTCGTCGCTCTCCCCCGCGGGAGCCGGCACCCGAGCCTCACCATTGGCCCCGCGCCGGGGACTCGACGGCTGAAGCGCCATTCCCCCTGTCGTGCGGAAGAGTTCGTCGGCCCCCGGCAGACTCACTCGGCGTGACACCGGGCGAGCACCTCCCTGGCAAGCTGGCGATAGGCGGCGGCACCGACGGAGTTGGAGGCGTACGTGGTGATCGGCTCACCGGCGACCGTGGTCTCCGGGAAGCGGACCGTGCGCCCGATGACCGTGTGGTAGACGTGGTCGTCGAACGCCTCGACGACACGCGCGAGCACCTCACGGCTGTGCACGGTGCGCGAGTCGTACATCGTGGCGAGGATGCCGTCCAGTTCGAGCTCGGGGTTGAGCCGCTCCTGGACCTTCTCGATGGTCTCGGTCAGCAGGGCCACACCGCGCAGCGCGAAGAACTCGCACTCCAGCGGCACGATCACCTTGTGCGCGGCCGTCAGCGCGTTGACCGTGAGCAGGCCGAGCGAGGGCTGACAGTCGATCACGATGTAGTCGTAGTCGGGCAGCAGCGGCTTGAGCGCCCGCTGGAGCGTCGACTCGCGGGCGACCTCGGAGACCAGCTGGACCTCCGCGGCCGACAGGTCGATGTTGGACGGCAGCAGGTCCATGTTGGGGACCGCCGTCTTCAGCAGGACCTCGTCCGCCGACATGCCCCGCTCCATGAGCAGGTTGTAGACGGTGAGGTCGAGCTCCATCGGATTGACGCCGAGACCCACCGACAGCGCGCCCTGCGGGTCGAAGTCCACGAGCAGCACGCGCCGGCCGTACTCCGCGAGCGCGGCACCCAGGTTGATGGTCGACGTCGTCTTGCCGACGCCGCCCTTCTGGTTGCACATCGCGATGATCTTCGCGGGGCCGTGGTCGGTCAGCGGGCCCGGGATCGGGAAGTACGGCAGCGGGCGTCCGGTCGGACCGATGCGCTCACGGCGCTGGCGGGCCGCGTCGGGCGCCAGCGTGGCCGCGTACTCGGGATCGGGCTCGTACTCGGCGTCGGGGTCGTAGAAGTGCCCCTCGGGCAGTTCGTCGTAGTCGGCGAAGTGGTTGTGGGGCGCGCCACTTCCGTCGCCGGCCATGGCGTTCACGTGATGGCCATCCATGCTCTGGTGTGCTGTCCGGGCGATCTGCGGCCTCGGACTCTGGTGGGCTGCGAAGGTGCGCACAGCTACGGAGCCGACAGCCTCGACACCCGCGGGGCCATGGCCCCGTGCGGGCATTCCTGGTTGACCACCCCCGGGAGAAAATGTCGACTCATTCACAAGTCGTCTTACCTCCTTGGTGACCAGGAAACTTCTAGACAAGGTCAGCGTGGCACCATGCCGACGGTTGGCGACTCTATGGCGTGTCGGCGGTCCGCAGCAACACAATCCGCCGGACCCGGCAGGATGTGTCGGCAATGAAACATCTCGCTGTCAAGGGCGTACGGCCGTCGCACAGCAGGTTTCACCGGTGTGCGAATCGGTCGAAGGGTTACGTTCGAGGCGAGTTGACCGAGAGTCGCAAAGTGACCATACACACATCCGGCCGGACCTTGTCGGGCAAGGTCCGGCCGGGCGTGCGATGTTGACGAGACGTGTTGACGAATCGCCTTTTGACCGGGGACGACTTAACGACTCACCAGGTCACGGAGGTCAGCCCAGCAGGGTCTCGAGCTCGACGTGCTCCAGGCCGTGGGCCTCGGCGACCTCCTTGTAAACGACCTTGCCGTCATGGGTGTTGAGACCCTTGGCGAGCGCGGCGTCGCGGCGCAGCGCCTCGACCCAGCCGTTGTTGGCCAGCGACACGATGTACGGCAGCGTGGCGTTGGTGAGGGCGTTGGTGGAGGTGTTCGGCACACCGCCCGGCATGTTGGCGACGCAGTAGAAGACCGAGTTGTGGACCTCGAAGGTCGGCTCGGCGTGCGTGGTGGGACGCGAGTCCTCGAAGCAGCCGCCCTGGTCGATCGCGATGTCGACAAGGACACTTCCGGGCTTCATCCGGGACACCAGCTCGTTGGTGACCAGCTTCGGGGCCTTGGCGCCCGGAATGAGGACCGCGCCGATGACGAGGTCGGCGTCGAGGACGGCCTTCTCCAGCTCGAAGGTGTTGGACATGATCGCCTTGACCTTCGTGCCGAAGATCTTGTCGGCCTCGCGCAGCTTGTTGATGTCGCGGTCCAGCAGAGTCACGTCGAAGCCCATGCCGACGGCGACCTGGGTGGCGTTCCAGCCGGAGACGCCACCGCCGATGACGACGGCCTTCGCCGGGGTCACGCCCGGGACGCCGCCCGGCAGCACGCCACGGCCGCCGGCCGCGCGCATGAGGTGGTAGGCGCCGACCTGCGGGGCCAGGCGGCCCGCGACCTCGGACATCGGGGCGAGCAGCGGCAGGGCGCGGCTCGGCAGCTCGACCGTCTCGTAGGCGATGGCCGTGGTACCCGACTCGACGAGCGCGTCCGTGCACTCCTTGGAGGCGGCCAGGTGCAGGTAGGTGAAGAGGATCTGGTCCTTGCGGAGGCGGTGGTACTCCTCCGCGATGGGCTCCTTGACCTTCAGCAGCAGGTCGGCGGCCGTCCAGACCTCGTCCGCCGTCTCGAGGATCTCGGCACCGGCGGCCACGTACTCGGTGTCCGTGATCGAGGAACCGAGGCCGGCGCCCCGCTCGACGACGACCTGGTGCCCGTTGCGCACCAGCTCGTGCACACCGGCGGGGGTGATGGCCACCCGGAACTCGTTGTTCTTGACCTCGCGGGGGATGCCGACCTTCACGTGGATCACGGTCCTTGGCTCAGAGGGTATGGGGGTGCATTACAGACGTACCCAGACATGCGGGGGCATACCGGGAGACACCGCTGGAGTGTGCGGCAGAGCCAGTCTAATGAAGGTGTTCCGGCTGTCTAGCCTTTCATTGCATCAATCTTCGCTCGCGGCACTGCGGATTTCGCAGGCGCTAACGTCGTGTTCCAGGCTTGCGCCGTCCTCCGACGGCTCTTCGTCCAGCATGCGCTCGGCCGCGGCACGGTGCAGGTGGGCCGACGCGGGGTCGCCCAGGTGCTCCAGCGTGTCGGCCAGTCTGAGCTGCAGGGCGGCCTGCAGCCGGACGTCCTCGGCGCGCCGCGCCCACTCCACCGCCTCCTGGCAGGTGCGCAGTGACTCCTCGGGCCGTCCCGCGTACTCCTGCACCCGGGCCAGTTCGCTCAACGCCCGCGCCTGGGCGGCGACATCGCCGCTCTTGCGGTAGCCGGCCACGGCCGCCCGCCAGTTCCTGAGCGCCTCGCCGTAGCGGCCCGCGTAGGTGTGCGCGGTGGCGATCCGGCCGTACAGCCGGGCGGCCTGCTCGCGCTCGCCCCGCGCCAGCCGCTCGGACAGCGCGCGGCCGTACCAGTCGGCGGCCCGGTCGTGATCCCCGAGCTCCTGGTACGCGCCGCCTACGGATTCCATCGCGCGGCCGGTCGCGTACGGGTCGTTCGCCTCCCGGCCGGCGTCCAGCGCCGACCGGTAGCGGGCGAGGGCGTCCCGGGTGCGACCGGTCTGGGCGTCGAGATCGCCCAGGTTCAGCAGGGCGGCTGCCTTCTCCCGGGACAGTCCGCGCCGCTCGGCGACGTCGAGGACGAGGCCGTGGACGCCGTACAGGTCCGCCGCGGCCGCCCGGGTGCCGACATGCGCCGCGACGGCCCTGACCAGCTGTGACAGCAGCCGCCTGGCCAGCGTGTCCAGCTCCCCGTCGGCGACCGCGAGCCGGGCGGAGGCCAGCAGCGCGGGCCGGCGGACGCGCAGCCAGTCGGCGGCGGCCCTCGGAGTGGGGAAGCGCACCTCGCGGGGCATGGCGTTCAGCTTCTCGCGGGCCTGCGGGCTGTCCGTCTCGGTGATCGTCCGGCAGGCCTGGAGGAGCCGGACGGTCCGCTCCAGCATCCGGGCCCGGGCCAGCTGGAGCTCCGCGGGCCTCTCGTGGGTCTCGGCGAGGGCCTTCAGCAGGGGGTGCAGACAGCCGGGGACCTCGTACTGGGGCAGGGGGGAGCCGGTCGTGCGCAGCAGGCCGAGGGCGACGAGGTCGTCGAGGACCGCCCGCGCGCCCTCGACCGAGCAGCCGGCCAGGGCCGAGGCGGTGTGCGGGTCGGCCAGGCCGGCCGGGGCGAGGGAGAGCATGCGCAGCATCCGGGCGGCGGGGCCGGGCAGCTGGGCGTGGACGAGCCGCAGGACGCGGGCGAGCGGGGTGCCGTCGTCGGTGTCGGCGTGCAGGCGTTTGGCGAGGTCGGAGACGGCGGCCTGGGGGCGGGCGGCGAGCCAGCCGCCGGCCAGGACCAGGGCCGCCGGATGGCCCTGGCAGGCCTCGGCGAGGCTTTCGGCGGAGCGCGGGTCGACGGTGATGCGCACCGAGCCGGTGAACCGGGCAAGGAGCTCCACCGCGGACTTGGTGTCCAGGCCGCCGAGGGTGCAGGGACGGACGTCCGCGATACCGGTGAGCGGTCCGCCGGAGACGGCCACGACCAGGCAGTCGGGGGCCTCCGGGAGCAGCGCGTCGACCTGTTCGGCGCCGGGGGCGTCGTCCAGCAGGAGCAGCGTCCGCCGGTCGGCGAGAGCGGCGCGCAGTGCCTCGGTCAGGTCGTCCTCGGCGGCTCCGGCGGGGGTCGGCAGGCCCAGGGCGCCGAGCAGTTCGCGGGCGGCGCGCTCGACCGGGACGGGGGTGCCGTCGGGCTCGCCGAGCCGTGCCCGCAGCACCCCGTCGGGGTAACGCCCCGCGACCTGGCGGACGAGTTCCTCGGCGAGCGCGGTCCGTCCGGAACCGGGCCGGCCGGCGACCAGCAGCACCCGCGCTCGCGGGGCCTTGCGGCCGGAGAGGGTGTCCAGGCCCGCGCGCTCGATGTCGGCGCGCAGCTCCTTCAACTCCCTTGTGCGGCCCAGGAATCCGTCCCCCGCGGCCGTACGCGCGGACAGCCGCGCATCGTCTGTGTCCACCGCCTGATCCGTCACGGGCCACACTCCCGTCCCACCGCACGCGCAAGCCCGCCGGATCTTCCGGTACGGGCGTTTCCAGAGCCTAGTTCACGCTCTGCGACGATCCGTGGGGAGCGCGGCGGACGGGTCGCCCGATCGGATCAGGCGATGGTCACACCAATGCGCGGACGCGGCGGGTTCAGGAGGTGAAGGGGCGCGCCGGCCAGGGCGCGTCGGCGGGCCGCAGGGCGTCCAGGCCGTCCCCGCCGCGGGCGGCGACCAGCGACAGGACGCCCACGACCAGGCAGTTGTTGTGCAGGTCACCGGCGAGGACCAGGCGCACCAGCTCGTCGACCGGCAGGCGCGCGTGCTCCATGTCGGTCTCCTCGTGCTCCGCCTCGAAGCGCTCCCCCTCGACCTCGGACAGGTCGCGGGCGAGGAAGATCCGTACCGCCTCGTCGCAGCCGCCGGGCGTGGTGTAGACGTCGGTCAGGACCCGCCAGTCCTCCGCCTTGACGTGCGCCTCCTCGTACAGCTCGCGCTGGGCCGCGTGCAGCGGGTTCTCGCCGGGCACGTCGAGCAGGCCGGCCGGGATCTCCCAGAGCTTGTGCCGCACGGGGTGCCGGTACTGGTTGATCAGCAGGACCCGGTCCTCGTCGTCCAGGGCGAGGACGGCGACCGAGCCCGGATGGACCTGGTAGTCGCGGCGGACCACCGAGCCGTCGGGCATGACCACGTCGTCCGTGCGGACGGAGGTCTTGTTGCCCACGAAGGGGGTGTCCGTCGCCCGGATCTCCCACGCCTCGGCGGTGTCCTTGATCGTCATGCCCTGTCCTTCCACACGTGCAAGTGAGAAACCGGCCGATACGAAAGCCGGGGTGCCCACCTTTGAAGGTTCGCACCCCGGCCACCGTACAACTGGTGTGTTACTTCGAAGTCTTCCGCTCGACGGCCGCCTTCACGAGGCCGGCGAACAGCGGGTGCGGACGCGTCGGCCGCGAGCGCAGCTCGGGGTGCGCCTGCGTGGCGACCAGGTAGGGGTGCACGTCGCGCGGGTACTCCACGTACTCGACGAGCTTGCCGTCCGGGGAGGTGCCGGAGAACAGGATGCCCGCCTTCTTCTCCAGCTCCGCGCGGTAGGCGTTGTTCACCTCGTAGCGGTGGCGGTGCCGCTCCTCGACGTACTCCTTGCCGTCGTACACCTCGCGGACGATGGAGCCGTCGGCCAGCTTGGCCGGGTACATGCCGAGCCGCATGGTGCCGCCCATGTCGCCCTCGCCGGCGACGATGTCCATCTGCTCGGCCATGGTGGAGATGACCGGGTGGGCGGTGGCCGGGTCGAACTCGGTGGAGTTGGCGTCCTGGATGTCGGCCAGGTTGCGGGCGGCCTCGACCACGATGCACTGCAGGCCCAGGCAGAGGCCGAGCAGCGGGATCTTGTTCTCGCGGGCGTAACGGATGGCGCCGACCTTGCCGGTCACACCGCGCTCGCCGAACCCGCCGGGAATGCAGATGCCGTCCACGTCGCCGAGCTGGGCCTTGGCGCCGGCCGGGGTCTTGCAGTCGTCCGAGGTGACCCACTTGATCTTGACGCGGGCCTTGTTGGCGAAACCGCCGGCGCGCAGGGCCTCGGTGACCGACAGGTAGGCGTCGGGCAGGTCGATGTACTTGCCGACCAGGGCGAGGGTGATCTCGTGGTCGGGGTTGTGGACGCGGTCGAGCAGGTCGTCCCACGTCGTCCAGTCGACGTCCCGGAAGGGCAGGTCGAGCTTGCGCACCACGTAGGCGTCCAGGCCCTCGCCGTGCACGGTCTTCGGGATGTCGTAGATCGACCGGGCGTCGGGGCAGGCCACGACGGCGGCCTCGTCCACGTCGCACATCAGCGAGATCTTGCGCTTGATCGCGGTGGGGACCTCGCGGTCGCAGCGCAGCACGATGGCGTCCGGCTGGATACCGATGTTGCGCAGGGCGGCGACGGAGTGCTGGGTCGGCTTGGTCTTCAGCTCGCCGGACGGGCCGATGTACGGCAGCAGCGAGATGTGCACCACAAAGACGTTGTCCCGGCCGACCTCGTGGCGGACCTGGCGGACCGTCTCCAGGAACGGCAGCGACTCGATGTCGCCGACCGTGCCGCCGACCTCGGTGATGACGACGTCCACCTCGTCGGTGGCCATGCGGCGGATGCGGTGCTTGATCTCGTTGGTGATGTGCGGGATGACCTGCACGGTGTCGCCCAGGTACTCGCCGCGCCGCTCCTTGGCGATCACGGTGGAGTACACCTGGCCGGTGGTGACGTTGGCGGTGCCGTCCAGGTCCCGGTCGAGGAAGCGCTCGTAGTGGCCGATGTCCAGGTCGGTCTCGGCGCCGTCGTTGGTGACGAACACCTCACCGTGCTGGAAGGGGTTCATCGTGCCCGGGTCGACGTTCAGGTACGGGTCGAGCTTCTGCATCACGACGCGCAGGCCGCGGGCCTTGAGCAGCATGCCCAGGCTGGAGGCGGTGAGGCCCTTGCCGAGAGAGGAGGCAACACCCCCGGTGACGAAGATGTGCTTGGTCGTCGTAGATTTCGGCGGCATGGCCAAGAGGGGGCTCCCGTGGTCGCTGGCTGTCGTGCGGTACGGCTTCCGGCCCGGAAGACACTGTGCTTCCGGCCGTCGGTGCCGTCGCTGCGGTTCGGGGGTTTCGGGCCCACCGGTCCACGGGCTACCAGGGTATCAGCGCCCGAGCCCGATGGCTTCCGGCCACACTCCGCGCTCCCCCGGCTACGGCGTGGCGCGCGACACCTGTCATCACGGACGCGCGCGGGTCACACTGGTTTCACCCGCTGCTCACTCGTTCGGCCCACACGGGTTGCCCGGAGCGGCGCGCAGATCATCTACGTGCGTCGTATCCTGCTCGGACACTCGCTGCCGAGCCCGGCCGGAACGACGGCACACCCCCGCCACCATCATCCGGAACAACGAGAGCGCGGCAGTTCGTTGAGCAAGGACTGTCGTGTTGCCCCAGGGCTCGGCGGACTGCTTTGCTTCACCGCTCAACGACGCATAACAACGACCCCTTGACCGCACTAGCGACAGCCCCCCTGCGCGGGGGTGACGTGGCCGTTCGACTGGAGTTGCACGTGGCCGGGCGCATCGAAGACTACGCACTCATCGGAGACATGCAGACCGCCGCACTGGTCTGCCGGGACGGCACAGTCGACTGGCTGTGCCTGCCCCGCTTCGACTCGCATGCCATCTTCGCCGGCCTGCTGGGCACCGAGGAACACGGTTTCTGGCGGCTCGGCCCGGCGCACGCCGCCGACGTGGAGCCGCCCACGGCCGCCCGGCGGACCTACCGCGGCGACTCGCTGATCCTGGAATCGGAGTGGGACACCCCGCGCGGCACGGTCCGCGTGACCGATTTCATGCCGCCGCGTGACGGCGCCCCCCAGCTGATCCGGATCGTGGAGGGCGTCACCGGCCGGGTGCCGATGCGCTCGGCCCTCCGGATGCGGTTCTCCTACGGCCGGGTCGTGCCGTGGGTGCACAAGCACGAGGGCCGCACGGTGGCCGTCGCGGGCCCCGACTCGGTGTGGTTCGACACGGAGGCGGAGACCTACGGGAAGTCGCTGACCACCTACTCCGACTTCACGGTCGCCGCGGGCGACCGCATCGCCTTCACCATCTCCTGGCAGCCCTCGCACAAGGAGGCGCCGCCGCTGCCCGAGCCGGAGACCTCGCTGGTGGCGACGGAGGACTTCTGGCGCGAGTGGGTCGAGCACTGTACGTACCACGGCCCGTACCGCGAGGCGGTGGTCCGCTCCCTGATCACCCTGAAGGCGCTGACGTACGCCCCCACGGGCGGCATCGTGGCCGCTCCGACCACCTCGCTGCCCGAGGACATCGGCGGGGTGCGCAACTGGGACTACCGCTACACCTGGCTGCGGGACGCGGCGATCACCCTGTCCTCGCTGCTGCGCACCGGCTACCGCGAGGAGGCCCGCGCCTGGCGCGAGTGGCTGCTGCGCGCGGTCGCCGGGGACCCGGAGAACCTGCAGATCATGTACGGCCTGGCCGGCGAGCGGGAGCTGGGCGAGGCAGAGCTGGACTGGCTGCCGGGCTACGAGAACTCGGCCCCGGTCCGGGTCGGCAACGGCGCCGCCCACCAGCTCCAGCTGGACGTGTACGGCGAGGTCACCGAGGCCCTGCACCTGGCCCACATGACCGGCCTGGCCCGCCACGACTACGCCTCGCTGCTCCAGCTGAAGCTGATCCGCTACCTGGAGGACCACTGGCAGGAGCCCGACGAGGGCATCTGGGAGGTGCGCGGCCCGCGCCGGCACTTCGTGCACTCCAAGGTCATGGCCTGGGTCGCCGTCGACCGCACCATCAAGCTGATCGAGTCCGGTTACGCGGACGGCCCGCTGGAGCGCTGGAAGGAACTGCGCGACGACATCCACCGGGACGTGTGCGAGAAGGGCTACGACAAGGAGCGCAACACCTTCACCCAGTCCTACGGCTCGCAGGAGCTGGACGCCGCGCTGCTGCTCATCCCGCAGATGGGCTTCCTGCCGCCGGACGACAAGCGGGTGATCGGCACCATCGAGGCGATCCAGCGCGAGCTGTCCACGACGGACGGGTTCATCCTGCGCTACCCGACCGAGGGTGCGCACGAGGGCGTCGACGGCCTGCCCGGCGACGAAGGCGCGTTCCTCGCCTGCTCGTTCTGGATGGCGGACGACCTGGCGATGATCGGCCGGGTGGACGAGGCCCGCAAACTGTTCGAGAAGCTCCTCGCGCTGCGCAACGACCTCGGGCTGCTCGCCGAGGAGTGGGACCCCCGCCTGCAGCGGCAGGTCGGCAACTTCCCGCAGGCCTTCAGCCACGTTCCGCTGATCGACACCGCGCTGCGGCTGACGGCCTCGGGCGCCTACGGCGGCTGAGCAGGAGCACCGGGCCGCGCGCGCCTACGCTGGGAGAGTCACCCAGCCCCTGCACGGAAGGGGGCGGCCATGGCTCCCTCATCGAAGGCGGGCGCGGCCCTCGCCGCGCTGCGCGAGGATCTGGTCGGCGCCGTGTTCGCCCCAGGGGACCCGGGCTACGACGAGGCCCGTACGGTCTTCAACGCGATGATCGACCGCAGGCCGGCGGTCATCGCCCAGTGCGCGGACACCACGGACGTGGTCCGCACGGTGCGCTTCGGCAGGGAACTGGACCTGCACATCGCGGTACGCGGCGGCGGCCACAGCGTGGCCGGGTCGGCGCTCGGCGACGGTGCGCTGGTGGTGGACCTGCGCCGGATGCATCAGGTGACCGTGGACCCGGCTGCCGAGGCGGCCCGGGTCGAGGGCGGTGCCACGATGAGCCATCTGGACCGGGCCACCCAGCGCCACGGCCTCGCGACCACCGGCGGACGCGCCTCCACCACCGGTGTGGGCGGGTTCGTCCTGGGCGGCGGCACCGGCTGGCTGGACCGGGCCTTCGGACTCGCCGTCGACAACCTCATCGGCGTCGAGCTGGTGACCGCCGACGCCGAGCGCGTGCACGCGAACCCCGACGAGAACCCCGAGCTGTTCTGGGCCCTGCACGGCGGGGGCGGCAACTTCGGGATCGCGACCGCGCTCACCCTTCAGCTGCACGAACTGCCGGAGTTCTCGATCGTGCTGCTGATGTACCAGCCGCAGTTCGGGCCGGACGTGATCCGCACCTACCGCGAGGTCATCCGCACCGGACCGGACGAGCTGAGCGGCGCGGCGCTGTACATCACCGGCCCGCCAGAGGAGTTCACGCCGCCCGAGCTGGTGGGCAAGCTGGTGTGCGCCGCCCTGCTGACCTACGCGGGCGGCGAGGACGACCTGCGCAAGCTCGCCGAGCCGCTGCTGGCGCTGCCGCACGAGGTGGAGCTGGCCGGTGACATGCCGTACGCCGACGTGCAGTGCATGCTCGACGATCCGCCCGGGCTGCGGAACTACTGGTCCGCGGAGTATCTGACCGGGCTGCCGGACGACTTGGTGGACGTCTTCTGCGCCCGCGCCGACAGCATGCCGGTGCCGACCAGCACCCAGCACCTGTTGTTCCCGCAGGGCGGCGCGATCGCCGCAGGCCCGCACGAGTACCCGGTGCCGTACCGGGACGCGGCGTGGGCCGCGCACCCGTTCGCCATCTGGGCGGATCCGGCCGACGACGAGCGGGCCGTCGCCTGGGTCCGGGACGTGCGGGCGGACGTCCGGCCGTGGAGCACCGGGGCGGTCTACCTCAACTTCATCGGCGACGAGGGCCGGGAGCGGGTCCGGGCGGGCCTGGGCGAGGAGAACACGCTGCGCCTGGAGAAGGTGAAGCGGCAGTACGACCCGGACAACGTGTTCCGCTTCAACCACAACATCAGGCCCGTGTAGCGACCGCCGCGAACGGCCCGGTGCCGAAGCTGTCCCCGGGGCGTTTGCGCAGGTAGCGTCCGCTGCATGGACAGCCGTACGGACAACCGATTCGACACCCAGGGCGCCGGGATCACCGTGCAGCGGGCGCTGGAGCTGCCTGGTCTGCGCAGTGGTCTGCCGGAGATCCTGGCGGGCGCCGACCGGCTGGGGCGCACGGTGCGCTGGGTGCACGCGGGCGAGGTGCCGAACATCGCCTCGCTGCTCAAGGGCGGCGAGCTGCTGCTCACCACCGGCTACGGCCTCGGCACCCGTCCGGCCGAGCAGCGGGCCTTCGTCCGGACCCTCGCCGAGCGCGGGATCGCCGCGCTGGTGGTGGAGCTGGGCCCGCGCTTCACCCGGCTGCCCTCGGCCCTGGTGGACACGGCCCGGACGGCCGGTCTGCCGCTGGTCCAGCTGCACCGCGAGGTGCCGTTCGTGACGGTGACCGAGGAGATCCACACGGAGATCGTCAACGGGCACTACGCGCTGCTCCAGCGGGCCGACGAGGTGCACCGGCGCTGCACCGAGGCTCTGCTGGGCGGCGGCGGGGTGCCGCAGGTGCTGGGCATCCTGGCCGACTTCGGTGACAACCCGGTGTTCCTGGAGACCGCCGACGGCCGGCTGCTGTACGCCGCCGGGTCCGGGCCGGAGGGCGCGGACCCGTTGCAGGTGTGGGAGGGACTGCGCGGCCCGCACAAGGACGCCCCGCCGCCCGCCGGTTCCGTCCTGGTGGACGTGCCCGGGGGCGGTCCGGGTACGGCGGGTTCGGTCCGTGCCCGGCTCGTCCTGCTGCCGGTCCGCTCACCGCTGTCGCCGGTGCACCGGATCGCCGCCGACCGGGCCGCGGGCATCCTGGCCGTGGTGCTGATGCAGGCCCGGCAGGAGGAGGAACTCGCGGCGCGCGGACGCGGGGACTTCCTCACCGACCTCGCGGAGGGCCGTATCGCGGCGGAGGACGCCCCGGCACAGGCCCGGGTCCTCGGCTTCCGGCCCGGCGAGAGCCCGTTGCTGCCCGTCGTCATGCGGATCGGTGACTCCCTGTCGCCCGGCGGCGGCTGGGCCGTGCTGGCCCGGGCGGTCTCCGAGGAACTGGCCGCGGTGGGCGTGCCGGTGCTGCTCGGCGTCAGACCGGTGGAGGGCCGGGTCCTGGTGCTGCTGGGGCTGCGCGCGGAGTCCGAACGGCCGGCGATCGCGGACCGGGTGGCGGCGGCACTGCGCGCGGGTGTGGAACGCGCCGGGATGCGGCGGCCGGGCTCCCCGCCGCCGGTGGTCGTGGTCGGTGTGGCCGGCGGCTGGGCCGCGGCCTCGGCGGGGCTGCGGCACGCGGCGGAGACGGCGACGGCGGCCCAGGGACTGACCGACCGGCCCTGGTACGACGCCCGCCGCCTCGACATCGACCTACTGCTGTGGCGGCTGCGCGACCATCCCGACCTGGCGGCCTTCGTGGACCGCGCGATCGGCCCGCTGCGCGACCACGACCGCCGCTCCAGGCCGCCGCTGCTGCCGACCCTGGAGACCTATCTGGCACACGCCGGCCGCAAGGCGGAGACGGCCCGGGAACTGCACCTGAACCGGCAGACGCTCTACAACCGCCTGGCCCGCATCGGCGAGTTGCTCGGCACCGACCTCGACGACCCGCAGACGGTCCTGGCGTTGAGCCTGGCCCTGCGCGCCCGCCGCCACGTCCCCTAGGGCCGGGCGGCTCTAGGCGAGCGGCCGGGGCTGCGTCAACTCGTCGTACACGCTGAGCACCTGGGCGACCGTCTCGTCCTCCGTCGGCCAGGTGGCGGCCTGCCGGACACCCCGCTCCCGCAGCAGCTCCCGGCGCTCGGGATCACCGAGCAGCCCCACCACGCATCGCGCGAGCGTCTCCGCGTCGCCGTACGGGACGAGTTCGGCCGCGTCGCCCACCAGGTCCGGGACACCGCCGACGCGGGTCGCGACGAGCGGCACGCGCGCGTACAGCGCCTCCTGGGCGAGCACGGACCGCGACTCCCAGCTGCTGGTGACCAGGGCCAGATCGGCGGCGGCGAGCAGCTCGGGCACGTCCTCACGGTGACCGAGGAGCCGCACCGGCAGCCCCTCGTCCTCGATGCGCCGTTGCAGCAGCGGACGCAGCGGCCCCTCCCCCGCGACGACGACCAGCGGCACCGGGTCCAGGTCGCGCCAGGCGCGGGCCGCGTCCAGCAGCACCTCGTAGCCGCGGTGCCCGTCGAGCGAGCCGACGGCGAGGAGCAACGGGCGGCCGGTGGTGCCGAGTTCGGCGCGCACCTTGGGCCGCGGCCGGTCGGGGTCCTCGTGCCCGACGGGCCCGCGCCGGCCCGGCAGGCCGACCGCCGAGAGCCGGGCGTCCCGCGCACCGTGCCTCCGCGCCCGGTCGACCAGGTCGGAACTGGTGCCGAGCACCACCGCCGCCGTCCGCACCACCCGCCGCTCCAGCAGCCGCAGCAGATGCGCCCGCGCGCCCTCGGCCCGTGCCCGGTTGTGCCAGGTGACCACCAGCGGGGTGTCGCGTCCGCCGAGCGCGAGCACGGCCCGGAAGGAGGCGTGCAGCCCGTGCGCGTGCACCAGGTCGGCGTCGGCGCAGGCCGCCCGGAGCGCGGCCACCGAGGCGGGGTCGCTGCTGCGGGGCACGTGGACGTGCTCGGCGCCGGACCCGGTGAAGTCGTAGGTACGGTCGGCCTCGACGGGGGCGCACACCGTGACCCGCACGCCCCGCGCGACGAGTCCCCCGGCGAGGGAGCGCACGTGCGCGCTGCTGCCGGCGTTGCCTCCGCCCAGCACCTGCACGGTGCGCAGCAGCGACTGGCCGTGCGGTGCGTTGCTGCTCACGGGGCTCAACGGGCCGGGGCTCCTGGTTCGGCGGGGGTGATCACGACGACGCGGGTGGTCACGAGGAAACGTACAGAAGGTAGCGGGCTCAGGGGGGCTGAAGGACGTACCCCGCGTGCCTGCGGCGCGGACCGCTCCGGATCGCCGCCCGCCCCCTGTTCCCCGTCAAGCATGCCAGGCGGCCCGGCCGTTGCGGGAACACGGGAGGGCGCATACCGCGGCGGGCCGGGGCAATGCGCCGGAGCACGTCACCCACACGGGTGAGAGAAACCCCGCCGCGGCCGAACGGCCGCCGCCGAGGCGACGGGCGAACGCTCAGCACACGCGGGTACGACCGCCCCGGCCGCTCACAGGGCCCGCGCCCACGCGGACACCCGGTCCCCGTACGCGGCGGCGGCCACGGCGGCGACGGCGTGCGCGAGGAGACCCGCGCGCCGGTTGCGGGCGACCACGGCGGTACCGAGCGCCGCTCCGAGCGCGTGCGCCCCGGTGTCCCCGAGCATCACGCGCTCGCCGGCGTCGTCGGGCAGGACGGCCGCGGCGGCGCCCAGGGCGGCCGCGGTCAGTTCGCCGCCCGGCCCCTTCCGCAGCAGTCCGGGCGCCCCGAGCGCGAGCACCGCGCCCGCGGTCCGTCCGGGGCGGACGTCGAGGAGATTGGCGAAGTGGGCGGACCCGGCGATCACGACCCCGGCGAGCACCCTGTCGGCGGGCCGTTCCTTCATCAGTGCACCGGCCAGCAGCCCCGCGGCCGCTATGCCGAACAGCTTGACGGCGCCGCTGGTGACCTCGCCGCTCCGGAGGGCACCGAGATGCGCCCGGAACCCGCGCCGGTGGTCCCCGGCGACGTCGTCGTACGCGCCGCAGACCCCGGCCGCCAGCACCGCGAGCCCGGCGGCGGGGTGGACCCGCGCGGCTCCCACCGCCGCGCCCAGCGCCGACGCGGGACCGGCGTACAGCCCGACCGCCCGCCCGGCGTGGTTCCTCCGCTCCCAGCGTGCCCGGCTGCCGGGAGCGTGGGCGCGCAGGGCGGCCATGCCCGCGCCGGTGACGGCGGCGGCGAGGGCGAAGGAGCCGGTGCGGCTCGTCACCGGTCCGTCCGGGCCGTCTCCAGGAGTTCCTCCGCGTGCGCGCGGGCCGTCTCGGAGTCCTCCTGGCCCGCCAGCATGCGGGACAGCTCGCGGATGCGCTCCTCGCCCTCCAGGACCTTCACGCCGGACCGGGTGACCGACCCGTCGTTGGTCTTCTCGACCAGCAGCTGCCGGTCGGCGAAGGCGGCCACCTGGGGCAGGTGGGTGACGACGACGACCTGCGCGGTCCGGGCGAGCTTCGCCAGGCGCCGCCCGATCTCCACCGCGGCCTTGCCGCCGACACCCGCGTCGACCTCGTCGAAGAGGTACGTCGGCACCGGGTCGGTGCCCGCGAACACGACCTCCACGGCCAGCATCACACGGGACAGCTCACCGCCGGAGGCACCCTTGGCGATGGGTCGCGGCGGTGCCCCCGGATGCGGGGCGAGCAGCAGTTCCACCTCGTCGACGCCCGTGGGCCCGTACGCAACCGCGCGCCCGCCGACCTCGACGCCCTCGGGGTCCTCGGTCTGCCGGATGGCGAAGGACACGCGCGCGTGGGGCATGGCGAGGGAGGCCAGCTCGGCGGTCACGGCGGCCGCGAACCGTTCGGCGGCCTCGGTCCGTGCGTCGGTCAGCGCCTGCGCCAGCCCGCCCAGCTCGGTGCGCAGGGCGTCCCGCTCGGCGGTCAGTTCGCCGAGCCGCTCGTCGTCGCCGTCCAGCTCGGTGAGCCGCGCGGCACTCTGCTCGGCCCACGCGAGGACCGCGTTCACGTCCTCGCCGTACTTGCGCGTCAGCGCGGTCAGCGCGGCCCTGCGCTCCTCCACCGCGGAGAGCCGCAGCGGATCGGCGTCGAGATCGTCGGCGTATCCGGCCAGCTCACCGGCCACGTCACCGAGCAGGATGCCGATCTCCCCGATCCGGTCGGCGAGCGCGGCCAGCGCCGGATCGTGCGACCGCACGGCCTCCAGGGCCCGGTGGGCGCCCGCGACGAGGGTCGAGGCGTCGATCCCCTCGGGGTCCTCGGGGATGCCCGCGAGGGCGGCGTGCGCGGCCGTCGCGGCGGACGACAGCGCCTCGGCGTGCCCCAGCCGCTCCGCCTCCTCGGCCAGCTCCGTGTCCTCCCCGGCCCGCGGCTCGACGGCGGCGACCTCCTCGAGGCCGTACCGCAGCATGTCGGCTTCCTGCGCACGCTCCCGCGCGCGCGTGGTGATCTCCTCCAGCTCGGTGGCGACGGCCCGCAGGCGCCGGTAGGCCTCGCTGTACTTGGTGAGCGGCACGGCGACGGTGTCGCCCGCGTACCGGTCGAGGGCCTGCCGCTGCCGGGACAGCTTCAGCAGCCCCTGCTGGTCGGTCTGCCCGTGCACCGCGACCAGGTCGTCGGCCAGCTCGGCGAGCAGTCCCACGGGCACGCTGCGCCCGCCCAGGTGCGCCCGGGAGCGGCCCTCGGCGGACACGGTGCGACTGATCAGCAGGGCCCCGTCGTCCAGCTCGGCGCCGGCCTCCTCGGCCCGTACGACGGCGGAGGCACCCGCGGGCACGGCGATCCGCCCCTCCACGACCGCCTTGTCGGCCCCGATCCGCACCAGCGCCGGGTCCGCCCGGCCGCCGAGCAGCAGCCCGAGGCTGGTGACCACCATGGTCTTGCCCGCACCCGTCTCACCGGTGACGGCGGTGAACCCCGGTGACAACTCGACGACGGCATCGTCGATGACCCCGAGTGACCGTATCCGCATCTCCTCCAACACGGAACAGACCATACGAGGTCCGGGGCGGGGAGTGCACACAGGCCGCCCCTATCACCCCGGCGAGTGGTCCCGATCCGTCGGCGGACGCTAGTGGGGCGCTCCCCGCCAGCCGGTGGTGGGCAGCGCGAACTTCGCCACGATCCGGTCGGTGAAGGACGAGTGGTGCAGCCGGGCCAGCCGCACCGGTACGGCGCCGCGCCGCACCTCCACCCGCGCCCCGGGCGGCAGCTCGACGGTCCGGCGGCCGTCGCACCACAGCACGCCCGGCGGAATGTGCGGCAGCACCTCCACGGCGAGCACCGAGTCCGGCGAGGTCACCAGCGGCTTCGCGAACAGTGCGTGGGCACTGATCGGCACCATCAGCAGCGCCTCCACCTCGGGCCACACCACAGGACCGCCGGCGGAGAACGCGTACGCCGTGGACCCGGTGGGCGTGGACAGCACCACTCCGTCGCAGCCGAACCCCGTCACCGGACGCCCGTCGATCTCCAGCACGACCTCGAGCAGCTTCTCCGCGCCGGCCTTCTGCACGGCCGCCTCGTTCAGCGCCCAGTCCGTGTGCACGATGTCGCCGTTGCGGTGCACGACGACGTCGACGGTCATCCGCTCCTCGACCTCGTACGACCGCGCCACCACCCGGTCGACGACCCGGTCCAGGTCGTCCCGCTCGGCCTCCGCGAGGAAGCCGACGCGCCCGAGGTTGACGCCGAGCATCGGCACCCCGGAGGCCCGGGCGAACTCGGCTCCGCGCAGCAGCGTGCCGTCACCGCCGAGGACGATCAGCAGCTCGCAGCCGTCGAGGCACTGCGGGGTCGCCTCCTTGACCAGCCGCACCTCGTCCGGCAGCGGCAGGTCGCGGGCCTCCTCCTCCAGCACCCGCACCCCGATGCCGTGCCGCACCAGGCCCTTGACGACGAGTTCCGCACTGCGGATCGCCGCGGGCCGCCCGGTGTGGGCCAGCAGGAAAACCGTACGCGCCAGGTTCTGTGTCAACGCGGCCCCTCCGCCACTGCACGGTCGACGTCGGCCGGGTCCAGTGCGGGTGCCCCGGACCGCAGCCAGAGAAAGTACTCCACATTGCCCGACGGGCCGGGCAGCGGACTCGCGGTGACCCCCCGCACCCCGAGCCCGAGCTCCCAGGCCTTGTCGGCCACTCCCCGCACGGCCTCCGCCCGCAGCTGCGGACTCCGTACGACACCCCCGCTGCCGAGCCGTTCCTTCCCCACCTCGAACTGCGGCTTGACCATCATCACCAGGTCGGCGTCCGGTTTCACGCACCGCTTCAGGGCGGGCAGCACCAGCCCGAGCGGGATGAAGGACAGATCGCCCACGACAAGATCCACAGGTTCCCCATCGATCGCCTCAAGCGTCAACTCGCGTACGTTCGTACGGTCCTTGACGGTGACGCGTTCATCGCTCTGCAGAGTCCAGGCGAGTTGGCCGTAACCGACGTCCACCGCGACGACGTGCGCGGCGCCCGCGCGCAGCAGGACGTCGGTGAAGCCGCCGGTGGAGGCGCCGGCGTCCAGCGCGCGCCGGCCCTCGACGACGAGCCCCAGCGGGACGAAGGCCGCCAGCGCGCCGGCGAGCTTGTGGCCGCCGCGGGACACGTAGTCGGGGTCGCTGTCGTCGGCCTGCACCACGATCGGGGCGGCGGTCTCGACCTGCGTGGCCGGCTTGGTCGCGACGGTCCTGTCGACGGTGACCCGCCCGGCGGCGATCAGCTGGCTGGCGTGCTCGCGCGAACGCGCGAGCTTCCGGCGGACCAGCTCCGCGTCGAGACGGCGGCGTGCGACTCCTGCCACGTTCGGTTCAGCTCCTGCTCTGGTGGTACGTCGGTGAGGGCCCCGGAGGTCCCGGGCGGGCGTCGAGCGCGGTGAGCGCGTCACGCAGCCCCCGGTGTACATCCTCGTACACCTCGATGTGGCCGTCGGTGGCGAGGTGGTCGACGTCGGCCACCCGCTCCAGCTGGGCGTCCACCTCGGCGTTGCCGGTGGAGGTGCGGGGGACGTTCACGGGGGCCGGGGCTGCGGGGTCGTACTCCGGCTCCGGTTCCGCCTCGGTGACGATCGCCGCGGCCTGCGTGACGGCCTGGGCCTCGGACACGGACTCGCTCATGCCCAGACGCTACCGCGAACCACTGGGGTACCGTCGGTGGCGATGGCCACGATCGAGGAGTGCCGGGCGGCACTGGGAAAGCTTTCGGACAACATGCGGGGCGCCGAGGGCGACGTGCGCGCGGCCGCCGCCCTGGACCGCTCGGTGAGCTGTCACATCACGGATCTCGACATCACCTTCGAGGGCCGGATGACCGGCGGCCGGATCGAGGTGGACGACACCCACCCTGGGCCGCCCCGCGAGAAGGCGCAGATCCGGCTCGCCATGGCCGGCGACGACCTGGTGGCCCTGGTGGGCGGCGACCTGAACTTCGCGACGGCCTGGGGCAAGGGCCGGGTGCGGCTGGAGGCGAACCTGCTGGACCTGTTCCGGCTCAGGAAGCTGCTGTGACCCGTGCCCTGCGCGCGGCCGGCACGACCAGCGGGGTTCCGGTCTCGGGGTCCTCGATGACCTGACAGCGCAGCCCGAAGACCTCCTCCACGAGCTCGGCGGTCACGATCTCGTTCGGGGCGCCCTCGGCGATGACCCGGCCACCGCGCAGGGCGATCAGGTGGGTGGCGTAGCGCGCCGCGTGGTTCAGGTCGTGCAGGACGGCGACGAGGGTGCGGCCCTGGGTCTCGTGCAGGTCGGCGCACAGGTCGAGGACGTCGATCTGGTGCTGGATGTCGAGGTAGGTGGTCGGCTCGTCGAGCAGGAGCAGCGGGGTCTGCTGGGCCAGTGCCATGGCGATCCACACGCGCTGACGCTGCCCGCCGGACAGCTCGTCCACGTACCGGTCGCCGAGTTCGGCGACGCCGGTCTGCCGCATCGAATCCCGGACGACCCGCTCGTCCTCCGCGGACCACTGGCGCAGCAGCCCCTGGTGCGGGTAGCGGCCCCGGCCGACGAGGTCGGCGACCGTGATGCCGTCGGGTGCGACGGACGACTGCGGAAGCAGCCCCAGGGTCCGCGCGACCTTCTTCGCGGGCATCGCCCGGATGGCCTGCCCGTCGAGCAGCACCCGGCCCTGGCTGGGCCTGAGCATCCGGGACAGCGCCCGCAGCAGCGTCGACTTGCCGCACGCGTTGGGGCCGACGATCACCGTGAAGGAGTTGTCGGGGATCTCCACCGAGAGCTCCTCGGCGATCACGCGCTGGTCGTAGGCGAGGGTGACGTTCTCGGCGGACAGGCGGTTCACAGTGCTCCTAGGGGTGTTCGGGCGCGGATCGCGCACAGCCGGCTCCGTGCCGCTCGTCTCGGGTTCCGCGCCGCTCATATCCGGCCCGCCCTGCGCTCGGTGACGAGCAGCCACAGGAGATAGCCGCCGCCGAGGACGCCGGTGACCACGCCGACGGGCAGCTGGTCGGCGCCGAAGGCCCGCTGCGAGGCCCAGTCGGCGGCGACGAGCAGCGCGGCGCCCATGCAGAGGGAGGCCACCAGGTTCGGCCCGGGCGAGCGGGTCAGGCGCCGGGCGAGCTGGGGCGCGGTGAGCGCGACGAAGCTGACGGGCCCGGCGGCGGCGGTCGCGGCCGCGGTGAGCAGGACGGCGCAGACCATCAGCACGAGCCGGACGCGCTGCACGCGCACACCGAGGGCGCCCGCGACGTCGTCGCCCATCTCCATCATCCGGAGACCGCGCGCGTTGGCGAGGACCAGCGGGACGAGGACCGCGCACAGGGCGAGCAGCGGCCACACCTGCGACCAGTCGCGGCCGCTGAGCGAGCCCGTCATCCACACGACCGCGCGGGCCGCGTCGACCAGGTCGGCCTTGGTGAGCAGATAGCCGTTGACCGCCGTGACGACGGCGGACACGCCGATGCCGACCAGGACCAGCCGGTACCCGTGCACCCCCTGCTTCCAGGCGAGCAGGTAGATCGCGAGTCCGGTCGCCAGACCGCCGATCAGCGCACCGGCGGTCACCTGGGTGGCGCTGCCGGACATCAGCACGATCACGACGAGCGCGCCGGCCGTCGAACCCTGCGACAGACCGAGCACGTCCGGGCTGCCCAGCGGGTTGCGGGAGACGGCCTGGAACAGGGCGCCGCCCAGCCCGAGCGAGGCGCCGACCAGCAGGCCGACGAGCACCCGCGGCAGCCGCAGCTCGTTGACGATGAAGTCCTGGTACGCGGTGCCGTTCCCGGCGAGCGTCCGCAGCACGTCGGCCGCGGGGATCTTCGCGTCGCCCGTGCCGATCAGCGCGACGGCCGCGGCGAGCGCGGCGGCCAGCAGCAGGACGACGACGATCAGCGCGCGCGGGTCCAGGCGCAGCGAGAACCCGCCGGGGGTGCGTACGGCACGGCTCGTGGAGCGAGTCTTCACAGCTGGGCCGTCCTCCGCCGTCGTACGAGATGGATGAAGACCGGACCGCCGATGACCGCGGTGACGATGCCGACCTGGAGCTCCGAGGGCCGGGCCGCGATCCGGCCGATCACGTCGGCGCCGAGCAGCAGCACGGGTGACAGGACCGTCGCGTACGGCAGGATCCAGCGCAGGTCGGGTCCGGTGAAGGAGCGCACGACGTGCGGCACCATCAGGCCGACGAACAGGATCGGTCCGCAGGCGGCGGTCGCGGCACCGCACAGCACGGTGGCGGCCAGCATGGCCAGGGCGCGGGTGCGGTTGAGGTCGGCGCCGAGGGCGTGGGCGGTGTCGTCGCCCATCTCCACGGCGTTCAGCGGCCGGGCCAGCACGAGCGCGAGGACCGTGCCGACCGCGAGGAAGGGCAGCACCTGCACGATGGTCGAGTCGGTGGCCGACGCCAGCGAACCGACCGTCCAGAAGCGCATCCTGCTCAGCGCCGCGTCGTCCAGGATCATCACGGCCTGCAGATACCCGTAGAGGGCCGCGCTGATGGCCGTGCCGGCGAGCGCCAGCCGTACGGGGGTGGCGCCGCGGCTGCCGCCGAGGAACCACACCAGGGCACCGACCGCCGCCGCGCCCAGGAAGGCGAACCACACATAGCCCGTCAGGCTGGTGACGCCGAAGAAGCTGATGGCGGTGACGACGGCCGCGGAGGCACCGGCGTTGATGCCGAGCAGTCCGGGGTCGGCCAGCGGATTGCGGGTGAGCGCCTGCAGCACCGCGCCGGCGAGCCCGAGCGCGGCGCCGACCAGCAGACCGAGGGCCGTGCGCGCGAGCCGCTCGTCCACGACGACGTCCCCGTACGTCCCCGTGTCGTGGAACAGGCCGTGCCAGACCTGGTCCAGCGACAGGGCTTTCGCCCCGACCGCGATGCTCGCCACGGCGACGAGCACCAGGATCGCGACGGAGAGCAGGAACCCAAAGGCCCGCGCCGCCCGGCGGGTTGGGGGCGCGGGGGCGGTCTCCGCGCGCTGTTCCGGAGGACTGTCGACCAACACGTGGTTAGGTTAGCCTACCCTCGCATGGGATCTCGATCCCCGGTCGCCCTCCGTTCGTCCGGTCCGCCCCCCGGCCCGGTCCGTGGGCCGGGGGGCGGCGTTCGCTCACAGGCCGAGACGGGCCAGCGCCTTTTCACCGTCCTGCTCGCACGCCCCGTCACCGGCCGCCGCCCAGGCCGCCGCGCACAGGGCACGAAGTCCGTCCATCGCGGCCGTGCCGCCGCCGTCGACCTCCAGCCGCCCCGTGCCGGCCCGCGCCGTCCACTCGCCGCACCGGAATCCGTCCCCGTCGCGCGTCACCTCCGGCTGCGCGGCGAGCAGTCCGCGCAGATCGCCGTCGACGTACGTCGGCCGGTGACGGGGCGGCGCCGCGAGCAGCTGCGCCCCGTCGGTGACACCGGTCAGCACGAGCAGCGAGTCCACCCCGCCGTTGAACGCGCCCTCGATGTCCGTGTCCAGCCGGTCCCCGACCACCAGCGGCCGCTTCGCACCGGTCCGGATGATCGTCTCCTTGTGCATGGGAGGCAGCGGCTTGCCCGCCACCTGCGGCTCGGCACCGGTCGCGATCCGCACGACCTCCACGGCCGCCCCGTTGCCCGGCGCGATGCCGCGCCCGCTCGGGATCGTCAGGTCGGTGTTGGACGCGAACCACGGCACGCCACGCGCGACGGCGTACGACGCCTCGGCGAAACGCCCCCACGGCAGATCCGGTCCGCCGTACCCCTGCACCACCGCCACCGGGTCGTCGTCCGCCGACTCCACCGGCGTCAGCCCGCGCTCGCGCAGCGCCACCCGCAGCCCCTCACCGCCGATCACCAGCACCCGCGCCCCGGCGGGCACCTGCTCGCTGATCAGCCGCGCGACGGCCTGCGCCGAGGTGATGACGTCCGCGGCCCCGGTCGGTATGCCCAGCTCCGTCAGATGGCCGGCCACGGCGTCCGGCGTGCGCAGCGCGTTGTTCGTGACGTACGCCAAATGCATCCCGCCCGAGCGTGCCGCCTCCAGGGAGTCCACAGCGTGCGCGATCGCGTTACCGCCCGCGTACACCACCCCGTCCAGATCGAGCAGCGCCGTGTCGTACGCCTCGCTCAGGGGCCGCCCACTGCCCTCGGGACTCGTCCTGACGCCCTGGCTCATGTCCACATCGCTCCTCGTTCACTCGCCTTTCCCCCGATCATCCCGCATGCCACCGACACACGTACGATGCCGGGATGAACACTGCAGGTCACTCGGAAGCAACGGCGCGCCGAGGACTGGAACTCACCCCGTTCCGGGGCCTCCGGTACGACCCCGACCGGGTCGGCAGCCTGGCTTCCGTCACCTCTCCGCCGTACGACGTGGTCGTACGCCCCGACGGGGTGCACCACCTCCAGTCGGCGGATCCGCACAACATCGTCCGGCTGATTCTGCCGCAGGCCGGCACCCCGAGCGCCCGCACCGAACAGGCCGCCGACACCCTGCGCCGCTGGCTGGACGAGGGCATCCTCACCGCCGACCCCGAGCCGGGCCTCTACGTGTACGAGCAGCAGGACGGCGACGGCATGATCCAACGCGGTGTCATCGGCGCACTGCGGGTCTCCGACCCCGAGGACGGCGTGGTCCTGCCGCACGAGGACGTCATGCCGCCCGTGGTGGCGGACCGCGCGGCCCTGATGCGCGCCACGCGCGCCAACCTGGAACCGCTGCTCCTGACCTACCGCGGCAACGGCGCGGCGGCGGACGTCGTCGAGCGTACCGTCGAGCGCCCGCCCCTGCTGGCGACGACCACCGAGGACGGCTACCGGCACCGGCTGTGGGCGGTCACCGACCCCGCCGAACTCGGCCTCATCCAGTCCGACCTGGCGAACCGGCAGGCGCTGATCGCCGACGGCCACCACCGCTGGGCCACCTACCGCCGGCTGCGCGCGGAGCACCCCTCCCCGAGCCCTTGGGACCACGGCCTGGTCCTCCTGGTCGACACCGCCCGCTATCCGTTGCGCGTCCGTGCCATCCACCGGCTGCTGCACGGCCTGCCCGTCGCGGACGCGCTGGCCGCCGTGGACGGCCTGTTCCGGGTACGGCACCTCGACACGCCGCTCGCGGAGGCCCAGGCGGCCCTGGCGGACGCGTCCTGCGCGGGGAACGCCTTCCTGCTGGCCGGCGACGGCGCCTTCCACCTGCTCGACCACGCCGACCCCGCTCTGCTCGCCCGGACGATCCCGGCGGACCGGCCGGCCGCCTGGCGCTCGCTGGACGCCACCGTCCTGCACGCCACGCTCCTCGAGCACGTCTGGCACATCCCCGAGGACTCGCCGGCCCACATCGCCTACATCCACGACACGGCCGCCACGGTCGAGAAGGCCGAACGGGACGGCTCGACCGCCGTCCTGATGCACCCGGTGCGCGAGGAGGTCGTACGGGACCTGGCCCGCCAGGGAGTGACGATGCCCCGCAAGTCGACGTCCTTCGGACCGAAGCCGGCGACGGGGCTGGTACTGCGGGCGCTGGAGATCTGAGCCGGCGCACGAGGTCAGCACATGGAAAAGGGCAGGCCCACGGGGCCTGCCCTTTTCTCATCGGTCCTGGTCAGTCCTTGTCGCCGTCGTCCTCGGCCGGGGCGGTGGACTCGGCGTCGCCGTCGTTCGCGCTCGCGTTCTCGGACGTGTCGGCGTCCGCCTTCGCGGGCTCGGCGGCGGTCTCGGCCGGGGCCTCTGCCTCGTCCTCGTCCTCGTCCTCGTGGAGGGCGTCGACGAACTCCACGCCGTCCAGCTCGGCGAGCCGGTCGGAGGCGTCCGTGCTGCCGTCCCGGTCGGCCTCGACGGCCTTGGCGAACCACTCCCGCGCCTCGCTCTCGCGGCCGACCGCCAGCAGGGCGTCGGCGTACGCGTAGCGCAGTCGCGCGGTCCACGGCTGGACCGAGTTGGAGGCCAGCTCCGGGCTCTGCAGGGTCACGATGGCCGCGTCCAGCTGGTCCATGTCGCGCCGGGCACCGGCGGCGACGAGCCGCATCTCGACCTGACCGGCCTTGTCCAGCTTCTGCACCTCCGGGGCACCGGCCATGTCCAGCGCCTTCTCGGGACGCCCGAGCCCACGCTCGCAGTCGGCCATCATCGGCCACAGGTCCACGGTGCCGGTCATACGCCGGGCGGCCCGGAACTCCGCGAGGGCCTCGCTGTACTTCTGGTTGGCGTAGGCGGCGAAGCCGGCGGCCTCACGCACGGCGGCCACGCGGGAGGCCAGGCGCAGGGCGACCCTGGAGTAGCCGTAGGCCCTCTCGGGCTCCTCGTCGATGAGCCGGGCGACCATCACCAGGTTCTTGGCGACGTCCTCCGCGAGCGTCTTGGGCAGGCTCTGCAGCTCCTGCCGGACGTCCTTGTCGATCTCGTCGCCGGTGACGTCCTCCGGGATGGGCAGCCGCTTGATCGGCTCGCGGTCGCGGTCGCGGTCACGCTCGTCGCGGAAGCGGCCACCGCCCCGCCGGTCGTCCCGACGGTCGTCACGTCGGTCGTCACGTCGGTCGTCACGGCCCCGGTAGCCACCGGGGCGACCGCCCCGGTCGTCACGACGGGGCCCACGGGAACCGCGGTCGTCACGTCCACGGAAGCCACCACGCTCGCCCCGGTCGCCCCGGTCGTCACGGCCCCGGAAGCCACCGCGGTCGTCGTCGCGACGGTACGGGGGACGGTCGCCCCCGCGGTCGTCGCGCCGGTCGTCACGACGGAAGCCCCCACGGTCGCCGCGGTCGTCGTCGCGGCGGCCGTAGCCGCCCCGGTCGTCGTCGCGACGGTACGAGGGACGGTCGCCCCCGCGGTCGTCGCGCCGGTCGTCACGACGGAAGCCGCCGTGGCCTCCGCGGTCGCCACGGTCGTCGCGGCGGAAGCCACCGCGGTCACCGCGGTCCCGGTCGTCACGCTGGTACGCCGGGCGCGAACCCCGGTCGCCCTCACGGCGGTAGCCACCACCACGGTTGTCGTCACGACGGTCGTCACGACGGTCATCACGACGGTCATCACGACGGTCGCCACCGCGGTCATCACGCCGGCCGCCGTAACCACCGCGGTCGTCACGGCCCCGGAAGCCACCGCGGTCGTCGTCGCGACGGTACGAGGGACGGTCGCCCCCGCGGTCGTCGCGCCGGTCGTCACGACGGAAGCCGCCGTGGCCTCCGCGGTCGCCACGGTCGTCGCGGCGGAAGCCACCGCGGTCACCGCGGTCCCGGTCGTCACGCTGGTACGCCGGGCGCGAACCCCGGTCGCCCTCACGGCGGTAGCCACCACCACGGTTGTCATCACGACGGTCGTCACGACGATCATCACGGCGGTCATCGCGGCGGAAACCACCACGGTCACCGCGGTCGCCCCCGCGGTCGTCACGACGGTCGCCCCCGCGGTCGTCACGACGGTCGCCCCCGCGGTCATCGCGTCGGCCGCCATGGCCGGCGCGGTCGTCGCGCCGGCCGTAACCCCGGTCGTCGCGACGGTCGTTGTCCCGGCGGAAGCCACCGCGGTCGCCACGGTCACTGCGGTAGCCGCCCCGGTCGCCACGGTCACCACTGTCCCGTCGCCGCTGGTCGCGCTCCGGTCGATCATCGGGAGAGTTGGTGGACATGGTGACTCCTGTCTTCGGTACCGCAAGCATTGTAAAAACAAAAGGACCCCTGGTCCCAGCTGAACGCTGGGACCAGGGGTCCTCCAAAGATTGTTCGGCGGCGTCCTACTCTCCCACAGGGTCCCCCCTGCAGTACCATCGGCGCTGTGAGGCTTAGCTTCCGGGTTCGGAATGTAACCGGGCGTTTCCCTCACGCTATGACCACCGAAACCCTAATGGTTTCGAGCGAACAAGCACACTTTTTTGTTATGCGTTCTGCTCAAACCGGCAACGGTCGTTGCCTCAGAACCAACACAGTGAACGCGAGCATCAATGGACAAGCCCTCGGCCTATTAGTACCAGTCAACTCCACCGGTTGCCCGGCTTCCATATCTGGCCTATCAACCCAGTCGTCTACTGGGAGCCTTACCCTCTCAAGGAGGTGGGAATACTCATCTCGAAGCAGGCTTCCCGCTTAGATGCTTTCAGCGGTTATCCCTCCCGAACGTAGCCAACCAGCCATGCCCTTGGCAGGACAACTGGCACACCAGAGGTTCGTCCGTCCCGGTCCTCTCGTACTAGGGACAGCCCTTCTCAATATTCCTACGCGCACAGCGGATAGGGACCGAACTGTCTCACGACGTTCTAAACCCAGCTCGCGTACCGCTTTAATGGGCGAACAGCCCAACCCTTGGGACCGACTCCAGCCCCAGGATGCGACGAGCCGACATCGAGGTGCCAAACCATCCCGTCGATATGGACTCTTGGGGAAGATCAGCCTGTTATCCCCGGGGTACCTTTTATCCGTTGAGCGACGGCGCTTCCACAAGCCACCGCCGGATCACTAGTCCCGACTTTCGTCCCTGCTCGACCCGTCGGTCTCACAGTCAAGCTCCCTTGTGCACTTACACTCAACACCTGATTGCCAACCAGGCTGAGGGAACCTTTGGGCGCCTCCGTTACCCTTTGGGAGGCAACCGCCCCAGTTAAACTACCCATCAGACACTGTCCCTGATCCGGATCACGGACCCAGGTTAGACATCCAGCACGACCAGACTGGTATTTCAACGACGACTCCACAACCACTGGCGTGGCTGCTTCAAAGTCTCCCAGCTATCCTACACAAGCCGAACCGAACACCAATATCAAACTGTAGTAAAGGTCCCGGGGTCTTTCCGTCCTGCTGCGCGAAACGAGCATCTTTACTCGTAGTGCAATTTCACCGGGCCTATGGTTGAGACAGTCGAGAAGTCGTTACGCCATTCGTGCAGGTCGGAACTTACCCGACAAGGAATTTCGCTACCTTAGGATGGTTATAGTTACCACCGCCGTTTACTGGCGCTTAAGTTCTCAGCTTCGCCCCACCGAAATGGAGCTAACCGGTCCCCTTAACGTTCCAGCACCGGGCAGGCGTCAGTCCGTATACATCGCCTTACGGCTTCGCACGGACCTGTGTTTTTAGTAAACAGTCGCTTCTCGCTGGTCTCTGCGGCCACCCCCAGCTCACCGAGTAAATCGGATCACCGAGCGTGGCCCCCCTTCTCCCGAAGTTACGGGGGCATTTTGCCGAGTTCCTTAACCATAGTTCACCCGAACGCCTCGGTATTCTCTACCTGACCACCTGAGTCGGTTTAGGGTACGGGCCGCCATGAAACTCGCTAGAGGCTTTTCTCGACAGCATAGGATCATCCACTTCACCACAATCGGCTCGGCATCAGGTCTCAGACTGTGTGCAAGGCGGATTTGCCTACCTTGCGTCCTACACCCTTACCCCGGGACAACCACCGCCCGGGATGGACTACCTTCCTGCGTCACCCCATCACTCACCTACTAACCGCTTGGTTCGGCGGCTCCACCACTCCCCTCAACTCCGAAGAGATCAGGGCGGCTTCACGGCCTTAGCATCACGATGCTCGATGTTTGACGCTTCACAGCGGGTACCGGAATATCAACCGGTTATCCATCGACTACGCCTGTCGGCCTCGCCTTAGGTCCCGACTTACCCTGGGCAGATCAGCTTGACCCAGGAACCCTTAGTCAATCGGCGCAAACGTTTCTCACGTTTGTATCGCTACTCATGCCTGCATTCTCACTCGTCAACCGTCCACAACTACCTTCCGGTGCTGCTTCACCCGGCAGACGACGCTCCCCTACCCATCACAGCACCCGTTGGGGCTTATTGCTGCAATGACACGACTTCGGCGGTACGCTTGAGCCCCGCTACATTGTCGGCGCGGAATCACTAGACCAGTGAGCTATTACGCACTCTTTCAAGGGTGGCTGCTTCTAAGCCAACCTCCTGGTTGTCTGTGCGACTCCACATCCTTTCCCACTTAGCGTACGCTTAGGGGCCTTAGTCGATGCTCTGGGCTGTTTCCCTCTCGACCATGGAGCTTATCCCCCACAGTCTCACTGCCGCGCTCTCACTTACCGGCATTCGGAGTTTGGCTAAGGTCAGTAACCCGGTAGGGCCCATCGCCTATCCAGTGCTCTACCTCCGGCAAGAAACACACGACGCTGCACCTAAATGCATTTCGGGGAGAACCAGCTATCACGGAGTTTGATTGGCCTTTCACCCCTAACCACAGGTCATCCCCCAGGTTTTCAACCCTGGTGGGTTCGGTCCTCCACGAAGTCTTACCTCCGCTTCAACCTGCCCATGGCTAGATCACTCCGCTTCGGGTCTTGAGCGTGCTACTGAATCGCCCTGTTCGGACTCGCTTTCGCTACGGCTTCCCCACCCGGGTTAACCTCGCAACACACCGCAAACTCGCAGGCTCATTCTTCAAAAGGCACGCAGTCACGAGATACAGCAAGCTGCATCCGACGCTCCCACGGCTTGTAGGCACACGGTTTCAGGTACTATTTCACTCCGCTCCCGCGGTACTTTTCACCATTCCCTCACGGTACTATCCGCTATCGGTCACCAGGGAATATTTAGGCTTAGCGGGTGGTCCCGCCAGATTCACACGGGATTTCTCGGGCCCCGTGCTACTTGGGTGTCTCTCAAACGAGCCGTTGACGTTTCGACTACGGGGGTCTTACCCTCTACGCCGGACCTTTCGCATGTCCTTCGCCTACATCAACGGTTTCTGACTCGTCCTACGGCCGGCAGACCGCAGAAGAGAGATCCCACAACCCCGCATGCGCAACCCCTGCCGGGTCTCACACGCATACGGTTTGGCCTCATCCGGTTTCGCTCGCCACTACTCCCGGAATCACGGTTGTTTTCTCTTCCTGAGGGTACTGAGATGTTTCACTTCCCCTCGTTCCCTCCACACTGCCTATGTGTTCAGCAGCGGGTGACAGCCCATGACGACTGCCGGGTTTCCCCATTCGGAAACCCCCGGATCAAAGCCTGGTTGACGACTCCCCGGGGACTATCGTGGCCTCCCACGTCCTTCATCGGTTCCTGGTGCCAAGGCATCCACCGTGCGCCCTTAAAAACTTGGCCACAGATGCTCGCGTTCACTGTGCAGTTCTCAAACAACGACCAGCCACCCATCACCCCGAACCAACAGGCTCGAGTTCACTGGGGCCGGCGACTGAAGGAAGAACATTCCCTCAGACACCCAACAGCGTGCCCGGCACGATCAGCCGATCAGATCTGCGTTCCACGCCCCGAGGGGCAGTACTAGCGCCTGATCCATCCTGGATCGTGCCGAATAATCAACGTTCCACCCATGAGCAACCAGCACCGGACATTCGCCGATGTACTGGCCTCTGACCGGGCAAGCCCGGTAAGAAGTGCTCCTTAGAAAGGAGGTGATCCAGCCGCACCTTCCGGTACGGCTACCTTGTTACGACTTCGTCCCAATCGCTAGTCCCACCTTCGACAGCTCCCTCCCACAAGGGGTTGGGCCACCGGCTTCGGGTGTTACCAACTTTCGTGACGTGACGGGCGGTGTGTACAAGGCCCGGGAACGTATTCACCGCAGCAATGCTGATCTGCGATTACTAGCAACTCCGACTTCATGGGGTCGAGTTGCAGACCCCAATCCGAACTGAGACCGGCTTTTTGAGATTCGCTCCACCTCACGGTATCGCAGCTCATTGTACCGGCCATTGTAGCACGTGTGCAGCCCAAGACATAAGGGGCATGATGACTTGACGTCGTCCCCACCTTCCTCCGAGTTGACCCCGGCGGTCTCCTGTGAGTCCCCATCACCCCGAAGGGCATGCTGGCAACACAGGACAAGGGTTGCGCTCGTTGCGGGACTTAACCCAACATCTCACGACACGAGCTGACGACAGCCATGCACCACCTGTACACCGACCACAAGGGGGCGCCTGTCTCCAGACGTTTCCGGTGTATGTCAAGCCTTGGTAAGGTTCTTCGCGTTGCGTCGAATTAAGCCACATGCTCCGCTGCTTGTGCGGGCCCCCGTCAATTCCTTTGAGTTTTAGCCTTGCGGCCGTACTCCCCAGGCGGGGAACTTAATGCGTTAGCTGCGGCACCGACGACGTGGAATGTCGCCAACACCTAGTTCCCACCGTTTACGGCGTGGACTACCAGGGTATCTAATCCTGTTCGCTCCCCACGCTTTCGCTCCTCAGCGTCAGTAATGGCCCAGAGATCCGCCTTCGCCACCGGTGTTCCTCCTGATATCTGCGCATTTCACCGCTACACCAGGAATTCCGATCTCCCCTACCACACTCTAGCCTGCCCGTATCGAATGCAGACCCGGGGTTAAGCCCCGGGCTTTCACACCCGACGTGACAAGCCGCCTACGAGCTCTTTACGCCCAATAATTCCGGACAACGCTTGCGCCCTACGTATTACCGCGGCTGCTGGCACGTAGTTAGCCGGCGCTTCTTCTGCAGGTACCGTCACTTTCGCTTCTTCCCTGCTGAAAGAGGTTTACAACCCGAAGGCCGTCATCCCTCACGCGGCGTCGCTGCATCAGGCTTTCGCCCATTGTGCAATATTCCCCACTGCTGCCTCCCGTAGGAGTCTGGGCCGTGTCTCAGTCCCAGTGTGGCCGGTCGCCCTCTCAGGCCGGCTACCCGTCGTCGCCTTGGTGAGCCACTACCTCACCAACAAGCTGATAGGCCGCGGGCTCATCCTTCACCGCCGGAGCTTTCGACCCCCGCAGATGCCTGCAGGAGTGATATCCGGTATTAGACCCCGTTTCCAGGGCTTGTCCCAGAGTGAAGGGCAGATTGCCCACGTGTTACTCACCCGTTCGCCACTAATCCCCACCGAAGTGGTTCATCGTTCGACTTGCATGTGTTAAGCACGCCGCCAGCGTTCGTCCTGAGCCAGGATCAAACTCTCCGTGAATGTTTACCGGTAATCCGGTGCACACATCACGAGAGCGGAACCACCGGAGGAATAGTCCGATGGTTCACAGCGTCCTCGCTGTGTTTTTTCAAAGGAACCTCGTCCCGATCGTGATGACCGGAGACGGGGTATCAACTAATCTGGCGTTGATTTTTGGCACGCTGTTGAGTTCTCAAGGAACGGTCGCTTCCTTTGTACTCACCCTCTCGGGCTTTCCTCCGGGCTTCCCTTCGGTGTTTCCGACTCTATCAGATCTTTCCGATCCGATTTCCTCGGTGCTTTCCAGGTTCCCGCTTTCGCTTTTCCCTTTCCGGCGGTTCCGACTCTATCAGATCCTTTCGGCGTCCGATTCCCGGTCGGCGGGATTGTCTGGGGCTTTGGGCTTTCGCTCGTCGGCCTTTCGACATTCACTACGTTAGCCGATTCCCCCGGCGACTCATAATCGAGTCCCCCGAGTTCGAATTCGGGCGCGCGGGCGCGCCGGAATCGACCCCGTCTAAGGGCTGTAGCTAGGTAGTGGGTTGGCCGCTCCGGCTGCAGGCGATCGCCGTACCCGGTTCAGCGGCTCGGGATACATTACGCACCTCGCGGGGGCGAGTCAACTTCGTCGGCGCCGCGGCACGTGCGCCCGGTAGGGGCTCACAGTCGGATCGTCCGCCACCCAGTAGCGCCACGGGTACAGCTCACCGTCTCCGCCTGCGCCCGCCACTCCGGTGCGCGGACCGCTGCGTACCTGGTCGGAAGGGACGGGGGCGCCCGTCAGCATCCTCAGCGGGGTCCCGTCCGGTGCGCACGCGTCCGTGCCGTCCAGGGAGCGGTCGACCCCCAGGGCCGTGGCCAGACGAGCGGGCCCCCTGGCCAGTTCCTTGTCGTTGCGGGCCGAAAGTCGACGCTTGCGGGCCGGCTCGGCGCCCTCGACCACCTCGCCGGCGCGGAGCAGGACGGCGCTCGCCCGGCCCTCCGGACCACAGACGAGGTTCATGCAGTGCCACATGCCGTAGGTGAAGTAGACGTACACGTGTCCGGGCGGACCGAACATCACCTCGTTGCGGGCGGTACGACCGCGATAGGCGTGCGACCCCGGGTCGTTCGGGCCGTCGTAGGCCTCGACCTCGGTGAGACGGAGTGCGATCGTGCCGTCGGGAGTAGTCCGGACCAGGATGCGCCCGAGAAGGTCGGGGGCGATCTCCAGGACCGGGCGGTCGAAGAACTCTCGGGGCAGTGGCGTACGGTCCGGGGGCGCGATCATGCCGTCCGAGGGTAGTCCAGACGGGTCGGCGTCCCCGCGGAACCGGCGGGGGGTGGATCGCGTTTGTACGGGGCGAGGGTCCATTCGCAAAGGGAGAGTCAATGGCGTTCAAGAAGCTGCTCGCGAGCCTCGGGGCCGGTGGGGCCTCGGTCGAGACGGTGCTGACGGAGATCAACGTCGTACCGGGCGGTGTCGTCCAGGGTGAGGTTCGGATCCAGGGCGGGTCCGTGAACCAGAACATCGAAGGTCTCTCCGTGGGCCTGCAGGCCAAGGTCGAGGTGGAGAGCGGCGACCAGGAGTACAAGCAGGACATCGAGTTCACCAAGGTGCGGCTCGGTGGTGCCTTCGAGCTGCAGGCCGGCGCGGTGCACGCGGTGCCGTTCGGCCTGGAGATCCCCTGGGAGACGCCGGTCACGACGATCGACGGCCAGGCGCTGCGGGGGATGCACATCGGTGTGACGACCGAGCTGGAGATCGCGCGGGCCGTCGACTCCGGCGACCTGGACCCGATCAACGTGCACCCGCTGCCTGCGCAGAAGGCGATCCTCGACGCCTTCATCCAGCTGGGCTTCCGCTTCAAGAACGCGGACATGGAGCGCGGCCGCATCCGGGGAACGCGGCAGCGGCTGCCGTTCTACCAGGAGATCGAGTTCTTCCCGCCGTCGCAGTACCGCGGCCTGAACCAGGTCGAGGTCAGCTTCGTCGCCGACGAGCACGCGATGGACGTCGTACTGGAGATGGACAAGAAGCCGGGGCTCTTCAGCGAGGGCTCGGACACCTTCCGGTCCTTCCAGGTGGGTCTGAACGACTGGCAGGGGACCGACTGGGCGGCTTACCTCAACCAGTGGCTGTCCGAGGTCGGCAGCAAGCGGAACTGGTTCTAGGCTCGGTAGCTGCTGACTACCGTCATCGATCAGGAGGTACCGAGGTGACCGAGCACAAGCGGCGGCCGCTCCCCCACGACTTCCATCCGCCCGTGCCGTCGTTCACGGTGACGAGCACGGACATCGAGGAGGGCGCGACGCTGGGCGGCGCTCAGGTCCAGGCAGAGGGCGACACCTCACCGCAGCTGCGGTGGGAGGGCTTCCCGCCGGAGACCAAGAGCTTCGCCGTGACCTGCTACGACCCCGACGCGCCGACCGGCAGCGGGTTCTGGCACTGGGTCCTGTTCGACATCCCGGCCTCGGTGACGGAGCTGCCGGCGGGTGCGGGCAGCGGCAAGTTCGAGGGACTGCCGGACGGTGCCGTGCACGCGCGGAACGACTACGGAACGAAGGAATTCGGCGGGGCCGCCCCGCCGCCCGGGGACGGTCCGCACCGGTACGTCTTCACGGTGTACGCGGTGGACCAGGAGAAGCTCGGTCCGGACTCGGACGCCTCTCCCGCCGTCGTCGGCTTCAATCTGCGGTTCCACGCGATCGCGCGTGCCCAGCTCATCGGGGAGTACGAGAACCCCGGCAAGGGCTGACCGCACCGCGTCGATTCAGCCGAGCGTTCATTGAACGTTTGCCCGCCTCCGGTCTTGGAAGTGATCGGAGGCGGGCATTTTTTATTGCGTTGTCCATCTCGGCGCGCCCGTACAGAGTTGATCCGAGCCCGCCGGGGGGTGGGCAGGTGCACACGGGAGGTGGGCTGGATGCGTGACACGCTGGTGCTGAACGCGAGCTTCGAGCCGCTGTCGACGGTGACTCTGAACCGAGCCGTCGTCCTGGTCCTCCAGGACAAGGCCGTCGTCGAGCAGGCCCATCCCGAACTGCGCATGCGCGGTGCCGATGTGGACATACCCGCGCCCCGGGTGATCAGGCTGTGCAGGTACGTACGGGTGCCGTTCCGAAGACAAGCCCCGTGGTCGAGGCGGGGGGTGCTGGTACGGGACCGGCACCGGTGCGCCTACTGCGGGCGCAGGGCCACGACCGTGGACCACGTGCAGCCGCGGTCGCAGGGTGGGCAGGACACGTGGCTGAACACGGTGGCCGCGTGTGCGGAGGACAATCACCGGAAGGCGAACCGGACGCCGGACGAGGCCGGGATGGCTCTGCTGCGGGAGCCGTTCGAGCCGACGCCGGCGGACGCGATGCTGCTGGCTCTGGGTGCCGAGGACTTCGAGGCGCTTCCGGCGTGGCTCGCCAGGGACGCGGCCTAGCCGACGGGCCCCCGCGCCCCCGAGGGGCGCGGAAGGAAACCGGCGGCGGGTCCTTGTGCGACCCCTAGTCGATGCTGGGCTTTTCGCGGCGGCCGGTGGCGGGGCCGCTGTTCTGGGGCGGGACGGAGGCGCCGCCTCCGTTGCCGCCGCCGCCCAGGGGGCCGAAGTTGCCCATGGCTCCGGAGAGCCCCTTGAGGGCGTCGCCGATCTCGCTGGGGACGATCCAGAGCTTGTTGGCGTCGCCCTCGGCGATCTTCGGGAGCATCTGCAGGTACTGGTAGGACAGCAGCTTCTGGTCCGGGTCGCCGGCGTGGATGGCCTCGAAGACCGTACGGACGGCCTGGGCCTCGCCCTCGGCGCGCAGGGCGGCCGCCTTGGCCTCACCTTCGGCGCGCAGGATCTGCGACTGCTTCTCGCCCTCGGCGGTGAGGATGGCCGCCTGGCGCGTGCCCTCGGCGGTGAGGATCGCGGCGCGCTTGTCCCGGTCGGCACGCATCTGCTTCTCCATCGAGTCCTGGATGGAGGTGGGCGGTTCGATGGCCTTCAGCTCGACGCGGTTCACGCGGATGCCCCACTTGCCGGTGGCCTCGTCGAGGACGCCGCGCAGGGCCGCGTTGATCTCCTCGCGGGAGGTCAGGGTGCGCTCCAGGTCCATGCCGCCGATGATGTTGCGCAGCGTGGTGACGGTGAGCTGCTCGATGGCCTGGATGTAGCTGGCGACCTCGTAGGTGGCGGCCCGGGCGTCGGTCACCTGGTAGTAGATGACGGTGTCGATGTTCACGACCAGGTTGTCCTGGGTGATCACCGGCTGGGGCGGGAAGGGCACGACCTGCTCGCGCAGGTCGATGCGGTTGCGGATGGTGTCGATGAACGGGACCACGATGTTGAGTCCCGCGTTCAGCGTGCGCGTGTAGCGGCCGAAGCGCTCGACGATGGCCGCGCTGGCCTGTGGGATGACCTGGATGGTCTTGATCAGGGCGATGAAGACCAACACCACCAGAATGACCAGGACGATGATGACCGGTTCCATCGTGTTCCCCGTACCCCTCTCCGCCTCGGCACCGTCGGCAGATCTCGCGGATGTTGAAGATCTTGCTGGTCGAGTCTGACAGACCGTCGCCCGACTCGGGGGCCGGATGCCTCAGATGACGATCGCGGTGGCTCCTTCGATGTCCACGACGTCCACCTCCTGGCCGACCTCGTAGGCGCTGCCGGTGTCGAGGGCGCGTGCCGACCATATTTCCCCGGCGAGTTTGATCCGGCCGCCGGAGCCGTCGACGCGTTCCAGCACGACGGCCTGCTTGCCCTTCAACGCCTCGACGCCGGTGGCGAGTTGGGGGCGCTGGTTGCTGTGGCGGGCCGCGATGGGCCGGACGACGGCGATGAGCGCGACGGAGACGGCGACGAACGTGAGCACCTGGATCACGGCGTCGAAGCCGAGACCGGCGACGACCGCGGCCGCGACGGCTCCCACCGCGAACATGCCGAACTCCGGCATCGCGGTGACCACGAGCGGGATTCCGAGCGCCGCCGCGCCGACGAGCCACCACACCCATGCGTCGATGTCGTTCACACGGGTCATGGTAGGACCGCGGTCGGGCGGCGGACAGGGCGCAAAAGGGAGCGGGCCGGGCACCGTTGGCTCGGAACGCCCCTGAGCGGCGGGGCGTCCGCGGGTCAGGACAGGGGCAGACCCTGGGCGGTCCAGCGCTCGCCGACCTGCTCGACGACGAGCGGCAGGCCGAAGCAGAGGGACAGGTTGCGGGAGCTGAGTTCGAGCTCGATCGGGCCCGCGGCGAGGACCTTGCCCTGGCGGATCATGAGGACGTGGGTGAAGCCGGGGGCGATCTCCTCGACGTGGTGCGTGACCATGATCATCGAGGGTGCGATGGGGTCGCGGGCGAGGCGGCCGAGACGGCGCACCAGGTCCTCGCGGCCACCGAGGTCGAGGCCGGCGGCGGGCTCGTCGAGGAGGAGCAGCTCGGGGTCGGTCATCAGGGCGCGGGCGATCAGGGTGCGCTTGCGCTCGCCCTCGGAGAGGGTGCCGAACTTCCGGTCGAGGTAGTCGCTCATGCCGAGGCGGTCGAGGAAGGCGCGGGCGCGCTGCTCGTCGACATCCTCGTACTCCTCCTGCCAGCCGGCGGTCATGCCGTAGGCGGCGGTGAGGACCGTCTGCAGGACCGTCTGGCGCTTGGGGAGCTTCTCGGCCAGGGCGATGCCTGCCACGCCGATGCGGGGGCGCAGCTCGAAGACGTCGGTGCCGGGGGTGCCGAGGGTCTCGCCGAGGATGGTGGCGGTGCCCTTGCTGGGGTAGAGGTAGCTGGAGGCGACGTTCAGGAGGGTGGTCTTGCCGGCGCCGTTGGGGCCGAGGATGACCCAGCGCTCCCCCTCCTTCACCGACCAGGAGACCTGGTCCACAAGAGCCCGGCCCTCACGGACCACGGATACGTCCTGAAGCTCCAGAACATCGCTCATGAGCGCGTTGTCTCCCCTTGCAGTGTGGCCGGTCTCGGCTCTGGCGTACGCCTGTGGCTCGGTCCGCCGCGCCGGTGGGCGCAGCCCATATGAAATCTACGCCACGAGTGCTCGGCTCCATTCCATCGGTCCGGTCCTTAGGGTGGGGGCATGCTCTCGGAACCGCGTTCAGGACGCCTCGCCGCTTGGGGAAACGCCCTTTTGGCCGGACTTGTCTCTCCGGACGACGCCGCACTCGCCATCGTGGGCGAGGACGCGGTGCACCGGGTGGAGGGGCTGCCCGGTGAATCCGGGCAGGTCGGGCTCACCCTCGCGCTGGGGCGGCTGCGGACGCTGGGGACGACCGGGCTGCGGGTCGCGCTGCCGGCGCCCGGTCATCCGCTGGGGCTGAGCGGTCCGCCCGATTTCAATGCGCGGGCGCTGGAGGCCGAGGAGGCGGTGGTCTGCTTCGGTGCCGCGTTCGGGCTGGTGCCGGCGGTGCACGAGGCCGGGCCCGAAGGTGATGTCCATGTCGAGGTGGTCTGGTCGGTGCTGCCGGTGCGTGAGGCGCCGCCCGCCGACGTGCCCTCGCTGGGCGAGGCGGAGCGGGAGCTGGCGGAGGCGCTGCGGGATGCCACCGAGGTCCTGTCGAAGCTGGACGTCGCCGGCTCGGGGCCCGTGGCGGAGGCGGCCATCGACGCGTACCGGGCGCGCTCCGAGCGGGGGCGGGAGGTGCTGGCGCCGGGGTATCCGTCGCGTGCGGTGCGGGTCCTGGAGCTGGCCCAGCGGGTGGGGCTGCTGGTCTCGCTGGCATACGACCGCGGGCACGGCGGTGCGGTGAGCGCCGGGGAGATGGCGGCGCGGGGTGCGGCGCTGCGGCCGGTGGAGCGGACGGCCCGGCGGGCGCAGGTGGCGGCGTACAACTCCGTCGTGGAGGAGCGGGAGCGGGGGGTCCGCTGAGCGCGGGCGTGCGGCGACGCCGGACGGGCTGGGCCCGGCCGGCGTCACGCGGGACCCTCGGGGGTCGGGGACCTCAGTGGTTGAGGCCGAGGTTGCCGAAGGCCGGGTTCAGCAGGCCGATGACGTTCACGCTGTTGCCGACCGCGTTCACCGGGACGTGCACCGGGACCTGGACGACGTTGCCGGAGCCCACGCCCGGGGAGCCGTGGGCGGCGCCGCCGGCCCAGGCACCGTCCGTGGCGGAGGCCATCCCCGCACCGGCGGCCATCAGGCCACCGGCCACCATCGTCACGGCCGCTGCCTTCTTCAGGTTCTTCACTTTCAACCCCTCCTAGGCGATCACCGCGGCGGTCCGCCGCGGCACGCACTGGAGAACGGCGGAGATCGCCGGAGGATGCGCCATCCGGGTGACATTCCCACGACGGTATGAATCTCAGTCCGGAACGGAACCCCTCGCACAGCCGGGGGCCGGCCCCCCGTGGAGTGCGGTGTCAGCCGGTCACGCCGTGCCGTACGGCCCACAGCGCGGCCTGGGTGCGGTCGGCGAGGTCGAGTTTCATCAGGATGTTGGAGACGTGCGTCTTGACGGTCTTCTCCGACAGGACGAGGGCCCGGGCTATCTCCCGGTTGGAGCGGCCGTCCGCGATGAGACCGAGCACCTCGCGCTCGCGTTCGGTGAGCGATCCGCCGCGGCCCTGGCCGGAGTTGGCCTCCTCCTGGGAGAGCAGGGCGCCGGCCACCTCCGGCTGGAGCAGCACGTGCCCGGCGTGCACCGAGCGGATGGCGCCGGCGAGGGCGTCGGGGTCCACGTCCTTGTAGACGTATCCCGCGGCGCCCGCGCGCAGGGCGGGGACGACCGTGCGCTGCTCGGTGAAGCTGGTGACGATCAGCACCCGCGCGGGATTGTCGAGTTCGCGGAGTCTGCGCAGGGCGTCGATGCCGTCCATGCCCGGCATCTTGACGTCCATGAGGACGACGTCGGGCCGCAGTTCCTCGGCGCTGGCGACTCCCTCGGCTCCGTCGGCGGCCTCGCCGACCACCTCGATGTCGTCCTGCACCTCCAGGAAGGTGCGCAGCCCCCGGCGGACGACCTGGTGGTCGTCGACCAGCAGCACTCTGATCGCTTCACCCACCGGGGACCTCCAACTCGATCGTGGTGCCCTTGCCGGGCGCCGATTCCACGGTCAGCGTGCCGCCGACCCCGCTCGCCCGGTCCCGCATCGAGACCAGACCCAGGTGGCGGCCGGCGCGGCGGACCGTCTGCGGGTCGAAGCCGCCGCCGTCGTCGGTGACGCGCAGGACCGCTCCGCCGCCGCGGCGCGCCACGCTGACGTCGACGTGTCCGGCGCCGGAGTGGCGCAGGGCGTTGTGCAGGGCCTCCTGGGCGACCCGCAGCAGGGCCTCCTCCTGGGCGGCGGGCAGGGCACGGAACCCGTTGCCGGAGAAGGTCACGCGCGCGGTGTGGGCGCGGTCGAGGACCTGCGTCTGGGTGCGCAAGGTGGCGATCAGGCCGTCCTCGTCGAGGGCGGCGGGCCGCAACTCCACCACGGCGGCGCGCAGTTCGTCGACGGCTTCGGCGGCGAGGACGGCCACCTGGTGCAGTTCCCCCTTGGCGCGGGCGGGGTCGCGGTCGACGAGGGCCGCCGCGGCCTGTGCGGTCAGGCGCAGCGAGAACAGCTTCTGGCTGACCGCGTCGTGCAGTTCGTGGGCGAGGCGGGAGCGCTCCTCGGCGATGGTCAGCTCGCGGCTGCGCTCGTAGAGACGGGCGTTGGTGAGGGCGATGGCGGCGTGCTGGGCGAGGATGCCGAGCAAATCCTCGTCCTCCTGGGTGAACCCGCAGCTTCCCTGCTGTTTGGGGCAGTTCTTGTTCGCGAGGAACAGGGCGCCGATGACCTCGTCGCCGTCGCGGATGGGCAGGCCCAGGAAGTCGGCCAGTTCGGGGTGCGCGGCCGGCCAGCCCTCGAAGCGGGGGTCCGTGCGCACGTCGGCGAGGCGCTCGGGGCGGGCCTCGTGCAGCATCGCGGCGAGGATGCCGTGCTGGCGGGGCAGCGGGCCGATGGCCTTCCACTGGGCGTCGCTGACGCCGTCGACGACGAACTGGGCGAAGCCTCCGTGGTCGTCGGGGACGCCGAGGGCGGCGTACTGCGCGTCGAGCAGCTCGCGGGCGGAGGCGACGATCGTCTTGAGGACGTCGCGCACCTCCAGGTGCCTGCTCATGGCCAGCAGCGCGGAGCTGACCGCGGCGAGGCCGGACCGGGGGCCTTGACTCATGTCCTCACGGTACCGGCGGGGTCCGGCGGTGCGGATCGGACCTGTGGCGGCAGGGGCCGGGCCGCTGGGCCTAGGGCGGGAGATGTACGCCCGGGAGGCCGGGCCGGGCGCAGGTCCTGCGTCGCAGGGCCCGCGGTGTACGTCCTGCGGCCCCGGGCGTGCGGTGTACGCCGAAGGGACCGCGTGCTCTGCGGCCCGCGTCCGAGGCGGCGGGGACCGTGCCGTTCCTAGGTTGTGGTCACCGCCCGGCGCGGGCGGTGAGCGACGAGGGGACGGTTGTCATGCCGGTAGCGATCATCACGGGGGCCTCGAAGGGCCTGGGGCGAGCGCTCGCCGAGGCGCTGGCCGCGCGCGGCTGGGATCTGGTGCTCGACGCCCGGGGTGCCGGGGCCCTGGCGGAGACCGCCGAGGCGGTCGCCGGCCAGGGGACGCGGGTGGCGGCCCTGCCCGGTGATGTCACGGACGCGGAGCACCGGGGGGAGCTGGTGGCCGCCGCGGAGAAGTTCGGGGGTGCCGATCTGCTGGTGAACAACGCGAGCGCGCTGGGCGCCGAGCCGCTGGTGCGGCTGGCCGAGCTGCCCCTGGAGGGGCTGCGGCGGGCGCTGGAGGTGAATGTGACGGCCGCGCTCGGCCTCGTCCAGGGGGTGCTGCCGCTGCTGCGGGAGTCGCCGGCGGGTGCGGTGATCGCGGTCAGCTCGGACGCGGCGGCCGAGGCGTACGGGACGTGGGGCGGCTACGGCGCCTCGAAGGCGGCCCTGGACCAGCTCGCGGCGGTGCTGGGGGTGGAGGAGCCCGGGCTGCGGGTGTGGGCGGTGGATCCCGGGGACATGGCCACCGACCTGTACGCGGCGGCCGTACCGGACGACCACGGTCCACGTCCGGCGCCCGCCGGGGTGGTGCCGGCGTTCCTGCGGCTGCTGGACGAGCGGCCGGCCAGTGGCCGGTACGCGGCGCCGGCGCTGCTGGAGGCGCCGTGACCGTCGACGTGCGGGTCCCGGAGGAGCTGTCCGCGCGGGTGCCGGCCGAGCAGCGGGGGCCGGGGCTGGACCGGGACGCCGTACGGCTGCTGGTGTCGCGCGGTACGGAGGTGACGCATCACGCCTTCCCCGAGCTGCCGCGGTTGCTGCGAGCCGGGGATCTCCTGGTCGTGAACACCTCCCCGACGCTGGCCGCCGCGGTGGACGGACGGGTGGGTCACGCGCGCGTGGTGGTGCACTTCTCCACGCCCGGGGACGACGGGCGGTGGGCTGTGGAGCTGCGGGAGCCGGACGGGCGCGGTACTACACGCGCGCGTCCGGGCACGCGCACCCGGACGGAGGTGGTGCTGGCGGGCGGGGGCCGGCTGGTGCTGGAGGAGCCGCTGAGCCCGCGCGGGGAGCGGCTGTGGTGGGCGCGCGCCGCCGGTGCGGCCGTACCGGAGGTGCTGCGGGAGCACGGGCGGCCCATTCGCTACTCCTATACGGAGCGGGACCAGCCGCTGTCGGTCTACCAGACGGTGTTCGCGCTGCCCGCGCCGGACGGGTCGGGCAGCGCGGAGATGCCGAGCGCGGCGCGGCCCTTCACCGCGCGGACGGTGGCGGAGCTGGTGAGCCGGGGGGTGCGGTTCGCGCCGGTCACCCTGCACACGGGGGTGGCGTCGGCGGAGGCGCACGAGCCGCCCTACCCGGAGCGGTTCGCGGTGCCTGCGGCCTCGGCGCGGCTGATCGAAGCCGTCAGGGCCGGTGGGGGCCGGGTGATCGCCGTGGGGACGACGGCGGTGCGGGCCGTGGAGTCGGCGGTGGGGGCGGACGGGGTGGTCCGGGCGGCGCGGGGATGGACGGATCTGGTGGTCACGCCGGGGCGTGGGGTGCGGGTGGTGGACGGGCTGCTGACCGGACTGCACGAGCCGGAGGCCTCGCATCTGCTGATGCTGGAGGCGGTCGCCGGACGGCCCGCGGTCGAGCGTGCCTACGACGAGGCGCTGCGCGGCCTCTACCTGTGGCACGAGTTCGGCGACGTGCACCTCCTCCTGCGGGAGGAGGATCCTCACGCAGCGAATTGCTGCGGCAACTCCTGGTGAGACCGGTGGGTGGCCGGTGTGAGCCCGCACATAGGGCCCACATCACGTACGAAAGGGCATAGGAGATAAACCGCCCCCTACGAACGGGGCAGACGGTCTCGTCTGTCCCGATTTGCCCTTCCCTGATCCACTATGGGGGATCGTACGTCACACCTTTGCCTGGGGATTTTGCGCCAGCTAAGAATTGCTTCCGTCGCTCAGCGCCGTGGGTTCCGCCCCGCGGCGTTCGTGTGGGAGGAACCGATCCCCACGGCGGACGCAAGAGCGACCTCCGCGCTACAGAAGAGGTCCTTCAGCCATGCCCAAGAACATTCTCGGTCGAGCTCATAGTCGCAACCTGACCAAGCAGCACAAGATCGCGATCGCCGGTGTCGCCGCTCTCGGCGTCGCCGCCATCGCCGCCTCGGCCGTCCCCAGCAACGCCGACACGGTCACCACCGGCGCCCCGGCCACGGCCGCCCAGGTCGCCACCGGCACGGCCCTGAAGAACGTCCACGGCACGGTCACCGACCAGCTCGCCACCCAGACGGTCAAGCTCGACACCTTCGCGGCCCAGAAGAAGGCCGCCGACGCCGCCGTCGCGAAGAAGGCCGCCGACGCCGCCGTCGCGAAGAAGGCCGCGGACGCCGCCGCCAAGAAGGCCGCCGTCCAGGCCGCCGCGAAGACGGCCGCGCAGGCGCACGCCGTCCAGGCCGCCGCGAGCCGTTCCACGCAACGCGTCGAGATCCAGCCGGTCGCCGCGAAGACGTACACGAACAACCTGGACGGCTGGATCCGCCAGGCCCTGGACATCATGAAGACCAAGGGCATCCCGGGCTCCTACCACGGCCTGCACAAGAACATCATGCGTGAGTCCTCGGGCAACCCGATGGCCATCAACAACTGGGACATCAACGCGATCAACGGCATCCCGTCCAAGGGCCTGCTGCAGGTCATCCCGCCGACCTTCAACGCGTACCACGTCGCCGGCACCTCGTGGAACATCTACGACCCGGTCGCGAACATCACCGCCGCCGCCAACTACGCGGCCGACAAGTACGGTTCGATCGACAACGTGAACAGCGCGTACTGAGGTCGGCGCGGACCTCTGACGTAACGCGGAAGGGCGGCACCCCTCGGGGGGATGCCGCCCTTCACGTCGTCCGGACGCGGTGTCGCGGTTACTTCCGCATGACCTCCGGCTCGTGCCGGCGCAGGAAGCGGGACACGAGGAAGCCGCAGGCCACACCGAGCACGATCAGCGCGACCATGTCGATGCCCCAGGCCGAGGCCGCGTGGTCCCACAGCGGGTCGGTGCTGCCCGGGTCGTCGGTGTTCGGGGCGATGTTGTTGAAGTCCAGCGTGGCGCCGGCCGCGGCCACCGCCCAGCGCGACGGCATCAGGTACGAGAACTCGTTGACGCCGACGGTGCCGTGCAGGGTGAAGAGGCAGCCGGTGAAGACGACCTGGATGATCGCGAACATCACCAGCAGCGGCATGGTCTTCTCCGCGGTCTTCACCAGCGAGGAGATCACCAGGCCGAACATCATCGAGGTGAAGCCGAGCGCCATGATCGGCAGGCACAGCTCGAACAGCGTCGAGTTGCCGAGGACGACCCCCTCGGCGGGGATCTCCCGGCTGGAGAAGCCGATCAGGCCGACCATCAGGCCCTGCAGCACGGTGACCGCGCCCAGCACGACCACCTTGGACATCAGGTACGCCGACCGGGACAGGCCGGTCGCCCGCTCCCGCTCGTAGATGACCCGTTCCTTGATCAGCTCACGCACGGAGTTCGCGGCGCCCGCGAAACAGGCGCCGACCGCGAGGATCAGCAGGACGGTGGTCGCCGTGCCGTTCGGGATCGGCACATGGGTGCGCGGGTTGACCGGGTTGACCAGCAGGCCCTTGTCCGAGTCGATGAGCAGGCTGACCGCGCCGAGCACGGCCGGCAGGATCACCGTCAGCGCCAGGAAGCCCTTGTCGGACGCGATGACCGACACGTAGCGCCGGATCAGGGTGATCAGCTGCGAGCCCCAGCCCTGCGGCTTGGGCGGCTTCATCGCCTGCGGCGGAGGCATGTGTACGGACTGCGGCGCCACCGCGTCGATGTCGGCGGCGTACATCTGGTAGTGCTGCGAGCCCTTCCAGCGGCCGGCCCAGTCGTAGTCGCGGTAGTTCTCGAAGGCGGAGAAGACGTCGGCCCAGCTGTCGTAGCCGAAGAAGTTCAGCGCCTCCTCCGGCGGCCCGAAGTAGGCGACGGCACCGCCCGGCGCCATCACCAGCAGCTTGTCGCACAGAGCCAGCTCGGCCACCGAGTGGGTGACCACCAGGACCGTACGGCCGTCGTCGGCGAGGCCGCGCAGCAGCTGCATGACGTCACGGTCCATGCCCGGGTCGAGACCGGAGGTCGGCTCGTCCAGGAAGATCAGCGACGGCTTGGTGAGCAGCTCCAGCGCCACCGAGACACGCTTGCGCTGACCGCCGGACAGGGACGTGACCTTCTTGTCCTTGTGGATGTCCAGCTTCAGCTCGCGCAGCACCTCGTCTATCCGGGCGTCGCGCTCCTGGGCCGTGGTGTCGGCCGGGAAGCGCAGCTTGGCCGCGTACTTCAGGGCCTTCTTGACGGTCAGCTCCTTGTGCAGGATGTCGTCCTGCGGGACCAGACCGATGCGCTGGCGCAGCTCGGCGAACTGCTTGTACAGGTTGCGGTTGTCGTAGAGGACCTCGCCCTGGTTGGCGGGCCGGTAGCCGGTGAGCGCCTTGAGCAGGGTCGACTTGCCGGAGCCGGACGGGCCGATGACCGCGATCAGGGACTTCTCCGGGACGCCGAAGGAGACGTCCTTCAGGATCTGCTTGCCGCCGTCGACCGTGACGGTGAGGTGGCGTGCGGAGAAGGAGACCTCACCGGTGTCGACGAACTCCTCGAGGCGGTCGCCGACGATGCGGAAGGTGGAGTGGCCGACGCCGACGATGTCGTTCGGGCCGAGCAGCGCCGAGCCGCCCTTGGCGATCGGCTGACCGTTGACGTAGGTGCCGTTGTGCGAGCCCAGGTCGCGGATCTCCATGCGGCCGTCGGGCGTCGAGTGGAACTCGGCGTGGTGCCGCGAGACCTGCAGGTCGGAGACGACCAGCTCGTTCTCCAGGGAACGGCCGATGCGCATCACGCGGCCGATGGAGAACTGGTGGAACGTGGTCGGGCTGCGGTCGCCGTACACCGGCGGCGCCCCCGCGCCTCCACCGGGCGTCTTCTGCGCGTACTGGTCGGGCGGTCCCGACTGCTGCTGCGGGAAGCCGGCCCCCGCCTGCGGCTGCTGCCAGCCGGGCTGCGGGTTCTGCTGCGCCGGTGCCTGATGCGGCACGGACTGCGGCGGCGCGGACTGCTGCGGGGCCCAGCCCGGTGCGCCGGCTCCCTGGGCCGCGTACGGCGCCGCCCCCTGCGGCTGCCCGCCGACCGGGGCGGCGGCCCCGGACAGGTTCAGCCGCGGTCCGTCCGTCGCGTTGCCGAGGTGCAGCGACGAGCCCGGGCCGATCTCCATCTGATGGATCCGCTGGCCCTGCACGAACGTGCCGTTGGTGCTGCCGTGGTCCTCGATGGCCCAACTGCGGCCGTTGTAACTGACCGTGGCGTGCCGCCAGGAGACCCTGGCGTCGTCGAAGACGATGTCACCCTGCGGATCGCGGCCGAGGGTGTAGGACCTGGACGTGTCGAGCGTCCAGGTCCGTCCGTTTGATTCCAGTACGAGTTCCGGCACTCCATGCCCCACTGAGTTGTCCCCCGAGTTACCCCCATCACAGGGAGTCTAGGGATGTCGAACATCGTGGGGAACTATTTCAGGCTCGGCCCTCTGACCGAAACTCGGGCCTTGCGAACAACAACGGTGCGCGCACCAACTCGCCCCGTTGACGGGGTTGAAACCGGGCCGGAGAGTGGTAATCCCCCACGAGGGGGACCAGCGCGGCTGCGATGCCGCGCCGCGGATCGGGGGGTCTGCCATGAGCACTGCCATGGACGTCGGGACCGCACGACGCGGTACCGGGCTGCCCTGGACGGACATCGCCGTGTCCGCGATCGCCACGGTGAGCTGGGCGTTGATCGGAATGGCGGGCACAGCCGCGCTCGGCCTGCACCTGCTGCAGGCCGACTCCTCGGCCTCACTGGGCCCCATGACGGCGGCCGTTGTGGCGCTGGGTGCGGGTGGTTCGGTCTCGCCGTCCGGCGATGTGTCCATGTTCGGGCTGAAAGGCGCCGAGGCGCACACCGCCATCGAGATCACGCCACTCGGGGTGGGCCTGGTCGGTGCGCTGCTGCTGTCGTGGTTCTTCCTACGGTCCCTGCGCTCGGCCGGAGTTGCCGTCGCGCCCGCCGAACTCCTCGCGCGCGCGGGCGCGGTGATCGCGCTCTTCGTGGCGATGCTGGGCGGACTCGCCTGGGCCGGTCACGACGTCGTCACCATCGACGGCGACTCGCTCGGCCTGGACCGGCTGCCGGGCGGAGGCGGGAAGGGCGGCGGCGGCCTGAGCGTCCCGGGCCTCGGGGACCTCGGCGGGCTGCTGCCGGACAAGATCGGTGACCTGGTCCACGCCAAGGCGGCCGTCGGCTTCACCGTGGACACCCCGGCCACGCTCCTCGGCGGCTTCGGCTGGTGCGTCGGGATCCTGCTGATCGCACTGTTCGCCTCCCGCCGCGCCCCCCTGCCGCCGGGCTGGGCTCCCCTGCACCGGGTGGTCCGGCCGGCGGTCTCGGCACTCGTGACGGTGCTGCTGCTGGCCGTGCTGGCGGGGGCCGCCGCCGCGGCGTACGCGGCCATCGGCGACGACCACCCGAGGCGGATCGCCGGCGCGGCGCTGCTCGGTACGCCGAACGGGGTCTGGCTGGGCCTCCCGCTCGGCCTGTTCGTCCCCTGGGACGGCCGCGCCACCGGCGTCCTCGGCAAGCTGCTCCCCCATCCCCTGGACCAGCTCCTCGGCGGGGGCTCAGACGAGCCGGTGACCCTTGGCCGGCTGGCCGGACTGGACGACCGGGTGTGGCTGCTGGCGGTGGCGTCCGCGCTGACGATGCTGCTCGCCGGGGTGCTGACGGCCCTGCGGACGCCGGTGGTCCGTGGGTCCGGGGCGGCCGGGGCGGCCGGGGGTCCCGCGTCGGCGGCCGGGACGAGCGGCGGCGGGAGGCGTGGCTTCGGGGCCGCCGACAGTGCTCTGGGACTGGCGGGACGGTGCGCGCTGCGGCTGGGGGTCGCGACCGCGCTCGCCCTGCCGCTGCTCGCCCGGCTGACGGACGTGTCCGTGGACGCCTCCCTGTCCGTCCTCGGCTTCGACGCCTTCGGCGCGGGTGTCACCCTGCACGGGCACCTCGGCGCGGCCCTGCTCCTCGGAGCCGTGTGGGGGGCCGGGGCCGGAGCGGTGGGAGCGCTGCTCGCCCGGGCGACCGGGGCGGCGGGGGCATGGGCGGCGGCCGGGAACGGGACCCGGGGCGCCGGGAGCCCGGCCGTGTCCGGGTACGTGGCGGAGCAGGGGCGGCCCGGCGTGTGCGGCCCGGCGTCCGGGGGTGGCGGCCGGGTGCCCGGCGGAAGTCCCACCGGGCCGGAGGGCGAGGCCGGGCCGTACGTGCCGGGCCGGCCCCACCGGCCGCCGAACCCCGACACGAACCCCTATCTGCGGGTCCCGGAGGAGGTGCGGGACGCCCCGGCGCCCCGGGCGGGGGACGACGTGTACGGCGCCCCGACCGTCGTCCGTCCGCTGGGCCAGACTCCCCCGCGACCGCGGAAACGCCCGGCCGCGCGGTCGGGCGAGCGCCCGCCGGGGCCGGACGGCTCCGAGTGGCCGCCGCCACCGCCTCCGCCGCCGCCACCGGGGAGGCCGAAACGCGGCGGGTGAGACCCGCCGCCCCGGAAGCACGCGACGCAGGGGAAGGAGACCGCCCCGCCGGTCCGGTGAGGGCGGCGGCCTTGGAACTGCCTTCGGAGGCGTCCCGTGGCACAGTCGTGGTGGGGCCGGAGACACGCGGGCGGGTGGCCGTGCCGTCCTCCGGTGGCAAGATTCCTGACATCGGGCCGACACCCACTGTTCCCTGTCCGGCAGGCGGACCTCGGCGGCGTGCGGCACTGGGTGCCGGATACGGTGGTGACACCATGAGCGCTTCGCAGACCTCCGAGGTCCCCACTCTCCTCGTCAAGATCTTCGGCAAGGACAGGCCAGGCATCACGGCCGGCCTCTTCGACACCCTGGCCGCCTACTACGTCGACGTGGTCGACATCGAGCAGGTCGTCACCCGGGGCCGCCTGGTGCTGTGCGTGCTGGTCACCCAGCCGCCGGCCGGCCGGGAGGGCGACCTGCGGGCGACCGTGCACAGCTGGGCCGAGTCGATGAAGATGCAGGCGGAGATCCTCTCGGGGCACGGCGACAACCGTCCGCGCGGTGTCGGGCGCTCCCTGGTGACCGTGCTCGGTCATCCGCTCACCGCCGAGTCGACGGCCGCCATCGCCGCGCGCATCGCGAAGGCAGGCGGAAACATCGACCGCATCTTCCGCCTGGCCAAGTACCCGGTGACAGCGGTGGAGTTCGCCGTCTCCGGGGTGGAGACCGAGCCGCTGCGCACGGCCCTGGCCTCCGACGCGGCGGCACTGGGTGTCGACATCGCCGTCGTCTCGGCAGGTCTGCACCGGCGGGCCCAGCGGCTGGTGGTCATGGACGTGGACTCCACCCTGATCCAGGACGAGGTCATCGAGCTGTTCGCCGCGCACGCCGGCTGCGAGGACAAGGTCGCCGAGGTGACGGCGGCGGCGATGCGCGGGGAGCTGGACTTCGAGCAGTCGCTGCACGCGCGGGTGGCGCTGCTGGCGGGGCTGGACGCCTCGGTGGTGGAGAAGGTGCGCGACGAGGTGCGGCTGACGCCGGGCGCCCGTACCCTGATCCGCACCCTGAAGCGCCTCGGCTACCAGGTCGGTGTCGTCTCCGGTGGTTTCACCCAGGTGACGGACGATCTGAAGGAGCGGCTCGGGCTCGACTTCGCCCAGGCCAACACGCTGGAGATCGTCGACGGCAAGCTGACCGGCCGGGTCACCGGCGAGATCGTGGACCGGGCGGGCAAGGCGCGGCTGCTGCGCCGGTTCGCCGCGGAGGCCGGGGTGCCGCTGTCGCAGACGGTGGCGATCGGTGACGGCGCCAACGACCTGGACATGCTGAACGCGGCCGGTCTCGGTGTCGCCTTCAACGCCAAGCCGGTGGTCCGCGAGGCGGCGCACACCGCGGTGAACTTCCCCTTCCTCGACACCGTCCTCTACCTGCTCGGCGTCACCCGCGAAGAGGTCGAGACCGCCGACACTCACGACGAGGACTGAACGCCGGCACCCGCACCCGTCCGGTCCCGCACCGGCGGTGCGGACGCGGGAGGGCCCGGCACCCCTGAGGCGCCGGGCCCTCCCGCGTACCGGACACGCCGGGCCGTCCGTGGCTCACTCCGAGGGCGCCCAGTACTCCGTCAGCGTGGCGACGGCGGGCTCGAGGCTCTTCCAGGGGCCGTCGTAGGAGAGCAGCGCGAAGCCGGCGGCGGGGAAGCCGCGGCGGTTCATCCGGTCGCGGGCATCTCCCTCCGCGGCGCCGGACAGGATGTCGGCCAGGCCGTGGATGCCGGGGTTGTGACCGATCATGATCACGTTCCGCACGTCGTCCGGGATCTCGTTGAGCACGGCGATCAGCTCACCGGGCGAGGCCTCGTAGACCCGCTCCTCGTAGATGGTTTTCGGCCGGTGCGACAGTTCGTGGACGGCGAGCTTCCAGGTCTCGCGGGTCCGGACCGCGGTGGAGCACAGGGCCAGGTCGAAGGTGATGGCGGTGTCGGCCAGCTTCCGTCCGGCGACCGCGGCATCCATGCGGCCGCGCTCGGCGAGCGGGCGCTCATGGTCGGACACCTGGGGCCAGTCTGCTTTCGCATGCCGGAAGAGGGCGATCCTGCGGGGTTCTGCGGCGCTCATGTGACCCAGCTTCGCATGAAACAGGCCACGCGGCGCAGGGAGTTGACATGCGGATTCACCGCGCGCGGAGGCTCCGGGTCAGCGTGCGAGGAGCCGCTGGGCGCGTTCCAGGAGGTGGGTGATCGCCGGGTCGCCGGTCGCCGCGTGGGCGTCCGACGGGTTCAGTATCAGCGCGAGCAGCGCCATGAAGGCGAGCGCGGGCAGGGCGAGGGCCCACCAGGGCAGCCGGATGTCGACGCCGCCCGTGGTCGCCGGGTGGGGCCGGGAGTGGGTGCGAGCCGGCATGGTCGCCTCCGTGTCTTCGAGCGGGTCCGTGACCGCGTCGTGCGGTCACATCTCGAAGGTACGGATCACGGGTCGGCCAACCCATCCGGAAGTCCACCCAGTTGACCCTGAACCTGACCCCCTAGGGGTTGGGGGGGCCAGCACCACCATCGGCGGGTGCGGGCCGCCGTCAGGGTGACGCGATGGTCGCGATGACGGCGATGATCACGAAGATGGCGAGGAACGAGCCGAAGACGAGCAGCATCTTCTTCTGGCCGTCCTTCGGGTTCGGGTCGAGCACAGGCTGCATGCGCCCAGTCTCGCACCCTTCGTCCGGAGAGTGCCGCCGGGGTCTGCCGGTCAGCGCACCGCCGCTTCCTCCTCGACCGTGCGGTTGCGGCCCGCCAGGACGCCCATGACCATCTGGGGCACCATGAGGGCCGCCATCAGGGCGATCGGCAGTCCCCAGCCGCCGCTCCGCTGGTAGAGCACGCCGACCAGCAGCGGGCCGGGGATGGAGATCAGGTAGCCGGTGCTCTGCGCGAACGCGGACAGCTGGGCCACGCCGGGTCCGCTGCGGGCCCGCATGCCGACCATCGTCAGCGCGAGCGGGAAGGCGCAGTTGGAGACGCCGAGCAGCAGGGCCCAGGCCCAGGCGCCGGCGGCCGGCGCGAAGTACAGACCGGCGTATCCGGCGAGCCCGCAGGCGCCCAGGACCAGCGCGATCGGCCCCTGGTGGGGCAGCCGCGTGGCGACGCGCGGGATGACGAAGGCCAGCGGCACACCCATCACCATGGTGACGGCGAGGAGGACGCCCGCGGTGCCCGCCGGGACCCCGGCGTCGCGGAAGATCTGCGGCATCCAGCCCATGGTGATGTAGGCCGCGGTTGCCTGGAGGCCGAAGAAGACGGCGAGCGCCCAGGCGGTGCGGCTGCGGGCCATCCGCAGCGGGGCGTGCTGCTCAGCCGTCCCGGCCGTCTGCTGCCGGGACGGGGCGGGCGCGGTGCCGCGGTCCCTCACGAGCGGCAGCCAGGGCAGCACGGCGGCCGCGGCGAGAGCCGCCCAGACGGCGAGGCCGGACCGCCAGCTGCCGCCCAGGGCGCCGGTCAGCGGGACGGTCACCGCGGCCGCGAGGGACGTGCCGAGGGCGAGGGCCATCGAGTACAGGCCGGTCATGGAGCCGACCCGGTCGGGGAACCAGCGCTTGACGACGACCGGCATCAGGACGTTGCTGACGGCGATCCCCATGAGGGCGAGCGCGCTGGCGGCCAGGAAGCCGGCGGTGCCGCCGACGTAGGGGCGTATCAGCAGGCCCGCGGCGATGGCGGCCATGCCGGCGCAGATCACCGCGGCCGGTCCGAAGCGGCGGGCCAGCCGGGGCGCGGTGACCCCGAAGACGGCGAAGCACAACGGGGGCACGGAGGTGAGCAGCCCGGCCACGCTGCCGCTCATGCCGAGATCGTCGCGCACCTCCTCCAGGAGGGCGCCGAGGCTCGTGATGGCCGGACGGAGGTTCAGGGCGGACAGCAGGATGCCGGCGACGACCAGCCGGGTCGCCCACGCGCGCGTACGGCCCGCGCCGGGGTTCGTCTCCTCGGTGCCCGCAACGGCGTCCGTACCGCGTTCGGTGGGTGACATCGCCGTACGGGTGTCCACTGTCCGGAACTTCTCACTAGCCATGAGGTCCATCATAGAATCATGGGATGATTGGTTGTCCATTCCCGGGACGTCCCCTCCCGGGCCTCTCGTGCGAAGGTGGGCCATGCCCCTGAGCCACCCGCGCCGTTCGGCGCTGTCCGAGCAGGTCATCGCCGCGCTGCGCCACCAGATCACCTCCGGCGAGTGGCCGGTCGGCTCGCGCATCCCGACCGAGCCGGAGCTGGTCGAGCAGCTCGGAGTGGCCCGCAACACGGTCCGCGAGGCGGTCCGCGCGCTCGCGCACAACGGACTGCTGGACATCCGGCAGGGCTCGGGAACCTATGTGGTGGCGACGAGCGAGCTGGCCGGGGTGATGCACCGGCGCTTCGCCGACGCCGACCCCCGGCACATCGCCGAGCTGCGCTCCACGCTGGAGTCGGCCGCGGCGAAGCTGGCCGCCGAGCGGCGCACCGAGAAGGACCTCAAGCAGCTGGACGCGCTCCTCGCGCGGCGCGAGGAGGCGTGGGAGACGGGCGAGGCGGAGGCATTCGTGACCGCCGACGCCACGTTCCACCTGGCCGTCGTGGCCGCGTCCCACAACGACGCCATGACCGCCATGTACGCCGACCTGGGCGAGGTGCTGCGCGACTGGCTGCGCGCGGACGTCGGCGCGGAGCTCACCCCGGAGACGCACATGGACCACACCCGGCTGGTGGACGCGATCCGCACCCGGGACGCCGAGGCGGCGGCGGTGGAGGCCGCCAGCTACCCCTTCCTGTGCCGTCCGGACAGGTTCAGCGGACCTTCTGGTGGCTGACCCAGACCGAACCGACGTCCTTCCAGCACCGGCCGGTGAGCCGGACGGTCATCGCGGGCCCGGCGTCCACCGGGGCGCTGTCGGTGTCGATGTCCCACCAGCGGGCGCACTCGATGTGCAGGCGCACGCGGTCGGTGTCGACATAGGGGTTGTGGCAGTAGGCGACCACGTGGGAGCCGTCGACCGAGGTCCGGCAGGCGGCGCCGAACAGTCCGGGCGCGGGAGGCTTGCCGTCACCCGCGCGGACGTGCGACATCGCGTCGTACGGCAGACAGAGCACGAGGGCCACGGCCACGGTCAGCGGGGCCAGGCTGCGGGACAGGCGCACAAGGGGACCTCCTCGCCGGGCTGCGGTGGGGAAATCGCGAGGTGAACGCGTAATCCAGGGTGCTCCGCCGGTGCCCCGGCGGCCCGGCCGGTGGGCCGAACGGGTGACGCCCGAGGGGAATCCCCCGTACGGCCGAGGCCCGCACCCCTCGAAGGGGTGCGGGCCTCGCCGGCGATCGGATGCGGCGGTCGGGCGCCGGTCGCGGTGATCAGGCGCCGATGGCGTGCAGACCGCCGTCGACGTGGATGATCTCGCCCGTGGTCTTCGGGAACCAGTCGCTGAGCAGGGCGACGACACCCTTGCCCGCCGGCTCCGGGTCCTTCAGGTCCCACTCCAGCGGAGAGCGGGTGTCCCACACGGACGCCAGCTCGCCGAAGCCCGGGATGGACTTGGCGGCCATGGAGCCGATCGGGCCCGCGGAGATGAGGTTGCAGCGGATGTTCTGCTTGCCGAGGTCACGCGCCATGTAGCGGTTGGTCGCCTCCAGGGCGGCCTTGGCCGGGCCCATCCAGTCGTACTGCGGCCAGGCGTACTGGGCGTCGAAGGTGAGACCGACGACCGAGCCGCCGTTCTGCATCAGCGGCAGGCAGGCCATGGTCAGCGACTTCAGCGAGAACGCCGAGACGTGCATGGCGGTGGAGACCGACTCGAACGGCGTGTTGAGGAAGTTGCCGCCGAGCGCGTCCTGCGGGGCGAAGCCGATGGAGTGGACGATGCCGTCCAGTCCGCCCAGCTCCTCGCCGACGACGTCGGCCAGGCGGCCGAGGTGCTCGTCGTTCGTGACGTCCAGCTCGATGACCTTGGTGGGCTTCGGCAGCTTCTTGGCGATGCGCTCGGTCAGCGTGGGCCGCGGGAACGCGGTCAGGATGATCTCGGCGCCCTGCTCCTGGGCCAGCTTGGCGACGTGGAAGGCGATGGAGGACTCCATCAGCACGCCCGTGACCAGGATGCGCTTGCCCTCGAGAATTCCGCTCATGGTGATCAGTGACCCATTCCCAGTCCGCCGTCAACGGGAATGACGGCTCCAGTGATGTACGAGGCGTCGTCCGAGGCGAGGAACCGCACCGCCGCGGCGATCTCCTCCGGCTGCGCGTAACGGCCGAGCGGCACCTGCGAGACGATGTTCCCGCGCTGCTCGTCGGTGAGCGCCTTGGTCATGTCGGTGTCGACGAAGCCGGGCGCGACGACGTTGAAGGTGAGGTTGCGCGAACCCAGCTCACGGGCGAGGGAGCGCGCGAAGCCGACCAGGGCGGCCTTGGAGGCGGCGTAGTTCGCCTGCCCCGCCGAGCCGAGCAGACCGACCACGGACGAGATGAGGACGACGCGGCCCTTCTTGGCGCGCAGCATGCCGCGGTTCGCACGCTTGACGACGCGGAAGGTGCCGGTGAGGTTCGTGTCGATGACCGAGGTGAAGTCCTCCTCGGACATGCGCATCAGGAGCTGGTCCTTGGTGACGCCGGCGTTGGCGACGAGAACCTCGACCGGACCGTGCTGCTCCTCGATCTCCTTGTAGGCCTGCTCCACCTGCTCCGGGTCGGTGATGTCGCACTTGACCGCGAGGAAGCCGGCCGGCGGCTCCCCGGAGCGGTACGTGATCGCGACCTTGTCGCCGGCGTCGGCGAATGCACGGGCGATGGCGAGGCCGATGCCCCGGTTGCCTCCGGTGACGAGAACCGAGCGGCTCAACGGATCACCCTTTCGATAGCGGTCTGCAGCGGTCCGACAGCCCGCCCGAACACCTGGTGACAGGCGGCTTCATCCAAAAACCTATCGGTCGCGCCCCTGCCGCGGGCAATCGGGCACCGACAGTGGCTGGGGGGAGTCACTGTCGGGTCCCTACAGAAACGCCCGGAGACGGACGGAAACATGTGGTCCGCCGGGCGGGTCGCGCGACATGATCGGAGCCGACAGGCCACGACAGCAGGGAGATCTCCGTGCCCCATTCCATCGACGAAGCCTTCACGGCGCTTCCCCTACGGGCCCTCGCCGACGCCGCGCTCGCCCGCGCGCGTGCGCTGGGGGCCGAGCACGCGGACTTCCGGTTCGAGCGGGTGCGCAGCGCCTCCTGGCGGCTGCGGGACGCCAAGCCCGCCGGATCGTCGGACACCACCGACCTCGGGTACGCGGTGCGGGTCGTGCACGGCGGTACATGGGGCTTCGCGTCCGGGGTCGACCTGACCATGGACGCCGCCGCGAGGGTCGCCTCGCAGGCGGTGGCCATGGCCAAGCTCTCCGCGCAGGTGATCAAGGCGGCCGGGTCGAAGGAGCTGGTGGAGCTCGCCGACGAGCCCGTGCACGCGGAGCGGACGTGGATCTCGTCGTACGAGATCGACCCGTTCTCCGTGCCCGCCGAGGAGAAGGCCGCGCTGCTGGCGGAGTGGAGCGCCCGGCTGCTGGCGGCGAACGGCGTCGACCACGTCGACGCCTCGCTGCTCACCGTGCACGAGAACAAGTTCTACGCCGACACCGCCGGGACCGTCACCACCCAGCAGCGGGTGCGGCTGCACCCGGAGCTGACCGCGGTGTCGGTGGACGAGTCCAGCGGCGAGTTCGACTCGATGCGGACCATCGCGCCGCCGGCCGGACGCGGCTGGGAGTACCTGACCGGCACGGGCTGGGACTGGGACGCCGAGCTGGAGCGGATCCCCGAGCTGCTCGCCGAGAAGATGCGTGCGCCCAGCGTTGACCCCGGCCTGTACGACCTCGTCGTCGACCCGTCCAACCTGTGGCTGACCATCCACGAGTCCATCGGGCACGCCACGGAGCTGGACCGCGCCCTCGGCTACGAGGCCGCCTACGCCGGCACCTCCTTCGCCACCTTCGACCGGCTCGGCAAGCTGAAGTACGGCTCCGAGCTGATGAACGTCACGGGTGACCGCACCGCCGAGCACGGCCTCGCGACCGTCGGCTTCGACGACGAGGGCGTCGAGGCGCAGTCCTGGGACCTGGTGAAGGACGGCACGCTGGTGGGCTACCAGCTGGACCGGCGGATCGCGCGGCTGACCGGGTTCGAGCGGTCCAACGGCTGCGCGTTCGCCGACTCCCCCGGCCATGTGCCGGTGCAGCGCATGGCGAACGTCTCCCTGCAGCCGGATCCCGCGGGGCTGTCCACCGAGGGCCTGATCGGGGGCGTCGACCGGGGCATCTACGTCGTCGGCGACCGGTCCTGGTCCATCGACATGCAGCGGTACAACTTCCAGTTCACCGGGCAGCGCTTCTTCCGGATCGAGAACGGGCGGATCACCGGACAGCTGAAGGACGTGGCCTATCAGGCGACGACCACCGACTTCTGGGGGTCCATGGCGGCGGTCGGCGGACCGCAGACCTATGTCCTCGGCGGCGCCTTCAACTGCGGCAAGGCCCAGCCGGGCCAGGTGGCCGCCGTGTCCCACGGGTGCCCGTCCGCGCTCTTCCGGGGCGTCAACATTCTCAACACCACGCAGGAGGCCGGTCGATGAGCGCCCGCACCCACAAGCCGCACGAGATCGTCGAGCAGGCCCTGGCGCTGTCACGTGCCGACGGCTGCGTCGTCATCGCGGACGAGCACTCCACCGCCAACCTGCGCTGGGCCGGCAACGCGCTCACCACGAACGGCGTGACGCGCGGCCGTACGCTCACCGTGATCGCGACCGTGGACGGCAAGGAGGGCACCGCCTCCGGGGTGGTGTCCCGGTCGGCGGTCACCGCGGACGAGCTGGAGCCCCTGGTACGGGCCGCCGAGGCCGCCGCGCGCGGGGCCGCACCGGCGGAGGACGCGCAGCCGCTGGTCGGCGGCGTGCCCCGGTCGCCGGACTTCACGGACGCGCCCGCCGAGACCTCCTCCGCGGTGTTCGCCGACTTCGCCCCGGCGCTCGGCGAGGCGTTCGCACGCGCGCGTGCGGGCGGCCGGGAGCTGTACGGCTTCGCCAACCACGAGCTGGTCTCCACGTATGTCGGCACCTCCACCGGGCTGCGCCTGCGGCACGACCAGCCCACCGGCACGCTGGAGCTGAACGCCAAGTCGCCCGACCGCACCCGTTCGGCCTGGGCCGGCCGGTCCACGCGGGACTTCAAGGACGTCGACCCCGGGGCGCTCGACGCCGAGCTCGCCGTACGGCTCGGCTGGGCGGAGCGGCGCGTGGAGCTGCCCGCCGGCCGCTACGAGACGCTGCTGCCCCCGACCGCGGTCGCGGACCTGCTGATCTACCAGCTGTGGTCGGCGTCGGGCCGGGACGCGGCCGAGGGGCGGACGGTGTTCTCCAAGCCGGGCGGCGGCACCCGCGTCGGCGAGAAGCTGAGCGAGCTGCCGCTGACCCTGCGCAGCGACCCGAACGAGCCGGGCCTGGAGTGCCCGCCCTTCGTCGTCGCCCACTCCTCCGGCGGCGACCAGTCGGTGTTCGACAACGGACTGCCCACGCACGCGACCGAGTGGGTCGACGAGGGGGTGCTGAAGCACCTGACCACCACCCGGCACAGCGCGGGCCTGACGGGGCTGCCGGTCGCCCCGGCGCTCGGGAACCTGATCCTGGACGGCGGGAGCGACCGCTCGCTGGACCAGATGGTCGCGGACACCGAGCGCGGGCTGCTGCTGACCTGCCTGTGGTACATCCGCGAGGTCGACCCGGCGACGCTGCTGCTCACCGGTCTGACCCGGGACGGCGTCTACCTCGTGGAGAACGGCGAGGTGACCGGGCAGGTGAACAACTTCCGGTTCAACGAGTCCCCGGTGGGCCTGCTGGGCCGGGCCGCGGAGGCCGGACGCACGGAGAAGACGCTGCCGCGGGAGTGGAGCGACTGGTTCACGCGGGCCGCGATGCCCGCGCTGCGGATCCCCGATTTCAATATGAGCTCTGTCAGTCAGGGCGTATAACCTCGTAGTCGGCTGTCACCCGACCGCCCCGAAGATCACCGAGGAGACACGAGAACCGTGACGGACATCGTCGACGAGCTGAAGTGGCGTGGGCTGTTCGCCCTGTCCACCGACGAGGACGCCTTGCGCAAGGCTCTCGCGGACGGTCCTGTCACGTTCTATTGCGGCTTCGACCCGACGGCGCCGTCCCTGCACGTGGGGCACCTCGTGCAGGTGCTCACCGTGCGCCGGCTCCAGCAGGCCGGGCACCGGCCGCTGGCGCTGGTGGGCGGCGCGACGGGTCTGATCGGCGACCCCCGCCCGACCGCGGAGCGCACGCTGAACGACCCGGAGACGGTGGCCGGCTGGGTCGGCAAGCTGCGTTCGCAGATCGAGCCGTTCCTGTCCTTCGAGGGTGAGAACGCGGCCGTCATGGTCAACAACCTCGACTGGACCGCGAACCTCTCCGCGATCGAGTTCCTGCGGGACGTCGGCAAGCACTTCCGTGTCAACAAGATGCTGACGAAAGACTCCGTGGCCCGCCGCCTGGAGTCCGACCAGGGCATCAGCTACACGGAGTTCAGCTACCAGATCCTCCAGGGCATGGACTTCCTCCAGCTCTACCGCCGCCACGGCTGCACGCTCCAGCAGGGCGGCAGCGACCAGTGGGGGAACCTCACGGCCGGGCTGGACCTGATCCACCGGCTGGAGCCGGGTGCCGAGGTCCACGCCCTGGCCACCCCGCTGATGACGAAGGCGGACGGCACCAAGTTCGGCAAGACCGAGGGCGGCGCCGTCTGGCTCGACCCGGAGATGACGACGCCGTACGCGTTCTACCAGTTCTGGCTGAACGTGGACGACCGGGACATCTCCAAGTACCTGCGCATCCTGTCCTTCAAGTCCCGCGAGGAGCTGGAGGAGCTGGAGAGGCAGACCGAGGAGCGTCCGCAGGCCCGGGCCGCGCAGCGCGCGCTCGCCGAGGAGCTGACGACGCTGGTGCACGGCGCCGGCCAGACCGCGGCGGTCGTCGCGGCGTCCAAGGCGCTGTTCGGGCAGGGCGAGCTGGCGGAGCTGGACGGCCCGACGCTGGCCGCGGCGCTCTCCGAGGTGCCGCACGTGCGGGTCGCCGAGCTGGGTCCGGTCGTCGACCTGCTCGCCGAGGTCGGGCTCGTCGCCAGCAAGTCCGCCGCGCGGCGGACGGTGAAGGAGGGCGGCGCGTACGTGAACAACGTGAAGGTCGCCTCCGAGGACGCCGTCCCGGCGAAGGAGGACCTGCTGCACGGACGGTGGCTGGTACTGCGCCGCGGGAAGAAGAACCTCGCCGCGGTCGAGGTCGTCCCCGCCTAGCACGACGAGGGGCGCGCCCCGTACGGAGGCGCGCCCCTCGCTCGGGAACGGTCCGGCTCGCTCAAGAGCGGTGCGGCCGGATCAGGCCCGCTGCTGTTTCCTCTTCCCCAGGGTCGCCATGTAGAGGGCGTCGACGAGCGCGACGATGATGATCGCGGCCACGAGCTGGAAGAAGTGCCGGCTCCAGTCGATGCCCCGGGTCTCCGCGACGCCGAGGGCACTGGCGACGGCGTTGCCCGCGATGGCGCCCAGGATGCCGCAGATGGTCGTCAGCCACAGAGGGCTGTGCTGCTTGCCCGGGATGACCGCCTTGGCGATCAGGCCCAGCACGAATCCCACGATGATCGCCCACAACCAGCCCATGGCTCCTCCTCGTACGGCTCGACGTGAGCACTACCGCCAGTGTGGTTGTGTACACCGTTCGGCGCATGTCGGCTTCCCCCCTACGGGGCCGGGCCCATGGCGTTCCCGCTGGCAGGGCGGTGACCCGGTCTCGTGGGCGGCGCGGGCGCGGCGTACCGTAAGAGATGCCCGGGCCGGTTCCGCGCCGGGTGTGACGACGGTGCGGGCCGGGGTGAGTCCGATGCACGCGGATGGTGGAATGTGATGCGGAAACAGCACGGCGGAAGCGCCCAGGTATTCCGGATCACCGGGGCCCGGACCGGGCTCGCCGAGGACGTGCGGGGCCGGCAGCGGCGGTATGTGATCTCGATGTCGATCCGTACGGTCTCCGTGATCCTCGCGGCGACGCTGTGGAACGTCGAGCGGTACGTCGCCGTCGTGGCGCTGGTGCTCGGTGGCGTCCTCCCCTATGTCGCGGTAGTGATCGCGAACGCCGGCCGGGAGCGGCCGCCGACGCTGCCCTCCACGTTCGTGACGACACCCACGCGCCCCATGATCAATGCGCCGCGTGGCGAGGACGAGCGGACGGAGCCCGCGGCGGAGGGCGCGCCCCCGGACCCGGCGGCCGGAGCGCGGGGTGAGCGGGCCGACCCGGTGTGACCACGGCCGACGCGGTGGAAGCGGAACGCGGCCACCCGGGAAGCTCAAGAAAAGCTCAGATCAATCATGCTGTTCCGGTGCCGTGCGGCGGGTGACCCATGACATACTGCGTACGCGCTCCGCATCCCCCGTCGGAGCGACGGACCGACGCCGGGCAGCTCCCCCCGTGGCTGCTCGGCGTCGCCTTGTTTCCGGGGGGCTTTGCGAGACGGAACCAGTGACGGACCTGTGAGTGAGACGCCTGTCTGTTCGGCCAAGGGATGTCGCGTCGACGCCGTGTGGGTGCTGGCGTGGAACAACCCGAAGATCCACACGCCGGAGCGGCGCAAGACGTGGCTCGCCTGCGAGGAACACCGCGAGCATCTGTCGCAGTTCCTCGGGGTGCGCGGGTTCTTGAAGGACGTCGTCCTGCTCGGCGACTGGGAGGACCCGCGTCCCTGACGGGGTCCGTCAGCCGCCGATGGCGGACATCGGCCGGTCGGGCTGGACGAACGACGGGTCGTCCAGCCCCGCGCCCGCCTTCTTGCCCCACATCGCCTGACGCCAGAGGCGGGCGATCTCCTCGTCCGGGGCGCCGGAGCGCAGGGCGGCGCGGAGGTCGGTCTCCTCGGTGGCGAAGAGGCAGGTCCGTATCTGACCGTCGGCCGTCAGCCGGGTACGGTCGCAGGCCGCGCAGAACGGGCGGGTGACCGACGCGATCACCCCGACCCGGTGCGGGCCGCCGTCGACCAGCCAGCGCTCCGCCGGTGCCGAGCCGCGCTCGTCGGCACCCTCGGGGGTGAGGTCGAAACGGGTGCGCAGGGAGTCGAGGATGTCCCCGGCGGTGACCATGCCGTCGCGCTTCCAGCCGTGCTGGGCGTCCAGTGGCATCTGCTCGATGAACCGCAGTTCGTAGTCGTGCTCGACGGCCCAGGCCAGCAGGTCGGGGGCTTCGTCGGCGTTGAGTCCCGGCATCAGCACCGAGTTGACCTTGACCGGGGTGAGGCCGGCCTCGCGGGCGGCTTCCAGGCCTTCGAGGACGTCCTTGTGGCGGTCACGGCGGGTGAGCGTCTTGAAGACGTCCGGGCGGAGGGTGTCCAGGGAGACGTTGACCCGGTCCAGGCCCGCCGCCTTCAGGGCGGACGCGGTGCGCCGGAGGCCGATGCCGTTGGTGGTGAGGGACATCCGGGGGCGCGGGTCGAGCGCGGCGACGCGCTCGACGATGCCGACCAGGCCGGGGCGGAGCAGGGGTTCGCCGCCGGTGAAGCGGACTTCCTCGATGCCCAGCGTGCGGACCGCGATGTCGATGAGGCGGACGATCTCGTCGTCGGTGAGCAGGTTGGGCTTGGCCAGCCACTGCAGCCCCTCCTCGGGCATGCAGTAGGCGCACCGCAGATTGCACCGGTCGGTCAGCGAGACCCTCAGGTCGGTGGCCACTCGGCCGTAGGTGTCGATGAGCACGTGGGCCCCCTCCCTCTCTCCCGGTCACACTTGGTTCCGCACGGGCGAGGTGAGTCACCCGTCACTAGCGAGCCTACGTGACATCGCCGACACCGGGCAGCGACCCGATCTTACGAGGTACGACCCGGCCGCGTCGTAGGACCGTACAGTCCGGGACGACGCGGCCGTCCGTACGAAGCTCAGTGCGCTCCGGTACCGGTCAGGGACCGCACCTCCAGTTCGGCGTACTTGCCGGCGTCCGGGACCTCCTTCGACAGCCAAGTGCCCACGACGCCCAGCAGGAATCCGACCGGGATGGAGATGATCCCGGGGTTCTCCAGCGGGAACCAGTGGAAGTCGGCGTCGGGGAACATCGAGGTCGGCTTGCCGGAGACCACCGGGGAGAACAGCACCAGGCCGACGGCGGTGACCAGGCCGCCGTAGATCGACCACAGGGCGCCCGAGGTGGTGAACCGCTTCCAGAACAGGCTGTACAGGATGGTCGGCAGATTGGCGGAGGCGGCGACCGCGAACGCGAGGGCGACGAGTCCGGCCACGTTCAGGTCGCGGGCGAGCGCACCGAGCACGATCGAGACGGCTCCGATGCCGACCGTGGCCCAGCGGGCCGCGCCCAGCTCCTGCTTCTCGGTCGCCTGCCCCTTCTTGATGACGTTCGCGTAGATGTCGTGCGCGAAGGAGGACGAGGAGGCCAGGGTGAGGCCGGCGACGACCGCGAGGATCGTGGCGAAGGCGACCGCGGAGATGGTGGCCAGCAGCACGGCGCCCCAGTTGGAGTCCACTCCCCCGAGGTGCAGCGCGAGCAGGGGGGCGGCGGTGTTGCCCGCCTTGTTGGAGGCGATGATCTCGTCCGGTTTGATCAGCGCGGCAGCGCCGAAGCCGAGGGCGAGGGTCATCAGGTAGAAGGCGCCGATCAGGCCGATCGCCCAGATCACGGACTTGCGGGCGGCCTTGGCGGTGGGGACCGTGTAGAAGCGGATCAGGATGTGCGGCAGGCCCGCGGTGCCGAGGACCAGGGCGATGCCGAGCGAGAGGAAGTCCAGCTTGGTGGTGCCGGAGGCGCCGTACTTCAGACCGGGCTCCAGGAACGCCGAGCCCTTGGCGCTGTTGTCGGCGGCCTTGCCGAGCAGGTCGGAGATGTTGAAGTCGAACTTCAGCAGGACCAGGAAGGTCAGCAGCAGGGCGCCGATGATCAGCAGCACGGCCTTGACCATCTGCACCCAGGTGGTGCCCTTCATGCCGCCGATGGTGACGTACACGATCATCAGGACGCCGACGAGGGCGACGATGCCGATCTTGCCGCCGTCGCTGGTGATGCCCAGCAGGAGCGAGACGAGGACGCCGGCGCCCGCCATCTGGGCCAGCAGGTAGAAGATCGAGACGACGATGGTGGAGGCGCCCGCGGCGGTGCGGACCGGCCGCTGGCGCATCCGGTAGGCCAGCACGTCGCCCATCGTGTAGCGGCCGGAGTTGCGCAGCGGCTCCGCGACGAGGAGCAGGGCGACCAGCCAGGCGACCAGGAAGCCGATGGAGTACAGGAAGCCGTCGTAGCCGAAGAGGGCGATGGCGCCGGCGATGCCGAGGAAGGACGCGGCGGACATGTAGTCGCCGGAGACGGCGAGGCCGTTCTGGAAGCCGGTGAACTGGCGTCCGCCGGCGTAGAAGTCGGCGGCGTCCTTGGTCTGGCGGCCCGCCCAGACGGTGATGACGAGGGTCGCGGCGACGAACACCGCGAACAGCGTGATGATCAGCGTGCGGTGCTCGCTCGCCTCTCCGGCGGCCAGCAGGGTGTGCTGTACGGGGCTCATGCGCCGCCCTCCATCCGGGTCTTGATGGCCTCGGCCTTGGGGTCGAGCTCGGCGGCGGCGTGCCGCGCGTACCACCAGGCGATGAGGAAGGTGGTCAGGAACTGGGCGAGGCCCAGCACGAGGGCCACGTTGATGTTGCCGGCCACCTTGGTGCCCATGAAGCCGCCCGCGTAGTTGGACAGCAGCACGTACAGCAGGTACCAGGCGATGAAGGCGACGGTCAGCGGGAAGGCGAAGGAGCGGTAGGCGCGGCGCAGTTCACCGAACTCCGCGCTCTGCTGCACCTCGGTGAACTCCTCGGTGGAGGGAAGTGTGGTCCCCCGCGCGGGGGGCGGTGTCTCGGTGGCCACGGAGTCTCCTCGGGTGACGGACATGCGCGATGTCGGACCTCACGGGATCGGGATCACGTTACCGAAAGTCAGTTTCCGACTCCGCCGTGTGATTCCGGCGGGGGCCACGATCCTGCTGGGCCCCCTGTCCACGGTCACGGCGCCACGCGCGGAGCGGTTCAAGCCGGTCGGACTCTTTCGGAGACCGGGCGCGGAAGATAGCTTCGGCCTGCACCACCCGTCATGCACCTGCCCGAGCACCACCTGTGTCTCGGGCAGGTTTCGTTTTCGGATGATGTGGAGACCCCATGGCTCATCTGCGTTCCAGACGCCGGCTCGCGCTCGCCGTGCCGGTCGTGCTGTCGCTGACCGCCTCGCTCGGCTTCCTGCCGGCGGCGGCCTCGGCGGCACCCGCCGCGCCGGCGGCGGCGCGGGCGGCGGACGGCACGAACCTCGCGTACGTGGTCAACACCCGGACGGATCACCGCACGATCGAATCGGTACAGCGCGCGATCGCCCTCAACGGCGGCAGCGTCGTGGTCAGTTACGACAGGATCGGCGTGATCGTCGCCCATTCGGCGGACCCGGACTTCGGTGCGCGCATGCGCGCGGTGCGCGGCGTGCAGTCGGCGGGCGCCACGCGTACGGTGCCGCTGAGCGCGGCGGGCACGACGGACGAGGGCGCGGTCCAGGTCCTCTCCAAGGCGGAGGCCGCGCGGCTCGCGAAGGGCGCCGCGGCGGGCGAGGAGCCGCTGGAGGCGGACCAGTGGGACCTGCGGGCGATCGGCGCCGACAAGGCCGCGCGGATCGACCCTGGCAGCAGGAGCGTGACCGTCGGCGTGATCGACACGGGCGTCGACGACACCCACCCGGACATCGCCCCGAACTTCTCCGCCTCCCAGTCGGCGAACTGTGTGAGCGGCAAGCCGGACACGACGTACGGCGCGTGGCGGCCGGTGGACGCCGGCCACTACCACGGCACCCATGTGGCCGGTGAGATAGCGGCGGCCCGCAACGGCGTCGGCGTGGCCGGTGTGGCGCCCGGGGTGAAGGTCGCGAGCATCACCGTGGCGCAGCCGGACCCGTCGTCGCTGTTCTACCCGGAGAGCGTGGTCTGCGCCTTCGTGTTCGCCGCCGACCACGGCATCGAGATCACCAACAACAGCTACTACGTCGACCCGTGGCTGTACAACTGCATGGACGACCCCGATCAGCGTGCCATCGTGGACGCGGTCAACAGGGCGCAGCTGTACGCCCAGCGCAAGGGCACGCTCAACGTGGCCTCGGCGGGCAACTCCAACGACGACCTGGACTCGCACGCGCTGGTGGACGACTCCAGCCCGGACGACTCGACGGCGACCCCCCGCACGGTCGATCCGCACGAGTGCTTCGACGTGCCGACCCAGCTGCCCGGTGTGGTGACCGTCAGCGCGGTGGGCGTGCGGGGCGCCAAGTCCTACTACTCCAGCTACGGGCGGGGCGTCGTCGACGTGGCGGGCCCGGGCGGCGACAAGTACCAGATCCCGGACACCCCGTCGAAGAACGGCCGCATCCTGTCCACGCTGCCCGACAACCAGTACGGATTCCTGCAGGGGACCTCGATGGCGTCCCCGCACGTGGCCGCGGTGGCCGCGCTGCTGAAGTCGGCGCACCGGCACGCCACTCCCGCCCAGCTGCAGGCGCTGCTGAAGGCCCAGGCGGACAACCCGGGCTGCCCGGCCGGCCCCTACGACGGGGACGGCGACGGGGTCGTGGACGCGACCTGTGTCGGCAACAAGCGGGTCAACGGTTTCTACGGGTTCGGCATCGTCGACGCCCTGCGTGCAGTCAAGTAGCCGGCGGGTGGACGTCGCACGGCGAGGACGTCCCGCACGGCACGCTCGTACCGCGAACGAACTGGAGAGAACTGAATGACAGCGCCCAAGCAGCGCTACCGCCGCGCCCTCGCGATCCCCGCGGGGATGGCCCTGGCGACGGCACTCGCGTTCCTGCCCAACGTCACCGCCTCCGCCGCGGACAACGCTCCGGCGGCCACGGCCGACGGGCCCGCGCTCAGCTACGTCGTCAACGTCGGCCCGGGACACGGGGTATCGGCCCACGTCCAGAAGGCGATCGCCCGGGCCGGCGGCTCGGTGGTGGTCTCCTACGACCGGATCGGCGTGATCGTCGTCCACTCCGCCAACCCGGACTTCGCCAAGGAGATCCGCAAGGTGCACGGGGTCGACTCGGCGGGAGCCACGCGCAACGCGCCGCTGCCCGCACAGTCCACCACCGACATGGGCACACCGAAGGTGCTGACCGCCGAGGAGGTCGCCGACGCGCAGGCGGCCGACGGCCAGGACCCGCTGGAGCCGTTGCAGTGGGATCTGCCGGCCATCAAGGCGGACAAGGCGCACGAGAAGACGCTGGGCAGCCCGGACGTCACGGTCGCCGTCATCGACACGGGCGTCGACGACACCCACCCGGACATCGCGCCCAATTTCGACCGCGCGGCGTCGGCCAACTGCGTGTCGGGCAAGGCGGACACGACGGACGGGTCGTGGCGGCCGAGCGCGGCGGAGAGCCCGCACGGCACGCACGTGGCGGGCGAGATCGCGGCCGCGAAGAACGGCGTGGGCGTCACCGGTGTCGCGCCGGGCGTCAAGGTGGCGGGCATCAAGGTCGCCAACCCGGACGGGTACTTCTACACCGAGGCCGTGGTCTGCGGCTTCATGTGGGCCGCCGAGCACCACGTCGACGTGACCAACAACAGCTACTACACCGACCCGTGGTACTTCAACTGCAAGAACGACCCGGACCAGCGGGCGCTGGTGGACGCCGTCACCCGGGCCTCGCGGTACGCGGAGAAGAGGGGCACGGTCAACGTCGCCGCGGCGGGCAACGAGAGCTACGACCTCGCGTCCGACTCGATCACCGACCCGGTCTCCCCGAACGACGGCACCCCGTCGGACCGGGTGATCGACCCGCACAAGTGCTACGACATACCGACCCAGCTGCCGGGTGTCGTGACGGTCGCCTCGACCGGCGCCAAGGGCCTGAAGTCGTCCTTCTCCAACTACGGCCTCGGCGTGATCGACATCGCCGCGCCGGGCGGCGACTCCACGGCGTACCAGAAGCCGGAGCCCCCGGCGACCAGCGGTCTCATCCTGGGCCCGCTGCCCGGCGGCAAGTGGGGCTACATGGCCGGCACGTCGATGGCGACGCCGCATGTCGTGGGTGTCGCCGCGTTGATCAAGTCGACCCATCCGCACGCCCCCGCGTCCCTGGTGAAGGCGCTGCTGTACGCGGAGGCCAACCCGACGCCGTGCACCGACCCGTACGACATCAACGGTGACGGCAAGGTCGACGCGGTGTGCGAGGGGTCGAGGAACCACAACGGCTTCTACGGCTGGGGCACGGCGGACGCACTGGCCGCCGTCACCAGGTAGATCCCGGCACCCGGGTCCGCAGGCGGACCGCGCGACAGACATATTGATTGAGTCAATACTGCATAGTGCAGTCATGACTGCTATCGAGTACGCGTGGTCCGCCCTGGGCGGCGATCCCGCCCACCCGGCACGGCTCACCACCGTCACGCGGGAAGGCGCGCTCCCGGCGCGCCTTCCCGCCCGGGAGCTCGCCCGGGCGTGCGTCGGCGCGTGCGCGCTGGCCGCCGCGGAGCTGGCGGCCCGCCGGGCCGGACTCGGTGACCCGCCCGCCGTCCGGGTCGACGACGGCGCGGTCGCGGCCGCCTTCCACAGCGATCGTCTGCTCCAGGTCGACGGGCGCGCCCCGGTCGCCTTCGCCCCGCTGTCCCGGTTCTGGCGGACGGCGGACGGCTGGGTGCGCACCCACGGCAACTACCCGCACCACCGGGCCCGGTTGCTCGCCGCGCTGGACCTCACCGAGGACTCCCCGGCCGACGAGGTGGCCGCGCGGTTCGCGGAACTCCCCTCCCTGGAGGCGGAGGCGACCGTGCACGGCGCGGGCGGCCTGGCCGTGGCCCTGCGCACCCCGGGCCAGTGGCAGGCGCACGAACAGTCCGCCGAGGTCTCCGTCCGGCCGCTGGTCGAGCGCGAACGGCTGGACACCTCCCGCGCACGCGCGCTCCCTCCGCTCGATCCGGCCGCCGCCGTGCTGCTGCCCGCCGCGGGACTGCGCGTGCTGGACCTGACCCGGGTCCTCGCCGGACCGGTGGCCACCCGCACCCTCGCCCTGCTCGGTGCGGACGTGCTGCGCCTGGACGCCCCCTGGCTGCCCGAACTACCGGACCAGCACGCGGACACGGGCTTCGGCAAGCGTTCGGCGACCCTCGATCTCGCCGCCGGCCGGGACCGGTTCGAGGAACTGCTCGCCTCGGCGGACGTCGTGGTCACCGGCTACCGGCCGGCCGCCCTCGACCGGTTCGGCCTCTCCCCGCGGGCACTGGCAGCGCGGCGGCCGGGGCTGGTCGTGGCACAGATCTCCGCGTGGGGCGCGTACGGGCCCTGGGGTGCCCGGCGCGGTTTCGACAGCCTGGTCCAGGTCGCGACGGGCATCGCGGTCACCGAGGGCTCGGCCGGGAAGCCGGGCGCGCTGCCCGCGCAGGCGCTGGACCACGGCACCGGTTATCTGCTGGCGGCGGCCGTCCTGCGGGCGCTGACCGAGCAGTCGTACGACGGGTACGGCCGGTGCGTACGGCTGGCGCTCGCGCGGACCGCGCACTGGCTGACGGACGTGATCCGGCCGGAGCCGGCCACCGGCCCTCCGTACGCGGGCCCGGACGCCTGGCTGGCCGAGACGGACAGCCCCCTCGGCCGGCTGCGGTACGCCCGGCCGCCGGTGTCCTTCGCGGGCGGTCCGGCCGACTGGGCCCGGCCCGCCGTGCCCTGGGGTTCGGACGCGGCCGCCTGGCGGTGAGCGCACCGGCGGCCGGAAACGTACGGATCGGTGGAATGCCGTACCGTCAGTTGTTTTCCCGGACTTGCCCGGCTCTGCGGCGACTGGTGAAGATCATGGGGTGACCTTGATACGACCGACCGGCGGGGCGACCGGCGCGGACGGCACCTCCCGGCGGCAGGGCACCCGCCGGGCAGCGGCCGTCCTGGTCCTGGTGACCCTGGGCGCCCTGGTCCCCCTGCTGGGGCCGTCGGCGGCGCTGCACGGCACCGGGGAGGCCGCCGCCCCCGGGGTGGGCGGCATCGCCCTGCTGCGCGCGGTGCTGTTCGCGGCCCTGTCGGTCTCCCTGGGCGAGCTGTTCGTGCACCGGCTCGCCAGGCGGCTGCCCGGCGCCCTGACCGAAGTGCCGCGCAGCTGGGCCCGGTTCGCGAACACGGCCGGTCTGCTCGCCGCGCTGGCGCTGGCGTCGGTGGTGTCCACCGGCAACCTGGTCCCGCACAGCCCGGGCCAGATCGACGTCGGCGGCCTCTACGACTCCCGGGACGGCAGGCTGGCCCTGCTGGAGGTGAACGCCTTCCTGCTGGCGGTGGTGCTCGCGCGGCGCCGGGCCGCCCACGTGTGGCCACTGGCCGCGGTGGTGGTCGCCGAGGCGCTGCGCGCGCACCCGGCCGGCGAGTCCGGTGCCCTGGCGGGCTCGGGTCTGACGCTGGTGCACCTGACGTGCGCGGCCCTGTGGGCCGGCGGTCTGCCGTACGCCCTGCGGACCCTGCGGCTGTGGCGCGGCCACGCGGCCGGGGCGGCGCTGCTCGGCCGCTACGCGCGCGTGGCGGCCGTGCTGCTCGCGCTCGTCACGGCGACCGGCGTGTGCAGTGCGCTGCGCCGGATGCCGCCGGACACCGTTCTGGGACAGCTGACGACGACGGCGTACGGACGCACCCTGCTGGCCAAGGTGGTCCTGGTCGCCGTCGTCGCCGTGCTCGCCCTGTGGGCGCGGATCCGGCTCGGCCGGGCGGCCGACCCGCTGACCGCGTGCACGCCCGCGCGGGCCGAGGTGGCCGCCCTGGGCGCGCTGGTCGCGGTCTCGGGGCTGCTCACCGCGCTGCCGCTGCCGATCCGCTGGTCCTAGCGGTTCACCGGTCGTTGGTGACGAGCACCTTCAGCGCGGTGCGCTCGTCCATCGCCTTGTAGCCGTCCGGCACGCCCTCGATGCCGACGGTCATGTCGAACACGGGCGAGGGGTCGACGGCGCCGTCGAGGACGTCGGGCATGAGGTCCGGGATGTAGGCGCGGACCGGGGCGACACCGCCGCGCAGGGCGATGTTCCGGTCGAACATGACGCCGAGGTCCAGGCCGGTGCCGCTGCCGTGGGGCACACCGACGAAGCCGATGGCGCCGCCGTCACGGGTGATGTCGACGGCCGTCCGCATGGACTGCTCGGTGCCGACCGCCTCGACGACGGCGTGGGCGCCCTGACCGCGGGTGAGCTCGCGGACGGCCGCGACGGCCGCCTCGCCGCGCTCGGCGACCACGTCGGTGGCGCCGAAACGGCGCGCGATGTCGGTGCGGACCTCGTGCCGGCCCAGCGCGATGATCCGCTCGGCACCCAGTCGCTTGGCGGCCAGCACCGCGCACAGGCCGACGGCGCCGTCACCGACGACGGCGACCGTGGCTCCGGGGCGGGCGCCCGCGCCGAGGGCGGCGTGGTGGCCGGTGCCGAGGACGTCGGAGAGGGTCAGCAGGGCGGACAGCAGACGGTCGTCGGAGGCCGCCTCCTTGGGCAGCTGGACGAGGGTGCCGTCGGCGAACGGCACGCGCACGGCCTCGCCCTGGCCGCCGTCGTAGCCCACTGAGCCCCAGAAGCCACCGTGCTCGCACGACGTCGTCAGTCCCTCGCGGCAGTAGTCGCAGACGCCGTCGGACCACATGAAGGGCGCGACCACCAGGTCGCCGCGGCGGACGGTGGCCACCTCGGAGCCGGTCTCCTCGACGATGCCGAGGAACTCGTGCCCGATGCGCTGCCCCGGCTGCCGGGCGGCCTCACCGCGGTACGCCCACAGGTCGCTGCCGCAGATGCAGGCGCGCAGCACCCGGACCACGGCGTCGGTGGGCAGCTGCACCATGGGTTCGGGAACGTCCTCCACGCGCATGTCGAACGGGGCGTGGATGGTGGTGGCGCGCATGGCGGGGGTCCTTCTCGTGCAGGGTGTGCGGAGACGTACGGCGCGCTCAGGGGGTGGTCGAGCGCGCACTTCACGGTACGCCGCGGCCGTCGCGGCCCGCGCGGCGAGGGTGCCCGCGGGCCGGGCGCCGAGGGACCGTGCTCCGGCCGCCGTGCCCTGCCGGCTCAGACGCCCGCCGCGCCCAGCAGGCTTCCCGCCGCGTAGGTGACCGCCATCGCCAGTGCCCCGCCCACCGCGTTGCGCACGATCGCCCGCCTCGGGTCCGCGGCGCCGAGGCTGGCGCTGCTCCAGCCGGTGAGGACGAGCGCGGCCAGGACGGAGAGGACCGTGACGGCGAGCCGCCAGCCGGCCGGGGGCAGGACGATGGCCAGCAGGGGCAGCAGCGCGCCGACGGTGAACGACAGGAAGCTCGCCCAGGCCGCGTGCCAGGGGTTGGTCAGCTCGTCCGGGTCGATGCCCAGCTCCACGCGCGCGTGGGCCCGCAGCGCGTCCCGTTCGGTGAGCTGTACGGCGGCCTCGCGGGCGACCTCGCGGGACAGGCCGCGCGCCGCCAGCAGGTCGGTCAGCTCCCGCAGTTCGGCCTCCGGCTGCTCGCGCAGTTCCCGTCTCTCCACGGCCAGCGCGGCCAGTTCGGAGTCGCGCTGGGTGGAGACGGAGACGTACTCGCCGGCCGCCATGGACATCGACCCGGCGAGCAGGCCGGCCAGACCGGCGGTGAGCAGGGCGGCCCGGCTCTCGGTCGCGCCGGCCACGCCGACGACCAGTCCCGCGGTGGAGACGATGCCGTCGTTCGCGCCCAGCACGGCGGCCCGCAGCCAGTTCAGCCGGGAGCCGAGCGCGCCGCCGTGGGTCTCGTCGTGCGTGGGTTCCGTCACAGCAGGGAGGATCGCACCCCGGAGGAAACCGGCACCGCACCGACGCTCCCCGGCCTCCGGTGCGGTGCCGGGTGCCGTGGTGCGCGGTGCCCCGGTCTCACCACACCCGCAGGGACGCCCCCCGGGCGAACACCGGGCTCGTCGCGTCGGGCGGTGGGGTCCGGAGGGGCTCGGCGAGTTCCGTCACCGTGGGGCCCACCTTCGCGGCGACGGCGTCCAGGAGGGCGAGGTCGAAGCCGTAGACGCGGGCCGCGTTGCCGCCGAGCATGGCCGCGAGCTCCGCGCGCGGGACGCCCGCGCAGGCGAAGCGCAGCGCTTCCCTGGTGTAGGGGAAGGTGCCCTCGTCGTGCGGGTAGTCGCTGCCCCACATGATCTTGTCGACGCCGATGCGCTCGCGCAGCGTCACCTCGTGGGGGCGCATGAAGCTGGCGCCGACGAAGCAGTTGTCCTGCCACACCTCGGAGGGCGGCGCGCCCATGCCCGCGGCCAGTCCGGCGCCGAACTTCGACTCCGCGGTGCCGGCCCCGGACGCGGCCGCGACCAGCCGCCCGTGGTAGTAGTCCAGCATGCCGAGCACGCCGGGGATCCAGCCCGAGCCCTGCTCGGTCAGGACCAGCCTCAGCGCCGGGTGACGGCGGAAGGCGCCGCCGAAGACGAGGTGCCACAGGGCGCGGTGGGAGAACCAGGTCGTCTCCACCATGAAGACCGCGCGGGCGGCCGGTTCCTCGCCGAGCGGCGGCGAGGCCGAGCCGGCGTGGTGGTTGACCGGGACGCCGAGTTCCGCGCAGGCGGCCCACAGGGGGTCGTACGTGCGCGAGTACAGCTCCGGCAGGCCCGAGCCGGGCGGGGTGCCGGGCAGCATCAGACCGCCCTTGAGGCCGGCGGCGGCGGCCCACCGCACCTCCTCGACGGCCTGCCCGACGTCGCCCAGGAGGATCTGGAAGACGCCCGCGCGGCGGCCCGGCGCGGCCGCGCAGAAGTCGGCGAGCCAGCGGTTGTGGGCGCGCAGGCCCGCCCAGCGCCGCTCGAAGTCCTCGGCGCCGGGGGGCGGGGCCATGAGCGAGCCGGACGGGAAGAACGGCGGGATGGTGTTCGGGAAGATCACCTCCGCGACGATCCCGTCCGCCTCCAGTTCCGCGAGGCGCCGCTCGGAGTTCCAGTTGCGGTCGGCGGAGTCGGCGAGCAGGTCCTCGTGGGGGTTGACGTAGGTGGCGGCCCAGACGTCGAAGTCGTCGTGGTACCGCTTCTCCAGATAGGGCCTGTAGTCCAGCAGGTCCGCGCCGGCGTGGCAGTCGGCGGAGATCACGGTGCAGCGGTCGTCGGTCATCGGGTCACCCCCAGTGCCGGGAAGTCCTCGCCGGTCAGCCAGTGCCGGCCGGTCTCGCGCGAGCGGGCCCAGGACGCCTCCACGGCCGTCTGGTCGGCCGGCTGGCCGAGGTCGGCGGGGGTCGGCCCGATGCGGCGGGCCAGGGGCGTCAGCCGGTCGGTGTCGAAGCCGAAGACGTCGGCCGCGGCGAGGCCCAGCATGCGGCGGGTCTCGGCGACCGGGATGTCGTGGAAGGTGCGGCGCAGCCATGCGCGGGTGTCGGGCCAGGTGCCCTCGGGGTGCGGGAAGTCGCTGCCCCAGAGGATGTTGTCGACGCCGATCTCGTACCGCTGGGCCAGTTCGCGCCGTTTGGTGTTGGTGGCGCAGACGAACACCTGCCGGTCCAGGTACTCGTGCGGCGGGCGCCTCAGTTCCTCGAACGGGGAGAGTTTCTTGCCGCCGTGGGCGCCGAGGTAGAGGCGGTCCATGAACCACAGCAGGTTCGGCAGCCACCAGCAGCCGGACTCGGCGACGCCGAAGCGCAGCCCCGGGTGGCGTTCGAGGACACCGGACCAGAGCAGGAACCACAGCGGGCGGGCGGGCCACCAGGTGACCTCGGAGACGTAGATGCCGAGATGGTCGCCGTACTCGTGGCGGGGAGCGGCTCCGGAGTGGGTGAGCACGGGCATCCGGCACTCGGCGGCGGCCGCCCACACCGGATCGTAGCGGCGGTCGTGGTACGGCTCCCTGCCCTCCCACATGGACGGGATCATCAGGGCGCCGAGACCGGACTCCCTGGCGCGGTGGATCTCGGCGACGACCCGGTCCACGGGGGCGGTGACCGGCAGCAGGGCGACCCCGCAGTGCCGTTCGGGGTGCGCGGAGACGAAGTCGGCGAGCCAGCGGTTGTGCGCCCGGGCGCCGGCCATGCCGAGTTCGGGGTCCTGGTCGCCGGAGAGGCCGAGGCCCACGCCGAAGGGTGCGGCGGTCCGGCTGTCGACGGCGTCCGCGTCCGGGAAGACGACCTCGGCGGCCACCCCGTCACCGTCCAGCTCCTTCAGGCGCTGGACGGAGTCCCAGCCGCCGCGCAGGCCCTCCTCGTTGTCGTGGAACCAGCGGTCGGCGAACTCCTCGTTGCGGACGCCGAGCCGGGTCATCTCCTCCCGGCGGCGGTCGCGTCCGGCAAGGAACTCGTCGAAGTCCCGGTGGAAGCGGGACTCCAGGTAGGGCCGGTACTCCTCGGTGGGCAGTCCGGCGTGGCAGTCGGAGGAGATGATCAGGTAGGGGTCCTGGCCGGAATCGGCGTCGGTCACTGCGGCCTCCCGGTCAATCCAGAATGAAGTTCTCGAGGTACGACGGGTTGGCGCGGTCCAGCATCGAGCGGGCCCGCGCGCGGATCTGCGCGTCGCTGTGCTCGCTCGGCGGCAGCATCCAGAAGCGGTCCTCCCGGATGCCGGCGACGACGAGTCCGGCGACGTCCTCGACGGGGGTGAAGCGGACGTCCCGGCCCGCCGCGCGCATGGCCGCCTCCCACTGGCCGAGGCTGCGGTACGGCGTCCTGCGCGGGCGCTCCTTGGCGTACCGCCCGGGCCGGTTGCGGTGCGACTCCCACAGGCCCGTACGCAGCATGTGCGGCCCCGGGAAGAGCACCGACGCGCTCACGCGCGCGTGCTCGGCGCGGAGGTGGGCGTACAGGGACTCGGTGAGGGTGACGACGGCGGCCTTGGTGACGGCGTAGACGGAGGCGGTCGGGAGCGGGGCGATCCCGCCGTCGCCGGAGGACGTGTTGACCACGTGACCGGGCGCCCCGGACGCGATCATCCGGGGCACGAACGCCTGGACGCCGTGGAAGACGCCCCACACGTTGACGGCGAAGGCCCAGCGCCAGTCGTTCGGCTCGTGCTCCCACATCCGGCCCTCGGCGCCGGAGCCGACACCGGCGTTGTTGCACAGCACGTGCACGGCGCCGTACGCCTCGTACGCCGACTCGGCCAGTTCCACGACCTGTTCGCGCACCCCGACGTCGACCACGCGCGCGTGCACGTCGGCGCCCCGGTCGCGGAGTTCGGCCGCGGCCTTGTCGAGGGCGGCCGGCTCGACGTCGGCGAGGACCACTTTCAGGCCCTCGGCCGCGAACCGCCGGGCCAGGGCGAGTCCGATCCCGCTCGCCGCACCGGTGACGACGGCGACCTGTCCCGCTTCGAGGTCCATCAGCGACTCCCGCCGGCCGGCGCGTCGAGGATCTGCAGCGGGTCGTCGTACCGCTGGTGGACGTAGGGCAGCAGGGCGTCGGGGTCGACCCGTTCGACGACCCGTCCGCTCTGCCCGGTGGTCTTCTCGCCGAGGGTGATCTCCCGCAGGCGCAGCACCGGCAGATCGGCCACGGGGTCGTACGGCGACTCCCGCAGGACGACCTCCCCGTCGACCCGCTCCAGCCGGCGCGTCCTCTCCCGGCGCAGGCAGTGCACCAGGGCGGGGTCGGTGTCGAAGCCGGAACCGTCCACCGCGGGGAGGAACTTGAAGTAGAAGTCGGTCCTGCGCGCGGGCTCCGGCAGGGGCAGCTCACCGGTGACCGTGCCGCGTACCGCCACGAAGGCGACGCCGTGCCGGGCCAGCGCCGCGGTGACGGCGCTTCCGTCGCGCTCCAGGGTCACCTCGCCGAGCTTCTTGGGTTCCCCGAAGACCTCGCGCCCGCCGGTGAGGGCCCGCTCCTGGGTCATCGGCATGACCAGCGGGTACCAGCCCTCGACCGGGCCGTGGGCGGCGGCAACCGCGAGGGAGCCCGCGCCGAGCGGGAGCGGCTGTCCGGGCAGGTGGACGGTGCTGATGGTCGCCCTGACGAGGGGGCTGCCGGTGGGTTTCAGGGGTGGCGGCAGCACCGCGGCCACGGCTTCCGGGTCGGTCTCCCAGACGGCCACCACGCCCGTGGACCAGATCTCGGGGAGCCGGCCGCTCGCGGTGCGCGCGGCGGCGATCTCCTCCTCGGTCCGTGCGCCGTACCGTACGCGTGCCATACGCCGTACCGCCCTTCTCCTGACGGAGCGTCACCTGTAACACAGTTACAGCAGACTCCGTGCGGGGTAAAGACGTGCGGGGCGAAGTCGGTACCGCGGAGGGGAGTCGGGGCGCATGGCGAGCGGGACGAGGGGCGCGCTGACCCGGGACACGGTGCTGGACGCCGCCGCCGGGCTGGTGCGGAGGCACGGCCCGGAGGCCCTCACCATGCGCGGGCTCGCCGCCGAGCTGGGCACCGCGGTGACGTCCATCTACTGGCACGTCGGCGGGCGGGAGGCCCTGCTGGACGCGCTCGTGGAGCGGACCATGGCCGGCCTCGGGGAGATCCGCCCGTCCGGCGCCGGCCCCGGCGAGCGCGTCGTGTCGGTCGCGCACACCCTGCGCCGCCGGCTGCGCGAGCACCCGCACCTGGTCGCCCTGGTGCACGAACGGGGCCTGACCGAGCGGATGTTCCTGCCCGCACAGCAGGCACTGGTACGCGAGGCGCACGCGGCCGGGCTGCGCGGGGCACGGGCCGCCGAGTTCGTCCGGGCCGTGCAGTTCCAGGTCGTGGGGCACGTGCTGGTCGAGCGCAACCGCGAGCGGGCCCCGGCGCAGCACCCCGGCGAGGAGGAGCTGTGGGGTGCGGGGGCCGCCGGTGACGATCCGGCGCTGGCCCGCGCGCTGGCGGGCCCGGTGGACACGGAGCGGCTTTTCGCGACGGCCGTGGAGGCGCTGGTACGGGCCCTGCTGACGCGGGACGGAACCGGCGCGGTGTGACGGCGCGAGGGCGACCGCGGGCACGCACGCGCGTACGGCGGCCGACCGCGCGGGCGGATCCCGGAGCGCCGGGCGGCACCTGAGGGACGGCGCTGTCGGTCGTGGCCCGTATCCTCAATGACCATGCTCGAAGACCGTGCGACCGCAGTGTCCTCCCCCACCCAGTGGCCGGCCGCGTATCCCCAGGGATACGCGGTCGTTGACGTGGAGACCACCGGCCTGGCCCGGGACGACCGGATCATCTCGGCGGCCGTCTACCGGCTGGACGCGCGCGGCGAGGTCGAGGACCACTGGTACACGCTGGTCAACCCGGAGCGCGATCCGGGACCCGTGTGGATACACGGCCTGACGAGCGACGTGCTCGAAGGGGCACCCCTGTTCACGGACGTCGCCGAGGAGTTCGCCGCCCGGCTGGACGGCCGGGTGCTCGTGGCGCACAACGCCGTCTTCGACTGGCAGATGATCGCCCGGGAGTACGCGCGTGCGCGCCGGGAGGCCCCGGTGCGGCAGCGGCTGTGCACCATCGCGCTGTCGAAGGAGCTGGGCCTGCCGCTGCCCAACTTCAAACTGGAGTCGCTCGCGGCGCACTTCGGGGTCGTGCAGCAGCGGGCGCACCACGCGCTGGACGACGCGCGCGTGCTGGCGGAGGCGTTCCGGCCCAGCCTGCTGGCCGCGGCGGCGGGCGACGTACGGCTGCCGCTGCTGGAGTGCCGGCCGCTGACGGAGTGGTCGGACCGTCCCGTGCCCCGCCAGGCCTCCGGCGGCTACGGCGGCCACCGGGCGGGCGGTTGGCGGCCTTCGCGGAAGCGGCCCGCCTGCCCCTACCCCAACCCCGGCCGGTACGAGGACGGCAAACGCCTCAGACAGGGCATGCGGGTGGCGTTCTCCGGCGACACCTCCACGGAGCGGGAGCTGCTGGAGGACCGGGCGACCGAGTGCGGTCTGCACGTGGCCTCCAGCATCTCGCGCCTGACGAGTCTGCTGGTGACCAACGACCCGGACTCGGGCACGTCGAAGACGGTCAAGGCGCGGCAGTTCGGCACGCCGATCGTGGACGAGGCGGCCTTCGGCCAGCTCCTCAGGGACGTGGAGCCGGCCGACGGCTGACCGCGCACGGGCGCGGACACGGCCGACCGGACGGGCAGGTGATCGCACGAATGGGTGATTGGCGTACGACTCACCCGGTGGCCGCTCGCCCGCGGGTCGGCGACGGCTCACCCTGTGGCGCATGGCGACATGCGAAGTTTGCGGCAATGACTACGGAATGACCTTCGAGGTCCACGCACAGGGCGCTGTGCACGTGTTCGACTGCTTCTCCTGTGCGATCCACCGCATGGCCCCCCTCTGCGAGCACTGCCGGGTGCAGATCATCGGGCAGGGCGTCGAGGTGGAGGGCCACTGGTACTGCGGCGCCCATTGCGCCCGCGCGGAAGGAAAGGCGGGCGTGGTGGACCGGGTGTGACCCGGTACCCGCCCGATTGCACCCCACGGCCCGGAGGTACCGTCGTGGGGTGCACCGCTACCGCTTCCTGTTCTCCCTCCAGTGGGTGATCCTCACTCTCGTGGCGATCGCGCTGATCCCGACGATGATCAGACTGGGCTTCTGGCAGGAGCACCGGTACCAGGAGCGCACCGCCCGCAACGACCTGGTCTCCACCGCGCTGCACGCCGACCCGGTTCCGGTCGAGCGGCTGACCTCCCCCGGGCACTCGATCACCCGCACCGAGAAGTACCGAACGGTCACCGCGACCGGCACCTTCGACACCGGCCGGGAGGTCGTGGTCCGGCGCCGGACCAACGCCGACGGCGAGGTCGGCTTCCACGTGCTCACCCCGTTCGTGCTCACGGACGGCAAGGTGCTCCTCGTCAACCGCGGCTGGATCCCCGCGAACGGCGCGCAGACCGACTTCCCGAAGATCCCCGCCCCGCCGGCCGGCCGGACCACCGTCACCGGGCGGCTGAAGTCCGACGAGACGACCGCGGCGAGCGGGATCAAGAACGTCACGGGTCTCCCCGACCGGCAGATCATGCTGATCAACAGTGCGGAAGAAGCACGGCGGCTCGGCGCCGACGTGCTCGGCGGCTACGTGGAGCAGACGGCACCCGCGGCCAAGGACGGGTCCCCGGAGCAGATCTCCGACCCGGGCAGCGAGGACGCCCCGCTGAACTACGCGTACATGATCCAGTGGTGGCTGTTCGCCGCCGCCGTACCGGTCGGCTGGTGGTTCCTGGTCCGGCGCGAGATCCGCGACCGCGAGGAGGCCGCCGCCGAGGAGCAGCCCGAGGAGAGCGAACCGGCCACGGTCTGACCGGTCCCGCGGACGGCGCACAGGCTCCCCGGGTCCGGATCACTCCCCCGGCGCACCACCTGATTGGCCCCCGGCAGGCCGGGAAGCCGGAACGCGTGACACCGCGCATCGAGGACTACGCCCTCATCGGTGACAAGCAGACGGCGGCCCTGGTCGGCAAGGACGGCTCGATCGACTGGCTCTGCCTGCCCCGCTTCGACTCCGGCTCCTGCTTCGCCAGACTGCTGGGCGACGAGGACCACGGCCACTGGCGGATCGCACCGGAGGGCGCGGACACCTGCAGCTGCCGCGCCTACCGCTCCGACACCCTGGTGCTCGACACCGAGTGGGAGACCGGGGACGGCACGGTCCGCGTCACCGACCTGATGCCGCAACGCGAGCACGCCCCCGACGTCGTCCGCATCGTGGAAGGGGTCAGCGGCCGCGTCACCGTCCGCAGCACGCTGCGCCTGCGCTTCGACCACGGCTCCATCACGCCGTGGGTGCGCCGCTCGGACGGCCACCGGGTGGCCGTCGCGGGCCCCGACTCGGTGTGGCTGCGCGCCGAGCCGGACGTCCACACCTGGGGCGAGGACTACGGCACCCACTCCGAGTTCACCGTCGCCGAGGGCGAACGGGTCGCGTTCGTGCTCACCTGGCACCCCTCGCACGAGCCCCGTCCCCCGCTCATCGACCCGTACGAGGCCCTGGAGAGCAGCGTCGCCGACTGGCGGCGATGGGCCCGGCAGTGCGACTACGACGGCCCGCACCGGGACGTCGTCGTCCGCTCCCTGCTCACCCTGAAGGCCCTCACCTACGCCCCGACCGGCGGGATCATCGCCGCGGCGACCACCTCCCTGCCCGAGAAACCCGGTGGCGTGCGCAACTGGGACTACCGGTACTGCTGGCTGCGCGACTCCACGCTCACCCTGGGCGCGCTGCTCGCCGCGGGCTACCGCCAGGAGGCCGAGGCCTGGCGCAACTGGCTGCTGCGCGCGGTCGCGGGCGATCCGGCCGACCTCCAGATCATGTACGGCGTCGCGGGCGAGCGCCGGCTGCCGGAGACCGAACTGCCGTGGCTCCCCGGCTTCGCCGGGTCCACACCGGTACGGACCGGCAACGGCGCCGTCGACCAGCTCCAGCTCGACGTCTACGGCGAGGTGATGGACTCGCTGTTCCTCGCCCGCGCCGCGGGGCTGCCGACCCGGCCGCACATGTGGGCCATACAGCGCTCCCTGATGCAGTTTCTCGAGTCCGCCTGGCGGCAGCCGGACGAGGGCCTGTGGGAGGTACGCGGCGGCAGGCAGCAGTTCGTGCACTCCAAGATCATGGTGTGGGTGGCCGCCGACCGGGCCGTGCGGACCCTGGAGCGGTACGACGAGCTGGAGGGCGATCTGGAGGGCTGGCGCCGACTGCGCGACGAGGTGCACCGGGAGGTCTGCGAGAAGGGCTTCGACCGCGAGCGCAACACCTTCACCCAGACCTACGGCTCCCGCGAACTCGACGCCGCGCTGCTGCTTCTCCCGCGCGTCGGATTCCTGCCGCCCGACGACCCGCGGGTCGTGGGCACGGTCGACGCCATCCGGGACGACCTGGGCCACCACGGCTTCCTGCGCCGCTACGCCACCGAGGACTCCGTCGTCGACGGCCTGCCGAGCGGCGAGGGCGCCTTCCTCGTCTGCTCGTTCTGGCTGGCCGACGCGCTGCACATGACCGGCAGGACCGAGGAGGCCCGGGAGCTGTTCGAGCGGCTGGTGGGCCTGTGCAACGACGTGGGTCTGCTCGCCGAGGAGTACGACCCCGTGCACCGCCGTCAGCTCGGCAACTTCCCCCAGGCCTTCAGTCACGTCGGTCTGGTGAACACCGCCCTCACGCTGTTCGGGGACGAGGAGGCAGGATAGGGGCTATGGATCTTGGACTGAAGGACCGGGTGTACGTCGTCACCGGAGCAACCCGCGGGCTGGGCAACGCCGCCGCGCGGGAGCTCGTCGCCGACGGGGCGAAGGTGGTGATCACCGGCCGCGACGAGAAGCGGGTCGCCGACGCCGCCGCCGAACTGGGCCCGAACGCGGTCGGTGTGGCCGTGGACAACGCCGACGAGCAGGCTCCCGAGCGGCTGATCGCGGCCGCCCGCGAGCACTTCGGCGGCTTCCACGGGGTGCTGGTGAGCGTGGGCGGCCCGCCGCCCGGGTTCCTCGCCGACAACACCGACGAACAGTGGCGGAACGCGTTCGAGTCGGTGTTCCTCGGTGCGGTCCGGCTGGCCCGCGCGGCGGCGGCCGAGCTCGAGGAGGGCGGGGTCATCGGGTTCGTGCTGTCGGGGTCGGTGCACGAGCCGATCCCGGCGCTGACCATCTCCAACGGGCTGCGCCCCGGGCTCGCCGGGTTCGCCAAGTCCCTGGCGGACGAGCTGGGGCCGCGCGGCATCCGGGTGGTGGGACTGCTGCCGGCGCGCATCGACACCGATCGCGTGCGCGAGCTGGACGGACTGTCCGCCGACCCGGAGGCGACCCGGGCCGCGAACGAGTCCCGGATCCCGCTGCGCAGGTACGGGACTCCGGAGGAGTTCGGGAAGGCGGCGGCGTTCCTGCTGTCGCCTGCGGCCTCCTACCTGACCGGGATCATGCTGCCGGTGGACGGGGGCATGCGGCACGGATTCTGAGGGCGGCCCTCAGGTGACCCGCTCCGCGCGGTGCCCGACCGCTCCCAGCCGTACCTCGGCGGGGAGCGACGCGAGACCCGCCGACTCGCGTGCGTGCGCCAGGGCCTGACGGGTGAAGTCGGCCAGGGCCGGCGCCGGATCCACGTCCGGTTCCAGTTGCAGCCAGGCCCTGGCCGTCGGGGCGCCCCGACGGCCCCGCAGGAGGATCCGGGCCCGGGCCACCCCCTCCTGCCGGGCCGCGTCCTGGGTGAGCGCCGACTCCAGGGCGCCGCCGAGGAGTACCGCGCCCTCGCCGTCCCCGGTGTCGACCGGGATCTCGGCCGGCCGGCGCCGGCGCAGGGCCGCCAGCAGCCACCACAGGGCGAGCAGCAGCAGGACGGCCAGGGCGGCGATGACCACCGGCCACCACCAGCCGGTGCCCCGCCAGTGGGTGCGCTCGGCCTTGCTGAGCAGGACGTCGTGCGGGCCGGTGTGGAGCCACCGGAAGGGCGGCCGTACGCCCAGGCCGACGGCCATGACCGAACCGCCGCCCGCGAGGAGCAGCAGGCCCACGAGCGCGAGCAGCACCCGGTGGACGCGACCGATGCGCATCGTCCTCATCCCTTCCGTCCGGGCCGGGCCACGCGCACCGACAGCGCGGGCGGCCGGGCCAGGCCGAGGCCCCGGATCGTGTCGGTGACCGAGGCCTCCAGATCGGTGCGTACGTCGTCCAGTTCGCGGAAGTGGGCGACGGCCCGTACGTCGGCCTTCCGGCGGCGCATCCGTACCCGTGCCGCGCGCACCCCGGACACCTCCAGGGCCCGGTCGCGCAGCAGGAGCGCCGCCGCGTCGCGCCGGAGGGCGGCGCGGACGTCGGGGCGCGGGCGCCACATGGGCAGCAGGTCGCGCAGCCCGGGGGTGACGGCCAGGACGATCAGCCACAGGCCCAGGGCGGCGGCGACGCCCGCGCCCACCAGCACCCAGATGTCGTCCAGTTGCCGCTCGGCCAGCTGGTGGGCCAGCGCGCGGCGCCAGCGCATCGCCGGGTGTCCGGCGCGGACGGCGACGACGTCGTAGAGGAGGAGTGCGCACGCCGCCGCCAGCAGCAGCGCGACGACGACGGCGGGGACCCGGCGCGGGGCCCAGAAGCGCCGGCTGCTCACGGGCGTGGCCTCGGGCTCCTCGACGGCGGTGTCCCCGTCGAGGGCCGGGGTGGCCCCTGGCTCGCTCATCGCGCCCTCCCGCCGACCGTGCCCGGGGCCGCGGGGAGGTGCAGCCGTTCGATCCGCACGGCGACCTCGGCCACCTCCAGGTCCGCCAGCCCGCCCACCCGTTCGGTGACCCGGCGGCGGACGGCGGCGCAGCGGGCGCCGATGTCGCACGGGTAGCCGAGCGCGAGGTGGACGCGGACGCGGGCGGTTCCGTGCCGCACGACGACGGTGGCGTGCGGGGCCGCCGCCTCCCTGGGCGGGGGCGGCAGCGCCTCGCGGGCGGCCTGTGCGACGATCTTCGCCACCACCCGGTCGGCGATCCGGGTGGCGCCGCGCTCGCCCGGCGGCACGAGGGGCGACGGGGGTCGCAGCGTGCCGCTCTCGGCGCTCACCGGGTCACCGCCGCCGGTCGCGCCGGTCGCCGCGGATACGGAAGAACTCGCCCGGTTCCAGGTCGCCCTCGGCGAACCGGCCCACGACGAAGCCGACGGCACCGAGGGCCGCCACCAGCAGAAAGGCGCCGAACCCCCCGAAATAGCCGGCGAATCCCAGCGCCATCCCGGCGATCATGCCGGCCACGGCCATGCTCATGCAGCGCTCCTCGAGTCAAGGGATGTGCGGTGCCGGACGCGTGACTCTCACTGGATCCGGGGCGGTTCGGGCTCCTCCTCCTCCTCATCGGGCAGCTTGACGTCGCCGACCGCGATGTTGACCTCGACCACGTCGAGTCCGGTCATGCGTTCCACCGCGGCGATCACGTTCTCCCGCACGACGCTCGCGACATCGGTGATCGAGACGCCGTAGTCCACGACGATCTCCAGGTCCAGCGCGGTCTGCACCTCACCGACCTCGGCCTTCACGCCCCGGGTCACGGACTTGGCCCCGCCGGGCACCCGGTCGCGCACGGCACCGAAGGTGCGGGCGAGTCCACTGCCCATGGTGTGGACGCCGAGGACGTCCCGGGCGGCCAGCCCGGCGATCTTCTCCACGACGCCGTCGGCGATGGTGGTCCGTCCGCGCGCAGCGGGATCGCCGCCGCCGCGCCGAACGGCCTTGCGGGTCGACACCTGCGGCTCCTGGCCGTCCTCTGGGCTCGTCGTCATGTCGGTCATCGCCGTACGTCCCTCCGGTCGTCGTCCTTCGACCACCGTATGCAAGGTTCGCCCGTTGTGCCCCAGGATGGGGCAGGCTGGAGGAATGACGGCGGACTGGTGGACACAGGCGGTGCGGCAGCAGGTGGGACTCGGCAGACTGCTGCCGCTCGGCGGCCCGCGCGACGGCGCGTGGCTCGCGGAGGGCGCGGCCGGGGCGGTGCTGGCGCGGGTGGTGGCGGTCGAGGTGCCCGGGGTGCGGCTGGGCGCGCTGCGGATCGCGCCGGCCGACCCCGAGGCGGCGCCGGAGCCCGTCGTGCCCCCTCCGCCGGGGGCGCTGGCGCCCGGTGCGCTGCGGGTGACGGCGGATTTCGCGGCGACGGCCGCCGAACCGCTGCCGGCGGTGGCCGCCCGGCTGCGGCTGGCACTGGCCACGGCCGCGCACGAGCGGCTCGGTCTCGCGGTGACGGAGGTGGATCTGCGGGTGACGGACCTGCTGGAGGCCGACGGGGACAGGGGCGAGACGGTACGCGCGCCGCGTCCGGCGCCCGCCCGTGAGGTCACCGACCCGGACGAGGCCCGGGTGGCCGCCGCCGCGCTGGCCGTGCCCGGGGTGACGGGCCTGACGGGGTCGCTGGGCGGGCTCGGCCGGGCGGTCCATGTGGAGGAGCGTGCCGGTGAGGCCGCACTGCCGCACCCGCATGTCCGGGTGGAGCTGGCGGTGGCCGCGGACCGCCGGACCGTGGACGTGGCCCGGCAGGTCCGCGCGGCCGTACGGGAGGCGCTGGAGGGCCGGCCCACGGTGGCGGTCCTGGTGACGGCCGTGGACTGACCCCGGTCGGCGAAGGCGACGGGTCGCTCAGCCGGGCGCGTGGATCAGACGCCGGCACGGCGCTCGGCGGCTCCCCCGCGCGCCGGTCGTCGCACGTGCGTCGGCGGCCGTGGACGGGCCCCCCTCGGGGAGGGGGTGCTCGTCAGCCGTGCGTGGGGGTCACTCCCCCACGCCGGCGAGGTCCCTCAGCCGCCGCGCCTGGGCAGCCCGCTCGGCCGCACGCTGCTCGTCGTACGTGCGGTCCACGGCGCCCCGCAGCAGCGCCTTCGTCTCCACGACGGCGTCGCGCGGTGCGGCCAGCAGCGCCGCCGCCAAGTCGCGCGCCGCGGCGTCGAGTTCGTCCGCGGGCACGGCGAGGTTGGCCAGCCCGGCGGCCACCGCCTCCTCGGCACCGACGGACCGCCCGGTCGCGCAGATCTCCAGCGCGCGGGCGTACCCGACGAGACCGACCAGCGGATGCGTGCCGGTCAGGTCGGGCACGAGGCCGAGGCTGGTCTCGCGCATGGCGAACTGGACGTCGTCGGCGACCACGCGGAGGTCGCAGGCCAGCGCGAGCTGGAAGCCCGCCCCGATGGCGTGCCCCTGGACAGCGGCGACGGACACGAGGTCGTTGCGCCGCCACCAGGTGAACGCTTCCTGGAACTCGGCGATGGTCGCGTCGAGCCCGGCGTCGTCACGGCGCGCGAGATCGATGAAGGTCGGCTCGCCCGGAATCCCCTCCGGGGTGAACATCTGACGGTCCAGCCCGGCGGAGAAGGACTTGCCCTCGCCACGCAGCACGACGACCCGGACGGAGCCCGGCAGCAGCCGACCGGCCTCGGCGAGCGCCCGCCACAGAGCGGGGCTCTGCGCGTTGCGCTTGGCCGCGTTGGTCAGCGTCACCGTCGCGAGCGCGTCGTCGACGGTGAGCCGTACGCCGTCCTTGTCGAGTACAGGAGCGAGGTCCTGGTCGGGCGAAGCCATGGGGCGCCTCCGATGGGTGCGGTCAGCAGCACGTGCCGTGGGCACGCTCGCGTGCGGGGGCACGCTTAAGTGACTGCACAGTAACCACCCGGTCGATCAGCCGGCCGACCGGGTGGCCACCATCGAAGCCGATGGGCCGCCCGGAGTCAGGACGTCGCGGCCTTCTTGCCCCGGGTCGCTCCGCCACGCCCACGCAGCGTGACGCCCGACTCGCTGAGCATCCGGTGCACGAAGCCATACGAGCGGCCGGTCTCCTCGGCCAGCGCCCGGATGCTCGCACCGGAGTCGTACTTCTTCTTCAGGTCTGCCGCGAGCTTGTCGCGCGCGGCGCCGGTCACCCGGCTGCCCTTCTTCAGAGTCTCGGCCACCCGTGCCTCCTCATGGGAAGTGCGCTCTGGTCTCCTCATGATCACCCCTTCCGGGCCCGATGGCCACCCATTCGGCAAGGTCCGTGAGACATCGCTGTGACGACGGGAGCGCGTCCCCACAAACGGAATGGACCATTCCAACAGATCGCGTCGGCGGGGCCGAACGGGTGGTTCCGCGAAGTACCAGGTCAGGGACGCGAAGCGGCCGATCCCTTGGCCACCAAGGGATCGGCCGGAAAATCCGTGTATGACACACCTCGATACGAGGAGATCTCACACAGATGATGGATCACCGATCGGCCGAATGATCCATACGCAGTGGATCAGTCATTCGATCACGCCAGGGCGACGAGGTCCGCGTAGTCGGAACCCCACAGGTCTTCGACGCCGTCCGGCAGCAGGATGATCCGCTCCGGCTGGAGCGCCTCGACGGCGCCCTCGTCGTGGGTGACGAGGACGACCGCGCCCTTGTAGGTGCGCAGGGCGCCGAGGATCTCCTCGCGGCTCGCCGGGTCGAGGTTGTTCGTCGGCTCGTCGAGGAGGAGCACGTTCGCCGAGGAGACGACCAGGGTCGCCAGCGCGAGCCGGGTCTTCTCACCGCCGGAGAGCACACCGGCGGGCTTGTCGACGTCGTCCCCGGAGAACAGGAACGAGCCCAGCACCTTGCGGACCTCGACCAGGTCCATGTCGGGTGCGGCCGAACGCATGTTCTCCAGGACCGTGCGGTCGGGGTCCAGCGTCTCGTGCTCCTGCGCGTAGTAGCCGAGCTTGAGCCCGTGACCGGGGACCACCTGGCCGGTGTCCGGCTTCTCGACGCCCGCGAGCAGGCGCAGCAGGGTGGTCTTGCCGGCGCCGTTGAGACCGAGGATGACGACCCGGGAGCCCTTGTCGATGGCGAGGTCGACGTCGGTGAAGATCTCCAGTGAGCCGTACGACTTCGACAGTTCCTCGGCCGTCAGCGGGGTCTTGCCGCAGGGCGCGGGCTCCGGGAAGCGCAGCTTGGCGACCTTGTCGGACTGGCGGACCGCCTCCAGCCCGGAGAGCAGCTTGTCGGCGCGGCGGGCCATGTTCTGCGCGGCGACCGTCTTGGTGGCCTTGGCGCGCATCTTGTCGGCCTGCGAGTGCAGGGCGGCGGCCTTCTTCTCGGCGTTGGCGCGCTCGCGCTTGCGGCGCTTCTCATCGGCCTCGCGCTGCTGCTGGTAGAGCTTCCAGCCCATGTTGTAGACGTCGATCTGGGAACGGTTGGCGTCCAGGTAGAACACCTTGTTCACGACCGTCTCGACCAGGTCGACGTCGTGGGAGATCACGATGAAGCCGCCGCGGTAGGTCTTCAGGTAGTCGCGCAGCCAGATGATCGAGTCCGCGTCGAGGTGGTTGGTCGGCTCGTCCAGGAGCAGGGTGTCGGCGTCCGAGAAGAGGATGCGGGCCAGCTCGATACGGCGCCGCTGACCGCCGGAGAGGGTGTGCAGCGGCTGGCCGAGCACGCGGTCGGGCAGGTTGAGCGCGGCGGCGATGGTGGCGGCCTCGGCCTCGGCGGCGTACCCGCCCTTGGTGAGGAACTCGGTCTCCTGGCGCTCGTACTGCTTCATCGCCTTGTCGCGGGTGGCGCCCTTGCCGTTGGCGATGCGCTCCTCGTTCTCGCGCATCTTGCGGATCAGGACGTCGAGCCCGCGGGCGGACAGGACGCGGTCGCGGGCGAGGACGTCGAGGTCGCCGGTGCGGGGGTCCTGCGGGAGGTAGCCGACCTCGCCGGAGCGGGTGACGGTGCCGGCGGCGGGGATGCCCTGGCCGGCGAGGACCTTGGTGAGGGTGGTCTTGCCTGCGCCGTTGCGGCCGACGAGGCCGATGCGGTCGCCCTTGGCGACACGGAAGGTGGCGTTCTCGATGAGGACGCGCGCACCGGCGCGCAGCTCGATACCGGAGGCGGAGATCACGGACAGACTCCAGGGCGTACAGGATTGGCAGGTGGGCGGCTGAGGACGTTCCCGCCGTCTAATGCGCGAGGAGAATGGCCATGACGACAGTCTAACGGGGCCGGGCAAGCGGTTTTTCTACGTCCAGGTGTTCGGCTCGCCACGCTGGATCGTTCCCCGCCCCTGCGGCGCTCCGACCTGGTACGGGGCGCCGCAGGGGTCGGACGGGGGTGGGGGATGCGGGGTGGGGGGCGGGGCCGGATGCTGGTGGTGGGTGGTCGCGGGTGACGGCCGGTGTCCGGTGCGGGGCGGCGGGTACCAGGACTCGCGGCTGTGGGAAGCACAGGCTCGGGACCGGGACGTAGGGCGGTGACGCGTGCAGTTCGACGACGACGCCAATCTGGACACCTCCGAAGTGCAGGACGTGCGCGGCAGCCGGATCCCCGGCGGCCGCGCGACGGTCGGCGGCGGCATCGCCGGGCTGATCGCCCTGCTGATCGGACTGTTCTTCGGTGTGGGCCCGGACGAGCTTGGGCTGTCCTCCGGCGGTGACACCCCGCAGCCGGCGGCCTCCTCGCTCCAGCAGGTGCAGCAGACCTGCCGTACCGGGCGGGACGCCAACACGAGGGACGACTGCCGGATCGTGGCGGTCGTCAACAGCGTGCAGGACTACTGGACGCAGGAGTTCCAGCGGCGCCGGGGGACGTACACCGGCTCGCCGACGGTGCTCTTCAGCGGCCGGGTCGGCACCGCGTGCGGGGCGGCCACCTCGGCGGTCGGGCCCTTCTACTGTCCGGGCGACCGCAAGGTCTACCTGGATCTGGGCTTCTTCGACGACCTGCGGACGAGGTTCGGCTCCACCGGCGGCCCCTTCGCACAGGCGTACGTGGTGGCGCACGAGTACGGCCACCACGTGCAGGACCTGCTGGGTGTCCTCGGCCGGTCCCAGGACGGGCTGACCGGGGCGAACAGCAACTCGGTGCGCACCGAGCTCCAGGCGGACTGCTACGCGGGCGTGTGGGCACGGCACGCGACGACCACCCCGGACGAGTCGACGGGCCGTCCGCTGATCACCAGCCTTACGGCCGCCGACGTCCGCGACGGCCTGGACGCGGCGGCGGCCGTCGGCGACGACCGTATCCAGGAGCGCTTCCAGGGCCGGGTGACGCCGGAGACCTGGACGCACGGGTCGGCGAAACAGCGGCAGCAGTGGTTCACGCAGGGGTACCGGACGGGCGACATGCGGCAGTGCGACACGTTCCGCTGACGCGTTGTCAGTGCCGGCTGCGAGACTGGGCGGCAGGCCACAGAACCGACGCACGAAGGAGTGATCGGCATGGCGGGTACGGGCGCTGGACGGCCGAGCATCTACCCCACGCTGCTGTATGCGGACGCGAAGGCGGCGATCAGGCAGCTGACGGAGGCCCTCGGTTTCACCGAGCTCTCGGTGTACGAGACGGAGGACGGCAAGGTGATGCACGCCGAGCTGGTCCAGGGCGGCGGCGCGGTGATGATCGGCTCCAAGGGCCGAGGCGGCCTCTTCGACACGGCGATGAAGGACGCGGGACCCGCCGGGGTGTACGTCGTGGTGGACGACGTGGACGCCCACCACCAGCGGGCCGTGGAGCACGGGGTGGAGGTCGTGATGCCCCCGACGGACCAGGACTACGGCTCGCGGGACTACATGGCCCGGGACGCCGAGGGCAATCTGTGGAGCTTCGGGACGTACGCGCCGGAGATCGGCGCCTGAGCGGCCCCCGCGCCGCTCATCCCCCGGTGTGCACCTGGAAGGCCGCCCGGCGCACGGCCTTGGCGAGGGCCGGGTCGGGATGCGCGGCCGCGAGCGCGACCAGCACCTGCACGGTGCGGGGGTGACCCACGGCGCGGACCTCGTCGAGCAGCTGGGGGACGGTGGGCTGCACCGCGGCCTCCAGATGCCGGACCAGCATCGGCGCCTCACCGTGGTCGGCGACGGCCGCGGCGGTGTCCACCCACAGCCAGGTGGCCTCGTTGCGGGTGAGTGCCTCGTGGGCGTCCTCCGGGTCGACGCCGTCGTGCTCGGCGAGCCACAGCAGGGCGTACGGTCTGAGCGCCGGCTCGACCACGACGGCCCGTACGTCCGGCTCGGCGGGGGCGCCGACGACCCGCAGCGCCTCGAAGGCCAGGCCGCGCAGCAGGGCGTCCTCGCCACGGGCGGCGTCGATCAGCTGGGTGACCGCGCTGCCGACGGGGCGGGCGGCGAGCCAGGCGCGGTACTCGGCGCGGGCCGCGTTGGGGCGGAGCTGGGCGCAGCCGCGGAGCATGTCCTCGGCGGACTGCTCGATGTTCCCGGCGGGGCTCTGCGCGGCCACGCAGATCTGCTCCAGCTTGACCCAGACCGCCCAGCTGCCCAGCGGGGTGAGGGTGGCCTGGCCGGCGCCGTAGGTCAGCGCGCCGACGGAGGCCAGGGCCTTGAGGGCCCAGTCGAGCAGGGGATCGAGCGGGGCGTCCGCGGCGGGGGCGGGCTCGGCGGCCGGGGAGCCGGCCGGCTGTTCGGTCCCGGGCTCGTAGGGCACCTCGCACCGCTCGGTGCGCAGTTCGGTGACCCGCTGCTGAAGCAGGTCGAGCAGCTGCTCGACGGGGACGGGCCCGGCGGACAGCTGCAGGAAGGAGAGCAGCTGCGGCATGGCCGAGACGACCTCGGCGACGGCGGCGGGCTCGTGCTCCTCGTGCTCCGGGTGCGCGAGCGACCAGGCGTCGAAGAGGGCGACCCAGCCGCGCAGCACGGCGCTGTCGTCGCGGTCCCAGGCGCGCAGCCGCCAGCCGGGGCGCGCGCTGTCGCCGTGCACCTCGACGAGGCCGGCGAGGCGGGCGGTGTCCCAGTCGGCGCGGACCTGAGCGGGGCTCAGGCCGAGGTCGGCGGCGGCCCGTCGGGCGGTGGACTCGGAGAGGGTGGCCTTGCCGTCGGCGGTGGCGCCGTCGCTGCCGGGGCCGAGGGCTGCATCGGCCCAGCGGGCGACGCGGACCGCGCCGGCCAGGCCGGTGCGTGCCATTCTGGCCAGTTCGGCGGGGGCGGGCGTGCCCTCCGGCGGCCGGGGTGCGGGGCGGCTCGGGCGCCGTTGGTTCACAGCTCTGGGGGCGGCGGCCAGGGGTCGCGGTCGGACGAGTCGAAGCCTGGAGTCGCGCGGGATACGGGACGTCACGGGTGCAGTCTTCCGGTTGACGGTCCGAAAACCCAAACGGAATGTCACCGGGGGCGACGGGGCTGGCCAACGCACGGGGCGCGGCGAGGGGTGAGCCGACGTGATCCGGCCAGCCGTACGGCCTTAAACGGAATGGGTGGGACCGGGTGGGGGGCGGGACCGGCCGTCCCTACATCAGCGGGGTGAGGAAGCGGCGCATGCGCTCCTCGTACTCCTTCGGGTCCGCGTTCCACATCGCTGCGTGCGGGGCGTCGCGGACGGTGTGCAGGGTGACCAGGTCGGCGCGGCTGTGCGCGAGCCGCCGGGAGAACTCCCAGGGGGCGACCCGGTCCCCCGGGCCGTGGACGATCAGGGTGGGCACGGCGAGCCGGGCGGGGTCGACGATCTCGGCGACCCGGTCGGCGTGCAGCCCGGCCCGGCCCTGGGCGGCCCGCACCGCGAGCGGCAGCAGCGGCTGCGGGATGCGGCGGGCCCGGGCGAGGGCGCGCAGCGTGGCCTCCCAGCTGAGTACCGGCGAGTCGAGGATCAGCCCGGCGATGCGCTCGCGCACCGCGGAGTGCTCGGCGGCGCGCAGGGCCATGGTGGCGCCGGTGGACCAGCCGAGGAGCACGACCCGGCGGGCGCCGTAGCGGACGGCGTAGCGGATCGCCGCGTCCACGTCCCGCCACTCGGTCTCGCCGAGGTGGTTCAGCCCGTCGGGCGGGCGCGGGGCGCCGAGGTCGCCGCGGTAGGCGAGCGCGAGGACCGGCAGGCGGCGGCCGTGCAGAAAGCGCATGACGTTCATGGTCTGCTCGCGGGTGGTGCCGAGACCGTGCACGGCGATCACCCAGGTGTCCCGGCCGCCGGGCAGGAACCAGGCGGGCAGGGCGCCGAGTTCGCCGGGCACGTCGATGTCGGCGTGGTCGAGGCCGAGGGCGGCCGCCGGATCGCCGACGTACAGGTTCGGGGTGAGCCACACCGGGTCGCCGGCGGCGAAGGTGCCGTGCGTGACCCGTTCCAGGCGGCGTACGACGGCGTCGGCGGTGTGCGGGGCCGTCTCCAGGACGGGGCCCAGGACCGCGTGGGAGCCGTCGCCCGCGAGACCGTAGGTGCCGGGGCGCAGCGAGGCCAGGTCGCGGGTGAGCGCGATCCGGCCGGGTGCCGTGCCGTGCACGGTGAGCCGGGGCTCGGTGGGGAGGGGTCGGCCGGCGGGCGCCTTCAGGGCGGCGTCGCTGGCGAGGCGGCCGGCGGCGACGGATGCCGCGCCGGCGGCGAGGACGGCGGTGAGTGCGGTGGCGGTCGCTTTGGCTGGGCCCACGTGTCCAGTGTCGGGGCGGTTCCGGCCACCGGCCAGTGGAAGGGCGGCACGCGCCGAGCGTGCCGCGGGCGCCGGCGGGTTCGTCACCGTGCGCCGGATCAGGGCGAGCGGGGCCCGCAGCGGGCGGAGCAGGGGGCTGGGCAGCAAGGGGTCACCTCCGTTGGCCGTACCCCTTCAAGCGTGCCCCGGCTTCGGCAAGTTGTGCCTCCGTCAGCAGGGACGGCGTCAGACCCGGCACGGAGGACGCCGTCAGCCACAGGCGGCACATCCATTCCAGCTGGGCGGTGCGGTCGTAGGCCTGGTCGAGGGTGTCGCCGTAGGTGACGGTGCCGTGGTTGCGGAGCAGGCAGCCGGAGCGGCCGGCGAGGGCGCGGAGCATGTTCTCGGCGAGTTCCTCGGTGCCGTACGTCGCGTAGGGGGCGACCCGGACGGCTCCGCCGAGGGCGCCCGCCATGTAGTGGACGGCCGGCAGCTCGGGGACGAGCGTGGAGACGGCGGTCGCGTGCACGGCGTGGGTGTGGACGACCGCGCGGGCACCGGTGGTGCGGTAGACGGCGAGGTGCAGGGGCAGCTCGCTGGTCGGTACGAGGGTGCCGAGGACCTGGCGTCCGGTGATGTCGACGCCGGTGATGTCGTCCGCGGTGAGCCGGTCGTAGGGGACGCCCGTGGGGGTGACCAGGACGAGGTCGCCGAGGCGTGCGGAGACGTTGCCGGAGGTACCGACGACCAGCCCGTCGGCGACGGTGCGCCGGGCGGTGGCGACCAGCGCCTCCCAGACGCGCGCCGGGTCCTCCGCCCCTCGCTCCGGGCCACCGTGCCGGGACTCCCCCTTGTCGCCGACCGCCGCTTCCCCCGCCGTGCTCTGTCGCTCTTCAGCCATGCGGTGATCCTGCCAGCCGGGTTCGCGCCGGGTGAGGGGGCCGTCGGGGCGACGGCGGGGGCCGTACCTCCGAACGGGCGGAAGTCGTCGCGCATCGCCGGGATGGACGTGGGTCCGGCGGGCGGCGGGACTTCAATGATCCCCCTTGCCCGCCCGGTGATCCTCCGCCCGCCACTTCCGGGGAGACGACGCATGGCCTGTGACCGCATCCCCCTCCGCCACCGCGCCGGTGTCCTCGCGGCGGCGACGGCGGCCCTCGCCCTCACGGCCACCGCCCCGGCCTCGGCGACGGCCCCGCGGGCGGCCGAACCGGAAGCGGCCGGACTGCGGGCGGCGCAACTGTCGGAGGCCGGAGGCCGGGCGGAAGCGGGCCGCCGAGCGGTCGAAGCGGAAGCGGGCCGCCGAGCGACCGGTACGGCAGCGCGCGGAGCCCGGACACCGGGCGCCCGGACGACCACCCGAGAAGCGGCGGCACCACGGGCCACCGGGTTCCGGACACCGGGCCACCGGGCCACCGCCTCCGAAGGAGCGGCACCGCAAGCCTCCGGGTTCCGGACACCGGGCCTCCGGGCCACCGCCCGCCAGACGGCGCCGGAAGGGGCCGGGTTCCTGACGCCCGGCCTCCGGGCGACCGGCTCCGAGGCGGCAGCACCTCAGGCGCCCGGCTCGCGGAAACCCGGCCTTCGGTCAGCCGCTCCCGAGGCGGCGCCGGCCCGGACCACCGCCCGTTCCGCGGCCGCCCTCCGGGCGGAAGCCCCCGCGGCGGGCGTACCCGACTCGCGGGCACTCGGTCTCGTGGCAGCCGCCCCCGAGGCAGCCGCTCCGCAGGCGCTCGAAGCCCGCCCGGCCGGCCTCCACGCAGAACCCCGGGCGCCCGGCCCGTGGCTGTCCGAGCCCCAGGCCGCCACCCCCTTCGCAGCCGAGCCCCAGGCCGACGCCGCCCCCCTCGCGGCCGGCCCCCGGGCGTCCGGACCCAGGGCGACCGCACACCGTGCCCGCGCCCCCCGGGCAGCGGCGGCTCGGGTGTCGCACGGGCATGACGTGTCGTCCCATCAGAACCACGTCGACTGGCCGGAGGCCCGCGCGGAGGGGGCGCGGTTCGTCTACGTGAAGGCGACCGAGTCCACGGACTACCGCAACCCCTATTTCTCCCGGCAGTACGACGGCGCCCGCGAGGCCGGCCTGATCCGGGGCGCCTACCACTTCGCGCGGCCGGACCGGTCCTCCGGCGCCCGGCAGGCGGCCTACTTCGTGCGGCACGGCGGCGACTGGCGGGCGGACGGCTGGACGCTGCCGCCCGCGCTGGACATCGAGTACAACCCGTACGGGGGCACGGACAAGTGCTACGGGCTGGGCGAGCGGCGGATGGTCCGCTGGATCCGGTCGTTCAGCGACGAGATCCGGCGGGAGACCGGCCGCCGCCCGGTGATCTACACGACGACCCACTGGTGGCGGCTCTGCACCGGGAACACCCGCGCCTTCTCCTCCCACGCCCTGTGGATCGCCCGGCACGGCGGCTCGCGCCCGGGGAAGCTGCCCGGCGGCTGGCGGCGCTGGACTTTCTGGCAGTACGGGATCAAGGGCGGGCTGCCGGGTGACCAGAATCTCTTCCACGGCCCGGCGAGCCGGCTGCGGAGCTTCGCCCGGGGCTGAGACCCAAGGGGCGCCTGAGCCGACGCGGTCGGACAAGGACAAGCGGAACCCCGAACACTCGTTACAGTCACCATGGCGCCCGACCCAGTTCATCTTCCGTTCACCCAGGTTGCCTACGGTCGACCAGCCAATGACCTCGAACGATTGCCTGGGTAAATGGAAAGCTTCTCGCTGATCCTCGCGATAGTGGTCGTAACCGCTCTCGCGTTCGATTTCACGAACGGTTTCCACGACACCGCGAACGCGATGGCCACCACCATCTCGACAGGCGCTCTGAAGCCCAAGATCGCGGTGACCATGTCCGCCGCCCTCAACCTTGTGGGCGCATTCCTCTCCGTGGAGGTCGCGAACACGATCTCCAAGGGTCTCGTCGACGAGACCGGCATCCGTCCCGAGGTCATCTTCGCCGCCCTGGTCGGCGCGATCCTCTGGAATCTGCTGACCTGGCTGGTGGGCCTGCCGTCCAGTTCCTCGCACGCCCTGATGGGCGGCCTGATCGGCGCCACCGTCGCCTCGGCCGGCTTCGGCGCGGTCCACGGCGAGGTCCTGGTGACCAAGGTGCTGCTGCCCGCGGTCGCCGCGCCGATCGTGGCGGGCCTCGCGGCGATGCTGGCCACCCGCTTCTCGTACGGCATCGGCGGCAAGGCCGAGGCCGAGGCCACGCGCAAGGGCTACCGCGCCGGCCAGATCGCCTCCGCCGGCCTGGTCTCCCTCGCCCACGGCACCAACGACGCCCAGAAGACGATGGGCATCATCACCCTCGCGCTGATCGCGGGCGGTGCCATCTCCCCCGGCTCCAACCCTCCCACCTGGGTCATCCTCTCCGCGGGCCTGGCCATCGCGCTCGGCACCTACATCGGCGGCTGGCGCATCATCCGCACCATGGGCAAGGGCCTGACCGACCTGGAGCCGCGCCAGGGCTTCGCCGCCCAGACCAGCGCCGCGACCGCCATCCTGGCCTCCTCCCACCTCGGCTTCTCCCTCTCCACCACCCACGTCGTCTCCGGCTCGGTGATGGGTGCGGGTCTGGGCCGCAAGGGCGGTGTGGTCCGCTGGTCCACCGCGACCCGTATGTTCGTCGCCTGGGCGCTGACCCTGCCGGCCGCCGCGCTGGTCGGCGCGGGCGCCGAGTCCGTCACGGACCTGGGTGACTGGGGCACCGCCGTCGTCGCGGTCTTCCTGGTCTCCGCCAGCGCCGCGATCTGGAAGCTCTCCCGCCGCGAGGTCGTCGACCACACCAACGTCGTCACCGAGACCGAGGAGCCGGCCGGCGTGGTGACCACCGCCATCGCCGCCGTGATCCCGCCGCCCGCGGGCACGGTCGCCGAGGACCCGGCCGTCGCCTTCCCGCACCAGTCCACCGGCCGGGGCCGGGTCGCCGACCCCGCCGCCGCCCCGGCCACCCCGCCGGCCGCCACCGTCTGACCCCGGCACCCCGGTTACTGAAGGAAGCATCCCCATGAAGATCGACTGGGCGGCCCTCGGCTCCGTCTTCGGCGTCAGCCTCGTGGTCACGGTGGGCCTGGTGGCCCTGTTCACCCTCGGTATCAAGGGCCTGGCCCGGCGCGAACAGGCCGCGGCCCAGGGCGACTCCGCCGCCCTCGCCGTCACCGGCGCGTACGTCTGCTTCGCCGCCTGCGCGGCCGCGGTGGCGTACGGCATGTATCTCATCGTCGCCAAGGCCTGACCCGGCGTCCGCCGCACGGCGGACGCGAACGAGCACCGCAGAGGCTCCCCTCCCCGCCCGGGAGGGGAGCCTTCGGCATGCTCGCCCGCCCCACGATGTGGGGATCGGCACACTCTCCCCACGCAGGTCAAAGGCAAGTTGACGGCCCTTCCGGGCGCGTGGTGGACTGCCCAGGCCATGTACGGCGGCAAGAGAGGAAGCCGGTGCGAATCCGGCGCGGTCCCGCCACTGTGACCGGGGAAGAACCCCCGGGAGCCAGGAACTCTCACCGCCGGATCAGTCGAACCAGGGCGCGGACACCCTGAGTGAGGACACGTATCGCCATGCTCGGCTGCCGATCGAGGACCAGTACCAGACCTGCCCCTGTGCCCACGGCCGGCTGAGCCGATGGGTGCCGATCGCTCCTACGCGTACGGCGCCGCCGCCGGCCTTCTCGGTGACCTGCTCCTCGGCGATCCCCGCCGCGGGCATCCCGTCGCCGCGTTCGGACGGGCGGCCGGGGCCGTGGAGAGCGCGTTGTGGCACGACCACCGCGGCTGGGGGACGCTGCACACCACCGTGTGCGCCGGTGGCGCCGTGGCCCTGGGCGCGCTGGCCGCACGCGCCGTACGCCCCTCCTTCGTCGCCTCCGCCGCGCTGACCGCCGCCGCCACCTGGTCGGTCGCCGGCGGGACTTCGCTCGCCCGGGAGGCCCGCGTCATCGGACGTGCCCTGAAGACCGGGGACGTCGACGCGGCCCGCGCGCGGCTGCCCCATCTGTGCGGCCGGGACCCGCAGGCCCTGGACGCCGACGGGATCGCCCGGGCCGTGGTCGAGTCCGTCGCCGAGAACACGTCCGACGCCGTGGTGGGCGCCCTGGTGTGGGGAGCCGTCGCCGGAGTGCCGGGACTGCTCGGCTTCCGGGCGGTCAACACCCTGGACGCGATGGTGGGTCACAAGTCGCCCCGGTACCGGCGCTACGGCTGGGCCTCCGCCCGCCTGGACGACCTCGCCGGCTGGCCGGGGGCGCGGCTGACCGCCGTACTCGCCGCCGCGGCCGGCCCCGATCCGCGCGGTGCCCTGCGCGCTTGGAAGGCCGACGCGCACCGGCATCCGAGCCCCAACGCCGGGCCCGTGGAGGCCTCGTTCGCGGGCGCCCTCGGAGTGCGCCTGGGCGGGACGCTCTCCTACGGCGGGCGGGTCGAGCACCGCCCGGTGCTCAACGGCCGGACCGGGCGCGCCGTCCGGGCCACCGACATCGACCGGGCCGTACGGCTCTCCCGCCGCGTCGGCCTGCTCGCGCTCGGCTTCACCGTCGCCGCGCGCCGAATCGTGAAGGGACGTGGGAAGTGAACGGGGGTCTCCTCGTCGCCGGCACCACCTCCGACGCCGGCAAGAGCGTCGTGACGGCCGGGATCTGCCGGTGGCTGGTGCGCCAGGGGGTGAAGGTCGCGCCGTTCAAGGCGCAGAACATGTCCCTCAACTCCTTCGTGACCCGTGAGGGTGCGGAGATCGGGCGGGCGCAGGCCATGCAGGCGCAGGCGTGCCGGATCGAGCCGACCGCGCGGATGAACCCGGTGCTGCTGAAGCCGGGCGGCGAGCAGAGCAGCCAGGTGGTGCTGCTGGGCAGGCCGGTGGGCGAGATGAGCGCGCGCGGCTACCACGGCGGGCGCCAGCAGCGGCTGCTGGGCACGGTGCTGGACTGCCTGGCCGAGTTGCGGGGCACGTATGACGCGGTGATCTGTGAGGGGGCGGGCAGCCCGGCCGAGATCAACCTGCGGCGGACCGACATCGTCAACATGGGCGTCGCGCGGGGCGCCCGGCTGCCCGTGCTGGTGGTGGGGGACATCGACCGGGGAGGCGTCTTCGCCTCCTTCTTCGGCACCGTCGCCCTGCTCTCCCCCGAGGACCAGCAGTTGGTCGCCGGGTTCCTGGTGAACAAGTTCCGGGGCGATGTCAGCCTGCTGGAGCCGGGGTTGGACATGCTGCACGGCCTCACCGGGCGGCGCACCTACGGCGTCCTGCCGTACCGGCACGGCCTAGGCATCGACGAGGAGGACGGGCTGCGCGTCTCGCTGCGCGGCACGGTCCGGGAGTCCACCGTCGCTGCCCCGGTCGGCGAGGACGTGCTGCGGGTCGCCGTGTGCGCGATCCCACTGATGTCCAACTTCACCGACGTGGACGCGCTCGCCGCCGAACCGGGTGTCGTGGTGCGGTTCGTGGACCGCCCGGAGGAGCTGGCGGACGCCGACCTCGTGGTGGTCCCGGGCACGCGCGGGACCGTACGGGCGCTCCAGTGGCTGCGGGAGCGCGGGCTCGCGCGGGCGCTCGCCAGGAGGGCCGCCGAGGGGCGTCCGGTCCTCGGCATCTGCGGTGGCTTCCAGATCCTCGGCGAGCACATCGAGGACGAGGTCGAGTCGCGCGCCGGGGAGGTCCCCGGGCTCGGACTGCTGCCGGTGCGGGTGCGGTTCGCCCGCGAGAAGACGCTGACCCGGCCGGTCGGCGAGGCCCTCGGCGAACCGGTCGAGGGATACGAGATCCACCACGGGGTGGCCACCGTCGGCGGGGGCGAGCCCTTCCTGGACGGCTGCCGGGTCGGCCAGACGTGGGGCACGCACTGGCACGGTTCGCTGGAGTCGGACGGTTTCCGGCGGGCCTTCCTGCGGGAGGTGGCGGCCGCCGCGGGCCGCCGCTTCGTACCGGCGCCGGACGTTTCCTTCGCCGCGCTGCGCGAGGAGCAGCTCGACCGGCTCGGCGATCTGATCGAACAGCACGCGGACACGGACGCGCTCCTTCGGCTCATCGAGTCGGGCGCGCCGCAAGGACTGCCTTTCATTCCACCGGGAGCGCCCGCATGAGCACAGTGTTGTTGTTGTCGACCGCCGACACGGACCTGCTGGCCGCCCGCGCCTGCGGCGCCGGGTACCGGATCGGCAACCCCACCCGGGTCGACGTCGCCGCCGAACTGCCGGGCCTGGTCGAGGGCGCGGACATCGCCGTCGTCCGGCTGCTGGGCGGCAAGCGCGCGTGGGAGGACGGGCTGGCCGCGCTGAAGGCGACCGGCGTGCCGACCGTGCTGCTGGGTGGCGAGGCCGTGCCGGACGCCGAGCTGATGGCGGAGTCGTCCGTGCCGGCCGGTGTGGTGGCGGAGGCGCTGAAGTACCTGGTCGAGGGCGGCCCGGCGAACCTGCTGGAGCTGTCCCGGTTCCTGTCGGACACGGTGCTGCTGACCGGTGAGGGCTTCGAGGGCCCGCACAGCATGCCGGAGTACGGCGTGCACGGGGCGTACGAACTGCGCGCGGACCGGCCGACGGTGGGCGTGCTCTTCTACCGGGCGCACGAGCTGAGCGGCAACACCGGCTTCGTGGACACGCTGTGCGAGGCGATCGAGGCGAAGGGCGCCAACGCGCTGCCCGTGTACTGCGGTTCGCTGCGCGGCGCGGACGACGGGCTGTACGAGCTGCTGGGCAGGGCGGACGCGCTGGTGGCGACCGTGCTCGCGGCAGGCGGCACGCACGCCTCTCAGGCGTCGGCGGGCGGTGACGAGGAGGCCTGGGACATCGGGGCCCTCGCCGACCTGAACGTGCCCGTCCTCCAGGGGCTCTGCCTCACCTCCTCGCGGGCCGCCTGGGCGGAGTCGGACGCCGCCCTGTCCCCCATGGACGCGGCGATGCAGGTGGCGATCCCGGAGTTCGACGGCCGGCTGGTCACCGTGCCGTTCTCCTTCAAGGAGCAGGGCCCCGACGACGTCCCGGTGTACGTCGCCGACCCGGAGCGGGCCGCGCGGGTGGCCGGGATCGCCCTGCGTCACGCGCGGTTGAAGCACAAGCCGAACGCGGAGAAGAGGATCGCCCTGGTCTTCACCGCGTACCCGACCAAGCATTCGCGCGTCGGCAACGCGGTCGGCCTGGACACGCCCGCGTCGGCGGTGCGCGTCCTGGACGCCCTCAGGGAGGCGGGGTACGGCCTCACCGAGTACCCGGACAACGGTGACGAGCTGATCCACCGGCTGATCGAGGCCGGCGGCCACGACGTGGAGTGGCTGACGGAGGACCAGCTGGCCGCAGCGCCCGCCCGGGTTCCGCTGGCCGACTACCGGGCGTGGTTCGAGAAGCTGGACCCGGAGCTGCGGGACGCCATGACCGAGGCGTGGGGCGAGCCGCCGGGCGGCCTGTACGTGGACGGCGACGACATCGTGCTCGCCTCCCTGCGGTTCGGGAACGTCGTCGTGATGATCCAGCCGCCGCGCGGCTTCGGCGAGAACCCGATCGCGATCTACCACGACCCCGACATGCCGCCCTCGCACCACTACATGGCGGCCTACCGCTGGCTGGACAACAGCTTCGGCGCCGACGCGATCGTGCACATGGGCAAGCACGGCACGATGGAGTGGCTGCCGGGCAAGGGCCTCGGCCTGAGCGCCGGCTGCGCACCGGACGCGGTCCTCGGCGAGCTGCCGCTGATCTACCCGTTCATCGTCAACGACCCCGGTGAGGGCACCCAGGCCAAGCGGCGCGGGCACGCCACGGTGGTCGACCACCTCGTCCCGCCGATGGCGCGCGCCGACACGTACGGCGACCTGGCCAAGCTGGAGCAGCTGCTGGACGAGTACGCGCTCGTCTCCGACCTGGACCCGGCGAAGGCCCCGGCCGTCCGCGCGCAGATCTGGACGCTGGTCAAGGCCGCCGAGCTGCACCACGACCTGCACGTGGCCGAGCAGCCGGACGACGAGGCGTTCGACGAGTTCGTCATGCACATCGACGGCTACCTGTGCGAGATCAAGGACGTGCAGATCCGTGACGGTCTGCACATCCTGGGCGGCGGTCCGGTCGGCGAGCCGCGCGTGAACCTGGTCCTCGCGGTGCTGCGCGCCTCGCAGGTGTGGGGTGGGCAGGCGAACGCGCTGCCGGGGCTGCGGGCCTCGCTGGCCGCGTACTTCGGGCTGGTGGAGAAGGACCTGCTGGCCGAGCCGGGCGCCCCGGTGAAGGTGCCGGTGGAGCTGACCGACCTGGTGGAGGGCCCGGCCCGGACCGCGTCCGACGCGATCGACCTGCTGGAGCAGCTGTGCCGGCGGATCGCGGAGCGGATGGAGGCGGGGGCCTGGAGCGGCACGGAGGTACCCGGCGTCCTGCGGGACGTGCTGGGCACCGAACTCCCGGAGGCGGCGGCCGTGCTGGAGTTCGCCTGTGCCGAGGTCGTCCCGCGCCTCGCCCGCACCACCGACGAGATCGGGCACATCCTGCGGGCCCTGGACGGCGGTTACGTCCCGGCCGGCCCCTCGGGCTCGCCGACCCGCGGTCTGGTCAACGTGCTGCCGACCGGCCGGAACTTCTACTCGGTCGATCCCAAGGCGATCCCCTCGCGGCTGAGCTGGGAGGTCGGGCAGTCGCTCGCCGACTCGCTCGTCGCCCGCTACCTCCAGGACACCGGCGAGTACCCGAAGTCGGTGGGGCTCACGGTGTGGGGCACCTCCGCGATGCGCACCCAGGGCGACGACATCGCCGAGATCCTGGCGCTGCTGGGCTGCCGCCCGGTGTGGGACGACGCCTCCCGCCGGGTGACCGGCTTCGAGGTGGTCCCGCTCGCGGAACTGGGCCGGCCGCGCATCGACGTCACGGTCCGTATCTCCGGCTTCTTCCGGGACGCGTTCCCGCACGTGGTCGGGCTGCTCGACGACGCGGTGCGGGCGGTGGCGGAGCTGGCGGAGCCGGCCGACCGGAACTTCGTGAAGGCGCACGCCGACGAGGACACCGCCGAGCACGGCGACCGGCGCCGCGCCACGGCCCGGATCTTCGGCTCGAAGCCGGGCGCGTACGGCGCGGGCCTGCTGCCGCTGATCGACGCCCGCAACTGGCGCTCCGACGCCGACCTCGCCGAGGTGTACGCGGTGTGGGGCGGCTACGCCTACGGGCGCGGGCTCGACGGGCGGGCGGCGCGCGGTGACATGGAGACCGCGTTCAGGCGGATCGCGGTCGCGGCGAAGAACGTCGACACCCGCGAGCACGACCTGGTCGACGCCGACGACTACTTCCAGTACCACGGCGGCATGGTGGCCATGGTCCGGCACCTGACCGGCGCCAACCCCGAGGCGTACGTGGGTGACTCGGCCGTACCCGACCAGGTGCGCACGCGCACGCTCGGCGAGGAGACCCACCGGGTGTTCCGGGCCCGCGTGGTGAACCCGCGCTGGATGTCGGCCATGCGCCGGCACGGCTACAAGGGCGCCTTCGAGATGGCGGCGACCGTGGACTACCTGTTCGGGTACGACGCCACGGCCGGCGTGGTCGACGACTGGATGTACGAGAAGCTCAGCGCGGAGTACGTCTTCGACCCGGAGAACCGGGACTTCATGAAGAAGTCCAACCCCTGGGCGCTGCGCGGGATCACCGAGCGGCTGCTGGAGGCGGCGGACCGCGGGCTGTGGGCGGAGCCGGACGCGGACACGCTGGAGCGGCTGCGCGCCACCTATCTGGAGCTGGAAGGCGACTTGGAGGACGACCAGTGACCACCCCGTTCCCGTTCACGGCCGTTGTCGGCCAGGACGATCTGCGGCTCGCGCTGCTGCTGAACGCCGTCTCGCCGGCGGTCGGCGGTGTGCTGGTGCGCGGCGAGAAGGGCACGGCCAAGTCGACCGCCGTGCGCGCGCTCTCGGCGCTGCTGCCCGAGGTCGACGTGGTGTCCGGCTGCCGCTTCTCCTGCGACCCGGCGGCACCGGACCCGTCGTGCCCCGACGGTCCGCACGAGCCGGGCGGGGGTGCCCGGCGGCCCGCCCGGATGGTCGAGCTGCCCGTCGGCGCCTCCGAGGACCGGCTGGTCGGCGCGCTCGACATCGAGCGGGCGCTCGCGGAGGGCGTGAAGGCGTTCGAGCCGGGCCTGCTGGCCGACGCCCACCGCGGGATCCTGTACGTGGACGAGGTCAACCTGCTCCACGACCACCTGGTCGACCTGCTGCTGGACGCGGCGGCGATGGGTGCGTCGTACGTGGAGCGCGAGGGTGTCTCCGTACGGCACGCGGCCCGTTTCCTGCTCGTCGGCACCATGAACCCCGAAGAGGGCGAACTGCGGCCGCAGTTGCTGGACCGGTTCGGGCTGACCGTGGAGGTGGCGGCCTCGCGGGAGCCCGAGCAGCGGGTCGAGGTGGTGCGCCGCAGGCTGGCGTACGACGACGACCCGGTCGTCTTCGCGGCCCGGTGGGCCGAGGAGGAGGCCGCCGTACGGCAGCGGATCGTGGCGGCGCGACGGCTGCTGCCGCAGGTGCGGCTCGGTGACGGGGCGCTGCGGCAGATCGCGGCGACCTGCGCGGCCTTCGAGGTGGACGGCATGCGCGCCGACATCGTGATGGCGCGTACGGCGACCGCGCTGGCCGCGTGGGCCGGACGGACCGATGTCCTCGCCGAGGACGTGCGGCAGGCCGCGCTGCTCGCGCTGCCGCACCGGCGCCGGCGCAACCCCTTCGACGCGCCGGGCCTGGACGAGGACAGGCTGGACGAGACGCTGGAGCAGTTCTCCGGGGACGACGGCGGCACCGACGACGACCCCGATCCGGACGGCCCCGGTGGCGGCGGTGGACGGCCGGCGCCCGACAGCGGCCCGCAGGACGACGCCGGCGGCGCCGCGCGGCCCGAGGCCGGTGAGGGCGGGCAGCCGCAGGCGTCCGGCTCGCAGGAGCAGTCGGCCGCACGGGCCTCCGAGCCGTTCCGGGCCAAGGTGCTAAGCGTGCCCGGCATCGGCGAGGGCGCCGCCGGGCGGCGGTCCCGGGCGCGGACCGAGCACGGGCGGACGACCGGGGCCCGGCGGCCCCGCGGCGCGCTGACCAAGCTGCACCTCGCGGCGACCGTGCAGGCCGCGGCCCCGCACCAGCGGGCGCGCGGCCGGTCCGGTCCGGGTCTGGTGATCCGCCGGGACGACCTGCGGCAGGCGACCCGGGAGGGGCGCGAGGGGAACCTCGTGCTGTTCGTGGTGGACGCCTCCGGGTCGATGGCGGCGCGGCAGCGGATGGGCGCCGTGAAGGGCGCCGTGCTCTCGCTGCTGCTGGACGCCTACCAGCGGCGGGACAAGGTGGGTCTGGTGACCTTCCGGGGTGCGGACGCCGTGGTCGCGCTGCCGCCGACCTCGTCCGTCGACGCGGCCGCCACCCGGCTGGAGTCGCTGCCGACCGGCGGCCGTACGCCGCTCGCGGCCGGGCTGCTCAGGGCGCACGAGGTGCTGCGGGTGGAGCGGCTGCGGGATCCGGCGCGGCGCGCGCTGGTCGTGGTGGTGACCGACGGGCGGGCCACCGGCGGCCCGGAGCCGGTCGGCCACGCGGAGCGGGCGGCGCGGCTGTTCGCGGCCGAGCAGGTCGCCTCGGTGGTCGTGGACTGCGAGTCGGGGCCGGTGCGGCTCGGTCTCGCGGGGCGGCTCGCGGGTGAGCTGGGCGGTGCGGCCGTCACGCTGGACGGGCTGCGGGCCGATTCGATCGCCGGTCTGGTCAGGGATGTGCAGGGGACGTCGAGGAGGGCCGCGTAGTGCCGCAGGGACAGCCGAGTGTCGTACCGGACGACGGTCTGACGACGCGTCAGCGCAGGAACCGTCCGCTGGTCGTCGTGCACACCGGGGTCGGCAAGGGCAAGTCCACCGCCGCGTTCGGGCTCGCGCTGCGCGCCTGGAACCAGGGCTGGCCCATCGGGGTGTTCCAGTTCGTGAAGTCGGCCAAGTGGAAGGTCGGCGAGGAGAACGCGCTGCGGGTGCTCGGCGCCTCCGGCGAGGGCGGGACCGTCGACTGGCACAAGATGGGCGAGGGCTGGTCCTGGGTCCAGCGGGACGCGCAGATGGACAACGAGGAGAAGGCCCGGGAGGGCTGGGAGCAGGTCAAGCGGGACCTGGCCGCCGAGACGTACCGGCTGTACGTGCTGGACGAGTTCGCCTACCCGATGCACTGGGGCTGGGTGGACACGGACGAGGTGGTGGAGGTGCTGCGGAACCGCCCCGGCACCCAGCACGTGGTGATCACCGGCCGGAACGCGCCGGAGAAGCTGGTGGACCTCGCCGACCTCGTCACCGACATGTCCAAGGTCAAGCACCCCATGGACGCGGGGCAGAAGGGCCAGAAGGGCATCGAGTGGTGACGACGTCGGTGCCCCGGCTGGTCATCGCCGCGCCCTCGTCGGGCAGCGGCAAGACCACCGTCGCCACGGGGCTGATGGCCGCGTTCGCCGCGCGGGGGCTCGCCGTGTCCCCGCACAAGGTCGGGCCGGACTACATCGACCCCGGGTACCACGCCCTGGCGACCGGGCGGGTGGGGCGCAACCTGGACGCGTACCTGTGCGGGCCGGAGCTGGTCGCTCCGCTGTTCCTGCACGGCGCCCGGGGCTGCGACCTCGCGGTCGTCGAGGGAGTGATGGGGCTGTACGACGGGGCCGCGGGCGAGGGGGAACTCGCGTCCACGGCCCATGTCGCCAAGCTGCTGCGGGCGCCGGTGGTGCTCGTCGTGGACGCGTCGTCGCAGTCGCGGTCGGTGGCGGCGCTGGTGCACGGGTTCGCGTCCTGGGATCCGCGGGTGCGGGTCGGGGGCGTGATCCTGAACAAGGTCGCCTCGGACCGGCACGAGTCGCTGCTGCGGGAGGCACTGGACGAGTCGGGGGTGCCGGTGCTCGGCGTGCTGCGGCGGGCGGCCCCGGTGGAGACCCCCTCGCGCCACCTGGGTCTGGTGCCGGTCGCCGAGCGGCGCGCGGCCGCGGTGGAGGCCGTCGCGGCGATGGCCGCGACGGTGTCCGAGGGCTGCGACCTGGCGGCCCTGGAGGCGCTGGCACGCGCCGCCGGCCCGCTGCCGGCGGACTCCGCCCCCTGGACCCCCGGTCCCCCCTCCGGCCCGCCGGAGCCGCCGGCCGGGAAGCGGGCGCCGCGCGTCGCCGTCGCGGGCGGGTCGGCTTTCACGTTCTCCTACGCCGAGCACACCGAGCTGCTCGGCGCCGCCGGTGCCGAGGTGGTCACCTTCGATCCGCTGCGGGACGAGCGGCTGCCCGAGGACACCGCCGGGCTGGTCGTCGGCGGCGGATTCCCCGAGGTGTACGCCGCGGAGCTGTCCGCCAACGAGCCGCTGCGCAAGGCCGTCGCCGAACTCGCGCTGAGCGGCGCCCCCGTGGCCGCGGAGTGCGCCGGACTGCTGTACCTGTGCCGGGAGTTGGACGGGCGCCCCATGTGCGGGGTGCTCGACGCCTCCGCGCGGATGAGCGAGCGGCTGACTCTCGGCTACCGGGACGCGGTGGCCGTCGGCGACAGTGTGCTGGCACCCGCCGGGACGCGGATGCGGGGGCACGAGTTCCACCGCACGGTCGTCGAACCGGGCGCCGGGGCCGCTCCCGCCTGGGGCGTGCGCGCTCCCGTCCGGCGGGTCGAAGGTTTCGTACAGCAGGGCGTGCACGCGAGTTATCTGCACACGCACTGGGCGTCCGAGCCCGGTGTCGCCCGTCGGTTCGTGGAGAGGTGCCGGACGTCATGAGCAACACGCTGGTCGGGGTCGGGGTCGGTCCCGGTGATCCGGAGCTGGTGACGGTCAAGGGAGTCAATGCGCTGCGTGCGGCCGAGGTCGTCGTCGTACCGGTGATGGACACCGGTGAGCGGGGGCGGGCGGAGGCGACCGTGGCGCACTACGTGCCCGCGGACCGGATCGTCCGGGTGGTGTTCGCGCTGAACGAGCGGACCGACCGGGCGCGCCGCGAGGCGGCCTGGGACGCGGCCGGCGGACGGGTCGCGGAACTGCTGCGGCAGCACGGCTCCGTGGCCTTCGCGACCATCGGCGACCCCAACGTGTACTCGACGTTCACGTATCTCGCGCAGACCATCGCCGAGCTGGTGCCCGGGGTCGTCGTGGAAACCGTGCCCGGGATCACCGCCATGCAGGATCTCGCCGCGCGGTCCGGTGCCGTGCTGACGGAGGGCACCGAGCCGCTGACCCTCGTCCCCGTCACCGCCGGGTCGGCGGTGCTGAAGGAGGCGCTGGCCGGGCCGGGCACCGTCGTCGCCTACAAGTTCGGCCGGCAGGCCGCGGAGGTCGCCGAGGCGCTGCGGGAGACCGGGCGGCTCGGGGACGCGGTGTGGGGGTCGGCGCTGGGTCTGCCGGAGGAGTCGGTGCGGCCGGCCGCCGAGCTGGACGGGACACCGCTGCCGTACCTGTCGACGCTGATCGCGCCCCCGCGCCGGGACGGCGGGCGGGGCGGGAAGCTGTGACACCGCGCCCGTGGTCACGCGCCGGAGAGGCCGACCACCAGCCAGATGAACGCGACCCCCGCGACCGTGCACAGCAGCGTGGAACGCGCGGGGTGCTCGTGGTGGGCCTCGGGCAGGATCTCGGCGGCGGCGAGATAGAGCAGGACGCCGCCGAAGAGGCCCAGATAGCCGCCGAGCACCGGTTCGGGGATGTGGAAGAAGGCGGTCGACAGCGCGCCCACGAGAGGGGCGCACGCGTCGGCCACCAGCATGCCGACGGCGCGCCGGCGCGCGTTGCCGTACAGGCTCGTGAGGGTGAAGGTGTTGAAGCCGTCGGCGAAGTCGTGCGCGATCACGGCGAGCGCCACGGCCGTGCCCATGCCGCCGCCCACCTGGAAGGCCGCGCCGATCGCCACGCCGTCCATGGCGCTGTGACCCACCATCGCGGCGGCCGCCGTGAGGCCCACCTCGGGCGCGCGGTGGTTGTGTCCCTCGGCGCCGCCGTGCGCGGCCTGCCGGGCGGCGAGGGTGCGCTCCACCAGGTGGGCCAGCAGGAATCCGGCCACGAACAGCAACAGGGCGGCGGGTACGCCGAACACCTCGCGGTCCGCGGCCCGCAGCGCCTCCGGCAGCAGGTCCAGGCCCACCACGCCCAGCATCAGTCCGCCGGCGAGTCCGAGGACGAGATGCCTGCGGTCGGTCACGCGCTGTGCCGTCCAGCCGCCGGCCAGCGTCATCAGGAACGCGCCGAGCGCGACGAAGACCGCCATAGGCCCTTGCTATCCGATGGAGGTGCCTTCGCGCACATCCGGCGTCGGCCGCACTCCCCCAGACCCTGACATTTCACCGATTCCGACTTGCGTTTCCCGCTTGCGTCTCCCGCTTGCGTCTCCCGTACGAGAGGACCCTTCCCATGGCCGATGCCCCCACCGGCAAGGTGACGTTCGTCGGTGCCGGCCCCGGCGCCGCCGACCTGCTGACGTTCCGTGCCGCGCGCGCGATCGCCGAGGCGGACGTGGTGATCTGGGCGGCCAGCCTGGTCCAGGCGGAGGTGCTCGAACACGCGCGTGCCGACGCGGAGGTCCTGGACTCGGCCACGATGTCCCTGGAGGACGTCGTCGCCGTCTACGAGCGGGCCCTGGCCGAGGGCCTGCGGGTCGCCCGCATCCACTCCGGCGACCCGGCGCTGTGGGGCGGCACCCAGGAGCAGCTGGACCGGTGCGCGGAGCTCGGGATCGCCACGGAGGTCGTACCGGGTGTGTCGTCGTTCTCCGCGGTGGCCGCGCTGGCGCGGCGCGAGCTGACGATCCCCGAGGTCGCGCAGTCCGTCGTGCTCACCCGGCTGGGCGGCGGCAAGACGCCGATGCCGCCCGGCGAGGAGGTCCGCGAGTTCGCCCGGCACGGCACCACCATGGCGGTGTTCCTGTCGGCGGCGCGCAGCGGGCAGCTGGTGCGCGAGCTGCTGGAGGGCGGCTACCCGACCGACACCCCGGTCGTCGTCGCCTACCAGGCGACCTGGCCGGAGGAGCTGGTCGTGAAGTGCACGATCGGCACGCTGGAGGAGACGGTCAAGGAGCACAAGCTCTGGAAGCACACGCTCTTCCTGGTCGGCCCGGCGCTGGACGCGCACGGCACCCGGTCGCACCTGTACCACCCGGGGCACTTCCACGGGTACCGCAAGGCCGACCCGCAGGCCCGGCGCGCGCTGCGCGAGCGGGGGGCGAACAGTTGATCACCGTCGTCGGTACGGGGACCGGGGCGCCGGTGCCGGACGGCGTGCTCGACCGGGCGGCGCTGGTGGTCGGCGGGCGCCGGCACCTGGACGCCGCGGCGCTGCCGGAGGGCGCCGAGCGGGTCGTGCTCGGGCCGCTGGCACCCGCCCTGGACACGATCGCCGGGTACGTCGGCAAGGAGCTGCCGGTGGTCGTGCTGGCCTCCGGGGACCCCGGGTTCTTCGGAATCGTCCGGGCGCTGGCCGAGCGGTTCGGGGCCGGTGCGCTGGACGTGCGGCCGGGCGTGTCCTCGGTGGCCGCCGCGTTCGCCCGGATCGGGCTGCCCTGGGACGACGCGGTCGTGGTCAGCGCGCACGGCCGGGATCTGCGCACGGCGGTGAACCTCTGCCGGGCGCGTCCCAAGGTCGCGGTCCTCACCGGGCCGGGAGCCGGCCCCGCGGAGCTGGGTGCCGCCCTCGCCGGTCCGGGGACGGATCCCGACGCGCGCGTCCTGGTCGTGGCGGTGGCGCTCGGTGACCCGGAGCGGGAGCGGGTGGAGCGGGTGACGCCCGCCGAGGCGGCGGCCCGGGACTGGGGCACGTCGGTCAGCGTGGTGCTCTGTCTGGACGAGCGCCGGGCGCTGGGGCCGGTCCGCACGGTCGCCGGCGTTCCGGCGGGACCGGACCGGTGGGCGCTGGACGAGGACGCGTTCGCGCACCGGGACTCGATGATCACCAAGTTCGAGGTGCGGGCGCTGGCCCTGGCCCGGCTGGGGCCGCGCCCGGGCGACCTGGTGTGGGACGTGGGCGCGGGGTCGGGCTCGGTGGCGGTGGAGTGCGCCCGGCTCGGCGCGGCCGTCGTCGCCGTCGAGAAGACCCCGGACGGGGTGGAGCGCGTCCGCGCCAACGCGCGGGCGCACGGTGTCGACGTGCGGGTGGTGCACGGTGTGGCGCCGGACGCGCTGTCCGGCCTGGCCGACGATCCCGACGCGGTGTTCGTCGGCGGCGGGGGGCGTGAACTGCCGGCCGTCGTCGGCGCGTGCGCACGGCGGGCCCGGCGGACCGTGGTCGTCGCCGTGGCCGCGCTGGACCGGGTGCCGGCGGCGCGCGAGGCGCTGACGGCCGCCGGGTTCCGCTGCGACGGGGTTCTCCTGCAGTCGTCGCGGCTGGCGCCGCTGCCCGGGGACGTGACCCGGCTCGCGGCCACCAATCCAGTGTTCCTGCTCTGGGGCGACCGGCCCCGGGCAACCAGTGAAGGAGTAGCCCAGTGATCGGCCTCATTTCCGCCACCGCGGCGGGGGCGGCGGCGCGGGACCGGCTGGCCGCGGCCTGGCCGGACCGTACCCGGGTGTACGAGGGACCCGTCGGCGAGGCCGTACGGGCCGCGTTCGCGGAGTGCGAGCAGTTGGTCTGCTTCCTGGCCACGGGGGCCGCGGTACGGCTGCTCGCGCCGCTGCTCGGCGACAAGACCGCCGACCCGGGCGTGGTGTGCGTGGACGAGGGCGGCCGGTTCGCGGTGTCCCTGGTCGGCGGGCACGGCGGCGGCGCCAACGAACTCGCCCGCGAGGTGGGCGGGTTGCTGGGCGCCGAGCCCGTGGTGACGACCGCGACGGACGCCGTCGGCCTGGCGGCCCTGGACACGCTCGGGCTGCCGTACGAGGGTGCGGTCGCCGCGGTCTCCCGTGCGCTGCTGGACGGCGAGCCGGTGGCGCTGGAGGCCGAGGTGGCGTGGCCGCTGCCGCCGCTGCCGTTCTCGGCCGAGGGGGCGTACACCGTGCGGCTCACCGACCGGGCGGTCGAGCCGGGTGAGCGTGAGGTGCTGCTGCGGCCGCCGTCCCTGGTGGTCGGGGTCGGCGCGTCCAGGGGCGCCCCGGCCGAGGAGGTCCTCGGGCTGATCGGGGAGGCGCTGCGCGCGGCGGGTCTGTCCGCCGGGTCGGTGGCGGAACTGGCCACCGTGGACGCCAAGGCGGAGGAGCCCGGCCTCGTGGCGGCCGCCGAACGGCTCGGGGTGCCGCTGGTGACGTACTCCGCCGGGGAGCTGGCGGCTGTCGAGGTGCCCAACCCGTCCGACGCGCCCCTCGCCGCCGTCGGCACCCCGTCGGTCGCGGAGGCCGCCGCCCTGGCCGGTGGCGGTGAACTCCTCGTGCCCAAGCGGAAGTCCGAGCGCGCCGACGGGCGGCCGGCGATGGCGACCTGTGCCGTCGTACGGCGCCCGGGGCGCGGGCGGCTCGCCGTCGTCGGGCTCGGGCCGGGTGCCCGGGACCTGCTCACCCCGCGCGCGGCGGCCGAACTGCGGCGGGCGTCGGTGCTGGTCGGGCTCGACCAGTACGTGGACCAGATCCGCGATCTGCTGCGACCGGGCACCCGGGTGCTGGAGTCGGGGCTCGGCGCCGAGGAGGAGCGGGCACGTACGGCCGTCGCGGAGGCCCGGCGCGGGCACGCGGTGGCGCTGATCGGCAGCGGTGACGCGGGCGTGTACGCCATGGCCTCCCCGGCGCTCGCCGAGGCGTCCGACGACATCGACGTGGTCGGGGTGCCCGGGGTGACGGCCGCGCTGGCCGCCGGCGCGGTCCTGGGCGCGCCGCTGGGCCACGACCACGTGTCCATCAGCCTGTCCGACCTGCACACCCCGTGGGAGGTCATCGAGCGCCGGGTGCGCGCGGCGGCCGAGGCGGACCTCGTGGTGACCTTCTACAACCCGCGCTCGCGGGGCCGCGACTGGCAGCTGCCGAAGGCGCTCGGCATCCTCGCCGGGCACCGGGACCCGGCCACACCGGTCGGCGTCGTCCGCAACGCCTCCCGGCCGGACGAGTCCAGCCGGGTCACCACGCTGGCCGGACTGGATCCGGCGACGGTCGACATGATGACGGTCGTGACCGTGGGCAACACGGCGACCCGTACCGTCGCGGGGCGCATGGTGACCCCGCGCGGCTACCGCTGGCAGGAGGGTGCCCGGTGAACCGAGTGGTCCACCCCATCGAGCAGGAGTCCTTCCGGCGGCTGCGCGCCCGCCTGGACACCACGCACTTCCCGCCGCTGACCCGGGCGGTGGTGGAGCGGGTCGTCCACTCCGCCGCCGACCTGGAGTACGCGAGCGACCTCGTCATGGCGGAGGAGGACCTGGTGGCGGCGCACGCGGCGCTGCACGCCGGGGCGCCCGTCGTCGTGGACGTGGAGATGGTCGCGGCCGGCATCACCCGGCGGGAGTCCGTCTGCCGGCTGAGGGACGCCACGGCCGGCCCCGGGCTGACCCGTTCGGCGCACGGGATCCGGCTCGCCTACGAGCAGGTCGGGCCCGGCGCGCTGTGGGTGATCGGCAACGCGCCGACCGCCCTGGAGGAGCTGCTGACCCTGGACGCCTCCCCCGCGCTCGTCATCGGCCTGCCCGTCGGCTTCGTCGGCGCGGTCGAGTCGAAGGAGGCGCTGCGCGCGAGCGGACTGCCCGCCGTGAGCAACGTGTCCGAGAAGGGCGGCTCGGCGGTCGCCTCCGCCGCGCTCAACGCCCTGCTGTACCACCCCCTTTCGTCTGAGGAGACCTCGTGACCACCCCGCCCGCCCTGCTGATCGCCGGCCATGGCACCCGTGACGACGCCGGAGCCGAGGCGTTCCGCGACTTCGTACGCGAGCTGGGGCGCCGCCGCCCCGACCTGCCCGTCGCCGGCGGCTTCATCGAGCTGTCCCCGCCGCCGCTGGGCGAGGCCGTCGCCGAGCTGGTCGGCAAGGGCGTACGCCGGTTCGCGGCCGTGCCGCTGATGCTGGTGTCCGCCGGGCACGCCAAGGGGGACATCCCCGCGGCGCTGGCCCGTGAGAAGGAGCGGCACGCAGGCATCTCGTACACCTACGGCCGCCCGCTCGGCCCGCATCCGGCGCTGCTGAACGTGCTGGAGCGGCGACTGGACGAGGCGCTCGGCGGTGCGGCGCGCACCCCCGAGGACCGGGCCGACGTGACGGTGCTGCTCGTGGGGCGCGGCTCGACGGACCCGGACGCCAACGCCGAGGTGCACAAGGCGGCGCGGCTGCTGTGGGAGGGCCGTGGGTACGCCGGTGTGGAGACGGCCTTCGTGTCGCTGGCGGCGCCGGACGTGCCGAGCGGCCTCGACCGGTGCGCCAGGCTCGGGGCGCGGCGCATCGTCGTCCTGCCGTACTTCCTGTTCACCGGCATCCTGCCGGACCGGGTGCGGCAGCAGACCGAGGGCTGGGCGGCCGCGCACCCGGAGGTCGAGGTGCGGTCGGCCGACGTGATCGGGCCGGAGCCGGAGCTGCTGGACCTGGTGATCGAGCGCTACGAGGAGGCCGTCAAGGGCGACCTGCGGATGAACTGCGACTCGTGCGTGTACCGCATCGCGCTGCCGGGCTTCGAGGACAAGGTGGGGCTGCCGCAGCAGCCGCACTTCCACCCCGACGAAGACGGTCACCACCACGGGCACGGGCACCACCATCACGGCGGGCACTCGCACAGTCATGCGCACTGAGGACGCCGGACACGACCTGCGCCACCACGGGGACGCCGAGGTGCGGGACGAGGGGGCCCGTCTGGTCGATCTCGCCGTCAACGTCCGTGCCGACACGCCTCCGGTCTGGCTGCGGGAGGAGATCGCCGCGTCCCTGCCGTCGCTCGCGGCCTACCCGGACGGGCGGGCCGCGCGAGCGGCGGTGGCGGCCCGGCACGGGCTGCCGGTGGAGCGGGTGCTGCTGACGGCCGGGGCGGCCGAGGCGTTCGTGCTGCTGGCCCGGGCGCTGAAGGTGCGCCGGCCGGTGGTGGTGCACCCCCAGTTCACCGAGCCGGAGGCGGCGCTGCGGGACGCGGGGCACACCGTGGACCGGGTGCTGTTGCGGGCGGAGGACGGCTTCCGGCTGGATCCGGCGGCCGTGCCCGAGGACGCGGACCTGGTCGTGATCGGGAATCCGACGAACCCGACCTCCGTGCTGCACCCGGCCGGCGCGATCGCCCGGCTGGCCCGGCCCGGGCGGGTGCTGGTGGTCGACGAGGCCTTCATGGACGCGGTGCCGGGCGAGCGCGAGGCGCTGGCCGGGCGGACCGACGTGCCCGGTCTCGTCGTGCTGCGCAGCCTGACCAAGACCTGGGGGCTGGCGGGGCTGCGGATCGGCTACGTGCTGGCCGACCCGGAGACCGTCGACACGCTGGAGCGGGCCCAGCCGCTGTGGCCGGTGTCGACGCCCGCGCTGGCCGCCGCCGAGGCGTGCGTGGCGCCGCGGGCGCTCGCGGAGGCCGGGCACGCGGCGCATCGCGTCGCCGTGGACCGGGCGCATCTGGTGGCGGGGCTGGCCGCCCTCGCCGACCGGGGTGTGCGGGTGGTGGAACCGGCACACGGGCCGTTCGTACTGGTCCGCATGGAGCAGGCGGCCGCGGTACGACGGCGGTTGCGCGACCTCGGCTACGCGGTCCGGCGCGGGGACACGTTCCCGGGGCTCGGGCAGGAGTGGGTGCGGGTCGCCGTGCGGGACCGTGCGACGGCGAACGGCTTCGTGGAGGCACTGTCGGCCGCGCTGACCGCGCTCGGCCGACAGTGATCCGGGACGCGGACGGGTGAACCGGGCCCGGCCCGCCGGGCGGGTTCCCCCGCCCGGCGGAGCCGGTCCGCCGTCAGCCCCTGCGGCGCCGTGCCACGGTCACCGCTCCCCCGCCGACCAGCAGCAGCGCCAGCGCGCCGCCCGCGATGTACGGGGTCGCCGAACTGCCGCCCGTCTCCGCGAGGTCGGCCTTGGCGGGCGCGCCCTGCGGGCGCACGTCGGCGGCCGGGTCGTGGCTCGGCGCCGGGTGCTTGGTGGGCGCCGCCATCGGGGACTCACAGGTGGCCTTGGCGAGGGTGACGGTGCCTTCGACGTCGGCCACGTTGAGCTTCAACGGGTTGACGGACACCTTGAGTTGCAGGGCGGTCGCGGCGGCCGTACGGGTCGTGGTGCGCCGCTCGGCGAGGTCGAGCCTCACCTCGCCGACGCCGGGCACCTTCACCACGGTCGGGCCGCCGGCGGTCAGCGTGACGCGCTTGCCGAGGACGGTGACGGCGCCCAGGACGTTCGCGGCGGCCACGGGTGCCTTGCCGACCTCGCAGGTCGCCTTGGCGGTGACGTCGTCGGTCTCGATCACCGACAGCAGGGGCAGACCGGGCACGTGCAGCTTGGCGTGGACGAGCCGGACGGAGCCCTCGGCGCGCTTCGCGGTCACCGTGGCCTTCGCCGAGGCGACGTCCGCGGCGAGCACCGTGAACGGCTTCCCGCCGTTCACGCCGTCGAGCCGGGCGGACAGCGCCGTTCTGTCGGCGCTCTGCGGTGCCTGGACCTCGTTGAGCGACACCGCGAGCGGGACGTTCACGGTCTTGTTGAGCAGGGACACGTCGAGCCCGGTGCGCAGGACGACGGCGGAGGCGCGACCGTGACCGCCGGTCGCGTGCGCGGCGCCCGCGCCCAGGACCGCGGGCGCCGCGGTGAGCGCGGTGACGGTGGCGACCGCGGCGAGCCGCCGGGCGGGCATGCGGAAGTTGTTGCTGTTCAAGGCGGTGGGACCCCCAGACGGAACATGCTTGGGACCCGTCAACCTTGTACGCACTGTGGGTGAACGGTCAGCGATCCTGAGTCACTTCACTCGATCGAGGTGTTTCAGCACATCTCTTCGAATCACCGGGCACAGGCGTTCCCCCGGACCCCGCCGCCCCACCGTCCGCCGGAGCGCCCGCTATTCGACGATCCGGCCGTCGAGCACCACGCGCCGCGGCGCCGCCAGCACCCGTACGTCCGCCCGCGGGTCGCCCTCGTACACCACCAGGTCGGCCGGTGCGCCCTCCTCCAGCCCGGGCCGGCCGAGCCAGGCGCGGGCGCCCCAGCTCGTCGCGGACACGGCCTGCACCGGCGGGATGCCGGCGGTGACCAGTTCCGCCACCTCCGCCGCGACCAGCCCGTGGGCCAGGGAGCCGCCGGCGTCCGTGCCGACGTAGACCGGGATACCGGCGTCGTAGGCGCCGCGCACGGTGTCGTAGCGGCGTTCGTGCAGCCGCCGCATGTGGGCGGACCAGCGCGGGTAGCGGGACTCGCCGCCGGCCGCGAGGTGCGGGAAGGTGGCGATGTTGACGAGGGTCGGCACGATCGCGACACCCCGCTCGGCGAACAGCGGGATCAGGTCCTCGGTCAGGCCCGTGGCGTGCTCGATGCAGTCGATGCCGGCCTCGACCAGGTCGCGCAGGGAGCTCTCGGCGAAGCAGTGCGCGGTGACCCGGGCGCCCAGGCGGTGGGCCTCGGCGATGGCGGCCTCCACCGCCCCGCGGGGCCAGCAGGCGGCCAGGTCGCCGAGGTCGCGGTCGATCCAGTCGCCGACCAGCTTGACCCAGCCGTCGCCGCGCCCGGCCTCCTGGGCGACGTACGCCACCAGGTCCTCCGGCTCGACCTCCCAGGCGTAGTTGCGGAGATAGCGGCGGGTGCGGGCGATGTGCCGGCCGGCCCGGATGATCTTCGGCAGGTCGGGGCGGTCGTCGACCCAGCGGGTGTCGGACGGCGAGCCCGCGTCCCGGATCAGCAGGGTGCCCGCCCCGCGGTCGGTCAGGGCCTGCTTCTCGGCGGTGTCCGCGTCCACCGGGCCCTCCGCGCCGAGGCCGACGTGGCAGTGCGCGTCGACCAGTCCGGGCAGCGCCCAGCCGGTCACGGTGGTGATGTCGCGGGCGCCGGCGGGACGGTCGTAGGAGACCCGCCCCCCGACCACCCACAGCTCGTCACGGACGTCCTCGGGTCCCGCCAGGACCCGGCCCTTCACGTGCAGCACCGCGCCATCGCTCATGCACCGCACCCTAACGACCTAGGGCGTGTCCTCGCCCACCTGGTCGGAGGTCTCCTCCTCGACCTCGGCCATCGCCGGGTCGAGCAGCCGGGACAGGAAGTGCCGGGTGCGCTCGTGCTGCGGGTCGCCGATGACCCGCTCGGGGCTGCCGTCCTCGACGACCACCCCGCCGTCCATGAAGACGACCCGGTCGGCGACCTCGCGCGCGAAGGTCATCTCGTGCGTGACGACCATCATCGTCATGCCCTCCTCCGCGAGCCTGCGCATCACGGCGAGGACGTCCCCGACCAGTTCGGGGTCGAGCGCGGAGGTCGGCTCGTCGAACAGCATCACCTGCGGGCCCATGGCGAGGGCCCGGGCGATCGCCACGCGCTGCTGCTGGCCGCCGGAGAGGGAGGCCGGGTAGGCGTCCGCCTTCTCGGACAGGCCGACCCGGGCCAGGTTCTCCGCGGCGACCTTCGCGGCCGTCGCCCTGTCCCGCCCGAGGACCCGGCGCTGGGGCAGCGCGAGGTTCTCGGTGACGTTCAGGTGCGGGAACAGGTTGAACTGCTGGAAGACCATGCCGATGCGGCGGCGTACGGCGTCGATGTCGACGTCCGGGTCGGTGACCTCGGTGCCGCCGACGAAGACCTGCCCCTCGGAGGGCTCCTCCAGCAGGTTCACGCAACGCAGCAGCGTCGACTTGCCGGAACCGGACGGGCCGATGACACAGACGACCTCGCCCTGGCCGATCTCCAGGTCGATGCCGCGCAGGACCTCGTTGGCGCCGAAGGACTTGTGCAGTCCGCGTACCTCGATCTCCGGGCGGCTCACCGGATCGCCTCCTGGGCCTTGGATTCCATACGGCGGACGACGAAGCTGAGCGGGATGGTGACCAGCAGGTAGCACAGGCCCGCGACCAGGATCGGCGTGGAGTTGGCGGTCGTACTGGCGAGGTCGCGGCCGAACTTGGACAGCTCCCGCTCCTCCAGGGTGACCCCGAGGAACAGCACCAGCGAGGAGTCCTTGAAGAGCAGGACGAGTTCGTTGGTGAGCGGCGGCAGGATGATCCGGAACGCCTGCGGGACGATGATCGAGACCATGGCCTTCGCCGGCGAGAAGCCGAGCGAACGGGCCGCCTCCATCTGTCCCTTGGGCACGGCCTGGATGCCGGCCCGGATGGTCTCCGCCATGTAGGCGGCCGAGACCAGCCCGAGCGCGATGGCGACCTTGCCGTACGTCCCGCCGGGGATCTCCGTGCCGGGGAAGGCGAGGGGTACGGCCACGCCGACGAAGATGAAGATCAGCAGGGCGGGCAGGCCGCGGAAGATCTCGATGTAGACGCCCGCCAGCCAGCGGTACGGGCCCACCGAGGACAGCCGCATCAGGGCGACGACCATGCCGAGGACGAGCCCGACGACGAAGCCGGACAGCGTGTAGAGCACGGTGTTCTTCAGCGCCAGCGTGATGACGTCCGGGAACATCTGCTTGGCGATGTCGGCCTGGGCGAACTGGTTCTGCAGCCGGCCCCAGTCCGCCGAGACCGCGAAGGCGATCACGGCGGCGACGAAGACGGCGTACTGCACCCCGCGGGACACGGCGCGCTTCTGGCGCCGTGTCAGTCCCTTCTTCTTCGGCTGGAGGGTCGTGTCCGTGTCGGTCATGAGGCCGCGGGAGAGGCGACGGAGGAGTCGTACGGGCCGATCCACTGCTCGTACAGCTTCTTGTAGGTGCCGTCGGCCTTGGCGTTCTTGATCGCCTTGTTGATGGCGTCGCGCAGCGCGGTGTTGCCCTTCTTCACGGTGAAGCCGTACTGCTCACCGGTCTTCAGGTTGTCGACGACCTTGAACTTGTCCGCGTTCGCCTTGTCCTTGAGCCAGCCCTGGACGACCGGGTAGTCGATGACGACGGCCTGGACCTGGCCGGTGCGCAGACCGTTGAGCACCGCGTCGGAGGACTCGAAGGAGATCGGGTCGTAGCCCTTGCTCTTGACGTAGTCCTCGCCGGTGGTCTGCGCCTGGGCGCCCAGCTTCTTGCCCTTGGCCTTGACGTCGGCGAGCGAGTTGACGCCGCTGCTCTTGTCGACCAGCACGGCCTGGGTGGCCTCGAAGTACGGGTCGGAGAAGTCGACGTTCTTCTTGCGCTCGGCGGTGATGGTCATGCCGGCGGCGGCCAGGTCGCACTGCCCGGAGTTGAGGAAGGCGCCGGTCTTGAAGTTCTCGAACGGCGTGTCGAGGATCTGCTGCTTGACGCCCAGGTCCTTGGCGACGAGGTCGATGAGGGACACGTCGAAGCCCTGCACCTTGCCGTCGACCTCCGACTGGAACGGCGGGTACGGCAGGTGGGTGCAGGTGGTCAGCTGGCCGCCCTTGGCCAGGTGGACGCCCTTGACGGTGGTCTTGCCGCTCCCCGAGTCGCTGGAGGAGCAGCCGGCCACGACGAGCACGAGTGCGGCGGTCGCGGTGGTGGCGGCCAGAAGGCGGGTCCGGCGCCCGAGGAGCGTATTCATGGGGGGATCTCCTATGGGGGAACTGTGGGTTCCGATTATAAGGAGATGTTTGGGTCACTCAAACCAAACCGATGGCATCGATGCCGTCCGGCCTGAGAAGTCGCCGGTCGCGGGCGCGAATGTGGTGAGGGTTACGCTCGGGTGCGTCGGCCTCCGGCCGGCCCGTGAACCCTCGTGAGCGAAGAGAGCACCGCCGTGACCCACCCGTTCCTCGATCTGCCCCCGCTGAGTGCCGAGCGCTTCGCCGCCATCGAGGACGGGGTGGCCCGGCTGCTGGGCACCCGTCAGGACGTGCTGATCACGCAGGGCGAGGCGCTGCTGCCGCTGGAGGGCGCGATCCGCGCGGCGGCCGGTCCCGGCACGGTGGCCCTGAACGTGATCACGGGCCCCTACGGGCAGACCTTCGGCAACTGGCTCCGGGACTCCGGCGCGACCGTGCACGACATCTCCGTGCCCTTCCACTCGGCGGTGACGGCCGGGCAGATCCAGCAGGCGTTCGCCGAGCACCCGGAGATCGACTTCGTGTCGCTGGTGCACGCCGAGGCGGCCACCGGCAACACCAACCCGGTCGCGGAGATCGGCGAGGTGGTACGGCGGCACGGCGCGCTGTTCTACCTGGACGCGGTCGCCTCGGTGGGCGCCGAGCCGGTGCTGCCGGACGCGTGGGGCGTGGACCTGTGCGTGATCGGGGCGCAGAAGGCGATGGGCGGTCCGGCGGGCGTGTCGGCGATCTCGGTGAGCGAGCGGGCGTGGGCCCGGATGGCGGCGAACCCGCACGCGCCGCGCCGCTCCTACCTGTCGCTGCTCGACTGGAAGGACCGCTGGATCGACGCCGGCCGCAAGGTGCTGCCGCACGCTCCCGCCCAGTTGGAGATGCTGGCCCTGGAGGCGTGCCTGGAGCGCATCGGGTCGGCGGGTCTGGACACGGTGATGGCCCGGCACCGGCGCGCCGCGCTGGCCACGCGGGCGGGTGCGGTCGCGCTCGGCGGAGGTCTGGAGCCGTACGTGTACGAGGTCGCGGACGCGGCGCCGGTCGCCACGACGCTCCGGGTGCCGTCGGACCTGGTGGCCTCGGAGCTGGTGGCGCGGGCTCTGGAGGGCGACCCGGCGCTGCCGCTGGCCGCGGGCGGCGGCGCCCTGGCCAAGGAGATGATCCGGGTCAACCACTACGGCCCCGACGCCACCCTGGACACGGTCCGCCGATCCCTGACCGCGCTGGGCGCCGCGCTGACCGAGGCAGGGGCCCAGGTGGACACCGAGTCGGCCGCCCGAGCGGTGAACGCGACCTGAGCCCTCCGAGCACCCCTGCCCGGGCGGGGGCGCAGACACGGCACCCGGGTATCGCCACCCTGGCTCACCTGACCGAGGGCCCCTGCAGCCCCCGATCGGTCGGCCGGGCCCCGGCCGACCGTGCACCGGCGACGGCGATCGCCAGGCCGGGTGAGCCGGCATCCCGGACGTCACGGGCGCCGCATGGGCGGTGAGATCTCCGGGGGCGGCGGCTCTTCGCGAGGGGCGGAAGCTGTTCGCCGGGCGGAGCCGAGGAGTATGCCCGGCACGACGGGCGGGCCCGCGCATTCTGCATGAACGAATCGGCGAAACCAGCGGCTCGTGAATTCAATTCAATTTCACAAACTCCGCCAATTCTTCGGACGATAGCTTCCCGTCTTCTTCTGCCCGCTTTCCGCGGAGCTAAACGGGGAAGTTTTCCGGCGCGTTTCGGACGGTTTCCGTGTTGTGACACACTCCACAACGAGACACCTTTGCCCCGATTTTCCGTGGGGTAATACGGGCATTTCCCCCAACCCCCTGCGCGGCACAGCGGAACCGCCCGTGCAATTTCTAATTCGCCTCGCTAAATTCGTGCCGCATGACTGCCGCACCCGCAGACCTTCTCATCGACCGACCGGCGATGACCGACGGAGCCACGCTCTGGCGTCTCGCCCAGGACTCGAAAACCCTCGACCTGAACTCTTCGTACAGCTATCTGCTGTGGTGCCGGGACTTCGCCGGCACCTCGGCGGTGGCGCGTGGTGCGGACGGAGAGCCGGTCGGCTTCATCACCGGCTATGTGCGACCGGACCGTCCCCGGACGCTGCTCGTCTGGCAGGTGGCCGTCGACTCCGCATACCGGGGTCACGGCATCGCCGCCGCCCTGCTCGACGGGCTGACCGCACGGCTCACCGCCGAGCTCGGCATCACCGAGGTGGAGACCACGATCACCCCCGGCAACACCGCCTCCGAGCGCCTGTTCACCTCGTTCGCCGCCCGGCACGGCGCACAGGTCGACCGCGAGGTGCTGTTCGGCGCCGACCTGTTCCCGGACGGCCCGCACGACCCCGAAGTCCTGTACCGCATAGGCCCGCTGACCGACTCCACCCCCCACTGAGGAGCGAATCACCGTGACCATCACCCAGCCCGACCTCAGCGTGTTCGAGACCCTCGAGTCCGAGGTCCGCAGCTACTGCCGCAGCTGGCCCGCCGTCTTCGACCGTGCCCAGGGCAGCCGCATGTACGACGAGGACGGCCACGCGTACCTCGACTTCTTCGCCGGCGCCGGCTCACTCAACTACGGCCACAACAACCCGGTACTGAAACGGGCGTTGATCGACTATCTGTCCCGGGACGGGGTCACCCACGGCCTGGACATGTCGACCACGGCCAAGCGGTCGTTCCTGCAGACCTTCCAGGACCTGGTGCTGCGCCCGCGCGACCTGCCGTACAAGGTCATGTTCCCGGGCCCGACGGGCACCAACGCCGTCGAATCGGCGCTGAAGCTGGCCCGGAAGGTGAAGGGCCGCGAGGCGATCGTGTCGTTCACGAACGCCTTCCACGGGATGTCCCTCGGCTCCCTCGCCGTCACCGGCAACGCCTTCAAGCGCGCCGGCGCCGGCATCCCCCTGGTGCACGGCACCCCGATGCCGTTCGACAACTACTTCGACGGCAAGGTCCCGGACTTCCTGTGGTTCGAGCGGCTGCTGGAGGACCAGGGCTCCGGCCTGAACAAGCCCGCCGCCGTGATCGTGGAGACCGTGCAGGGCGAGGGCGGCATCAACGTCGCCCGGCCCGAATGGCTGCGCGCGCTGAAGGAGCTGTGCGAGCGGCAGGACATGCTGCTGATCGTCGACGACATCCAGATGGGCTGCGGCCGCACGGGCGCCTTCTTCTCCTTCGAGGAGTCGGGGATCACCCCCGACATCGTCACCGTGTCCAAGTCGATCAGCGGCTACGGCCTGCCCATGTCGCTGTGCCTGTTCCGGCCCGAGCTGGACGTCTGGGAGCCCGGCGAGCACAACGGCACCTTCCGCGGCAACAACCCGGCGTTCGTCACGGCCACCGCGGCCCTGGAGACGTACTGGACCGACGGCTCCGCCATGGAGAAGCAGACCCGTACCCGCGGCGAGCAGGTCGAACAGGCGCTGATCTCCATCACCGAGGAGAACCTCGCCGATGTGAAGGAGTACCGCGGACGGGGACTCGTGTGGGGTCTCGAATTCCGTGACAAGGACAGGGCTTCGCGGGTCGCCCGCCGCGCCTTCGAGCTCGGGCTGCTCATCGAGACGTCCGGCCCGGAGGGCGAGGTCGTCAAACTGCTGCCCGCCCTCACCATCACCCCCGACGAGCTGGACGAGGGGCTGAGCATCCTCGCCCGTTCCGTCCGTGAAACCGTCTAGCAAGGAGGAAGTACAGCACCGTGATCGTCCGATCGTTCAAGGACATCGAAGGCACCGACCGGCACGTCAAGGCGAAGTCCGGCACGTGGGAGAGCAAGCGCATCGTCCTCGCCAAGGAGCGGGTCGGCTTCTCCGTGCACGAGACCATCCTGTACGCCGGTACCGAGACGTCGATGTGGTACGCCAACCACATCGAGGCCGTCGTGTGCACCAGGGGTGAGGCCGAACTCACCGACCACGAGGCCGGGAAGACGTACACGATCACGCCCGGCACCATGTACCTCCTCGACGGGCACGAGCGGCACACGCTGCGCGTCAAGGAGGACTTCCACTGCATCTGCGTGTTCAACCCGCCGGTCACCGGGCGGGAGGACCACGACGAGAACGGCGTCTACCCGCTGCTCACCGAGCCCGAGGAGGTGTGACACCCATGACCACTGTCACCGACCTGTACCCCACCCGCGGCACCAGCGAGGTGACCGTCCCCCGGCAGGACCCGGTCGTCTGGGGCTCCCCGGACACGCCGGGCCCGATCCCGACCGCCGATCTCCAGGCGTACGAGCGGGACGGCTTCCTCGCCGTCGACCAGCTGATCACCCCGGACGAGGTCGAGGTGTACCGGCGTGAGCTGGAACGCCTGGTCACCGACCCGGCGATCCGCGCCGACGAGCGCTCGATCGTCGAGCCGAAGTCCAAGGAGATCCGCTCGGTCTTCGAGGTGCACAAGATCAGCGAGGTCTTCGCGAACCTGGTGCGCGATCCCCGGGTGGTCGGCCGGGCCCGGCAGATCCTCGGCTCGGACGTGTACGTCCACCAGTCCCGGATCAACGTCAAGCCGGGCTTCGGCGCGAGCGGCTTCTACTGGCACTCGGACTTCGAGACCTGGCACGCCGAGGACGGCCTGCCGAACATGCGCACGGTGTCCGTCTCGATCGCGCTGACCGAGAACTTCGCCACCAACGGCGGGCTCATGATCATGCCGGGCTCGCACCGGACGTTCCTGGGCTGCGCCGGCGCCACGCCCGAGGACAACTACAAGAAGTCGCTGCAGATGCAGGACGCGGGCACGCCGTCCGACGAGGCGCTGACCGAGCTGGCGAGCGAGCACGGCATCCGCCTGTTCACCGGCAAGGCCGGCTCGGCGACCTGGTTCGACTGCAACTGCATGCACGGCTCCGGCGACAACATCACGCCGTTCCCGCGCAGCAACGTCTTCATCGTGTTCAACAGCGTGGAGAACACGGCGGTGGAGCCGTTCTCGGCTCCGGTGCGCAGGCCGGACTTCATCGGCGCGCGCGACTTCACCCCGGTCGGGCAGACCCCGGTGAAGTGACCCCCCGAGCACCGGGCCGGGGCCTCCTCGTGTGGGACGGGAGGCCCCGGCCCGGTCGTGTCCGCGGCCGGCCGGATCAGCCGGACAGGGCGTCCAGCAGGCGGTCCACGTCCGCGGCCGTGTTGTAGAGGTGGAAGGACGCCCGCAGGTTGCCCGCGCGGTCCGAGATCTCGATGCCCGCCTCGCTCAACTCGGGCTGCCGAGCGCCGAGTCCGGGCACCGAGACGATCGCCGAGCCGGGGGCGGGCACGGGCTTGTGCCCGAGGTCCGCGAGCCCCGTCCGGAAGCGGTCGGCGAGGGCGACGTCGTGGGCGTGGATCGCGGACACCCCGAGTTCCTCGACGAGATCCAGGGAGCGGCGCAGGCCCGCGAGGGTGAACAGGGCGTGGGTGAGGTCGAACCGCCTTGCGGAGCGGGCGAGTTCGTCCACCGGGCCGTAGCAGCTCTCCCAGGGCCTCTCGCCCGCCGTCCAGCCCGCGAGCACCGGCCGCAGCCCGCCGAAGTCCTCGGGAACGGTGAGGAAGGCCGTTCCGTGCGGGCCCATCAGCCACTTGAAGGAGACGGAGGCGGTGAAGTCGTACGCCCCCGCGTCCATCGGCAGCCAGCCCGCCGCCTGGGAGAAGTCGACGTAGGTGCGTGCGCCGTGCTCGCGGGCGGCCGCGCACAGGGCGGGCAGGTCGGCGAGGCGGCCGTCGGCGGACTGGGCGGCGCTGACCGCGACGAGCGCGGTGCCCGGCCGGACGGACTCGGCGATCCGCTCCAGCGGGACCGTGCGGACCAGGAGGTCGCCCCGGACGTGGAACGGGTTGAGCACGGAGGTGAAGTCGTCGTCGGCGGTGAGGACTTCGGCGCCCGCGGGCAGCGAGGCCGCGATCACCCCGGTGTGCGCGGCGACGGAGGCGCCCAGCGCGACCCGGCCGGCCGGTACGCCGGCCAGCCGGGCGTACGCGGCCCGGCAGGCCTCGACGTCCTCGTACAACGGGGTCAGCGGCCGGCCCTCGGCACGCAGCAGCGCCGCCTCGTGGAGGGCGGCCACGGTACGGGCGGGCAGCAGGCTGTTGCTGGCGGTGTTGAGGTAGGTGCTCTTCGGGGCGAACTCGGCGCGGACGAGGCTCTCGAACGTCTCCGTGGTCTCCATGGGACCACTCTGCGGTCCCGCGAAGTCCCCGTCCATTGCGAAATTTTGCGGGGATCCGCTTAGGGATCCTTATACATGCCCTCCGACCTGCGGTTTCAGCCGTGCTGCGGGACCGCGCAGCCGTCCGGGCCGCACGCCTGGGCGTCGTCGCCCTCGTCGATCAGCCGCAGCGGGGAGCGCTCGCCCCAGGCCTGGCTCAGCGCCTGGGTGAAGACCTCGGCCGGCTGCGCGCCGGAGACGCCGTAGGTGCGGTCGAGGACGAAGAAGGGCACGCCGTTGGCGCCGAGCTGGGCGGCCTCGCGCTCGTCGGCGCGGACGGCGTCGGCGTACGCGTCGGGGTCGGCGAGCACCGCGCGGACGCGGTCGGCTTCCAGTCCGGCCTCGACGGCCAGCTCCACCAGGCGCTCGTCGCCCTCAGTGAAGACGGACCGCTCCTCGGCGAAGTTGGCCCGGTAGAAGGCCTGGATCAGCTGGTCCTGCCTGCCGTGCTCCCTGGCGAGGTGCAGCAGGCGGTGCATGTCGAAGGTGTTGCCGTGGTCGCGGTCCCGGGTGCGGTAGTCCAGGCCCTCGGCGGCGGCCTGCGCGCCCAGGTTGTCCTCGCCGGCCTGGGCCTGCGCCTCGCTCATGCCGTACTTCCCGGTCAGCATGGTGATCACCGGCTGGACGTCGCCCTTGGCGCGGCCCGGGTCCAGCTCGAAGGAGCGGTGCACCACCTCGACCTCGTCGCGGTGCGGGAAGGCAGCAAGCGCCTTCTCGAAGCGGGCCTTGCCCACGTAGCACCAGGGGCAGGCGATGTCGCTCCAGATCTCGACGCGCATTCTCCGGCTCTCTCACGGTCGTACGGGCATGGAGGCTCTCTCCGCCCGGTGCATGAACCTTCAAACAGCGCGCTTCATTCCCCGGCCCCGCCTCACCCGTCCGGCCCGGGGCTCCGCTTGACTTCGAGAGCACTCCAATTCGTAGCGTTCCGGGCATGAGCACTGCACAGCACAAGATCGGTTCCGGTTTCGGCGCCACCAGCACCGCCGACGACGTCCTGCGGGGCGTCGACCTGACCGGGAAGCTCGCCCTCGTCACCGGCGGCTACTCGGGCATCGGCCTGGAGACCACCCGCGCACTGGTGAAGGCCGGCGCGCACGTGGTCGTGCCCGCCCGCCGTCCGGCCACCGCCGAGCAGGCGCTGGCCGGACTGTCCGGCGTCGAGCTCGACGAGCTGGACCTGGGCGACCTGGACAGCGTGCGCGGCTTCGCCGAGCGGTTCCTCGCCTCCGGACGGACCCTCGACATCGTGATCGACAGCGCCGGGATCATGGCGTGCCCGGAGACCCGGGTGGGGCCCGGCTGGGAGGCCCAGTTCGCCACCAACCACCTCGGTCACTTCGCCCTCGTCAACCGGCTGTGGCCGGCGATCGCACCGGGCGGCGCCCGCGTCGTCTCCGTGTCCTCGCGCGGCCACCACTTCTCCGGCATCCGGTGGGACGACGTCCACTGGCGGCGGGGTTACGACAAGTGGGAGGCCTACGGCCAGGCCAAGACCGCCAACGTCCTGTTCGCCGTCCATCTCGACCGGCTCGGCCGGGACTCCGGTGTGCGCGCCTTCGCCCTGCACCCCGGCGGCATCATCACCCCGCTGCAGCGGCACCTGCCCAAGGCGGAGATGGTCGAGCGCGGCTGGATCGACGAGGACGGCAACCCGCTCAACCCCGAGGGCTTCAAGACCCCGCCGCAGGGCGCGGCCACCCAGGTGTGGGCGGCGACCTCCCCCCAGCTGGACGGTCTCGGCGGCGTCTACCTGGAGGACTGCGACATCGCGGAGCCCGCCACCGAGGGCGAGGAGCGCACCGGCGTCAAGGCCTGGGCGACCGACCCGGAGCAGGCGGCACGGCTGTGGGCGCTGTCGGCGGAACTGACGGGCGTCGACGCGTTCGCCGCCTAGCGGACGGCAGGGGCCGTACGATCCTGACCGGCGTACGGCCCCTGGGCCCGAGGCCGGGGCACCACCGCGTCGAACAGGGGCCGGCCGTCCGTCTCCGACGGTCCCGCAGACACTCCCGGTCCGGCAGGCGGCACGCCGCGCCCTCGTCGAAGCAGCCGTCGGCCACCACCCGGTCGGGCGCCGGCCGGGACAGCAGACGCAGCCGGCCGATGCCGGTGCTCCCTGCCTCAGCTGCCGTCTCTCAGGTCGCTCGGCCAGGCGGGACGGAACTCGACGTGGTCGTAGGTGACCACGCAGCCCTCCCCCAGCGGGGACTGGGTCATGAAGCCGACCAGCGCGGCGCCCGTCTCCTTCTCGTCGCCCAGGGTGAAGAGCCGGACGAAGGTCCAGCGCCGGCCGTCGCGGGAGGCGTGGAAGGCGAACGACCGGCCGGTCCGGCTGACCCGCAACCACGCCGAGCTGCCGTCCACGGTGAAGGAGTTGGCGTCGTCGGAGTGTCCCCGGGTGACCACCGTGCAGACGGTGGGCACGTCCGGGGAGTACTCCAGGCACAGCTTGGCCCAGGCCCGTTCACCGACGTGGACATAGAGGACCCCGGCGTCGAACGCGGCGCGGAATCCCACGGTGACGCGGGCGATCAGCTGGAAGTCGCCCTCGGGCGCGCCCAGCAGCCGGGGCGCGTCGGAGGCCGGGTCGAGGGCTTCGCCGGTGGGCGTGACGAACCGGTCCTGCCGGGGGCCCGCCCATCCGGACAGCACACCGTCCTCGTGGAACCAGTGCCCGTCGGGCCCGTACGTGCGAAGCGGGAAGGGCAGTTCGGGAAGTTCCACGTCCATCGTCCGATTGTCGCAGCAGCACGTTCGCGCCGGGCCGGGCCCCCGCGGGCCTACCGCTCCAGCACCCCGTCGAACCGCCGGGGCAGTCCGAGGGGGTTGTCGTCGCGCAGTTCCCTCGGCAGCAGGGCCTGCGGCGCGTTCTGGTAGACCACCGGCCGCAGCCACCGCTCGACGGCCGTACCCCCCACGGAGGTGGACCCGGAGGTCGTCGCGGGGTACGGACCGCCGTGGTGCTGGGCCGGGGCCACTGCCACGCCGGTGGGCCACGCGTTCACGACCACGCGCCCGGCCAGCGGGGTCAGCTCGGCGAGGATCTCCGGGCCCCGCCCCTGGCCGGCGGCCTCCTCGGAGGAGAGCTGGACGGTCGCGGTGAGGTTGCCCGGCAGCCGGGACAGCACGGTCGCGGCCTCCGTCTCGTCGGAGTAGCGCACGACCACGGTGACCGGCCCGAAACACTCCTCCAGCAGCAGGTCGTAGCCGCCGCCCTCGGTCAGCCGGTCCGCCGGCACCGTCAGGAACCCGGCGCTGACCGTGTGCTCGCCGCCCGCGCCCGGGGGCACGGGGGACTCGACGCCCGCCAGGGCGGCGCGCTCGCTCACCCCGGCGACGAAGTTGTCCCGCATCCGGTGGTCGAGCAGCACCCCGGCGGCGGTGTCGCCGACCGCGTCGGTGAGGGACTTCACCAGCCGGTCGCCGCCCGCGCCGGACGGCACCAGGACCAGACCGGGCTTGACGCAGAACTGGCCGACGCCGAGGGTCATCGACCCGGCGAGCCCGCCGCCGATCTCCTCGGCGCGCTCGGCCGCCGCCGCCTCGGTCACCAGGACCGGGTTCAGCGAGCCGAGCTCGCCGTGGAACGGGATGGGCACGGGGCGCGCGGCGGCCGCGTCGAACAGGGCCCGGCCGCCCCGGACGGACCCGGTGAAGCCGGCGGCGGTGACCAGCGGGTGCTCGATCAGCCGGACGCCCGCCTCGAAGCCGTGCACGAGTCCGACGACGCCCTCGGGGATGCCGTGCTCGGCGGCGGCCCGGCGCAGCACCCCGGCGACCAGCTCGGACAGTGCCGGGTGGTCGGGGTGGGCCTTGACGACGACGGGACAGCCGGCGGCCAGGGCGCTGGCGGTGTCGCCGCCCGCGACGGAGAAGGCGAAGGGGAAGTTGGAGGCGGAGTAGACCGCGACGACGCCGAGCGGGACCTTGTAGCGGCGCAGGTCCGGGACGGGCGGGGTCGCGGTGTCGTCGGGGTGGTCGATGATGACGTCGAGGAAGGCGCCCTCGTCGACGATGTCGGAGAAGGCCCGCAACTGGTAGGCGGTGCGGGCGAGTTCTCCGGTGAGCCGGACCGGGCCGAGGGCGGTCTCGGCGTCGGCGGTCCCGATCAGGACGTCCTTGGCCGCGTCCAGGCCCGCGGCGGCCGTGCGCAGGAACGCGGAGCGCACCGCGCGGTCGGCGAGGGCGGCGCGGGCGTCGTGGGCCGCGCGGACCGCCGCGTCCACCTCCTGGGCCGTGGCCTCCACCCCGACCTGTTCACGCTGCTTCCCGGTACGCGGGTCGACACTCCAGACTGGTGCTGCTGTCACCGCGGGTCCCTCCCAGTAAGGCCGCAATTCCTCGGTCACCCATCAGCCGCGTTCGATATACTGAACACTGTCTCTGATGATGAATTTCCTGCTCGGAGACTATATATCTGGGTCCTCACATATCCAGGTCCTCGTCGAACGAAGGGGTCAAGGGCGATGACGGCAGGCGACGCAGGCGGCGGGGCGCAGGTCAAGTCCGCGGTACGGACCGTGGAACTGCTGGAGTACTTCGCCGGCCGGCCCGGCATGCACTCCCTCGCGGCCGTGCAGGAGGCGGTGGGGTACCCCAAGTCCAGCCTGTACATGCTGCTGCGCACCCTGGTGGAGCTCGGCTGGGTGGAGACGGACGCGACGGGCACGCGGTACGGCATCGGGGTGCGGGCGCTGCTCGTGGGCACCTCGTACATCGACGGCGACGAGGTGGTGGCCGCCGCCCGGCCGACCCTGGACCGGCTCTCCGACGACACCACGGAGACCATCCACCTGGCCCGCCTCGACGGCATCAACGTGGTCTACCTGGCCACCCGCCAGTCCCAGCACTACCTGCGCCCCTTCACCCGCGTCGGGCGCCGGCTGCCGGCCCACTCCACCTCCCTCGGCAAGGCGATCCTCGCCACGTACACCGACGAGCAGGTGCGCAAGCTGCTGCCGGAGACGCTGCCCGCGCTCACCGAGCACACCCTCACCGACCGCGAGGAGCTCATCGAGGAGCTGCGCCAGGTCCGGGAGCAGGGCTTCGCGGTCGACCGCGAGGAGAACACCCTGGGCCTGCGCTGCTTCGGCGTGGCGATCCCCTACCGCACCCCCGCCCGCGACGCCATCAGCTGCTCGGTCCCGGTGGCCCGGCTGACCCCCGCCCACGAGCAGCTGATCAAGGACGCGCTGTTCGACGCCCGTGACCGGCTCGCGCTGGCGACGCGCAGGCTCTGAGGGGATGCCGGCCGGGCCCGCGGGGTCGTAGGCCCGGCCCGGGTCACGTCGTAGGCTCGGGAGCCATGGAGATCGTGCTGCGGGCCGTGGAGGACGCCGATCTGACGGTGTTCTTCCGGCAGATGACCGACCCGGAGGCCGCCCGGATGGCCGCGTTCGGCACACCCGATCCCGGTGACCGGGACGCCTTCGACGTCCGCTGGAAGCGGCTGCTGGCCTCATCCGACGTGGTGCGCACGGTCCTGGCCGACGGACGGGTGGCAGGCAGCACGGCGGTCTACGGCGAGCCGGGCGAGCGCGAGGTGACGTACTGGATCGACCGCGCGTACTGGGGGCGGGGCGTGGCCACGGCCGCCCTGCGGGCCCTGGTCACCGAGGTGCCCGAGCGGCCTCTGTACGCGCGGGCGGCGGCCGACAACGCGGCCTCGCTGCGGGTGCTGCAGAAGTGCGGGTTCCGTGAGACGGCCCGCGCCCGGGGGTACGCGAACGGGCGCGGCCGAGAGATCGACGAGGTCGTCCTGGTCCTGGCGGACTGATCATCGCGCACGGGGCCGGGTGTCTGAAGCCTCGATGAGAATGCGGTGAAATCGGGAACGTCCGCCCCGGTCCCACTCGTCTTCCGAGCGGGATGAACAAGACGATCAGGCGGGCGTCCGTCTTCACGCTGCTGCTCGTGCTCGCTCTGCTGGGCAGGGCGACATGGGTGCAGTTCTACGACGGCAAGGCCCTCGCGGACGACAACGACAACCGGCGGAACGCGATCGAGACCTACTCGCGGCCGCTCGGGAACATCATCGTGGCCGGCGACGCGATCACCGGTTCCACCCGGACGAAGGGCAGCGACCTCGCGTACAAGCGGACGTACAAGAACGGCAGTCTCTACGCGGCCGTGACGGGCTACGCCTCGCAGGCCTACGCCCCCACCCAGCTGGAGGGCATCTACACCGACCTGCTCAACGGCACCGATCCGCAGCTGAAGACCGTGATGGACACGGTCACCGGCCGGCGTGCCGAGCCGGGCGACGTGCTGACGACGATCGACCCGGCCGTGCAGAAGGCGGCGTACAGGGCGCTCGGCGGCAACAAGGGCGCGGCGGTCGCGATCGACCCGAAGACCGGCAAGATCCTCGCCTCGGTCTCGACGCCGTCGTACGACCCCGCCTCGCTCACCGACGCGAACACGGCCGGGAAGGCCTGGAAGTCCCTCAACGCGGACAAGGACAAGCCGCTCACCAACCGCGCGCTGCGTCAGCCGCTGCCGCCGGGCTCGACCTTCAAGCTGGTCGTGGCGGCGGCCGCGCTGGAGGACGGGCTGTACAAGAACGTGGACGTGCCCACCGACAGCCCCGACCCGTACACCCTGCCGGGCACGGTGCGCGAGTTGCCGAACGAGAGCAAATCGGCGCCGTGCAAGAACGCTCCGATCCGGGAGGCGCTGCGGTACTCGTGCAACAACGTCTTCGGTCACATGGCGGTCCAGCTCGGCCAGGACAAGGTGAGGGCCATGGCGGAGAAGTTCGGCTTCAACGAGCAGGAGCAGGACGTCCCGGTACGGGCCCACCCGAGCGTCTACCCCTCGGACATGGACGAGGCGCAGACGGCGCTGTCCGGTATCGGCCAGTTCGACGTCACCGCGACCCCGCTGCAGATGGCGATGGTGTCCGCGGCGATCGCCAACGGCGGCAAGCTGGTCTCCCCGCACATGGTCTCGCAGATCACCGACAGCGGCGGCGAGGTGCTGAAGGACTACGACGACAGCGCGGACAGCGAGGAGATCGTCAGCTCCTCGACGGCCGAGCAGCTCCAGTCGGCCATGGAGACGGTCGTCAAGGACGGCACGGGCACGAACGCGCTGATCGACGGGGTGACGGTCGGCGGCAAGACCGGTACCGCCCAGCACGGTGAGAACAACAGCAAGACGCCGTACGCCTGGTTCACCTCGTACGGCAAGTCGGACGGCAACGGCAAGGAGGTCGCCGTGGCGGTCATGGTGGAGCAGTCGGACGCGGCGCGCTCCGAGGTCTCCGGCAACGGTCTCGCGGCGCCGGTGGCCAAGGCGATGATGCAGGCGGCGCTGAAGTAGCGCCCCGTGGCGGGTGGGCGCGATCGGCCACGGCGGACCGTGGCCGATCGCGCGGCTCCCTCACGTCCCTCACTTCACCCCGAGGATCTGCTCCACCGGGTCGATCGCGAAGTACACGAGGAACAGGGCCGAGACGCCCCACAGCAGCCAGTTGACCTCCCGTGCCTTCCCCAGCACCGCCTTGATCACGACGTAGGACAGGAAGCCCGCGCCGATGCCGTCGGTGATGGAGTACGTGAACGGCATCGCGGCGATGGTCAGGAACGCCGGGATGGCGATCTCGTAGCGGTCCCAGTCGATGTGCTTGACATGGGTCATCATCAGGAAGCCCACCGCGATCAGCGCGGGTGCCGCCGCCTGGAGCGGGACGATGGTGAGCAGCGGGGTGAGGAAGAGGGCGAGTCCGAAGAGGCCGCCGGTGACCAGGTTGGCGAAGCCGGTGCGGGCGCCCTCGCCGACACCGGCCGCGGACTCGATGTAGGCGGTGTTGGAGGAGGCCGAGCCGACACCGCCGGCGACGGCGGCCGCGCCGTCGATGAACAGCACACGGCCGATGCCGGGCACCTGGCCCCGGTCGTCGAGGAGTCCGGCCTCGGCGCTGATGCCGACGATCGTGCCCATGGCGTCGAAGAAGTCGGACAGGATGAGGGTGAAGACCAGCAGGACGGCGGTGAGGACGCCGGCCTTGGCGAAGCCGCCGAACAGACTGAAGTGACCGACGAGTCCGAAGTCGGGGGCGGCGACGATCGTGTCCGGGACCTTCGGGGTGGTCAGGCCCCAGCTCTTGATGTCGGCGGCGGCGTCGATGACGATCGCGACGACGGTCATCGTCACGATGCTGATGAGGATCGCGCCCTTCACCTTGCGGGCGAGCAGGGCGATGGTGAGCAGGACGCCGAGGCAGAAGACGAGGACGGGCCAGCCGGTGAGGCGTCCGACCGCGCCGAGCTGTACGGGCACGGTGCTGTGCGCGGCGTCCGGGATGCGGCTGACGAAGCCCGCGTCGACGAAGCCGATGAACGCGATGAACAGGCCGATGCCGACGCCGATGGCCTGCTTCAGCTGCTGCGGGATCGCGTTCATGATGGCCTTGCGCAGGCCGGTGAGGACCAGCAGGCAGATGACCAGGCCTTCGAGGACGACCAGGCCCATCGCGTCGGACCAGCTCATCAGCGGCGCGAGCTGGAAGGCGACGACGGCGTTGAGGCCGAGGCCCGCGGCGATCGCGAGCGGGAGGTTGCCGCCGACGCCCATCACGACGGTCATCACACAGGCCACCAGCGCGGTGGCGGTGACGAGTTGGCCGGTGTCGAGGGAGTGGCCGAACTTGTCCTTGGCGCTGCCCAGGATGATCGGATTCAGGACAAGGATGTAGGCCATGGTGAAGAACGTGGCGAAGCCGCCGCGTATCTCCCGGCCGAACGTGGATCCCCGCTCGGAGATCCGGAAGTACCGGTCGACGCCGTTCCGGGCGGGTGGCGCGGTGCTGGGACGCTGATCCACCTTCTGCGACTCGGACATGGTCCAACTCCTCGGTGCCTGGTGAGGGGTGTGCGGTTGCTGGCTGGATTGTTCCCGCGCCACGTCTGTTTCAGGTTGTCGCCGTGTTACGGAATGGACAGCGGGCGGCCCCGTCACCGGCACGGTGGGCCGGTGACGGGGGCCGGGCACGAGCGTCCGCTCAGGACCTGCGGCAGGCCGCCGGGGCGGTCAGGAGACGAAGTACGTCGGGTTGGGCAGCTTGTACCTGCGGTCGGCGTGGCCGCCGTCCAGGTCCGAGTACTGGTCGCCGAAGTTGGCGATGATCTCGTAGCCGAGGTCGTCCTCGATGTGCTTGCGGGTGCCGCCCTTGTACTGCACGGTCGTGCAGTTCCAGGTGCCCGGGGTGGCGCAGTCCTTCAGGTAGGCCGGCGGGTTGGCCTTGTCCTTGAGGAACATGTGGGCGGCGTCGAGGTTCACGTCGGCGCCGACCTTCTTCAGGTTCTCCACCGCGCCGGCCCGCTGGGCCTCGCTGAGGCCGGAGTTGTAGAAGACCTCGACGCCCTTGGACTCGGCGTACCGCACGAGCTCGGGGCTGCCGAAGACGGCCGGGCGGTCGGCCTTGTTCACGTAGTCGCTCCACGTGGTGGAGTTGTACGTGTAGTTGTAGCGCTTCTCGTAGTCGAGGCTGAGCAGCAGCGTGTCGTCGATGTCGAACACGACGGCCGGCTTCTCGCCGTGGCGGTGCGCCTTGCGGGCCGCCTTGTCGATGTAGCGCTTGGCGTCGGCGTCGATGTCCGCCAGGTCCTCGGCGTACGGGCTGTCCGGGGACGCCTGGTAGACGCCGTTGCTGTCGGCGGTGGTGCCGTAGTAGGTGTCGATGTCCTTGACCAGGAGCCCGATGTTGTAGGGCTCGTGAGTCGAGTTGGCCGTGGACTGACCGGCGGTGGCCGCGCCCGCGCCGTACAGGGCGGCACCGGCGACGACGCAGGCGGCGCCGGCGGCGGCCGCTCTGAGGGACTTCCGCATGGATTCTCCGGATCTGGTGAAAGTACGTGATGTACCAGGTCAGAGATTGTCTACGCGCATCACAACCACATCGCGAGCCCTGTTACCCGATCGATACGCACCCCCGCCGCCGACCGCACCACCACCGACCTGGAGCATTACATCCCCCTTGCCCACACATGGCGTTCACTTGACTGACCGTGTCCGGTTCCACAAGTGCCGGTCGCCATCGCGCCGTTCGGCAGCGGGACGCGAGCGCGGCCGGGGCTCAGCCGGCGTACGGGTCCGGTGTCCTGCCCGGGCGGGTGAGGAACTCGAAGTCGCAGCCCGTGTCGGCCTGGGTGATCTGTTCGTCGAAGAGGGCGCCGTAGCCGCGCTCGTACCGGGCGGGCGGCGGGGACCACTCGGCCCGGCGCCGCCGCAGCTCCTCGTCCGTCACGTGCAGACGCAGGCTGCGGGCGGCGACGTCCAGGGTGATCAGGTCCCCGGTGCGGACCAGCGCCAGCGGTCCGCCGACGTACGACTCGGGTGCCACGTGCAGTACGCAGGTGCCGTAACTCGTGCCGCTCATCCGGGCGTCGGAGATCCGGACCATGTCCCGCACGCCCTGCTCGAGCAGATGGCCGGGGATCGGGAGCATGCCGTACTCGGGCATGCCGGGGCCGCCCCTGGGGCCGGCGTTGCGCAGCACCAGGACGCTGTCGGCGGTGATGCCGAGCGCCGGGTCGTCGACGGTGCGCTGCATGGTCCGGTAGTCGTCGAAGACGACGGCCGGGCCGGTGTGCCGGAGCAGGTGCGGGGACGCGGCGATGTGCTTGACGACCGCGCCGTCCGGGCAGAGGTTGCCGCGCAGGACGGCGACCCCGCCCTCGCTCGCGACCGGATGGTCCCGGGTCCTGATGACGTCGTCGTCGTGCACGACGGCGCCCGCGATCTGCTCGCGCAGGGTGTCGCAGGTGACCGTCGGCCGGTCCAGGTGGAGCAGGTCGGGGATCCGGGACAGGAATCCCGGGAGGCCGCCGGCGAAGTGGAAGTCCTCCATGAGGTACGTCCGTCCGCCGGGCCGGACGTTGGCGAGGACGGGCACCGTGCGGGCGATGCGGTCGAAGTCGTCGAGGGTGAGCCGCACCCCGGCGCGGCCCGCCATGGCGATCAGATGGATCACGGCGTTGGTGGAGCCGCCGAGGCCGAGGACGGTGGTGACGGCGTCCTCGAACGCCTCGCGGGTGAGGATGCGGCTCAGCTTCCGGTCCCGGTGGACCAGTTCGACGGCGGTCATCCCCGCCCTGGCCGCCATCCGGTCGTGCCCGGAGTCCACCGCCGGAATGCTGGACGCACCCGGCACGGTCACTCCGAGCGCCTCGGCGGCGGCGGTCAGCGTGGACGCCGTGCCCATGGTCATGCAGTGGCCGGGCGAACGGGCCAGTCCGCTCTCCAGCTCGGTCATCTCGCAGTCGCCGATGAGGCCGGCGCGCCGCTCGTCCCAGTACTTCCACATGTCGGTGCCCGAGCCGAGGATCTCGCCGCGCCAGTGCCCCGGGAGCATGGGTCCGGCCGGTACGAACACGGCGGGCAGGTCGGCGGAGGCGGCGCCCATGAGGAGCGCCGGGGTCGACTTGTCGCAGCCGCCCATGAGCACCGCGCCGTCGACGGGATAGGAGCGCAGCAGTTCCTCGGTCTCCATCGCGAGCAGGTTGCGGTAGAGCATGGGGGTCGGCTTCTGGAAGGTCTCGCTTAGGGTGGAGACCGGGAACTCCAGCGGGAAGCCGCCCGCCTGCCACACCCCGCGCTTGACGGCCTGCGCGCGATCGCGCAGGTGGACGTGGCAGGGGTTGATGTCGGACCAGGTGTTCAGGACGGCGATGACCGGCTTGCCGAGGTGTTCCTCGGGGAGGTAGCCGAGCTGGCGGGTGCGCGCCCGGTGACTGAAGGAGCGCAGTCCCTCGGTGCCGTACCACTGGTGGCTGCGCAGTTCCGCGGGGTCGCGGCGCGGTGTGCTCATGTCGGCCATCCGGCGACGACGGCGGCGACCTCGGCACGCTCTTCCTCGGGCAGCGGACTGCTCGGCGGGCGGACGTCCCGGCGGCACAGGCCGAGCGCCGCGAGGGCCTCCTTGACGACGGTGACGTTGTCGGCGGAACGGTGGGCGGCGCGCAGTTCCTCGAAGCGGCGGATCCGCTCCCAGACATTCATGGCGGCCGGGTAGTCGCCGGTCCGGAGGGCTTCCAGCATGTTCCGTGAGACGGCCGGGGAGATGTTGACCAGTCCGGAGGTGAAGCCGGTGGCGCCCGCGGAGAAGTAGGACGGGGCGTACGGTTCGGCCAGACCGGCGACCCAGACGAAGCGGTCGAGGCCGGCGTCCCGGGCGAAGGCCGCGAAGCGTGCCGCGTCGGGGACGGCGTACTTCACACCGATGACGTTGGGGCAGTGGCCGGCGAGTTCGGCGAGGCGCGCGCCGGGCAGCCCGGCGTCGCGGATGTACGGCACCACGCCCAGCCCGGGTACGGCCTCGGCGACGGCGCGGTGGTAGTCGACCCAGCCGGCGGCCGACACGTAGGGGTGGACCGGCTGGTGGACCATGACCATCCGGGCGCCGAGGTCGCGGGCGTGCCGGGCGGATTCCGTCGCCGTGGGGAGGTCGTGCCCGACCCCGACGAGGACGACGGCGCGGTCCTGTGCCTCCTCGAGGGTCGTCTCGGTGACCAGGCGGCGTTCTTCGGGGGTGAGCGCGTAGAACTCGCCGGTGTTGCCGTTGGGGGTGAGGGTGGTGACCCCGCCGTCGAGCAGGCGGCGCAGCAGCACCCGGTGGGTGCCGGTGTCGACGGAGCCGTCCGCGGCGAAGGGGGTCACCGGGATGGCCACCACGTCGGCCAGGGCCGCCCGTTGCGTCTCGAAGGTGTGGGTGCTCATCGTCGGCCCTCCTCCGGCCGGGGCCCGGCGTCCGGGGGGAAGGCCCGCTCCACGAACGAGGCGATGTGCGCGTGAAGGGCGCTCGCGGCGCCGTCCGCGTCGCCGCCGAGGGCGAGCCGCAGGATCTCGCGGTGCTCCGCGGCCTCCCGCTCCCAGGACGGGTCGGCCGCCCAGGCGGCGGCGGAGACGAGCGCGGCCTGGTCGCGGACCTCGTCCAGCATCCGGCCGAGCAGCGGGTTGCCGCACGGCAGGTAGAGGGCGCGGTGGAACTCCCGGTTGGCCAGGGAGCGTTCGGCGGTGTCGCCGGCCTCGTCGGCGCGGGTCAGCGCGTCGCGGGCGGCGTCGAGGGAGGTGCCCCGCCGGACGGTCCGTCGAAGGGCCTCGGGTTCCAGCAGCAGCCGTACGTCGTACACCTCGCGCGCCATGTCCGCGTCCACCGTGCGCACGGCGACGCCCTTGTACTGGTTCATCACGACGAGACCGGTCCCGGCGAGGGTCTTCAGCGCCTCCCGTACGGGGGTCTTGGACACCCCGAACTGCGCGGCCAGTTCCGACTCGACCAGCGCCCGGCCGGGCGTCAGTTCTCCCGTGAGGATGCGGTGTCTGATCGCGTCCAGCACGTACTGCGTGCGCGAGGGGATCGGTGGGGGCACAGAGGCCGTGCGGGAGGTCATGGCGTCCTCTCGGATCTCACCTGGCGTGTCTCATATATGACGTATGAAGTACGACGCGTTGAAGATAGGAGGGGGCCCGGCTTTCGTCAATGCCTCTGACAAAAGGACGCCGGCGCGGTACCGGGAGGACGCTCAGAGGGTGTGGAGGTCGCCCTCGACGGCCATGCGTGTCGGCCGGCCGAATACGGCGCCGGCGCGGGCTGTCGCCGACTCGCGGGTCAGCGTGGGGCCGACATGGGTGACGAGCAGTTCGCGCACCCGGGCGTCGTGGGCGACCCGGCCGGCGTCCTCCGGTGTCAGGTGCACCGGGTGCGGGCGTCCGCCCTCGCGATGCACGTCGACGTCCGCCTCGCAGAGGAACAGGTCGGCCCGGGCGGCGATTTCGGCGAGAGCCCGACAGGGTCCGGTGTCCCCCGAGTACGCCAGCACGCTGCCCTGGGACTCGGCGCGCAGCCCGTACGCCTCCGTGTCGTGGACGACGGCCCGCGCGGTCAGGCGGAGGTTCCAGTGCCGGACGTCGCAGCCGTCGTACAGGGCCCGGAAGTCGAAGACGCCCTTCAGGAAGTCGACGTCGGCGCGGCCGAAGAAGCCCGCGAGGCGCCGCGCGCAGTCCTGCGGGGCGTACAGCGGGATCGGCGCGGGCGGGGTCACGCCGCCGAAGGCGAACGCGTAGGCGGCGGACAGCAGGTCGGCGCTGTGATCGGCGTGCAGGTGAGAGATCCAGATCGCGGTGAGCCGCGCCGGGTCCGTGTGCCGCTGCAGCGCGGCGAACGTCCCGGGCCCGGCGTCCACCCACACCTCGGCGCCCCCGCCGGACACCAGGTACCCGGAGCAGGGCCGGTCCGGCCCGGGGTGGGGCGAGGCGGTACCGAGGACGGTGAGGGTGAGCGGCATGGAAGGGAGCGTACGACGCCGACCGGCCGGACCCCCGCCACTCCGGCAAACGGAACACCGGTTGCCGGATCGGGCGGATCCCGGCGGTGCCGTGCCGCAGGGGGGCGCGGCCCGGCCGGTCAGGGGGCGGGAAGGGTGAACACCAGGAACAGCACGGCCAGCGGGGGCACGAGCGCGGCGAGGGCCGCCCAGACCCGCGCCGCCGACCAGCGGCGCTTCCAGGGCAGCAGCCAGGCGGCGAGCAGGGCCCCGAACGTGATCGGGCCGCCGATGCGCAGGATGCCGTAGATCCAGGCCAGTGCGGTCTGGAGGGCGGTCGAGCAGTCGTCGGGGCCGCAGCTGTCCGTCGCCATGGCGGACAGCCCGCCGAAGAGCAGGGCGAGGGGGCCGAGCGGGACCATCAGGGCCGTCGCGGCCGTCGGGGCCACCCAGGCCCGCGGGTCCCGCTCGTCCCCGGCCGCCGCGCCCCGGACCGTCGTGCGGTGCGGTGTCGTCATGGGGTCAGTGAACCGGCGCCGGGTGGCCCACCGCACCGGCCCGGGTACTCATGCCGAGCCGAGCGGATACTCAGCCGCGCGCCCCCGGCCGCCAGCCCGGGTCCCGCCCGCTCAGGCCTACCGCCCGGTCCAGCAGCGGTGCGTCCGCCGGGACCGGGACGACCGGGCCGAAGATGCCGCCGCCGCGGCTCGGGTCGTCGGCCGCGGCTTGCAGGAAGCCGTGGGCGGACGCGAGGGCGTCCGGGTCGGGGGCGTAGGGCACGCCGACGGCGCGGGCCAGGTCCCAGCCGTGGATCACCAGTTCGTCCGCGACGACGGCGCCCGCCACCGCACCCGGCAGGTCCACCCCGCCGGCCCGGGTGTCACCGGTCCAGGCGGCCGGGTCGCGCCAGGCGTCGGCCAGCTCGTCCAGCGCCTTGGGCAGTTCCGCGCGCCAGCCGGGGCCGATGTCCGGCAGGGTGGCGTTCGGGTTGGTGTCGGTCGTCGCCCCGAAGTCCTTGCGGGCGGCGTCGCGGAAGGCCACGGAGAGATGCAGCAGATGGCCGAGCAGGTTGCGTACCGCGAGATCCGGGCAGGGGGTGGCGTCCGCAAGCCGGTCGTCGGGCACGGACTCGGCGAGCCCCGCGAGGATCCTGGTCTGCGGGCCGAGGTCCACCATGGTCATGGCTCACTCCTTCGAGGGTGCGGTACCCGTACCCAGTGCTGACCGGGCGGCGGCCGGAAACTCATCGGTGCCGCGCCCCCCTATCCACGGCGCGCGTCCGCCGCGGAGGCACCACAGGGCGATCACCGGGTCGCACAGCGCGCAGCCGAACGAGGAGTCGTGGGCGAAGGGGGCGATCGGATGCCCTTTGAGGTGGTGCACGACGTCCCATGCGGTGTGCAGCAGCCAGCCGACGCCGACGAAGGTCCAGGAGTCCAGTCCCCGGTAGGCGACCCAGGTGGCGACCGCCGTGAACGCGAACTCCCAGCCGCCGAGGCCGCCGCCGCTGAGGTAGGCGGCGCCCGCACCGGCCACCATGACGGCGTTGAGGCGGCGCCGGTGCGGCTCGGGGACGAGGGACATGAGGACGACGTAGAGCAGGCCGATGAGGACCGGAGCGAGGTAGCGCATGCGCTCGACGGTAGGGTTCCGCCCGCTTGCGCCCCAGGGGCGTCCGTGCCAGGTTCCGACGGATTGTCGCCGCCGCGGCCGCCGCGGATCCCGTCCCGGAATAGGGCACCTCACCGATCCGGTGGTGCCCGCCTCAGGCCCACGATGACCTGGCATGACGACTTCCTGGACCGTGCGCCGCGTCCTGCGGGACCGCAACGCCGGGCTGTACCTCGCGAGTGTGGTGGTGTCCGCCTTCGGCACCACCTCCCTGTCGCTGGCGGTCGGCGTGTGGGTCAAGGACCTGACCGGGTCCGACAGCCTGCCCGCCCTGTGCATGCTCGCCGCGTGGGCGCCCACCCTCGCCGGCCCGGCGCTGGGCACGATCGCCGACCGCGTGCGCCGCAGGCCCCTGCTCGTCGCCCTGAACCTGGGGCTCGCCGCCGTCCTCACGACGCTCTTCGCCGTCCGCTCGCCCGTCGGGCTGTGGCTGCTGTTCACCGTCCTGCTCCTGTACGGCACCGTCGGCGCCGTCGCCGAGGCCGCGGAGTCGGCCCTGGTCACCGCGGCCGTCCCGGGCCGGCTCCTGGGCGACTTCAACGGGCTGCGGATGACCGCGGCGGAGGGCACGAAGCTCGTCGCCCCGCTGACCGGCGCGGCGCTGTACGCGGCCTTCGGCGGCCCGGCCGTGGCCTGTCTGGACGCGGTCACCTTCGTGCTGGCCGCCGGTCTGTGCCTGCTGCTTCGGGTGCGCGAGGAACGGCCCGTCCGGTCCGGCGCCGGCTGGTCGCGGGAGACCGCCGCGGGCGTCCGGCAACTGTGGGGCGACCCCGAGCTGCGCGCGCTGGTCCCGGCGGGCGGTACGACGATGCTGCTGGCCGCGCTGAGCAGCACGACTACGTACGCCGTCGTGGACCGCCTCGGACACTCCCCCGCCTGGACGGGTGTGCTGTCCGCCGTCCAGGGCGCCGGTTCGGTGGCGGCCGGGCTCGTCGCGGGGGCCGCGCTGCGGCGGCTCGGCGGGCGCCGGTTCGCGGCGGCCGGAACGGCGCTGACGGCGTTCTCGGTCGCCGCGCGGGCGGTGCCCTGCGACGCCGTCGCGCTCGCCTCCGCCGCGGGGATCGGCCTGGGCCTGCCCTGTGTGCTCGTCGCGGTGTTCACCGCCGTCCAGCGTCGGACGCCCGGCCCGTTGCTGGGCCGCGCGACGGCCTGTGCGAACACCCTCGTGTTCACGCCCAACGCCGTCGGGCTGGGCGCGGGTGCCGGGCTGGTCGAACTGGCCTCCCCCGTGCTGCTGTTGCCGCTGTACGGCATCGGCCTGCTCGCGACGGCCGCGGTGCTCGCTCAGCGCGCGGACAGCGCCTCCCGCACCGCCGCCAGGTCGCCGTCCGACGCCAACCCGGCGTGATACAGCCGTAGTTCCGTCGCGCCCTCGGCACGCGCGCGTGCCGCGTCCGCCGCGAGCGTGCCGGGACCGCCGCCCATGCCGGCGACGACCGTGAGGTTGGCGGCCAGCACCGTCCGTTCCCCCGCGTGGTCGGCGAAGGGCGCCAACAGGGCCGTACCACCCGTGCAGGGCACCACCACGCCGTCGGCCACGGAGAGCACGCGGGCGGGGTCGACACCCGCGTTGGCACCGCAGTGGTAGGAGACCGGGTCGGCGTGCAGCAGGACCTGGAAGCCCTCGGGCGCGGCGGCACGTACGGCGGAGACGGCCTCCTCCTGGAGGCCGGCGGCCGTTTCCTCACGCCACGCGCGCGTGGCGGCCGCGGTGTCCTCGCCGAGCAGCTTGCCGACCGTGGGCCAGCCCCCGTCGTCCGCCGTGCCCCGCCACAGCGGTTCCAGCGCGGTGCGCACGGCCGCCGCCAGTCCGTCCGCGTCGAGGCCGTACGCGTCGTACCCGTCCCGGCACGAGGGGCAGAAGCACAGGGACATCAGGTACTGCCCGGCGTCACCGAGGGCGATCCCGGAGGTCTTGTCGTGCGCGTGCAGGTGCTGGAGCCCGTACCAGCCGAGGGACTCCAGTTCGGTGCCGTGCGCGCCCGGGCGTACCGCGGCCTCGGCGGCGAGGTCGACCAGGTAGGCGCGGGTGGCGGGCTGGGCGATGCAGGGCGCCCAGGGGTAGCGGTCGCCGTAGGCGTTGACGACGGAGGTGTCCGGATGCTCGGCACCGAGGCGGGAGTTGTGGGCGAGGACGACCCAGGTGTGCACCTCCAGACCGGCGCCCGCAAGCGCGTCGGCGGCCTCCCCGTAGGCGTTGCCGGGCGCCCAGCGGCCTGCGGGGTACGGGCGCAGGCCGCGGCCCGCCCAGCGGTCGCCCGGCGGGTAGAGGACGGCCGCGTACTCCGCGGTGACGACGCGGTGGCGGGGGTGGCGAGGGGTCAGGGCGCGCGTGGAGTGGTAGGCGGACGCGAGGGTCGCCTGCTCGACGCCGAGTCCGGCGATGCGTGCCGCGGCCCCGGGGTCCCCGTTGACGTCCCAGGGGTAGACGAACGCCGACGCCCTCACGCGTCCTCCTCCAGCAGCGCGTGCCCGCGCTCGATCAGCCGAGCGAGCTGTTCGACGTGGTCCTCGGCCGGTTCGTGCAGCGGTGGGCGGACCTCGCCGACGTCCAGGCCGCGCAGCCGTACGCCGGCCTTGACGAGGGAGACGGCGTAGCCGCAGCCCTGGGCGCGCAGTTCGACGAAGGGCCGGTAGAAGCCGTCCAGCAGGCGCCGGACGGTTGCCGTGTCGTCCGCTTCGAGCGCCCGGTGGAAGGCGAGCGCGATCTCGGGGGCGAAGCAGAACACCGCCGAGGAGTACAGGGTGATGCCCAGGGCCCGGTAGGCGAGCTGGGTCTGCTCGGCGGTGGGCAGGCCGTTGAAGTACAGGAACTCGCCGGGTGCCTCGGTACGGACGGCGCTGACGATGCGCTGCACGAGGTCGAGGTCGCCGAGGCCGTCCTTGAGGCCGATGACGCCGTCGGTGCGGGCGAGTTCCACGGCCGTCGACGGGGTGAGGACGGCGTTGTCCCGCTGGTAGACGATCACCGGCAGCGCGGTGGCGGCGGCGATCTCGCGGTAGTGCCGCAGCAGCCCCTCCTGTCCGGCGAGCACGAGGTACGGCGGCATGGCGAGGAGGCCGTCGGCGCCCGCGCCCTCGGCGAGACGGGCGTAGCGGACGGCGAGCGCGGTGCCGTATCCGGCGCCCGCGACGACCGGGACGCGCCCCTCGGCGGCCTCCACGGCCGCCCGGACGCAGGCCTCGAACTCCTCCGGCAGCAGCGCGTGGAACTCCCCGGTGCCGCAGCAGGCGAACACGGCGGCGGCACCTGCCGCGACGCCGCTGCGCACATGGGTGCGGAAGACGTCGAGGTCGAGGGCGCCGTCGGGGCCGTAGGCGGTGACGGGGAAGAAGAGCGGCCCGCTCGGGTGGCGGAGCCGGGCGGCGAGAGGGGCAGGCGTCACGAGCGCTCCCTGTCGGTGCATGCTTCTGATCGTCGTCTATATTTCTGAACGATCTCACGCTACGGGCCGTCCGCGGAGCGGGTCAAGCGCGCGAACGGGCGCATCGACGGCGGATTTCCCCCGCTCACGGCACACTTGACGAGGCGAGTCAGCGCTCCCTAGCGTGTCCACGCATGTGAATGCAGTCCATGAACGCGGCCGTTGACGTCGAAGGAGACCGAGGATGCCCGCACCCCGCACCGTCCTGCTCACCGGCGCCGCCGGCGGGCTCGGCACCCTGATGCGGTCCCTGCTGCCGGAGCACGGCCACACACTGCGCCTGTTCGACGTACGCCCCGTGGACGACGCACCGGACGCGATCACCGCGGACCTCGCCGACAAGGAGGCCCTGCGCGAGGCCGTGCGGGGCGTGGACGCCGTCCTCCACCTCGCCGGGATCTCCCTGGAGGCCCCCTTCGAGAGCGTGCTCCGGTCGAACATCGAGGGGACCTACAACCTGTACGAGGCGGCCCGCCTGGAAGGTGTGCCCCGGATCGTCTTCGCCTCCTCCAACCACGCCGTCGGCTTCACCCCCGCCCCGCGCGCGGGCGATCCGCTGATCCCGGTCGACACGCCGCGCCGCCCGGACACCTTCTACGGCCTCTCCAAGTCCTTCGGCGAGGACCTGGCACAGCTCTACTGGGACAGGCACGGCCTGGAGACCGTCTCCGTCCGCATCGGTTCCTGCTTCCCGGAGCCGACCAGCGTGCGCATGCTCTCGGTGTGGATGAGCCCGGCCGACGGCGCCCGTCTCTTCCACGCGGCCCTGACCGCCGAGGACGTCGGCCACACGGTGGTCTACGGCTCCTCCGCCAACACCCGCCTGTGGTGGGACCTCACCTCGGCACGGGCGCTGGGCTACGAACCGCGGGACGACTCCGAACCGTGGGCCGCGAAGCTGATCGCCGAGCAGGGCGAGCTGGACCCGGCGGACCCCGCCCAGAGCCGCCTCGGCGGGCACTTCGTGACCGACCCGCCGATCTGGCCGTACTGAGCCGCCGGCGGCTCCGGACAGCCGTGACGCCGGCGGGCCCGGCAAGCCGGAAACGGACGGCCCACGCGCGTGGGCGGGCACCGAACGGGCCCGCCCGCGCCGCGTTCGGGCATCCGCGCCGCCCGCTCCCACCCCGCGGCACACGCCGTCGCAGGTCCGCGACGGGCACGGCACGCGGCGAACGGGCACACCCGGGCAGTATCGGGCCCGCAACAGACCTGGTCAGCGCCACGCACCCGCTGTAGAACTTCCTCCATGGGCCCGAACGGGCAGTTCCACAGGGAAGCGGGTGACGGCATGAGCACGAGGACGGCGGAAGAACGCCAGCGCGAGATCGTGCGGGCCGCGCGCGCCACCGGCTCGGTGGACGTCACCGCGCTCGCCGCCGAGCTGGGCGTGGCCAAGGAGACCGTCCGGCGCGATCTGCGCGCGCTGGAGGACCACGGCCTGGTCCGCCGCACCCATGGCGGGGCCTGCCCGGTGGAGAGCGCCGGCTTCGAGACGACGCTCGCCTTCCGGGCCACCAGCCACGTGCCCGAGAAGCGCCGGATCGCGGGTGCCGCGGCCGAGCTGCTCGGGGACGCCGAGACCGTCTTCGTCGACGAGGGCTTCACCCCGCAGCTCATCGCCGAGGCCCTCCCCCGGGACCGGCCGCTGACCGTGGTCACCGCGTCCCTGCCGGTCGCGGGCGCCCTCGTGGAGGCCGAGCACGTCTCCGTCCTGCTGCTGGGCGGCCGGGTCCGCCCCGGCACCCTGGCCACCGTCGACCACTGGACCACGAAGATGCTGGCCGGTTTCGTCATCGACCTCGCCTACATCGGCGCCAACGGCATCTCCCGCGAGCACGGCCTGACCACCCCCGACCCCGCCGTCGGCGAGGTCAAGGCGCAGGCGATCCGGGGCGCCCGGCGGACCGTGTTCGCCGGGGTCCACACCAAGTTCGGAGCGGTCAGCTTCTGCCGGTTCGCCGAGGTCGGCGCCCTGGAGGCGATCGTGACGAGCACCCTGCTCCCGGCCGCCGAGGCCCACCGCTACTCCCTGCTGGGCCCGCAGGTCATCCGGGTCTGACTGCCCCACCCACCTCCACTCACCTCCCCTGGGGGCGCGCCACCCCTCCGAGCGCCCCCTATGTCCCCATACCTCCAGGAGCGATCCATGCGCACCCCGAGCCGACGGAGGCCGCGAGCCACGCTCGCCATGGCCGCCGCAGGGACGCTGCTCGCCCCGCTGATCTCCGGCTGCTGGGCCGGTGCGGGCGGGACCGGTTCCGGCGGCGACTCCATCAATGTCCTGATGGTCAACAACCCCCAGATGACCGAGCTGCAGAAGCTGACCGCCGCGCACTTCACCAAGGAGACCGGCATCAAGGTCAACTTCACGGTGCTGCCCGAGAACGACGTCCGCGACAAGATCAGCCAGGACTTCGCCAACCAGGCGGGCCAGTACGACGTGGCCACGCTCTCCAACTACGAGATACCGATCTACGCCCGCAACGGCTGGCTGCACGCGATGAACGGGTACGTCGCGGCGGACCCCGCGTACGACGAGGGGGACGTCCTGAAGCCCATGCGCCAGTCCCTCACCGGCGACGACGGCAAGCTCTACGGGCAGCCCTTCTACGGCGAGTCGTCCTTCCTGATGTACCGCAAGGACGTGTTCGCGGCGAAGGGCCTGACCATGCCGGCCCACCCCACCTGGCGGCAGGTCGCCGCGCTCGCCGCCGAGGCGGACGGCGCCCGGCCCGGCATGAAGGGCATCTGCCTGCGCGGACTGCCCGGCTGGGGCGAGCTGATGGCACCGCTGACGACGGTCGTGAACACCTTCGGCGGCACCTGGTTCGACAAGGACTGGACGGCGCGCCTCGACTCCCCGGCCTTCGAGAAGGCGACGAAGTTCTACGTCGGCCTCGTCCGCGAGCACGGCGAGTCCGGCGCCGCCCAGTCCGGATTCGCCGAGTGCCTGAACAACATGACGCAGGGCAAGGTCGCCATGTGGTACGACGCCACCTCCGCCGCCGGACTGCTGGAGGCCGACGGCTCCCCGGTCAGGGGCAAGCTCGGCTACGCGCCCGCCCCGGTGCAGGAGACCCGGTCCTCCGGCTGGCTCTACACCTGGGCCTGGGGCATCCAGCACGCCTCCCGCAACCCCGACAAGGCCTGGAAGTTCGTCTCCTGGGCCTCGGGCAAGGGCTACGAGCAACTGGTCGGCGACACCGGCGGCTGGTCGAACGTCCCGGCCGGCAAACGCGCGTCGACGTACGAGAACGCCGCCTACCGCAAGGAGGCGGCCGCCTTCCAGGAGATGACCAGGGAGGCCATCGAGAGCGCCCGCCCGAACGACCCCGGCGTACAGCCGCGCCCCGCGCCCGGCATCCAGTTCGTCGGCATCCCCGAGTTCACCGACCTCGGCACCAAGGTCTCCCAGGAGATCAGCGCGGCCATCGCCGGACGCCAGTCCGTCGGCACGGCCCTGAAGAAGTCTCAAGCGCTCGCCGAGCGGATCTCCGAGGAGTACGAGGGACGATGACAGCGACGACGACGGCCCCGCTCACGGCCACTCCCGCACGGACGGTACGCCGGCCCCCGGCCCGGCTGCGCGCCTGGGCCACCCGGGCCCCGCTGCTGCCCGCCCTGGTCTTCATGATCGTGGTGACCCAGCTGCCGTTCGTGGCCACGCTGGTGATCTCCTTCTTCGACTGGAACGCCCTCTACCCGAAGGCCCGTCACTTCACCGGCCTCGACAACTACCGCCAGGTGCTGACCGACACGGACCTGCGCCACTCGGTGTGGACGACCGTGCTGCTCACGGCGGCCGTGGTGCTGGCCAGCCTGGTCCTGGGGCTGGCGCTGGCCCTGCTGCTGGACCGCAGGTTCCGCGGCCGCGGCATCGTCCGCACCCTGCTCATCGCCCCCTTCCTGGTCGTACCGGTGGCCGCCGCCCTGCTCTGGAAGCACGTGCTCTACAACCCCGAGTACGGCCTGCTCAACGGGTTGCTGCACATGGTGGGCGGCCCGCAGCCGGACTGGATCTCGAAGACCCCGCTGCTCGCGGTCGAGGCCTCCCTGGTGTGGCAGTGGACGCCGTTCATGATGCTGATCCTGCTGGCCGGCCTGCAGAGCCGCGACCAGCAGCAGATCGAGGCCGCCCGCGTCGACGGCGCGAGCGACTGGCAGATCTTCCGCCATCTCACCCTGCCCCACCTGCGGCGCTACCTCGAACTCGGCGCCCTCCTCGGGTCGATCTACATCGTGCAGAACTTCGACGCCGTCTTCACCCTCACCTCCGGCGGCCTCGGCACCGCCAACCTGCCCTACACCGTCTACCAGAGCTTCTACCAGGCCCACGAGAACGGGCTCGCCTCCGCCGCGGGCGTCCTGGTGGTCGTCGGCTCGATCGTCATCGCGACCTTCGCCCTGCGCGTCGTGTCGTCCCTGTTCCGCGAGGAGGTGTCCCGCGCATGAGTGCCCTGCGCCGAGGCGGCCTGGGCCTCATGGCCTGGCTGACCGGGATCGTGTTCTTCCTGCCCATCGCGTGGATGGCGCTGACGTCCTTCCACTCGGAAGCCGACGCGGCGGCCAATCCGCCCTCCTTCGCCGCCTCGCTGACCCTCGACGGCTACCGCGAGTTCTTCGGCAGCGGCGGCGGGGCGAGCCCCTGGCCCGCCCTGATCAACTCCCTGGTGGCGTCCGCGGCCTCCACGCTCCTCGTCCTCCTGCTGGCCCTCCCGGCGGCCTACGCCCTGTCCATCCGCCCGGTGCGGAAATGGACCGACGTCCTGTTCTTCTTCCTCTCCACGAAGATGCTGCCGGCCGTCGCGGGACTGCTGCCGATCTACCTCTTCGCCAAGAACGCCGGAATGCTCGACAACATCTGGCTCCTGGTCGTCCTGTACACCTCCATGAACCTGCCGATCGCGGTGTGGATGATGCAGTCCTTCCTCGCCGAGGTGCCGGTCGCCGTCATCGAGGCCGCCCGCGTCGACGGCGCCCGACTGCCCGTGATCCTCGCGCGCGTGGTCGCCCCGATCGCCCTGCCCGGCATCGCCGCCACCGCCCTGATCTGCTTCATCTTCAGCTGGAACGAACTGCTCTTCGCCCGGGTCCTGACGGGCGTGGTCGCCGAGACCGCCCCCGTCTTCCTGACCGGCTTCATCACCAGCCAGGGCCTGTTCCTGGCGAAGGTGTGCGCCGCGTCGCTCGTCATCTCCCTGCCGGTGCTCGCCGCGGGGTTCGCCGCCCAGGACAAACTGGTCCAGGGCCTGTCGTTGGGAGCCGTGAAATGAAGGCCGCCGTCATCGAGTCCGTGGGCCGCGCCGTCGTCACCGAGGTCCCGGACCCGACGCCAGGGCCCCGCGAGGTCGTCGTCGAGGTCGCCGCGTGCGGCCTGTGCGGCACCGACCTGCACATCCTCCAGGGCGAGTTCGCCCCCGAGCTGCCGATCGTGCCGGGGCACGAGTTCGCCGGCGAGGTGGTCGGGGTCGGCACCCGGGTCACGGAGGTCGCCGTCGGCGACCGGGTGGCGGTCGACCCGTCGCTGTACTGCTACGAGTGCCGGTACTGCCGTACCGGCCACAACAACCTGTGCGAACGGTGGGCCGCGATCGGCGTGACGACGGCCGGCGGCGCGGCCCGGTACGCCCTCGCCCCGGTGGCCAACTGCGTCAAGCTGCCCGAGCACGTGCGCACCGAGGACGCGGCCCTGGTGGAACCCCTCTCCTGCGCGGTCCGCGGCTACGACGTGCTCCGGTCGCGCCTCGGCGCGCATGTCCTGATCTACGGTTCCGGGACCATGGGGCTGATGATGCTGGAACTGGCCAAGCGGACCGGCGCGGCGAGCGTCGACGTGGTCGACGTGAACCCCGCCCGCCTGGAGACGGCCCGCCGGCTCGGCGTCTCGGGCGCGGCGGCCGGCGCGGACGAACTCGACCGGCCGCACGGCTGGGACGTGGTGGTCGACGCGACCGGCAACGCGGCGGCCATCCAGGACGGCCTGGACCGGGTCGCGAAGGCCGGGACGTTCCTGCAGTTCGGTGTGGCCGACTACGCGACCCGGGTCACCATCGACCCGTACCGCGTCTACAACCAGGAGATCACCATCACCGGCTCCATGGCCGTGCTGCACAGCTTCGAGCGGGCCGCCGAACTGTTCGCCGGCGGGGTGCTGGACCCGGACGTCTTCATCAGCGACCGGATCCCGCTGGAGCGCTACCCTCAGGCGCTGGAGCAGTTCGCGGCCGGGGTGGGACGGAAGATCGTCGTGGTGCCGTAGGCCGATCGGCTGGTAAGGGAACGGTAAAGCCACCTCGTTCGTTCACCCGGCATGACAGCTATGACCCCTGGCTCGAACATCCCTCTCTCCGCCGCGCGCGTGACGGTGGACGTCGCCGCCCCGGTGCGGCTCGACGTGTCGGGCCTGCTGCTCACCGCCGACGGCAAGGTGCGCTCGGACGACGACTTCATCTTCTACAACCAGCCGGCGGGCCCCGGCGTGACGTACCGCTCCGGCGGCGGTACGTCACCCGACGCCATCACGGTCGACACCGCGGCCGTACCGTCCGACATCGAGAAGATCGTGGTCACCGCCAGCCCGGACGCCGCCGGCCAGACCTTCCAGGGCATCGAGCCGACCGCCACGATCCGCGACGCGGACGGCGGCACCGAACTGGCCTCGTTCACACCGCCGCAGCTCGGCACCGAGACCGCACTGGTCATCGTCGAGATCTACCGCCGCAACGGCCAGTGGAAGGCCCGCGCCGTCGGCCAGGGGTACGCCGACGGACTGGCCGGCATCGCCACGGACTTCGGCGTGACGGTGGAGGAACCGGCCGCCGCTCCCGCCGCCGCACCGCAAGCACCCGCCGCCCCGCCGGCCCCGCCGGCCCCGGCGGTGTCCGCCCCGGCCGCTCCCCCCATGCCCCCGGCACCGCCCGCTCCCCCCGCGCCGGGCGCCGGGAAGATCAACCTGGACAAGGGCCGGGTCAGCCTGCAGAAGAACCAGACCGTGTCCCTGGTCAAGGGCGGCCGGCCGCTGCTCTCCCGGGTGCAGATGGGCCTCGGCTGGGAGCCCGCGTTCCGTGGCAAGGACATCGACCTGGACGCCTCGGTCATCGCCTACGGCCCGCAGCGCAACCACATCGACAGCTGCTACTTCGGCAAGCTGACGATCCTGAACGGCGCGGTCAAGCACTCCGGGGACAACCTGACCGGCGAGGGCGGCGGCGACGACGAGGTCATCGTGGTCGACCTCGGCCGCATCCCCCAGGACGTCACCGGCCTGGTCTTCACCGTCAACTCGTTCTCCGGACAGAAGTTCACGGAGGTCGCCAAGGCGTACTGCCGTCTCGTCGACACGGCGACGGGCGAGGAACTGGTCCGCTTCGACCTCACCGGCGCCGAGCCGCAGACGGGCGTCATGATGGCCAAGCTCGTCCGCCAGTTCTCCGGCGAGTGGGACATGACGGCGATCGGCGACTTCGTCAAGGCCCGCACGGTCCGCAACATGGTGGACCCGGGGGCGAGGGCGCTGTAGCTCCCCGGAGCCCCGGTTCCGCGGACGACTCCGGCCTGCGCGCAGGACAGCCCCGCGCGCAGGCCGCCCGCTACGCCCGCAGCCCCGCCCACAGCAAGGTCAGATACCGGCGGATCTCCTCCGGCCCCCCGCCTCCCAGCTCCGACGCCGTGGCCACCCCGTGCGCCAGCCGCAGCACCTCGATCGCCGAGAGGTCGGCCCGCAGGAACCCGGCTTCCTGAGCGGCCCCGACCAGCCGGGTCGCCGCCCCCTGCACCGCCGTACCGCAGGCCGTCACCGCCACCGCGCCGCCGTCCGCGACGGCCGCGCCCAACAGGGCCTTCATGCCCCGCAGTCGTATCGTGGCGGCGCACAGCTCGGTCAGCCACGCCGGGAGCGCCTCCTCCGGCGGCAGCTCCGCCGCCAGCTCGTCGGCGCGTCTGCCGAGCGCCTCGATCCGGTCCACGTACGCCGCCTCCAGCAGCGCCTGCCGCGTGGGGAAGTGCCGGTACAGCGTGCCGGAGCCGACGCCCGCCCGCTTGGCGATCTGGTCGAGCGACGCGTTCTCCCCGTGCTCGGCGAAGGCCTCCGCCGCCACCTCCAGCAACCGCTCGTAATTGCGCCGAGCGTCCGCGCGCATGGGCCTGACGTGCGACATCCAGCAACTCCTCGCGAACCGGCGGTTCTCCCCGGATTTTACCGATCCCCGGCCCGGCCGGTCCCGGCGTGCGCCCGCGCGCGGACACGGGTGTGGCCCGCACCCCCCGTGAAGTGCGGGCCACGCCCGATGCCGGCCGTCGCGGCTCAGTGCTGCCACGGCCAGCGGGTGTCGCGGGCCGCCTCGATCAGCGGCACCATCCGGAACGCCGCGTCCGAGAGACCCCCGAAGGTGTGCCGATTGCCCGAGCCCGACGGGCCGTGGCCCGCCCGGTAGCCCTCCAGGTTCCAGGTGTAGACCGGGATCCGGTCCGGGATCTGGGCGGTCGGGCCGCCGTGCCCGCTCGGCGCGTACTGCTCGTCGGTGACGATCAGCACCCGGTCGTGCTTCTTGTAGTGCCGGCGCACCGCCGCGGTGGTGTCGGTGCCGCCCAGGTCACCGAAGCGCTCCAGGACCTTCAGCACCGACTCCCCCTTGCGGAACCTCACCTTGTCGCTGGTCGAACCGAACTGCACGAGGTCGGCGCTCGCCGCCCGCAGCGCGAGGGCGGTGCCGAAGATCGCCGCCGCGTCGGCCCGGTTGAGCTGCGAGCGCTCGGACACCGGCGACCAGAACATCGAGCCCGACCGGTCGACCAGCACCAGGGTCCGGCCCGGCAGCGCCGGCACGTTGGCCAGCGAGTGGCCGAGCGCCTGCTCCAGCGGGTAGGACCAGCGCAGCGACGGCGCGTGCTGGTAGGCGGCCAGGTAGCGGAAGGGGAACTGCCGCGAGCGTGCCACCTGCTCGGGGTCGCTGATCCGCGCGGCGACCCGGGCCGCGACCTCGTCGGACACTCCGGCCTGGTCGAAGTTGCGCAGGTTGCGGACCAGCGCCATCGCTCCCATGGACGGGATGACGGCCTCCCAGGCCGCCTTGTCCATCGGGCCCTGGAGCCAGCCCGCGAGCGCCTCCCAGGTGATCCCGGCCGCGGCCAGCCGCTCGGCGCCGCCGGGCGAGGTGACGACCGCCCGGCGCTCGGCGACCGGCAGGGCCATCAGCTCGCGGTGCGCGGTGAGCACCGGGAGCGACGCGGGCGGCACGGCGGTGTCCGGGTTGTGCCGGCGGTCGAGGGCGTACCGGAACAGCTCGCCCTGCCACGGCTTGTCCGCGTCCGGGGACGCGTGCACGAGGTTCAGGATGTCGCCGAAGCGGTAACCCTTGGTCGCGGTGTCGTACTTGAGCAGCGACTTGGCGTGGAACAGCCGTCGTACGGCATCGGCGGCACCTCGCTTGACGGGCTTGGGCACGGCGCGGCCGTACGTCGACGTCCAGTAGGCCAGCAGCTCGCCGGGCTCGTCCGGACGCTGCAGCACGGAGTCCACGACCTGCCGGTTCGACGGTCCGTCGGTCGCGCCGGCCGCGAGACGCGCGTGCACGTACTCGGCGGCGCCCACGATCGAGGCCGTCCGCATGTTGCCGTCACCGCGCAGCCAGCGCAGCAGCCCGGCCGTCCAGACCGGGTCGGTCACGGCGAGGTCGCGCACGAGGCGGGTGTACCGGTCGTCGCGGTCGGCGCCCTTCTCGTAGAAGGTGTCCTGCGAGACGAAGTTCGCCACCGCGAGCAGGAAGAGCTCGGAGCGAGGGTCGCGCTCCTGCCCCCGTCCGCCCTCGTAGGTCCGCAGGATGCGGCCGGTCGACGTGACCGCCGACTTCGGCTGTGCCCTGGTCGTACGCGTGTTGAATCGCGCCATGGTGAATTCCCCCGAATTCGTGACTGTTCGTGGCCTTTTCGGAGGGAGGCGCGACAAATGGAGGGTGCCCGAGTTCAGAAGTCGGCTGCGGACTTATCCAGATGCTCTACCGATTGAGCTACACCGACCCGGGGTCGGTGACGGGACTCGAACCCGCAACCGTCCGATCAAAGAAGTAACCGCTGCCTGCGCACCGGACACCCACCATGTGTCGCGCCTCCCGAGATCAGCTCGGCGACGGCTGTTCTTCATTCCGGGAAAGGGAAGTAGCCGTTGCCTTCGCACCGGGAGGTGCGTGAATTTCTTCGGTGTCCGGGGATCGAGGCCGGCGGCTCCCGCTCCTGGACGAACATCACTCTAGGAGGGGGCCGCGGGACGGGCGAGCGAATTAATCGCGGCGCGGGATTCAGCCCCGCTTCTGCCGCTTCCAGGGACCGGTGACGGCCAGCATGATGCCGGGGGTCTGGATGTTGGCGAACAGGGTGCGGCCGTCCGGGGAGAAGGTGACGCCGGTGAACTCGCTGTACTCGGGCTCCTCCGGGGTGCCGATGTTCAGCTCGTTGCGTGCGATCGGGTAGGTGCGGCCGCTGTCGGTGGCGCCGAACAGGTGCTGGACGCCCTCGCCGTCCTCGGCGATGACCAGGCCGCCGTAGGGGGAGACGGTGATGTTGTCCGGGCCGTCGAAGGCGCCGTCCTCGGCCGGGTCGGGGTTCACCCCGAGCAGGACCTTCAGGGTCAGGGTGCGGCGCTTGGGGTCGTAGAACCAGACCTGGCCGTCGTGCTGGACCGGGCTCTCCGCACGGGCGTAGGAGGAGACGACGTAGACGCCGCCGTCGCCCCACCACATGCCCTCCAGCTTGCGGGCGCGGGTGACCTGGCCGGTCGTGAACTGCTTGCGGACGGAGACCGTCTTCGCGTCGCGGTCGGGGACGTCCACCCAGTCGACGCCGAAGACCGTGCCGACCTTCGTGGCGCGGGAGAGGTCGTCGACGAACGTGCCGCCGGAGTCGAAGCACTTGAAGGCCTGGAGCACGCCCGCGTCGTCCGCGAGGGTGCGCAGCTTGCCGCGGCCGTGGCGGAAGCCCTCCGGCGGGGCCCAGCGGTAGAACAGGCCGTTGGGGCTGGAGGCGTCCTCGGTGAGGTACGCGTGGCCGAGCTTGGGGTCGATGACGACGGCCTCGTGGGCGTAGCGGCCGAAGGCCTTGACGGGCTTGGGGTCGCGGTTGGCCCGGCGGTCCTCGGGGTCGACCTCGAAGACGTAGCCGTGGTCCTTGGTGAAGCCGTTCTTGCCGGCCTTGTCCTCGGTCTCCTCGCAGGTCAGCCAGGTGCCCCACGGGGTGCTGCCGCCCGCGCAGTTGGTGGCGGTGCCGGCGATGCCCACCCACTCGGCGACCTCGCCGCCGTGGCGGACCTCGACGACGGTGCAGCCGCCGGCCGCGGCGGGGTCGTAGACGAGGCCCTCGGTGAGCGGCACAGGGTGCGGCCACTGGGCGCGGGCGCCGGCCAGCTCGTGGTTGTTGACGAGGAGGGTGGTGCCGCGGGGGCCGCGGAAGGTGGCGGTGCCGTCGTGGTTGGACGGGGTGAACTCGCCCGACTCCAGCTTGGTCTTCCCGCTGTAGGTGATGATCTCGTACCGGAACCCGGCGGGCAGCGCGAGGATGCCGTCGGGGTCGGGGAGCAGCGGGCCGTAGCCGACGCCGTGGTGGCCGTGTGCCGGCGCGCCGTCCGCGCTCTCGGTGTCGGTCTCCGTGGACGCGAGGGCGTTCGGCGCGGTGGCGAGTGCGCCGACGCTGCCCGCCAGGGCGACCCCGGCACCGGTGATCGCGGATTTCCTGGCGAAGTCCCTGCGGGTGAGCGACATGGTGTCTCCTGTGACGGTGGGAGTGCCGTGGAGGGTGGCGGGCCTCGGTTTCGGCGCACACGTTCCCGCCCACTTCTGAACGGGAGTTGAACGCGGGGCTACTTCGGGGGCCCGTGTTCGAGAATCCGCATGAACTGCCCCATGCCCAGCAAAAGCACCGTCCCCACCGTCCGGTGCGGCAGTCGACGCTCCCGGCCGACGCGGGGCGCCGGACCATTCCGGACGCGCCCGACCGTCAGCCGTCCCCGCCCGGCGGGACCGACGGCATCAGTCGCCGGTGCGGGCGGGGGTCCGGATCCGGCCTTCCGGCCCTCTCGCGTCCCCGGCCCCCGATCGCCGGGCCCGGGCTCCCGTCGCTCAGCCCCCCTGCTGGGAACGGGCCTTGAACGCGGCCTTCCGGGCCTCCTTCGCCACCTTCTTGTCGGGGTGCAGCCGGCCCATCGCCTCCAGCACGTCGGCGGTGGCGGGGTGGTCCACCCGCCAGGCGGCGGAGAAGAAGCCGCTGTGCTGCTCGGCCAGGCCCTCCACGAGCGCCTGGAGCTCGTCGGAGTTCCCCTCGGCCTGAAGCTGCGCGGCCACGGTGTCGACGGTCAGCCAGAACACCAGCGCCTCGGAGGGTGCCGGCACGCCGGCGGCCCCGCGTTCGCTCAGCCACACCCGGGCGAGGCCGCCCAGTTCGGGGTCGTCGAGGACCTCCCGCAGAGCGGGTTCGGCCTCCGGACCCACCAGGGACAGGGCCTGCTGGCAGCGCAGCCTGCGCAGCGGCGCCCCGAGGTCGGCTCCCCGCGCCGCGGCCAGCAACTCCCGTGCCGAGGCGAGGGGTTCGCGGCGGGCCAGCCACTGCTCGGTCTCGGCGCGGGCCGCGGACTGCCCGAACGCCGACGTGCCGTCGAGCAGCGCGTCCGCGCCCTTGTCGGCGAGTTCACCGACGGCGGGTGCCTCGAAGCCGGCCTCCAGCAGCCGCGCCCGCAGCCCGTACACGCCGAGCGGGGTGAGGCGGACCATGCCGTAGCGGGAGACGTCGGTGTCGTCGACGAGCGCGGCGGGCTCCTCGTCGGCGTCGGCCATCAGGGCCTCGTCCACCGGCCGGTACTCGACCAGTCCGACCGGCTCCAGGGTCCGGAACTGGTCGTCGAGGCGCATCATCGCGTCGGAGACCTGCTCCAGGACGTCGTTGGTGGGCTCACCCATGTCGTCCGGCACGATCATCGACGCGGCGAGGGCGGGCAGTGGGACGGGGCCCTCGCCGGGACCGTCCTCACTGACGGTCAGCAGATAGAGGTTGCCGAGGACGCCGTCGAGGAACTCCGCCTCCGCCTCCGGGTCCCAGTCGAGTGACGAGAAATCGACCTCGCCGTCCTCGTCCATGGCGGCGACCAGGTCGTCGAGGTCGGGCACGCTCGCGTCGGCGAGCACCGTCTCCAGGGCGGCGAGCCACACGGCGAGCACGTCGTGCGGGGAACCGCCGGTGAGCAGTCCCAGCTCCGCCCCCGCCCGGACGGTGCCGGCCTCCTCGTCGACGATCTCCACCAGGCCCGCGTCCACGGCGACCCGCCACGCCTCACCGGCATGGGCGACGGCGTCGTCACCGGTCAGCCCGAGGAGTTCCACCGCGGCCGGCAACTGCTCCTCGGCGAGTCCGCCGCCGGCGTCCACGCGGGTCTCGGGCCCGGCCCAGCGGGCCAGGCGGGCGGCCCGGGAGAGCAGGGGCGTGGACAGCGCGGCGTGCGCCAGCTCCGCTTCGGGGCGCAGCCGTACGGGCGGCAGGGGGGAGCTGTCTGGCATCGGCTGGTTCTCCTCGGACCGTGAACGGGCTCAGCCGCTCAGCCTAGACGGATTTCCACCCATGCAGCCCGGTTCATCTACCGGTCAGCCCGCATACATGGCCGAAACCTTGACAACTCCCGCCGTCAGGCAGGAGATTGACGCGCGTAGAAGTTGGGGGGACAACTGTTCACTCGGCTCTATGCGTGTCACAGAGGGCCACGAGCCCGACACGCTCCCGTTCCACCCTCGTCCCGGCGCTCACGCACGTCCCCGGAGGGATCCCTTGCCGAGCAGGTCTTCCGCGCGCCTCGCCGCGCTCACCGTCGCCGCCGTCTGCAGCGCGACGTCCGTCGTCGTCCTCACGTCTCCCGCGCACGCCGACTCGGTGCGCATCCACGACGTCCAGGGCACGACCCGAATATCGCCGCTGGCCGGACAGAAGGTCACGGACGTGCCGGGCATCGTCACGGCCACGCGCACGTACGGGTCCTCCAAGGGCTTTTGGATGCAGGACGCGACCCCGGACGACAACCCCGCCACCAGCGAAGGTGTGTTCGTCTTCACCAGCTCCACGCCCAAGGCCGCCGTCGGCGACTCGGTGACGGTGACCGGCACGGTCTCCGAGTACGTCCCGGGCGGCGCCTCGTCCGGCAACCAGTCGCTGACGGAGATCACCAAGCCGGTGGTCACCACCGTCTCCAGCGGCAACGCCGTCCCGGCGCCGGTCGTCGTCGACCGTGACTCGGTGCCGGACGCGTACGCGCCGGAGGGCGACACCGCCGCCGCCGGCTCGATCAACGGTCTGACCCTGGACCCGTCGAAGTACGCCCTGGACTACTACGAGTCCCTCGAGGGCATGAACGTCCAGGTCGCCGACGCCCGCGTGGTCACCGCGACGGACCCGTACAGCGAGCTGTGGGTCACGGTGAAGCCGCGGGAGCACCGCAGCCTCCGCGGCGGCACGGTCTACGGCTCCTACGAGTCGCAGAACACCGGCCGGCTGCAGATCCAGTCCCTGGGCTCCACCGCCGACTTCCCGAAGGCGAACGTCGGCGACACCCTGGAGGGCGCGACCACCGGCCCGCTGGACTTCAACCAGTTCGGCGGTTACACCCTGGTCGCCGGCCGGCTCGGCACGCTGAAGAGCGCCGGCCTGGAGCGCGAGACGACGCAGAAGCAGTCGAACCGCGAGCTGGCGGTCGCGACCTACAACGTCGAGAACCTCGACCCGTCGGACGCCACCTTCGACAAGCACGCGGCCGCGATCGTGCACAACCTGCAGTCGCCGGACATCGTGTCCCTGGAGGAGATCCAGGACAACAACGGTGCCAAGGACGACGGCACGGTCGACGCGAGCGGGACCGTGAACAAGCTGATCGACGCGATCGTCGCGGCGGGCGGCCCGAAGTACGACTGGCGCTCGATCGACCCGGTCAACGACCAGGACGGCGGCGAGCCGGGCGGCAACATCCGCCAGGTGTTCCTGTTCAACCCCGAGCGGGTGTCCTTCGTGGACCGTGCCGGCGGCGACTCGACCACCGCGGTCGGCGTCACCAAGGTGCACGGCAAGGCGCAGCTGACGGCCTCCCCGGGCCGTATCGACCCGGCGAACGCCGCCTGGGCCAACAGCCGCAAGCCGCTCGCCGGCGAGTTCGTCTTCCGCGGCAAGACCGTCTTCGTGATCGGCAACCACCTCAACTCCAAGGGTGGCGACCAGGGGCTGACCTCGCAGTACCAGCCGCCGGTGCGCAGCTCGGAGGTGCAGCGCCACGCGCAGGCGACCGAGGTGAACGCGTTCGTCAAGGACATCCTGTCCGTGCAGAAGAACGCGAACGTCGTCGCGCTCGGCGACATGAACGACTTCGAGTTCTCCGAGACCGCGCAGATCCTCGAGGGTGACGGCGAACTGTGGTCGGCGATCAAGTCGCTGCCGCGGAGCGAGCGTTACACCTACGACTACCAGGGCAACCAGCAGGTCCTGGACCAGATCCTGGTCAGCCCGGCGATCCGCCGGGGCTGCGACTTCGAGTACGACAGCGTGCACGTCAACTCGGAGTTCAACGACCAGATCAGCGACCACGACCCGCAGGTGCTGCGGTTCCGTCCGTAGCGCCGCTCAGGACCGGCTGAACACGCCGTTCAGCCAGTCCTGCCAGGCGGTCCGGTCCGCCTCGGCGTCGGCGTCCGGCGCGAAGTCGTGGATGCTGATGCCGAGCGGGGCGCCCCAGCTGCCGCGTCCGAAGAACCGGATGAGGGCGTCGCCGGTGCGCAGTCCGACGAAGTACGGGCTCCGGTAGTCGATCACCACGTCCAGGGTCCGTCCGCCGGGGCCCCGGACGGAGGTCTTCGTGCCCGCGGCCGCGTCGTCCGCCAGGCCGAGCGCGCGGCCGACGGCCGCGAGCGCCCGCGGGGTCGCCGAGGTCCGCGGGCCGTCGAGCCGGGCGAAGGCGGCCCGGCGGGGTGCGAAGTGCGTGAGGTACTCGCACAGGGTGTGCAGGTGGAAGTTGGTGTGCTTGCTCGCGCCGTCGTACTGGTTGTTCCAGTCGTCGGTGAAGATGCCGCTGTGCACGTAGCGCACCCGGGACCGGCGGCCCTCGTCGCGGGGCTCGATGGTGTGGTCGAGCAGGTTGAGCGACTGGACGCCGGGGCCGGCGTCCTCGCTGCGGTGGGCGTAGCGGTGGGGCGGGTCCCAGGCGGTCACCGTGGACCCCCCGAAGGGGCCCTTGCCGCCCACTCGGGGCTCGGGCGGGTCCATCGGCCACAAGTAACCGCCGGTTCCGGTCGTGACCGCCTCCCACACCCGCTCGGGAGGGACGTCGACCTCGAACTCGCGGACGATCTCGAATTCCTTGGACATGGCGGGGCTCCTGCTCGGCTCTCTACGGCGGGCCGTTCGGTGTCCTCGCGTCCAGCGTGCGTCCACCCTCCCGCCGAGTACTTCCTTCCGGACGGACGAAGTCTTCGGCAGGAGGGTGTCACGGGTGCTGGAAGGGCGTCCGCGGGGCCCCTCCCGGAACTCGTCGCGGAGGCTCAGCGGTGGTGCTGCCTGCGCCAGGCGATGCCGGCCGCCACCGCGGCCGCGCCCAGCACGCCGACCGCGATGATCGGACCCGGGTGGCGCGTGCCCCTGCGCACCTGCACGGCGTGCCCGGCCTTGGCCGCCCTGCCCTGCACGGCGTGCCCGGCCTTGGCCGCGCTGCCCTGGACCGCGTGTCCGGCCTTCGCCGCAGTGCCCTGCATGGCATGACCGGCCTTGGCCGCGCCGCCCTGCACCGCGTGTCCCGCCCTGGCCGCCTTGCCCTGCATGTCGTGCCCCGCGTGGGCGGCGCTCGCACGCAGCTGGACGGTCATGGCCCCGGCCTTGTCCCGCAGGTCGGCCGCCCGCGCGCGGGCCCGGCCCTTCACGTCGGCCTTCTCCATCAACTGGGCGACGGTGTCGCCGAGCTGGTGCCTTGTCTGCTCGATCTGCTGCCGCAGCTCGTCGGGGCCCTTGGCGCCCGAGCCGTGCGGGGTCCTGTGCGTCATCGGTGTGCCCTTTCCCTGATCACGTCGACGTCCGCCCTGACACTGTCGGGGGTCTCCTCCGGTGCGGGCGGGGCGGCGCGGCGCAGCCGGGCGCGTCGGGTCGCGGCCGGCACGGCGGTCACGGCGAAGAACACCGCGGCCACGGTCGGCGCCGCCACCCAACCGGGCAGCGCCAAAACGAGGGCGGCGGTGGCCGCTCCGGCCAGGACGATCAGCCCGACGTAGCCGGCCGCGCCCGCGGCGCCCAGCAGTCCGCCGCCGCGTCCGGCCCGGTGTCCCTTCTCTGCCGGCTCCTCCTTGGCGAGGGCGACCGCCTGCCGCAACGGCCGGGAGAGCTGTTCGGTGGCCCGGCCGACGGGTTCGCCCGTGGAGGGGCGTCCGTGGGCCGCGGGCCGTGCGTACTGGGTCACGGTCACGGTGCCCCGCCTCCTTTCCTACGGAACATCCGGGTACCCGGCCACAGGGCCGTTAGCCCTGGCCCCCTCCCCGGTCCCCGCTTTCCCCGAGTCGGGCGAGTTGGGTCTGGAACCAGTCGAGGCGCGCCTGCAACAGGGCTGCCTCGGCCGCGAGTTCGGGCACACCGCACTCGTCCTCGACCGCCAACCCGCCGGACGGCGCGGCTGCGGCACCGGCTCCCCGGGCCATCCGCAGCCCCTCTCCGGCCAGCCGGGCGAACCCCGCGAGCGAGACGGACGTACGGCCGCGCGCACAGCTCCCGCAGACGGGGAGCAGGACGCGCCAGCCGGGCCTGCCCCAGCCCGCGTCGGCCAGCCCGGCCGCCCCCGCACCGCAGTCGCACGGCCCGACGGTCGCCGTGCGCACCCGCTGCCGGGCGTAGCGGAAGCCGCGCTCGAAACGGATGTACGCGCCGAGGACGGACACCTCGAGCAGCACCGCCCTGCGGTACTCGGTGGTGCAGAGCAGGGCCTCGGCCGCCGTAGCGTCGTGGACGCAGTGGAAGCCGCAGTCGCACAGCCGCGCGGGCGGGCGGTGCCTGCGGCCGTAGACGCACGCGGCGTCGTCGAGCACGCCGTAAGGGAGCGCGCCGCCGAGTGACACTCCGGTGAACCCGGCCCGGGTGCCGTCCTGGGACAGCACTGGGTGGGCGATCTTGTATCCGGTCGGCGGCTCCGTGGGGCGTTCCGCCGGGAGCCGCATCCTCATCGGACGGCCGGGACCTCTTCGCGGGCCGGCTCGGCCGGTTCGGTGCGGACGGTCTCCTCGGGGAGCCGCGCATCCTCTTCGTGGACGGGCGGCCGCTCCTCGGCGACGCCGGTGGCCAGTGCCTTGCCGAGCTTCATGGTGCCTCCCATGACAGACGTCGGTGACTCTCCGGCCATAGTGACCCATGAGGGGCGAGTTGGACACAGGGCCGCTGCCCCGCCTCCTCACTCATTAGCAATGCTTAGGAATGAAGTGTAGTCAATTTAAGTAGAGCTTCATCGGGGTTGTGCCGAGACTACTCCCATGACGAGCACGCACAAGCCCGCCCCGCCCTTCGGCCGCACGCTCTGCGCGATGGTCACGCCGTTCACCGAGGACGGCGCCCTCGACGCCGACGGCGCCGCACGGCTGGCCGCGCGGCTGGTGGCGCAGGGCTGCGACGGGCTGGTCCTCAGCGGCACCACCGGAGAGTCGCCCACCACCTCCGACGCGGAGAAGGCGGACCTGATCGCGGCGGTGCGGGCGGCGGTCGGCGACCGGGTCGCGCTGGTCGCGGGCGTGGGCACGTCCGACACCCGGCACACGGTCGAGCTGGCCGTCGCCGCCGAGAAGGCCGGCGCGGACGGCGTACTGGTGGTGACGCCGTACTACAGCAGGCCGCCGCAGGAGGCCGTGGCCGCCCACTTCCTGGAGGTGGCCGACGCGAGCGGCCTGCCGGTGATGCTGTACGACATCCCGGGCCGCACCGGCACCAGGATCGAGCCGGACACCATGATCCGCCTCGCGGAGCATCCCCGGATCGTGGCCGTCAAGGACTGCTCCTACGACTTCCTCGGCACCCAGAAGGTGCTCGCGCGGACGGAGTTGGCGTACTACGCGGGCTGCGACGAACATGTGCTCGCGCTGTACGCGGTCGGCGCGGCGGGCTGCGTGAGCACGGTCGCCAACGCCGTGCCCGGGCACTTCACGGCGATCCTCGACGCTTTCGACGCGGGCGACACCGCCCGGGCGACCGCGCTCCAGCTGGCGGCGACCCCGCTGATCGAGGCGATGATGGGCGCGGGTCTGCCGGGCACGGTCACCGCGAAGGCCCTCCTCGCCCGCCTCGGTCTGCCCGCCGGCCCGCCGCGCGCACCCCTGCGGCCCGCCGGCCGGGAGACGGCCGACGGGCTGTGGGCCCGGTACGAGGAGCTGGTCAGCGCGTGGTGAACAGGGGCTCCCAGCGGCCGCCGCTGTCGTCCTTGGGCGAGCGGAAGCCGCTGAGCGGCCGCACCTTCTTGCTGCCGACGGTGACGAGGACCAGCCGCTGGTGGAACTCGTTGCCGTCGCCGCCGATGCCCCAGGCGATCAGCCGCCTGCCGTCGGCCCAGGCCAGCAGCTGCTGACCGGGCACCTTGGTGACCAGCCGCCCGGACCGGGCGTCGTGGACGGCGGAGGCGATCTCGTCGCCCCTCCCGGCGAAGTCACCGGCCGCGTACTTCCCGTCGGGCGACAGGCCGGCCTCGACCCACGGGTGCACATGCGCCTCGTTCGCGGGCGTCGGCACGTCCGCGCCGTCGAGGGTGTGGTACTTGCGGCCCGGGTCCATGCTCAGGGGTTCCCAGAGGTACTTCCCGTCGTGACTGAACTCCAGATCCGTGCGTGCGTTGAGCGCGAACGCATCGTCGTCCTTTGCGACGGGCAGGCTGTGCCACTTCCCCGTTCCCGAGGCGACGTCGATCACCGAGAACCCGGACCGGCTCGGCACCTGCTGGGGCTCGATCGTGTCGTTCACCGGGATCCGCTTGCTCCAGAAGGCGCGGTCGGGGTTCTTGCCGTAGGTGGTGACGACCAGTTTGCTCCCGTCCGGCGAGAACTTCGCCCCGCCGGCGCCCTGCGGCACCGGGATCCACCGCTCGACCTTGCCGCTCGCCAGGTCCAGCAGCCCCACGCGGGCCGCGGGCAGTTCACGCTCCAGCACGGCGGCCGTACGGGCGCCCGGCGCGACGGTCGCGAGGGCCCAGCGGTCGTCCTTCTCGTACCTGCCGGTGCCGGGGTCGAGAAGCCGGTAGGTGCGCGTGAGGATCTTGTCCTTGTTCGGCTGCTTCACCTGCTTCTGCGTGCTGTAGCCGGCCACGACGGCATCGCCCGCGCCGATCAGCTCGCGCGGCGGGGACTGGTCGGTGTGAGCCACCACCCGGCCGTCCGTGACCTGCGCCGGGCGTACGTCCCGTCCACCGCCGGTCAGTCGCGGGACGCCCACCGCGACGGCGACCACGGCCGCGGTGCCGGCGGCGGCGACGGCGATCCGGCGGGTGCGGCGGGTGCGGCGCAGCACCAGCACCCGGTCGGCGAGGTTCGTGGCCGCCGGCTGTGCCTGACCCGCGATCTCCTTCAGGGAGTCGCGTACGACGTCTTCGACATTCACGGACGCACCTCCACGGGCGAGAAGTCACGGGACGGCTGCTCGCCGGGGCCGTCGAGCGCGGCCAGTTCGGGTGCCAGGGTGCGCAGACGGGCCAGGGAGCGGTGGGTGGTGGACCGTACGGTGCCCACCGAGCAGCCCAGGATCCGGGCCACGTCGGCCTCGGGCAGGTCCTCGAAGTAGCGCAGCACCAGCACGCTGCGCTGTCGGGCGGTGAGCCGGGCCAGGGCGCCGCGCAGCACCAGCCGCAGCTCGGCGGCGGCCGGGGCGTCCGGGCCGTGCCCCGCCTCGGTCTCCGGCGGCTCGGCGACCATGACCTCCCGCCGCCGCCACTTCAGCCGCCAGCGGCTGATCTGCTGCCGGTACAGGATCCGCCGTACGTACGCCTCCGGCTCCTCGATCCGTTCCCACCGTCCGGCCGCCTTGACCAGTGCGTTCTGCAGCAGGTCCTCGGCCGCGTGCCGGTCGCCGCCGGCCAGCAGGACGGCGGTCTTCAGCAGCGCGGACGATCTACCGGCCACGAAGTGTCGAAAACTCTCCTGTGCCTGGGCATCCATCGTCACCTTCTCTGTCCCCCGGGCCTCTCGATGTCCGGGCCCTCCATACCGTCCGACGCGTCGACAGGTCCCCCGCTATGCCTGTCCCGGACGGGAATTTCGCACGGGTCGGTCACCTCAGATCGCTACGATGCGCCGGGGCCGCGCCCACGGTGGCGCGGGAACGTTCTTTCCTGAGGGGGATTCCTGTGTTCGTGCTGTCCATCCTGCTGCTCATAGCGGCGGTGGTGCTCTTTCTCGTCGGCCGCAGCCGCGACACCGCGGGCCTGAAGCTGGGAGCTGCCGTCAGCGCCGTGGCGGCCCTGCTGGCGGGCACCTTCGCCTGCGTCCATGTCGTCAGCGCCGCCGAGGTCGGCGTGCCGGTGACCTTCGGCAAGGTCGGCACGCCGCTGACCTCGGGCGTCCACTTCAAGTCGCCGTTCACCGACGTCACCACCTTCTCCACCCGCCCGGTGGACCTCGACCTCAATGAGGAGGACACCGTCGAGGTCCGCTCCTCGCAGGGCGGTGTGCTGTACGCGGACGTCACCATCAAGTGGGCCGTCGTGCCCGCCGAGGCGGTCGAGCTGTACCGGCTGGCGGGCAGCGAGGACGCCGTCGAGTCGCGGCTGGTGCTGCCGGACAGCCGCGAGATCATCCGCAACGTCTTCGCGAAGCACACCAGCGAGGAGGGGTACGCGTCCGCGCGCGAGCGGATCGGCTCGGAGATCGCCGACCTCGTCAAGGAGCGCCTGGCGCCGCGCGGGATCGACGTCACCTCCGTCAACCTGCGCAACGTCAAGCCGTCGAAGAAGCTCCAGGACCAGATCGACAAGAAGATCCAGCAGGAGCAGGCCACCGAGCGGGCCACCGAGGCGGCGCGCACGGCCAAGGCGGAGGCGGAGCGCAAGCGGATCGAGGCGGAGGGCATCGCCGCCGCCAACAAGATCATCGAGCGGTCGCTGAGCGACAAGGTCCTGTACAACCAGTGCCTCGACGCCTACAAGGAAGCCGCGAAGGCCCACCCGGTGTACGCGGTCCCGTGCGGCACGGACTCGGGCGGCACCCCGGTCATCGTGGACAACGGCAAGAACTGAGAGGGTTCCGTCCATGGTGACCGCGACTGTCCGCGAGTGGGACGACGAGGAAGGGTGGGGTGTCCTCGACTCCCCCGAGACCCCCGGCGGCTGCTTCGGGCACTACTCCGACATCCAGGCGCCCGGCTTCCGCACGCTGTCCGCCGGACAGCAGGTCGACCTCACGTGGGAAGCCCCTGGCTTCCAGCAGGACGGGTACGACTACCGCGCGGTGAGCATCGTGCCCCGGCCCGCCTGACACCCCCGGGTACCCGCGCACCGTCCCCGGCGGCGCTCACGCCCTGGGCGCCTGTAGGTGGGCTGTTCTGAATGCGATGCAGGTCAGGGAGTCCCCCTGCTCCTTGCGCCGTTTCCGGGCCGTCCTCGATGCAGCCGGCGCCCCGGAAGACGCGATCCACGGCGGCCCGGGTACGGACTTCGCTGTTCGGCTCGGCGCGGGCGCGCGCCGCCTCTGCGGCGCGGCCTGCCTCCTAATGGCGCCGTAAGTCGCTTGGCGGTGTCTCATGGCCGAGCGTCCTGGGCGGGTGGGCATGTGGTGATCCGTAGTCGCTCCTGAGGCCTGACCTCTCAAGACAGAGTCGGCCCCACATGCCTTCCCGCTCTGTGAAGCAGCGCCGGGGGTGGCGGGGCCGGTCCGCGCTCCTGCCTTCGTCCCGCGCGGTCCGGCCCCGCCACCCCCGCTCGCACACAAACAGCGGCATCGTTGGCTCTCGTGGTCCAAGCCGCCGCCAGGGAACACCTCTCACTGCTCGGCGAACGCTCCCAGTTCCGCAGCTGACCGAGACCCCTGGCGACCGCTGGGATTGCGAACGGCTAATCGGATGACGGGCCTATGAGCCCTGCCATTAGGGAGACGCGCAACCCCGCCACGGCGACCACTCCACCACCGCCACCCACCCAAGGGACATCCGCCATGACCAGCGTGTTCTGCGGCATCGACTGGGCCACCGACCACCACGACATCGCACTGCTCGACGAGGCCGGCACCCTTCTGGACAAGCTCCGCATCGACGACACCCCTACCGGCCTCAGCCAGCTCCTGGACCTGCTCGCCCAGCACGGCGACAGCCCAGAGCACCCGATCCCGGTCGCCATCGAGACCTCTCACGGACTCCTGGTCGCCTGCTTACGCGCCACCGGCAGACCCATCTACGTGATCAACCCACTGACCGCCGCCCGCTACCGCGACCGCTACGCCCTCAGCCGCAAGAAGTCCGACCACCTCGACGCCAAGGTCCTGGCCAACATCCTGCGCACCGACCCCGCAGAACACCGGCCCCTGCCCGCGGACAGCCACCTCGCCCAGGCCATCACCGTCCTGGCCCGAGCCCACCAGGACGCCGTCTGGGACCGCGTCCAAACCGGCAACCGCCTCCGCTCCCACCTTCGCGAATATTTCCCCGGCTTCCTCACCGTCTTCCGCCACTTCCGCGAAGGCCTCGCCTCACCCGTCACCCGCACCCTGCTCGCCGCGGCCCCCACCCCCACCCAGGCCGCCCAGCTCACCCGCCCGCAACTGCGAGCCATCCTGAAGAAGGCCGGACGCCAGCGCGAGATCACCGGAGAAGTCGAACGACTCCACACCCTGCTCCGCGAGCCACAGATGCACCAACCACCCACGATCGAGCAGGCCATGGGCACCAAAACCCTCGCTCTGCTCCGGCAGTTCAACGCCGCCTGCGCCAGCGCCGACGACCTCGAAGCAGCCACCACCACGGCCTTCGCCACCCACCAGGACGCCGAAATCATCACCAGTTTCCCCGGACTCGGTGCACTGACCGGCGCCCGCGTCCTGGCCGAACTCGGCGACGACCACACCCGCTTCACCAGCCCCCGCGCGCTCAAGGCCTACGCCGGATCCGCCCCAATTACCAGATCCTCCGGACGCAAGACCACCGTCCTGGCCAGGCACATCAAGAACCAGCGTCTCGCCTCAGCCGGCTACATCTGGGCCTTTGCCGCCCTCACCGCATCCCCTGGAGCACGAGCCCACTACGACCGCCGCCGCCAAGCCGAAGACCGACACGTCGCAGCCCAACGCAACCTCTTCAACCGGCTACTGGGCTGCCTACACCACTGCCTCACCCACCGCATCCGCTACGACGAGCAGACCGCCTTCCCCAGCACCGCTTGACTGATCAACCGCATCGGATGTCTGTCTTCGCCCCGGCTGGCCGCACTTGGCCAACGTCGTGCCTCATCGGGCAGGTCCACAGACTGCCCGACGCGCCGGAAGCCTACGGGGCCATGATCACTTGCCCCGAAGCAGCTCCCGGCCAAATTCGCTCCGCCGACCGCGCGCCGATGCAGAGCCTCTGAATCCTCAGCACAGCCGACAGACGCCCCCGCCATGCCGTCGAGCTGGCTCAGAAGCCGATGCCGACGACGATGTCCGCCAGGAACAGGACCGCAAGAACGGCGAGGACCGAACGCCCCAACAGTCGGGTCCGCCGCCGAGCCACGGCGGCAACCTCTTGTGCCGTCCTTCCTCGCGGGCTCGGGTGATCCCGCCATCGGCCGGTCCGTACCCAGACCACCACCAGGGCCATGAGGATGTAGCCCGTCCATTCGCCCAATCGATACGGCGTCACTTACGGGCTCCTCTCAACCGCGTGGCCGGGAGCCGGGCGTGACGGCCAGTGGACCAGCGCCTACTGGGCGGTTACGCAGCCGCAGAGGCCGTCCCTTCGGGCATCAGTCAGTGACATGCCAGACCGACGATCAGGTGAGAATGAGAGGCGCGCTTCCAGCGCGATCGCCGCGTTCTCAGGTCAGGTCAATCCTGGGGTCCATAGACCAGTGGTTAGTCTTGAAGATCTGCCCGGCGAAGGGCATATCGGTCACTGAGACGAAGCGGAAGCCGACCGAGCGGCAGATGCCGTTCGAGGCGGCGTTGCCCGTTGCCGGAAAGGCGTGCACGACTCCCCAGCGGTTCTCTTCCCGGGCCAGCTCCAGGAGAGCGCGGACCGCGCGCTTGCCGAGCCCTTGCCCTTGGAACTGAGGGAGAACCATCCAGCCGATCTCGGAGATCGGTCCGTCGTCGGTGTTGTGCGACCAGAGGGTCACCGTCCCCGCCACCACCTCGGGGGTGGCCGGATCGGGGACGATCATCTTCAACCAAGCAAGGTCGGCGGCCGCTTGCTCGGCATCCCGGCGAACCTTGGCCGCCATCTCCTCGCGCGACTGGGGGCCGCCGAGGTCGGCCATCATGACAGGATCACATCGCATCCGGACATAGGCGTCGACATCGTCCGGCGATACGTTGCGCAACCTCACTGGCTCCCCCTCGTGTCACCGAGGATCGTTGCACAGCATCAAACACGCCTACTCTCGGGCATCCGCGCCACTGGGCGAGGCCCGGGCCCGATTGGTAGGACACGCTCCAGCCCAGTTGCCTCAATGCGTCGCGGTCGTGTGCCGCATTCGTGCCGCAACTGTTGACCTGGGCAGCGGCTGCCGGAGCGACCTGGGGAACTCTGCCGCCGACCACGTCCGCCCTCCTGAAGTGGTTGTCCACCACACTCAGCGAGTCCACACCCGTTGGAACTCGTCGACCGGGCTGGCCTCAAGCGGATCCTCTTCAGGATCGATCGCTCGGTCTGTCAGGCCGCCGTGCTCGTCCTCCAGGTGCTCCCAGCTGTACCGGTGGAGCTGGCCGGCCGAGGTCAGCTCGGCCTGCTTGATGACGGTCAGCTCGCCGCGGTCGGGCACGGCCTCGATGTACCAGAGGCCGCCTTCTTCGTCAGCGTGGCGGAAGTGGTGCCGCAGGGTGGTGCTTTCGTCGAGTGCTCGGACGTACGCCGTGATCTCTGCCGCGATGCGCTCCAGGTCAGCCACGAGACCATCGTGCCAGTGGGCGCACACGGACAGAGATCGAACTTCTGAAGCGGTGCTCACGCACGAGCGCCCTCCCGGGCCGTCCTCGGGCCGTGGAAGGGCGCTCAACGGTGACCAGCACCGACAGGTGCCGACAGGTCGCGGCCGCCGGTGATCAGTTGTGGCTGTGCAGGATGTCGTTCAGGCCGCCCCAGACCGCGTTGTTCGGGCGGGCCTCGACCTTGCCGGTGACCGAGTTGCGGCGGAAGAGAATGTTGGAGGCGCCGTTCAGTTCGCGGGCCTTGACGATCTGGCCGTCGGGCATGGTGACGAGGGTGCCCGCGGTGATGTACAGGCCGGCCTCGACCACGCACTCGTCGCCGAGCGCGATGCCGACGCCCGCCTCGGCGCCGATCAGGCAGCGCTCGCCGACGGAGATGATCACGTTGCCGCCGCCGGACAGGGTGCCCATCGTGGAGGCGCCGCCGCCGATGTCGGAGCCGTCGCCGATCACGACGCCGGCGGAGATGCGGCCCTCGACCATTGAGGTTCCGAGGGTGCCGGCGTTGAAGTTGACGAAGCCCTCGTGCATGACCGTGGTGCCCTCGGCGAGGTGCGCGCCCAGCCGGACCCGGTCGGCGTCGGCGATGCGGACGCCCTTGGGGGCGACGTAGTCCGTCATGCGCGGGAACTTGTCGATCGAGGTCACCTGCAGGTGCAGGCCCTCGGCGCGGGCGTTCAGACGCACCTTCTCGATGTCGTTCACGGCGACCGGGCCGAGCGAGGTCCAGGCGACGTTCGCGAGGTGGCCGAAGATGCCGTCCAGGCTCTGGCCGTGCGGCTTGACCAGGCGATGCGAGAGCAGGTGCAGACGCAGGTACACGTCGTGCGCGTCGATCGGCTTGTCGTCCAGGGACGCGATGACCGTGCGCACCGCGACCACCTCGACGCCCCGGCGGCTGTCCGGGCCGATCGCCGCGGTCGCGCCGCCGCCCAGCAGTTCCGCCGCGCGCTCGGCGGTCAGCCGCTCGGTGCCGGCCGGGCCGGGCTCGGCGACCAGCTCGGGGGACGGGAACCAGGTGTCGAGGACGGTGCCGTCGGAGGCGATCGTGGCGAGGCCGGCGGCGACGGCGCCGGTGGTGCGGGAAGCAGAGTCGGTCATGGGAGAAAACCTAACGTGGGCGGGGTCGCGGAGGCCAACCGCCACCGGGGCGTCTCAGGTGGCGGGCGCCGGTTCAGGGGATCAGCCGAGCCAGCGCGGCGCGGGCGTACTCCTCGTCGTAGGAACCGCCCGTCAGCAGCACCTGGAGGCAGATTCCGTCCATCAGCGCCAGCAGCGCCCGTGCCGTCACCGGGTCGACCCGCGCGGCGAGCCGCTCGGCCGTCTCCTCGGTCCACCGGGCGGCGACGGGCCGCAGGGCGGGCCGGCGCAGGGCCGCCAGGTACAGCTCGTACTCCAGCTCCACGCCCGGCCGGTCGCCGCCCAGCCACTGGCCGAGGACCCGGGCGAGGCCGGCCGCGAGGTCACCGTCGGCCTCCCGCAGCACCCCGCTGTCGTCCAGCACCCCGGCGAAGCCCTCGGTGGCCTGGCAGAGGGCGGCCACCAGCAGGTCGTCCAGGGTCGCGAAGTGGTAGGTGGTGGAGCCGAGCGGTACGTCGGCCTCGGCGGCGACCGAGCGGTGGCTGAGCCCGGAGATGCCGTCCCGGCCGGCCACGCGGATCGCCGCGTCGATGATCCGCTGCCGCCGGTCGGGGTCGTAGCGGCGGGGCATCAGTGGGCCGTCCCGCCCAGGTTGAGGACCACCACTCCGCCGATGATCAGCAGGATCCCGGCGACCTTGGCCGGACTCAGCCCCTCACCGAACAGCAGCAGGCCCAGCACGGCGATGGCCGCGGTGCCCGCGCCCGACCAGATCGCGTACGCCGTGCCTATCTGCACGGTCTTCAGCGTCTGGGCGAGCAGCGCGAAGGAGACGACGTAGCCCAGCGAGGTCACGAGGGAGGGCCAGGGCCGGGTGAAGCCCTCGGTGTACTTCATCGCCGTAGTCGCGGCGACCTCGGCGGCGATGGCGCCGACGAGCAGCAGGTATCCCATGTGTACGAGCGTACACAACGGATGCGTACGGGCGTACACAACAGGGAGGTGTGGGGTGCGCATGACAATCACGCGCGACAGAGGTGTACGGGTGCGCACCGCGCAGGCGTACGAGTGCACATCATGGGAAAGTCACACTTTCGGGGCAGAGGTGTGCCGAAAGCGCCCTTCGGACGGCGCCGGGTTCACTAACGTCCACCCCTCGGCCCCCCGTCATCCGCACCTTTCACCCACCTCACCCTCCCGCCCCCGGCCGCCGTCCGGGCGGCGGTGGAGACCCACGCATGCCTGAGAACAGCCCTCTCCCCCCGGAGCAGCAGCCGGCGGCGGACGAACCGCCTCCCGGCGCTCCGCGCAGCCGCCGCAGACGGCTGCTGTGGCCCGTCGGCGCACTGGTCCTGGCGGCCGTGGCCACCGGTGTCACCGTGACCGCCGTGCACGGCAGGACCCCCGAGAGCCGGACGGCCCCGGCGGCGAACGGGGCGCCGGCCGACGGCGCACCGGCCGGCCGGGCACCGGGGGACGGCAGCCCCGACCCGCGTCCGTCCGCCTCGGTGTCCACGAAGGCGTCCGCCCCCGCGAAGGGCCGCGGGCACCCGTCCCCGGCGGCTCCACGGGCCGCCGAGTCCCCCGTCCTGCCCGCCGGCGACCCGACCCCGACGCCGGCCAAGTCCCCCTTCCGCCAGGGCGGTTCACCGAAGGCCACGGGCGGGGAGACCGCCGTGCGCTCCCTCAACCACCCGGGCGACTACTGGCACCTCAGCGGCGACGACGTGAAGATCGGCCCGCTCAGCTCCGCCGCCGCCCGCCGCGCCGCCACCTTCCGGCTGGTCAAGGGCCTGGCGAACGGCCGCTGTTACTCCTTCGCCACGGTCGGCGGCGGATACCTGCGTGTTCGGGACGGCCTCCTTCGCGCCGGAGACGACGACGGATCACGGGCGTTCGAGCGGGACGCCACCTTCTGCCCGCGCCCGTCCGCGTTCGCCGGCGGGACCTCGCTGGAGTCGGCCGCCCACTCCGGCCGCTTCCTGCGCCACGACGGCTCCCGGCTGCGGCTGGACCCGTACCGCAACACCGACCCCTACCGGGCGGACTCGGCGTTCCTGCTGGTGGACAAGCCGGTCTGAGCACACGGAAGCGGCGGCACCCTCCCGGGTGCCGCCGCTTCCGTCACGTTCGGGTACGCGGTGTTCTCAGACGTTGAACCCGAGCGCCCGGAGCTGCTCGCGACCGTCGTCCGTGATCTTGTCCGGACCCCACGGCGGCATCCAGACCCAGTTGATGCGGAGCTCGTTGACGAGGCCGTCCGTGGCGGACTTGGCCTGGTCCTCGATGACGTCCGTCAGCGGGCAGGCCGCCGAGGTCAGAGTCATGTCGATCGTCGCGATGTTCGCGTCGTCGATGTGGATGCCGTAGATCAGGCCGAGGTTGACGACGTCGATGCCCAGCTCGGGGTCGACGACGTCGTACAGCGCCTCGCGGAGTTCTTCCTCCGAGGCCGGCTTCATCTCAGCGGTCTCGCTCATGCCGTCTTCCTTTCGGCGTCGGCGCCACCCAATGCCTGGGCCGTCGCGTCCTTCCACGCCATCCAGCTCAGGAGGGCGCACTTGACCCGCGCGGGGTACTTGGAGACACCGGCGAACGCGACCGCGTCCTCCAGCACGTCCTCCATCGCGTCGTCCGGCTCGATCCGGCCCCTGGACTGCATCAGCTCCAGGAAGGTCTCCTGGATCTTCTGCGCCCGGGCCAGGTCCTTGCCGACCAGCAGCTCGTTCAGCACGGAGGCGGAGGCCTGGCTGATGGAGCAGCCCTGTCCCTCGTAGGAGACGTCCTCGATCGTCGTGCCGTCGTACTTCACGCGGAGAGTGATCTCGTCGCCGCACGTCGGGTTCACGTGGTGCACCTCGGCGTCGCCATCCCGAAGACCACGCCCGTGCGGGTTCTTGTAGTGGTCCAGGATGACTTCCTGGTACATCGAATCCAGCTTCACGGTTTCAGCTCACGCCTCTCAGCCGAAGAAGTTCCGTACGTGCTCCAGCCCCTCGACCAGTGCGTCGATCTCACCGGGCGTGGAGTACAGATAGAACGACGCTCGCGTGGTCGCAGGAATTCCGTAGCGGAGGCAGACCGGCCGCGCGCAGTGGTGGCCGACCCGGACCGCGATGCCCTGCTCGTCGAGGACCTGGCCCACGTCGTGCGGGTGGATGTCACCGAGCGTGAAGGAGATCGCGGCGCCGCGGTCCTCGGCCGTGGTCGGGCCGATGATCCGCAGGTCCGAGACGTCCGCCAGGCGGCGTACGGCGTACTCCGTCAGCGCGTGCTCGTGGGCGAGGATCCGGTCCATGCCGATCGCGTCCAGGTAGTCGATCGCGGCACCGAGACCGACGGCCTGGGCGATCGGGGGCGTACCCGCCTCGAACTTGTGCGGCGCCGGGGCATAGGTCGAGGAGTGCATCGAGACGGTCTCGATCATCTCGCCGCCGCCCAGGAACGGGGGCAGGTCCTCGAGCAGCTCCTGGCGGCCCCACAGGACGCCGATGCCGGTCGGGCCGCACATCTTGTGGCCGGTGAAGGCGACGAAGTCGGCCTGGAGGGCCTGTACGTCCAGCGGCATGTGCGGGGCGGCCTGGGAGGCGTCGATGCAGACGAGGGCGCCGACCTCCTGGGCGCGGCGCACTATCGCCTCGACCGGGTTGACCGTGCCCAGAATGTTCGACACCAGCACGAAGGAGACGATCTTCGTCTTCTCCGTGATGATCTCGTCGATGTTGGACAGGTCGAGCCGGCCGTCGTCGGTCAGGCCGAACCACTTCAGCTTCGCGCCCGTGCGCTGCGCGAGCAGCTGCCACGGCACGATGTTGGAGTGGTGCTCCATCTCGGTGATGACGATCTCGGTCTCGTGGTCCACGCGGTAGGGCTCGTCGGCCCAGCCCAGCATGTTGGCCACGAGGTTGAGCGACTCGGAGGCGTTCTTGGTGAAGATCACCTCGTCGCGGCTCGGCGCGTTGATGAACGCGGCGACCTTGTCGCGCGCGCCCTCGTACAGCGCCGTGGCCTCCTCGGCGAGCACATGCACACCGCGGTGGACGTTGGCGTTGTAGCGCTCGTAGTACTCGCTCAGGGCGTCCAGCACCTGGCGCGGCTTCTGCGAGGTCGCCGCGTTGTCCAGGTACACGAGCTTCTTGCCGTCGTGGATCAGTCGGTCCAGGACGGGGAAGTCCTTGCGGATCGCCTCGGTGTCGAGGAGGCCCGGCAGCTGTGTCACGCGGATACGCCACCCTTCGTGTACGACTCGTAGCCCTCGTCCTCCAGCTTGTCGGCGAGCTCGGCACCGCCGGACTCGACGATCCGCCCGCCGGAGAAGACGTGGACGAAGTCGGGCTTGATGTAGCGCAGGATGCGCGTGTAGTGCGTGATCAGCAGGGTGCCGACCTCGCCGGTCTCGCGGACGCGGTTGACGCCCTCGGAGACGATGCGGAGCGCGTCGACGTCCAGGCCGGAGTCGGTCTCGTCGAGGATCGCGACCTTCGGCTTGAGCAGCTCGAGCTGGAGGATCTCGTGGCGCTTCTTCTCACCGCCGGAGAAGCCCTCGTTGACGTTGCGCTCGGCGAAGGACGGGTCCATGTTGAGGCGCTCCATGGCCTCCTTGACCTCCTTCACCCAGGTACGCAGCTTCGGGGCCTCGCCGCGGATGGCGGTGGCGGAGGTGCGCAGGAAGTTGGAGACCGAGACGCCGGGGACCTCGACCGGGTACTGCATCGCCAGGAACAGGCCCGCGCGGGCGCGCTCGTCGACGGACATCTCGAGGACGTCCTCGCCGTCGAGCAGCACGGTGCCGTTGGTGATCGTGTACTTCGGGTGACCCGCGAGCGAGTAGGCGAGAGTCGACTTGCCGGAGCCGTTGGGGCCCATGATGGCGTGCGTCTCGCCCTGCTTCACGGTGAGGTCGACGCCCTTGAGGATCTCCTTCGTGGCGTTGTCGGCCTCGACGGTGACGTGCAGGTCTCGGATTTCAAGCGTTGCCATGGGTGCCTCAGGACTCCTGGGTGAGGGAGACGAGCACGTCGTCCCCTTCGATCTTTACGGGGTATACGGGGACGGGGCGGGTGGCCGGGAGGCCGGACGGCTTGCCGGTGCGCAGGTCGAAGGCGGAGCCGTGCAGCCAGCACTCGATCTGGCAGTCCTCCACCTCGCCCTCGGAGAGCGAGACGTTCGCGTGGGAGCAGATGTCGTGGATGGCGAACACCTCCCCCTCGGTCCTCACGACCGAGACCGGCGTGCCGTCGAGTTCCACCCGCTTGGGGGTGTCCTCCTCCAGCTCGCTCAGTCCACAGGCGCGTACGAAGGTCGTCATGCGACCGAAGCCTCCAGCTCCTCCTCGATCTTGGCGAGCAGGCGCTCCTCGATGTCGGTGACGCCGATCTGCTGGACCAGCTCGGCGAAGAAGCCGCGGACCACCAGGCGGCGGGCCTCGTACTCCGGGATGCCGCGGGCCATCAGGTAGAAGAGCTGCTCGTCGTCGAAGCGGCCGGTCGCGGAGGCGTGGCCGGCGCCGACGATCTCGCCGGTCTCGATCTCCAGGTTCGGCACCGAGTCGACCCGCGCGCCGTCCGTGAGGACCAGGTTGCGGTTCATCTCGTACGTGTCCGTGCCCTCGGCCTTGGCCTCGATGAGCACGTCACCGATCCACACCGCGTGGGCGGCCTCGCCCTGGAGCGCGCCCTTGTAGACGACGTTGGACTTGCAGTGCGGGGTGTTGTGGGTGACCAGCAGGCGGTGCTCCTGGTGCTGACCGGCGTCGGTGAAGTACAGGCCGAACAGCTCGGCCTCGCCGCCGGGGCCGGCGTACTCCACGCGCGGGTGCAGACGGACCACGTCGCCGCCGAAGGTCACGACCACGGACTTGAAGGAGGCGTCCCGGCCGATCAGCGCGTTGTGCTGGGCGACGTGGACGGCCTTGTCGTCCCAGTCCTGGACGGAGACGACGGTCAGCTTGGCGCCGTCACCGAGGACGTAGTCGACGTTGGCCGCGAGAACCGCGTCACCGGTGTGGTCGATGACCACGACGGCCTCGGCGAAGGCGCCCAGCTCGATCACCTGGTGGCCGAAGGCGGTACCGCCCTGGCCGTGCACCGCGATGCGGATCGGCTCGGTGAGGACGGTCTCCTTCGGCACGGTCACGACCGAGGCCTGCTCGAAGGCGGCGTACGCCTGCGCGGCGACGCGGTCCACGGGGGTGGCCCTGCCGAGCCGTGCGTCGTCGCGGCCGACGGCCTCGACGGTGACGCCTTCGGGGGCCTGCACGTCGACCTTCACACCGTCACCGGTGGCGACGGCGGTGCCGTCGTGGAGTCCGCGCAGCCGCTCCAGCGGGGTGAACCGCCACTCCTCCTCACGGCCGTGCGGGACCGGGAAGTCCGCCACGTCGAAGGACGGGGGCGCGCTCATGCGCGAGACGACGGTCGACTCCGCGGCGACCGCGATCGAGCCGGCGGTGGTGCTGCCCACCGGGATGTTCTGAGCCTCAGCCATGGCTGTCGTATTGCTCGCTTTCTCAGGTCAGTGGCTTGATGGTGGGGGCGGTGGCGGCTAGCCGACCGCGCCTTCCATCTGCAGCTCGATCAGCCGGTTGAGCTCCAGCGCGTATTCCATGGGCAGTTCCTTGGCGATCGGCTCGACGAAGCCGCGCACGATCATCGCCATCGCCTCGTCCTCGGAGAGACCGCGGCTCATCAGGTAGAAGAGCTGGTCCTCGGAGACCTTGGAGACGGTGGCCTCGTGGCCCATGGACACGTCGTCCTCACGGACGTCGACGTACGGGTACGTGTCCGAGCGGGAGATGGTGTCGACCAGCAGCGCGTCGCACAGCACGTTGGACTTCGAACCCGGGGCGCCCTCGCCGATCTCGATCAGACCGCGGTAGGAGGTGCGGCCACCACCGCGCGCGACCGACTTGGAGACGATGTTGGACGACGTGTTCGGCGCCATGTGGACCATCTTCGCGCCGGCGTCCTGGTGCTGGCCCTCGCCCGCGAAGGCGATGGACAGGGTCTCGCCCTTGGCGTGCTCGCCCATCAGGTAGACGGCCGGGTACTTCATCGTCACCTTGGAGCCGATGTTGCCGTCGACCCACTCCATGGTCGCGCCCTCGTAGGCCACGGCGCGCTTGGTGACCAGGTTGTAGACGTTGTTCGACCAGTTCTGGATGGTCGTGTAACGGCAGCGGGCGTTCTTCTTGACGATGATCTCGACGACCGCGGAGTGCAGCGAGTCCGACTTGTAGATCGGCGCCGTGCAGCCCTCGACGTAGTGCACGTAGGCACCCTCGTCGACGATGATCAGGGTCCGCTCGAACTGGCCCATGTTCTCCGTGTTGATACGGAAGTAGGCCTGGAGCGGGATCTCGACGTGCACGCCCTTCGGCACGTAGATGAAGGAGCCGCCGGACCACACGGCCGTGTTCAGCGAGGCGAACTTGTTGTCACCGGCCGGGATGACGGTGCCGAAGTACTCCTTGAAGAGCTCCGGGTGCTCCTTCAGGGCGGTGTCGGTGTCGAGGAAGATGACGCCCTGCTCCTCCAGGTCCTCGCGGATCTGGTGGTAGACGACCTCCGACTCGTACTGGGCGGCGACACCGGCGACGAGGCGCTGCTTCTCGGCCTCCGGGATGCCCAGCTTGTCGTAGGTGTTCTTGATGTCCTCGGGCAGGTCCTCCCAGGACTCCGCCTGCTTCTCCGTGGAGCGCACGAAGTACTTGATGTTGTCGAAGTCGATGCCCGACAGGTCCGAGCCCCAGTTCGGCATGGGCTTCTTCTCGAAGAGCTTCAGCCCCTTGAGGCGCAGCTTCGTCATCCATTCCGGCTCGGCCTTCTTGCCCGAGATGTCGCGGACGACGTCCTCGTTCAGGCCACGGCGCGCGGACGCACCGGCCACGTCGGAGTCGGCCCAGCCGTATTCGTACTTGCCCAGGCCCTCGAGTTCGGGGTGAGCAGTCTCCGTGGGGAGAGTCATGCGGGGTTCCTCCCGGCCGTGCTTGCAGGTGCGTCAGTGGAAATCTTGGGGATGAACGTCGTGCAGACGCCGTCGCCGTGCGCGATGGTCGCCAGTCGCTGTACATGCGTGCCCAGCAGCTCGGCGAAGATCTCGGTCTCCGCCTCGCACAGCTGCGGGAACTTCTCCGCGACGTGGGCGACCGGGCAGTGGTGCTGGCAGAGCTGCTCACCGACCGGTGCGCTGCGCGCCGTAGCAGCGTACCCGTCGGCACTCAAGGCCTTGGCCAGCGCTTCGGCGCGTTTGTCGGGGCTCACGGCCTCGACGGCCTCGCGGTACGCGCCCGCCTGTGCGGCGATCCGGGCGCGGGCGAAGGCGGCGACCGCCTCGGGCCCGCCCTCGCGCTCGGCGATCCAGCGGAGCGCGTCGGCGGCGAGCTTGTCGTACGACTGGTCGAAGGCGTCGCGGCCGCAGTCGGTCAGCGCGAAGACCTTCGCGGGACGCCCGCGCGTGCGCGTGCCGTACACGCGCTGCTCGCGGGGCTCCACGACGTCGTCGGCGACCAGCGCGTCCAGGTGACGCCGGACGGCCGCCTGGGTCAGTCCCAGCCGGCCGGCGAGGTCGGCGACGGTCGACGGGCCGTGGTCCAGGATGGACCGCGCGACCCGGTTGCGCGTCGAGCGCTCACCGGTCGCGAGTTCCTCCTGAGGGGCCCCCGTGGGGGTCTCCCGAGCCTCGCCGACGTTTTTCACAACGCCATTGTTGCGTAATTCCTCCGACCCTGACAAGCGCCGTCCGGATCATGGGGCGGTGCCCTGCGTCACTTAGGCAAACCTAATCCGACCTGCGGAAACGATCTTCTGATCGATCATTCGCACGCCTCCGACCAGGCAATTCGGTGGCGCCGCGAGGCCCCGTCAGGAAGACTCCCGGACCATGCCCACACCCCCTCCGACCGGCCCACTCGTCACCCGGGACAGCATCGCCCGACAGGTGCGCCTGCTGGGTGTCGAGACCGGAGAGACGCTGCTCCTGCACTCCTCGCTGAGTTCCCTCGGCTGGGTGAACGGCGGGGCCGTCGCGGTCGTCCGAGCCGTCCTCGACGCGTTGGGCCCTTCGGGCACGCTGGTCGTCCCCACCCAGACCGGCGACCAGTCCGATCCCGCCCTGTGGGGGGACCCACCGGTGCCCGAGGAGTGGTGGGAGCGCATCCGCGCCACCATGCCGCCGTACGAACCGCTGATCACCCCCTCGCGCGGGGTCGGCGTGATCCCGGAGACCGTGCGGACCTGGCCCGGCGCCGTGCGCAGCGCGCATCCGCAGACCTCTTTCGCCGCCCTCGGTCCGCTGGCGCGGGACATCACCGCCGGCCACGCGCCCGACTGCCGGCTCGGCGAGCGCAGCCCGCTGGCCCGCCTGGAGAGGCTGGGCGCCCGGGTGCTGCTGCTCGGCGCGGGCTACGGCGCCTGCACCAGCTTCCACCTGGCCGAGTACCGGATACCCGCGCCCCGCGTCGAGGTCGGCCGGCCCGCCCCGGGCGGCGGCTGGGAGCGGGTCGTCGAGGTCTCCATCACCTCCGACCGCTTCGACGAGCTGGGGCACGACTTCGAGAGGGACCGGCCCGTCCTGCGCGGCCCGGTCGGCGCGGCGGAGGCGCGGCTGTTCCCGGTGGCGGACGCGGTGGCCTACGCGGAGCGCTGGCTGCCGCTGCACCGGCCCCGTGAGGAGGAGTTCCCGCACCCCCGCGACTGAGCGCCACGGCGTCTCCCTAGACTTTGGACCCATGCGAAGCGAGCCCGTGGTCCAGGTCCAGGCCCTGGTGAAGCGGTACGGCACGAAGACCGCGGTGGACGGCCTCGACCTGGCGGCCCGTGCGGGAGTGACCGCCGTCCTCGGCCCCAACGGGGCGGGGAAGACGACCACGGTCGAGACCTGCGAGGGGTACCGGAAGCCGGATTCCGGCACGGTGCGCGTCCTGGGCCTCGACCCGGTACGGCAGTCCGCGCAGCTGAGGCCCCGCATCGGCGTGATGCTCCAGTCCGGGGGCGTCTACTCCGGCGCCCGGGCGGACGAGATGCTGCGGCACGTGGCGAAGCTGCACGCCCACCCGCTGGACGTGGACGCGCTCATCGAGCGCCTGGGGCTCGGCTCCTGCGGCCGTACCGGCTACCGCCGGCTGTCCGGCGGCCAGCAGCAGCGCCTCGCGCTCGCCATGGCCGTCGTGGGCCGCCCGGAGCTGGTGTTCCTGGACGAGCCGACGGCCGGCCTCGACCCGCAGGCCCGCCGCGCCACCTGGGACCTGGTGCGGGACCTGCGCGCCGACGGCGTCTCGGTGATCCTCACCACGCACCACATGGACGAGGCCGAGCAACTCGCCGACGACGTGGCGATCATCGACGGCGGCCGGGTCATCGCCCAGGGCTCGCCCGAGGAGCTGTGCAAGGGCGGCGCCGAGAACACCCTGCGCTTCGGCGGCCGCCCGGGCCTGGACGTGGGCTCCCTGCTCAAGGCGCTCCCGGCCGACTGCACGGCCGCCGAGCTGACCCCCGGCTCCTACCGGATCGTCGGCAAGGTCGATCCGCAGCTGCTGGCCACGGTGACCTCGTGGTGCGCCCAGCACGGAGTGATGCCGGACCGCATCTCGGTGGAGCGGCACACCCTTGAGGACGTCTTCCTGGAGCTGACCGGCAAGGAGCTGCGCTCATGACCACCTCCTCGGGCACCTACACCCCGAAGCCGGGTGCCGCTCCCCTCCCCCGCATGATCGCCGCGCAGGCCGCGCTGGAGACCAGGATGCTGCTGCGCAACAGCGAGCAGCTGCTGCTGACGGTCGTCATCCCGACGCTGCTGCTGGTGCTGTTCAGCTCCGTCGACATCGTGGACACCGGCTCCGGCAAGGCGGTCGACTTCCTCGCGCCCGGCATCCTGGCCCTCGCGGTGATGTCGACGGCGTTCACCGGCCAGGCCATCGCCACCGGCTTCGAGCGCCGCTACGGGGTGCTGAAGCGGCTCGCCTCCTCCCCGCTCCCCCGATGGGGTCTGATGACCGCGAAGACGGCGTCCGTGCTGGTCACGGAGGTCCTCCAGGTGGTCCTGCTGACGGCGATCGCCTTCGCGCTCGGCTGGTCCCCGCACGGGAACCCGGCCGCCGTCCTGCTCCTGCTGATCGTCGGCACGGCCGCCTTCTCGGGGCTCGGGCTGCTGATGGCCGGCACCCTGAAGGCGGAGGCGACGCTGGCCGCCGCCAACCTCGTCTTCCTGCTGCTGCTCGTCGGCGGCGGGGTGATCGTGCCGCTGGAGAAGTTCGGCCCGGCCGGTCAGCAGGTGCTCGGTCTGCTGCCCATCTCCGCGCTCTCGGACGGTCTGCGGGACGTGCTCCAGCACGGCGCCGGGATGCCGTGGGGCGACCTGGGCGTCCTCGCGGTGTGGGCGGTGGCCGGACTGGCCGCCGCCGGGAAGTTCTTCCGCTGGGAGTGACCCGGTGCGCTTCCGCGCGACGGGACTCCGCGACGCGCGTGTGACCGGACCCTCGTGAACGCGTGCACAAGCGGCGGCCTACGATGGTGGCGTGCCAAAGCTGAACCCTGCCGACGTCCAGGCGGCCCTGCGCAACCCGCTCGCCTTCATCGCCGCACGGTGGACCCCGGCCCCCTGGACCGTCCAGCGGGCGGCCCTCGCCGCGCTCGTGATGGCGGTGGTCATCGTCGTCACCGGCGGCGCCGTACGGCTGACGGGCTCGGGCCTCGGCTGCCCGACCTGGCCCACCTGCACCGACGACTCGCTGACCACCACCCGGGAGATGGGTTTCCACGGGGTCATCGAGTTCGGCAACCGCATGCTGACGTACGTGCTGTGCGCCGCCGTCGGGTGGGCGATCGTGGCGGCCCGCTCCCAGAAGCCGTGGCGGCGCGGCCTGACCCGGCTGGGCTGGGCCCAGTTCTGGGTGGTCATGGGCAACGCGGTGCTCGGCGGCATCGTGGTGCTGGTCGGTCTCAACCCGTACACGGTGGCCGCGCACTTCCTGCTGTCCTCGGCGCTGATCGCCGTGGCGACGGTGATGTGGCAGCGCACCCGGGAGGGCGACGAGGCGCCGCGCCCGCTGGTCGGCAAGGCCGTGCAGCAGCTGGTGTGGTTCCTGGTGGCCGCCTCCGTGCTGCTCATCGCGGTCGGCACGGTGGTGACCGGGGCCGGCCCGCACGCCGGTGACTCCAGCCAGGTCGACCGGATCCACATCGACTGGGAGAACGTCGCGAAACTGCACGCGGTGCTCGCCTGGATCGTGGTCACGCTGACGTTCGCCCTGTGGTTCGTGCTGAAGGCGGTGGACGCGCCCCGGGGTCCGCTGGGGCGGACGCGGGAACTGTTCCTGATCCTGCTCGCCCAGGGCGTGATCGGTTACGTGCAGTACTTCACCCACCTGCCCGAGGTGCTGGTGGGCCTGCACATGTTCGGCTCGTGCCTGGTGTGGATCGGCACCCTGCGCGTCCTGCTCTCGCTGCGCGAGCGTCCGCAGGCCGGTCTGGACCTGCCCGGCCCCGCGGCCGAGGCGACGGTCCGCACGTCCGCCTGACCCACCCCGCCCGGCTCACCCGTACTCCGTGACCAGCGCGTCGATCGCCGGGCCGAGGTAGGCGCGGGTCAGTTCGGCGCGGCGGGCGAGCCAGGCGTCACCGGCCGGGGCGGGATCCTCGTAGCGGCGTCGCGCGATGTCCGCCACGACCTCCTGGGGCGCGCCGAGCGCGGACAGCTCGCCGAGCGCCCGCCGTTTGGAGACGAGCCTTCTGTCCCGCAGGGTCACGGTGGCCCGGGCGAAGGTCAGCAGCCCCAGGTCGACCCAGACGTCCTGCCGCCACAGCCGGCTCCTGCGCACCGCCGGCCGCCAGAAGTCCCGCTGGTCCCGTACGACGAAGTCGCCGAGCTGCCGGTCCGGTACCGGCGGCAGCAGCGCGGACGGCGCTTCACCGTGCAGGACCAGGCCGAACTCGTGCAGCTCACGGCGTGTGACGGGGGTGACCGGGCGGCGCATCAGCCCGCCGTGCGCCCAGGTCAGGTGCGAGCGGTCCGGGTCGGAGAGGGCGTCCGGGGTGAGGTAGCTGCAGTGGAGCTTCCCGGCGAGCCGTTCCCCGCCCAGCCGCCGGTGCGCCACGGCCACCCGCCAGACCTGCCGGAGGCCCACGGGCCCGGGCAGTACGGCGATGAGGTCCAGGTCGCTGCGGCCCTCCTGGTAGTCCCCGCCGGCCAGTGAGCCGTGCGCCCACACCGCCAGAGGCCCTAGGGCGGACAGTTCGCGCAGGAAGCGGGCGACGAGCGTGTCGGTAGGCATCGGCTCAGTCTGTACAGCGGGCGCGTCCCGGTACAGGGGGCGTTTCGGCCCGAACGACGGGCGCCCGCCGACGCGGGTCGCGGCCGGACCGTACGACGGGCCCTCGGCCGACACCGGTTTCGCCTGCCGACACGGGTCGCGGCCGTACCGAACGGCGGGCCTGCGGCCGGCACCGGTTTCATCCCAGCCCGTACACGCGCCGCGCGTTGTCCGCCGCGATCAGCCGGGCCACTCGTTGCGCGTCCTCCAGGGACCAGGCGCCGTCGGCGACCCAGGTGCCGAGGACCCGGCCCAGCGCCTCGCGGAAGAGCCGGGCGCCGACGACGTGCAGCTCGGGCAGTCCGTGGGCGCCGGTCGAGAACAGGATCTTGCCGAAGGGCGCCAGCTCCATGATCTCGGCGAGGACCGTGGCCGCGCGGGCGCCGGTGCGCACGAGCGCCGCGCCCGAGTCGGCGTAGACGTGCGGGAAGACGCCCGCCAGATGGGCGGCGTGGCGGTGGTACGGGTAGCCGTGCAGCAGGATCAGGTCGGTGCCGAGTCCGGCCGTGGCCCGCACGAAGTCGGTGAGCAGCACCGGGTCCGTACGGTCGATGCGGGAGGCCGGCTCGCCGAGCCCCGCGTGCAGTTGCAGCGGCAGGCCGGAGGCGACGGCGATCCACAGCACGTGCCGCAGCAGCACCGGGTCGGTCAGCGGCCCGCCGACGCGCCGTCCGGCCAGCCAGCGGCCCACCGCGCCGCGCACCTCTCCCGGTCCGGGCGGCTCGGGCGCGAGAGCCAGGCCGTGTCTGAGGCCCGCGACGGAGGTGAAGGCGACCGCGGTCGCGGCGGCGCCGTGGACGGACTCGGCGAGGTTGGCGAGGAAGGCCTCGACGGTGCCGGAGGTGTCGGCGACCTGCTCGGCGAGCAGTTCCAGCCGGACGATCTCGCGGGCGTCGGCGTCGCCGTCGCCGGCCATGTCGGCGGGTCCGGTGAGGTCGCCGGGCAGGCCGGTGTCGACGAGATAGGTGGTGATGCCGCTGCCCCGCAGCAGTCGGCGGCCCGCTTCCAGGACCCCCAGTTCCCGGCGCCGGGCCAGGTAGCGGGCCGGCGGGCAGTGCGGCTCCAGGCCGAGCAGGGGCGGGCACCAGCGCCGTACGGCGAAACCCGTCTGGGTGTCGAAGAGGGTGGTGCCCGGGGCCGGCGGCCCCTCGGTGCGGGCCAGCTGGGCCTCGAAGGTGCCGAGGCCCAGCTCGGTGCGCAGTACGCCGTGGCAGTACTGGTCCACGAGGGACGGCGTTTCGATCATTCCGGCCTCCCCGCGGGCGCTGGCTTCGACGGGCCTAACGGGTGAAGGGGGGGCGAGGTCGCGGCCGAGCCCGGGACTGCGGGTTCTTTGGCGGGTTGAGACCGTATGTGGTTGAACGCGCGGTGCTCCGCGCGCTTCCGGTGCGCGTCGCTCAGCCGCCGACCTGGATGCCGGCCATCCGCTTCCACTCGTACGGCCCCGTCCGCACCTTCGCCGCGAACTCGCCGTCGAAGGACTCGTGCACGGTGATGCCGGACTTCTCCACCGCCTGCTCGGCGATGGCGTACGTGGGGGCCACCAGGTCACCCCAGCCGCCGTCCTCGCCGACGAGGACGATACGGGCGCCGCGTTCTCCGATGTGGGCCACCTGGCCCTCGGCACCGCCGTGGGCCTTGGAGAAGGCGCTGATCTGCCGGGCGAGCTTCGCCACCTTGCGCTCGGCCTTGGCTTCGGCCTTCGGGTCAACCTGCTGCGTGTCTGCCATGGCCAGGATGCTACCGACGGGTAGATCAAACGGCGACGGGAGGGGTGCGTGGCCTTGACCACGCACCCCTCCCGTCGGGAGAGAAGGTGACGTCAGCGGAGGAAGGGGTCCACCGCGACGGCGACGAAGAGGATCGACACGTAGGTGATCGACCAGTGGAAGAGACGCATCTCCTTCAGCTTGGCGCCGCTCACCTCGGCCTTCGCCCGGTTCTGCAGGCCGTGCGCCTCCCAGAGCCAGAAGCCGCCGGCGGCGAGGGCGACCACCGTGTAGAACCAGCCCGTGTAGCCGAGCGGGGTCAGCAGCAGGGAGACGACGACCATCACCCAGCTGTAGATGACGATCTGCCGCGCGACGACCTTGTTGGAGGCGATGACGGGAAGCATCGGCACGCCCACGCGCGCGTAGTCGTCCTTGACCTTCATGGACAGCGGCCAGTAGTGCGGCGGCGTCCAGAAGAACATGACGAGGAAGAGGATGACCGGCGCCCACGACATGGAGTTCGTGACGGAGGACCAGCCGATCAGCACCGGGAGGCAGCCCGCGATGCCGCCCCACACGATGTTCTGCGACGTACGCCGTTTGAGGATCATCGTGTAGACGACGACGTAGAAGAGGAGGGCCCCGAGCGAGAGCCAGGCGCTCAGCCAGTTGACGGTGAATCCGAACAGCAGCGTCGAGACGACCGCGAGAGTGATGCCGAAGACCAGGCACTCGACCGGGCTCACCATGCCGGTGACCAGCGGCCGCTGCGAGGTGCGGTCCATCAGGGCGTCGATGTCCCGGTCGATGTACATGTTGAGCGCGTTGGCGCCGCCGGCCGAGAGGTACCCGCCGACACAGGTCAGCAGGACCAGCGTCAGGTCCGGCACACCCTGCTGCGCCAGGAACATCACCGGAACGGTGGTGATGAGCAGCAGCTCGATGATCCGCGGCTTGGTCAGCGCCACGAACGCCTTGACACGGGCCCCGAACGGCCGATGAGCCGGGCCCTGGCTCGCACCACCGAGCACACCCGATGGACGGGATTCGACGGCCGTCACGCACACCCCTGACAGAGACATCCCAGCAAGCCCCCCCGTGTGAGGTCCCGGTAAAGGCTCGCGCGTACCACGCCACTTTAGACGTTGCCCATACCCCGGCCTTCGCGGGGGTGGGCTCGTGTTGACGGCGGTCGCTCATCGGTCGCATTCGGGCTCGATTGAGCAGTCAGATGAGCGCCTCCGTATTCATGTGCCGAATGCCTTCCCGGCCAGTCGGGAGGCGGATCGCACGGACTCCCGGCAGTCTGGAAACACTCGAAAAAACGCACGTCCTCACGGGGGTAGGCTCGACAACGGCCGGCGGGCAGAAGCACGCCGGCGGCCGGGTCGCGGGCATGCCCCGAAGACCGGCGACCGACATGTGGAGAGGAGCCCTGACCCAGGGTGAGCACCAAGCCGACCACCACAGACCTTGAGTGGACCGACCTGGACCAGCGGGCCGTGGACACCGCCCGCGTCCTGGCCGCCGACGCCGTACAGAAGGTCGGCAACGGCCATCCCGGTACGGCGATGAGCCTGGCCCCGGCCGCCTACACCCTCTTCCAGAAGGTGATGCGGCACGACCCGGCCGACCCGGAGTGGGTCGGACGCGACCGCTTCGTGCTGTCCGCCGGACACTCCTCCCTGACCCTCTACACGCAGCTCTACCTGGCCGGCTTCGGCCTGGAGCTGGAGGACCTGGAGTCCTTCCGCACCTGGGGGTCGAAGACCCCGGGCCACCCCGAGTACGGGCACACCAAGGGCGTGGAGACCACCACCGGTCCGCTCGGCCAGGGCGTCGCCAACGCGGTGGGCATGGCGATGGCCGCCCGCTACGAGCGCGGCCTGTTCGACCCGGAGGCTCCGCAGGGCGAGTCGCCCTTCGACCACTTCATCTTCTGCATCGCCGGTGACGGCTGCCTCCAGGAGGGCATCTCCGCCGAGGCGTCTTCGCTGGCCGGCCACCAGAAGCTCGGCAACCTGGTCCTGCTGTGGGACGACAACCACATCTCGATCGAGGGTGACACCGAGACGGCCGTCTCCGAGGACACCGTCAAGCGGTACGAGGCCTACGGCTGGCACGTGCAGCGCGTCGAGGCCCAGGAGAACGGCGACCTGGACCCGGCCGCGATCTTCGCCGCGATCCAGCGGGCCAAGGCGGTCACCGACCGGCCGTCCTTCATCGCGATGCGCTCCATCATCGCCTGGCCGGCCCCGAACGCCCAGAACACCGAGGCCGCCCACGGCTCCGCGCTGGGTGACGAGGAGGTCGCGGCCACCAAGCGCGTCCTCGGCTTCGACCCGGAGAAGTCCTTCCAGGTCGACGACGACGTCATCGACCACACCCGCCAGGCGCTGGAGCGGGGCCGGCAGGCCAAGGCGGAGTGGGAGAAGTCCTTCCAGGAGTGGCGGGACGCCAACGCCGAGCGCGCCGCCGACTTCGACCGCATCAGCCGGGGCGAGCTGCCCACCGGCTGGGAGGAGAAGCTCCCGGTGTTCGAGCCGGGCAAGGCCGTCGCCACCCGCGCCGCCTCCGGCAAGGTGCTCCAGGCCCTCGGCGCGGTCGTCCCCGAGCTGTGGGGCGGCTCCGCCGACCTCGCCGGGTCGAACAACACGACGATCGACAAGGACAGCTCCTTCCTCCCCGAGGGGAACCCGCTGCCCGAGGCCAACCCGTACGGCCGCACGATCCACTTCGGCATCCGCGAGCACTCGATGGGCGCGGAGCTGAACGGCATCACGCTGCACGGCAACACCCGCGTCTACGGCGGCACCTTCCTCGTCTTCTCCGACTACATGCGCAACGCCGTGCGCCTGTCGGCCCTGATGCACCTGCCGGTGACGTACGTGTGGACGCACGACTCCATCGGTCTCGGCGAGGACGGCCCCACCCACCAGCCCGTCGAGCACCTCGCCTCGCTGCGCGCCATCCCGGGCCTGAACGTCGTCCGCCCGGCCGACGCCAACGAGACCGCGATCGCGTGGCGCGAGATCCTCAAGCGCTACACCAAGGAGTTCGGCAAGGGCCAGCCGCACGGCCTCGCGCTCACCCGCCAGGGTGTGCCGGCCTACGAGCCGAACGAGGACGCGGTCAAGGGCGGCTACGTGCTGTTCGAGGCCGAGGGCGGCGACGCCGAGGTCATCCTGATCGCCACCGGTTCCGAGGTGCACGTGGCCGTCGAGGCACGTGAGCGGCTCCAGGCCGACGGCGTGCCCACCCGGGTCGTGTCCATGCCGTGCGTGGAGTGGTTCGAGCAGCAGGACCAGGGGTACCGGGACTCCGTGCTGCCGCCGTCGGTCAAGGCCCGAGTCGCCGTGGAGGCGGGCATCGGTCTGACCTGGCACAAGTACGTGGGGGACGCCGGCCGCATCGTTTCCCTGGAGCACTTCGGTGCGTCCGCGGACGGCAAGGTGCTCTTCCGCGAGTTCGGCTTCACCGCCGAGAACGTGGCCGCCAAGGCCCGGGAATCCCTCACCGCCGCACAGCGCTGACGCTCATATCGACACGTAGGAGATGTAATTCCATGACAGACGCACTCAAGCGCCTCTCCGAGGAGGGCGTCGCGATCTGGCTGGACGACCTGTCGCGCAAGCGGATCACGTCCGGCAACCTCGCCGAGCTGATCGACCAGCAGCACGTCGTGGGCGTCACCACCAACCCGACGATCTTCCAGAAGGCGATCTCCCAGGGCGACGGCTACGACCAGCAGCTCTCGGACCTCGCCGCCCGCAAGGTCACCGTGGAAGAGGCCATCCGCATGATCACCACGGCGGACGTCCGCGACGCCGCCGACATCCTGCGCCCCGTCTTCGACGCCACCGGCGGCAAGGACGGCCGGGTCTCCATCGAGGTCGACCCGCGCCTCGCGCACAACGAGAAGGCGACCGTCGCCGAGGCCAAGCAGCTCGCCTGGCTCGTCGACCGCCCGAACACCCTGATCAAGATCCCGGCCACCAAGGCGGGCCTGCCGGCGATCACGTCGACGATCGGCCACGGCATCAGCGTCAACGTCACCCTGATCTTCTCCCTGGAGCGGTACCGGGCCGTCATGGACGCCTACCTCTCCGGCCTGGAGAAGGCCAAGGAGCGGGGCCTGGACCTCTCGCTGATCCACTCCGTGGCGTCCTTCTTCGTGTCCCGCGTGGACACCGAGATCGACAAGCGCCTGGACGGCATCGGCACCGACGAGGCCAAGGCGCTGCGCGGCAAGGCCGCCGTCGCCAACGCCCGTCTCGCCTACCAGGCGTACGAGGAGGTCTTCTCCTCCGACCGCTGGAACGCGCTGGAGAAGGCGGGCGCCAACAAGCAGCGTCCGCTGTGGGCGTCGACCGGCGTCAAGGACCCGGCGTACTCGGACACCCTGTACGTCACCGAGCTGGTCGCGCCGAACACGGTCAACACCATGCCGGAGGCCACCCTGGAGGCCACCGAGGACCACGGCGAGATCACCGGCGACACCGTCTCCGGCACGTACGAGCAGGCTCGCGCCGACCTCGACGCGCTGGAGAAGCTGGGCATCGCGTACGACGACGTGGTCCAGGTGCTGGAGGACGAGGGCGTCCAGAAGTTCGAGGCGTCCTGGAACGACCTGCTGAAGTCCACCCAGGCGGAGCTCGAGCGCCTCGCCCCCACGGAGGGCTGACTTGTCACCCGTTTCCGGTTCCGGAGCGAACCCGCTTCGTGACCCGGCCGACCGACGGCTCCCGCGTATCGCGGGGCCGTCGGGTCTGGTCATCTTCGGCGTCACGGGCGACCTGTCCCGCAAGAAGCTGATGCCCGCGGTGTACGACCTCGCCAACCGGGGGCTGCTGCCGCCGGGCTTCTCGCTGGTGGGCTTCGCCCGCCGCGACTGGGAGCACGAGGACTTCGCCGAGGTCGTCCACGACGCGGTCAAGGAGCACTCGCGCACCCCGTTCCGCGAGGAGGTCTGGCAGCAGCTCATCCAGGGGATGCGCTTCGTCCAGGGCACCTTCGACGACGACGAGGCGTTCGAGCGGCTCCGGGCCACCATCGAGGAGCTGGACAAGGCCCAGGGCACGGGCGGCAACTTCGCCTTCTACCTGTCGGTGCCGCCCCGCTCCTTCCCGGTGGTCATCCAGCAGCTGAAGAAGCACGGTCTCGCCGACCAGTCCGGCGGATCCTGGCGGCGCGCGGTCATCGAGAAGCCGTTCGGCCACGACCTGAAGTCGGCCGAGGAGCTGAACAAGGTCGTGCACGAGGTGTTCGAGCCGGACCAGGTGTTCCGGATCGACCACTACCTCGGCAAGGAGACCGTCCAGAACATACTGGCGCTGCGCTTCGCCAACACGATGTTCGAGCCGATCTGGAACCGGTCCTTCGTGGACCACGTGCAGATCACCATGGCCGAGGACATCGGCATCGGCGGCCGGGCCGGCTACTACGACGGCATCGGCGCCGCCCGTGACGTCATCCAGAACCACCTGCTCCAGCTCATGGCCCTGACGGCCATGGAGGAGCCCGCCTCCTTCGGCGCGGACGCACTGGCCGCCGAGAAGGAGAAGGTGCTCGGCGCCGTACGGCTGCCGAAGGACCTGGGCAGGTCGACGGTGCGCGGGCAGTACGCGGGCGGCTGGCAGGGCGGCGAGAAGGTCATCGGCTACCTGGAAGAGGAGGGCATCGACCCGAAGTCGAAGACCGACACGTTCGCCGCGATCAAGCTGGAGATCGACAACCGCCGCTGGGCGGGCGTCCCCTTCTATCTGCGCACCGGCAAGCGGCTCGGCCGCCGGGTGACGGAGATCGCGGTGGTCTTCCAGCGGGCCCCGCACTCCCCCTTCGACCACACGGCGACGGAGGAGCTGGGCCAGAACGCGATCGTGATCCGCGTCCAGCCGGACGAGGGCATCACGGTCCGCTTCGGTTCCAAGGTGCCGGGCACCTCGATGGAGATCCGGGACGTCTCCATGGACTTCGCCTACGGCGAGTCCTTCACCGAGTCCAGCCCCGAGGCGTACGAGCGCCTGATCCTGGACGTGCTGCTGGGCGACGCCAACCTCTTCCCGCGCACGGAGGAGGTCGAGCTGTCCTGGAAGATCCTCGACCCGATCGAGGAGTACTGGGACAAGCACGGCAGGCCCGCCCAGTACCCGTCGGGGACCTGGGGCCCCGTGGAGGCGGACGAGATGCTCGCACGAGACGGACGGAGCTGGCGCCGGCCATGAAGATGGATCTGACCGAGACCACCGCCGGCGAGATCAACAAGGCGCTCGTCCAGGGCCGCCGTGCCATCGGCACCCCCGCCGTCGGCATGGTCCTGACCCTCGTCATCGTCACCGACGAGGAGAACGCCTACGACGCCCTGAAGGCCGCCAACGACGCGTCGCGCGAGCACCCCTCGCGCACGCTGGTGGTCGTCAAGCGGGTCTCCCGCACCCCGCGCGACCGCACCTCCTCCCGCCTCGACGCCGAGGTGCGGGTGGGCGCGGACGCGGGCACCGGCGAGACGGTCGTGCTCCGGCTGTACGGCGAGATCGTCGGCCACGCCGACTCGGTCGTCCTGCCGCTGCTGCTGCCGGACGCGCCGGTCGTCGTGTGGTGGCCGGTGAACGCCCCGCTGGACCCGGCGAAGGACCCGCTGGGCGCGCTCGCCCAGCGCCGGGTGACCGACACCTACGCCGCCGAGCAGCCGGTGCGGGAGCTGTCCGCCCGTGCCGCGGCCTACACGCCCGGCGACACCGACCTGTCCTGGACCCGGATCACCCCGTGGCGCTCCATGCTCGCGGCGGCCCTGGACCAGGTCACCTGCGAGGTGCGGGCGGTCGAGGTGGAGGGCGAGGAGTTCAACCCGAGCTGCGAGCTGCTCGCGATGTGGCTGGCGGACCGGCTGGACGTGCCGGTGAAGCGGTCGCTGTCGGACGGTCCGGGCCTCACCGCGGTCCGGATGGAGACGACCAGCGGTCCGATCGCCCTGGACCGTGCGGACGGCTCGCTGGCCACGCTGTCCATCGAGGGCCAGCCGGCCCGCGCGGTGGCGCTGAAGCGGCGGGACACCGCCGAGCTGATCGCGGAGGAGCTGCGCCGGCTCGACCCGGACGACACCTACGCGTCGGCCCTGCGCTACGGCGTGGAGCGCCTCGGCACCGTCCCCGAGCAGTCCGCGGAGCAACCCGCCGGGCGCTCGGCCGGGTCCGGTGACGAGACGGTCGCGGAGCCGCAGCCGGTCGAGGAGGCCGCGAAGGCTCCGGCGAAGAAGGCCGCGGCCAAGACCGCGAAGAAGGCACCCGCGAGGAAGGCGGCGGCGAAGTGAACACTCCGCAGCTGGTCGTCCACCACGACAAGGAACTGATGGCGCAGGCCGCCGCGGCCCGCCTGATCACGAAGATCGTGGACGCGCAGGCCTCCCGGGGCGCCGCGTCCGTGGTCCTCACGGGCGGCCGCAACGGCAACGGCCTGCTGGCCGCGCTGGCGGCGGCGCCCGCCCGCGACGCCGTGGACTGGGGCCGGCTGGACCTGTGGTGGGGCGACGAGCGCTTCCTCCCGGAGGGCGACCCCGAGCGCAATGTCACGCAGGCCCGTGAGGCGCTGCTGGACTCGGTGCCGCTGGACCCGGAGCGCGTGCACGCGATGCCCGCCTCCGACGGTCCGTACGGCACGGACGTCGAGGCGGCGGCGGAGGCCTACGCGGTGGAGCTGGCGAAGGCGGCCGGACCGCAGGACCACGGGCCGGTGCCGTCCTTCGACGTGCTGATGCTGGGCGTCGGTCCGGACACCCATGTGGCCTCGCTCTTCCCGGAGATGCCGGCCGTGCGGGAGACCGAGCGGACGGTGGTCGGGGTGCACGGCGCGCCCAAGCCGCCGCCCACCCGGATCAGCCTGACCCTTCCGGCGATCCGGTCGGCCCGCGAGGTGTGGCTGCTCGCGGCCGGCGAGGACAAGGCGGAGGCGGCGGCCATCGCGCTGTCGGGAGCGGGCGAGATCCAGGCGCCGGCCGCGGGTGCGTACGGCCGTTCGCGCACCCTGTGGCTGCTGGACTCGGCCGCGGCTTCGCAGTTGCCGCGGTCGCTGTATCCGCCGGCTTCACCGTGAACCGTGAGACGGTGAACGGGTGAACCGCTGAATCGCTGAATCGCCGTGGAACGAGGGCGGCAGGGAACGACTCCCTGCCGCCCTCGTCGTTGTGCGCTGACTCCCCCTCAGCGAGTTCTTCACGCTCTCCACGAAATATTCATACAGCACTCAACTTTTGTGTAAGCTCCAGGACGCACCGATCGCACCACTGAGGGGGGACCTCATGCGCATACGCTTCGCCCTGGCCGCCACCGCCGCCGCCGGCACGCTCGCCGTCGTCATCGCCGCTCCGGCCCAGGCCACCGAGTACTCCTCGGCCCTGAAGATCAAGGGCGCCCAGTACGACGCCCCGGGGCGGGACTCGAACAACTGCACCACGGGCAACAGCAAGAGCGAATACCTGACGATCAAGAACTACTCGCGCACCGCGAAGGTGAACCTCAAGGGCTACGTCGTCAAGGACGCCACCGGCAACAGGTTCACCTTCCGCTCGAACCACTACCTCGAGCCCGGCGACTACGTGAAGCTGCGCGGCGGCCACGGCACCGACTCGGACGCCAAGAACGTCGTCTACCGCCAGAACTGCAACTTCATGTGGAACAACGACAAGGACACCATCTACCTGTCCAAGCCGTCCGGCGCCCACGCGGACACCCACGCCTACACCAAGTCGAAGAACGACCGCGACGGCGACGGCTACATCTCCTTCCACTGACAGAACGTCATCCGGGGAGAATGACCGTGCACAGGTACAAGAGCGCGAGCCGGCGCATGCGGGCGTGGGCAGCGGGCGTGGCCCTGCTGGCCGCCGGTGCGGCCGGCTGCGGATCGGCGGACGACGGCGCGGCCGAGGCGGCCTCGCCGGCGCCCCGCCCCACCGTGACCGTCACCGCGACGGCCACGGTGACCACTTCGCCCGAGCCCGGGCCGACGGTCACGAAGACGAAGACCGTCAGGAAGCCCGGACCGACCGTCACCGTCACCAGGAGGGCCGCCTCCGGCACGGTGCGCAGTGACACCAACGGCACCGGTTCCGGCACCCCCACCGGCACCTGCTCGATCGTCTCCAACGCGGGCAACTGCTACTCGGCGGGCCAGTTCTGCCGGAACAGCGACCACGGGGCGACGACCACCACCGCGAGCGGCAGCCGCATCAGGTGCGCCTACGGCTCCAACGCGTGGCGCTGGACGTACGCGTGAGCCCGGCGGGCTCGGTCACTTGACCGAGCCCGCCATCACGCCCTGGACGAAGTGCCGCTGGAAGGCGAAGAAGACCACCACCGGCACGATCAGGGACAGGAAGGCGCCCGGCGCCAGGACGTCGATGTTGCTGCCGAACTGGCGTATCTGGGATTGGAGTTGCACGGTCAGCGGCTGGGCGGAGCTGTCGGCGAAGAGCAGGGCGACCAGCATGTCGTTCCAGACCCACAGGAACTGGAAGATGGCCAGCGAGGCGATGGCCGGCCGGCCCACCGGCAGGACGAGCCGGGTGAAGATGCGCCACTCGCTGCCGCCGTCCATCCGTGCCGCCTCCAGCATCTCCTTCGGCATCTCGGCGAAGTAGTTGCGCAGCAGGAACACCGCGAACGGCAGCCCGTACGCCACGTGGAAGAGGACCACCCCGGGGATCGTGCCGAACAGGCCCAGCTGGCCGAAGAGTTTGGCCACCGGCAGCAGACCGATCTGCACCGGCACCACCAGCAGGGCCACCACCAGCAGGAAGAGGGGCTCCCGGAACGGGAAGTCCAGCCAGGCGAAGGCGTATCCGGCGAGTGCCGCGATGACGACGACCAGGGTGGTCGCCGGCACCGATATCAGCACGGTGTTCCAGAACGCCTGGGTGATGCCGGAGTTCTTCAGCAGCGCCGAGTAGTTGTCGAAGGACAGCTGCCCGGGACCGGCGAGCGCGGTCCACCAGCCGCCCTTCGCCGTGTCCTGCGCCGAGCGCAGGGAGGACAGGAACAGTCCCGCCAGCGGGGTCAGCCAGACGAGGCCGATCACCACCAGGAAGGCCTGCACCAGTCCGTTGCCCAGGCCCCGCCTGATCGCGTTCATCGCTGACTCCTTCGGAAGCGGCGGACGTTGAACACCATCGCGGGGACCACCAGGAGCAGCAGGAGCACACCGAGGGCGCTGCCGAGGCCCTGGTTGTTGCCGCCGCCGAAGGACACGAGCCACATCTGGGTGGCGAGGACGGTGGCGTCCTCCTGCACCGGTCCGGGAGCGATGATGTAGACGAGGTCGAAGACCTTCATCACGTTGATCACGAGGGTCACGAAGACCACGGTGAGCACGGGCGCGAGCAGGGGCACGGTGATCCGGCGGAAGATCTGCCACTCGTTCGCGCCGTCCATCCGGGCGGCCTCCAGCGCGTCGCGCGGCAGCGTGGCGAGTCCCGCGCCGATCAGCACCATCGCGAAGCCCGTCCAGATCCACAGGTACGCGCCGATGATCGCGGGGGTGACGAGGGTCGGTCCGAGCCAGGAGACGCCCTGGTAGGGCGCGGCGAAGTTGGCCGCCGGCAGTTTCACGGTGTACGAGCCGCCGGCCAGCCCGGGGAAGCGGAAGGAGCCGTCGGCGGCGGTCGTCGTGCTCGCGACCGAGTGGCCGTCGCGCAGCGCCTCGACCTTCATGCCGGGCAGGCCGCTCTCCCGGGGGTCGACCTTGCCCTGTCTGCCGCTTCCGCCGGGGGTGAAGTCGAGGTAGACGACACCGCGCACCTCCTTGGCGGCGGCCGCGTGCGAGGCCGCGGCCCGCGCGGGTTCGGCGCCGGCGGGCAGGTCCTTGGGCAGCACCCCGACCATGGGGATCGCCACCGACTCGCCCGGCGAGACGCCCGCGTGGGTCAGCCAGGAGCCGTCGCGGCCCTGGTCCAGCAAGCCCACGCGGCCTCGGGCCGTGGGGTACGTGGACGTGCCCGTGAAGGCGTCGTGGACGGAGACGACGGCCGCGTTGAGCACGCCCTTGTCCGGGTCCTCGTCGTAGGCGAGCCGGAAGATGATGCCGGCGGCCAGGAAGGACACCGCCATCGGCATGAACAGCAGCAGTTTGAAGGCGGTGGCCCAGCGGACCTTCTCCACCAGGACGGCCAGGATCAGGCCGAGCCCGGTGAGCAGTGCCGGGGCCACCACCACCCAGATGGTGGTGTTGCGGATGGCCTTCAGCGTGGCCGGGTCGCGGAACATCTCCGCGTAGTTGCCGCCGCCGACGAACCGGGTGCCGGAGGCGTCGAAGAAGCTGCGGCCGACGGAGAACAGCACTGGATAGACGACGAGCGCGCCGAGCAGGAGCAGCGCGGGGAACACGAAGAGCAGCGCGATCAGCCGGGCGCGCCGCCGGCTGCGGCGCCCGCGCGCCGCGCCGGCGGCCCGCGGGCCCGCCTGCTCCTTGACGAGTGTGGCGGTCATGGTGATGCCGTTCAGTCCTGGTAGGCCTTGGCCGCCGCGGCTTCGAGCTTCGCCGCGGTCGCCTTCGGGTCGGAGGGGTCACGCAGGAAGTCCTGGAGCAGCTTCCACTCGCCGGTGCCCTTGGTGCCGCCGAAGGCCGCCGGGGCCTGGTCGGACATGTCGAAGCGGACCGAGTCGCCCGCGCCGACGAGGGACTTGGCGGTGGCGCGGGTGACGTCGTCGCCGTACTGGGCGAGATCGAGCTTCTTGTTCGGGGAGAGGAAGCCGCCTGCCTTCGCCCACACGGCCGCCGCCTCCGGGGTGGCCAGGTACTCCAGGAGCTTCATGCCGGCCTTGGCGTTCTTGGCGTCCTTCAGTACGACCGCCGCGTCACCGCCGCTGACGACGGGCGCCGTGCCGCCGCCGACGGCGGGGAAGGGGAAGAAGTTCGCGTCCTTGCCGATGGCCTTGCCGAACTGGTCGTGGGCGACACCGGCGACGAAGTCGCCCTCGTAGACCATGCCGGCCTCGGCCTTGGGCCCGAAGACCTTCTCCACCGAGCCCGGGAAGTCGGTGTTGAGGGCCTCCTTCTGGCCGCCCGCGATCAGCTGCTTGTCCTTGAACAGCTTGCCGAGGGTGGTGAGCGCCTCGACGACCGAGGGGTCGCTCCACTTCAGCTTGTGGGTGGCGAGGGCGTCGTACTTCTCGGGGCCGGCCTGGGAGAGGTAGATGTTCTCGAACCAGTCGGTGAGGGTCCAGCCGTCCTGTCCGGCGACGGCGAAGGCGGCGAGACCGGAGTCGGAGACGGTGTGGCCGGCCTTGAGCAGCTCGTCGTACGTCTTCGGCGGCTTGACCCCGGCCTGGGTGAACGCGTCGGGGCTGTACCAGACCGTGGACTTGTGGGCGGCCTTGAAGTAGAGGCCATAGAGGGTGCCGTCGACGCTGCCGTACTTCTTCCACACCGGCGCGTAGTCCGCGGTGATCGTCTGCTGTGCGGCCGGCGACAGCGGCTTGAGCCAGCCCTTCTTGGCGAACTGCTGGAGCACGCCGACCTGCGGGACCATGACGACGTCGGGCGCGTTGCCGCCCTCGATCTTGCTGCCGACGACGGTGGAGACGTTGTCGCCGGTGGACACGAACTGGGTCTTGGCGCCGGTCTTCTCGGTGAACGCGTCCAGGACCTTCTGGAAGTTCTTCTGCTCGCTGCCGGACCAGACGCCGGCCACGGTGACGGTCTGGCCGTCGAGGGCCTTGTCACCGCCGCCCGCGGAGACCGGGCCGCCGCCGCAGGCGGTGGCGCCGAGGGCGAGGACGAGGGCGGTGCAGCCGGTGAGCAGGGTCGTACGACGTCGCATCATCGTTGATGTCCCTTCGGGGAATGGGCGTTGACGGGTCGGTTCAGAGGTCGTTCAGCCACCAGGCGGCCGTGGAGCCGGGCAGGACGCCGGGCGGGCAGGGCTCGCTGGAGAGCAGGGGGGTGCCGGAGACCGGCGCGGGCGTGGGGGCCGTACCGAAGTTGACGGCGCAGACCAGTCCGTCGCCGCGGACGAAGCCGAGGACGCCGGGCGGGGTGTCGAGCCAGCGCAGCGTGCCCTCGCCCAGCTGCGGCAGGGAGTGCCGCAGCTGGAGTCCGTCGCGGTACAGGTGCCAGAAGGAGCGGGTGTCGGCGAGGGCGCGGTCGGTGGCGTACTCGGCGAAGTACTCGGGCTGCGGCAGCCAGGGTTTGGCGCCCTCGGCTCCGGAGGTGAAGCCGAACGGGGAGGCCTGCCCGGACCAGGGCAGCGGCACCCGGCAGCCGTCGCGGATGCGGGCGCGGCTGCCGGTGCGGTGGAAGATCGGGTCGGTGAGCACGTCGTCGGGCAGGTCGACGACCTCGGGCAGGCCCAGTTCCTCGCCCTGGTAGATGTACGCGGCGCCGGGCAGCGCGAGCATCAGCAGGGCGGCGGCGCGGGCACGGGCGGGGCCGAGACCGCTGCCCTCGGTGGCGGGCTCGCCGTAGCGGGTGACGGTGCGGACCTGGTCGTGGTTGTTGAGCACCCAGGTGACGGTCGAGCCGGTACCGGCGATGTCCTGCATGGCCTCGGAGATGACCTTGCGGAAGGAGTCGGGGTCCCAGGGGGCGCCGAGCAGGTCGAAGAAGAAAGCCTGGTGGAGTTCGTCGGGGCGGACGTAGAGCGCGTGTTCGCGGGCGGTGGGGACGGAGACCTCGCCGACGAGGAGGCGTTCGCGGCCGTCGCGTTCGTGGTACTCCTCGCAGACGGCCCGCCAGTCGCGCCACACCTCGTGCACCTCGGGCTGGTTCCAGGCGAGCGGGTTGACGGAGTCGCGGGTGCGGGCGTCGGCCTCCGGATCGTCCGAGTCGGGCAGCGCGGGGTGCTTGTACAGGCCGGCGGCGACGTCGATGCGGAAGCCGTCCACGCCCCGGTCCAGCCAGAACCGCAGGACGCGGTCGAACTCGGCGGGGACCTGGGGGTCGCGCCAGTTCCAGTCGGGCTGCTCGGGCGTGAACATGTGCAGGTACCACTGGCCGGGCCGGCCGTCGGGCTCCGTCACCCGGGTCCAGGCGGGGCCGCCGAACATCGCGTGCCAGTTGTTGGGCGGTTCGCCGCCGTCGGGGCCGCGGCCGTCGGCGAAGTGGAAGCGGGCGCGGGCCGGGCTGCCGGGCCCGCCCGCCAGCGCCTCGCGGAACCACGGGTGCTCGCTGGAGCAGTGGTTGGGGACGATGTCGAGGAGCACCTTGACGCCGAGGCGTCGGGCGTCCGCCATCAGCAGGTCGAACTCGGCGAGGTCGCCGAAGAGCGGGTCGACCCCGCAGTAGTCGGCCACGTCGTAGCCGTGGTCGTGCTGGGGCGAGGGGTAGAACGGGCTCAGCCAGATGCCGTCGACGCCGAGCTTCTTCAGGTACGGCAGCCCGGCCCGGACGCCGGCCAGATCGCCGATGCCGTCGCCGGTGCTGTCCAGGAAGCTGCGGACGTAGACCTGGTAGATCACCGCGTCGCGCCACCAGTGGTACTTACTCAACATGCATGCATGTTAGGTAGGCGTGTCGCGAGAGTGTCAATGAAAAGAACGGAAGCTACTGGGCAGTTGACCCGTCAAAGACGGACGTAATGGGGCAGCCTGAACCGAGATGAGATGTCCGCGTTACCTAACGAGTAACTAGCGACTGGAGATGGCGGCCAGCTCGTGCGCCAGCCGCCGCACCGCCGCCTCGGGCGTCTCGCGCCCGGTGAGCGCGTCCTGCACGACCGCCTGCACCGCCAGGCTGACCTGGTCGTAATGGGCGCTCTTGGGACGCGGCTCGGCGTGTATCACGGCGGTGCGCAGGGTCGGCAGATAGGGGAACTGCCGGATGAGCGCGGGGTCCTGGTACAGCGCGGCGCGTACGGGGGGCAGCGCGCCCCGGGTGAGCACCTGGCGCTGGACGGGCGCGCTGGTGAGGTAGGAGATCAGCCGCGCGGCGGAGTCGGGATGCCGGGCGTGGGTGTTGACGGCGAGGTTGGAGCCGCCGAGGACGCTCTTCCCCGGCCCGTCGGGTCCTGGCAGCGGTACGGCGCCGATCTTCCCGGCGACCTCGGACCCCCGGGCGGAGGCGACGGCGTAGGCGTAGGGCCAGTTGCGCAGGAAGAGCAGCTTTCCGTCCTGGAAGGCCTGCTTGGACTCCTCCTCCTTGTACGTCAGCGCCTGCCGCGGGATCCAGCCCTCGCGGATGCCGCGCGCGAGGAAGCCGATGCCCTCACGGGCCGCCGCCGAGTCGACGGTGACGCGCTTGCCCTCGGCACCGAGGATCGTGCCGCCCGCCGAGTACACGGCCTCGGCGGCGTTCACGGTGAGGCCCTCGTAGGGCAGGAACTGGCCCGCGTAGCCGCCGAGTCCGTGCTTCGGCGCGATGGTCTTCGCGTCCTGCTCCAGCTCGGCCCAGGTACGCGGCGGGGGCACCCCCTCCTCGGCCAGGACGTCCTTGCGGTACAGCAGCAGCCCTGCGTTGGTGACGTACGGGACGGCGTACAGGTGTCCGTCGTAGGTCGCCGTGCGCACGACCGGGTCGAGGAAGCTCTTCAGCGGGAAGCGGCCGCGCCCCAGCGGGCGGATCCAGCCGGCCGCCGCGAACTCCGAGGTCCAGTTGACGTCGATGTTCAGGACGTCGAAGCGGCCCCGGTCGCCGCCGCGCAGGTCGGTCGTCATCTGGGCGTGGGTCTCGTCGGCGGAGTCCGGCAGCTCGACGAGAGTGACCTTCTCGCCGGGGTGGGTGCGGTTCCAGCCCTCCAGCAGGGGGCCCAGATAGTTGGTGAGATCCCCCGCGGTGGCGAGGGTCAGCGGTCCGCGCCCGGTGGTGCTCCCCGGTTCGGCGCGAGCGCCGGAGGCGACGTAACCGGTCACGACCACGGCGAGAACGAGCAGGCCCCTACCGGCGGCGCGTATCCACCGCATAGGTTCCTCCCTGTACACCGGCGCCGCGAGCACCCTCGCCCGTGGGGTCAGAGGCCATGTATACCTGTTAGGTATGGGCGATACTAGGGCCTGGAGCACATTGAGCAGACAGGAGGACAGCACGAGTGCGCCTGCCCCTCCTGGCTCTCCTCGCCCGTGGTCCGGCCCATGGCTACGAGCTCAAACAGGACCTTGAGCAACTGCTGGGCTCCGCGTACCCTCAGCCGAACGTCGGCCAGATCTACGTCACCCTCGGCCGCCTCGAGAAGACGGGGCTGATCGAGGGCGAGGACGTCGAGCAGTCCAGCCGGCCCAACAAGAAGGTCTACCACCTCACCGACGCCGGGCGGGAGGCGCTGCACGCCTGGTTCGAGGAGACCGAGGACGAGCCGCGGGTGCGGGACGAGTTCTTCATGAAGCTCGCCCTCGCCCCGCAGACCGGTCTCGCCGACCAGATAGCCCTCATCAACCGGCAGCGGCGCCAGTACCTCAACACCATGCGTGACCTGTCGAAACTTGCCGCGGCCGAGAACCGGGACAACCGAATCGCCCAACTGCTGATCGAGGGCGCCATGCTGCATCTGCAGGCCGACCTCGACTGGCTGGAGCGGTGCCAGGAGGAACTGGAGGAGCTGGAATGAGCGACGGCTCTGCCGCTCCCCTGCTGCGCGCCGAGGGGCTGGTCAAGACCCACCACGGCGAGGGCGCGCCCGCGCGTGCCGTGCGCGGGGTGGACCTGTGCGTCGCGCGGGGCGAGTTCGTGGCGATCACCGGTCCGTCCGGCGCCGGGAAGTCGACGCTGCTGCACCTGCTGGGCGGCCTGCAACGGCCGGACGAGGGCAGCATCTGGCTCGACGGGCGGTGCACGGACTCCTTCGGCGAGGCCCGCTGGGCGGTGGAGCGCCGCAGGGCCATCGGGATCGTCTTCCAGTTCTTCAACCTCGTGTCGAACCTGTCCGTCGCCGACAACGTGGAGCTGCCCGCGCTGCTGGCCGGCGTCCCGCCGAAGAAGGCCCGCGCCGAGCGCGAGGCCCTCCTCACGGAGCTGGGCCTCGCCGGCAAGGAGCGCAGCATGCCCGGCGAGCTGTCCGGTGGCGAACAGCAGCGGGTCGCGCTCGCGCGGGCGCTGGTCAACCATCCGCCGCTGCTGCTCGCCGACGAACCCGCCGGCAGCCTCGACAGCAAGGGCACCCGCGAGGTGATGCGGCTGCTGTCCCACTTCCACGGACGCGGGCAGAGCATCGTCCTCGTCACCCACGACGCCCGGCTGGCCAGCGCCGCGGACCGGGTGATCAGCTTCTTCGACGGCCGGATAGCCGACGACGCCGCGCTGGACGCCACGCCGTCCCGGCGCCGCGGCATCTCCGGTGTGCTGGAGCTGAGGGACTGATGGTGCGGCTGACGTCTGCGCGGACGGTACCGCCGGCGACCCGGCCGGCAGGTCCGCCGGTCGGCCGCGCGGCCGGCCGCCGCGGGGCGAGGGGCTGAGGCACGTGCGGGCCACCCTGCGCTGGGCGCACTCCGATCTGCGCACGCACCGCGGCGAGGCGCTGTTCCTCGTGCTCGCCACCGCCGGCATCGTCGCCTCCCTGCTCCTGGCCACCGCCCTGTTCGGCTACGCCACCAACCCCTGGCAGCGGATCTTCACGCAGGCCCGCGGCGCGCACGTGTGGATCCACACCGTTCCCTCGGCGGACGCCCGCAAGCTGTCCCGGCTGGACGGCGTCGAGTCCGTCGCCGGCCCCTACCGCACCGAGGCCGCCACCGTCTCCTCCCGCGGCACCCGTGCCTCCGTGGAACTGCGCGCCACGCCCGCGCTGCCCTCCGTCGGCCGCCCGCTGGTCACCACCGGGCGCTGGCTGGACCCGGCCGAACCGGACGGGGTGGTACTGGAGACCGGCCTGGCCCGGGCCCTGCTGGCCGAGCCCGGGGACACGCTGACCCTGCCCGGTACCGCCCGCACCCTCACCGTCGAGGGCATCGCCGACAGCACAGAACCGCACTACAGCCCGGGTGAGCAGCCGGGTCTGGTGTGGGCGCCGCCGTCCGCCGTACGCGCACCCGCCGGCCGGGTGATCGGCCTGCGGCTCGACGATCCGGCCGACACGGACTACGCCGTGCAGCGTGCCGTGACCGTCCTGGGCGCGGGCGCGGTCGGCGAGGTGTCCACCTGGCAGCAGGCACGCGCCGAGGCCCAGGGCGACGACCGGCTGCTCGGCCAGGTCCTCGGACTGTTCGGTCTGGGCGCGCTGGTCGCCGCGGGGCTCGCGGTGCACGGCGCGATCGCCACCCGCATCCGCGGGCACCTGCGGGACCTGTCGGTGCTCAAGGCGATCGGCTTCACACCCGGCCAGGTGGTGCGAATCTTCCTCCTCCAGCATCTCGCGTACGCCCTGCTCGGCGCCGTGGGCGCGGCCGCGCTCACCGAGGCGCTGGGCCGCCGGGTTCCCGGACGGCTCGGTGACGCGGTGGGGGTGTGGCAGGGGCTGCCCGGGCACACCCTGGCGCTGTTCGTGGTGCCGGTGGGCGCCGTCCTGTTCATCGGCCTGACCACCGGGCTCGCGGCCTGGCGGGCGGGGCGGGTGCCACCCGTGCCGGTGCCGCGCAGGTCCGCGCCGGCGGGCGGTCGGCTGACCCCCCTGGCCCGGCGGGCGCTCGGACTGCGGTTGCCGGCCGCGCTGGTCCTCGGCTGCCACAAGGCGTTCGCGGGGCGCGGCCGGTCCCTGGCGACCGTGGCCCGGCTGACCCTGCCCCTGCTGCTGATCGTGGTGGCGCTCAGCGCGTGGACCACGATCGACCGGTTCCACAGCAGTCCCGGGCGGGTGGGGCTGCCGACCACGCTCACCGTGCGCTCCGACGGCGCCGACGGCACGGCGGACGTGAAGACCCGGCTGACCCGCGACCCCCGGGTCGCCGCCGCCTACCCGGGCGTCGAAGTGGCCGCGCTGGTCCCCGGCCAGACCGGGACGATCGCCCTGCGCGGCATCGGCACCCACGCGGAGCCCTACCCCTGCGCACTCGCCGAGGGCCGCGCCGCACGCGGACCGGACGAGGCGGTGGCCGGCCAGGGACTGCTGGACCTGCTGCACGCGCGGGTCGGCGACTGGGTGCGGATGACGGTGGGCGACCGCCCGCAGATCCTGCACATCGTGGGCCGCAGCCTCGAACCGCAGAACGCCGGCCGGGTGGTGACCACCACCCTGGACACCCTCCGCGAGAACGATCCCGGAGTGTCCGCCGCCTTCTACGAGCTGCGCCTGCGCGCCGGGGCCGACCCGCAGCGTGTGGCCGCCGCGCTCACCGAGGCCGGCCAGGGCCATCTGGACGTGCACCCCGTGACGAACCCCGCCGACGGGCTGTCGCCGCTGCGCGCGGTCGTCGCCGGGCTGATCGCCGTGCTCGCCCTCATCGGACTCGTCGAGCTGCTCACCGCGATCGGCGGCAGCGTCCGCGAGGGCGAGCGGGACGTGCTGGCACTCCGGGCGATCGGCATGTCCCCCCGGCAGATCACCGCGATCACCGTCACGGCGACGAGCTGTACGGCCCTGGCGGCGGCCGTCGCCGCCACGGCTCTGGGGCTGCCGCTGGCCCGCCGACTGATCGACGCCCAGGGCGACTCCAGCGGCATCGGGGCCGGGATCGCCCAGTCCCCCTCGCCCGGGCTGCTGCTCCTGCTGCTCCTGGCCGCGGTGCTGGGGGCGGCGGGCCTGGCCGCGCTGCCGGCCGCCCGCGCGGCCCGGCGGCGCCTCGCGGACACGCTCAGCGCGGTCTCCTAGGGCCGGCTCAGCAGGACACCCGGCTCAGAAGGAGATGTCCTTCCACTGCTGCGGCCGGCTGCGGATGTCGGACAGCAGCTTGCCGAACACCTTCCCGTCGAAGAGCAGTCCGCTGTACTGCGCCGGGATGCGTACCCCGTCGATCTCGGCGGTGGGGGTGCCGGGTCCCCCGGGGTCCTTCTCGCCGCCCGCCTTCTCGTACCGCTTCTCGGCGGCGGTCACGAACGACCGGTACTTCATGGTGCGCACGGCCGAGTCGAACTCCGGCCCGCGCAGCCCGTCGACCTGCCCAGCCAGCTCGAGCAGGTGGGCGTCGGTGAATCCGTCGACGCTCTCCTCGGGCTGGTTGGCGTACAGCAGGTCGTGGTATTCGGCGAACCTGCCGGCGTCCAGGGCGGCCCGCAGGGCGTTGACCGCCTTCTTCGAGCCGGAGCCGCCGAGGCGGTCGTCGAGGAAGGAGGCGAGGGTGTACTGGATCCTCGTCTCCCGGCGGATGGTGGCCTCGCGCAGCTGCGGAGCGCCGCCCTCGGTCTCGAACTCCTCGCAGACCGGGCAGCGCGGGTCCTCGTACAGGCGGACGGTCACCGGCGCGCCGGGGTCCCCGACCGTGACGGTCGTCCCGTCCGCCTCCAGCCGCTCCGGCACCTCGGACAGCCCCGCGTAGGCCGGGTGGGCCATGACGGTGGCCGCGGGAGCGCCGTCCTCCCCCTTGGGCGGGCGGTACCTGCCGCCGCAGCCCGCCACCGACATCCCCACCACGGCCACCGCGACCGCCGCGGCGAACCCCCTGCGCATCATGCGTGCGTCCTCCCCTGGATCAGCGGAACCCTAGGGGATGCGCACGGGAAACGCACAGCGGGTATCGCCGGGCGGGCCAGGACGGGGTGGTCAGCCGCGTCCGCGCAGCTCCCGGTACCTGCCGACGAGTGCTTCGGTGGAGGTATCGAGGCCGGGGACGTCGGCGCCTTCGGTGAGGGCGGGTTCGACGCGTTTGGCGAGGACCTTGCCGAGTTCGACGCCCCACTGGTCGAAGGAGTCGATGTTCCAGACCGCGCCCTGGACGAACACCTTGTGCTCGTACAGCGCGACGAGCTGACCGAGGACCGAGGGGGTCAGCTCCCGGGCCAGGATCGTGGTGGTGGGACGGTTGCCGCCGAACGTGCGGTGCGCGACCTGCTCCTCGGCGACACCCTCCGCACGGACCTCCTCGGCGGTCTTGCCGAACGCCAGGGCCTGCGTCTGCGCGAAGAAGTTCGCCATCAGCAGATCATGCTGGTCCTTCAGCTCCCCGCGCAGCTCGCCGACCGGACGGGCGAACCCGATGAAGTCCGCCGGGATCAGCTTGGTGCCCTGATGGAGCAACTGGTAGTAGGCATGCTGCCCGTTGGTGCCCGGCGTGCCCCACACCACCGGACCCGTCTGCCAGTGCACCGGCTCACCGTCACGCTGCACCGACTTGCCGTTGGACTCCATGTCCAGCTGCTGCAGGTACGCCGTGAACCGCGACAGGTAATGCGAGTACGGCAGCACCGCATGCGACTGCGCGTCATGGAAGTTGCCGTACCAGATCCCCAGCAGACCCATCAGCAACGGCGCGTTCGCCTCCGCCGGCGCCGTGCGGAAATGCTCGTCGACCAGATGGAAACCATCGAGCATCTGCCGGAACCGGTCCGGACCGATCGCGATCATCAACGACAGGCCGATCGCGGAGTCGTAGGAGTACCGGCCCCCCACCCAGTCCCAGAACTCGAACATGTTCGCCACGTCGATACCGAACTCCGCCACCTTCTCGGCGTTCGTCGACAGCGCCACGAAATGCCGCGCCACCGCCGATTCGTCGCCCAGCGCGTCCAGCACCCACTTACGGGCGGACGTCGCGTTGGTGATCGTCTCGATCGTGGTGAACGTCTTCGACGCGATCACGAACAGCGTCTCGGCCGGATCCAGATCCCGCGTGGCCTCGTGCAGATCCGCACCGTCCACGTTGGAGACGAAACGCACCGTCAGATCACGGTCGGTGAAAGCACGCAGCGCCTCGTAGGCCATCGCCGGGCCCAGATCCGACCCACCGATCCCGACGTTGACCACGTTCCGGATACGCCGGCCGGTATGACCCCGCCACTCACCCGAACGCACCCGGTCCGCGAAACCGGCCATCTTCTCCAACACGGCATGCACAGCGGGCACGACGTTCTCACCATCGACCTCGACCACCGCGTCCCGCCGCGCACGCAACGCCGTGTGCAGCACCGCCCGGTTCTCGGTCACATTGATCCGCTCACCACGGAACATCGCGTCCCGCAACGCGAACACGTCCCTCGCGGCGGCCAGCTCGCGCAGCAGCCGCAGCGTCTCGTCGGTGACGAGGTGCTTCGAATAGTCGATGTAAAGGTCACCGACCTGGAGCGTGTACCCGTCGCCGCGCTGCGGATCGGCGGCGAACAGATCCCTCAGACGGGTGTCCGCGAATTCTTCGCGGTGCTTGGCGAGAGCGGCCCATTCGGGCGTCTGGTCGAGCCTGGTACGGCCGTCTGCGTTCATTTCCGACCTCAGCCTTCTTTCCTGCACCTGTCCTGCTGCGTACCTTGCCCCGCTGCCGGTCCCAACCTAGTTGATCACCACGCGGGAGGAGCGCTCGCGACGCTGTCCTCACGGCCAACAACAGGTACGTCCGGACGGCGCGCCGGTATCAGCGCGGTGACGGCCAGCGTGAAGAGGACGGCGGCGAGCAGGGCCGGCCCGTTCAGCCCGTACACCCGGGCGGCCACTCCGCCGAGGAGGGCACCGAGCGGGGCGCCGGAGGTCGAGGCCGTGCGGAACGCGGAGGAGACGCGGCCCACCATGGCGGCGGGGCTGCGCTGCTGCATCAACGTGACCTGGTTGACGTTCCACACCATGTTCATGGCGCCCAGCAGCAGCATGCCGGCGATCAGGGCGGACAGGTGCCGTACCGAGCCGATGAGCAGCAGCGAGCCGGTCTGCACCGCCCCGCCGAGCAGCAGGGCCCGTACCCGCCCGGTGCGGCGCGCGATCCGCTGGGCGACGAAACCGCCGGCCAGGCTGCCGGCCGAGTACGCCGTCATGGCGGCTACGTATCCGGTGCCGCCGGCGTGCAGCCAGCGGGTGACGTGCAGCGCCAGGGTGGCGATCAGGGCGCCCATGCCGACGTTGCACAGGGTCGTCGCCACGCAGACCGCGCGCAGCGCCCGGTCCCGCCACAGGACCCGCAGGCCCGCCGCGATCTCCGAGCGCAGGGTGCTGCCGGCCGGGCGCGGCGCACGCTCCGGCGGCCGGGTCCGCAGGGACGCCACGAGGACGGCCGCCAGCGCGTACGTGCCCGCGTCCGCCGCGAACGGCATGAACGCGCCCGCCGTCAGCAGCAGGGGCACGAACGGGCCCGCGAGCAGCCCGCCCGCCAACTGCTGACCGGTCATCAGCCGCGCGTTCGCGCCGCCGAGGGCCTCGCTCCGCACGAGGGAGGGCAGCAGGGCGGTGGCGGCGTTGTCGAAGAGCGTCTGGAGCGCGGTGAGCGAGAAGGCCAGCGCGATCAGCAGGGGGATCGAGGCGTGCCCCAGGCTGACGGCGAGGGCGAAACCGGCGACGAGCAAGCCCCGTACCGCGTCCACGGACCACATCGCCCGCCGCTGGTCGACGCGGTCCGCCACGGCTCCGCCGAACAGCCCGAACAGCAGCCAGGGCACATAGCCGCACGCGGTCACCGAGGCGACGACGAGCGGATCGTCGGTCAGCCGCACGGCGAGCAGCGGCAGCGCGGCGGTCCGCAGCGCGTCCCCGAACCGGGAGACCACCGCTGCCGTCCACAGCCGTCCGAATCCCCCGCGCCAGGTGGGGGCGCCCTCGCCCGCCCCCTCGACCGCAGCCACACGTCCCCCTCACGATGTGCCGTTGTGGCCAACCGTAGGGGGCACCACTGACAACGGGCCGTCCGCGGCGGGACGAGACGGCTTCGGCCAGGAGCCCGCAGGCGCCCGGCCGATGAGAAGTTCTAGATCTCGCCCCGCAGTTTGGCGAGCGCCTCGGCGAGAATGGCCTCGCCGTCCGCGTCGCTGCGCCGCTCCCGTACGTACGCGAGGTGCGTCTTGTACGGCTCGGTGCGCGGCGGGTCCGGCGGGTTGTCCCGGTCCTGGCCGGCCGGGAATCCGCAGCGCGGGCAGTCCCAGGTGTCGGGGACCTGAGCGTCGCTGGCGAAGCTCGGCTGGGTCTCGTGCCCGTTGGAGCACCAGAAGGAGATGCGCAGACGCGGCGCGGACTCGCCGCGCTCGGCCTCGCCCATCGGCCCCGCACCGACCCGGCTTCCTCGGATCGCGTTGCCACTTGCCACGGTCGTAACTCCCTGCGTGATGGTGCCGCGAAGCGAGTCGGCGTTCCGCTTCGCCGCGAGCGCCTCAGTCTACGTAAGGCCCAACGCGCGTCCAGTGATTGGAGTTACAGCCCCCATATCAAGACGCAAGCCCCATGATAGGCCGCGCTCAGGAGCGCGTACCGAACATGGGGCGTTACGTGCGGAATATGCGTGATGTGCCTGCTGTGCGAATCAGATGTTCGTCTTCATCAGCATGCCGAGGACGATGATGCACGCGAACCAGCACAGACCGATCACGATGGTGATCCGGTCGAGGTTGCGCTCGGCGACCGAGGAGCCGCCGACGGAGGACTGCATGCCGCCGCCGAACATGTCGGAGAGGCCGCCGCCCTTCCCCTTGTGCATCAGCACCAGCAGCATCAGCAGCAGGCTGAAGACGATCAGGGCGATCGAGAACCCCAAAACCACGGCTGGACCAACTTCCTCGGATTCGGATGGACGACGGGGGCACAGCGTCTCGGCTGCGCCCCCGCAAGGGTACGACGTATCGCCGCTACCGCCTACTCGCGGACATGATCACTGATCGCGGAAACGCACGATCTTGACGAACTCGTCCGCGTCCAGCGAGGCGCCCCCGACCAGGGCTCCGTCGATGTCGGCCTGGGCCATGATCTCGGCGACGTTGCCCGCCTTCACGGAGCCGCCGTACTGGATGCGGACCTTGTCGGCCAGCTCCTGCGAGTACAGCTCGGCGATCTTGGCGCGGATGGCGGCGCAGACCTCCTGGGCGTCCTCGGCGCCGCAGACCTTGCCGGTGCCGATGGCCCACACGGGCTCGTAGGCGATCACGACGGTCTCGGCCTGCTCGGCCGGGAGGTCCTTCAGGCCGCCCTCGATCTGCGCGAGGGTGTGGGCGACGTGGTCGCCCGCCTCGCGGACGTCCAGCTCCTCGCCGACGCACAGGATCGGGGTCAGGCCGTGCTTGTACGCGGCCTTGACCTTGGCGTTGACCAGCTCGTCGGTCTCGCCGTGGTACTGGCGGCGCTCCGAGTGGCCGATCGCCACGAAGGTGCACTTCAGCTTGGCCAGCATCGGGCCCGAGATCTCGCCGGTGTAGGCACCGGAGTCGTGCGGCGAGATGTCCTGGGCGCCGTACTTGATCCTGAGCTTGTCGCCGTCGACCAGGGTCTGCACGGAGCGCAGGTCGGTGAAGGGCGGCAGGACGGCGACCTCGACGGCCTCGTAGTCCTTGTCGGCCAGGGCGAAGGCGAGCTTCTGGACGTGTGCGATGGCCTCGAGGTGGTTGAGGTTCATCTTCCAGTTGCCCGCCATCAGCGGCGTGCGCGTGCTCATGTAGGTCAGTCCTCCAGTGCGGCGAGGCCGGGGAGCGTCTTGCCCTCGAGGTATTCGAGGGAGGCGCCGCCACCGGTCGAGATGTGGCCGAATGCGTTCTCGTCGAAGCCGAGCGTACGCACGGCCGCGGCGGAGTCGCCGCCACCGACGACGGTGAAGCCCTTCGATCCGACGAGGGCCTGGGCGACCGCCTTGGTGCCCTCGGCGTAGTCGGGGTGCTCGAAGACGCCCATGGGACCGTTCCAGAAGACGGTCTCGGCGTCGGCGAGCTTCGAGGCGTACAGCTCTCGGGTCTTCGGGCCGATGTCCAGGCCCTCCTGGTCGGCGGGGATCTTGTCCGCGTCGACCACGGTGTTCTCGGTCGGCGCCTTGGTCTTCAGGTCCGGGAACTCCCGGGAGACCACGACGTCGACGGGGAGCAGCAGCTCCACGCCCTGCTTCTCGGCGCGCTGCAGGTACTCGGTGACGACCGGGACCTGGTCCTCCTGAAGGAGGGAGATGCCGACCTCGTAGCCCTTGGCCTTGAGGAAGGTGTAGGCCATGCCGCCGCCGATGAGCAGCCGGTCGGCCTTGCCGAGCAGCTGGTCGATGACGGCGAGCTTGTCGGAGACCTTGGCGCCGCCGAGCGCGACGACGTAGGGGCGCTTGACGTCCTCGGTGAGCTTCTTCAGGACGCCGACCTCGGTGGCGATCAGGTAGCCGGCGTAGTGCGGCAGCCGGGCCGGGAGGTCGTAGACGGAGGCGTGCTTGCGGTGGACCGCGCCGAAGCCGTCACCGACGTAGACGTCGGCGAGGGCGGCGAGCCGGTCGGCGAACTCGCCCCGCTCGGTGTCGTCCTTGGAGGTCTCTCCGGGGTTGAAGCGCAGGTTCTCGATGACCGCGACCTGGCCGGGCTGGAGGCCGTCGACGGCGTCGTGCGCGGCGGGGCCGACGGTGTCCTGGGCGAAGGCGACCGGGGCGCCGAGCAGTTCACCGAGGCGCTCGGCGGCGGGCAGCAGCGAGAAGGCGGGGTCCGGGGCACCCTTGGGGCGGCCCAGGTGCGAGGCGACGACCACCTTCGCGCCCGCGTCGGCCAGTGCCTTGACGGTGGGCAGGACGGCGCGGATGCGGCCGTCGTCGGTGATCGTCCCGTCGGCGAGCGGCACATTGAGGTCGGCGCGGACGAATACCCGCTTACCGCTCACGCCGTCGGCGAGAAGTTCGTCGATCGTCTTCATTGAGTGGACTCCTGAGGAGGGCTCGTGGTGCACCTGATCGTAAGAGGACGTGGTCCGGGCGTAGGACAGGGCCCGGACAGCGCGACGGTGCGCTGCCCGAGCCCTGCTCTCACTTCAAGGTCCTGCTTCGACGATCAGAGCTGGTCGCCGACGAAGACCGTGAGGTCCACGAGGCGGTTGGAGTAGCCCCACTCGTTGTCGTACCAGCCGAGGATCTTCACCGAGTTGCCGTCCTGAACCATGGTCAGGGAGGAGTCGAAGGTGCAGGAGGCCGGGTCGCCGACGATGTCCGAGGAGACGATCTCGTCCTCGGTGTAGGCCAGATAGCCCTTGAGGTCGCCGTCCTCGGAGGCCTTCTTGAACGCGGCGTTGACCTCGTCCTTGGTGACCTCGCGCTGGAGCTGCACCACGAGGTCGGTGGCCGAGCCGGTGGGAACCGGGACGCGCATCGCGATGCCGTCCAGCTTGCCCTTGAGCTGCGGCAGGACCAGGGCGGTGGCCTTGGCGGCGCCCGTCGTGGTCGGGATGATGTTCTCGGCGGCGGCACGGGCGCGGCGCAGGTCCTTGTGCGGGAAGTCCAGGATGCGCTGGTCGTTCGTGTACGCGTGCACCGTCGTCATCAGGCCCTTGACGATGCCGAAGTTCTCGTCGAGGACCTTCGCCATCGGCGCCACACAGTTGGTGGTGCAGGAGGCGTTGGAGATGACGTTGTGCTGCGCCGGGTCGTACTTGTCCTGGTTGACGCCCATGACGATGGTGATGTCCTCGTCCTTGGCCGGAGCCGAGATGAGGACCTTCTTGGCGCCGCCGGCGAGGTGCTTGGCGGCGTCGTCGCGCTTGGTGAAGATGCCCGTCGACTCGATGACGATGTCGACGCCCAGCTCGCCCCAGGGGATCTCGGCGGGGTTGCGCTCGGAGAGCACCTTGATGGTGTGGCCGTCGACGGTGATCGTGTCGGCGGTGTGGGAGACCTCCTGCTTGAGGCGGCCCAGGATCGTGTCGTACTTCAGCAGGTGAGCGGTGGTGGCGGTGTCACCAAGGTCGTTGACAGCCACAACTTCGATGTCGGCACCCTGCTCCAGCAGCGCGCGGAAGTAGTTACGCCCGATACGGCCGAAGCCGTTGATGCCTACGCGGATCGTCACGAACCGATCTCCTCGTTGGTACGCCGGCCATGCGGTGCCGGCGAGCTGTATTTGGGATGTCCCCGACCACCCCCGACCCTACCCCTCCGGGGCCCCCGGAGTGACATCGAGATGCCGCATAGAGGGCAGGCGTTCCGTACCCGTCGGTAGGGGTACGGAACACCAGGGATCGACTGTGGTTTCGCCCGTATTCATTACTGATTGCGGCCCGTTTTCGGCGCCTCTTTCACTCGTTCGTGAGCGGGTCTGCTCACCTGTCGACTACCCCATTCCCGCACCCCTGAGAGGGGGTTCCGCTCACCTGTTTCGTTCACCGGCCGAGCGAGGTGAACGCCTTCCTCAGCAGCGCTACCCGATCGGCCGCAGAGGGCACCTGTTCGAGGCCGAACCCGAGCAGCACGGTGTCGCCGGTGGTGACCGCTCCGTACGTCTGGAACAGGGTTCCGGTGCGCGTCCAGTCCTTCAGCACCGCCGGGCTGCCCGGCGGCGGTCCGGCCGCCTTCCACGCCCCCAGTGACGACTCGAAGCCCTCGGTGTCCCTCGCCGTGGTGCCGGTGACGAGCGAGGCGTCGTCGGCGAGCACACCGTGGCCGCCGCTGCCCGGGTCGGTGACGTAGCTGATGGAGAGCTCGACCGTCCTGCCGGCGTACGCGCTCAGGTCGAAGCTCACCTGCTGCCAGCCGGCGGAGCTGCCGGTGAGGCTGTTCCAGGTGCCCGTGGTGCCGCTCGCGGCGCAGGTGCTGCCGGACAGCGTCAGATAGTGCTTGAGCCACGGGTGCTCGTTGATCATGAATCCGGCCCCGCACTCGGCCGGCACGGCCGTCTTCGTGGCCCCGGAGGCCTCCGGCAGGGTCGTCCAGTCGTCGGCGCCCACAGTGTGCGCCTCGATCACCGCGTGGTCGTAACCGGGTTCGGTGTCCCACAGCAGCCGGGTGCTCAGGGCCGGCCTGTCGGCAGCGGTGACACCGGTGAGGTCGATGGTGCGGGTGAGGCGCTTGTAGGCGTCGTCCGTGTGGACGGCGGCGGCCATGCCCGAGCCGGAGTACGGCCCGTACGGGTTGACGGTCCCGGCGAACCGGCCCGCGCCGGCGCTGCTGAACTGCGGATAGGCGGAGGCCGGCAGCTCGTCGGAGGTGACGCCGTACGTGCCCGCCCTGTCCAGCGGGTTGCCGGGGGCGTCGGCGAGGGCGGCGCTGAAGCCGTCGAGGCCACCCGTCCCGGTGAAGCCGGTGGCCCCCTTCGTCGACGTACGGCTGTACGCGCCCAGGTAGTACTGGCTGAAGTCGTCCGACGGGGTGCCGTCGCCGAGGTCGACGCTGCCGCCGGCGAGTTCGCCGGCCTCGATCAGCCGGCCGCCCTCGTTGAGGTAGGCGCGCAGCTGGAGCTGGACGGGGTTGCCCGGGCCCTCGGCGCCTGAGTAGTGCACGACCGTACGGAAGTGCTTCAGAACGCCGAGCGCGTCCGGCACGCCCTGTGTGGCCACGTCCCACACGATCGCCCTGTGCCCGGCCGCCTTCAGCGCGTCCGCGTACGTGCGTGCCTGCGTGGCGGCCGCGCCCTCCTCGGCGACCACCAGGGTGTCCGCCCCGGGCCGCTGGGTGACGGTGTACGTGAAGTGGGCGCCGGAGACCTTCTTGCCGCCCTTCGTCCTGCCGGTGAACCACACCTCGACCTTGTCGCCGGGCTCGCCGTCGCGTACCGCGGCCCGGTACTCGTCGAAGTAGAGGTCGTCCTGGCCGCCGTAGACCTCGCCGCCCTTCCAGTGCCTCAGCGCCCGGTCGCGGACACGGCCGCCGTTGACGCGGTACTTGAGCTCCTTGTCGCGGATCGCCTTGCGCACGACGACCGAGACCTGCTGGTCCGCGCCCCGGGAGTACGACGTGGTGAACGCGGCCGGGGTGAAGTCGGCGGCGCTCAGGCCGACCGGGGAGACCGGCCGGTCCGGGTGCGCGGCGGTCTCCGCGACGGAGAGCGCGAACGGGACGTTCTTGGCGAACTCCTGCTGGATCAGCTTCTCGTCGTCGGGGAAGTTGAAGACCGACCGGCAGTCCGCGGCCTTCCACGCGTCGTCCGGGTCGACGTCCGACGCGGTCTGACAGGTCGACATCTCGGGGGTGAACATCGCCATCCCGTTGACGTTGGACGCCTGGCCGTCCGCCTCGCCGTTGGTGGTGTACAGCTCCGAGGAGACCTGCGAACGGTAGCCGGGGATCGCCGGGTTGTCGGGGGTGCCGGCGAGTGCCTTGTACAGGACGTCGTCCGGGGTCGGGGTGGCCACCTGCCAGCCGACGCCGTAGAGGAGGAGCTCGGCGGCGGAGTGGTAGTTGATGCCGTACGTGAATCCGATGCGCTTCTCGAAGGCGTCGAGGGCCCTGGTCTCGGGCTCGGAAGCCGGGCTCGCGCCGCGGTAGGTCTGGCTGGTGGGGTTGGGGGACGAACCTTCGTCGTCGTAGCCCCACTTGTAGGCGAAGTTGCGGTTGAGGTCGACGCCGTCGCCGGTGCTGATGGCGCCGTCGCCGTTGACGTCCCGCAGGTTCTTGCGCCAGAGGCGGTTGTCGGCGCTCTTGAACGTGTAGTCGTAGCCGTCGGGGTTGGCCGAGAGCACGAACCACAGTTCCGTCGAGTCGACGATCTTCCTGACGCGCTTGTCGGTCCGGTAGTGGTCCAGGTAGTAGTGCATCAGCCGGCGGGTCATCTCCGGCGTGATCCATTCGCGCGCGTGCTGGTTGGACATGTACAGCACGGACGGCTTGGAGCCGTCCGTGGACTTGCGGGCGTTCCTGGTCAGCCGGAGCGCGAGGATGTCCTGGCCGTCGACGGTCTTCCCGATGGACTCGACCTTGGTGAGACCGGGGTTGGCCCGGGCGGCCGCGAGGATCTCCTGCCGGAGCCCCCCGCTCCCGCTGTACGGGCGGAACACGCCCTGTGCGGCGCCCTCCACGCGTGCCTCCGCCTTCGCGGAGAGGGTGTGCTCGGTGAGGTCGACGCCCTGCTTCCGGAGCTTCGCGGCCTGCTCGTCGGTGAGGTAGACCTCGACCCGGGTCCTCCCCCGCGCCGCGGCCCGCTCGCCGAGTTCGTGGCCGTCCTGGCCGGCCTTGAGCAGGAGGGGTACCTGCTGCTTGGTGACGTCGGCGCGGAAGACCTTGACCTCGTCCTGGTCGGACTTCGCCGGGTTTCCGCTCTGTGCCTGGGCTACGGGTGCAAGGCTCGCTCCGCCGATGAGAAGCGCGCCGACAGCGAGGATCGATCTCGCCCTGTGTCTCATGAACCCCCCTAGCGGTGGTCCGCCACGGCGGCGAACAGGTTGCCAGGCTCATGTCACTCGATGATGGAGTCAAGAGCGCCTCATGGACACGCAAACGGCGGTGGGCCCGGCCCGGAGGCGCCGGTGCCGACGGATCCAAGTGGCCGTCGGCACCGGTGTGTTGACGTGAGGTGGTCAGCCCGCGAGGTTGTCCGCGAGCTCCTCCGAGAGGTTGGCCTCCGTGCCCGGGATGCCCAGGTCGGACGCGCGCTTGTCGGCCATCGCCAGCAGCCGGCGGATACGGCCCGCGACCGCGTCCTTGGTCAGCGGCGGGTCGGCGAGCGCGCCCAGCTCCTCCAAGGAGGCCTGCTTGTGCTCCATACGCAGGCGCCCCGCGGCGGCGAGGTGCTCGGGGACCTCGTCGGCGAGGATCTCCAGGGCGCGCTGCACCCGGGCACCGGCGGCCACGGCGGCGCGGGCCGAGCGGCGCAGGTTGGCGTCGTCGAAGTTGGCGAGGCGGTTCGCGGTGGCCCGCACCTCGCGGCGCATCCGCCGCTCCTCCCAGGCCAGCACCGACTCGTGCGCGCCGAGCCGCGTCAGCAGCGCGCCGATCGCGTCACCGTCCCGGACGACCACCCGGTCCACGGTCCGCACCTCGCGGGCCTTGGCGGCGATGGAGAGCCGGCGGGCGGCACCGACCAGCGCGAGCGCGGCCTCCGGCCCGGGGCAGGTCACCTCCAGGGAGGAGGACCGGCCCGGCTCGGTCAGCGAGCCGTGCGCCAGGAAGGCCCCGCGCCAGGCCGCCTCCGCGTCGCAGGTGGCCCCGGACACGACCTGCGGGGGCAGACCCCGGATCGGTCGGCCCCGGCCGTCCACCAGGCCCGTCTGACGGGCCAGCTGGTCACCGCCGGCGACGACCCGCACGACGTACCGCGAGCCGCGCCGCAGCCCGCCGGGAGCCATCACGATCAGCTCGGAACTGTGGCCGAAGATCTCCAGGATGTCCCGCTTGAGACGCCGGGCCGCCATCGCGGTGTCCAGCTCCGCCTCGATCACGATGCGCCCGCTCACCAGGTGAAGGCCGCCGGCGAACCGCAGGATGGCGGAGACCTCCGCTTTCCTGCAGCAGGTGCGGGTGACGGGGAGCCGGGAGATCTCATCCTTCACCGCTGCCGTCATCGCCATGGGCCGATCCTTCCATGCATCCGAAAAATACGGTCGTACGCGGCGGCCAACAGCTCCGGGTCGTGCCGGGGGCTTCCGTCGGTCCGGGCGACAGGCGCCAGCTCGACCGCGGCTCCCAGCCGCTTGGCGGCCTCGGTGAGCGAGTCACGGTCGGGCACGGCGGCCTCGTCGGCCAGCACCACGTCCAGGGCGAGTTTAGGGGCGTGTCGCCCCAAAACCTCCAAATGACGCTGCGGGGAGAAGCCTTCGGTTTCTCCCGGCTGCGGGGCGAGGTTCAAGGAGAGGACCTTGCGCGCCTTGGTCTCGGTGAGCGCGTCCAGCAGCTCGGGGACGAGCAGATGCGGGATCACCGACGAGAACCAGGAGCCGGGTCCCAGCACCACCCAGTCGGCGTCCAGGACCGCGGCCAGGGCCTCCGGCACGGCCGGCGGGTCGTGCGGCAGCAGATGCACCGACTGCACCTCACCGGGCGTGAGCGCGACGGTCGCCTGACCGCGCACGGTGTCCACGTCCTCCGGCCGCTCCGGGTCGTGCCCCTTGACCAGGGCCTGCAACTCCAGCGGTACGGCGGACATGGGCAGCACGCGCCCGTGCGCGCCGAGCAGCTTGCCCACCAGGTCCAGGGCCTGGACGTGGTCGCCCAGCTGCTCCCACAGGGCGACGATCAGCAGGTTGCCGACCGCGTGGTCGTGCAGGTCGCCCTGGGACTGGAAGCGGTGCTGGATGACCCGGGCCCAGGTCTGGCCCCAGTCGTCGTCGCCGCACAGCGCGGCGAGCGCCTTGCGCAGGTCGCCGGGCGGCAGCACGCCCAGCTCGTCGCGGAGCCGGCCGCTGGAACCGCCGTCGTCGGCCACGGTGACGACGGCGGTGAGGTCACCGGTGATCCGGCGCAGCGCGGCGAGCGAGGCGGACAGGCCCATGCCGCCGCCGAGCGCGACGACCTTGGGCTGGGTGCCGCGCCGGCGGGGCCGGCCGCCGCGGGCCTCGACGGGCCGCGCCGTCCGCGACTCGGCCGTGGCGCGGCTCGAGCGGCCCTCCGGCACCATCCGGCGGAGCCTGCTCAGCCGCCGTGTACGTTCCGTCATTCCCGTCCCATGTCCCGGTGTACGACCACCGTCTCCACGCCCTCGGCCGCGAGGCGCGCGGCGAGCTTCTCCGACATCGCGACCGAGCGGTGCTTTCCGCCGGTACAGCCGATGGCGATGGTCACATAGCGCTTGCCCTCGCGCCGGTACCCGGCGGCGATGAGCCGCAGCAGCTCGGCGTACCGGTCGAGGAACTCCTTGGCGCCGGGCTGGTTGAAGACGTAGGCGGCGACCTCCTCGTTGAGGCCGGTGTACGGGCGCAGCTCCGGGACCCAGTGCGGGTTGGGCAGGAACCGCATGTCCGCCACCAGGTCGGCGTCGACCGGCAGGCCGTACTTGAAGCCGAAGGACATGACGGTGGCCCGCAGCTCGGGCTCCTCCTCGCCGGCGAACTGGGCGTCCATCTTGGCGCGCAGCTCGTGCACGTTGAGGCTGGAGGTGTCGATCACCAGGTCCGCGTCGCCGCGCAGCTCGCGCAGCAGCTCGCGCTCGGCGGCGATGCCGTCGACGATCCGGCCGTCGCCCTGCAGCGGGTGCGGGCGGCGCACCGACTCGAAGCGGCGGACCAGGGCCTCGTCGGAGGACTCCAGGAAGACGATCCGCCGGGTGACGTTCTTCGCCTCCAGGTCCGCCAGCGACTCGCGCAGGTTGTCGAAGAAGCGGCGCCCGCGGACGTCCACGACGACCGCGATCCGCGCCACGTTGCCCTGGGAGCGGGCGCCCAGCTCCACCATGGTGGGGATGAGCGCGGGAGGGAGGTTGTCCACGACGAACCAGCCGAGGTCCTCCAGACACTTGGCGGCCGTCGACCGGCCCGCTCCGGACATGCCGGAGATGATCACCAGCTCGGGGATGGCCGCCTCGGGGGCTCCGGCTGTCTCGCTGCCCGTACTCACCTGTGCTCCGTTGTCCTGAACCGTGTCCTGCCCGGCCGTGTCCCGGACGACGTCGTCGCCCGTTCCGCCGTGCGCCCGATCCCGCGGCGCCGTGGGCTGTGTCTCGTGCTCGGTCATGTCTCCTGCCCCCGTCGTTCGTCCGGGGCGCCCGCGGTCACGGGCTCCCCCGAGGAACCCCCCGTCGTGTCGGGTTCCTCGTCCTCAATGATCTCTCCGGTCGCCGTGTTCACGGCGGGTGCGGCCGGGGCCGCCCGGAGGAGGGCCACGGCGATGGTCTCGGCCGTCTTCCGGCCTATCCCGGGCACTTCCTGGATCTGCTCGATTGTGGCGGACCGCAGCTTCTTCACCGAGCCGAAATGCTTGATGAGCGCCTGTTTGCGGGTCTCGCCGAGGCCGGGCACGTCGTCGAGCGGGCTGGAGCGGAAACGCTTCGCGCGTTTGGCGCGCTGGTAGGTGATCGCGAACCGGTGGGCCTCGTCACGGACGCGCTGGAGCAGATAGAGGCCCTCGCTGGTGCGGGGCAGCACCACCGGGTCCTCCTCGTCCGGCACCCAGACCTCCTCAAGACGCTTGGCGAGGCCGCAGACGGCGATGTCGTCGATGCCGAGCTCGTCCAGCGCCCTCCGGGCCGCCGCGACCTGCGGCCGGCCGCCGTCGACCACGACGAGCTGCGGCGGGTAGGCGAACTTCTTGGGGCGGCCGTCGTCGTCCTTGAGGGAGCCGTCGACCACGTCCTCCTCCAGGCCGCGGGTGATCGCGTCCGGGCCGGTGAGAGCCGTGTCACCGTCGGCGAGCGCGCCGTCGGCCCCGCTCCCCTCGGTCCACTCCCCCGTCTTCTCCTTCTCCGCGAGGTAGCGCCGGAAGCGGCGGGTGATCACCTCGTGCATGGAGCGGACGTCGTCCTGCCCGGCGAAGCCCTTGATCTGGAAGCGGCGGTACTCGCTCTTGCGCTGCAGACCGTCCTCGAAGACGACCATGGAGGCGACCACGTCGTCGCCCTGGAGGTGGGAGATGTCGTAGCACTCGATCCGCAGCGGGGCGCTGTCCAGGTCGAGGGCCTCGGCGATCTCCTCCAGCGCGCGCGAGCGGGTGGTCAGGTCGGAGGCGCGCTTGGTCTTGTGCAGGGCGAGGGACTGCTGGGCGTTGCGCTGGACGGTCTCCATGAGTGCCTTCTTGTCGCCGCGCTGCGGGATGCGCAGCGAGACGCTCGACCCGCGGCGGGCGGTCAGCCACTCCTGGACCGGGTCGACCGGCTCGGGCAGCGCCGGGACCAGGACCTCCTTGGGCACGGCGTCCCCGGTCTCCTCGCCGTACAGCTGCTGCAGGGCGTGCTCCACCAGGGCGCCGGTGGTGACCTCCTCGACCTTGTCGGTCACCCAGCCCCGCTGGCCGCGCACCCGCCCGCCGCGCACGTGGAAGATCTGGACGGCGGCCTCCAGCTCGTCCTCGGCGACGGCGATGAGGTCGGCGTCGGTCGCGTCGGCGAGCACGACCGCGTTCTTCTCCATGGCCTTCTTCAGGGCCCCGACGTCGTCGCGCAGGCGGGCGGCCCGCTCGTACTCCATCTCCTCGGCCGCCTCCATCATCTGCCTCTCCAGACGGCGGAGGTAGGTACCGGTGCGGCCGGCCATGAAGTCGCAGAACTCCTCGGCCAGCTCCCTGTGGTCCTCGGGGCTGATCCGGCCGACGCAGGGCGCGGAGCACTTGCCGATGTAGCCGAGCAGGCAGGGCCGGCCGGTGCGGGAGGCGTTCTTGAAGACGCCGGCGGAGCAGGTGCGCACCGGGAAGACCCGCAGCATCAGGTCGACGGTGTCCCGGATGGCCCACGCGTGGGCGTACGGGCCGAAGTACCGGACGCCCTTCTTCTTGTGACCGCGCATCACCTGCACCCGCGGGAACTCCTCGTTCATCGTCACCGCGAGGTACGGGTAGCTCTTGTCGTCGCGGTACTTGACGTTGAACCGGGGGTCGTACTCCTTGATCCAGGAGTACTCCAGCTGCAGGGCCTCCACCTCCGTGGACACCACGGTCCACTCCACGGACGCGGCGGTCGTCACCATCGTCCGGGTGCGCGGGTGCAGGTTCGCCAGGTCCTGGAAGTAGTTCGCCAGGCGCTGGCGCAGGCTCTTCGCCTTTCCGACGTAGATCACCCGGCGGTGCTCGTCGCGGAACCTGTACACCCCGGGAGTGTCCGGGATGTCTCCCGGCCTGGGGCGGTAGCTGGAGGGGTCGGCCATGTCTCACACCCTACTGGCGCGCACCGACACCGCGTCGGGCCTGTGGACAACGGCCGCCCGGCACGTTGCACCGCCCGGGAGGTGCGGGCTTCCCGGTCTTTCCCGGGCAGCCTTCCAGGGGAGCGCCGGCCCTCCGAACGGCGCGTTTCGGCCATGCCGGGGCCGTCCGGCTCTCCCTCCGGCTCTCGGCGCGGCGCCGTTCGGCCCGGTCCGGGCGAACCCGCACGGGCTCTTCGGCGCCCGTCGCGGGGGCCGCTGTCCGGCCAGGACTGTGCGGCGGGCGGGTTCCAGGTGTTGTCGGTGTCTGGTCAACACGCTTCAATGCACGGGAATCGGGGCGGTGCGTGCACGCGGACGGGGGCGCGACACGCACGGCCACGGGCGCCCATGGCGCTCACGGGTGTGGCCGCGCCCACACCCGCGCAGACGGTCTGACCAGCCGTAGTGACACTTCACAGAGAGGCCCCTCGGCATGCGGCATGCCACAGAGCACGCGGACTTCCCCACCGCGGAACTGGACACAGCTTTGCGGGGCGGCCCCTTCCACGTGGCGCTGCGCGCCGCGATCGCCGCACGCGGGCTGCCGCTCCAGCGCGTCCAGCACCACCTGTCGCGGTACGGGGTCAAGGTCGGTGTGACCAGTCTCAGTTACTGGCAGCAGGGGGCGCGCCGCCCGCAGCGCCCCGAGTCACTCCGGGCCGTGCGGGCACTGGAGGAGATCCTGCGCCTGCCGGACGAGTCACTGATCCGGCTGCTCGCCGAGTCCGACGACCGCGCGACGGCCGGCCGCCCGGCGGGCCGCTCCTACCGCTCCCTGATCGAGGCCTCGGACGTCCAGGACCGGCTCCGGGCCGAGCTGGGCGGGTCCTTGGACGGCGGGCTGCACACCCTCGGCCACCATGAACACGTCCGGATCGGCGCCCGGCGCGAGCTGGCCGGACGCGAGGCCCATCACATCGTGCGGGCCCACCGCGACGGCGTCGACCGGTTCCTCGCCGTGCACCACGGCGACCCCGGCAGCAGCCCGCGCGACATGCGGGTGCGGGCGCTGGAGAACTGCCGCACGGGCCGTGTCCACTGGGACCAGGACACCGGCGTCCTGGTGGCCGAGCTGCTCTTCGGCACCCGGCTCCGCTCCGGCGACACGTTCCTCTTCCGGTACGGCGTCGAGGACGGCACGGCCGGCGTCTCCGGCGAGTACCTGAACCGCTTCGACCTCCCTGGCGGGCAGTACTCCCTCCAGGTGCACTTCGAGACGGCCGCACTGCCGGGGCGCTGCCACCGCTTCACCCAGCACTCGGCTGCGGCTCCCCGCAACGGCCGGCAGGAACTCTCCATCACCGAGCCGCACCACTGCGTCCACGTCGTCGAGCCGCGTATACGGCCGGGCATCCTGGGGATCGCCTGGCAGTGGGAGTGAACGGGCCGCCGGCCCTCTGAGGAACCCGGCTGCCGGGACGGGAGGGACGTGGTGCGAGGAGCGTCGGTGACTCCGGGGCTTCTCCGGGTCAGTCGGCGGGGCCCGCCACGATCCGGCCGTTCGCGTTCTTCACCGACAGCTCGGTCAGGGGCTCGGTGGCCGGCGCCTGGACCACCTTGCCCGTCGCCGCGTCGAACCGGCTGCCGTGGCAGGGGCAGATCAGAGTGGTGCCCTGCAGCTTGTTGATCGGGCACCCGGCGTGCGTGCACACCGTGCTGAACGCCTTCAGCGTCCCGTCCGCTCCGCGGCTGACCACCACGTTGTGATCCCGGTAGAGCTTGGCGCCGCCCTTCGAGATCTCGCTCTCCGCCCCGAGGTCGACCGGTGCGGTGGGCGCGGAGGAGGCCGTGTCCCCGCCGCCCGGAGCGGAACAGGCAGCCAGTGCGATCCCGGCGACCGGGGCCGCGGCGGCTCCTCGGAGAACGGTACGGCGGCTCGCGGACGATCGGGCGGGCATCTGGAACTCCACGGGTCAGGGGGTGGGCAGGGCGACGATACCCGGGCAGAAAGGCCGCTCGGAGGGCGGGGCCGAGGGCAGGCGCTGAGGGCGGAGAGGCCGGTCCGAAGGCGCGGCCGAGAGACGGAGTGGCGTCGGTCGGGGATGGATCGGTCGACGTAAACGCTTGCGTAAGCGTTTACGCGAGACCGCCCGCTGGGGTACGTTCCCGGCCGTGAGGCCGAGGTACGTCGCCAGGTGTGCCGACAGGCGGTCGCGCCGTTCCCGGGAGGAGAATCCGATGCCCACCATGGCGGACGTGGCCCGCTGTGCCGGAGTCTCCGTGGCCACCGTCTCCCATGTCCTCAACGGCACCCGCCCGGTGCTGCCGCACACCCGCCAGGCCGTGCTGGACGCCGTCGACGCCCTCGGCTACACGCCCAACACCCTGGCCCGCTCGCTGGTGACCTCCAGGACCCGCTCCATCGGCCTCGCGGTGTCGGCGATCAGCAATCCGTACTTCACCGAGATCCTCCAGGGGGTCGAGGCGGCCGCCCTGGAAGCGGGTTACAGCCTCCTCATCGCCGACCCGCACGACGATCCCGGGCATGAACGCAAGGTCGTCCAGCTCCTCCACGAGCGCCGGGTGGACGGCATGATCGTCGCCCCCTCCGCGGAGCCGCACGATCTCGTCGGCTACCTGGGCCGCCACACCGTGCCGACGGTGTTCCTGGACCGGCTGATCGACCCGCGGGTGCCGGCTCCGTTCTTCGATCAGGTCTGTGCCGAGAGCGCCGAACCGACGGCCCGGCTCGTGACCCATCTCGCCGGGCTGGGGCATCGCCGGATCGGTCTGGTCGCCGGCCTGCCCGGGCTCAGCACGACCGGTGAGCGCATCGCCGGCTACCAGGACGGACTCAGCGCCGCCGGCCTCGGGCACGACGAGCGTCTCCTCGTCACCGGCAACTCCGAGTCCGCCGGTGCCGAGCAGGCCACGGACGCGCTGCTCGCCCTGCCGGACGCACCCACGGCACTCGTCACCGCCAACAACGCGATGACCATCGGAGCCCTGCGGGCCCTGCGCCGACATGGCCTGTCCGTGCCGGAGGACATCGCCCTGTGCTGCTTCGACGACTTCGCGTGGGCCGACCTGTTCTCGCCACGGCTCACCGCGGTCGCCCAGCCCAGCAGGGAACTCGGCGCTCGGGCCGTCCGCATGCTGCTGGACCGTCTCACCGAGCCGAGCCGGCCGTCCCGGACGGTGCGGCTGCCGTGCGCGTTCATGCACCGCACCTCGTGCGGGTGCCCCGAGAAGCCCGGGCGGACCGAGGAGTCCGGGCGCACTCCCTCCCCCAAGCCGTCCGAGAAGGGAACCGACTCGTGATCGTCGTCGCCGGTGAGGCACTGATCGACCTGGTACCGCAGGGCCCCGGTGCCCTCGCGGACCTGAAGCCGGCGCCGGGCGGCGGCCCGTACAACACCGCCGTGGCGCTCGGCCGGCTCGGCTCGCGTACCGCCTTCTGCTCCCGGACGTCCTCCGACGCCTTCGGCGAGGCCCTGCTGGACGGGCTGCGGCGGGCCGGGGTCGACGTGTCGGGGGTGGAGCGCGGGCCGGAGCCGACGACCCTCGCGGTGGCCACACTCGACGGCGGAGGCTCGGCCGCCTACTCCTTCTACGTGGACGGCACCGCCGACCGCCTGTTCACCGCCCCGGCCGCCCTGCCCGCCGGCACGCGTGCGGTGTCCTTCGGTACCTGCTCGCTCGTCCTGGAACCCGGGGCGAGCGCCTATGAGGAGCTGATGCGGGTAGCAGCCGGGCAGGGGCTGTTCACGGCGCTGGACCCCAATGTCCGGGCAGGCCTGATCCCGGACGCGGACGCCTACCGGGCGCGTTTCAAGAGCTGGCTGCCCTCGGTGACGCTGCTGAAGCTGTCTGCGGAGGACGCCGCCTGGCTGGGCGGCACTCCGAGGGAGTGGCTGGCCGCGGGGCCGTCGGCCGTGGTGGTCACCCGGGGCGGGGACGGCCTGACCGTGTTCACCCGGGACGGCGGGGAGCACTCCGTGCCGGGCGAGAAGGTCGATGTGGTGGACACCATCGGTGCCGGCGACACCGTGAACGCTGCCCTGCTGCACGGGCTGTCCGCCCAGGAGGCGCTGTCCTGGGAAGCGCTCGCCACCCTGGGGGCACAGGGCTGGACGAGGCTGTTGCGCTTCGCGGCACGCGCGGCGGCGATCACGTGCTCGCGGGCGGGGGCCGAGCCGCCGTACGCGGCCGAACTGGGCGAGTGGTGAGCCCTCTGTCTTCCCTGTGGTCTTGTCAAGGTTCGGCCGGATCCGCGGTGTCGGGACCTGGTGGTGCACTTCGGGTCCGGAGCGGCTGATGGTGGAACGACCGGCGCCCCACGGGGAGTTTCCGTGGGGCGCCGGTTTGTGATGTTGTGTCAGGCCGTTCCGCCACCGTGGTCACGGTCCGGACGGGACCCGCCGCTTCAGGCCTTGCGGGCGCGCGTCGTCTTCTTCGCGGGCGTCGCCTTCTTCGCGGCCGTGGCGGCCTTGGCCGTCGTGGTGTTGTTGGCCTTGGCGGTCACCGTCTTCTTCGCCGCCGTGGTGGCGGCCGCCGTCTTCCTGGCCGTCGTGCGGCGCGACGCCTTCACGGGCTCCGCGTCGCTGATGCGCTCGGCGCCCAGGATCTCGCGGAGGAACTTCCCGGTGTGGCTGGCCGGAACCCCGGCGATCTCCTCGGGCGTCCCCTCGGCGATCACGAGACCGCCTCCGGCGCCGCCTTCTGGGCCCATGTCCACGACCCAGTCGGCGGTCTTGATCACGTCGAGGTTGTGCTCGATGACGATGACCGTGTTGCCCTTGTCCACCAGACCGCCGAGGACCTTCAGCAGCTTGCTGATGTCCTCGAAGTGCAGACCGGTGGTCGGCTCGTCGAGGACGTAGACCGTGCGTCCCGTGGATCGCTTCTGCAGTTCGCTGGCGAGCTTCACACGCTGCGCCTCGCCGCCGGAGAGCGTGGTGGCGGACTGGCCGAGGCGGACGTAGCCGAGACCGACGTCCTTGAGCGTGCGCAGGTGCCGGGAGATGGCCGGGACGGCCTCGAAGAAGTCGGTGGCCTCCTCGATCGGCATGTTCAGCACGTCGGCGATGGACTTGCCCTTGTAGTGGACCTCCAGGGTCTCCCGGTTGTACCGGGCGCCGTGGCAGACCTCGCACGGGACGTAGACGTCCGGGAGGAAGTTCATCTCGATCTTGATCGTGCCGTCGCCCGCGCAGTTCTCGCAGCGGCCGCCCTTGACGTTGAAGGAGAAGCGGCCGGGCAGGTAGCCGCGGACCTTCGCTTCGGTCGTCTCGGCGAACAGCTTGCGGACGTGGTCGAAGACGCCCGTGTAGGTCGCCGGGTTGGACCGCGGCGTGCGGCCGATCGGCGACTGGTCGACGTGGACGACCTTGTCGACGAGGTCGTCGCCGTCCACGCGCGTGTGCCGTCCGGGGACGTTCCGGGCGCCGTTCAGCTCGCGGGCCAGGTGCGTGTAGAGGATGTCGTTGACGAGCGTCGACTTGCCGGACCCGGAGACACCCGTGACGGCCGTGAACACGCCCAGCGGAAAGGACACGTCGATGTCCCGCAGGTTGTTCTCACGGGCGCCGTGGACCGTGAGCTGCCGGGACGGGTCGAGGGGACGGCGCACGTCCGGGAGCGGGATCGCCTTGCGGCCCGAGAGGTACGCACCGGTCTGCGACTCGGTGTTGGCGAGCAGCTCCTTCAGGGAGCCGCTGTGCACGACCTTGCCGCCGTGCTCACCGGCGCCGGGGCCGATGTCCACGACCCAGTCGGCGACCTTGATGGTGTCCTCGTCGTGCTCCACGACGATGAGCGTGTTGCCCATGTCCCGCAGTCGGACCAGCGTCTCGATCAGCCGGTGGTTGTCCCGCTGGTGCAGGCCGATCGACGGCTCGTCCAGGACGTACAGGACACCGACGAGGCCGGAGCCGATCTGCGTGGCAAGGCGGATGCGCTGGGCCTCGCCGCCGGAGAGCGTGCCGGCCGCGCGGTTCAGCGAGAGGTAGTCCAGGCCGACGTCGACCAGGAAGCGCAGGCGCTCGTTGACCTCCTTGAGCACCCGCTCGGCGATCTTCTTGTCGCGGGCGTTCAGCTTGAGCCGGCCCAGGAAGTCCGCGCAGTCGCTGATCGACATGGCGGCGACCTCGGCGATGGACTTCTCCATGATCGTGACCGCGAGGACGATCGGCTTCAGGCGCGTGCCCTGGCAGGAGGGACAGGGCACCTCGCGCATGTAGCCCTCGAAGCGCTCGCGGCTGGCGTCGCTCTCCGCCTCGCTGTGCCGGCGCTTGACGAAGGGCACGGCGCCCTCGAAGGGCGTGGTGTACACACGCTCGCGGCCGTACCGGTTGCGGTAGCGGACCTCGATCTGGGTCTTGTGGCCGTGGAGCAGCGCCTTCTTCGCGCGCTGCGGCAGCCCCGCGAAGGGGATGTCCGTGCGGAAGCCCAGCGCGTCGGCGAGGGCGCCGATCAGGCGGCCGAAGTAGTCCTTGGTGTGCCCGTGCGACCAGGGGTGGATGGCACCCTCGTCCAGGGACTTGTCCTCGTCCGGGACGATCAGCTCGGGGTCGACCTCCATGCGCGTGCCGATGCCGGTGCACTCGGGGCAGGCGCCGAAGGGCGAGTTGAAGGAGAAGGAGCGGGGCTCCAGCTCCTCGAAGGACAGGTCGTCGTACGGGCAGTACAGGTGCTCCGAGAACATCCGCTCGCGCTCGGGGTCGTCCTCCGGGAGGTCGACGAAGTCGAGCACGACCATGCCGCCGGACAGGCCGAGGGCGGTCTCGACGGAGTCGGTGAGGCGGCGCTTGGCGGAGTCCTTCACGGTGAGGCGGTCAACGACCACCTCGATGGTGTGCTTCTCCTGCTTCTTCAGCGTCGGCGGCTCGGACAACTGAATGGTCTGGCCGTCCACACGGGCGCGGGAGTAGCCCTTGGTCTGCAGGTCGGCGAAGAGGTCGACGAACTCGCCCTTGCGCTCGCGCACGAGCGGCGACAGCACCTGGAAGCGGCTTCCCTCCGGCAGCTCCAGGACCCTGTCGACGATGGCCTGCGGCGACTGGCGGGAGATCGGGCGGCCGCACTCGGGGCAGTGCGGCTTGCCGATGCGCGCGAACAGCAGACGCAGGTAGTCGTAGACCTCGGTGATGGTGCCGACCGTCGAGCGCGGGTTGCGCGAGGTCGACTTCTGGTCGATGGAGACCGCCGGGGACAGACCCTCGATGAAGTCGACGTCCGGCTTGTCCATCTGGCCGAGGAACTGCCGGGCGTACGAGGAGAGCGACTCCACGTAGCGACGCTGACCCTCGGCGAAGATCGTGTCGAAGGCCAGGGAGGACTTGCCCGACCCGGACAGACCCGTGAAGACGATGAGCGAGTCACGAGGCAGGTCGAGCGAGACATTCTTCAGGTTGTGCTCGCGCGCGCCACGGACGATGAGACGGTCGGCCACGCCGGTCCGCACCTTTCTTGAGAGAAGTGACAGGGGCGGGGCCCCCGTGCTTCTTCAGACTAGGGGGAGCCACTGACAACGCCGGTCGGATTGCCCGGTCGCATAACAACCCCCGACCTTCCAGCATGCCCGACGCCACTCTCGACGATATAGCACGTGCTTTCGATTTGCGGGCGAGGTTCACCACCTTCACCCGAAGGTGTGGCACGACTAGGGTCAGCACCATGATTGATCACGCTCATGACCTGGCATGTGTACGTGACGCGACCGAGCGGCTCCTCACCGCTGTCGCCAAACTGGACAACGCCTCGCTCGCAGACTCGTCACGGCTGCCCGGCTGGAGCCGGGGGCACGTCCTCGCCCACCTCTCCCGGAACGCCGACGCGATCGTGAACGTTCTGGAGGGCCGGCCCATGTACGCGAGCGCCGAGACCCGGGACGCCGACATCGAGCGCGACGCGCGACGCCCGCTGGACGAGCAGCTCGCCGACCTGCGCGAGAGCGCGGCCCGCCTCCAGGCGGTCGCGGACCTCCCCGCGGACTGGGCCCGCACGGTGGAGCTGCGCAACGGCGTCACCGACACCGCGGCCCGGGTGCCGTTCCGGCGCTGGGTCGAGGTGGAACTGCACCACGTGGATCTCGGCATCGGCTACGAGCTGGAGGATCTCCCGGCCGAGTTCGCCGAGCGGGAGACCGGCTTCCTCACGCAGCGCTTCGCCGGCCACGCCGACGTCCCGGCGACCCGCGTCACGGACGGCACGCGCGCGTGGAGCACCGGGCGGGCGGCGGACGAGCCCGAGGTGGAGGTCGCCGGCCGGCCGGCGGAGCTGGTGGGCTGGCTCGCGGGACGCCGCGACGGCGCGGCGCTGGAGGTGCGGGGCGGGACGCTCCCGAAGCTCCCCCCGCTGTAGTGCGACGGCCGTCCGCCGGCGCCCGGCCCGCTATAGGCTGATCACCATGACGTACACCGGAGAGGTCAAGGTCGGCGGACCGGCGGACGTGCACGAGCTGAAAGACCTGATGATCACCAAGATCGCGGTCGGCCCGATGGACAACAACGCCTATCTGCTGCGCTGCCGGGCCACCGACGAGCAACTGTTGATCGACGCCGCCAACGAGGCCGAGACGCTCCTCGGCATGATCGGTGACGACGGCATCGCGTCCGTCGTCACCACCCACCAGCACGGCGACCACTGGCAGGCCCTGGCCGCGGTCGTCGCCGGCACGGGCGCACGCACTCATGCCGGCCGTGAGGACGCCCCGGGCATCCCCGTGCCGACCGACGTCCTCGTCGACGACGGCGACGTCATCCGGGTGGGGCGCGTGGAACTCACCGCGCGCCACCTCGTGGGGCACACGCCGGGTTCGATCGCGCTGGTCTACGACGACCCGCACGGTCATCCGCACGTCTTCACCGGCGACTGCCTCTTCCCGGGGGGCGTCGGCAACACGCGCAAGGACCCCAAGGCGTTCGCCAGCCTGATCCACGACGTGGAGACGAAGCTCTTCGGCGTGCTTCCGGACGAGACCTGGGTCTACCCCGGTCACGGCAACGACACCACGCTGGGCGCCGAACGGCCGCACCTCCCGGAGTGGCACGCGCGCGGGTGGTAGGCGGCCAGGTGTCCGCTGACTCGGGCGGCCCGGCCGACGCGCGGTCGCGTGCACGTGAGCTCGCCAGGCCTACGTGTACGTGAGCGGTCGCGCGTACGTGAGCGGCCGCCCGCGTGCTTTCTCCTCGGCGCGCGCCCCGCTCACGAAGTGCGCCGCCCGCGCACCCGCCCGGCGTGCGCCTCTCTGCGCGCGCCCCGTGTGAACGCTTCGCACGCGCCGGACACCCGTGCGCGCTCCCGCGCACCGCTGCCGCGCGGTCAGCTGGTGGCAGCCCCGCGCAGGATGACGGCTCCTGAGCGGTATGGGCCGCCGGCCTCCAACCCCGCCCTCGGCCGGCGGCCCAGGCAGGGGCACCCGTCGCGAGCGCAGGCCACGGACGGCGTTCACACGGCCGCAACACCGTTCCCAGCATGCGGACTTTCACCGCCATGACCTCGACAAACGCAGAGTTCGCTGCCACTCTCCCGCCATGCACTCTGCCCCTCGCACTCTGCGCCGTGCGGTGGCCGCCGCCACCGTCGCCCTGCTCGCCACCGCCCTCGGCTGTGCTCCGCAGCCCGAGGAGAAGGCCTCGACTCCCGCCTCCGGATCGGCCGCGAAGAGCTGCGTACGGGGCAAGTTGACCACCAGCACGCCCGGGAAGCTGACGATCGCGACGGACGAGCCGGCCTACGAGCCGTGGTTCAAGGACGACAAGCCCGCCAGCGGCAAGGGGTTCGAGTCGGCGGTCGCCTACGCCGTGGCGAAGCGGCTGGGGTACTCCAAGGACACGGTCGTCTGGCAGAGCGTCCCGTTCAACAAGGCGTTCGCCCCCGGTGTGAAGACCTTCGACTTCGACATCAACCAGGTGTCGATCAGCGCCGAACGCAAGAAGGCCGTGGACTTCTCCTCCGGCTACTACGACGTGCGCCAGGCCGTCGTCGCGCTCAAGGGCGGCAAGGCGGCCGGAGCGAAGACTGTCGCGGACCTGAGGAACCTCAAGCTCGGCGCCCAGGTGGGCACCACGAGCCTCGACTACATCACCGACGTGGTGAAGCCGAAGCAGGAGGCCGCCGTCTACGCGAAGAACGACCAGGCCAAGTCCGCGCTGAAGAACGGTCAGGTGGACGCCGTCGTCGTCGACCTGCCGACCGCGTTCTACATCACCGGCGCCGAGGTGACGAACGCGAAGATCGTCGGCCAGTTCGAGAACCGGGGCGGCACCCCCGAGCAGTTCGGGCTCGTGCTGGACAAGGGCAGCGCGCTCACCGCGTGCGTCACCGGCGCAGTGGACGCCCTGCGCAGGGACGGCACCCTGGCGGACCTCGAGAAGCAGTGGCTCTCCGACGCCGTCGACGCCCCGGTCCTCAAGTGACGGTCACCAAGGGCGAGTCCGCCCGGGAAGGAGCGGACGACGAGGGTGACATGACCGCCGGAGGCGCCTACACACCCTCCGAACGGCGTCTGGAGCGCGAGCGCCACAAACGCGCGCGTGCCCGTCGCGCCACGGCCCTCGCCGCGATCTCGACGCTCGTCACGGCCGCCGTGCTCTACCTGGTCGTCGTCAACGCGCCGGGCTGGCCACGCACCCGGGAGACCTTCTTCAGCGCGCGGTACGCGCGCGAGGCGTTCCCCAAGGTCCTCGACGGGCTGTGGCTGAACATCCGCCTGCTGCTGGTCTGCGGTGCCGCCGTCCTGGTCCTCGGCATGCTGATCGCCGTCGCGCGGACGCTGCGCGGCCCGGTTTTCTTCCCGCTGCGGGTGCTGGCGGCGGCGTACACCGACTTCTTCCGCGGCCTCCCCCTGATCATCAATCTGATGATCGTCGTCCTGGGCGTGCCCGCACTCCGGCTGCAGGGTGTGACGGTCGACCCGGTACTGCTGGGCGGTACGGCGCTGACGCTGACGTACTCGGCCTACGTGGCGGAGGTGTTCCGGGCCGGCATCGAGTCCGTCCACCCCTCCCAGCGGGCGGCGGCGCGCTCCCTGGGCCTGACCAACCGGCAGGCCCTGCGCCACGTCGTGCTTCCCCAGGCGGTGCGCCGGCAGGTGCCGCCCCTGCTCAACGACCTGGTGTCACTGCAGAAGGACACGGGTCTGGTGTCGATCGGCGGTGCCGTGGACGCCGTACGGGCGGCCGACATCATCGTGGGCCGCAGCCTGAACTACACGCCGTACATCGTCGCCGGGCTGGTGTTCGTCGCGCTGACCATCCCGATGACCCGCTTCACGGACTGGGTGACGGCGCGGATGGACCGGCGGCGCGCCCAGGGAGGAGCACTGTGAGCGAGGCACCCGTCCTGCGTCTGGAGTCCGTCCGCAAGACCTTCGGCGACGCCGTCGTGCTGCGCGACGTCGATCTGGAGGTCGCTCCGCACACGGTCACCGCGCTGATCGGTGCCTCGGGCTCCGGCAAATCCACGCTGCTGCGCTGCGCGAACCTCCTGGAGGAGATCGACGACGGCGCGATCTGGCTGGACGGCGAGGAGATCACCGACCCGCGCGTCGACCAGGACGCAGTACGGCGCCGGATCGGCGTGGTCTTCCAGTCGTACAACCTGTTCCCGCACATGACCGTGCTGGACAACATCACCCTCGCGCCGCGCCGGGTGCACGGCGTCTCCCGCGGCGAGGCCGAGGAACGGGCCCGTGAGCTGCTGGAACGCCTCGGCCTCGCGGGCCGGGCGGACGCCTATCCGGACCGGCTCAGCGGCGGCCAGCAGCAGCGTGTGGCGATCGTCCGGGCCCTCGCCGTACGGCCCCGGCTGTTGCTGCTGGACGAGATCACGGCGGCACTCGACCCCGAACTCGTGGGCGAGGTGCTGGAGATGGTCCGCGGTCTGAAGGACGACGGCATGACCATGGTGCTTGCGACGCACGAGATGGGGTTCGCCCGGGACGTCGCCGACCAGGTCTGCTTTCTGGACGGAGGGGTCGTGCTGGAGCGCGGAACCGCCGAGCAGGTCTTCGGCGATCCGCGGCAGGAGCGCACCCGGCGCTTCCTGCGGCGGATCGTGGACGCCGGCCGCCTGTAGCCGCCGGCTACGCGTCGGCCTGGGCCGCTCCCACCAGAGCGGCGACCCGCTCCACGCCGAACACATAGCCCTGCACTCCGCAGCCCGCGATCACACCGTCGGCGCGCAGGGAGACGTACGAGTGGTGCCGGAACGCCTCGCGCTGATGGATGTTGGAGATGTGCACCTCCAGCACGGGCACGCCGTCGCAGGTGTTGAGCGCGTCCAGAATCGCGACCGACGTGTGGGAGTACGCGGCCGGGTTGATGACGATCCCGCAGTGGTTCAGCCGTGCCTCGTGGATCCAGTCGACCAGCTCACCCTCATGGTTGGACTGCCGGAAGTCCACCGTGCCACCGTGCGCGGCCGCCGCATCGGCGCACATCGCCTCGACGTCGGCCAGCGTGTCCTTGCCGTAGATCTCGGGCTGGCGCTGGCCGAGCAGGTTCAGGTTGGGCCCGTTGAGGATCATGATCGGGGCGTTGGCCAGGGTGCGGGGCACGGTTCCTCCGGTCCGTCGGGGCGGTGCGTCGACGACCGCCGCTCGCACCCGGTGTATCACGCCGGCCGGAGCGGGCGGCCGGCCGTGTGCGCCGTCGCCTCGGCGCACGCTCCAGGGGCGTTCGGCCGCCACCGCACGCCCCCGTAACCCATGATCACCGCTGGTGGTTGACGCGGCATGCACGATGTACGCACCGTAGCCACACCCTCCATGCCGCGGCTCGCCGCCGCGTCCCTCACCGGGACCGCGATCGAGTTCTACGACTTCTTCGCCTACGGCACCGCCGCCGCCCTGGTCCTCGGGCCGCTGTTCTTCCCGACCTTCTCACCGGTCGCGGGGACCCTGGCGGCCTTCGGCACCTTCGGTGTGGGCTTCGTGGCCCGGCCGCTGGGCTCAGTGCTGTTCGGGCACCTGGGCGACCGGCGCGGACGGCGGCCGGTGCTCGTCCTTTCGCTGCTGCTCACCGGCGCCTCGACGGTCGCCGTCGGCTGCGTGCCGTCGTACGGGTCGATCGGTGTCGCCGCGCCCGTGCTGCTGCTGGTCCTGCGCTTCCTGCAGGGGCTGGGGCTCGGCGGGGAGTGGGGCGGGGCCGTGCTGCTGACCGCCGAACACGCGCCTCCCGGGCGGCGTGGACTGTGGTCGAGCTTCCCCCAGGTGGGGCCCGCCGTCGGCTTCGTGCTCGCCAACGGGGTGATGCTGGCGCTGTCGGCGGCGCTGTCCGAGGCGCAGTTCGCGCACTGGGGGTGGCGGGTGCCGTTCTGGGCGGCCGGAGCGCTGGCACTGGCCGGTCTGTGGCTGCGGTCGTCCCTCACGGAGAGCCCCAGGTTCCTGGAACTCGACGATCTCGCGCGCGTGCCCCTCGCCGAGGTCGTACGGCACCACGGGCGGCTGGTGCTGCTGACCGCGGGGGCGCTGGCCGCCGGGTACGCGGTGTTCTACGCGGTGACGACCTGGTCGCTGTCCTACGCCACGGAACGACTCGGCGTGAGCCGCACGGTCATGCTCACCTGTGTCATGGCCGCGGTGGTCGTGAAGGGAGCGCTCACGCCCCTCATGGCGCTGCTCGGCGACCGTTTCGGGCGCCGGCCGATGTGCCTGGCGGGGTGCGCCGCCTGCGCCCTGTGGATGCTGCCGATGGTCGCGCTGCTGGCCACGGGCGAGCCGCTGCTGATGTTCCTCGGCATCCTGGGCGCGCTGCTGGCCTTCGTCACCATGTTCGCGGTGATCGCCGCCTACCTGCCGGAACTGTACGAGGCGCGGGTGCGCTGCACGGGTGCCGCCGTGGGCTACAACCTCGGCGGGGTCCTCGGCGGCGCGCTCACCCCGATCGTGGCCACGGCCCTCGCGGCCCACGGCGGGCGTGTCCCGTGGGGCGTGGGCCTCTACCTGACGGGCATCTCGCTGTTCAGCCTCGGGTGCTTCGCGCTGCTGCCGGAGACCCGGCCGGTCCCGGTACCGGCGGTGGAGCCGGTGGCCGGGTGACGGGCGTGCGGCCGTGTTGTTCGGGGTCCCCGCTCACGGCCCGTTCTCAGGGGTTGACCGCCAGCTCCAGGTAGGCCGCGAACAGCACCAGATGGACCCCGCCCTGCAGGGGTGTCGCGCGTCCCGGCACGACCGTCAGGGAGCTGACCACGATGGTCAGCGCGAGCAGCAGCATGTGTACCGGGCCGAGGCCCAGGACGAGCGGCCCGGACAGCCAGACGGAGGCCAGGGCCACGGCCGGGATGGTCAGGCCGATGCTGGCCATGGCCGAGCCGAGCGCGAGGTTGAGACTGGTCTGCACCCGGTCGCGACGGGCGGAGCGCAGCGCGGCGATCGTCTCGGGCAGCAGGACGAGCAGGGCGATGACCACACCGACGACGGCCTGGTTCAGGCCGGCGGCCTTCACGCCCGCCTCGATGGTCGGCGACACGCCCTTGGCCAGGCCGACCACCCCGATCAGGGCGAGGCCGAGCAGGCCGAGGCTGATCCAGGCGGTACGCGCGGACGGGGGCTCGGCGTGGTCATCGGCGGTGATGACCTCGCCCTGCCGGGTGAGCGGCAGGAAGTAGTCCCGGTGGCGCACGGTCTGGGTGGTCACGAACAAGCCGTACAGGATCAGCGAGGACAGCGCGGCGAAGGTCAGCTGGACGGTGGAGAACTCGGGTCCGGGCTTGCTGGTGGTGAAGGTCGGCAGGACCAGGCTGAGCGTGGCCAGTGTCGCCACGGTCGCCAGGGCCGCGCCGGTGCCCTCGGGGTTGAAGACGGCGGTGCCGTGCCGCAGAGAGGCGACGAGCAGGCAGAGGCCGACGATGCCGTTGCAGGTGATCATCACGGCGGCGAAGACCGTGTCCCTGGCGAGGGTGGCACTCTTGTCGCCACCGTCCACCATGAGGGTGACGATCAGGGCCACCTCGATGATCGTGACGGCGACGGCCAGGACCAGGGAGCCGAAGGGCTCGCCGACCCGGTGGGCGATGACCTCGGCGTGGTGCACGGCCGCGAGGACGGAGCCGGCGAGCACCAGAGTCGCCAGGGCGACGACCGCGCCGGGCAGGTCACGGCCCCAGGTGAAGACCAGCAGGATGATGGCGAGCACCGGCACGAGGACCGTCCATAGCCCGGTGAGCGACCTCAGCCTAGTGATCATGCCGCGATGTTCGCAGAGACGTACAGGGTTCGCATTCCGTTCTTTCCGGATACCTCTCATCCTTTCCGGTGGGCGGCCCGGTCCTGGCGGACCGGGCCCCACGTCGTCCCGCTCCTTCCCGAGCGGTCGGCAGGGTCAGGCGCCGATGCTGTCCTTCTGACGGTCCTCGGCGGCCTGCTTCTTCGTCGCCATCAGGCTGGTGATGGTGGTGACGATAAGGACGGCACAGATCACGCCGAGAGAGACCGGGATACTGATCTCGGGGACGTGGACGCCGGACTCGTGCAGTGCGTGCAGCACCAGCTTGACGCCGATGAAGCCGAGGATGATCGACAGGCCGTAAGAGAGGTGGACCAGCTTCTTCAGCAGGCCGCCGATGAGGAAGTACAGCTGCCGCAGACCCATCAGCGCGAAGGCGTTCGCGGTGAAGACGATGTACGGGTCCTGCGTCAGGCCGAAGATCGCGGGGATGGAGTCCAGTGCGAACAGGACGTCCGTGGTGCCGATGGCGAGCATCACGACCAGCATCGGGGTCATGACCCGCTTGCCGTTCTCCTGGATCCACAGCTTGGTGCCGTGGTACCGGTCGGCGACACCGAACCGGCGCTCCGCGGCCTTGAGCAGCTTGTTCTCCTCGTACACCTCGTCCTCCTCGTCGGCGCGCGCCTCCTGGACGAGTTTCCACGCCGTCCAGATCAGGAAGGCGCCGAAGAGGTAGAACACCCAGGAGAAGCTGGCGAGGATGGCGGCTCCGGCGGCGATGAACAGGGCCCGCAGGACCAGGGCTATGAGCACGCCGACGAGCAGCACACGCTGCTGGTACTGCGTGGGCACCGCGAACTTCGCCATGATCAGGACGAAGACGAAGAGGTTGTCCACGCTCAGGGACTTCTCGGTGATGAAGCCCGCGAAGAACTCTCCGGCCGGCTGCCCGCCGCCGAAGACGAGGAGACCGAGGCCGAAGAGTCCGGCCAGGGCGATCCAGACGACGGTCCAGATTCCGGCTTCCTTGATCGACACCTCATGCGGCTTGCGACCGATGAAGAAGTCGACGGCGATCAGGGCGGCGAGGCCCACGATGGTGAGGACCCACAGGCCCATGGTGACTTCCACTGCACCTCCGGCATTGCGTGACGGCAAACATCAGCGTTGTCGCTGCCGGAGGTCTCTTCCACCCGCGCGGGGCCGACGACCCGGGACCTGTAACCAGTCCGTACTGACGGGTGCGCCGCAGTCAGGGAGTACTCCCCTCCGTACGGAAGAGAGTACCCCAATCACCAAGGGAAGGTAAAGGGCAAAGTAAAGGAAAGGCCAAGTGTGCAGCTCAGGCACGCTTTACCTGCGCTTGGTCCGTTCTCTCGCCACCTCGGCGAGCACCCGCTGGACGATCTGGCTGCCGCCAGGCACGAGCGAGGGCTCGTAGGTCCAGGCATGGCCGACCCAGGGGTCGGCGAGGTGGTCGTCGGGCACCGGAGTGAGTCGCATCAGCGAACGCCACAGCGGGTCGAGCAGGGGGCCGTACGCGGCCGCGTCCTCCCGGTCGGCGACCATCACCAGGTGGACGCCGACCGCCGGGCCCTCGTCCGCCAGGTAGCGCAGCCGGGTCACCGCGCGGTCGTCGAAACCGTGCGGGAAGTCGTTCACGATGAGCAGTTGCTGCGCCATGTCGACATCGGCCGGCAGCGCTGCTGCCGCTCCGCCGCGCAGCGCCATCTGTACCAGGTCCACCCGCCGGGTGAGCCTCTCCAGAATCTCCGTCACACCCGCCGCCCCCGTCGCCGGCGGAGCGGCGAGCACCCCGGCCCCCGTCAGCGGCAGCAGCGCCCGAACCCCGGCACCGGCCGGGTCGATGACCTGCACGGCGAACTCCCCGGCCGGATGCACCGCGAGCAGCCGGGCGGCGAGCGCGACGGCGACCTCCATGGCCAGGTGCCGCAGCTCGGCGGAGTCCCGGAAGGAGTCGTCGAGCGCCGCCGTCGGTCCGCTGTCGATCCACAGGCCCCGCTCCAGCGGCAGCCTGACCAGCATGGGGATGCGCAAGGGCACGCTCTCGGGCAGGTGGAGCTCCCCCAGTCGTAGCGCCAGCGGCGGCTCGTTGGGCACGCGGTAGCCGTGCCAGACAGGACTGTCCCACCCGGCGTACGCGGGCGGCAGCGCGGGCTCGACCACCTCTCCCTCGGCCGTGAGCTGGGCGAGATCACGATCTAGGACCGCGCGGGCCTGGTCGACCAGCTGGGTCCGGCGCGCCTGCGCCGCCTCGCGGGCGGCGTCTCCCGAGCTGCCGAGCCGGTCACGGGGGTCGGCGAGGGCCTGGTCGATCTCCTTCTCCAGACGGGTGTCGGCGAAGTCGACGGCACTGCGGTACGCGGCGGTGGTGCGGGCCAGATCCTCGAACATGCCCCAGACCTGGTTGTAGAGCCGTTCGTCCATCGACCAGCCCACGGCGTCGCCCGCCACGGGCCGGGCATGCTGTCCGTCACCGGCCGGGGTCGCGGAGGGCGGGGGCGGGGGCGGAGTGCTGTGGCGGCGCGGATGCGTGTAGTCGACCGGGCCGCCGACGGCCCGCGCCTGCGGGGTGGCGCCGAGGGTCTCGGCGTCGTACGGATTCGCGTCGGCGGCGTGCGGCTGCGGTGCGGCGTCCGCCGGCCCGTCGTAGGGGTTGCCGCCGCCGCGGGAGAGGTGCTGCGGGTCGTACGGCGAGGTCGACTCGCCCGTCGCGGAGGTGGACGGCGTCGCCGCGGAGGTGTCCTGGGGCGCGGACGTCGGCACGGGCCTGGCGGACGGTGCCGGTATCGCACGGGCCAGGCTCTGGGCCGTCGCCTCCTGGATGGCGGCCGCGAGATCGCCGGCCTGGGGCAGCCCCTGGTCGTCGAGGAGCGCGTGGAGGCCGCCCGCGTAGCCCTGGCCCATGGCGCGCACCTTCCACGCACCCTGTCTGCGGTACAGCTCCAGGACGAGCACGGCGGTCTCGGTGTCCAGACCGGTGAGGGTGTACGAGGCCAGTTCGGTGCCGTCGGAATCCTCGACGGCGCTGAACGGCGACGGGAAGGCACCGAAGCGGCGCGGCCCGGCGGTCGCGGGCGGCAGGGCGAGGAACACGTCGACCCGGTGCACGGCCTCGGGCAGGGCATCCAGGTCGACGGCCAGGCGGTGTTCGGCGGCGGCCTGCCGGGACACCTCGACACCGGGGAGCGCGGGGGCGCCGGGATGAGCCACCCACTGGGGGCCACGCACCGTGCTGTTCTCGTCGCCGAGTGCGGCTCCGACCAGGACCGGCACGCCGGCCGAGATCCGGATCGTCAGCCGTACCTGGGACAGCGGGTGGTTCTGCCCCCGCACCAGCTCGGCCGTCATCGCCGTCGCCCCCCCCTGTGTCCTGATGTGGTGCGCGCCCGCCCGTGGGCGGGCGCTGTCGGTCCTACAGGTGCGGCAGGATCGCCGGCATCAGGTCCTGGAAGGTACGGCCGTTGGCCGGGGTGCCCAGGGCGGTCATCGTCCAACTGGCGCCCGCGCGGGTCACCTTGGCCATGATCTGGGCGGTGTACTGGCCGCCGCCGGCCAGCGTGTAGCGGGCGAGTTCCTGGCCGTTGGTCTCGTCGACGAGGCGGCAGAACGCGTTCTCGACCTCCTGGAAGGTCTGACCCGTGAAGGAGTTGACGGTGAAGACGATCTGGTCGATGTGGACCGGCACGCGCTGGAGGTCCACCAGGATCGCCTCGTCGTCCCCGCCCTGGCCGACACCGCCGACGAGGTTGTCACCGGTGTGGCGCACGGAACCGTCGTCGCTCACCAGGTGGCGGAAGAAGACCACGTCGACCGGCTGCTTCTCGGCGAACAGTACGGCCGAGGCGTCCAGGTCGATCTCACGGGTGCGGGAGCCGAACAGGCCGCGCCGCTTCGCCGCCTGCCAGCCGAGCCCCATGCGGACCGCGGTCAAGGTGGCCCCGTCGTTCTTGGCGAGACTGATGGCCTGACCCTTGGTCAAATTGACGGACACGGCTGGTTCCCCTCTCGACGTCCCCTGCTGCCGCGAACTGCGCGGTTGCCAGAACCCTACGCAGGGGCACCGACAGCGCCGAACCCCGGCTCGCGCTTTGTGTCGGTGTTGCAACACTTGGCGCCCGCACCGGGGCCCGGGACGGTCGTCGGCGAGGTCAGGCGATGCCGGCCTCCCGCATCTGGCGGAGTTCCTTCTTCATCTCGGAGACCTCGTCCCGCAGCCGGGCGGCGATCTCGAACTGCAGCTCCGCGGCGGCGGCGCGCATGCGTTCGGTCATCTCCTCGATCTGCTCGGCGAGTTCGGCCGCCGGACGGTCCGTGGGAACCGTCGCGCCCTTCGCGGACTTGGCGGCCTTGGCCCCCTTGAGCGCCTTGTCACCGAGTGACGGGACGGGCGCCTTGGCGCCCTTGCCGTCCTTGGCCTTGCGGTAGCCGGACCCGAGGAGCTGCTCGGTGTCGACGTCCTCGCGGGCGATCTGCGCGACGATGTCGTTGATCTTCTTGCGCAGCGGCTGCGGGTCGATGCCGTTGGCCTTGTTGTACGCGACCTGCTTCTCCCGGCGGCGGTTGGTCTCCTCGATGGCCTTCTCCATCGCCGGGGTGATCTTGTCGGCGTACATGTGGACCTGGCCGGAGACGTTGCGCGCCGCGCGGCCGATGGTCTGGATCAGCGAGGTGCCGGAGCGCAGGAAGCCCTCCTTGTCCGCGTCGAGGATCGCCACCAGGGACACCTCGGGCAGGTCGAGGCCCTCACGGAGCAGGTTGATGCCGACCAGGACGTCGTACTCACCGGCGCGCAGCTCACGCAGCAGCTCCACACGGCGAAGGGTGTCGACGTCACTGTGCAGGTACCGGACCTGGATGCCGAGTTCCAGGAAGTAGTCGGTGAGGTCCTCGGCCATCTTCTTGGTCAGCGTGGTGACGAGGACCCGCTCGTCCTTCTCGGTCCGCATGCGGATCTCGTGCACCAGATCGTCGATCTGGCCCTCGGTGGGCTTGACCACCACCTCCGGGTCGACCAGGCCTGTCGGGCGGATGATCTGCTCCACCGCGCCGTCGGAGCGGGACAGCTCGTAGGTGCCCGGGGTGGCCGACAGATAGACGGTCTGCCCGATGCGCTCCTGGAACTCCTCCCACTTCAGAGGACGGTTGTCCAGGGCGGACGGCAGGCGGAAGCCGTGGTCCACGAGGGTGCGCTTGCGGGAGGCGTCACCCTCGTACATGGCGCCGATCTGCGGGACCGTGACGTGCGACTCGTCGATGACGAGCAGGAAGTCGTCCGGGAAGTAGTCGAGCAGCGTGTTCGGCGGGGAGCCGGGCGAACGGCCGTCGAAGTGCATCGAGTAGTTCTCCACGCCCGAGCAGGTGCCGATCTGGCGGAGCATCTCGATGTCGTACGTGGTGCGCATCCGCAGCCGCTGGGCCTCCAGGAGCTTGCCCTGCTTCTCCAACTCGGCGAGGCGCTCCCCCAGCTCCTTCTCGATGTCGTTGACGGCCCGCTCCATGCGTTCGGGGCCGGCGACGTAGTGGGAGGCGGGGAAGATGTACAGCTGCTGGTCGTCGCTGATGATCTCGCCGGTGAGGGGGTGGAGCGTGGAGAGGGCCTCGATCTCGTCACCGAACATCTCGATGCGGACGGCCAGCTCCTCGTAGACCGGAAAGATCTCGATGGTGTCGCCGCGCACCCGGAAGGTGCCACGGGTGAAGGCCGTGTCGTTGCGCGTGTACTGGATGTCCACGAAACGGCGCAGCAGCTCGTCCCGGTCGAACTCGTCGCCGACCCGGAGGGGGACCATGCGGTCAACGTACTCCTGTGGAGTACCGAGGCCGTAGATGCAGGACACCGAGGCGACCACGATGACGTCACGGCGGGTCAGCAGCGAGTTCGTCGCCGAGTGGCGCAGGCGCTCCACCTCCTCGTTGATCGAGGAGTCCTTCTCGATGTAGGTGTCCGACTGCGGGACGTACGCCTCGGGCTGGTAGTAGTCGTAGTACGAGACGAAGTATTCGACCGCGTTGTTCGGCAGGAGCTCGCGGAACTCGTTGGCCAGCTGGGCGGCCAGTGTCTTGTTCGGCGCCATCACGAGTGTGGGGCGCTGGAGCTTCTCGATCATCCACGCCGTGGTGGCGGACTTGCCGGTGCCTGTCGCGCCCAGCAGGACGACGTCCTTCTCGCCGGCCTCGATGCGCTTGGCAAGGTCGGCGATGGCCGTCGGCTGGTCGCCGCTGGGCTGGTAGGGGCTGACGACCTCGAAGGGCGCCACCGTACGTTCGATGTGGGAAACGGGCCGCATGCCATCAACCGTACGACCCCCCACTGACAACGGGTCCCGGTCAGCGGTTCTGCGGGGTGCGGGAGCCGTGGTACTCGGGTCGGCGGACCGGCCTGCGGCCCTGGTGGAGGGCGGTGCGGCGGTTATGGCGCGGGGCGACGGCGGCGGCCGGGACACCCGGCTTGTCCTCGTCGGGCGTGCGGGCGGGCCGCCCCATGACGGTCAGCGGTTCGTAGACCACGACCACGCCCGCCAGGAGCAGGAAGGCGAGCGGGCCGATCAGCATCGGCACGAGCACCGACGCCTCGGGGCCGCCTCCGGCGGCGGCGTGGTGGCTGCCATGGAGCTGGACGCCGAGGGCTGCCATGCCCATGTAGTGCATGCCGCTGACCGCGAGTCCCATGACGAGGCTGGCGCCCACGCTCCACAGCGCGCCCCGGACGTGCCCGGCGGCCCACAGTGCGGCCGTGGCCGCCACGACGCCTATGACCACGGAGGCGGCGACGGTGAGCGTGTTGTACGTGAAGTGGCCGTCGAACTGCACGCCCGCCATGCCCAGGTAGTGCATCGAGGCGACGCCCAGACCGGTGATCGTGCCGCCGGTGAACAGAGCGGTGCCGCTGGCACCCCGGTAGCCGACGATGAAGATCCCGACACCGACCATGACGATGGCGAGAGCGAGGCTCGCGTAGGTGATCGGCTTGTCGTAGTGGACCGAGGTCTCCTCGACGCTGAAGCCCATCATGGCGACGAAGTGCATGGTCCAGATGCCGGAGCCGATCGCGGCGGCCCCGAGGGCCAGCCACGCGGGCCGCCGGGAGCGCGCGACCAGCAGGGACCGGCTGGTGCAGCGCAGACCGAGGGCACCGCCCAGGCAGGCCATGAGGTAGGCCACCACCGGGGTGACGGCCCCGTAGCTGAATCCGTCGACCGTGCCTTGCATGCGCGGCTGCCCTTCCGCCCTGTTGCGTCCCGGAATACCGGCTGTGTGCCCCCGTCCCAGGACCGCGGGGGCGGTCAGGGTTGTCGCAGAGAGTATGACCCCCACCGGAATGGTCGAACGATTTTCCGGCAAAGAAACACGGCCTTGCCGCACTTGCGCGGCACTCGTGAGCGCTCTTGGACATCTCCATTCAATCTGTGGTCGTCGTGCACCCGCGTGCCGGTTACCATCTGCTGTCAGTCTGTTGCTGTCGGTATTCGCTCGACGCGAGGAGACTGCATGCACGCGCGCGTAGTTGCCGCCACGGCCGCCACGATCCTGGGGACGGGGCTGTCCCTGCTGAGTCCCGGCTCCGGTGCCCGGGCCGGCGAGGTGGGTGAGGCGGCCGAGCCGGGCGGGCCCACGGTGATCGCCCACCGGGGCGCCGCGGCCTACGGGCCGGAGAACACGCTGGCCGCGATCGACAACGCGGCGGAGCTCGGCTTCTCCTGGGTGGAGAACGACGTCCAGCGCACCAAGGACGGCGAGCTCGTGGTGATCCACGACGACAGCCTGGAGCGCACGACGAACGTCGAGGACGTCTTCCCCGGCCGGGCGCCGTGGAAGGTGAAGGACTTCACGGCCGCCGAGATCGCCCGGCTGGACGCGGGCAGCTGGTTCTCCCCCGCGTACGCGGGCACGCGCGTGCCGACGCTCCAGCAGTACATGCGCCGGGTCGAGCACAACCACGAGAAGCTGCTCCTGGAGATCAAGAACCCCGGTCTGTACCCGGGAATCGAGCGGGACACGCTCAAACTCCTCGGCAACGAGGGCTGGCTGGACCCCGGCCACCTCGGGCGGCTCGTCGTGCAGAGCTTCAGCACCGACAGCGTGCTGGCCGTCCACGAGCTCAAGCCCGCGGTGACCACCGCCTACCTGGGCAAGCCGGGCGCGGGACAGCTGCCCCGGTACGCCCGGTTCACGGATCTGATCAACCCCTCGTACGGCTCGCTCTCCCGTGGGTACGTCTCCGCCGTGCATGCCTTCGAAGGGCCGCACGGCAGGCGGCTCGGGGTGTTCGCGTGGACGGTCGACGACATGGCCACCGCCCGCAAAGTGGCCGGTTACGGCGTCGACGGGATCATCACCAACAAGCCCGACGTGGTGCGGTCGGCGGTCGACGCGGGCTGAGCCGGGCGGCGTTGTCAGTGGCGGGTCGTACCGTGGGCGCATGGACAGCGATGGGCAGGGTGAGCAGCGGGTCGTGTGGGCAGTCGTCGGCAGCGACATCGGCCCGCTGATGCTGGCGGCGACCGGGGAGGGCCTGGTCAACGTCGTGTTCCACGCCACCGACGCGGTGCGCGACCGGGCCCTGGAGCGGCTGGCGGCGCGGCTGGGCGGCGAGCCCGTGGAGGACCCGGACTCGCCGCTGCTGGCCGAGGCGATACGCCAGCTGCGGGCGTACTTCGCGGGCGACCTCCTCGATTTCGATCTGCCGCTGGACTGGTCGCTGATCTCCGGGTTCAACCGGCAGGTGCTGCGTGAGCTGGCGTCCGGTGTGCCGTACGGCGCCGTGGTGGGGTACGGCGATCTCGCCGCGCGGGTCGGGCAGCCGGGCGGGGCGCAGGCGGTCGGCGCCGCGATGGGCGCCAATCCGCTGCCGTTGGTGGTGCCGTGCCATCGGGTGGTGGAGAGCGACGGTGGCATCGGAGGGTTCGGAGGCGGACTGGAGACCAAGCGGAAGCTGCTCGCCCTGGAGGGTGTGCTGCCCGAGCCGCTCTTCTGAGGCGGCTAGTCGTCGTAGTGCCGGGCCTCGAAGACGTTGCCGTCGGGGTCCCGGAAGTAGAAGTTGCGGGTGGCGTCGCCCCGCGCGCCGGACGAGTGGCGCCCGATGTCGCTCATGGGCACGCCGTGCTCGCGGAGGCGGGCGCGCAGGGCGTCGAAGGCGTCGGCGGGCAGGGCCAGGCACACGTGGTTGACGGGGTGGCCCGCACTGCCGGCCGAGCCGGGCAGCATGTTCATGCGGTCCGCGGCACTGTGCGGGGCGAGGTCGAGAATGGTCTCCTCGTTGACGCGCACGGACGGGAAGGTCACCTTTCCCTCGGCGAACTCGGTGACCTTCAGGGCTTCGAAGCCGACGGCCTCCTCGTAGAAGGCGGCGGCTGCCACCGGATCGGCCACCCACAGGACGACGTGGTCGAGTCGTGTGCTGCTGTTCGTCATGCGACCAGGCTGGTGGCGTGCCCCACAGGCCGCAAGCGTTTAACGGCGGTCGGCGCCCGCCAGAGATGAGGAAGGACGAGGGACAGGAGGCGGGCGCGTGGTGCTGGTGGTGTCTGAAGAGGTCCGGGAGGCGATCGCCGGGCGACGGCCAGTGGTGGCGCTGGAGTCCACGATCATCGCGCACGGTCTGCCGCGCCCACGGAATCTGCAGGTGGCGCTGGAGCTGGAGGACGCGGTCCGGCGCGAGGGCGCGGTGCCCGCGACGATCGCGGTGCTCGACGGCCGTCCCCTGGTGGGCCTGGACAAGGAGCAGCTGGAGCGGGTCGCGAACGAGGAGGGCATCCGCAAGCTGGGCCACCGTGATCTGCCGCTCGCTGTGGCGGCCGGTGCGAGCGGGGCGACGACGGTGTCGGCGACGGCGCAGCTTGCCGCGTCGGCGGGCGTACGGGTGTTCGCGACGGGTGGTCTCGGCGGTGTGCACCGGGAGTGGACGGTGACGCAGGACGAGTCGGCGGACCTGGGGCTGCTGGCCCGCACGCGGATCACGGTCGTGTGCGCGGGCGTGAAGTCGATCCTCGATGTGCCGGCGACCCTGCAGCGGCTGGAGACACTGGGGGTGGCGGTCGCCGGGTACGGCACGGATCGCTTCCCCGGCTTCTACCTGGCCGACTCGGGGTATCCCGTCGACTGGACGCTGGGCAGCCCGGAGCAGGTCGCGGGCGTGATGCGGGCCCAGGACGCGCTCACCGCGCCGGAGTCGGCGCTGATCGTCGCCAACCCCGTGCCGGAGGCGGAGCAGCTCGATCCCGGGCTCCACGCGCGCGTGCTCGCCGACGCCCTCGCCGCCTGCGCGGAGCGGGGTGTCACCGGGCAGGCGGTGACGCCGTTCCTGCTGGACTATCTGGTCCGGCACACGGACGGTGCTTCTCTGAGCGCCAATCTGGCGGCGGTGCGCGGAAACGTACGGCTGGCGGCGCGGATCGCCTCGGCGTGGGCACGGGGGTGACCTCGGGGCGGCGTCACGGAGCGCTGCTGGTCGTCGGTGATGTGGTCACCGACGTGGTCGCCCGGCACCTCGGGCCGTTGGCGGCGGGCACCGACACGGCCGCCGTGATCCGCACGCTGCCGGGCGGCGCGGGCGCCAACGTGGCCTGTTGGGCCGCGCACGCGGGCTGCGCGGACGTACGGCTGCTGGGACGGGTCGGCGCCGACGCGGCCGCGTGGCACGAGCGGGAGCTGGCCGCGGCGGGGGTACGGGCGCGGCTCGTGGTCGATCCGGAGGCGGCGACCGGGACGGTCATCTGCCTGGTGGACAAGGGAGCGGCGGCCGAGCGCACGTTCCTCACGGACAGCGGGGCCTCATTGCGGCTCGGACCCTCCGACTGGTCGGAGGAGCTGCTGGACGGCGTCGCCCGGCTGCATCTGTCGGGCTATCTGCTGTTCACGGAGACCAGCCGGGCGCTCGCCGAGAGAGCCCTGGCGGCGGCACGCGCGCGTGGTGTGCCGGTCAGCCTCGACCCGGCGTCGGCGGGTTTCCTGGTGGAGCTGGGGGTGGACCGGTTCCTGACGTTCGCCGAGAGGCTGGACGTGCTGCTGCCCAGCCGGGACGAGGCGTGCCTGCTGACGGGGCTGCCGGACCCGGCGGACGCGGCGGCGAAGCTGAGCCGTCTTGTCCCGCTGGTCGTGGCCAAGGCGGGTGCTGACGGTGCGCTGGTGGCCCGGTCCGGCACCGTGGCCGCCCGGGTCCCGGCCGCGTCGGCGATTCCTCGGGACACCACGGGCGCCGGTGACGCCTTCACCGGCGCGTTCCTCGCGGCCCTGGTCGCGGGCGCCGCCCCGGAGGAGGCGGCGGCACTCGGGTGCCGGGCAGGGGCGGAGGCGGTCGGACGGGTGGGGGGCAGACCACCGTGTCAGGGGGGCGGCGGGTAGGGGCCGGGCCCTCGCGGCGAACCGTGTGCAGGCCGGCCGGGCTACTGGTCTCGCTTTCCGCACACTGTGACAGGTGCCGGGGCTTGCGCTTGCGGTGTCGGTGCCTACGCCTTCCGGCCCCACGCCGAGATCATCGGGGCGGTGACCAGGTCCATGTCGCCGGCCTCGACATGGGCGAGGTGCTGATCGATCTCCTCGTCGGTGGCCAGCCCGGCGGCGACGAGCCGGTCACGGACCTGGCGGACGGTCGCGGCCTCAAGGGCGGTGCAGGCAGGGGAGGCCACCGGGAAGTAGGCGTCGGCCTCCACCTCCCGCAGCCCCGCCTCGCGGAGCAGTCGCGGCAGCTTGCGGCCGTAGGCCAGGTCGGCGCCGCGTTCGGCGAGCAGCTTGCGGAAGCCCTGGCGCAGCCGGTTGGCGAGCCGCTGCTCGGGACCGTGTTCGTCGGGGCAGATCAGGGGCTGGAGCACGGGGTCCGCGTCCTCGATCAGCAGGCGGCCGCCGGGACGCAGTGCCTGGATCATGGACCGCAACGCCCTTTCCCGGTCGGGCACATGAACGAGGACGAGCCGGGCGTGGACGAGGTCGAAGCCGTCGCCCGGCGGTTCCTCGGCACCCACGTCGTGTACGCGGACGTCCACCGGCGGGCGGGCCACGGAAGCGAGCCGCGTGGTGTCGATGTCGGTCGCGACCACCGTGCCCGTCGGGCCCACCCGCTCGGCGAGCCAGGAGACGACGGAGCTGCCACCGGCTCCGACTTCCCAGCAGCGCCAGCCGGGGCGGATGCCCAGGCCTTCGATGTGCCGGAAGGTCGTGGGGTCGAACAGGTCGGCGAAGGCGTCGAAACGCCGGGCCGCCTCGCTCTGCCGGTTGTCGAGGAGGTACCCGTCGGATTGCGTCATGCCGCGATCATCCCAGTCACCCGGCTTGTCCGGATCGCCCGGCAGACCCGCCGACCTGCCGCCTGCCCTGCGACGGTGAGCATGCGAGGTGAGCGATGGCTCACATCCGTGTTCGGAGGGAACCGAGTTGAGCAGGGGTTCGACACTCCTGGCATGGATGGTGCCCAGGTGAGCGCCGGTTCAAGGAGCGATCCGCGGCGTCCGTCCACAGGCGGGAACCAAGCGGAACTCGCCGTTCCCACAGGCTTGCCCGCCCTTTGCCCGCAACTGGCAGACTTGCCGGGCAAGGCGCGCAAGCGTCGCGCGAGGAGATCCACACGAGGAGATCCAGATGTCCATGGCAGGGAATCTGCGGAAGGTCACACGGCTGGACCGGGTCGGCGGCCTGCGCAAGGTCGCGCGTCTGGCCAGGCGGCGGCCTCGCGTGGACCTGAGCCATCCCGCCCGGTCGCCGCTGGGCTCCTCGGTGGTGAATTGCGTGATGTACCAGGACGGCGCGCGGGTGCCGGAGTGCGCCGACCTGGAGGACGCCGTACGACTGGTGCGCAAGAGGGGCGACGGGTTCGTCTGGCTGGGGCTGCACGAGCCGACGGCCCGTGAGTTCGCGGGGATCGCCGAGTTGTTCGATCTACATCCGCTGGCGGTGGAGGACGCGGTCGAGGCACACCAGCGCCCGAAGCTGGAGCACTACGGGGACACGCTGTTCGCGGTGTTCAAGACCGTCTGTTACGTGGAGCACGAAGAGCTCACAGCGACCAGCGAAGTGGTGAACACCGGCGAGATCATGGTGTTCGTCGGCGAGGACTTCGTCGTCACGGTGCGCCATGGCATGCACGGCTCGCTGGGGCCGCTGCGGGAGGAACTGGAGTCGGATCCGCAGCAGCTCGCCAAGGGGCCGGCGGCGGTGCTGCACGCGATCGCCGACCACGTCGTCGACGACTTCCTGAGCGTCACGGACGCGGTGCAGGCCGACATCGACCAGGTCGAGACGGAGGTCTTTTCGGAGATCGGCGCGCGGCTGGACCCGGGTCGCATCTACCAGATGAAGCGCGAACTGCTGGAGCTCAAGCGGGCGGTGGTGCCACTGGGCCGCCCCGTGGAGGATCTCGCCACCCGGCCCATCCGGGTCGTGGCCCCGGAGATACAGGCGTACTTCCGCGACGTACTGGACCATCTGATACGGGCCAAGGAACAGATCGCCGCGTTCGACGAACTCCTCAACTCCATTCTGCAGGCGCACCTCGCGCAGGTGACCGTCGCGCAGAACGAGGACATGCGGAAGATCACGGCGTGGGCGGCGGTGATCGCTGTGCCGACCATGGTGTGCGGGGTGTACGGCATGAACTTCGACCATATGCCGGAGCTGCACTGGCAGTTCGGTTATCCGCTGGTCATGGTCGTGATGGCGGGGGCGTGTCTGGCCCTGTACCGGGGGTTCCGGCGCAACGGCTGGCTCTGACGGCGATGCCCCGGAGCGTCCGGCTCCGCCGCGCGGCTCCGGGTCACCCGCCCCACGCGGGATGGCGCGGGTCGTCGGCCCGGACGAGGACGTCCGCCGTGCCGGCCGGATCCGTCTCGGCCTCGTAGCGCTCGAAGGCGGGGAGCGTCCAGTGGTCGGCCTCGGGAGTGCGGCGGCGCAGGGCGCCCGGAGTGAGGAGGACGTGCACGGTCAGGTCGAAGGGAAACCAGTGGCGCAACAGGAGGGGGCCGTGGAGCAACAGGATTCCGCCGGGCGGAAGCTGGGAGTAGGGGCTGCGGGTGGCCCGGTCGGTGGCCGGATCCCACAGGTCGGGCAGGACGCGGCCGCTGCCGCCGGGATCGAGCGGTCCAAAAACCTCGCGCCACAGAGCGGCGGTGTCGAACCATCCGCTGTAGTACGACTCCTCGTCCCGGCGTCCGTGTTCCAGGCGCAGCGAGGCAGGGCGCAGGAAGCCCTCGGTGCCGACGACGAGCGAGGGCCGGCCGCGCACCCGCAGCGCCTCGCCGACCCGCACGGCGAGGTCTCCGGGCCGGGCGGCCGGGGCCCCGTCGAAACCGACCCGCGGCCAGGCTCCTCCGTCGGCCGGTGCCAGGCCGGCCAGCCGGTCGGCCAGCAGATCGGCGAGCCGGTCCCAGGTGATCGCTTCGAGTCGCACAGAGCCCATGATGCCGGGTGGACCCGAAGACCGGAGACGGGCGGGAGCCGGCGCCTGACCTGAGCAGGGTCCCACCCGGCGGAGGGCACGGGTGCCGTCTCCGGGCGGCCGTGGCCGGGTCGGCCGTCGGCGGCACCGCCTGGGCGGGCCCAGCGAGCGGCGGGTACGGCGATCGGTCGATCGGCAGCGGGCCGAGCACGGCACCACGGAGGGACACGCCGCTGATGAAGGGGCGGGTCGGGAGGCGGCGGGCCGAGCACGCCCCGGGGAGGGACACGCGGGTGGTGACGGGGAAAGTACCGCGTATGGCCCTTCCCGCAACTCCCCACTCCCCCGGTCGTCTTGTCGCCGTCCAGTCGCTGAAGCAGAAGCGGTGTGCCGCTTGCCTCCGTGGTCCGCTGTCGTTGCTCGTGCTGGAGGACGGGGCACCACGTTGCCTGGCTTGTGCCGACCTCGGGCACCTGGTGTTCCTGCCGCGCGGTGACACCGCGCTGACCCGCAGGTCGCGGGAGGAGAGCGGGCTGTCGGTGGTGGTCGTCCGCTACAACCGGCGCAAGAGCCGATACGAGCGGCAGGGCGTGCTCGTGGAGGAGGCTGCTCTGGCGCGGGCCGAGGAGCGCTGCCTGGCGGACGCGGAGGCGCGACGCCGACGTCGGGCGCGGGACGCGCGGCGCAGGGCGGCGGAGGACGACCGGTTCGCGGCGGCGTTCGCGGCCGAGATTCTCCGGCTGTTCCCCGGCTGCCCGGTGGAGCGGGCCCGGGCGATCGCGGCGCACGCGTCCCTGCGGGGCAGCGGGCGGGTCGGTCGCAGCGCCGCCGGGCGGGCGCTGACCGAAGGGGCGGTGATCTCGGCGGTCGTGGCGGCCGTGCGGCACGTGGACACGCCGTACGACCAGCTGCTGATGAGCGGGGTCGGACGGTTCGAGGCGCGGCGCAGGATCGCCTCGGCCGTGGACGGCGTGCTGCGGGGTTGGCAGGGCGCTGGGGAGGACGTGGGCTGAAGGGGATGGCAGGGGCGCCGGGGAGGCCGTGCGGTGGTGCCGAACGAAGGTGGTCCATGCGACTCACGGCGTGCGGCGTATGGACGCTCGCGTATGGCGCCGCGTCCCTCGGCCATGGTCGGCCGCTTGCCGCGGGCTTTCACTGGAAGTGATGGTGATGCCGGGCTTCCGGGCCCGGGTGGAACGACAAAGGGGGTGTGGAGATGATCGACGGGCCGTTCTTCGTCCTGGTGGTGCTGGGGATTCTCGGGACCGGGCTGGTGGCGGGCGTCTTCTGCGGATTCTCGACGTTCGTGATGCGGGGGCTCGCCGCGCTGCCGCCCGCGCAGGGGGTCGCCGCGATGAACGCGATCAACGTGGCCGCGGTGCGACCTGCCTTCATGGCCGTTTTCACGGGTTCGGCGGTGCTGAGCGTGCTGATAGCCGTGGTGACGTTCGTGGTCTGGCCGGGCGAGGGGAAGGTGGAGCTGCTGCTGGGCAGTGCGCTGTACCTGGCCGGCTCCTTCGGGCTGACGCTCGTCGCGAACGTGCCCCGCAACGACAGGCTGGCCCGGATGACCGCGGGTGCGCCGGAGGCCGCCGTGTACTGGCCGGCGTACGTGCGCGAGTGGACGTTCTGGAACCATGTCCGGACCGCGGCGTCCGCCGCGGCCGCTCTCGTCTATGTGCTGGCGCTCACGTGACAACCCGGCTGCCCCTCTTCCCTCCCCTCCCCGGTCCTCCCCTGTCCTCACCCTCCCCCGACCCGACCCGGCCCCGGCCCCGGCCCCGGCCCCGGCCCCGGCCCCGGCCCATGCTGATCAGTGGCGGAGAGGTTTCCGGTCGTGCGCCGGGCGGCTCCTCGGCAAGAGCTGTCCGCCGCTCTGCGGGGCTGTCGGGGCGGACGTATCGTGGCCGGAAGAGTGCCGCCCGATGACGCACGGCCCGCCGTACACCCGGTGCCCTCCGGTGCCGGTACGCGAGGAAGACCGCCATGGCCGATCCCAAGGGGTTCATGACCACGCCGCGCCAGGAGTGGGCGCGGCGGCCCGTCGAGGAGCGGGTGCGGGACTGGGACGAGGTGTACGTCCCGGGAGCGCTGCTGCCGATCATCAGCAAGCAGGCCGACCGCTGTATGGACTGCGGTGTGCCGTTCTGCCACGAGGCCTGCCCGCTGGGCAATCTCATCCCCGAATGGAACGACCTGGTCTCGCGGGAGGACTGGAAGGCGGCGAGCGAGCGGCTGCACGCCACCAACAACTTTCCGGAGTTCACCGGCCGACTGTGTCCGGCGCCCTGCGAGGCGGGGTGTGTGCTGGCGATCAACCAGCCGGCGGTCACGATCAAGAACGTCGAGTGCGCAATCGCCGACCGGGCCTGGGAGGAGGGCTTCACGCCCGCGCGGCCTCCGGAGCGGCTGTCGGGGAGGACGGTCGCGGTCGTCGGATCCGGGCCCACGGGGCTCGCGGCGGCGCAGCAGCTGACGCGGGCCGGGCACACGGTCGCCGTGTACGAGAAGGACGACCGGATCGGCGGGCTGATGCGGTACGGCATCCCCGAGTTCAAGATGGAGAAGCGGCATCTGGAGCGGCGGATCGCGCAGATGCTGGCGGAGGGGACGAAGTTCCGTGCGTCCACGGCGGTCGGGCGGGACATCTCGGCGGCGGATCTGCGGGCGCGGTACGACGCGGTGGTGCTGGCCACGGGGGCGACGGCGTGGCGGGAACTTCCGGCGCCGGGTCGGGAGTTGAGCGGTATCCATCAGGCGATGGTCTATCTGCCGCTGGCGAATCGGGTGTGCGAGGGGGATCTGGAGGTCTCACCGCTGTCGGCGGCCGGGAAGCATGTCGTGATCGTCGGCGGCGGGGACACGGGGGCCGACTGTCTGGGCACGGCGGTGCGCCAGGGGGCGGCGTCCGTGACCCAGTTGGACATCTACGCGCAGCCGGGTGCCGAGCGCGACGAGGACGTCGAGCCGTGGCCGACGTACCCGAAGGTCTACCGTTTGTCGGCCGCGCACGAGGAGGCGCGGGATCTGCGGACGGCGCCGGCGGCGGACGCGGACGCACGGCTGTTCGCCGCGTCCACGCTCCGCTTCACCGGGGACGCGGACGGGCACGTGCGGGAGCTGCATCTGGTGGAGGTCGACGTACGGCGTGAGCCGGTGCCCGGGACCGACCGTGTGCTTCCCGCCGATCTCGTGCTGCTCGCGCTGGGGTTCAACGGGCCGGACCAGGAGGACGGCCTGGTCGACCAGCTGGGGCTGGTGCTCCAGCCCCGCGGCACCATCGCGCGGGACGACGGCTTCGCCACCAATGTGCCCGGGGTGTTCGCCGCGGGGGACGCGGCGCGCGGACAGTCGCTCATCGTGTGGGCGATCGCGGAGGGGCGGGCGGTGGCGGCGGCCGTCGACCGCTACCTCATGGGCACTTCGCAGCTGCCCGCGCCGGTCGCTCCGGGCGACCGGCCGATGAGGGTGTGAGAACGGCACCGAGGCCTTGGGGACGGATCGTACGCCGGGCAAGGGAACCCCGGCCGGACCGGGCGAGGCACGCGGTCAGGGGCGCCTCTCGTCCGTGCCGGCGACCTTGCCCGTGGCGAGGGACACGCGGTTCCACGTGTTGATGGTGAGGATCAGGGCGAGGACGTGGGCCAGCTCCTCCTCCTCGAACTGGGCGGCGGCCTCGGCGTAGACGGCGTCGGGGACGCCCGCGTCGGAGACCAGGGTCACCGCCTCCGTCAGTGCCAGGGCCGCCTGCTCCTTCGGTGTGAAGAAGTGGCGGGCCTCCCGCCAGACGGCGACCATGTGCAGCCGGTCCTCGCTCTCGCCGGCCTTGCGGGCGTCGTTGGTGTGCATGTGCAGGCAGTAGGCGCAGTGGTTGAGGTGTGAGGCGCGGATCTGGATGAGCTCGACCAGCGCGGGGTCGAGCCCCGTGCGGGCGGCGATGTCGAGGCCGACGATGGCCCGGAAGACCTTGGGGGCGGCCTTCGCGAAGTCCAGGCGCGTCCGGGCGGCCTCGGCCGCGCCGATCCCGGCGGTGGTGTCGACGGTAGTGGCGTCAACGGTGGTGTTGGCCTGGGGAGTTGCGGTGGTGTTCGTCGTCATGTCTCCAATTTAGGCCGTGGAAAGACCGGCTGTAGGGTGCACTTCCATGACGGAATCGTGGGTCAATTCCGCGGAGCGGATCGGCGTCGATCTGCACCTGGAGCTGTCGGGACCGGGCGGACGGCGGGCCGCGCTGACCCGGGCCCTGCGGGACGCGGTGCGCAGTGGGCGGCTCGCGCCGGGCACCCGGCTGCCGCCGTACCGTTCGCTCGCGGCCGACCTGGGCGTCGCCCGCAACACGGTGGCCGACGCCTATGCGGAGCTGGTCGCGGAGGGCTGGCTGACCGCCCGGCAGGGCTCGGGGACGCGGGTCGCGACGGGCATGGCTCACTTGGGGCGGCCGGGAAAGCCGGAGCCGAGGCGGGCCGCAGTACGGACACCGGTGGCCACGCCGCCACGCGCGCGTGGGCCGCGGCACGATCTGCGGCAGGGGTCGCCGGACCCGTCGGCGTTTCCGCGTACGGCCTGGTCGGCCTCGTACCGGCGGGCGCTGCAGGCGGCACCGAGCGAGGCGTTCGGGCCGGGTGACCCGGCCGGGCGGTGGGAATTGCGGGAGGCGCTGGCGGAATATCTGGCACGCGCGCGTGGGGTGCGTGCCGAGCCGGGCCGGATCGTCGTCTGCTCGGGTTTCGCGCATGCGCTGCGGCTGCTGTTCGGACAGGGGGCGGGCGGGGTGCTGCGCGGCCCGCTGGGCGTGGAGGCGTACGGGCTGGACTTCCACCGGGGGCTGCTCGCGACGGCCGGGGTGCGGACGGTGCCGTTGCCGCTGGACGAGCACGGGGCGCGGGTGGAGGCGCTCGGGCGGGAGCGGGCCGTGCTGCTCACGCCGGCGCACCAGTTCCCGACCGGCGGCCCGTTGCACCCGGAGCGGCGGGCAGCGGTGGTCGACTGGGCCCGCGCGCAGGGGGCGGTGGTGCTGGAGGACGACTACGACGGCGAGTTCCGGTACGACCGCAGACCCGTCGGCGCGCTTCAGGGCCTCGATCCGGAGCGGGTGATCCACCTCGGCTCGGTCAGCAAGAGCCTGTCCCCGGCGCTGCGGCTCGGTTGGATGGTGCTGCCGGAGCACCTGGTGGGGCCGGTGATCGGGGCGAAGGGCGAACGGGAGGGCTGGGCGAGCGCGCTGGACCAGCTCGCCCTGGCCGACTTCGTGCGCTCGGGGTCGTACGACCGTCATGTGCGGCGCATGCGGCAGCGGTACCGTCGCCGGCGTGACCGGCTCGTCGCGGCGCTCGCCGCGCAGGCGCCGCACGTGGAGGTGACGGGGATCGCGGCCGGACTGCACGCGGTGCTGCGGTTGCCGCCGGGCAGCGAACGGTCCGTGGTGAAGGCCGCCGCGTGGCAGGGGATCGCCCTCGACGGCCTCGGTGCGTTCCGGCATCCGGAGACGGGGATGCCGCCGTCCGACGGTCTGGTGGTCGGGTACGCCGCACCGGCTGAACACGCGTACGGCGCGGCTCTGGACGCGCTGTGCGCGGTGCTGCCACCGGAGTGAGGGCGGTTCGGGTCCCCCAGCCACCAGGCTCCCGGCCCCGCGGATCTCGCCGCGCGCCTCCCGGCTCCCGGCTCCCGGCTCCCGGCTCCCGGCTCCCGGCTCCCGAGGAGAAGGGACCTGTTACCCCGTCAAGCCCGTCTGCACAAAGGGGAGTTGAGCTCTGTACAGAAACGGTTCAGCAAGGGGCGTCCACGACCCCGGCCTCAGGACAGCAGGAAGTCGGCCTCGCCCGCCTTGGCGCCTTCGATGAACGCGGTCATCTCGTCCGAGGTGTAGATCAGCGCCGGGCCGTCGGGGTCGGTGGACTGGCGCACGGCGATCCGGCCGTCGGCGAGCTTCATCGCCTCCAGGCAGTTCCCGCCGTTCCCGCCGCTCCAGGGCTTGTGCCAGCCCTCGCTGCCCAACTCCCGTGCGGGCATGCCGTTGTAGACGTGCCCGCGCGGCTTGATGCGATCCATTCACAGCTCCTTGCGGAGATCCCGGAGGATCTCCTTCGTGCGTTGCGCCGTAGCGGCCTGCGCCGCCATGCGGTCCATGACCTCCAGGTGGGTCGCCACCTCGGCGCGCGCGTCCAGGTAGACGGCGCCGGTCAGGTACTCGCTGTAGACCATGTCCGGCAGTTCTGACATGGCAAATCGGAACAGCACGAAGGGCCCGTACGTCCCCGGGTGCGGCCCGTTGGCGAACGGGGCGACCTGGAGCGTCACATTGGGCAGCTTCGTGGCCTCGAGCAACTTGTCGATCTGCGCGCGCATCACCTCCGGGCTGCCGATCGGGCGGCGCAGGGCCGTCTCGTCCATCACCGCCCAGAAACGGGGGGCGTCCGGACGGGTGAGCAGTTCCTGGCGTTGCATGCGCAGGGCGACATGGCGCTCGATGTCGTCCGGGCTCGTCTGCCCGATGGCGCCGGACTTCAGCACCCCGCGCGCGTAGTCCTCGGTCTGGAGCAGGCCGGGGACGAAGTGCGGCTCGTAGGAGCGGATGAGGGCGGCCGCGCCCTCCAGGCTGACGTACATGGAGAACCAGCCCGGCAGGATGTCGTGGAACCGCTGCCACCAGCCGGGCCTGTTGGCCTCCTCGGCCAGCTGGACGAAGAGCTCGGCCTCGTCGTCGGGGACGCCGTAGGCCTTCAGCAGCAGTTGGAGGTACGGGATTTTGAGGGAGACCTCGGCCATCTCCATGCGGCGGACGGTGGCGGGGGCGACACGGAGGACGCGGGCGGCCTCCTCGCGCTTCAGCCCGGCGCGTTCCCGCAGGTCCAGCAGGCGCCGGCCGAGGACCACCTGGCCCACCGTCGGCGCGGACCGCGGCTCGCTCACGCTCCCACCTCCACCGAAAGCCTCCACCGAAAGTTCCACGACAGCCCTGCGGCGCCATTCGAAGATTCTTTCGAAGACCGGGTCGGCTCTCCGATGACTCCAATTGGCGCCGCTCGACGTGCTGTTGCGAGCAGTGTGCCACGGCGTCTGACCGAGTCACACAGCACTCTGCAATTTTCAGAGTGATACTTGCCAAGTGTCCATGGCGGGGAGATAGTGGCAGGCGTGATTCCGTCCGCGCCCTTAGGAACAGACGCCGCCGCCGCAGACCGTTCCGGTCTCGGTGACGCAACGGGAGCGACCCCTCCGGGGGGTGCTGCCCAGCGCCGGTTCCGCTTCGAGCTGGCCGCACATCCGGGTTCCGTCGCTCAGGCGAGACGGCTCGCGCACGCCCGGCTGACCGGCTGGTCGGTGTGCGCGGACACCTGCGACAACGCGGCTCTGGTCATATCCGAGCTGGTCACCAACGCGATCGTGCACACCGCGAGCACGCATGTGGTGTGCGAGCTGCACGACCACGACGACATGGTGCGCATAGCCGTGGGCGACGAGGGCTGTGCTCCCGGCGATCCCCACCCGTCCCCGCAGCGCCCTGACGAGGAGCACGGGAGGGGACTGCTTCTCGTCGACGCCCTGTGCCGGGCCTGGGGCGCACACGAACAGGGTTCCGGGCTGCTGGTCTGGGCGGAGCTGGCCCGCGGGACGGACACGCTGCCCGGCGCCGGCACCGACATCGGCACCGACATCGACGCGGCCTCCGGGAGGGACCCGGTCCACGGCACGGACGCGATCTCTGGCACGGGCGCATCGCGCGGCACCGCAGAACCGTCCAACGACCTGGGCTGGGGCGCTCGGCCGAAGCCCGGCCGCCCGGAGGACTCCGGCGGCGACGACCCGGCCGAGGCACACCGCCACACCCCCGCGCACCACCGGCACCGCGCTGCGGACCAGCCGCTGCACCGGACCCCGGAGCAGTACGGCCACGGAAGCCAGGGAGGCCCGCAGCAGCACGGGCACGGCGGCAACGGCACCCCGGAACAGCACCGGCACGGGAACCCTGAGCCGTACAGGACCGCGAGCCCCGAGCAGCATGGGCACAAAAGCCCTGATCAGCACCGGTACCGCACGGTCGAGCAGCCCTCGCATCCGGCGTTCGAGAAGCACCGGCACCGCGCGGTGGACCAGCCCCTGCGCCGGGCCCCGGAGCAGCATCGCGCCGGGGAGCGGCCGTGACCGCCGCCGATGACGGCTTCGGCCGGGGAGCCGGCAGCGGCCCTGAGGGGCCGATCGGTCTGGACACCCTGGTGCGTCTGCAGCGGCGGCGGCCGGCCACGGAGGCGCCCCGCCGGCTGCCGATGCCGGAGGGCATGACGGTTCCGCTCGGCTGTGACGCCGTGGCCGTGCCCGACCGTCTCGGCCCGCTCGTCGTCCCCAGGCTGCCGCGGTTGGGCTGTGTGTACGCCGACGGGACGCACTGGTGGTGGATCGTGCCGGCGGACTCCGACCACGCCCTGCGCTGGCCCGCCCCCGCCCAGTACGCGCCCGGCGCCCTGATCACCGGCACCGCCCGGCTCATCCACCGCCCGGAGGGCACGGTCCCCTACACCCCGCCGATCCCGCTGTACCTGGCCCTGTGCCGGGCGACCGGGACGCCCCCGGACTGGTCGAGGGCCGTGTCGGCGTAGGGGCGGCGCAGGTTCGTCGCAGATGGAGCGCATCCGGCCGCCCGGAGTGAACCCGTCCCCGCGCCACACCCGCGGACACTTCGCGCCCCCTCCGCGCCCCCGATTCCTTCCACTCGCGCCCTGCCGACGTGCCGGGCGCGCCCGCGATAGTGGCCGTTCCGCGACGGTTCGGGAGGTCACGTGGGGAAGCGACGGGGGGCGGCCGAGTCCGCGGTGTCGGAGTCGGAGCGGCTGCTGTTCGGCGGGCCGCTGCGGTACGACACGGGCTGGAACAAGCACGCGGACGCGTTTCTCGAGCTGAACTTCCGCGCGATGGTGGCCCGGCTCCCCGGGATGCTGCTGTCGAGTCTGCGCCTGGCCCGGCAGGCGGATCCCCGGGCCTCCTGGATCGTGCTGGCCGCGGAGGCGGGCCGGGGCGCCGCGCAGGCGGTGAGCCTGCTGGCCGTGAACAGCGCGCTGGGGAAGCTGCTCACCGGCCCGGACATCGCGCGGCGCCTGCACTCGGCCGCGCCCGCCCTGGTCGTCGTCGCCTTCGTGATGCTGCTCGCCGCGCTGCTGCGGGCCGCCTCCGTCTACGCCACCGGGCGGCTGGAGCCCAAAGTGGAGCGGGTGGCGACGGAGCTGTATCTGGAGCGGGCGGCGAACGTGGAGCTGGCCGCGATCGAGGACCACGCGTTCCACAAGCTGCTGGACACGGCACAGTACGGCGCCCGGTCCGCGCGGCGCATGATCGGGTACGGCACCCAGGTCGTCAACGCGATGATCTCGCTGGTCGCGGCGGCGGGCGTACTGACCGTGCTGCATCCGGCGCTGCTGCCGCTGCTGGTCACCATGACGCTGCCGAGCGCCTGGAGCGCGCTGACGAACGCACGGCGCCATTACGAGTCGTTCCACACCTGGGTGCAGCACGCCCGCGCCGGTCAGCTGATCAGCAGCCTGCTCACCGAGCCGGGCGCGGCCCCGGAGATCCGTGTGCACGGGGTGGGGCCCTTCCTGCTGCGGCATTTCCGGGCGATGTCGGAGACCGCGGAGGCGGAGCAGGCCCGGCTCTCCCGGCTGGCCGCCCGGACCGGTCTGATCGCGGCCGCCTGGACGGGTCTCGCCACGCTCGCGACGTACGCCACGCTGGGCGCCCTGCTGCTGTCCGGGGCGATGGCCCTGTCCGTGGCCGGTACGGCGGTGCTCGCGATCCGTACCGGGGCGGCGAGCCTGGACACTCTGGTGCTGCAGATCAACCAGCTGCACGAGGAGGCCCTGTTCGTGGGCGATCTCGAGCGGATGTACGTCGAGGCGGCCGAGCGGGCGATCCCGGTGGGCGGGGAGGCGCTGCCGGAGGATCCCCAGGAGATCAGGTTCGAGAACGTCACGTTCAGCTATCCGGGTGACGCGGCCCGGCCGGCGCTGGACGACGTCACCCTCGCCCTGCCCCTGGGCCGGATCGTGGCGCTCGTCGGCGAGAACGGCTCGGGCAAGACGACCCTGGTCAAGTTGCTCGCGGGCCTGTACACGCCGGACCGGGGGCGGATCCTGTGGGACGGTGTCGACGCCGCGCGGGCGGACCGGCGGCTGCTCGCCGAGCGCGTCGCGATGGTGGCGCAGGACTTCAAGAGGTGGCCGTTCACCGCCCGGGTGAACGTGGCCGTCGGCCGTTCCTCCGTGCCCATGACCGAGGAACGGCTGGCCGCGTCGATCGCCGAGGCGGGCGCCGGTGAGGTCGTCGAGGACCTGCCGCGCGGCCTGGACACGCTGCTGGCTCGCGTCTTCAGCGGTGGACACGAGCTGTCCGGCGGCCAGTGGCAGCGCCTCGGCATCGCCCGGGCCGCGTACCGGCGCGGACGGATCCTGATCGTGGACGAGCCGACCGCGGCCCTCGACGCGCGGGCCGAGCTGGGGGTGTTCGAGAAGATCCGGGCGCTGGCGGGCAGCGGGCAGACGGTCGTGCTGATCACCCACCGGCTGGCCTCGGTCCGGCACGCCGATCTCGTGCACGTACTGGAGGGCGGGCGGCTGGTGGAGTCCGGCACCCCGGAGGAACTGCTGGCCGGCGGCGGCGTCTACGCCGAGCTGTACGCACTCCAGGCGGAGCAGTTCACGATGCGGATCCCCGCGCCGAAACCGGCCTGACCCGGCTCGGCGTCACCGGCCGCCGCGCGGACGGCGCCGGCGGTGTCACTCGACGGCTTCGCCCCCGCGCACGATCACGAGGAAGGTGTCCGTCGCGAGGTCCATCACGACCTCGGCGGGCAGGCCTTCCTGACGTCGTGCGTGCGCGAACTCCTCCGCGGGCCAGGATCCCCGCGGACCACCGGCGGGAAAGCGTTCGAGCACCGTTCGCCCGTTCACCATCTCGCACCTCCAGAAGCGTCGTACTTGTTGGAGTTAACGCCCTGGAGAGGGGAAACGGCTCGCTCGGTGACGGGACTGAGACATTGTCTACACCTGGTGGGCGCGGACGGTGAGAGTCCGTTCACGTCGTGACAGGAACGGGACCCTCCGTGTCAGTTCTCGTACTCGTCGTGGAGGCGGAGAGGGTCGCTTCCGACCGGGCTCCGGCCGAGCGCGGTCAGGTCGAGCAGGCCGGCGAGGGTGCCGACTCCGTCCAGTGCGTCGTCGTACACCGAGTAGGTGTGGAAGACCCGGTCGTGGTCGCGCAGGAAGCAGCTGACGCCCGGCCGTTCGACCTGGTCCCCGCCCGAGGGGACGGTGGCCTCGAAGTCGCGGTTGAAGTCGCCGTGACCGGAGGAGTACCAGGGCACCGCCCAGCCCATCCGTGCCTTGAACGGCAGGATGCGGGTGAACGGGGCACGGGAAACGGCCGCGAACGAGGTGTTCCTGGCGCGCAGATGCGCGAGGTGGCCGACCTGGTCCAGGAAGGCCGCGCAGCAGGGGCAGCCCTCCGCCCACTCCGGCGCGAACATGAAGTGGTGGACGACGAGTTGTGCGCGGCCTTCGAAGAGGTCCAGGAGGGTGGCCTTGCCGTCGCCGCCCTCGAAGACGTACTCGGGGTCGACCTCGACCATGGGCAGCCGTCGCCGCTCGGCGCCGAGGGCCTCGCGGGCCCGCCTGACCGCCTCCTCCTTCCGCAGCAACTCCTCGCGCGCCGCGCGCCATTGCTCACGCGAGACGATCTCGGGAAGCGACATGGGCCCTCCTGTCCGACGGTCGGTCACGGTGGTGACCGACCTCGGATACGAAACTCATCGCCGCGCGCGGAGATTTTTTTCGGCCGATTTCCCGGCGGGCCGCGACGGCTCGCCGTCGGTGAGTTCCGTCTCGGGGAAACCGCCTGCTCAGCTGCCGTACGCCTGGACGCGTCGTACGTGCCTGCGGTCGGCCGGGGCAGCCGGCTCTCCTGCAACTGCCGTACGGCGACCGGGACATCGATGAGACGGCCGCGCGGCCGGGCTCAGGCGGCGGGTGCCGGCGCCCGCATCCCCTGGAGTTCCAGCTCGGTCAGTGCCGCGCGCAGCTGCCGCACGTGGCGGGGGGTGAGGCGGCCGGTGTCGTCGAGGTGGACGGCGCAGGCCGTCGTCGTGTCCACCAGCCGTTCCAGCACCTCCGCGACGGCGTCCGTCCCCTCGGTGTGCCGGGCCAGGGCGGGCAGTTCGGCGGCGGCGAGCGCGATGGCGGTACGGGCCTCCGCGAGGGTGCGGTAGGCCTCCCGGCGCAACGCCCACCGCTCCGGGCGGTCGTCACACCCGGCGGGCGCCCCTGCCGTGGGCCCGTCCCCCGCCGGCCACGCGGCTCGACCGGCGGGTTCTTCCTTCGCCGGCCACGCGGCTCGACCGGCGGGCTCTTCCTGTGACCATCGCCCGGCCAGGTCGGCGGGCCCGCTCGGCGTCCTCCGCTCGGCCCCGTCGGCGGGGTGGCCGGGGTCGCCGAGGACGTGGGCGAGGTAGGCGTGCGCGGCGGTACCGGCCGTGGCGAGGCGGGCCTTGACCGCGCCGCCGCGCCGGCCCGGCACCGGCAGATGTCCGACGACCAGCACGAGCGCACAGGCCAGGAGCGTTTCGCCGATCCGGCTCACGGAGGCCTGCGGCTCCCCGCCGACCATGACGAGAGCGAGCACCAGGACGGTGATGACCGCGGTCAGGGCGGCGAAGTGCCGGACGGCGACCGGTACCAGCGCCCCGCACACCGCGACCAGCAGGAACAGTCCCGCCGGGCGGGGCAGCAACGCGGCGAGACCGGCGAAGACCAGGGCGCCCAGCACGGTCCCGGCGGCCCGGCACAGCACGCGCGAGGCGAGCGGTCCGAGATCGGGCTTGACGAGGAAGACGGCGGTGACGGGCAGCCAGTACCAGTGCTGGTGGTGCCCGTACCAGCGGGTGTGGTGCAGCATCTGGGCGATGGCGGCGCTGCCGCCGAAGCAGAGGGCGACCCGCAGCCCGTACTCGCGGCCACCGGCGCCGAACACGGCCCGCGCCACGTCGCGGACGCTCCGACGCCTGGCGATCAGCCGGTGGTGGGCGCCCTCGGCCCGGTCGAAGGCCTGGGCCGCACGCAGCAGGGCGTCGTCGAGGGCCCGCAGGGCGGGCGTGACGGGGGCCGCGGCCCGCAGGTGCAGCCCGGCACGGGGGACGCGGGGAGCGGGCAGCGGTCCGGCCGCCGTGTCGCCGCGGACGGCGGCGGCGAGCCGCCGGGGCCCTTCGGACGCCCTGGCCGCGACCGGCTCCCCCACCCAGAAAAGCGCGGTCGCGGCCTCGGCGAGGGGCAGCGCCGCCGCGTACTGGGCGTGCAGCCGGCGCTCGGCGGCCGAGCTCGCGTGCCGGCGCAGCCGGGGTCCGTCGAGTGCGTCCTGCGCGTGGTCGAGGGCGGCGGTGAGCGCGGCCCGCCGGGCGGTGGCGTGGGGGCCGCCCGCGGCGTCGAGGAGCGCGGCGATCGCGTCGTACACGTCGGCTACCGCCGCCCGCTCCCCGTCGAAGCGGAAGTCACCGGAGGGCGAGCCGGGCGAGGGCAGGGCCAGCCGCAGCAGCATCAGCCAGCCGGCCCCGGCGAGGAAGGCGAGGGCCCGCTGCCAGCCGCTCTCCGCGGCCGGCATCCCGGCGCCGAAGGCGACGGCGACGAGGAGCTGGGTGCCCGCGGCGCTGGCCACGGGTCCGACCGCGCTGACGCCGCCCGCGACCAGCCCGAGTCCGGTGAACGCCAGGGCCAGCGGTACGGCCGTCATCCCCTGCCCGGCGTACGTGCCCACGAGCAGCCCGAAGGCTCCGGCCAGGGCGGGCACCCCGAGGCGCTTGACGGAGGCGCGGCGGCTGCCGGGACGGTCGTTGATCCCGGCGAGCATCGCGGCGACGGCGGCGAGCACCCCGACGGACGTCCGTCCACCGAGGACACCGGCGAGCAGCAGCGGCCCGACGGCGAACGCGCCACGGGTCACCGCGCTCCAGGGGACGGGGCCGCGCTGGGCACGGAAGGCGTGGGCGAGCCATGGGGGTGCGGCGGGCCGGGACACAGGGCTCCTGTTCGTACGAGGGAAGGGGTGGGCCTTCGGACGACGGTGGCCGGACGGATCCCACGAGGGGCTCTCACGCGGCCGGCACCCGCTGGTGCCGGGCGTGGTGATCCCCACGGTAGGGCGCGTTCCACGAGCGAACGGGACGATCACGTTTCAGGGAGGTGAAACCTGCCCGGAGGGGCCGGTTTCTTTATGAACGCAATTCCGCTGTACCGTCCATTTTTCCATGAACACAAAGCCGTCATGACCGCAGCGCCCCGGCGATGATCGCCTCGGCTTCGGTGACGGCGGGGACGAGCGTCCCGGGGGCGGGCCGCAGCGCGCCCAGCACCGCGTCGACCGCGCGCAGTCCAGCTCGCTCCAGGAGCCTCTTCTCGTTGGTCACCCACTCGCCGCGTGCCGCGAGTACGGCGTGGGCGGCCTGGGCCGCGGCCGTGGCGACGGCTCCCGCGGTCTCCGTGAGGCGGCCGTGGGGAGCGTGGTTGTCCTTGGCGTAGGCGAGGGTGGCGCGGGCGGTGCCGCCCCAGCGCTCCGCGGCGGTGGCGCGCAGCCTGTCCGGGTAGCCCGCCGGGCGGGGCAGGTTCCCCCTGAGGACGTGGTTGACGGCGAGTTCGGCCACGATCAGGTAGGTGGGGATCCCGGCGAGGTGGAACAGCAGCGGCTCCACCCGGAACCGTCCCTCCGCCGCCTCCGCCAGTTCGTGCTCGACCACGTCCAGGTCCCGGTAGTGAACGTCGACCCGGCGTCCGTCGACGGTCAGCCAGGCCCCGCCGTTGAAGACGCCCCCTCCCCAGCCGCCGACCTCGGACACCTCGCCCTCCCACCCGACGGCCCGCAGATCGCCGGGATCGAAACGGCCGCGGTAGTACACGGCCAGGTCCCAGTCGCTGTCGTCCCGCTGGGTGCCCTGGGCACGGGAACCGCCGAGGGCCACGGCCTCCACGGCCGGCAGCGAGGCCAGACGGTCCGCGGTGGTGGAGAGGAAGACTCGGTCGGGAAGGGCGGGCATGCTCGACGGCCTCCTGTGGGGTGCGCGGGTGGGGAGCGTAGGGGGTGGGCGGGGTGCGGGGCGAGCGGATTCGGGCGGGTACCGCGTGTCCGCCGCCGGAAAAAGGGATGCGCGGGACGGTGCGCCCCGCCGATGATCGGGCGAGGGCCTCGGCCTGCCGGCCGCGATCCCTGACTCAAGTCGCCCGCACCTGGGCCAGAAGGCCGAACTCCGAGATCGGGCGGACGCCTCGGCCCGGCCCGCCTCCGGCACCCCGAGCCGGACTCCGCCCCCGACCCCAAGGAGCCGCCGTGATCCGGCGAGTGACCGCGCCCGGACTCTTCCCGCCGCCCACGTACTCCCACGCCTCCGTCGTCGAGGCGGGCACGAAGCTCGCCTTCCTCGCCGGCGCCGTGCCCCTCGACGAGAAGGGGGAGGTGGTGGGCCCGGGTGACCCCGTCCGGCAGGCCGAGCGGGTGATCGCCAACCTCCGCGAGCAACTGCGTGCGGTCGGGAGCGACCTGGAGCACGTGGTCGTGACCGAGGTGTACGTCGTGAGCGGCGAGCCCTCGGTGCTGTCCGCGGTGTGGGAGGTCGTGGAGGAGTCGGGGCTGAGCAAGGGCCCGCACTCGTCCACGCTGCTCGGCGTCGCCTGCCTCGGGTACACCGGCCAGCTGGTCGAGATCACCGCCACGGCCGTGGTGCCCGAGCGGGAAGACGGCAGCCGGTGACGGCCGAGGGAGTGGTGCTGCGCCGCGCCACCGCGGCCGACGCCCGGGCCGCCGCCGACGTCTGGCTGCGGTCCTTCACCGCCGCGCTGCCGACGGTCGTGCGGCCGCGCACGGACGACGACGTACGGGACTACATCCGGGACGTCGTGGTGCCGCTGCGGGAGACCTGGGTGGCGGAGGCCGCCGGAACCGGGATCGTCGGCCTGATGGTGCTGGACGGGGAGACGCTGTCGCAGCTGTACCTGGACCCCGACTGGCGGGGGCGGGGCCTCGGGGACCGGTTCGTCACCCTGGCCAAGGAGCGCAGCCCCGACGGACTGGTCCTGTGGACCTTCCAGGTCAACGAACCGGCCCACCGTTTCTACGAGCGGCACGGATTCACCGCCGCCGAGTTCACCGACGGCAGCGGCAACGAGGAACGCGAGCCGGACGTGCGCTACGTCTGGCGGCCCTGAGGGGCGCAGCGGGGCCGGCCGCCCCGAGGCTGTCCTCGACCTGGCCGCGGGAGCCATCGAGGGTGGTGACGACGCCGTGGCGCAGGTGAGCCCTGCCGTCCGTCCCCGGCCAAGGAGGAGCGGTCACGGTAGTCGTCTCGGTAGTCCGGCCGCGTCCGCCGCCGTGCGCAGTACCTCGCGGAGCATCTCGGTGGTGAGGCGCCCGGTGAAGGTGTTGCGCTGGCTGACGTGGAAGCAGCCGAAGAGGTCAAGGCCGTCGAGGGCGACCCTGGTGCCGTGGGCGAAGGACGGGCGGGGACGGGGAACGGTCCAGCCCGCCTCGGCGAACGCGGGCAGCGCGGCCTGCCAGCCGAAGGCACCGAGGACGACCGCCGCCCTCAGCGTGGGGCGCAGCAGCTTGAGCTCCTGGACCAGCCAGGGCCGGCAGGTGTCGCGTTCGCCGGGGGTCGGCTTGTTGGCGGGCGGCGCGCAGTGCACCGGCGCCGTGACCCGGACGCCGTACAGTTCCAGGCCGTCGTCGATGCTCACGGAGGTGGGCTGAGAGGCCAGACCGACGTCGTGGAGAGCCTGGTAGAGCACGTCTCCGGAGCGATCCCCGGTGAACATCCGGCCCGTGCGGTTTCCGCCGTGCGCGGCCGGCGCAAGCCCGATGATCACCAGCCGGGCGTCCTCGGGACCGAACCCCGGCACCGGCCGCCCCCAGTACGTCCAGTCGGCGAACGCGGCCCGTTTGGTCCGGGCGACCTCCTCGCGCCAGTCGACCAGCCGGGGGCACGCCCCGCAGTCCGCGACACGGCGGTCGAGCCGGGCGAGGGCACTGCTGTCGTCCATACCGCCACCGTATGCCCCGGCCGGGCGACCCGACGCAGCCCCGACGCAGCCCCGACGGACGAGGCGGTCACCCGCACGGCCCCCGATTCGGGCGCGTGCTGCTTCGCGGGAAATCCCGTCCGGGTCCCCCGACTCCTGGAGTTAAGGTCGGGACATGGCTTCCGAGGATGCGGACGAGAACGTGAACGGTGGGTCCGGCACGCCGGACGGGACGAGCCCCGCCCAGGGTGTCCAGCGCTCCGACGCCGATACCGACGCCTCCGCCGACCAGCCGCTCGATCCGAAGACCGCCGCCGCGGTGGCCGCCGCCGAGGCCGCTGGGGCGGCCAACGGGGAAACGGTCCGGATCGACAGCTGGATCTGGGCCGTGCGGCTGATCAAGACGCGTTCCCTGGGGGCCGCCGCCTGCCGTGGCGGCCACGTGCACGTCAACGGCGAGCGGGTGAAGGCCGCTTACTCCGTGCGCATCGGTGACGAGGTGCGCCTGCGGAACGAGGGCCGGGAACGGATCGTGATCGTCAAGCGGCTGATCCGCAAGCGGGTCGGCGCGCCCGTGGCCGCCCAGTGCTACGTCGACAACTCGCCTCCGCCCCCGCCGCGGGGGGCCATCGCCCCCGCCGGTCTCCGCGACCGCGGCGCGGGCCGCCCCACCAAGCGGGACCGCCGCGAGATGGAGCGCCTCCGCGGCCTCGCCGGCCCGCCCGGCCCCTCCGGTTCCCCGGACTTCGGCGGCGTCCCCGGACTCGGAGGGCACGGTGGACCCGGTGGATCGGGTTCCTCCCGTGGATCCGGTGGACGAGGGAGTGGACGAGGCACGCCGCGCGGATCCGGTGGGCCGGGCGGTTCCCACGGATCGGGCGGACGTTCCCGCTGAGCCGGTCCACTCGCCGGCCGCGCCCGGAAGACGGCGGGTGTCCGTACCGCCGAGTGCCTGGCCGGCGGACTCCGGCCATGGCCCAAGGGGCCGCCCGGGATCGGGGAGCAGCGGACGCGCCGGCAAAGGCACTGCCGACGCACCCGGGAATCGCGAACGCATCACTGCCGTCGACCGGACCCCCGCGCCGGGCCGACGGCGGTGATGCCGGTCGGTGCGCTCACCACCGCCGTACCGGCGCAGCAGGCCGCACCCCCGCCACGCCTAGACCGTCGGCACCGCCCTCACCCACATGCCGTCGGGTGTCAGATAGGTGGCCACCTCCAGTCCCGCCTCCGCCAGGGCGGATTCGAACTGCTCCTTGGTCAGGGGCCGGGAGAGGAACGTCTGCGTCCAGACGGCGTCGGGGAACACGTACTCGGCGCGGACCGAGTGCACCCCGTCCCCGACGGGCTCCGCCGAGGCGATGCGCACGGTGAAGCCGCTCGGGTCGACCCGTTCCCGGGGGATGTTCGTGTGGTAGTCCCCGCCCTCCCGCTGGATGAGCACGCAGCCGCCGTGTGCCACGTGCCGGGCGCACGTGCGCAGGAGGCCTCTGCGGACCTCCTCGTCACCGGTGTGCACGAGGAACGACGCGAGCATCACCACGTCGTAGCGCTCATCGCCCAGGTCGAGGTTTTCTATGGGGCCGCATATGGTGCGCGCTCCGCGGATCCGGGCGAGCATGTCCGCGGACTCGTCCACCGCGGTGACCGTGAAGCCCCGGTCCAGCAGGGCGTGGGTCACCCGGCCCACTCCGCTGCCCAGTTCGAGAATGTGAGCCCCTGCCGGTATCGCGGCGGCGACGATGTCCGGTTCCTCGCCCACCGGCAGCCGCGCGTACAGCTCGACCGCGCAGCCGTCGGGAGTGATCGCACCGGGGCCCGTGCCCTCGTATCCCTCACGCATTTCGACTGTCATGCCTGAACAACGGGTGGTGATCGGGGGGCCGTTCCCGTCCTGGGTTGGTTCACTCGTTCGAGCTATTCGGTGTGGAGCGGGAACCATCCGTGCCCGATGTGCCAGTGGCCGCCCATCCGCAGATGGTCGCCCACGGCACGTTCCACGGAGGTGCGGCGGGGCAGTTCGGCCACCGGCAGGTCAGGGTCCCCGAAGACGAACTGGACGGGTTCGCTGTCGGCGGGCTCGGTGTCCTCGCGGGCGGTCCGGAAGCGGGACTGGAACCGGACGATGTGGGAGTCCGCGGGCAGGTACCGCGTCAACTGCGGGTCGAGCAGCCAGGAATGGCATGCGACGGCCTTCGGCCGTTCCTCGGGGAAGTGGCGGGTGAAGAAGGTGCGCGCCAGGGCCAGCGCGCGATCGCACGCGGACGGGGTCAGCGGGCCAAGGAAGTCGGGGATGTGCAGCAGCAGGCAGGCCCCGCCGGGCGCCGCGTCCGTCCCGCGCGCGGCGAGCGCCTGTGCCGTGCGCCGGCCGAGTCGCGCCCGCTCGAACTGCAGCCGCCCCAGCTGGTACAGCTCGCCGCGGAAGTGACGGGCCGGCCAGCGCGGTGACTGGAGCCCGGCTCTGCCGTGCCGCCGGCGGTGCACCGCGATCTGGCGGCCGAGGTCGGCCAGGGTGCGCCGGGTGATCTCGGCCGGGATGCCGCGTTCACGCTGGTGGGCGAGGGTGCGGGGAAGCGCGGCGAGGAAGACGTACACGGGGAAGCAGTCGGTGAGCTCGGCCGGCGCGGAGGCGAGCAGGCCGCCGAGGTCGGGGGTGCGTCCCACGTCGTCCAGGTCGCGGAAGAGTTCCTCGACGCACGCCTCCAGCAGGCGCAGTGTGCCCGGGTCGCCGCTCACTCGGCGTCCCAGCGCGACGAGTTCGTTGATGTCCTCGTGCGGTACGGCGAGGTCGAGCAGCAGGTCGGGAAGGTCGTCGGCGTCCGGCAGCACGGTGGTTCCCCCTTCGGTGAACGGTCACCTACTCGATGTGCGGCGAGCGCGCACGTCCGCCCCGTCCGGGGCCGGGCGGGGCGGGGGCGCCGGGTGCGGGTATCGGGGGTGCGCTCTCGCCGGGGCGTTGTCGCGCATCGGCGTCGAAGAGTACGTTGCAGGGAGGAGTGGTGATCCGATGCGTACGGGCAGTGAACCGGTGACCGCGCGCAGTGCCCTGCGGGCGCGGTTCTGGCTGAGCATGTGGGGACTGGTCTGGGCGATCTTCGGCACGGCGGCGTTCGCCCTCGCCGGGCGTCCCGGCTGGGCGGCCGCGTGCGGGGTGCTGTGGCTGGTGGTCACCGTCGACACGGCCATGATCCTCAGGCACCTCCGGCAGGGTCCGCACTATCAGCCAGGCCGTGACGTTCCGCCGTACCGGCCGCCGGATGCCGGACCGCCGCCCCCGGGGCCGTCGTCGTACCCGGGATCGCGGCCGTATCCGGGCCCGCCGAGGCACCGGCATCCGTGAGGCACCGGCGGCGGGTGACGGCGCCCGGTGACGACGGTCAGTCGTCGAAGTGGGCGGCCTTCAGGTACTGCGGGTTGGGGTCGAGCGCGGCCGCCAGCCGGAAGTGGCGTTTGGCCTGCTCGGGGCGGCCCTGGCGTTCGTAGGTGCGGGCGAGCGCGAAGTGTGCGAACGCGTTGTCCGGTTCGCGCTCCAGCACGATGGTGAATTCGAGTTCGGCGGGCCGCAGTTGCGCCGCGGCGAAGAAGGCACGCGCGCGGAGGAGTCGCGCGGCGGTGTTCTCGGGGTACGCGGCGATGACTCCGTCGAGCAGTTTCACCGCGCCCCGCGGGTCCCGTGCGTTGAGCAGATGCTCGGCGGCACGGAAGTCGATGACATGCGTCTCCGGTGTACGTCCGCTGGAACCGCTGGTCTCGGGCACGGCAGAGTCCTTCCCTCGCTCCGGCGGTTCAACGCCCGCGGACAGGGCCGTTATTCCGGACCGCCGTCCTGCTAAGGCCCGTCGCCTGACCTCTCCGCGCCTTCGGGTACCCGGCGCACGAGATCGTCCCACACCTCGGCGACACGCTTGCGCAGCGCGTCGAGCGGTACGTCGTTGTCGATCACGATGTCGGCGATCTCCCGGCGCTGTTCGCGCGAGGCCTGTGCGGCCATACGCGCGCGTGCGTCGTCCTCGGTCATTCCCCTCAGCCGCACCAGCCGGTCGAGCTGGGTCTCGGGGGTCGCGTCGACGACGACCACGACGTCGTAGAGCGGCGCCAGGCCGTTCTCGGTGAGGAGCGGTACGTCGTGGATCACCACGGCGTCGTCGGCCGCGGCGGCCTCCAGTTCCTGGGAGCGGGCGCCCACCAGGGGGTGGACGATCGAATTCAGGAGGGCGAGTTTCTCGGGGTCGGCGAAGACGATCGAGCCGAGGCGGGGCCGGTCGAGGCTGCCGTCGGCGGCCAGGACGTCCTCGCCGAAGGCCTCGGCGACGGCCGTGAGGCCGGGGGTGCCGGGTGCCACGACCTCGCGCGCGATGCGGTCCGCGTCGATCAGCACGGCGCCGTACTCCACGAGCAGCCGCGACACCTCGCTCTTGCCGGCGCCGATGCCGCCGGTCAGGCCCACTTTCAGCATGGTCGGAAGCCTAGACGTTCCCCTCAGGGGCTGGGGCGAGGGGTGCGGGCCGGTGGCGGCCGGTCCCGAGTGGCGGGGCCGCATGCCACGAGGAGAGGCCGCGTCCCACCACGAGGAGAGGCCGCGTCCCACGTGGAGGGTTCGCGTGCAGCTTGCCGAGGTCGCGTGCCACGTGGGCGGCGCGCCTGCGCCGGGGCGGCGCGTGCCGTCAGCCCTCGCCCTCCCGTTCCGCCAGGAACCGCTCGAACTCGCGTCCGATCTCGTCGGCCGAGGGGATGTCCGCGGGCTCGGCGAGCATGTTGCCCCTGGTCTCGGCGCCGGCGGCGGCGTCGTACTGGTGCTCTAGGCCCTGGACGAGCGCGGTCAGTTCCTCGTCGCCCTCCTGGACCTGGCGGTCGATCTCCGTCTGGGTGCGGTGCGCCTCGGTGCGCAGGGAGTGCGCGACGCCGGGCAGGACCAGTCCGGTGGCGGCGGTGATCGCCTCGAGGACGGTCAGCGCGGCGTCGGGGTAGGGGGACCTGGCGATGTAGTGCGGCACGTGTGCGGCGACGCCGAGGACGTCGTGTCCGGCCTCCATCAAGCGGTACTCGATCAGCGACTCGGCGCTGCCGGGCACCTGTGCCTCGTCGAAGGGGCTGCGGTGGCCGGGGACGAGGTCGGTGCGGTTGCCGTGCGGGGTGAGACCCACGGGCCGGGTGTGCGGGACGCCCATGGGGATGCCGTGGAAGTTCACGGACAGGCGGACGCCGAGCCGCTCCACGATCTGCTGCACGGCCGCCGCGAACCGCTCCCATTCCACGTCCGGCTCGGGGCCGGACAGCAGGAGGAAGGGAGCGCCCGTGGTGTCCTGGACGAGGCGTACCTCGATGGCCGGGACCTCGTAGTCCTCCCAGCGGTCCCGCTTGAAGGTCAGCAGGGGCCGGCGTGCCCGGTAGTCGACGAGCCGGTCGTGGTCGAAGCGTGCGACGACCTGGTGGGGCATCGAGTCGAGCAGGCGGTCGACGATCTGGTCGCCGGTCTCGCCCGCGTCGATGTATCCGTCGAAGTGGTAGAGCATGACAAGACCGGCCGACTCCTGGGCGAGCGCCATGTCGACGACGGCGACGCCCTTCGGCTCCCATGCGTACAAACCCTGCGGATCAAGCACTGTGACCGCTCCTCCTCGTGTCCAGTGGTGGTCAACGCGCGCTGGGGCGTGGGCATTCCCGCGCCGGCCCGCTGAGCAGGCATCTCGTGCGGGATCTCTTGACGCTCCGTCACATGGTCCGTACCTTCGCGAGCAGGGGTGTTCATATGAACATCCATCGTTCATGTATGAGATCGCCAAGAGATCAGCCTCGGAACGTCGCCGGAACGTCCGGAGTAGGACGTCCACGTCAGGAACCCGACAGGAAGGCACCCCCATGCGCACGCGTACGCTGCTCACCTCCCTGCTCGCCGCGACCGCCGCCACCGGCGGGCTCCTCCTCTGCGCCGGCCCCGCCCCGGCCGCCTCGACCATCGAGGTCGGCACCTCCGCACAGCTCAAGGCCGCTCTGGCAGGCGCCGGGCCCGGCGACACGATCCACCTGGCGGACGGCACGTACACCGGCAATTTCAAGGCGACCGCACCGGGCACCGCCACGGCCCGCGTCACCCTCACCGGCTCCCCCGGGGCCGTCCTCACCGCGAGCGGCGGCTACGGCCTGCATCTGAACGGCGCCTCCTACTGGACGGTCAGCGGGCTGACCGTGACCGGCGGCCAGAAGGGCATCATGATCGACGCGGCGAAGGATGTGGTCGTCGACGGGGTGACGGTGCACGGCCTGGACATGGAGGGCGTGCACTTCCGCACCTCCAGCACCGACAGCCTGATCAGGAACTCGCGGATCTACGACACCGGGAACGACGGCCGCGGCATGGGCGAGGGGGTGTACGTGGGCACCGCGAACACCCTGTCCGACCGGAGCGACCGCATACAGATCCTGGGCAACACGATCGGGCCGGACGTGGGCGGCGAGAACGTCGACATCAAGGAGGGGACGACCGGGGCGCGGATCGTCGGGAACACCTTCGACGGCAGCGGGCTGACCGGCGCCAACTTCGACGACTCCTGGGTCGACGTGAAGGGCAACGACGTCCTGGTGCAGGACAACACCGGCAAGAACACCACGAACGACGGCTACCAGACCCACACCCAGCGGTCCGGCTGGGGCTGCGGCACCGTCTTCAAAAGCAACAAGTCGACATTGACGGGCGCCGGGGGCTCCACACGGCTGGCGATCGACGTCACCAACGACAGCGCGAGCTGCCGGACGACGGTGTACGGCAACAACACGGTGACCGGCGGCAAGGGCCTGACGAACATCCCGGTCACCCCCTGACGGGGAGGCTCCTGGCGAGGGACATGGCGACTCCCCCGACTCGCCAGGGGCGCGGGGAACTGCGCGATCAGCCACCACATGCCCGGCAACCGACGACCGACCCGCCGACCCCGTCCCGTCCCGCCCGGGACGGGACGGGAACGCACCGAGGGGCCGTACCCCCGAAAGGTACGGCCCCTCAGCCGACTATCGGCTAAGCCTCAGCGGCAGCGTTCAGCTCTGGCCGCCGGCCAGCTTCTCGCGCAGCGCGGCAAGCGCCTCGTCCGAGGCCAGGGCACCGGAGGTGTCCGCACCCTCGGAGGAGTACGAACCGCCACCCGACGCGGCCGGAGCGGCAGCCTCGCCACCCTCGGCGGCAGCGGCAGCGTCGGCCTCGCGGCTCTTGATGACCTGCTGCTGGTGCTGCTCGAAGCGCTGCTGCGCCTCGGCGTACTGGTGCTCCCACGCCTCGCGCTGGGTCTCGTAGCCCTCGAGCCAGTCGTTGGTCTCGGGGTCGAAGCCCTCGGGGTAGATGTAGTTGCCCTGGTCGTCGTACGACGCGGCCATGCCGTACAGGGTCGGGTCGAACTCGACCGTCGCCGGGTCGGTACCGAAGGCCTCGTTGGCCTGCTTCAGCGAGAGGCTGATGCGGCGGCGCTCGAGGTCGATGTCGATGACCTTGACGAAGATCTCGTCGTTGACCTGGACGACCTGCTCCGGGATCTCCACGTGGCGCTCGGCCAGCTCGGAGATGTGGACCAGACCCTCGATGCCCTCGTCCACGCGGACGAACGCACCGAACGGAACCAGCTTCGTGACCTTACCGGGCACGACCTGGCCGATCTGGTGGGTGCGGGCGAACTGCTGCCACGGGTCTTCCTGGGTCGCCTTCAGCGACAGGGAGACGCGCTCGCGGTCCATGTCCACGTCGAGAACCTCGACGGTGACCTCCTGGCCGACCTCGACGACCTCGGACGGGTGGTCGATGTGCTTCCAGGACAGCTCGGAGACGTGGACCAGACCGTCGACGCCACCCAGGTCCACGAAGGCACCGAAGTTGACGATCGAGGAGACCACACCGGAACGGACCTGACCCTTCTGGAGGGTCGTGAGGAACGTCTGGCGGACCTCGGACTGGGTCTGCTCCAGCCAGGCACGGCGGGACAGGACCACGTTGTTGCGGTTCTTGTCCAGCTCGATGATCTTGGCCTCGAGCTCCTTGCCCACGTAGGGCTGGAGGTCGCGGACACGGCGCATCTCGACGAGGGAGGCCGGCAGGAAGCCACGGAGGCCGATGTCGAGGATGAGACCACCCTTGACGACCTCGATGACGGTACCGGTGACGATGCCGTCCTCTTCCTTGATCTTCTCGATGGTGCCCCAGGCACGCTCGTACTGGGCGCGCTTCTTCGAGAGGATCAGGCGGCCTTCCTTGTCCTCCTTCTGGAGAACAAGGGCTTCGATCTCGTCACCGACGGCGACGACCTCGTTGGGGTCGACGTCGTGCTTGATCGAGAGCTCGCGGCTCGGGATGACACCTTCGGTCTTGTAACCGATGTCGAGCAGGACCTCGTCCCGGTCGACCTTCACGATGACGCCGTCGACGATGTCGCCGTCGTTGAAGTACTTGATCGTCTCGTCGATCGCGGCGAGGAAGGCTTCCTCGTTACCGATGTCGTTGACCGCAACCTGCGGGGTGGTGGCGGTGGTCTCGGTGCTGCTCGTCATGTGGGAAAGGGCTCCGGTACGGACATTGAAGTCGTAGGTACTGCTACGCCGGGAGCCCGTATCGCTCTGAAGAAGCCGGACAGCCAAGGAAGCGCCCCACCAGGAACTGGTGATGGCGCCTCGACAACCGAGGGGACATACAACAGATGCGAGCGCAGCCTGCTACGTCTGAGGTGCGCAGGCCCGCAGCGCAACTTGTAGCATACGGGGGCAGCGGGAAAGGGTCAATGCGCGAAGGCGCACACCCGGGGCGGTTCGCCGCATTTCCGGCAGAAGAATCGTCCCAGGAGGCCACGTGGGCCCCCGGGCCGCCTGCACGACCCCCGGCGGGTTGGACGGAAGATTACGACGAGGGAGCCGATCATCCAAGAGCCGGAAGCGCACGAATCCGGGGAATCCGAGGGGTTCGAACCGGAGGCCACCCGGCGTGACGCCGGGGTCGCGGAGAGCAGCCGGGCGAACCGGGGCTGGTGGGACCGCAACGCCGACGAGTACCAGGTCGAGCACGGCACGTTCCTCGGTGACGACCGTTTCGTCTGGTGCCCGGAGGGCCTGGACGAGGTGGAGGCCGAGCTGCTCGGCCCGCAGGAGGACCTCAAGGACAAGGACGTGCTGGAGATCGGCGCGGGCGCGGCCCAGTGCTCGCGCTGGCTGGCCGCCCAGGGCGCCCGTCCGGTGGCCCTGGACCTCTCGCACCGCCAGTTGCAGCACGCCCTGCGGATCGGCGGATCGTTTCCCCTTGTCTGCGCCGACGCCGGCGCGCTGCCCTTCGCGGACGGCGCCTTCGACCTGGCGTGCTCCGCGTACGGGGCGCTGCCGTTCGTCGCCGACCCGCGGCTGGTGCTGCGCGAGGTGCGCCGGGTGCTGCGGCCGGGCGGCCGGTTCGTCTTCTCGGTGACGCACCCGGTCCGCTGGGCGTTCCCGGACGAGCCGGGGCCCGAGGGCCTGTCGGTCTCCGCCTCCTACTTCGACCGCACGCCCTACGTGGAGCAGGACGACGACGGCCGCGCGGTGTACGTCGAGCACCACAGGACGCTCGGCGACCGGGTGCGGGACGTCGTGGGCGCGGGCTTCCGGCTGGTGGACCTGGTGGAGCCGGAGTGGCCGACCTGGAACACCTCGGAGTGGGGCGGCTGGTCCCCGCTGCGCGGCAACCTGATCCCGGGGACGGCGATCTTCGTCTGCGAGCGGGACTGAGGCGGTTCCCGAGGGGGACCGGAGGCGGTTCGGTGAGCAACGGCCCGCACGCACGCGTGCGGGCCGTTCGCGTGCTCGTACGACACTGGGGGCGTGATCCGCTACGACGCCCTGGACGCGCTGCCCGTGCGCTCGGCCCTGCCCGCCCTGACCCACGCTCTGGAGGGTGACGGCACGGCCGTACTGGTGGCGCCGCCCGGCACCGGGAAGACGACGCTGGTGCCGCTCGTGCTGGCGGGGCTGGTCGGGGGCGGGCCCGCGCGGCGGGTCGTGGTGGCCGAGCCGCGGCGGATCGCGGCGCGGGCGGCGGCCCGGCGGATGGCGTGGCTGCTGGGCGAGCGGCCCGGTGAGAGCGTGGGCTTCACGGTGCGCGGCGAGCGGGCCGTGGGGCGGCACACGCGCGTGGAGGTCGTGACGACGGGCGTGCTGCTGCAGCGCCTGCAGCGCGACCAGGAGCTGACGGGTGTGGACGTCGTCGTCCTCGACGAGTGCCACGAGCGGCATCTGGACGCCGACACGGCGGCCGCGTTCCTGTGGGACGTGCGGCAGGCGCTGCGGCCGGAGCTGCGGCTGCTGGCGGCGTCGGCGACCACGGACGCGGAGGGGTGGGCGCGGCTGCTGGGCGGTGCGCCGGTGGTCGAGGCCTCGGGTGTCGCGTATCCCGTGGAGCCGGTGTGGGCGCCCGCGGCGCGTACGGTGCGGCCGCCGCACGGGATGCGGGTGGATCCGGCGCTGCTGGCGCACGTGGCGTCGGTGGTGCGGCGGGCGCTGGCGGAGCGGGAGGGGGACGTGCTGTGTTTCCTGCCCGGTGTGGGGGAGATCGCGCGCGTGGCGGGGCAGCTGGGGGATCTCGGTGACGTCGATGTGCTCCAGGTGCACGGGCGGGCGCCGGCCGCCGTGCAGGACGCGGTGCTGGCGCCGGGGCGGCGGCGCAGGGTGGTGCTGGCCACGTCGGTCGCCGAGTCGTCGCTGACCGTGCCGGGGGTGCGGGTGGTGGTGGACTCCGGGCTCGCGCGGGAGCCCCGGGTGGACCATGCGCGCGGGTTGAGCGGGCTGACGACGGTACGGGCGTCGCGGGCGGCGGGGCGGCAGCGGGCGGGGCGGGCCGGGCGTGAGGCGCCGGGTGTGGTGTACCGGTGCTGGTCCGAGGCGGAGGACGGCCGCCTGCCGGCGTTTCCGGCTCCGGAGATCGAGGTGGCCGATCTGACGGCGTTCGCCCTTCAGGCGGCCTGCTGGGGCGATCCGGACGCGTCGGGGCTGGCGTTGCTCGATCCGCCGCCGGGCGGGGCGATGGCGGCGGCGCGCTCGGCGCTGGCGGCGGTGGGGGCGGTGGACTCCGCCGGGCGGGCCACGGCGGTGGGCGGACGGCTGGCCCGGCTGGGTGTGCATCCTCGACTGGGGCGGGCGCTGCTGGACACGGCCGGGGCGGGTGCGCCGGTGGTCGCGCTGCTCTCCGAGGAGGTGCCGCGGGAGTACGGGGACGATCTCGCCGCCGCGCTGCGGCGGGCGCGGCGCGGGGGTGACGCGTACGCGGGGCGGTGGACCGCGGAGGTGCGGCGCCTGCGGGGTGTTTCCGGGGAGTCCGAGCGCCCGGCGGGGCGGCGCGGGCCGGAGGTGGCCGCCGGGGCGGGAGCGGAGACCGGCGGCATCGGCGCCGGTCCGGTCGCGGGGTCCGGCGGGGACGACGGGCTGGCCGGGCTGGTGTCCGCGCTCGCGTTTCCCGAGCGGGTCGCGAAGGCGGACGGGGGGTCGTACCTGATGGCCTCCGGGACGCGGGCCGAGGTGTCGGACGGGTCGGGGCTGCGCGGGGCGCCGTGGATCGTCGTCGCCGTGGCCGACCGGCCCGCCGGGAAGGGGCACGCGCGCGTGCGGCTCGGCGCCGCCGTGCCGGAGGACGTGGCGCGGGCGGCCGCGCGGGCGCTTATGGAGGAGCGCGAGGAGGTGCGCTGGGCGGACGGGGACGTCGTGGCCCGGCGGGTCGAGCGGCTGGGGGCGATCGAGCTGGCCGTGCGGCCGCTGAGGGACGCCGACCCCGCGCTCGTCCGCGCCGCCCTGCTCGAAGGTCTCCGGCAGGAGGGACCGGAGCTGCTGCGCTGGTCGCCGGACGCGGTGGTGCTGCGGCAGCGGCTGGCGTTCCTGCGCGCGCACCTCGGGGAGCCGTGGCCGGACGTGTCGGACGCGGCGCTGTACGCGCGCGTGGACGAATGGCTGGAGCCGGAGCTGGGCCGGGCCCGGCGGCGGGCCGATCTCGCCCGGATCGACGCCGGCCAGGCGCTCGCGCGGCTGCTTCCCTGGGCGAGCGGCGAAGCGGCGCGGCTGGACGAGCTGGCGCCGGAGCGGATCACCGTGCCCAGCGGGTCCAGGATCCGGATCGACTACCGGGACGCCGAGCGGCCGGTCCTCGCCGTGAAGCTGCAGGAGATGTTCGGACTGCGGCAGACGCCGGCCGTGGCCGGGGTGCCGTTGCTGGTGCACCTGCTCTCCCCCGCGGGGCGGCCCGCCGCCGTCACGGCGGACCTCGCCTCCTTCTGGGCGGACGGCTACCGGGGTGTGCGGGCGGAGTTGCGCGGGCGCTACCCGAAGCATCCGTGGCCGGAGGACCCGGCGGCCGCCGAGCCGACCCGGCACACGAACGCGCGGCTCAGGCGCTGACCGGCTCGGGTGCGGCCGTCTCGCTCGCCTCGGGGTCGTCCGGGTCCTTCGGGCGGCGGGCGCGGGCCTCCAGGCAGAGCGAGAGGGCGAGGAGCAGCAGGCCGAGGATCAGGGATCCCCAGGGGAGGTAGGAGGTGAGCATGAGGACCATGGTGCGGTTGTGCTTCACCAGGGCGACCGTGTGCTCGATGTAGTCCTCGCGCATCTTCACGTGTCCGGCGAAGGCGGTGACCTTGGCGCGGTCGCCGAGCAGGGTGCCGCCGCGCAGTTCCTCCCGGTGGATCTCCTCACCGTAGACGGGTGCGCCGGTGACGGGTTCGACCCAGAACCGGCGGACGGTGGTGTACCAGCGGGTGGTGCCGGTCCTGGCGACGGACTCCGGGGTGATGCCCTTGACCGGCATGGTCTTGGGCATGGGCACCTTGGTCCAGGGGATGGTCTGCTCGAAGTAGTAGACGTCCAGGCCGCGGAAGGTGCGGGTGCCCTTGTAGTGGATGGGGTTGGTGGTGCGGGTCTGCGCGTCGAAGTACTCGTAGTCCCGTTTCTGGGTGAGGAAGGGCCACTTGAACTCGATGCCGTCGCGTCGTACCGGGTCGCCGTCGACGGTCTCTCCGGTGGCGTGCACCGGGTCCTGACTGTGGGCGTCGAAGATGTAGCGCTCGGGGATGCGGGAGACCATCTTGCCGTCGGGGCCCTGGACGTAGGACAGACTGTCCCAGACGACGACGGGCCGGTCCGCCGTCCGCTCGATCCTCTTCGCGGCTTCCACGTCGCCCTTGAGGGTCTGGACGATGGTGACCTTGGAGACCTTCTTCGCCCGCATGGTGCCGTAGTCGAGGAGGGTGGCGTCCTTGGCCTCCAGGACCATGTCCTGGTACTGGCCGGCGGGGATCCTGGCCAGACGCGGGAAGGCGTACCAGCGCAGCAGCGGGGACAGCGCCGCGCAGAACACGGCGCAGGCGAGCAGGACCAGGCCGGCCTTGCGGCGCATTCCGGCCTCCCTCCCGGACGGGCGCGGCTACGGGTGCGCGGGCACCGTCGTCAGCAGCGGCTTGGGGGACGTGCCGCCCGTCGGTGCGCCCGTCGCGCTGATCGTGAGGACCAGGGCGAGCGCGAGGACGAGACCGGTCGCGGCGGCTGCAAGGGCGCGCATGCGGGGCCTCCCGGTGGACGGTCGGTGACCTGACCGGTTCCTGACGGATCGTCAGGTGAGGTCGTCAGGCACCGTAGCAACGGCCGGGCGAGATGAGAACAGCGGTGCACGCACGAACGAGGGCGCCCTCCCCGCCGCGGCGGGGAGGGCGCCCTGTCGTCGCGTGCGGCCTCAGCCGGAGGCGGACGGGCTAGGGGTGGTGCCCGGGGTCGTGCCCGGGTCGCCGGAGGAGTCCGCGGCCGGCTCGACCTTCAGCTCCACGGTGAGCGTCGCACCGCCCGTGGTGGTGACGCGGAGCAGGAAGGTGCCGGTGGTGTCGTCCGCGTACAGCTTCGGCAGGGTGAGCAGGCCCTTGCCGTCCGTCCGGAGGTCGGTGAGGGTGCGTACCGGCTTGCCGTCGGCGTCCTTGAAGTACGGGCCCTTGTCGTTCTCGGTGGCGTCGGTGTCGGACTTGATCAGGGTGGCGGTGGCCGCGACCTTGTCCGCGACGGCACCCTTGTACGTCGCCTTCAGCTGGACCTGGTCGGCGAACTCGCCGCCCGGGGTGCAGGTGAGCGGGGTGTCGCCGGTGCGGGCGAGGGTGTCGGCGGTGCGCTCGGTGACGGTGGCGGTGTAGTCGACGCCCTTGACCGAGCGGCCCACGACGGTCGCGGTGACCTTGAAGGCGCCGGTCTTCTCGCCGGCCTGGAGCGCCGGGGCGTGCGCGGTGCCCTTGGCGTCCGTGGCGACGGTGGCGACCCGCTCGCCGCCGGTGAAGGTGGCGTCGGTGTCCCCCGTGATGGTGAACCGGACCCTGACCTTGCCGACGGTCTTGCCGGCCTTGGTCTCGGCGCGGGTGCCGATGCGCTCGGCGAAGGCGTCTCCGGCCGTCGCGGTGAGCTTGGCCGTGCCCGCGTCCTCCAGGTGGTCCACCGTGTCGGTGGGCGTCTGCGGGGGCGTCGGCGGCACGGGCGGCTTCGGCGGGGCGGGCGGCTTCGGGCTCTCGCCGCCGCCGGGCTTCTGCGGCTTGTCGTCGGGCTTCCGGTGCGGCGGCTTGCCGGACGGCGGGTCCGAGGGCTTCTTCGGGGACGTGCCGTGGTGCGGGGTGCTGTCGTCGCTGCGGTGCTCCGGCACCGGGCCGGTCCCGTCGGGCACGGTGTGGGTGCCCTTGCGGTAGTACTCCACCCAGTTCAGGACGAGGTTCAGGTAGTCCTGCGAGTTGTTGTAACTGAGGATCGCGCTGTGCAGGCCGGCCGTGGCCGACATGTCCCAGTCGTTGCGGCACAGGTAGTGCCCGGCGGCGAGGGCGGCGTCGTAGATGTTGTTGGGGTCCGCCTTGCCGTCGTCGTTGCCGTCGCGGCCGGCCCAGGCCCAGGTGGACGGGATGAACTGCATGGGGCCGACGGCCTGGTCGTACCGGCTGTTGCCGTCGTACGCGCCGTGGTCGGTGTCCGGGATGAGGGCGAAGCCGTTGCCGTCGAGCTGGGGGCCGAGGATCCGGCCCAGTGTGGTGCCGTTCGCGTCGACCCGGCCGCCGCGGGCCTGACCCGACTCGACCTTGCCGATCGCGGCGAGCAGCTGCCAGGGCAGGTTGCAGCCGGGCTTGGAGGCGCGCAGTTCGGCCTCGGCCCGCTTGTAGGCGTCGAGGACGGTCGCCGGGATGCCGGCCTCGGAGCCGCCCCTGGTGACCGGGGTGCCGATGCTCGACGAGGGGCTGGGCTCGGGGCTGTTCAGCGGCGGCAGGTCCGTGTAGTAGGGCGAGCTGCCGGTGGCGTCACCGCTGGAGTCGGTGGTCAGGTCGGGTGCGGCGGTGGCGGCGCCGGCCGCGGTCTGTCTGCCGTGGTCCTCGCCGGTCGCTCCCGGAGCCTGGGACGCGGACAGAGCCGCGACCGCCGCCGCGGCCACGGCGGTGGTCGCCGCCCCCTTGCGCAGCCGACTGCCGAAATGCGCCGCCATAGAGTGAACCCCTCCCGTGGACGCCGCTGCGTCCGTCTCCGTCTGTCTGCCTCGCTCTGGTGTGACGGTTGACCCGGTGCTGTGGTTGCCCCTGTGCCGCCTTTGCCTTCGTGCGATGTGTGTTCGACCGTGCGCGCGGCACGGCGGACCCAGGTGACCCTACGACAACTTGCTTTGAGGGGGCACCGGTTCGCGCCCGATTTTCACCGGTTGGCCAACTGCCGTTGTCGTGACGGCGCCCCGGAGGGGGTCACGCATACTGGACGACACGTGATCACCGGTCGCGGTGCCACGGCCGACGACCGTTCGAGGGGGCCCCGTTGCCGTTCACGCTCAGCCACGCGGCGGCCGTGCTGCCCGCACTGCGCCGGGACGGCAGCGGGCGGGCCGGACTGGTGCCGGCGGTGCTCGTCGCGGGTTCCTTCGCGCCGGACCTGACCTACTACACGGCGGGCGTCCTGCCGGACGCCATGGAATTCGGCGCGGTCACCCACGGGTTCGCCGGGGTCGTCACGGTCGATGTGCTCATCGCGTGGGCCCTGGTGGGGTTGTGGCTGCTCGTCCGGGAGCCGCTGGTCGCGTTGCTGCCCCGGGCACGGCAGGGCCGGCCGGCCGCCGTGCTGCGCTGCGGGGCGCCCCGCGCGCGGGTGCGGGCCGCCGCTGCGGGCAGGTGGTACGGCTCGGCGGTGCTCGGTGCGCTGACCCATGTGGTGTGGGACGCGTTCACGCATCACGACCGGTGGGGGACACGGCTGATTCCGGCCATCGGACGGGACCGTCCGGCGGGCCTGCCGCTGTTCTCGTGGCTGCAGTACGGCTCGTCCGTGGCCGGGGCCGTGGTGATCGCCACCGTTCTGGTACGGGCGCTGCGGCGGGCGCCGCGTTCCGGGCCCGCCGGGGTGCCGGTGCTGTCCGTGCGCGACCGGTGGTGGGCGCTGGCGGTGCTCGGCGGCTGCGCGCTGGCCGGGGCGGTGCAGCGGGTCGCGCGGTTCGAGGAGCTGCGGGGTGAGCCGGCGCGGGCGTGGGACCTGCTGCCCACCCTCTGTTTCGGGGTGGGCGCCGGATCGCTGCTCGGTGTGCTGCTGTACGCGGTCGGGGTCAGGGTGTGGCGTCCGTGCCGGGTTCCGGACGCTCCTGTGGAGGCCGGGAGCCCCGCTGGGACGGTCGGGTCCGGCCGGGGGCGGCCGGTCTCTCGGTGAGGGACGCGACGAAGACGGTGAGGGTGGGCCGGGGGCGTGATCTCGGGAGCGCGGTGAGCGCGAGCGCGAGATAGCCGCGGGTCAGGTCGGCCCACTGGCGCCAGTCCGGGGCGTGGCCCGTGCGGGCGGTCAGGCCGGCGAGCCCGCGTCTGACGCGGTTCGCGGCCCTGCGTACGGTCGTGCCCGGGGCTGCCGGGATGCGGGCGGTGCTTGCGTCGGCCGCGAGGGCCGGGACCGGCGAGGCGGGCATGGCCTGCGCCGAGGCGGTGACCGCCCAGGCCCGGGTGACTGCCTCGGGCGTCCGGCGGTGAAGCATGCGTATACCCATGCCCGCAGTTTTGCGGCTGCGGAGGCCGGGGGGCGTTTTGGCGGGGGCCACGTGAGTGACGCCCCTTCCGGGGGTTCGGCCGACGGGTGGTATCGGCGCCGGGTCGTATGAAGCGCTGGTGAGGGGTGGGTCCGACTGGTGCGCTCGGGCAGGGGGCCGGGTGCGGGACGGTCGCGCACCGCGGATCCGGGAGGCCGAGGTCACGGGCACGGCCGGGCCGTGAGCGGGCTGGGCCTGTGCGCGTCGGGGGCCCGCCCTGTGCGGGCGTTGCTGCGGCAGGTTCGGTTCCGCTTCGGTTCCGCCGGGGCGCCCTGCAGGAGCCGGTGAGCCCGGCACCGCCGGAAGACGCCTGGGGGCGGGAGCGGGCCGGGGGGGCGCCGCCTGCCCCCGCATACGACGCCCCTGGCTAGGGCGCCGCGGGCTGGGCCTGTGCGCGGCCGGGAGCCGCTCTGTGCGGGCGTTGCGGCAGGTTCGGTTCCGCTTCGGTTCCGCCGGGGGCGCTCTGCGAGTGCCGGTGAGCCCGGCCCGGGGGCGGGAGCGCCGTGGCGGGGACAGGGGCATCGGCGTGGTGCCAGGGGCGCCGCAGCCCCCCGCATACGGCGCCTCTGGCGAGGGCGCCTCTACACCCGCTCGATCTTCACGCGACCTCACGCGACCGGCGAGGAGCCTCTCCGGTGCCCGTGGGCGGGACGCCCCGCGGCCCGGACCGATGTCCCGGTGAGGCACGCCTGTCGGTCAGGGGCGCCGCGCACGTTGCGCCCCTGGCCGACGGGCATCGCGAGACGCCGCCGCCCCCTGCCCCACAGAACCCGGCTCAGGGCACCCCGCGGCCGCGGGACCCCCTGCTGAAGCGCCGCAGGCTAGTGCGCTGCCGACTCCCAGTCCGGGCCCACACCGACCGAGACGTCCAGAGGGGCTCGGAGCTGGACGGCGGCGGCCATCTCGCGGCGGACGATCTCCTCCGCGGCCGCACGCTCGCCCGGGGCGATCTCCAGGACGATTTCGTCGTGGACCTGGAGGAGCATGCGGGACTTGAGCTCCGCCGCCCGCAGCGCGCTGTCCACCTTGAGCATGGCGATCTTGACGATGTCCGCCGCCGTGCCCTGGATGGGCGCGTTGAGGGCCATCCGCTCGGCCGCCTCACGGCGCTGACGGTTGTCGCTGTTGAGGTCCGGCAGATAGCGGCGGCGACCGAAGATCGTCGCCGTGTAGCCCGTCGCCCGGGCCTCGTCGACCGCCCGGCGCAGGTAGTCCCGGACCCCGCCGAAACGCTCGAAGTAGGCGTCCATCAGGGCGCGCGCCTCGGCCGCCTCGATGTTCAGCTGCTGGGACAGGCCGAACGCGGACAGGCCGTAGGCGAGCCCGTACGACATCGCCTTGATCTTCCGCCGCATCTCGGCGTCGACCGCGGCGGGCTCGACACCGAACACCTGGGAGGCGGCCGTGGTGTGCAGGTCCTCGCCGGAGGTGAACGCCCGGATCAGGCCCTCGTCCTCGGAGAGGTGGGCCATCACCCGCAGCTCGATCTGGCTGTAGTCGGCGGTCATCAGGGACTCGAAGCCCTCGCCGACGACGAAACCACGGCGGATCGCCCGGCCCTCGTCCGTGCGGACCGGGATGTTCTGCAGGTTCGGGTCCGTGGAGGAGAGACGGCCGGTCGCGGCGACCGTCTGGTTGAAGGTGGTGTGGATACGGCCGTCACCCGCGATGGCCTTGATCAGGCCCTCGACGGTGACGCGCAGCTTCGCCTGCTCCCGGTGCCGCAGCATGATCACCGGAAGCTCGTTGTCGGTCTGGGTGGCGAGCCAGGCCAGGGCGTCGGCGTCGGTGGTGTAGCCGGTCTTGGTCTTCTTCGTCTTCGGCAGGGCCAGCTCGCCGAAGAGGACCTCCTGGAGCTGCTTGGGCGAGCCCAGGTTGAACTCGTGACCGGCGGCGGCGTGGGCCTCCTTCACGGCCTGCTGCACCGCGCCGGCGAACATCTGCTCCATCGCCTCGAGGTGCGTGCGGTCGGCCGCGATGCCGTGCCGCTCCATGCGGGCGAGCAGGGCGGAGGTGGGCAGCTCCATGTCCTGGAGCAGGTCGGCGGCGCCGACCTCCGGCAGCCGGGCCTCGAAGGCCTCGCCCAGGTCCAGGACCGCGCGGGCCTGGATCATCAGGGCCTCGGCCTCGGCGCCCTCGTCCGCACCGAAGGCCAGCTGGCCGTCGGCCGCGGCGGCCGGGACCAGCTCGCGGTGCAGGTACTCCAGGGACAGCGCGTCCAGGTCGAAGGAGCGCCGGCCCGGCTTGACCAGGTAGGCGGCGAGCGCCGTGTCCATGCGGACGCCCTCGATGCTCCAGCCGTGCTCGGCGAAGACGCGCATGGCGCCCTTGGCGTCGTGGAACACCTTGGGGCGGCCGGCGTCGGCCAGCCAGGCCGTGAACGCGTTCTCGTCGGCCTCGTCCAGCTCGGCGGGGTCGAACCAGGCGGCCGCTCCCCCGCCCGCCGCGAGGGCGATCTCGGCGACCGAGCCGGTGCCCAGCGCCCAGGTGCCGACGGTGGCGACGCCCAGGGTCTCCCCGCCGTGCTCGGCCAGCCAGGGGGCCAGCTCGCCGGTGCGCAGGATCGTGCCGTCGAGTTCGACACCCTCCGTGGTGACCGGGGTGGTCTCGGCCTCCTCGGCGCCGGGGTCGACGGCGAAGAGCCGCTCGCGCAGGGACGGATTGCGGATCTCCAGGGTGTCCAGGATCATCGCGACGGCCTTGCGGTCGTACGGGGTCCGCTCCAGGTCCGTGACCGTCCTCGGCAGCTCGACCCGGCGCTCCAGCTCGGTGAGCAGGCGGTTGAGCTTGACGGCCTCCAGGTGGTCGCGGAGGTTCTGCCCGGCCTTGCCCTTGACCTCCTTGACCCGCTCGACCAGATCGGCGAAGGACCCGAACTGGTTGATCCACTTGGCGGCGGTCTTCTCGCCGACGCCGGGGATGCCGGGGAGGTTGTCGGACGGGTCGCCGCGCAGGGCCGCGAAGTCCGGGTACTGGGCGGGCGTCAATCCGTACTTCTCGAGCACCTTCTCCGGGGTGAACCGGGTCAGCTCCGAGACGCCCTTCGTCGGGTAGAGCACGGTGGTGTGCTCGGTGACGAGCTGGAAGGAGTCGCGGTCGCCGGTGACGATCAGCACCTCGAAGCCCTCGGCCTCGGCCTGGGTGGCGAGGGTGGCGATGACGTCGTCCGCCTCGAAGCCGTCGACCGCGAAGCGCGGCGCGTGCATCGCGTCGAGCAGCTCGCCGATCAGCTCGACCTGGCCTTTGAACTCGTCCGGGGTCTTGGAGCGGTTCGCCTTGTACTCCGTGAACCGCTCGGAGCGCCACGTCTTGCGCGAGACGTCGAAGGCCACCGCGAAGTGCGTGGGCGCCTCGTCACGCAGGGTGTTGGCCAGCATCGACGCGAAGCCGTAGATCGCGTTCGTCGGCTGGCCGGTCGCGGTCGTGAAGTTCTCCGCGGGCAGCGCGAAGAACGCGCGGTAGGCCAGCGAGTGCCCGTCCATGAGCATCAGCCGTGGACGGATGCCGCCGGGGGTCTTGTCGGTCTTCTTCGATGCTGTCTCTGCCACGTCCCCGATCCTGCCACGCCGCACTGACACTCCGGGCGGGGCGGTTCGCGGGCCGCCGTCGGTCGCCGGTCCGGCACCCGCGGTGGTTCCCGTCCGCACAGGGGGCGGACGCCTGGTCAGCGGCGCGTGGGAGGATCGTCGCCGTACTTCTCACACGCTGTCGAAGGGGGAGCGGGCGATGGCGACGAAGCCGCCCAAGGGTGATCCGGTCCAGGACGCGCCGCAGGTCGCGGAGCCGAAGCACGCCGCCGCGGGACTGCCCGCCATCGGGCACACGCTGCGCATCGCCCAGCAGCAGATGGGTGTGCGGCGCACCGCGCTGACGCTGCTGCGCGTGAACCAGAAGGACGGCTTCGACTGCCCGGGATGCGCCTGGCCCGAGCCGGACCACCGGCACAAGGCGGAGTTCTGCGAGAACGGCGCGAAGGCGGTCGCCGAGGAGGCCACGCTGCGCCGGGTCACCCCGGAGTTCTTCGCCGCCCACCCGGTGGCCGACCTGGCCGGCCGCAGCGGCTACTGGCTGGGGCAGCAGGGGCGGCTCACCCACCCGATGTACCTCCCCGAGGGCGGGGAGCACTACGAGCCGGTCGGCTGGGAGCGTGCCTTCGACATCATCGCCGAGGAGATCGCGGCGCTGGACTCCCCCGACGAGGCCGTCTTCTACACCTCGGGCCGCACCAGCAACGAGGCGGCGTTCCTGTACCAGCTCTTCGCGCGCGAGCTGGGCACGAACAATCTGCCGGACTGCTCGAACATGTGCCACGAGTCGTCGGGTTCGGCGCTGTCCGAGACCATCGGCATCGGCAAGGGCAGCGTCCTGCTGGAGGACCTGCACCAGGCCGACCTGATCATCGTCGCCGGGCAGAACCCGGGCACGAACCACCCGCGCATGCTGTCCGCGCTGGAACGGGCCAAGGCCGGCGGCGCGAGGATCATCAGCGTGAACCCGCTGCCCGAGGCGGGTCTGGAGCGGTTCAAGAACCCGCAGACCCCCAAGGGCATGCTCAAGGGCGCCGCCCTGACCGACCTGTTCCTGCAGATCCGCATCGGCGGCGACCAGGCCCTCTTCCGCCTGCTCAACAAGCTGGTCCTGGAGACGGACGGCGCGGTCGACGAGGCGTTCGTACGCGAGCACACCCACGGATTCGAGGAGTTCGCCGCGGCCGCCCGTGCCGCCGACTGGGAGGAGACGCTCGCGGCGACGGGTCTGTCCCGGTCGGAGATCGAGGAAGCCCTGCGCATGGTGCTCGCCTCGGAGCGGACCATCGTCTGCTGGGCCATGGGCCTCACCCAGCACAAGCACTCCGTGCCGACCATCCGCGAGGTCGTCAACTTCCTGCTGCTGCGCGGCAACATCGGCCGTCCGGGCGCGGGAGTGTGCCCGGTGCGCGGGCACAGCAACGTGCAGGGCGACCGGACGATGGGCATCTTCGAGCGGCCCGCGCCGGCCTTCCTGGACGCGCTGGAGAAGGAGTTCGGGTTCGCGCCGCCGCGCGAGCACGGCTTCGACGTCGTCCGGGCCATCCGCGCGCTGCGCGACGGCGAGGCGAAGGTGTTCTTCGCCATGGGCGGCAACTTCGTCTCCGCCTCCCCCGACACCGAGGTGACCGAGGCGGCGATGCGGCGCGCGCGGCTGACGGTGCACGTGTCGACCAAGCTGAACCGCTCGCACGTCGTCACGGGCGCGCGGGCGCTGATCCTGCCGACGCTGGGCCGTACGGAGCGCGATCTCCAGGGCAGCGGTGAGCAGTTCGTGACGGTCGAGGACTCCATGGGCATGGTGCACGCCTCGCGCGGGCGGCTCGCGCCGGCGGGTCCGGGGCTGCTGTCGGAGCCGGCGATCGTGTGCCGGATGGCGCGCCGGGTGCTCGGTGAGGGCAGCGTCGTGCCGTGGGAGGAGTTCGAGAAGGACTACGCGGCGATCCGTGACCGCATCGCGCGCGTGGTCCCCGGGTTCCAGGACTTCAACGCGCGCGTGGCCCGGCCGGGCGGCTTCACCCTGCCGCACGCCCCGCGCGACGAGCGCCGTTTCCCGACCGCCACGGGCAAGGCGAACTTCACGGCGGCGCCGGTGGAGTTCCCCGAACTGCCCGAGGGCCGGCTGCTGCTGCAGACCCTGCGGTCGCACGACCAGTACAACACCACGATCTACGGGCTCGACGACCGCTACCGGGGCATCACGGGCGGGCGCCGGGTGGTGCTGGTGAACCCGGAGGACGCGCGGCGGCTGGGGGTCGCCGAGGGAGCGTACGTGGATCTGGTCGGCGAGTGGCGGGACGGCGTGGAGCGGCGGGCGCCCGGGTTCCGCGTCGTCCTGTATCCGACAGCCCGGGGCTGTGCGGCGGCCTACTACCCCGAGACCAACGTGCTGGTGCCGCTGGACGCCACGGCCGACACCAGCAACACCCCGGCCAGCAAGTCCGTCGTCGTACGGCTGGAGCACCGGACGCCGGACCTCGCGGACCGCGCGGGGAGCCGTCTGGAACAATCGGCGACCGACTGAGCGTTTGCTCAGCCAGAGACAGGTGTACGACGAACGGAGCCGGGCCGATGGGTGAGCAGCAGCGAGTGAAGTTCCCGCAGGAGATCATCGACGAGTACGCGGCGCTCGGCGTGGACCTGCCCGCCCTGTTCTCGGCCGGTCACCTCGGCACGCGGATGGGTGTGCAGATCCTGGAGGCCGGCCCGGAGAAGGTCGTCGGGACGATGCCGGTGGAGGGCAACACCCAGCCGTACGGACTGCTGCACGGTGGCGCCTCGGCGGTGCTGGCGGAGACCCTGGGCTCGGTCGGCTCGATGCTGCACGGCGGCAGCTCGAAGATCGCGGTGGGCGTGGACCTGAACTGCACCCACCACCGCGGTGTCCGTTCGGGCCTGGTGACCGGCGTGGCCACGCCCGTGCACCGGGGGCGTTCGACGGCGACGTACGAGATCGTGATCAGCGACGAGGAGGGCCGCCGGGTCTGCACGGCCCGCCTCACCTGCCTCCTGCGGGACGTGCAGCAGGGCGACGCGCCCAGCCCCCGCCCCACCACCGACTGACCGCCCTTCCCGAGTCGCCCGCCCCCTGCCCCACAGCCGCCCCGACAACCTCGCGGCTGTGGGGCCAGAGGCCCCCCTCCGCCTCCCGACTCCGGGCACCGGCACCGGCACCGGCACCGGCCGAGTGACCGGCCCCCTGGGTCTCTCCCTCTTCCGCGGCCCGCCCCGCCTCGGCAGGGCCGTTGCCCCTTCCCACCCCTCCCCCTTAGCTTCGGCACATGGGACGGCGAGGAGGCCTCCGTGCGGGGGCGAGGTTCCTGGTGCTCGGGCCGGCGCTCTCGGCACTGCTCGTGGTGACCGGCTGCGACCGGTCCGGCGGCGCGCCGCACACCGCGCCCGCCCCCGCACCCGCCCCCGCGACACCCGGCTCGGCACCGGGCTCGGCGTCGGCGGCCTCTGACGCCGAGCTGTGCACCCGGCTCGTCGCGCACTGGTCGCGCCAGGCGCTCGACAGCGGCACCTACGGCGATTACCAGTCGATGGGCCTGTCCAACGGGCAGTACGAGCTCCTCCGGGACGTCGTGGACGCGGCACGGGTCGCGAAGCGGCACCAAGGCACCGCGCGTGTCGATAAGTTGATCGATCGTCAGGCGCGTCGGGCATGCACCGAGCGCTACCGTGACGGGACCCCGAGCGGAGGCCCCTGGCAGTGAGCGGCATCGGCCCCCTGGAACCCGGCGAAGGCACCACCGCCCAGGACAACTCGCCTACCGAGCAAGCGCGTTCGGTCGGCCGGACGCGTACCGCGCTCGCCGGCCGGTACGCCCACCACCGGCGGCTGACCCTCTCCCTCGTCGCGCTGGCCGTCCTCCTGGCGGGCGGTGGATACCTCTACGGCACCCGGCCGCGGCAAGCTCCGCCGGCCCCTACTCCCCAGCCGTCGGGGGCGCCTTACCCCGCACAGGTGGTGGACGTGACGTACCTGGAGGACCTGCCCACCGCAGCCGGCGCCCCGCCGCACAGCTTCCGCTTCGGGGTGCTGGTGGGCGTGGATTCCGGGCCGCCGGTCACCGTGACCCGGGTGACCCAGCCGTACGCGGGGCTGACGCTGACGACGGACCCTGTGGCGCCCTTCCGGACAAGGGCGGGTTCGGCCCGCATGATCACCATAACGATGCACGTGACCGAATGCGGAAAAGTTCCCATGGACGCCGGGATGCCTTTCCTGGACGTAACTCTGCGTAATACGCGTGCAATACAAAACCACAGTTTCATCCTCGGTCCGCGCTACGCGCAGCACCTCTCCCAGGCCCTGAAAGTCGCCTGCAGCAACAGTGGTGGGTAATCACCAAAACCCCCGAGACACCTGAACGGATCTCGGTGGGTCCTGCGGGTTCTCACAATGCGGACGGGGCGAAACGGCCGGAATTCCGCCGTTCCCCCCACCAGGTACCGCTCTGCATTACCTCGTGTCATAACAAGAGCGTCACAGCCTTGGTCAGACTCTCCTCCACGTTGTCCACACACGCTTAGAGTCACGGCCAGTCACCGCGCCGCCGGATTCTCCACTCCGGCCCGTCACTCTTCGGCCAGGCGCGCGGCTCGACCGCCTCCACGGGGATGCGGTCGTTCAGCGGAAAGGACTGATCGTGCGTCAACGTTCGCTCATCGCCATCACCGCCGCCCTGGCGGCGGGAGCACTCACCCTCACCGCCTGCGGCTCGCGCGACAGCGGCGACAAGGGCTCGGACTCCAACGGCGGCGGCACCACCGTCGTCATCGGCGTCGACGCCCCGCTGACCGGCGACCTGTCCGCTCTCGGCCTGGGCATCAGGAACTCGGTGGACCTCGCGGCCAAGCAGGCCAACAAGAAGAACTACGTCAAGGGCGTCACCTTCAAGATCGAGGCCGCGGACGACCAGGCGCAGCCCTCTTCCGGCCAGTCGAACGCCACCAAGTTCGTCGGCGAGAAGGACGTCCTCGGTGTCGTCGGCCCGCTGAACTCCTCCGTCGCCCAGTCGATGCAGAAGGTCTTCGACGACGCGAAGCTGGTCGAGGTCTCCCCGGCCAACACCAACCCGGCGCTGACCCAGGGTGACGACTGGCAGAAGTCGAAGACCCGGGCGTACAAGTCGTACTTCCGCACCGCGACCACGGACGCCATCCAGGGCCCGTTCGCCGCGCAGTACGTCTACAACAAGGCCAAGAAGAAGAAGGCCTTCATCATCGACGACAAGAAGACGTACGGCGCCGGCCTCGCCGCGACGTTCAGCGACGAGTTCAAGAAGCTCGGCGGCAAGATCGTCGGCACCGAGCACATCAACCCCGACACCAAGGACTTCTCCGCGGTCGCCACCAAGGTGAAGAACTCCGGTGCCCAGGTGGTCTACTACGGCGGCGAGTACCCGCAGGCCGGCCCGCTCAGCAAGCAGATCAAGGCCGCCGGTGCCAAGATCCCGCTGGTCGGCGGCGACGGCATCTACGCCGACGACTTCATCAAGCTGGCCGGTGCCTCCGGCACCGGTGACCTCGCCACCTCGGTCGGCGCGCCGGTCGAGACCCTGCCGTCCGCCAAGGAGTTCGTCGCCAACTACAAGGCGGGTGGCTACAAGGAGGCCTACGCGGCCTACGGCGGTTACTCCTACGACTCCGCCTGGTCGATCATCGAGGCCGTCAAGAAGGTCGTCGACGACAACGGCGGCAAGCTGCCGGACGACGCCCGCGCGAAGGTCACCGAGGCCATGCAGAACGTCTCCTTCGACGGTGTGACCGGCAAGGTCTCCTTCGACGAGTACGGTGACGCGACCAACAAGCAGCTCACCGTCTACTCCGTCACGGGTGGCGCCTGGAAGGCCGTGGAGTCCGGCACCTACAACGGCAGCTGACCCACAACCCGCATCACCTGAGCCGCGCGGGGCGCTGTTCCACTGGCGCCCCGCGCGGACTCGCATCCGGCCTCATCCGTCGAACTTTCCGAACGTCTCGGAGGACTTGCGGTGAACGAACTGCCGCAGCAGCTGGTCAACGGCCTGCTACTAGGATCCATGTACGGGCTGGTCGCCATCGGCTACACAATGGTCTACGGCATCGTCCAGCTCATCAACTTCGCCCACGGCGAGATATTCATGACCGGCGCGTTCGGCGCGCTCACGGTCTACGCGTACATCCTGCCCGACGGCACCTCGATGTGGGTGGCCCTGCCACTGATGCTCATCGGCGCCATCCTGGTGGCCGTCACCGTCGCCGTCGGAGCGGAACGATTCGCCTACCGCCCTCTGCGCACCGCCCCGCGTCTCGCGCCCCTCATCACCGCCATCGGCCTCTCCCTGGCCCTCCAGCAGGCGGTGTGGGCCTGGTACCCGGGCGCCAAGAGCGCCCGCACCTTCCCGAGCATCCCGGGCGGTCCCTTCGAGATCGGCAATGTCACCATCCAGACGGGTGATGTCTTCCTGGTCGCCGCCGCCCCCCTCAGCATGGCCTTCCTCGCCTACTTCGTGATGCGCACCCGCACCGGACGCGGCATGCAGGCCACCGCCCAGGACCCGGACACCGCGAAGCTGATGGGCGTCAACACCGACCGCATCATCGTGATCGCGTTCGCCCTCGGCGCCGCCTTCGCCGCCGTCGGATCGGTCGCCTACGGCCTGAAGTACGGTCAGATCGACTTCCGCATGGGCTTCATCCTCGGTCTGAAGGCCTTCACCGCGGCCGTCCTCGGCGGCATCGGCAACATCTACGGCGCCATGCTCGGCGGCCTCGTCCTCGGTGTCGCCGAGGCTCTGTCCACCGCCTACATCGCGGACATCCCCGGCATGGACAAGTTCGGCAGCCAGTCCTGGGCAGACGTCTGGGCGTTCGTACTCCTCATCCTCGTGCTCCTGTTCAGGCCACAGGGCCTGCTCGGTGAGCGCGTCGCGGACAGGGCGTGACACCGATGACCACACAGACCACCGCAGCAGAGACGCCCAGCACCCCCACGGCCGCCCAGGCCGGCCTGATCGGTCTGCCCGCGCCGCTCGGCCGCGCCCTCGCCACCGGCGGCGGCGTCCTGACGATCGTCTCCACCTTCCTCGCCTGGACCTGGACCGCCGCGTTCCCCGGTGACCTCACGGTCTACGGCTACCCGGGCGGCCTGCAGGTCCTCGTCCTGATCGGCGGCATCCTCACCACCCTCTTCGGCGTCGCCTCCTACGGCGTCAAGGGACTGGGCTGGCTGACCCCCGGCAGCGCCGACAGCGCCCTGAAGACGGCCGCGCTCGGCACGTTCGCCACCGCCTGGTACACCGTCCTCGCCATCAGCGCCAAGCTGGGCGGCCTGGTGAACCTGGAGCCCGGCGGCTACGTCGTCGCCGTCGCCACGCTCGCCGCCCTGCTCGGCGCGCTGGCCCTGCCGTTCGAGCGCCCGGAGCCCGAGCCCTTCGACCCGGACGACACCGGCCGCGAGCGGTTCCGCCACCAGAGCCGCCAGAAGTGGAACAACGTCAAGGCGGCCTTCGCCTCCGAGGCCCCGGCCCCGGCCCGCAAGCTGCCGGCCTACGCCGAGATCCTCGTCATCGTGGCCGCCATGGCCCTCGGTCTGATCGTCTTCACCTACGGCATCGGCACCGAGTACGACCAGCTGTTCATCGGCTTCCTCCTCACCGCCGGCTTCGGCTTCGGCGCGCTCGCCAAGGCCGGGCTCGTGGCCCGGGTCTCGGCGATCACCGCCCGCCACCGCAACATCACCATGGCCGGCGCCTTCGCCGCCGCGGCCGCCTTCCCGCTCACCCAGTCCGACGACCAGTACGCGACGATCGGCGTCTACATCCTGATCTTCGCCACCGTCGCCCTCGGCCTGAACATCGTCGTCGGCCTCGCCGGCCTCCTCGACCTCGGTTACGTCGCCTTCCTCGGTGTCGGCGCCTACACCGCGGCCCTGGTCTCCGGCTCCCCCTCCTCGCCCCTGCACGTGCAGTGGCCCTTCTGGGCCTCCGCCCTGCTCGGCGCGGCGGTCGCCATGGTCTTCGGCGTCCTCATCGGCGCCCCGACCCTGCGACTGCGCGGCGACTACCTCGCCATCGTGACCCTCGGCTTCGGTGAGATCTTCCGCATCACCGTCCTCAACATGGACGGCACCTCCGGCCCCGACGTCACCAACGGCTCCAACGGCATCTCCTCGATCCCCAACCTGGACATCCTGGGCTTCGACTTCGGCCAGGAACACCAGTTGCTGGGCGCCACCGTCGGCCGGTTCGCGAACTACTTCCTGCTGATGCTGCTCATCACGTTCATCGTGGTCGTGGTCTTCCGGCGCAGCAGCGACTCCCGCATCGGCCGCGCCTGGATCGCCATCCGCGAGGACGAGACCGCCGCGCTCGCCATGGGCATCAACGGCTTCCGGGTCAAGCTCATCGCCTTCGCCCTGGGTGCCGCCCTCGCCGGTCTCGCCGGCTCCGTCCAGGCCCACGTCACCTACACGGTCACCCCGGAGCAGTACCAGTTCGCGCACGTCGTGCCGCCCAACTCGGCCTTCCTGCTGGCCGCGGTGGTCCTCGGCGGCATGGGCACCATCGCCGGTCCGCTGGTCGGCGCCGCGCTGCTGTACCTGATCCCCGCCAAGCTCCAGTTCCTGGGCGACTACCAGCTCTTCGCCTTCGGCGTCGCGCTCGTACTGCTGATGCGCTTCCGTCCGGAGGGCCTCATCCCCAACCGGCGCCGGCAGCTCGAGTTCCACGAGGAGACCGAAGCGCCCGCCGTCCTCAGCAAGGCAGGGGCCTGACCACGATGACTACCGACACCACCACCAAGGACGCCGCCCCCGGCGCCTCCACCCCCGGCGAGGTCGTCCTCGACGCACGCGGCGTCACCATGCGGTTCGGCGGCCTGACGGCCGTACGGAACGTCGACCTCACCGTCAACAGCGGCGAGATCGTCGGTCTGATCGGCCCCAACGGCGCCGGCAAGACGACCTTCTTCAACTGCCTGACCGGCCTGTACATCCCCACCGAGGGCGAGGTCCGCTACAAGGGCGGGGTACTGCCGCCGAAGTCCTTCAAGGTCACCGCGGCCGGCATCGCCCGCACGTTCCAGAACATCCGCCTGTTCGCCAACATGACGGTCCTGGAGAACGTGCTCGTCGGCCGGCACACCCGCACCAAGGAGGGCCTGTGGTCCGCGCTCCTGCGCGGACCGGGCTTCCACCGTGCGGAGAAGGCCTCCCGCGAGCGGGCCATGGAGCTGCTGGCGTTCGTGGGCCTGGACAAGAAGGCCGAGCACCTGGCCCGCAACCTCCCCTACGGAGAGCAGCGCAAGCTGGAGATCGCCCGCGCCCTCGCCAGCGAGCCCGGTCTGCTGCTCCTCGACGAGCCGACGGCCGGCATGAACCCGCAGGAGACCCGGGCCACCGAGGAACTGGTCTTCGCCATCCGGGACATGGGCATCGCCGTCCTCGTCATCGAGCACGACATGCGCTTCATCATGAACCTGTGCGACCGGGTGGCCGTGCTCGTGCAGGGCGAGAAGCTGATCGAGGGCGACAGCGCGACCGTCCAGGGCGACGAGCGGGTGATCGCCGCCTACCTGGGCGAGCCCTTCGAGAACGCGCCCGGCGACGACGAGGTCGCCGAGGTCGAGGCTGCCGAGGCGCAGGCCGAGACCACGACGGACGCCGCGCCCGGCAAGGAGAACGACCGATGACCGCACTGCTCGAAGTCGAGGACCTGCGGGTCGCCTACGGCAAGATCGAAGCCGTCAAGGGCATTTCGTTCAAGGTCGAGGCCGGCCAGGTGGTCACCCTCATCGGCACCAACGGCGCCGGCAAGACCACCACCCTGCGCACGCTGTCCGGTCTGCTCAAGCCGGTCGGCGGCCAGATCAAGTTCAACGGCAAGTCGCTGAAGAAGGTCCCCGCCCACCAGGTGGTCTCGCTGGGCCTCGCCCACTCCCCCGAGGGGCGGCACATCTTCCCGCGCATGACCATCGAGGACAACCTGCGCCTCGGGGCGTTCCTGCGCAACGACAAGCCGGGCATCGAGAAGGACATCCAGCGCGCCTACGACCTGTTCCCCATCCTCGGGGAGCGCAGGAAGCAGGCGGCCGGCACCCTCTCGGGCGGTGAGCAGCAGATGCTGGCGATGGGCAGGGCGCTGATGTCCCAGCCGAAGCTGCTGATGCTGGACGAGCCGTCCATGGGTCTGTCGCCGATCATGATGCAGAAGATCATGGCGACGATCGCCGAGCTGAAGTCCCAGGGCACCACGATCCTGCTGGTCGAGCAGAACGCCCAGGCGGCGCTCTCGCTCGCCGACCGGGGTCACGTCATGGAGGTCGGCAGCATCGTCCTGTCCGGCACGGGTCGGGACCTGCTCCACGACGAGTCGGTGCGCAAGGCCTACCTCGGCGAGGACTAGACGCTCGGCCGGCCCGTCGTGACCGGTCACGCGGAATTGCCCGCGCCCCCTGCGAGGGGGCGCGGGCAATGTCGTGTGCGCGGGGGCGGGCGTCAGCCGTTCTTCGCGGCCTTCTTCTCCTCGTTGTCCGCGATGACGGCCTCGGCGACCTGCTGCATCGACATCCGGCGGTCCATGGACGTCTTCTGGATCCAGCGGAAGGCGGCCGGCTCGGTCAGGCCGTACTCGCTCTGCAGGACGGACTTCGCCCGGTCGACCAGCTTGCGGGTCTCCAGCCGCAGGGTGAGGTCGGCGACCTCCTGCTCCAGCTGCTTCAGCTCGGTGAAGCGGGAGACGGCCATCTCGATGGCCGGCACGACATCGCTCTTGCTGAACGGCTTGACCAGGTACGCCATCGCGCCGGCGTCGCGGGCGCGCTCGACGAGGTCGCGCTGCGAGAAGGCGGTGAGCATCAGGACCGGCGCGATGGACTCCTCGGCGATCTTCTCGGCCGCGGAGATGCCGTCCAGCTTGGGCATCTTCACGTCCAGGATGACCAGGTCGGGCTTGTGCTCACGGGCCAGCTCCACGGCCTGCTCACCGTCGCCCGCCTCCCCGACGACGGTGTACCCCTCCTCCTCCAGCATCTCTTTCAGATCGAGCCGGATCAGGGCCTCGTCCTCGGCGATGACGACTCGGGTCGTCAGCGGAGGCACGTGCGACTTGTCGTCGTCGGGCGCGTCCACGGGCTGGGGCGACTCGGGGGTCACGGGGGCTCCTCGTTCAGGGCAGGGGCACTGCTGACAAGAGCCTACCTAGCTGCGGTAAGGTGGACGCGCGGAGGGTCGGGGGAAACCTTGGATTCTGCGAGCCCCGGTAGCCCAATTGGCAGCAGGCAACGGATTCAAAACCCGTACAGTGTCGGTTCGAGTCCGACCCGGGGCACTTTTCCTTGGTTTCCAAGGTCAGCATTCCGCGGGTCCCCTCCGAGAGAGGGGCTTTTTTTCGCGCCTTGCCACCGTCGGAATTCATGCCTTCGGGCTGTCGTCCTCGCCGATGTGGTGGACTCGGACCATGTTGGTCGCGCCGGGGACGCCGGGCGGGGAGCCGGCCGTGATCACCACGATGTCGCCCTTCCGGCAGCGGCCGTACCTGAGGAGCAGGTCGTCCACCTGGTCGACCATCGCGTCCGTGGAGTCCGCGTGCGGGCCGAGGAAGGTCTCGGCGCCCCAGGTGAGGCTGAGCTGGGAGCGGGTGGCCTGCTCGGGGGTGAAGGCGAGCAGCGGGATCGGCGAGCGGTAGCGGGAGAGCCGGCGGGCCGTGTCGCCCGACTGGGTGAACGCGACCAGGAACCTGGCGCCGAGGAAGTCGCCCATCTCGGCGGCGGCCCGGGCGACCGCGCCGCCCTGGGTGCGCGGCTTGTTCCGTTCGGTCAGCGGCGGCAGGCCCTTGGCCAGCATGTCCTCCTCGGCCGCGGCGACGATCTTCGCCATGGTGCGCACGGTCTCGACGGGGTACTTGCCGACGCTGGTCTCGCCGGAGAGCATCACCGCGTCGGTGCCGTCGAGGACCGCGTTGGCCACGTCGGACGCCTCGGCGCGGGTCGGCCGGGAGTTGTCGATCATCGAGTCGAGCATCTGGGTGGCGACGATGACCGGCTTGGCGTTGCGCTTGGCGAGTTTGACGGCGCGCTTCTGGACGATCGGAACCTGTTCCAGGGGCATCTCCACGCCGAGGTCGCCGCGCGCGACCATGAGGCCGTCGAAGGCGGCGACGATGCCGTCGAGGTTGTCGACGGCCTGGGGCTTCTCGATCTTGGCGATCACCGGGAGGCGCCGGCCCTGCTCGGCCATGATGCGGTGCACGGCCCTGACGTCGTCGCCGCTGCGGACGAAGGAGAGGGCGACGACGTCGAAGCCGGTGCGCAGCGCCCAGCGCAGGTCGTCCTCGTCCTTCTCGGAGAGGGCGGGGACGGAGACGGCCACGCCGGGGAGGTTGAGGCCCTTGTGGTCGGAGATCACTCCGCCCTCGATCACGCGGGTGTGCACGCAGGGGCCGTCGACCGCGGTGACCTCCAGGCAGACCTTGCCGTCGTCCACGAGGACGCGTTCGCCGGGGGTGACGTCGGCGGCGAGGCCGGCGTAGGTGGTGCCGCACCGGTGGCGGTCGCCCTGGACGCCGTCCTCCACGGTGATGGTGAAGGTGTCGCCGCGTTCAAGGAGTACGGGTCCTTCGGCGAAGCGGCCGAGCCGGATCTTCGGGCCTTGAAGGTCGGCGAGAAGTCCGACGCTGCGGCCGGTCTCGTCGGCCGCCTTGCGCACCCGCTGGTAGCGCTCCTCGTGGTCGGCGTGCGTGCCGTGGCTGAGGTTGAAGCGGGCGACGTCCATTCCGGCCTCGACCAGTGCCTTGATCTGGTCGTACGAGTCGGTGGCGGGCCCCAGAGTACAGACGATCTTTGCTCGGCGCATGGTTCGAGCCTAGGCCTTACCCGCGGGTAGAGAATCTGGGCCGCATGACGACTCAACCACCTTTGCGTGAAGCCTTATTGACAAGTGTTGAATTGTGCGACGGCCCGCTCCTATGAGCGAATTCCCTGGGTGCCGGCCAGGAGTTCGGGGAAGAGGTCACCAGATCGCAACCTCCCGGCCCTGTTGCCGCACGTCATGCCCAGGTCAGAATCTACGCGCGTTGTCGACCGTTCGCCGAGGAGCCGAGAGATGCCGTTGAACCGCCGGAAGTTCCTGAAGAAGTCCGCCGCCACCGGAGCGGGAGTGGCGATCGCCGGTGCGGCGGCTCCGGCGGCCGAGGCGGCCGAGCGGACGAAGCCCGGTCACCCGGCGAAGCGGTACTCCCTGACCGTGATGGGCACGACCGACCTGCACGGCCACGTCTTCAACTGGGACTACTTCAAGAACGCGGAGTACTCCGACAAGGCCGGCAACGCCACGGGCCTGTCCCGGATCTCCACCCTGGTCAACCAGGTGCGCGCGGAGAAGGGCCACTGCAACACGCTGCTGCTGGACGCCGGTGACACCATCCAGGGCACCCCGCTGACGTACTACTACGCCAAGGTCGACCCGATCACCGCCAAGGGCGGCCCCGTGCACCCGATGGCGCAGGCCATGAACGCGATCGGGTACGACGCCGCCGCGCTCGGCAACCACGAGTTCAACTACGGCATCGAGACCCTGCGCCGGTTCGAGGAGCAGCTCGACTTCCCGCTGCTCGGCGCCAACGCGGTCGACGCCAAGACGCTCAAGCCGGCCTTCCCGCCGTACTTCGTCAAGACGTTCCACGTGCCGGGCGCCAAGCCGGTCAAGGTCGCCGTCCTCGGTCTGACCAACCCGGGCATCGCCATCTGGGACAAGGCCTACGTCCAGGGCAAGCTGAAGTTCGAGGGCCTGGAGGAGCAGGCCGCGAAGTGGGTGCCGAAGCTGAAGGCGCTCGGCGCGGACGTGGTCGTGGTCTCCGCGCACTCGGGCACGTCGGGCACGTCGTCGTACGGCGACCAGGTGCCGTACGTGGAGAACGCGGCCGCCAACGTGGCCAAGCAGGTGCCGGGCATCGACGCGATCCTGGTCGGCCACGCGCACCTGGAGATCCCGGAGCTGAAGGTCGTCAACGAGAAGACCGGCCGGACCGTCGTGCTGTCCGAGCCGCTGTGCTACGCCGAGCGGCTCACCCTCTTCGACATCGAGCTGGTGTTCAGCAAGGGCCGGTGGGAGGTCGAGTCGGTCTCCGCGTCGCTGCGCAACTCCAACTCGGTCGCCGACGACCCGAAGATCACCAAGCTGCTCACCGACGAGCACGCCAAGGTCGTCGCGTACGTGAACCAGGTCGTGGGCCGGGCGACCGAGACGCTGACCACGGTCGACGCCCGCTACAAGGACGCCCCGATCATCGACCTGATCACCAAGGTCCAGGAGGACGTGGTCAAGGCCGCGCTCAAGGGCACCGAGTACGCCTCGCTGCCGGTGATCGCCCAGGCCTCGCCGTTCTCCCGTACCTCGGAGATCCCCGCGGGCGACGTGACCATCCGGGACCTGTCGAGCCTGTACGTGTACGACAACACGCTGGTGGCGAAGCTGATGACGGGCGCCCAGGTGCGCGCGTACCTGGAGTACTCCGCGCAGTACTACGTCCAGACCGCCGCCGACGCCGCCGTCGACGTGGAGAAGCTGACCAACGCCGGGGGCCGTCCGGACTACAACTACGACTACGTCTCGGGACTGGCGTACGACATCGACGTCGCCCAGCCGGCCGGTTCGCGGATCAAGAACCTGACCTTCGGCGGGGCGGCGCTGGACGACGCCCAGCAGTTCGTGCTCGCGGTGAACAACTACCGCGCCAACGGCGGCGGCGCCTTCCCGCATGTCGCCACGGCCAAGGAGCTGTGGTCGGAGTCGACGGAGATCCGTACCCGGATCGCGGAGTGGGTCACCGCCAAGGGTGAGCTGGACCCGAAGGACTTCGCCTCGGTGGACTGGAAGCTGACGCGCAACGGCACGCCGATGTTCTAGCGTCTCCTCGATGACGGGCCGACGGCGTCGGCGCTCGCCTGCGCGAGCGCCAACGCCGTTTCCGTGCCGCGCACCGCCCGCACGGGCGGTCAGCCGTCGACGAGCGGGGTCAGCTGCCGTACCGGGCGGGCCTGCGGCACACGGGTGCGGGCGTCGTCGAGGCCGAAGCTGGTGAAGGCCGTCCGGGTGGGCAGCGGGTACGTCTCCTTGCCGGTGAGCGTGTTGAGGATGGTGGCACTGCGCCAGGCGGCGAGGCCGAGGTCGGGGGCGCCGACGCCGTGGGTGTGCAGCTCGGCGTTCTGGACGTGGATCGAACCGGTCACCGAGGGGTCGAGGACGAGCCGGAACTCCTCGTCGATGCGCGGGCGTTCGCTGCCGTCCCGGCGCATGTAGGGGTCGAGTCCGGCGAGGATGCGGTCGAGGGAGCGCTCGCGGTAGCCGGTGGCGAGGACGACCGCGCCGGTGGTGAGCCGGGAGCGGCTGCCCTGCTGGAGGTGCTCCAGGTGGAGTTCGACCTTCGTGGTCGCGATCCGGCCGGCCGTGCGGACCTGGACGCCGGGGGTGAGGACGGTGTCGGGCCAGCCCCCGTCGAGGGTGCGCCGGTACAGCTCGTCGTGGATGGCGGCGAGGGTGCCCGCGTCGATGCCCTTGTGCAGCTGCCACTGGGCGGCCACCAGGCGGTCGCGGACCGGCTCGGCGAGGGCGTGGAAGTAGCGGGTGTAGTCGGGTGTGAAGTGCTCCAGGCCGAGTTTTGAGTACTCCATCGGCGCGAACGCCTCGCTGCGGCCGATCCAGTGCAGTTTCTCGCGGCCGGGCGGTCGGTGCCGCAGCAGGTCGAGGAAGATCTCGGCGCCGGACTGTCCGGAGCCGACGACGGTGACGTGGCCGGCGGCGAGGACGGTGTCGCGGTGGGCGAGGTAGTCGGCCGCGTGGACGACGGGCACGCCGGGCGCGTCCACCAGGGGCTTGAGCGGGTCGGGCACGTGCGGGACGGTGCCGACACCGAGGACGATGTTGCGGGTGTGGGTGCGGCCGAGGGCTTCGGCCTCGCCGTCGGCGTCGAGCTGGGTGAAGTCGACCTCGAACACGTCCCGTTCGGGGTTCCAGCGGACGGCGTCGACCTGGTGGCCGAAGCGCAGCCCGGGGAGGCTCTGTGCGACCCAGCGGCAGTAGGCGTCGTACTCGGCGCGCTGGATGTGGAAGTGCTCGGCGAAGTAGAAGGGGAAGAGCCGCTCGCGGTTCCTGAGGTAGTTCAGGAAGCTCCAGGGGCTGGTGGGGTCGGCGAGCGTCACCAGGTCGGCGAGGAAGGGCACCTGGATGGTGGCGCCGTCGATGAGCAGGCCGGGGTGCCAGTCGAAGCCGGGGCGCTGTTCGTAGAAGACGGCGTCGAGTTCGGCGAGCGGGTGGGCGAGGGCGGCGAGAGAGAGGTTGCACGGGCCGATGCCGATGCCGACCAGGTCGCGGGGGGATGTGGGTTCGTGGCACGCGGGGGTGGTCATCCGGTGGTTGTTCTTTCTGCGAGTTCGAGGAGCTGGGCCAGTTCGTCCGGCCCGGTGTGGGGGTTGAGGAGGGTGGCCTTCAGCCAGAGGCGGCCGCCGAGGCGGGCACGGCCGAGGACCGCCCTGCCCTCCTCCAGCAGCCCGCGGCGTACGGCGGCCACGGTGTCGTCGTCGGCGCCGGCGGGCCGGAACAGGACCGTGCTGATCACGGGCCGGCCGTACAGCTCGAAGCCGGGGTGCGTGTGGACGAGGGCCGCGAACTCGCGGGCACGGGCGCACACCTGGTCGACCAGGGCACCCAGTCCGCTGCGGCCCAGGGTCTTCAGGGTGACGGCGATCTTGAGGATGTCGGGGCGACGGGTGGTGCGCAGTGAGCGGTCGAGCAGGTCGGGGTATCCGGCCTCGGTGTCGTCGTCGGCGTTGAGGTAGTCGGCGCGCTGGTGGAGGGCGGCGAGTTCGCGGGGGCGGGCCGCGGCGAGGAGGCCGGCGGCGACCGGCTGCCAGCCGAGTTTGTGCAGGTCGAGGGTGACGGTGTGGGCGGCTTCGAGTCCGGCGAGCTTGTCGCGGTGCCGGTCGCTGAAGAGGAGGCCTCCGCCGTAGGCGGCGTCGACGTGCAGGCGGGCACCGTGGGCGGTGCACAGCCCGGCGATCTCGGGGAGCGGGTCGATGAGGCCGGCGTCGGTGGTGCCGGCGGTGGCGGCGACCAGGAGGGGCCCGGTGAGGCCGGTGAGGACGTGGTGCAGCGCGGCCGGGTCGAGGATGCCGTTCGGCGTCGGGACGACGACCGGGTCGGGCAGGCCGAGCAGCCAGGCGGCGCGCGGCAGCGAGTGGTGGGCGCCCGCTCCGCAGACCAGTCGCAGGCCGCTGCCGTGCGCCTCGCGGGCGAGGAGCAGGGCGAGCTGGTTGGACTCGGTGCCGCCGGTGGTGACGAGGGCGTCGGCGAGGCCTGCGGTGTGGGCGAGGGCGCGGGTGACCGCGGCTTCCAGGGCGGAGGCGGCCGGGGCCTGGTCCCAGGAGTCAAGGGAGGGGTTCAGGGCACTCACGGCGAGGTCGGCGGCGGTGGCCACGGCCAGCGGCGGGCAGTGCAGGTGGGCGGCGCACAGCGGGTCGGCGGGGTCGGCGGCGCCCGCGGCGAGCGCGTGCACGAGGGCGCGCAGGGCGTCGGGGTCGCCGTCGTCCGGGAGGACGTCCCCGAGGGTGTCGGCGAGGCGGGCGGCGACGGCCTCCGGTCCGCCGGCGGGCAGTGGTCCGCCGCGCGCCCGGCCGCCGGCCGCGAGCGCGTCGAGGACGGTGTCGAGGAGCGGCCGCAGGGCGTCGGGGCCGTCGGGTCCCGAGGCGAGGGGCGGCGGCGTGCTCATGGGTTTCCTCCGGGGCGCGGGAACGGGGTGCGGAGGCTTCGGCACGGACCTTTCCGTACGCGGTTTCCAGCTTGTACGGGAAGGGTGCCCCGCGTCCCGAAAGCCCGGGGATCAGTACCCGAAAGTGGGTACTGCCGTGCGAGGAAAACGTGTGGGGAGGTGGTCCCACGCGCTAACGTCGGTCGGATGGTTGACGCGTGGATGATCGACGTGCCCGGTGAGCGGGTGCTGGTGCGCGAACTCGGCCCGGCGGACGAGGGGCCGCTGCTCACGCTGTTCGACGAGTGCGAGGACTGGTTCGTGGCGGCGACGGGGCTGCCGTCGGGGCCGGGTGACGTGCAGAGCCTGTTCTACGCGCTGCCGGAGGGCGCGGACCCCGAGGACAAGGTGCTGCTGGTGCTGGAGCGGGACGGGGTGGTCGCGGGCGTGGTGGACGCCGTGCGGAACCATCCGGAGCCGGGTGCCGTGGCGGTGGGCCTGTTCCTGCTGGCGCCGTGGGCGCGGGGGCGCGGCCTCGGCCGGGCGCTGGCCGCTTCCCTGCTGGCCCGGGCGGGGGGCGGCACGGTGGTGACGGCCACGGTGCCGCCCGGCTGGGCCCCCGGTGAACGCTTCCTGCGGCGGCTCGGGTTCACCCTGGACGCCGTTCCGGCGGCGCGGCCGGATCCGGCCGGCCGTCGCCCGGGCCCGCGCGGGGCGGGCGTACGGCGGGCGGTTCTGCGGCCCGCCGGAGCCGAGGCCGCGGGCGGGCCGGGTGAGGGGGCGCGGCTGTGAGCCGCGGGCGGGCCGGGAGCGGCCGCGCCCGCCGCCTTGCCGTCACGCCTCCTGGTCCGTCTTCCCCTCGCCCTTCCCCTTCTTGCCCTTGTCGCTCTTCTTGGCCTTCTCGCGCTTCTCGGGGGTGCCGGCCGTCGCCGGGGTCTCGGCCCCCTCGTCGCCCGGGCCCCGTCCGTCGCGCACCCGGAGGGCGCGGGACAGGTCGTCGAGGCGGTCGGCGAGGGTGCGGCGCAGGGCCGGGGTGAGGCCGGCGTCGAGCAGGCAGGCCTCGCCCAGGCGGACATGCTCGGCGTCGACGGCGTGGGCCGGGAAGGCGAAGCGGCCGGCGGCGACGGCGATGGCGGGGCCGCGGCGGGCGGCGACGGGGACCGCGGCCTCGTAGAAGCGCGGCACGTACTCCCGTACCAGCTCGGCCTGTTCGGGCTTCCAGAAGCCCTGGGCGGTGGCCGTGAACAGGTAGTTGGACAGATCGTCGCCGGTGAACATCGCCTCCCAGGCGGCGCGCTTGGCCTCCGGGTCGGGCAGGGCGGCGCGGCAGCGGGCGGCGCCCTCCTGGCCGGTGGCGCTCGGGTCGCGGTCCAGTTCGGCGGCGATGGCCGCCTCGTCGGTGGCGCCGAGCACGGCGAGCCGGGCGAGGACGCGCCAGCGCAGGTCGGGGTCGAGTTCCGGTCCGCCCGGCACCGTGCCGTCGGCGAGCCAGGCGGCGATGGTGTCGGGGTGGGCGGCCACGTCGATCAGGTGCCGTACGGCGATCAGGCGCAGACCGGGGTTGTCGCCGTCCTCGGTGCGCCGCAGCAGGTCGCGGCAGAGGGAGGTGAGCGTGGCCAGCGCGGCCGGGCGGTCCTCGGGTGCCAGGTACTGGTCGGCGATCTGCCCGGAGGCGAAGACGAGGACGCCCTGGACGAGGGCCAGATCGGTCTCGTGCGGGAGATGGGCGCGGGCCGTCTCCAGGTAGGCGGCGGGCGGGAGCTCGCCGTCGCGTACCGCGTCGCGCAGGGCGTTCCAGGCGATCGCGCGGGTGAGCGGGTCGGGCAGCCCGGACAGCCCGGTGCGCAGCGCGTCGAAGGAATGGTCGTCGAAGCGGACCTTGGCGTAGGTGAGGTCGCCGTCGTTGAGCAGGAGCAGCGCGGGACGCTTGCCGATGGGCTGCGGGGCGGCCTGGGGGACGTCGAGGTCCAGGCGTTCGCGGAGCACGAGCCGGCCCTCGTCGGCGAGGTCGTGGTCGTAGAGGCCGGCGGTGAGGCGGTGCGGGCGGCTGCCGGCACGGTCGACGGCCAGCGTGCAGGTGCCGTCGGCGGCGGCGATGACGGGTGTGAGCGTGTCGACGCCGGTGGTGCGCAGCCAGCTGTCGGCCCAGGCGTGGACGTCGCGGTCGGTGGCCGAGGCGAGGGAGTCGATGAAGTCGGCGAGGGTGGCGTTGCCGAACTTGTGCCGGGCGAAGTGGGTGTTGATGCCGGCGAGGAAGTCCTTCTCGCCGAGCCAGGCGGCGAGCTGGCGCAGCGCGGAGGCGCCCTTGGCGTAGGAGATGCCGTCGAAGTTGAGAAGCGCGGAGGCGGTGTCGTCGACGGCCTCGGGGGCCACCGGGTGGGTGGTGGGCCGCTGGTCGGCGTCGTAGCCCCAGGGCTTGCGGGTGACGCCGAACTCGGTCCAGGGGCCGGTGAACCGGGTGGCCTCGGCGGTGGTCTGGTAGCCCATGTACTCGGCGAAGGACTCGTTCAGCCAGATGTCGTCCCACCACTTGAGGGTGACGAGATCGCCGAACCACATGTGGGCCATCTCGTGGGCGATGACCATGGCGCGGGTCTGCCGCTCGGTGTCGGTGACGGCCGAGCGGTAGACGAAGTCGTCGCGGAAGGTGACCAGTCCCGGGTTCTCCATGGCGCCGGCGTTGAACTCGGGGACGAACGCCTGGTCGTAGGAGTCGAAGGGGTAGGGCTCCTCGAACTTCTCGTGGTAGCGGTCGAAGCACGCGCGCGTGACGTCGAGGATTTCGTCGGCGTCGGCGTCGAGGTGCGGTGCGAGGGAGCGGCGGCAGTGGAGGCCGAAGGGCAGTCCGCGGTGCTCGGAGTGGACCGAGTGCCAGGGGCCGGCGGCGACGGCGACGAGGTAGGTGGAGATCGTCGGGGTGGGCGCGGCCTGCCAGACGCCGTCGGCGCGCTGCTCGGTGACGCCGTTGGCGAGCACGGTCCAGCCCTCGGGTGCCTGCACGGCGACCTCGAAGACGGCCTTCAGGTCGGGCTGGTCGAAGGCGGCGAAGACCCGCTGGACGTCGTCCATGAACATCTGTGTGTAGACGTACGTCTCACCGTCGCTGGGGTCGGTGAAGCGGTGCATGCCCTCGCCGGTGCGGGAGTAGCGCATGACCGCGTCGACGCGCAGTTCGTGCGCGCCCGCGGTGAGGCCGGTCAGCGGCAGCCGTCCGTCGTGCAGCGAGTCCGGGTCGAGGGGCTGCCCGTCCAGCGTGACGTCGCGCAGCTCGGCGGGCTTGAGCTCGACGAACGTGTCCCCGTCGGACCGCGTGGTGAAGCGGATCACGGTGCGGGAGCCGAAGGTGTCCTCACCGGTGGTGAGATCCAGTTCGACGGTGTAGCGGTGGACGTCGAGGAACTGTGCTCGGAGCTGCGCCTCATCGCGCGTGAGTACGGACATGCAGGCCATGCTGCCTGATGGGACCGGCGTCGCACAGGGGTGGGCCGTTACACGGCTTTTGTCCGGCCCGTGCCCCTCGTGGATCAGCGGCCGTGGGTGTCCTCGGCGATGCGCTCGTGGTGGCGGATCACCTCGGCGATGATGAAGTTCAGGAACTTCTCGGCGAACGCGGGGTCGAGTTTGGCGTTCTCGGCGAGGCGGCGGAGCCGCTCGATCTGCCGGGCCTCGCGCGCCGGGTCGGCGGGCGGCAGCTGGTGCACGGCCTTGAGCCTGCCGACCTGCTGGGTGGCCTTGAAACGCTCGGCGAGCATGTGGACGACGGCCGCGTCGATGTTGTCGATGCTGTCGCGCAGCCGTGCCAGTTCCTGGCGGACCTCGGGGTCCACGTCACCGGTGCCGGTGTTGCTGGTGGTCATGGGCGTCCACCCTATGCGGTCGCCGGATCACCCCCGGGGAGTGTCCGGAGAGTGGATCATCGGGGGATCGCCGGGGTCGGGGACGCGGTCGCTCCAGCCGCCGGGGACGCTGCGGCCCTGCTGGGCGCGGAAGCGGACGGGGGCGAGGCCGACGCGGCGGGTGAACAGCCGGGAGAAGTAGGCGGGGTCGTCGTAGCCCACGCGGCGGGCGACGGCGGCGACGGGGAGTTCGGTGGCGGCGAGGAGTTCCTTGGCGCGTCCGAGGCGGATGCCGAGGAGGTAGTCCTTGGGGCTGCATCCGGCGGCCCGGCGGACCGCGCCGCGCAGTTCGGCGGTGGTCATGCCGTGCCGGGCGGCGTGGCCGGCGACGCTGAGGGGCATGCAGGCGTCGCGGGCCAGCGCCTCCAGTACCTGGTCGCCGTCGGGGGCGAGGTCCGCGCGGGCGCGGCGCAGGGCGACGAGCAGCTCGTGCACGGCCGCGCCGGTCTCCACCTCCAGCAGGGGATTGCCGCGCCGGGCGGCGCGGGCGATGCGGGCGACGACCCGGCGGGGCCCGGAGGCGTCGGAGAGCGGGACGACGGGCCGCTCGGGCTCGATGTAGCCCAGTTCGGTGTACGTGGGGGTGGCGGGTCCGGCGAAGTCGACGAAGCCCTCGTCCCAGCCGGTGTCCGGATCGGGGGCGTAGTGGTGGGGCACGCCCGGGGTGAGCCAGAGCAGGGCGGGCGCGGCGACGGTGGTGCGGCGGCCGTCGGCGCCCCGGTACCAGCCGCCGCCGGCGCTGATCACGACGGCCACGTGGTGGTCGAGGGTGCGTGGGCCGACGGTGGGCAGCGGGCCGTGCTGGAGGCCGACGCCGAGGCAGACCAGTCCGAGCCGGTGGTGGGCGGGGCCGGGGCTGAAGAACCGCATCCAGGTCTGGTACATCGCTGCTCCTCCCGGCGTCGGGGGCGGTGGATCTCCGTCCCGGCGGATTTTTGTCCAGGCAGCGCCGATCTTCGTCCATGGCGCCGGGCGCCGCCAGGGCCGAGGCTGGGGCGCGTGGGCGAGGTGGGGGCGGGAGCGGACGCATGAGCGCATTCACGGTGGGGGAATCGGACTTCCTGCTGGACGGGCGGCCGGTGCGGCTGCTGTCGGGGGCGCTGCACTACTTCCGGGTGCACGAGGGGCAGTGGCGGCACCGGCTGGCGATGCTGCGGGCGATGGGCCTGAACTGCGTGGAGACGTACGTGCCGTGGAACCTGCACGAGCCGGCTCCGGGGCGTCACCGGGACGTGGGGGCGGTCGGCCGGTTCCTGGACGCGGTGCGGGAGGCGGGCCTGTGGGCGATCGTGCGGCCGGGGCCGTACATCTGCGCCGAGTGGGAGAACGGCGGGCTGCCGTCGTGGGTGACGGGTGAGCTCGGGGCACGCGCGCGTACCCGTGACGAACGTTTCCTCCGGCACGTCCGGAGCTGGTTCCACCGGCTGCTGCCCGAGATCGTCCCCCGGCAGGTGGACCGTGGCGGCCCGGTGCTGATGGTGCAGGTGGAGAACGAGTACGGCAGCTACGGCAGCGACGCCGGCTACCTGGCGGAGCTGGCCGCGCTGCTGCGCGCCGAGGGCGTCACGGCCCCGCTGTTCACCTCGGACGGCCCGGAGGACCACATGCTGACCGGCGGCTCGCTGCCCGGTGTGCTCGCCACGGTGAACTTCGGCTCCCACGCGCGCGAGGCCTTCGCGACGCTGCGCCGTCACCGGCCGGCGGGCCCGCTGATGTGCATGGAGTTCTGGTGCGGCTGGTTCGACCACTGGGCCGGTGAGCAGGTGGTGCGGGACCCCGGGGACGCCGCGGGGGCCCTGCGGGAGATCCTGGAGTGCGGGGCGTCGGTGAACCTCTACATGGCGCACGGCGGGACGAGCTTCGGCGGCTGGGCGGGGGCCAACCGCGGCGGGGACCTGCACGAGGGCCCGCTGGAGCCGGACGTGACGTCGTACGACTACGACGCCCCCGTGGACGAGTACGGCCGGCCCACGGAGAAGTTCCGGCGCTTGCGGGAGGTGCTGGCCGCGTACGCCGACGGCCCGCTGCCCGAACCTCCGCCGCGGCCGGCTCCCCTGGGCGCCCCGGCCGAGGCCGCGCTCACCGGCTGGGCGGGCCTGGACGGCGTACTGGAGGCGCTGGGCGGCGCGGAGACCGTGACGCCGGTGCCGCCCTCCTTCGAGGATCTCGGGATCACCCGGGGGCTCGTCCGGTACGCGGTGGACGTGCCGGGGCCGCGGCAGCCGTACCCGCTGACCGTGCGGGGCTTGCGGGACCTCGCCACGGTGTACGTCGACGGCGAGTGGGCCGGGGTGCTCACGGAGGAGGAGCCGCGGCTTCAGGAGCCGGTGGCGGGCCCCGCGCGCGTGGAGCTGTGGGTGGAGTCCCTGGGCCGGGTGAACTACGGGCCCCGCTCGGGTGAGCCCAAGGGCATCACCGGGGGTGTCCTGCACGAGCGGCAGTACCTGCACGGGACACGCGCGCGGGGGCTGGATCTCGACGCCTTCGCCGACGGGGTCGGACGGGTGGCCTTCGGTCCCGTGCCCGAGGCGGGTGCCGAGGCGGTCCCCGGTGCGGGTGCCGGCGCGGCGGGGCTGTACCGGGGCACGGTCACCGTCCGCGGGGCGGGGGACGCCCGGCTCGAACTGCCGGGCTGGACACGCGGCTTCGCCTGGATCAACGGCTTCGGCCTGGGCCGCTACTGGTCGGTCGGCCCGCAGCGGTCCCTGTACGTCCCCGGGCCGGTGCTGCGCGAGGGCGAGAACGAGGTGTGGCTGCTGGAGCTCCAGCGGACCGGTCCGGACCGGCCGGCGCCCCGCCTGCTGCCCGTGTGACCGGTCGGCCGCCGCCCTTACAGTGGAGTCCGGGCGTCTTTGGGGGTGCGGACGTGGCGAACGGCGGACCGGTCCGGCACGGCTACCCGCACCTGGAGACGGTGCGGGCCGCGATCACGGCGCTCTACCGGCGGCTGTCCCGGGACACCGTCCAGACGTTCTCGACCAGCGTGGCCCCCGCCGACGTGGCCTTCTGCGACACCGACGACCTGCACCTGGGGGCGCAGCGCGTCGCCCACGAGATGGTGCGGCACTTCCGGCTGCCGGACGCCCGGCTGGTCGTCTGCTTCCGGGAGATGACCCATGCGGCGAACGTCGAACTGACGGCGGGGCCCGAGTACTTCGTCGAACTGAACGACCGCTTCCGCACCCATCGCAGGGACATCGGCGCGGCGCTCGCCCACGAGGTGGCCCACGTCTACCTGCACCGCCTGGACCTGTCGTTCCCCACCACGGCGGAGAACGAGATCCTCACGGACACGGTGACGGCCTACCTGGGCGCGGGCTGGCTGCTGCTGGACGCCTTCCGGGAGGACGGGGTCTCCTCGCAGAAGCTGGGCTACCTCACCCCGGAGGAGTTCGGTTACGTCCTGGCCAAGCGGGCGCTGCTCTTCGACGAGGACCCCTCGGTGTGGTTCACCAGCCCGCAGGCCTACACCGCCTACCGCGAGGGCATGACCCTGGCCCGCCGGGACGAGCAGCAGCCGCCGCTGACCGCGGCGGGCTGGGCGGGGCGACGCCGCTACGCCCACGACCGCCGGCACACCTCGGGGGTCCGGCCGACGGCGCCCTACGCCTTCGCACCCGACCCCGCCGGACAGCTCCGTGTGTCGTTCCCCTGCCCGACCTGCCACCAGCGGATCAGGGTGCCGGTACGGGGGCGGGTCCGCGCGCGGTGCGGGCTGTGCCGGACGGTGCTGGAGTGCGACACGTAGGCCGGCCGGTCCTCGTTAGCCTGGGCCCATGACGAAGCGGGACGGGGCGGAGCGCGCGGAGGTACTGGGGCGGCTCGTGGAGGTGGGGCGGGCCCACGGCGCGGTGACGGTGATGTTCCACTCGGCCCTCTCCGCGCAGCGGGGACTGAACGCGACGGAGGTGCGGACCCTCGACCACCTGCGGCGCGAGGGCCCGCTGACCGCCAAGGACCTGGCCGGGCTGACCGGTCTCGCCCCCGCCTCCGTCACCGGTCTGCTCGACCGTCTGGAGGCCAAGGGCTTCGTCCGGCGGGTCAGGCACCCGACGGACAAGCGCCGGGTGGTCGTCGAGCTGAACGAGGAGGAGCCCGCCGGGCCGGCCGGTTTCCTCGACGACTGGGCGCGGGAGGTCGCCGAGGCCTGCGCGGAGTTCGACACCGGCGAACTGGAGACCGTGATCCGGTTCCTGTCGGTCATGGACGAGCGCCAGCGCGCGGCGGCGGCCCGGCTGACCGCGCCGCCCTCGTGACGGACCACCCCTGACCGGCCGCCCCTGACCGGCCGGCCCCGCCACCCTCACGGCCGACCGCGCCCTTCATGGCCCGCAGGCTCCGCCGCTAGGACCCGTAGACCGCCCCGGGCGGTTCCGCGGCCGACAGCAGTCCGCGTGCCAGCTCCCCCGCCCCGGCCGGTGTCCACCGCGCCCCCTTGTCGGCGGTGGGGCCGGGTCGCCAGCCCTCCATGACGGTGATCCGGCCGCCCTCCGCCTCGAACACCCGGCCGGTGACACCGGCGCTCGCGGCCGAGCCGAGCCAGACCACGAGCGGGGAGACGTTCTCCGGCGCCATGGCGTCGAAACCGTCGGCCGGCGCCGCCATGGCCGCGGCGAAGGTGCGTTCCGTCATCCGGGTGCGGGCGGCCGGGGCGACGGCGTTGACCTGGACGCCGTAGCGGGCCAGTTCGGCCGCCGCGACGAGGGTGAGGCCCACGATCCCGGCCTTGGCCGCGCTGTAGTTCGCCTGGCCGACCGAGCCCAGCAGGCCGGCCCCGCTGCCGGTGTGCACCACCCGGGCCGCCGGAGTGCGCCCCGCCTTGGCCTCGGCCCGCCAGTGGACGGCGGCGTGCTTCAGGGGCAGGAAGTGGCCCTTGAGATGGACGCGGATCACCGCGTCCCAGTCGTCCTCGTCGAGGTTGACCAGCATCCGGTCGCGCAGGAATCCGGCGTTGCAGACGAGGGTGTCGAGCCGGCCGTACGTCTCCACGGCGGTCCGGATCAGGGACTCGGCACCCGCGCCGGTGGCGATGTCGCCGCCGTGCGCGACCGCCTCACCGCCCGCGGCCCGGATCTCCTCGACCACCCGGGCCGCGGGGCCGTCCGGTCCCGGGCGGCCGTCGAGACCGACACCGAGATCGTTGACGACGACCCGCGCCCCCTCCGCCGCGAAGGCCAGCGCATGGGCGCGGCCGAGCCCGCGGCCCGCTCCGGTGACCACGACGACCCGCCCGTCGCAGATCCCGCCCGTCCCGGCCGATTCGTCATCGTCCATCTCAGCCCTCCAGGGGTGTGGTCGAGGCATCCGTCGCCCGGTGTCCGGCGGCCTCGCCGGCCGCTTCCCGGCCGTCCGGCCGCACGGTCGTACCGACGGCCGCCGCGTCCAGGAACGCGGGCCGTTCGCCGCCTCCGTGGACCTGAAGGCTCGCCCCGCTGATGTACGCGGCCGCGGCGGAGGCGAGGAAGACGGCGGCGGCGCCCACGTCGGCGGGGGCGGCCAGCCGGCCCAGCGGGACGGTGCGGGAGACGGCGGCGAGACCGTCGGGGCCGCCGTAGTGGAGATGGGCCAGTTCGGTGCGGACCATCCCGACCACGAGCGTGTTGACGCGGACCTCCGGCGCCCACTCCACGGCCATCGAGGCGGCCAGCCCGGCGAGGCCCGCCTTGGCCGCGCCGTAGGCGGCCGTACCCGGCGAGGGGCGCGCTCCGCTGACACTGCCGACCATCACGACCGAGCCGCGGCTGCGGCGCAGGTGCCCGTAGGCGGCGAGGGACGCGGTCAGCGGGGTGATCAGGTTCAGCTCGACGATGCGCGCATGCCGTTCGGCGAGGGCGACGGCGTCGGCACCGGGCTCGATCAGCGGCCGGTACGGCGTTCCGCCGGCGTTGTTGACGAGCACGTCGAGGCGGGGCAGCGCGGCGAAGAAGGCGCGGACGGCGGGCGGATCGCGCAGGTCCAGCGCGGTGAACCCGACGCCTTCCAGGGGCTCTTCGGGGGGTCTGCGGGCACAGGCCAGGACCCGGGCCCCGGCTTCGGCGAAGGCCCGCGCGATCCCGGCGCCGACGCCCCGGGTGCCGCCGGTGACGACGACGGTACGGCCGTGCAGCGAGCTGTCCACAGGGTGCGCCGCCGAGTTGTCCACAGGCTCTCCCGCTCGTCTTCGCCGACTGCTAGCTTCGAAGCCTCACACCTAACAAATGTTTGGTGGAAAGGCGTTGAGTGCGAAGGTAGCTGATGCGTCCATGGGTGTCTCCACCTCGTCCCCGGAAAAGGGGATTTCGCTCGTCACGATCGACTTCCCACCGGTGAACGCGCTGCCGGTGGCCGGCTGGTTCGCGCTGGCCGAGGCCGTCCGCGCGGCAGGCCGCGATCCGGGGGTCCGGTGCGTCGTGCTGGCCGCCGAGGGGCGCGGCTTCAACGCGGGCGTGGACATCAAGGAGATACAGACGGCCGGCCGCCGGGCGCTGATCGGCGCCAACCAGGGGTGCGCCGAGGCCTTCGCCGCGGTCTACGAGTGCGAGACACCGGTGGTGGCGGCGGTGCAGGGCTTCTGCCTGGGCGGCGGGATAGGTCTGGTGGGCAACGCGGACGCCATCGTGGCGAGCGAGGACGCCACCTTCGGCCTGCCGGAGCTGGACCGGGGCGCGCTGGGCGCCGCGACCCATCTGGCCCGGCTGGTCCCGCAGCACCTGATGCGGGCGCTGTACTTCACCGGGCGCAGAGCGACCGCCGCCGAGCTGCACGGGCACGGTTCCGTCTGGCGTGTGGTGCCGCGCGCGGATCTGCCGTCGGCGGCACTGGAGCTGGCCGGGGAGATCGCCGCCAAGGACGGGCGGCTGCTGCGCATGGCCAAGTCGGCCATCAACGGCATCGATCCGGTCGACGTGCGCCGCAGCTACCGCTTCGAACAGGGCTTCACCTTCGAGGCCAATCTCAGCGGGCTGGCCGACCACATCCGCGACACGTTCGGGAAGGAGGGCGCGTAGATGGGCGACAAGACGATGACCGCGGACGAGGTGGTCGCACGGCTGGAGAGCGGCATGACGCTCGGCATCGGCGGCTGGGGGTCGCGCCGCAAGCCGATGGCCCTCGTCCGTGCGCTGCTGCGGTCCGGGGTCAGGGACCTGACGGTCGTCTCGTACGGCGGCCCGGACGTCGGCATGCTGGCCGCGGCCGACCGGATCAGCCACCTGGTCACGGCCTTCGTCACGCTGGACACGATCCCGCTGGAGCCGCACTACCGGGCGGCACGCGAGGGCGACGGCCTCCGGCTCACGGAGGTCGACGAGGGGATGTTCCTGTCGGGCCTCCAGGCGGCGGCACAGCGGCTGCCCTTCCTGCCGGTGCGGGCCGGGGTCGGCTCGGACGTGATGCGGGTCAACCCGCGGCTGCGGACGATCACCTCGCCGTACGAGGACGGGGAGACGCTCGTGGCCATGCCCGCCCTGCGGCTGGACGCGGCCCTGGTGCACGTCGACCGCGCCGACCGGCTGGGCAACGGCCAGTGCCTCGGCCCGGATCCGTACTTCGACGACCTGTTCTGCGAGGCGGCGGACGCGGCCTACGTCTCCTGCGAACGGATCGTGGACACCGCCGAGCTGACCAAGGAGGCGGCTCCGCACTCGCTGCTCCTCAAGCGGCTCGCGGTGACCGGCGTGGTGGAGGCACCCGACGGCGCGCACTTCACCTCCTGCGCCCCGGAGTACGGCCGGGACGAGGAGTTCCAGCGGTGCTACGCGTCCACGCCGTGGCCGGAGTTCGCAGGGCGGTTCCTCGGCGCGGACGAGGACGCGTACCGGACCGCGGTGCACGAGTGGCGCAAGGAGCAGGGGCGATGAGCGTCACCCGGGCCGGGACGGGCGTCACCCGGGCCGAGTACTGCGTGATCGCCTGCGCCGAGGCATGGCGGGGCGCCGGCGAGATCCTGGCGAGCCCGATGGGCCTGATCCCCTCGCTGGGGGCGCGGCTGGCACGGCTCACCTTCGCGCCCGATCTGCTGCTGACCGACGGCGAGGCGCTGCTGGTCCGCCCGGACGGCACACCCGAGGGCTGTCTGCCGTACCGGCAGCACCTGACCCTGGTGGCGGGCGGGCGCCGGCACGTGATGATGGGCGCGAGCCAGATCGACCGGTACGGCAACCAGAACATCTCCTGCGTCGGCGACTTCGAGCACCCCCGCCGGCAGCTCCTCGGGGTGCGCGGGGCGTCGCTCAACACGCTCAACAACCCGACGAGTTACTGGGTCCCCCGGCATTCGCGCCGGGTGTTCGTGGAGCGCGTGGACATGGTGTGCGGGGTGGGGTACGACCGGGCGGCGGAGCTCGGCGCCACGGCCCGCTTCCACCGTGTCGTCCGGGTCGTCTCCGATCTCGGGGTCTTCGACTTCTCGACACCGGACCGCTCGATGCGGCTCGCCTCGCTGCATCCCGGGGTGAGCCCGGAGCAGGTGCGGGAGGCCACGGGCTTCCCGCTCGCGGTGCCGGAGCGCGTGCCGTGCACCCGGGGGGCCGGGGCCGAGGAGCTGCGGCTGATCCGTGAGGTGCTGGATCCGGCCGGGGACCGGGCACACGAGGTGCCGGAGGGGGCGAGGGACTGATGGAGACCGCGCTCACCCGGCTGGTCGGGGTCCGCCATCCGATCGTGCAGACCGGGATGGGGTGGGTGGCCGGGCCCAGGCTGGTCTCGGCGGCGGCGAACGCGGGCGCCCTGGGCATCCTGGGGTCCGCGACGATGACGCTCGACCAGTTGCGCGAGGCCGTACGGGAGGTGCGGTCCCGGACCGGGGCGCCGTTCGGGGTGAACCTGCGGGCCGACGCGGGCGACGCGGCCGACCGGGTGCGGATCATGCTGGAGGAGGGCGTGCGGGTGGCCTCCTTCGCCCTCGCCCCCTCACGTGAGCTGATCACCGCGCTCAAGGAGGCCGGGGTGGTGGTCGTCCCGTCCGTCGGGGCGCGGCGGCACGCCGAGAAGGTGGCCGCGTGGGGCGCGGACGCGGTGATCGTGCAGGGCGGCGAGGGCGGCGGGCACACCGGTGAGGTGGCGACGAGCGTGCTGCTGCCGCAGGTGGTGGACGCGGTGCGGATACCGGTCGTGGCGGCGGGCGGTTTCTTCGACGGGCGGGGGCTGGTGGCGGCGCTGGCGTACGGGGCGGCCGGGGTCGCGATGGGCACGCGGTTCCTGCTCACCTCCGACTCGACGGTGCCGGACGCGGTGAAGGCGAGGTATCTGGCGGCGACGGTGCGGGACGTCACGGTGACGCGCGCGGTGGACGGGCTGCCGCACCGGATGCTGCGCACGGAGCTGGTGGACGCGCTGGAGCGGTCGGGCCGGGCGCGTGCCTTCGCCCGGGCGCTCCGGGAGGCGGCGGGTTTCCGGCGGCTGTCGGGGCTGAGCCGGCGGCAGCTGGTCCGTGACGGGCTCGCGCTGAGACACGGCAAGGAGCTGTCCTGGAGCCAGGTGCTGCTGGCCGCGAACACGCCGATGCTGCTCAGGTCGGCGATGGTCGAGGGGCGTACGGACCGCGGAGTGATGGCGGCCGGTCAGGTGGCCGGGGTGATCGACGATCTGCCGTCGTGCGCGGAGCTGGTGGACGGGATGATGGCGCAGGCCGGGGAGATCATCGGTGCGCTCCGGACGGGCGGCGCTTCGACGCACGCATGAGCCGAGGCGCCCGGCACGGCTCCCCCGCCGGTGGGCTCGGACCGTGGGCGGCGTTCAGCGGGCGCGGGCCGGGTTCAGAGCCGTTCGATGATCGTCACGTTGGCCTGGCCGCCGCCCTCGCACATGGTCTGGAGGCCGTAGCGGCCGCCGGTGCGCTCCAGTTCGTGCAGCAGCGTCGTCATCAGACGGACGCCGGTCGCGCCGAGGGGGTGGCCGAGGGCGATCGCGCCGCCGTTGACGTTGACCCTGCCGGGGTCGGCGCCGGTCTCCTTCAGCCAGGCGAGAACGACCGGCGCGAAGGCCTCGTTGATCTCCACCAGGTCGATGGCGTCGATGGTCAGTCCGGTCCTGCGCAGCGCGTGTGCGGTGGCCGGGATGGGGGCGGACAGCATGCGGACGGGGTCCTCGCCGCGTACGGAGAGGTGGTGGACGCGGGCGCGCGGGCGCAGCCCGTGGTCGCGTACCGCCCCTTCGGAGGCGAGCAGCAGGGCGGCGGCACCGTCGGAGACCTGGGAGGAGCAGGCGGCGGTGATGGTGCCGCCGTCGACGACGGGCTTCAGCGCGGCCATCTTCTCCAGGGTGGTGTCCCGGCGCGGGCCCTCGTCCACCGTGACGTCCTGGTGGGGAACGATCTCGCGTGCGAAGCGGCCGGTGTCGATCGCCCGGATCGCCCGCCGGTGCGAGCGCAGGGCGAACTCCTCCTGGTCCTCGCGGCTGATGTGCCACCGGGCGGCGATCATCTCGGCGCCGGTGAACTGGTTGACGGGCTGGTCGCCGTAGCGGGCTCGCCAGCCGGCGCTGCCGTGGAAGGGGCCGTCGGTCAGCCCGAGCGGGGCGGCGGCCTGCCGGGAGGCGAAGGCGATGGGGACCTGGGTCATGTTCTGCGCGCCGCCCGCGACGACCAGGTCCTGGGTGCCGGACAGCACGGCCTGCGCGGCGAAGTGCACGGCCTGCTGGGAGGAGCCGCACTGCCGGTCGACGGTCACGCCCGGCACCTCCTCGGGCAGCCCCGCGGCGAGCCAGCAGGTGCGGGCGATGTCCCCGGCCTGCGGTCCGACCGCGTCCAGACAGCCGAAGACGACGTCCTCCACGGCGGCCGGGTCGATGCCGGTCCGCTCCATCAGCGCGGTGAGCACATGCGCGCCCAGATCGGCCGGGTGCACCCCGCCGAGCCCTCCCCCGCGCCGCCCGACGGGCGTGCGGACCGCTTCGACTATGTAGGCCTCGGCCATGACGACTCCCCTGCCTGGAAGGGACGTTGGGTGGGCTCTATCCGCTCTGCTCGTCGCGTACGGCGATCCCGTCGAGCACCATCGACAGGTACTGCCGGGCGATCTCCTCGGGGCTGTGCTGTCCCCCGGGCCGGTACCAGGAGGCGGCGACCCACACGGTGTCCCGCACGAAGCGGTAGGTGAGCCGCACGTCGAGGTCGGCGCGGAAGACCCGTTCGGCGACGCCGCGTTCCAGCGTGCTGAGCCAGGCCGTCTCGAACCGGCGCTGCGACTCGGCAAGGAACGCGAACCGGTCCTGGGCGGCGAGTTGCCTGCTCTCCTTCTGGTAGATGGCGACGGCGGCCCGGTGCCGGTCGATCTCCCGGAAGGACTCGGTGACCAGCGCCTCCAGCGTCCGGCGGGGCCCGAGTCCGGAGGCGAGGACGGTGTCGTAGCCGTCCCACAGCTCGTCGAGGAAGGTCCGCAGGATCTCCTCGAGCATCGACTCCTTGGAGTCGAAGTGGTAGTAGAGGCTGCCCGCGAGCATCCCCGCGTGGTCGGCGATCCTGCGGACGGTGGTGGCGTTGTAGCCGTGCTCGGCGAACACCTCGGCGGCGGTGGTGAGGAGTTCGCCGCGCCGGGCGGCCGCGGCGGTCACCTGGGGCTTCTTCTTGGTCGGCACGCCCCCATTGTGGTCTGCCCGGGTCATCACGCGTGCCGGCTGCTGACGGCGACGACCTCGCCGGTCATGTAGGAGGAGTAGCCGGAGGCGAGGAACACGATCACGTTGGCCACCTCCCAGGGCTCCGCGTACCGCCCGAAGGCCTCGCGGGCGGTGAGTTCCGCCAGCAGTTCGGCGGAGGTGACCTTCACCAGGTGCGGGTGCATGGCGAGGCTCGGGGCGACCGCGTTGACCCGCACGCCGTACGCGGCCGCCTCGACGGCCGCGCAGCGGGTCAGGGCCATCACCCCGGCCTTGGCGGCGGCGTAGTGCGCCTGCCCGGCCTGGGCGCGCCAGCCGACGACCGAGGCGTTGTTGACGATCACCCCGCCGCCGGTCTGCCGCATGGCGCGCAGGGCCGCCCGGGTGCAGCGGAAGGTGCCGTTCAAGGTGACGTCGAGGACGCGGGTCCACTGCTCGTCGGTCATGTCGGCGAGCTCCGCGGTGCCGCCGAGTCCGGCGTTGTTGACGACGACGTCCAGCCGGCCGTGCTCGGCCGCGGCCGCGTCGAAGAGGGCCCGCACCTGTGCCTCGTCGGTGACGTCGCACGGTTCGGCGCTCACCGCGCCCGGGAACTCACGGCCCAGCTCGGCCTCGTACTCCTTCAGCCGGCGCGTGTGGGCGTCGCTGATGAGGACCCGTGCGCCCTCCTCCAGGAACCGGCGCGCGGTCGCGCCGCCGATGCCCGCACCGGCCGCCGCGGTGACGACGGCGGTGCGCCCCCGCAGCAGTCCGTGCCCGGGTACGTAGGCCGGGCTCTCGACGCCTGTCATAGGGCCACGCTAACCTACCAAACACTTGTTAGGGAAGGTTGGTGACGGCGACCGTGGACCTGACCCACTCCGAGGACGACGAGAAGTTCCGCGCCGAGGCCCGGGCCTGGCTGGAGGCGCACGTGCCGCGCACACCGCTGCCGTCCCTGGAGACGGCGGAGGGCTTCGCGGCGCACCGCGCCTGGGAGGCCGAACTGGCCGCGGACCGCTGGTCGGTGGTGTCCTGGCCGGAGAAGTACGGCGGCCGGGACGCCGGGCTGCTGCGCTGGCTGGTCTTCGAGGAGGAGTACTGGGCGGCGGGCGCGCCGGGCCGGGTCGGGCAGAACGGCGTCAGTCTGCTCGCGTCCACCCTCTTCGACCACGGCACGGAGGAGCAACGCGCGCGCGTGCTGCCGCCGATGGCCTCCGGCGAGGTGGTCTGGGCGCAGGCCTGGTCGGAGCCGGAGGCGGGCTCGGACCTGGCCTCGCTCACCTCCCGGGCGGTGCGCACCCCGGGCGGCTGGCGCCTGAGCGGGCAGAAGACCTGGTCCTCCCGGGCGGCCTTCGCCGACCGGGCCTTCGGGCTGTTCCGCAGCGATCCGGCGGCCGAGCGGCCGCACCAGGGGCTCACGTACCTGATGTTCGACCTGCGGGCCCCCGGCGTCACCGTCCGTCCGATCCGCCGCCTGGACGGGAAACCCGCCTTCGGGGAGCTGTTCCTGGACGAGGTGTTCGTGCCGGACGAGGACGTGATCGGCGAGCCCGGCCGGGGCTGGCGGATCGCGATGTCCACGGCGGGCGACGAACGCGGCCTCACCCTGCGCTCCCCCGGCCGGTTCCTCGCCGCCGCCGGCCGGCTGCTGGAGCTGTGGCGGGCCCAGGGCAGCCCCGGGCGGGCGCGGGCCGGGGTGGCGGACGCCGTGATCGGCGCCCGTGCCTATCAGCTGTTCACCTACGCGGCCGCCTCCCGCCTCCTGGACGGCGCCGCGCTCGGCCCGGAGTCCAGCATGAACAAGGTGTTCTGGTCCGAACTCGACCTCGCGCTGCACGAGACGGCACTCGATCTCCTCGGCGAGGAGGGCGAGCTGGCGGACACGGCGTGGGCGGAGGGGTACGTGTTCTCCCTCGCGGGCCCCATCTACGCCGGCACCAACGAGATCCAGCGGGACATCGTCGCCGAGCGCCTGCTCGGCCTGCCGAAGGGACGCCGCTGATGCGCTTTCTCCTCGACACCGAGCAGCGGGCCTTCGCCGACTCCCTGCGCGCGCTGCTGACGGCCACGGACACCGCGTCGGCGGTACGGGAGTGGAGCCGGGGCGAGCGCGCGGGCGGCCGTGCGCTGTGGCGCCGGTTCGCGGACGCGGGGGTGTTCGGGCTCGCCGTCCCCGAGGCGCGGGGCGGCTGGGGCCCGCGTCCGGTGGAAGTCGCCGTGGCCTGCGTCGAGTCGGGCCGGCACGCGCTGCCGGGACCGCTGGCCGAGACGGTGGGCGCGGCCGTGCTGCTCGCCTCCCTGGACGACCCGGCACCGGCCGGCCGGTTCCTGCCCGGGCTGCTGTCGGGCGAGTCGATGGCGACCCTGGCGCCGGCCGGGTCGTACGCCCTGGACGCGGAGGCGGCCGCCGTCCGGCTGGCGGTGCACGGCGCCGGCGGCGCGGCCCGTCCCCCCGCCGGCCGCGGCACCGGCCTCGCCGAAGTCCGCCTCGCTCCCGCCCCCGCCGGCTCGCGTCCCTCGCTGGACCCCGCGCGCCGGCTGTCCCTCCTGCCGTCCGGCGGTGAGGTCCTCGCGAGCGGCCCCGGGGTCCGCCCGGCCGTGGAGCACGCGCTCACCTGGTCCCGGCTCGCCACCGCCGCCCAGGCCCTCGGCACCGGGCTCGCCCTGCTGGACCGGACGGTCGCGCACGTCAGGCGGCGCACCCAGTTCGGCGTGCCCATCGGCTCGTTCCAGGCGGTCAAGCACCGCCTCGCCGACGCGATGATCGCCCTGGAGTTCGCCCGGCCGCTGCTCTTCGGCGCGGCGACCACCCTGCGTCCCGCCGATGTGGCGGCCGCCAAACTGAAGGCCTGCGAGGCGGCGTACGGCACCGCCCGCGCGGCCCTCCAACTGCACGGCGCGATCGGGTACACGGCCGAGGACGACCTGTCCCTGCTGCTGACCAGAGCCCGCGCCCTGCGCTCGGCATGGGGCACACCCGAGGAGTGCCGGGACGCGGTCCTCGAGGACGCGGCCGGCGCGGCGTCGGGGCTCCCGGGCCGGTGACCGGTGGCTCAGGCCGACGGCACGATGCCCGCGACGCGTGCGGCCGCCAGCCACTGCGGGAACTCGCCGACGAGACGGTCGTACAGCTCGGTGTCCGACACCCGCCGCGGGTCGCGGCCCGCGTGGAAGAAGCCGGCGTTGTCCACGGGCCGCTTGCCGGGCACCGCCAGCTCGTCCAGCTTGCGCAGGAACTCGAACTGCCGGCTGCCCGGGTCGCCGAAGCCGACGAACTGCCAGAACAACGGGAGCCTCGCCGCCTTGCACAGGTAGCGTTCGGCGGCGAGCTTGTTGATCGGGCCGCCGTCGGTCTGGAAGACGACCAGCGCGGGTGCGGTCGCGCCGCTGTCCAGGTAGTGGTCGATGACGGTGTCCATCGCCAGGTGGTAGCTCGTCTTGCCCATGTGCCCGAGTGAGGCCGCGATCCGCTCGATACGGCCCGCATGGCCGTCGAGGGCGATGTCGGTGACGGCGTCGACGTCGGTCGAGAAGAACACCACGGGCACCCGGCCGTCGTCGTCCAGGTGCGCGGACAGGCCCAGCACCCGGTCGGCGAGCGCCTGCACACTGCCGTCCTGGTAGTACGGCCGCATGGAGCCCGAGTAGTCGACCACCAGGTACACGGCGGCCCGCAGCCCGTCCAGGCCGTGCTTGCGCAGTGACACCCCCGCCGACCGGTAGGCGCCCACCAGCGCGGGTGCCGTCTCCTCCACCTTGCGCAGACTGATCGCGGCCATGGTCCCCCCTCGCCGTCCGGGGCGCCGAGCCTACGTGATCACGCGCCCCTGGTGTCCCCGCGGCCGCCACCGTTCGCTATTTTGTTCGCCGCCGTCCCCACCGGCTCGTTTCCTGCCCAGCCTTCCTCCAAGGAGCCGGTTGTGACCGCCGAGTCAGCCGTCACCACGTGCTATCGCCATCCCCGGGTGGAGTCCCACGTCCGCTGCACCCGCTGCGACCGCTACATCTGCCCGTCCTGCATGCGCGAGGCCGCGGTCGGCCACCAGTGCGTGGGGTGCGTGAAGGAGGGCGCGCGGACGGTACGGCAGGCGCGGACCGTGTTCGGCGGCCGGATCAGCGCCGTGCCGCTGGTGACGTACGTCCTGATCGGGCTCAACGTGCTCGCCTACCTGGCGGAGCTGGCACGGCCCTCGGTGGTGGACCGGTTCGGCATGCTGGGCGCCGGGCTGCGCGACACGGACGGCGCGCACTACCTGTGGCAGTACCCGTACGGCTCGATGCACGCCGAGGGCCTCGTGGGCGGTGAGTGGGAGCGGCTGCTGACCAGCGCCTTCCTGCACATGCCGCCGGACGACGGCATCGGCGTGCTGCACATCGTGATGAACATGGCCTCGCTGTGGACCGTCGGCCGTGTCGTGGAGGCGCAGCTGGGCCGCGTCCGCTATCTCGCCCTCTACCTGCTGTCGGCACTGGGCGGTTCGGTCCTCGTCCTGCTCGTCGCCCCGGAGGCCCTGACGATCGGCGCGTCGGGCGCGATCTTCGGTCTCGGCGCCGCCTACTACGTGATGGGCCGCCGCCTCGGCTACGACATGCGGTCGGTCAACCAGCACATGGGCGGCCTGCTGCTCTGGCTGGTGCTGTCCGCGTGGGTGACGTCCTGGGAGGCGCACCTCGGCGGGCTGCTGGCCGGCGGCGCCGTGACGCTGGCCTACGCGTACGCTCCCCGGGACGGGCGCCGTACCCTCGTCCAGACGGGCGCCTGCGTGGCCCTGTCGGCGTTGCTGCTCATCCTGGCGCTGGTGAAGGTATCGGATCTCACGGGAGGGGCCGGCGCATGAGACGAGCCGGAGTCCTGCTGTTCGCGGCCGTGCCGGTCGTCGTCACCGCGGCGGTGTACGCCGCCACCCCCGACGGGTCCGGCGACTCCGGGGGCACGCGCCTGTCCGCCGCCCAGCAGGCCCGCCAGGAGGCCAAGACGCGGGCCGAGTCGGAGCGGGCCGAGGACGCGGAGGTCATCGCCGACGCCCCGGCCGGTCTGGAGGCGCCCGCGAAGAAGGAGCTGGCGCAGCGGCTCGTGGCGAGCGCCGAGAACTCCACGCTCGACTGGCAAAGCGCCTACGGCTACATCGAGGACATCGGCGACGGGCAGGGCTACACCGCCGGCATCATCGGCTTCTGCACCGGCACCCACGACCTGCGGACCCTGGTCGAGCGCTACACCGAGGCCCACCCGCACAACGGGCTGGCGCGCTACCTGCCCGCCCTGCGCAAGGTCGACGGTACGCCCTCCCACAAGGGTCTGGAGCCGGGCTTCGTCCCGGCGTGGAAGCGGGAGGCGAAGGTCCCCGCGTTCCGCGACGCGCAGGAGAAGGAGCGCGACCGCGTCTACTTCGAGCCGGCCGTCCGGCTCGCCAAGCTCGACGGCCTGGGCACGCTGGGCCAGTTCGTCTACTTCGACGCAATGGTCTTCCACGGCCCCGGCACGGGCCCGAACAGCTTCTACGGGTTGCGCGAGCGCGCCCTCGCGGAGGCCGACAGCCCCTCCGAGGGCGGCAGCGAGAAGAACTACCTGGACATCTTCCTGGATGTGCGCCGCAAGGCCATGAAGGCGAGGAAGGCCACCATCGACACCTCCCGCATCGACACGGCCCAGCGGGAGTTCCTCTACGACGGCAACCTGGACCTGCGCACGCCGCTCCGGTGGAAGGTGTACGGGGAGTCGTACCGGGTGCCGTAGCCGCGAGGCTGCCGGGCATGCGGCGGCGCCCGCCCAAGAGTCCGGTCGGGGACAGGTGGGCGGGCGCCGTCAGTGTTCCGTACGCCTTTGTACGGGACGTCTCGTGAGGGCTTGTCAGGCCCTCGGGCGGGTCAGACCGCGAGCGCGCGGTCGGTCGGGCGGATCGGGGCCGGCAGGTCGCTGGCGCCGGTCAGGAAGCGGTCGACACCGCGGGCCGCGGAACGGCCCTCGGCGATCGCCCAGACGATCAGCGACTGGCCGCGGCCCGCGTCGCCGGCGACGAACACGCCGGGCACGTTCGTCTGGAAGGCGGCGTCGCGGGCGACGTTGCCGCGCTCGTCGAGCTCCAGGCCGAACTGCTCGACCAGGCCGTTCTCCCGGTCGGTGCCGGTGAAGCCCATGGCAAGGGTGACCAGCTGGGCCGGGATCTTGCGCTCGCTGCCCGGCTTCTGGTTCAGCTTGCCGTCGACGAACTCGACCTCGGCCAGGTGCAGCCACTGCACGTTGCCGTCCTCGTCGCCCTCGAAGTGGGTGGTGGAGGCGGAGTAGATCCGCTCGCCGCCCTCCTCGTGGGCCGAGGTGACCTTGTAGAGGATCGGGAAGGTCGGCCAGGGCTGGTTCGTCGCGTGCCGCTCGTCGTTCGGGCGGGGCATGATCTCCAGCTGGGTGACGGAGGCCGCGCCCTGGCGGTGGGCGGTGCCCACGCAGTCCGCGCCCGTGTCGCCGCCGCCGATGACCACGACGTGCTTGCCCTCGGCCGAGATCGGGGCGGTGACGTAGTCGCCCTCCTGGACCTTGTTCGCCAGGGGCAGGAACTCCATCGCCTGGTAGATGCCCTTGAGTTCACGGCCCGGCACCGGAAGGTCGCGGGCGGTCGTGGAACCGGCGGCGATCACGATCGCGTCGTACCGCTTCTTCAGGTCGCGGGCGTTGATGTCCCGGCCGACCTCGACACCGGTACGGAAGCGGGTGCCCTCCGCGCGCATCTGCTCGATACGGCGGTTGATGTGCCGCTTCTCCATCTTGAACTCGGGGATGCCGTACCGCAGGAGGCCTCCGATGCGGTCCGCGCGCTCGTAGACGGCGACGGTGTGACCGGCCCGGGTCAGCTGCTGGGCGGCGGCCAGGCCCGCCGGGCCCGAGCCGATGACCGCGACCGTCTTGCCGGACAGCCGCTCGGGCGCCTGCGGGGCGACGTCACCGGTCTCCCACGCCTTGTCGATGATCGAGACCTCGACGTTCTTGATGGTGACCGGCGACTGGTTGATGCCGAGCACGCACGCCGACTCGCAGGGGGCCGGGCAGAGCCGGCCGGTGAACTCCGGGAAGTTGTTCGTGGCGTGCAGCCGCTCCGACGCCGCCGACCAGTCCTCGCGGTAGGCGTAGTCGTTCCACTCCGGGATCAGGTTCCCGAGCGGACAGCCGTTGTGGCAGAACGGGATGCCGCAGTCCATGCAGCGGCTGGCCTGCTTGCTGATGATCGGCAGCAGGGAGCCGGGGACGTAGACCTCGTTCCAGTCCTTCAGGCGCACCTCGACGGGACGGGACTTGGCGACCTCACGGCCGTGGTTCAGGAAGCCCTTCGGGTCAGCCATTGGTCGCCGCCTCCATCATCTTCTCGGTGATCTCGGTCTCGGAGAGACCGGCTCGCTCGGCGGCGTCCTTGGCGGCGAGCACTGCCTTGTACGTGCTGGGGATGATCTTGCTGAAGCGCTCCGCGGAGGCGTCCCAGTCGGCGAGCAGCTTCCCGGCGACCGTCGAGCCGGTCTCCTCGGCGTGCCGGCGCACCACGTCGTGCAGCCACTGCTTGTCCGTGTCGTCCAGCGCCTCGACGGCGTCGACGTTGCCGACGTTGACGTTGTCGCGGTCGAGGTCGATGACGTAGGCGACGCCGCCGGACATGCCCGCCGCGAAGTTGCGGCCGGTCGGGCCGAGGACGACCGCGTGGCCACCGGTCATGTACTCGCAGCCGTGGTCGCCCACGCCCTCGGAGACGACCAGCGCGCCGGAGTTGCGGACGCAGAACCGTTCACCGGTACGGCCGCGCAGGAACAGCTCGCCGCCGGTGGCGCCGTAGCCGATCGTGTTGCCCGCGATGGTCGAGTACTCGGCGAGGTGGTCGGCCGCGCGGTCCGGGCGGACGACGATCCGGCCGCCGGACAGGCCCTTGCCGACGTAGTCGTTGGCGTCGCCCTCCAGGCGCAGCGTGACGCCGCGCGGCAGGAACGCGCCGAAGGACTGGCCGGCGGAGCCGGTGAAGGTGATGTCGACGGTGTCGTCGGGCAGGCCCGCGCCGCCGAACTTCTTCGTCACCTCGTGGCCGAGCATGGTGCCGACCGTGCGGTTGATGTTGCGGATGGCGACCTGGGCGCGCACCGGCTGCGCCTCGGTCGCGTCGCTCGCGGCCAGGGCGTCGGCGGCGAGCTTGATCAGCTCGTTGTCGAGCGCCTTCTCCAGGCCGTGGTCCTGGGCGATCACCCGGTGGCGGACGGCGCCCTCGGGCAGGTCCGGCACGTGGAACAGGGGCTCCAGCTCCAGGCCCTGCGCCTTCCAGTGGTCGACCGCGCGCTCGACGTCCAGCACCTCGGCGTGACCGACGGCCTCCTCGATGGAGCGGAAGCCCAGCTCCGCGAGCAGCTCGCGGACCTCCTCGGCGATGAACCGGAAGAAGTTGACGACGTGCTCGGCCTGGCCGGCGAAGCGCTCGCGCAGCGTCGGGTTCTGGGTGGCGATGCCGACCGGGCAGGTGTCCAGGTGGCAGACGCGCATCATGATGCAGCCGGAGACGACGAGCGGAGCGGTCGCGAAACCGAACTCCTCGGCGCCGAGCAGTGCGGCGACGACCACGTCACGGCCGGTCTTCAGCTGGCCGTCGGTCTGCACCACGATCCGGTCGCGCAGGCCGTTGAGCAGCAGGGTCTGCTGGGTCTCGGCGAGGCCGAGCTCCCAGGGGCCGCCCGCGTGCTTCAGGGAGGTCAGCGGGGAGGCGCCGGTGCCGCCGTCGTGGCCGGAGATCAGGACGACGTCCGCGTGCGCCTTGGACACACCGGCCGCGACCGTGCCGACGCCGACCTCGGAGACCAGCTTCACGTGGATCCGCGCCTGCGGGTTCGCGTTCTTCAGGTCGTGGATCAGCTGGGCGAGGTCCTCGATGGAGTAGATGTCGTGGTGCGGCGGCGGCGAGATCAGACCGACACCCGGCGTCGAGTGACGGGTCTTGGCGACCCACGGGTACACCTTGTGGCCGGGCAGCTGGCCGCCCTCGCCGGGCTTGGCGCCCTGGGCCATCTTGATCTGGATGTCGTCCGCGTTGACCAGGTACTCGGAGGTCACGCCGAAGCGGCCGGAGGCGACCTGCTTGATCGCCGAGCGGCGCGCCGGGTCGTACAGGCGCTCCGGGTCCTCGCCGCCCTCACCGGTGTTGGACTTGCCGCCCAGCTGGTTCATGGCGATGGCGAGGGTCTCGTGCGCCTCCTTGGAGATGGAGCCGTACGACATGGCGCCCGTGGAGAACCGCTTGACGATCTCGCTGACCGGCTCGACCTCGTCGACGGGGATCGACGGGCGGTCCGACGTGAAGCCGAACAGGCCGCGCAGCGTCATCAGGCGCTCGGACTGCTCGTTCACGCGGTCCGTGTACTTCTTGAAGATGTCGTAGCGGCCCGTGCGCGTGGAGTGCTGGAGCCGGAAGACGGTCTCCGGGTCGAACAGGTGCGGCTCGCCCTCGCGGCGCCACTGGTACTCGCCGCCGATCTCCAGCGCGCGGTGCGCGGGAGCGATGCCGGAGGCCGGGTAGGCCTTGGCGTGGCGGGCGGCGACCTCCTTGGCGATGACGTCGATGCCGACGCCGCCGATCTTGGTGGCGGTGCCGTTGAAGTACTTCTCGACGAACTGCTGGTCCAGGCCGACGGCCTCGAAGACCTGGGCGCCGCGGTAGGAGGCGACGGTGGAGATGCCCATCTTGGACATGACCTTCAGGACGCCCTTGCCGAGGGCGTAGATCAGGTTGCGGATGGCCTGCTCGGGCTCGGCACCGGACAGGAAGGTGCCGGCGCGGACCAGGTCCTCGACGGACTCCATCGCCAGGTAGGGGTTCACGGCGGCCGCGCCGAAGCCGATGAGCAGGGCGACGTGGTGGACCTCGCGGACGTCACCGGCCTCGACCAGCAGGCCGACCTGGGTCCGCTGCTTGGTGCGGATGAGGTGGTGGTGGACGGCCGAGGTGAGCAGCAGCGACGGGATCGGGGCGTGCTCGGCGTCCGAGTGCCGGTCCGACAGGACGATCAGCCGGGCACCGTTGTCGATGGCCGCGTCGGCCTCGGCGCAGATCTCCTCGATGCGGGCGGCGAGCGAGTCGCCGCCGCCGGAGACCCGGTACAGGCCGGAGAGGGTCGCGGCCTTGAAGCCGGGCATGTCGCCGTCGGCGTTGATGTGGATGAGCTTGGCCAGCTCGTCGTTGTCGATGACCGGGAAGGGGAGGGTCACCGAGCGGCACGAGGCGGCCGTGGGCTCCAGCAGGTTGCCCTCCGGGCCCAGCGACGAGCGCAGGGAGGTGACCAGCTCCTCGCGGATCGCGTCCAGCGGCGGGTTGGTGACCTGCGCGAAGAGCTGGGTGAAGTAGTCGAAGAGCAGCCGCGGGCGCTCGGACAGGGCCGCGATGGGCGAGTCCGTGCCCATGGAGCCGATCGGCTCGGCGCCGCTGCGGGCCATCGGCGCGAGGATGACGCGCAGCTCTTCCTCGGTGTAGCCGAAGGTCTGCTGGCGGCGGGTGACCGAGGCGTGGGTGTGGACGATGTGCTCGCGCTCGGGCAGGTCGCCCAGCTCGATCTCGCCGGCCTCCAGCCACTCCGCGTACGGCTTCTCGGCGGCGAGGGACGCCTTGATCTCGTCGTCCTCGATGATGCGGTGCTCGGCGGTGTCGACGAGGAACATCCTGCCGGGCTGCAGCCGGCCCTTGCGGACGACCTTGGCCGGGTCGATGTCGAGGACGCCGACCTCGGAGCCGAGGACGACGAGGCCGTCGTCGGTGACCCAGTAGCGGCCGGGGCGCAGACCGTTGCGGTCGAGCACGGCGCCGACCTGGGTGCCGTCGGTGAAGGTGACGCAGGCGGGGCCGTCCCAGGGCTCCATCATCGTGGAGTGGAACTGGTAGAAGGCGCGCCGGGCCGGGTCCATGGAGTCGTGGTTCTCCCACGCCTCCGGGATCATCATCAGCACGGAGTGGGGTAGCGAGCGGCCACCGAGGTGGAGCAGCTCCAGCACCTCGTCGAAGGTGGCCGAGTCGGAGGCGTCGGGCGTGCACAGCGGGAAGAGGCGCTCGAGGTCGCGGTCCCCGAAGAGCTCGGAGACGAGCTGGGACTCGCGGGCGCGCATCCAGTTGCGGTTGCCCTTGACGGTGTTGATCTCACCGTTGTGCGCGACGAAGCGGTACGGGTGCGCGAGCGGCCACGACGGGAAGGTGTTGGTGGAGAAACGCGAGTGGACGAGCGCGACGGCCGACGCGAAGCGGCGGTCGGACAGGTCCGGGAAGAAGGGCTCCAGCTGGCCGGTGGTCAGCATGCCCTTGTAGACGATCGTCCGGGCGGAGAGGGACGGGAAGTACACGCCCACCTCGCGCTCGGCGCGCTTGCGCAGCGCGAACGCCTTGCGGTCCAGCGCGATGCCCTCGCTGGCGCCGTCCTCGACGAAGATCTGCCGGAAGGCCGGCATGGTGGAGCGGGCGGTGGCGCCCAGCAGCTCCGGGGCGACCGGGACCGCGCGCCAGCCGAGGACCGTGAGGCCCTCCTCGGCCGCGATCGTCTCGATACGTGAGACGGCGTCCTCGGTCCCCTCCTCCGGCAGGAAGGCGATGCCCACGGCGTAGGAGCCGGCCGCGGGGAGGCCGAATCCGGCCACCTCACGGAAGAAGGCGTCCGGCACCTGGGAGAGGATGCCCGCGCCGTCGCCGGAGTCGGGCTCGGAGCCGGTGGCGCCGCGGTGCTCCAGGTTGCGCAGTACGGTGAGCGCCTGCTCGACCAGCGTGTGCGACGCGTCGCCGGTGAGAGTGGCGACGAAACCGACGCCGCAGGCGTCGTGTTCGTTGCGGGGGTCGTACATACCCTGTGCAGCAGGGCGAGCATCCATGAAGGACCAGTTCTGGCCATTCGCGGAATGCTGGGACGGCTGGCGCGGCGTACGCATCGGCTCTCCCGTCGTCGTCATGTGGCATGTGGCAAGTGCCGAGGGACGACGTTGGCCCTCTGCGATAAGTGCAAAATTTCGTGCAGGTTACATGATGGATCCGGACTCGGGAACCGGATACTCCGTTCCACCATGCGGACGCCACGGGGTCCGTGGCCGGGTGCCACACGGGTGCGGCGGGGTGCCGCGCGGGGCGGCGAAACGTATGCGGGGGACCACTGCGGACGAGATCGGTCGGATCGGTGTCCGTCGGCCCTGGGGGGCGGGGGGAGCCTCGTCGGCCCACCCCACGGGGATGCGGCGGGCGTCATTGCCCGCAGTGCTTACGGCTCATGCCCACCGGTTAAGCATTCGAAACCAGTGAGTAACGGCTACTTATACAGCCCAATGCATAAGTACCGGCGGCGCTATCCTACGGCCGTTCCGAACAGGCTGCCCAGGGCGTACGTCACACCGGCCGCCGCGCCACCGAGAGCGAGCTGCCGCAGACCGCTGTACCACCAGCTCCGTGCGGTCACCTTGGCCACGACGGCACCGCAGCCGAAGAGACCGGCGAGAGCGAGTAGCACGGCGGGCCACAGCGCGGTCGCGCCGAGCAGGTACGGCAGCAGGGGCAGCAGGGCGCCGAGGGCGAACGAACCGAAGGACGAGACGGCCGCGACCAGGGGCGAGGGCAGATCGCCGGGGTCGATGCCCAGCTCCTCGCGGGCGTGTATCTCCAGGGCCTGCTCGGGGTCCTTCGACAGCTGCCGCGCCACCTCCCGGGCCAGCGCGGGCTCCACCCCGCGGGCGACGTAGAGCGCGGCGAGCTCGTCCTCCTCGTCCTGGGGGTGCTTGCGCAGCTCACGGCGCTCGACGTCGAGCTCGGCCTCGACCAGCTCGCGCTGGGAGGCGACGGAGGTGTACTCGCCGGCCGCCATGGAGAAGGCGCCGGCGGCGAGGCCCGCGAGCCCGGTGAGGACGATCGCCTGCTGACCCACCGAACCGCCGGCCACACCGGTCATCAGGGCGAGGTTGGAGACCAGGCCGTCCATCGCGCCGAAGACGGCGGGGCGCAGCCAGCCGCCGTTGACGTCGCGGTGGGTGTGGTTGTCGCGGTGCGCCTCGTGCAGCGCGGCCTCGGTGTCGATGATGGCCATGCGGGACCCCCGGGGATAGCTTAGCCAAAGCTAACTTTGGACGAGTTCTACTTTTTGATAACCCCGAACCTACGCTGATCATTCCGATCCCGCCAGCAAGGAAAGGCTGGGCTAACCTGCGCTTTTACCGTCGGTCGCTCGTTCGTGCGAAGAGCTGCTCAGATGCCGAGCGGGTGACTCCACGTCCGTGGAGGCTCGTGGCGACGGCTGTCGTGGGACACATCCGCAAAGTGGTCCTGCGAAGGAGGCCGCCCGATGGTGTCGATCGCTCGCAATCCCCCGGTCCCGGCGCCCGGGGACGCCGCCGAACTCCGCGAACGGGCCCGCGGCGCCCTGCTGGGCCTTGCGGTCGGTGACGCGCTGGGGGCGCCGGCGGAGAACCTCAGACCGTCCGAGATCCGCGCCCGCTGGGGCCGTATCACCGGGTACGTCACCGACAGGCCGTCCGGCACGGACGACACCGAGTACGCGATCTTCTCCGGGCTGCTGCTCGCCCGGCACGGCTCCGCGCTGACCCCGGCCCATGTGGAGGCGGCCTGGCACGAGTGGATCGCGGACCGGGCCGAGGGCCCCTTCCGGGGCGCGGGCTTCAGCGAACGCGGCACCCTGGAGAACCTCCGCCGGGGCCTGGCCGCGCCCATCTCCGCCCAGCACCGCCATGCCTGGAGCGACGGGCTCGCGATGCGGGCGGCTCCTTTCGGGGTCTTCGCGGCGGGACGCCCCGGGGAGGCGGCCCGGCTGGTGGCCGTGGACGGCTCGATCAGCCATGAGGGCGAGGGCATCTACGGCGGCCAGGCGGTCGCCGCGGGAGTGGCCGCGGCGATGGCGGGAGCGCCGGTGACGGTGGTGATCGCCTCCGCCCTCGCGGTCGTCCCGGACGACTCCTGGACGGCCCGCTCCCTGCGGCGCGCGGTCACCGTGGCCCACCGCGGCGAGCGGGCGGTCCGCTCCGCGGTGGTCATCGGCGGCTACCCCTGGACCGACCTGGCCCCGGAGGCGGTCGCCCTCGCCTTCGGCGCGTACGCGGCGGCGGACGGCGACTTCCGGGAGGCGGTGCTGACGGCCGTCAACATGGGCCGCGACGCCGACACGACGGCGGCGGTGGCCGGCGCGCTGGCCGGGGCCACCCAGGGGCTGGCCGCGATCCCGCCCGACTGGGCGTCCGCCATCGGTCCCGCCCGCGGCCGCTGCCTGCCCTCCATGGCGGGCCACCACGTCCTGGACGTGGCGGAACTCCTGGTGCCGGGCGAGGGCGGCAAGTGGGGCGCGGACGTCGTCCTGCCGGAGGTACTGCCGGAACGCCTGAGAGGGCTGCTCCGGGGGCCCGCTCCCGACCCTGTCCCGGACACCTCGCAGCCCGTCCACGAGGTCAGGCAGGTGCTGCCGCAGAGCCTCGGGCGGGAACCGGCCCGGGAGGCGGCGCCCGCCACGGGGAGCACGCCGGCACCGCACACCACGGACAGCCCGCCACGGCCGGCCGCCGTGTCCGCAGCCGCCGACGACGCACCGCAGCCGGCCGCCGCGTCGGCGGCCGCCCCGGCCTCCCTCCTGTCCGCCTCCCGACCGGCCACGGCCCCGGCTTCCCTGCCCACGGCCCCCGAGCCGGCCGGTCCACCACCGCACACGCCCGCCGAGGGGCCGGCCGGGCAGCCCCCGGTACTCGTCCCCGCCACCGGGCCCTGCGAGCGCCCCTCACCCCCGGCGCCCACTCCCCCGCCCACCGAACGGCCCCCAGCCCGCCCCACCACCTCCGCGTCCGCCGAACGCCCCCCGGCCCTGCCGCCCGCCGAGGAGCCGGCCGGGCAACCCCCGGTACTCGTCCCCGCCACCGGGCCCCGCGAGCGCCCCTCACCCCCGGCGCCCACTCCCCCGCCCACCGAACGGCCCCCAGCCCGCCCCACCACCTCCGCGTCCGCCGAACGCCCCCCGGCCCTGCCGCCCGCCGAACAACCGATCCCCCTCCCGACCACGCCCCGGCCGAGCGGACACTTCCCCCCGCCCGCGCCCGCGGCCGAGGCCGCCGAGCGACCCGGCGCGCTCCCCCTCGCCCCCCGGCCGACCGGACCGAGCGCCTCCGGGCCCACCGACCCACCCGCCCCCCGCGCGACCTCCCCCCACCCCGCCGACGCGACCCCGCCCCCCGCGTCCGCCCCCGCCGGACAGCCCCCGCCCCTCCCGGCCCGGCCCGGCGCGGGTGGCCCGGGTGCCGGGGAACAGAGCCCGCTGGTCGGGGCCGGGAACGGTGGGTCGCAGGACAGCGAGGGCCGGTCGTGAGCGCGCGCCGGGTCGAGGGACTCCTTCTCGGTCTGGCCGCCGGAGACGCCGCCGGCTGGCCCGCGGCGAGGCACCGTGCCGCCCGCATGCCCGAGTGGACCCGCCGTCTGACCCGGGAACTGGACACCTTCGCGGAGCAGAACGCCACCACCACCCTCCCGGTGCCGATCGCCCTCAACCAGCCCCCCGAGCCCCTCCGCCTCGGCCCCTCCGACGACGCCGAGTGGGCCGTGTTCGCCGCCGAGGCGGTCCTGCGGGCCGGCGACGACGACGTCCTCGGCGACCTCAGCCGGGAACGCCGTATGCGCGCCGCCATCGACCTCACCTGGACCGCCGTCGCCTGCGAGGTCGCCGCCGCCGCGGAACGCGCCCCGGAGATCGAGGCGGCCGTCCTCCCCCTGCGCGCCCGCATCTCCGTACGGGCGGGGCTCGGCAACCTCGCCGCCGGCCTGCGCCCGCCCGCCACCGGACACGACAACCCGCACTACTTCGACGACGCGGCCTGCGTCCGCGCCTGCGTCCTCGCGGTCGCCCACCCCGGAGACGCCCGACGCGCCGCCGCCCTCGCCGAGTTCGACGCCCGTTACACCCAGGACGGCGACGGCGTGCACGGCGCCCGCGCGATGGCGGCGGCCCTGGCGCTGGCCCTCGCCGGAGCGGACACCGGCACCTGCGTGACCGCCGCGCTCGCCGAACTTCCCGCGGACACGGAGATCGGCCGCAACACCCGCCACGCGCTCGCACTGGCCGAGGACGGCGAGTCGGCCTTCGCCCTCGTCCCGCTCCTCGAACACCAGATCGTCGACCACGTCTACAGCTACGGCATCGCCGCCGCCGAGACCGTCCCTGTCGCCCTGGCCCTCGCCACCGCCGCGCGCGGCCGTATCGCCGAAGCCGTACCCGCCGCAGCCTGCCTGTCCCGGGTCGCCGACTCCGCCCCCGCCCTCGCGGGCGCGCTGACCGGCGCCCTCGGCGGCGGCGCGGCGATCCCGCAGACCTGGCGGGACGCCTGCCGCACCCTGTCCGGCTGCGCCCTGCCCCGCCTCACCGGCACCGACCTGGTGGAACTCGCCGGACTCCTGGAAGCCGCGCAACCGGCCCTTCCGGGAGGATGATTCGGGCATGACGCCCGAAGAACCCAAAGACCCCGAACGAGCCACCGACCCTCCTCGATCCGCGGAGGCGGACCGCGGCGAACCGCCCCGGCACGGACTCGACGAGCGGATCACCGGAGCGCTCGTGGGTGCCGCCGTGGGCGACGCCCTCGGCGGCCCGGTCGAGGGCTACTCCCCCGACCAGATCACGGAACGCCACGGCGGCCGGATCCACGGCGTCGTCGGGCCCTGGCACGGCGCCGACTGGCGCACCGCCCGCCCCATCGCGCCGTACCACAAGGGCGACGGCCACGTCACCGACGACACCCTGATGACCCACGCGCTGATCCGGGTCTACGACCGCGTCCGCGACCACCTCGACGCGTACGCGATCGCCGACCACCTGGTCCCGGATCTGATGACGAACCCCCGCTGGATCCCGGAACTGGAGGCGGAGGCGCTGCCGCTGCACCGCGTCTTCCTCGCCGAGAAGTGGCTCGTGGCCCGGCTCGCCTACGGCCACGTCGATCCCCGGGAGGCGGGCACCGGCAACATCGTCAACTGCGGCGCGGCGATGTACATGGCCCCGGTCGGCCTGGTCAACGCCGCCAACCCGGCCGCAGCGTACGCCGAGGCGCTGGACGTCGCCGGTGCGCACCAGTCGTCGTACGGCCGAGAGGCGGCCGGGGTCTTCGCCGCGGCCGTCGCCGCCGCCACCGCACCGGACGCCACCCCGGACTCGGTCGTGACGGCCTGCCTGTCCCTCGCCCGGGACGGCACCCGCGCGGCGATCGAGAAGGTCTGCGAAGTGGCGTACGGATACAGCGACTTCGAGTCGGCGCTCGGCCCGCTGCGCACGGCGGTCGCCCCGTACGACACGGTCGGCCCCGACTACCGCGCGCCCTCCCTCGGCGCCCGCCGCCCCTCCCGGCTGCACTCCATCGAGGAACTCCCCGTCGCCCTCGGCATGTTGCTGGTCTCCGGCGGCGACTACCGGCACGCCGTCCTCGGCTCGGTGAACTACGGCCGCGACTGCGACTCGATCGCGACGATGGCCGGGGCCCTCGCGGGCGCCCTCGGCTCCCCCGTGCCCGAGGACTGGGCGAAGACCGTCGCGGAGGCGAGCCGCCTGGACCTGTGGGCCCCGGCCCGCACGCTCACCGCCGTCACCCGCGAGGTCTTCGAACGGGACGTACTGCGCCGCCGCTCCCACGAGCAGGCGTTCACCGCGCTCGGAGGCCGCCCGTGCTGCGCCTGACCTGGGTCCAGCCGGAGGACCTCCTGGGCCACGAACTCCGCCAGGCCCGGCTGGACGGCCGGGAGCCGGCGGCGGTCGCGGCGCGCTGGCGCGCGGCCGGCGGCCCGGACGCGCCGGACCGCGCGGGGGCGTCCCCGCATCGCGTGTCCCGGTACCTGCGCCTGCTGGCCGATGACCTGCTGGACGAACTCGCCGACCTGCCGAGCAGACTGGCCGAGGACGAGCCGACGGACCTGCCCGGGATCAGGGCCGCCTGTCCGGACTGGCCCGCCGCACGGGACCTCCCCGGGCCGGCCCCGGCCGCCCTGGAGGCCGCCTGGCTGGGCCGGGCCATCGGCTGCCTGCTCGGCAAGCCGGTGGAGAAACTCCCGCTGGACGGTGTCCGCGCCCTCGCCCAGGCCGCTGGGAACTGGCCCCTGACCGGCTACTTCACCGCCAGGGGCGTCCCCGCCGCGCTTCTCGACACTTACCCCTGGAATCGCCGCTCGGCCGCCACCTCCCTCGCCGAGAACATCGACGGCATGCCCGAGGACGACGACCTCAACTACCCCCTGCTGAACCTGCTGCTCCTCCAGCGCCACGGAAAGTCCTTCACCACCGCGGACGTGGCCCGGCTCTGGCTGGACGAACTCCCGCCCGGCCGCACCTTCACGGCGGAGCGCATCGCCTACCGCAACCTCCTGGGCGGTATCGAGCCCCCGCACACCGCACGTCACCGCAACCCGTTCCGGGAGTGGATCGGCGCCCTGATCCGCGCCGACGTGCACGGCTGGAGCAACCCCGGCGACCCGGCCGCCGCCGCCGAACAGGCACACCGCGACGCCGTCCTCACCCACACCGCCAACGGCGTCTACGCGGCGATGTTCACGGCCGCCGTCATCGCCACCGCCGCCGCGGGCACCGACGACGTCCACGGCTGCCTGCGCGCCGGCCGTGCGGTGGTCCCGTCCCGGTCCCGGCTGGCGGGGGCGGTCGACCACGCCGTCCGGCTGGCCGCCGCGCACGAGGACTTCGACACGATCGTGGACGAACTCCACGCCACCTACGCCGCCACCCACCACTGGGTGCACGCCGTCCCCAACACCGCCCTGATCGCCGCCGCCCTCAGCCACGCGGACGGCGACTTCACCGGGTCCGTCGGACGCGCGGTGTCCGGCGGCTGGGACACCGACTCGGCCGGCGCCACCGCCGGCAGCGTCGCCGGGCTCCTGGCCGGCGACCCCGCGGCTCTCCCCGACCGCTGGCGGGCCCCGCTGAAGAACCGGCTCGCCACCACCGTCGGCGACTTCGACGGCACCGGATTCGACTCCCTCGCCCACCTCACCCACCTGGTCACCCACCCGGAGGCGACCCGCTCATGACCCATATCGCCGTCCTCGGCAGCACGAACATGGACCTCGTCGCCTATGTCGGCAAGGCCCCGCAGCGCGGGGAGACCGTGACGGGACGGGAGTTCCGCACGGTCCCCGGCGGCAAGGGCGCCAACCAGGCCGTCGCCGCGGCCCGCGCCGGCGCCACCGTCTCGATGATCGGCGCCGTCGGCAACGACGCATTCGGCCTGCGCCTGCGCGACACCCTCGAACACTCCGGGGTGGACACCGACTCCCTGCGCACCGTCGAGGGCCCCTCCGGCACCGCGCACATCGTGGTCGACGACGAGGGCGGCAACTCGATCGTCGTCGTCCCCGGCGCGAACGGCACCGTCGACCACCTCTCCCCCGGCGACGAGGGGGTGATCGCCTCCGCCGACGCCCTGCTGCTCCAGCTGGAGATCCCCCTGGCCGCGGTCGTCGCGGGCGCCGAGGCGGCCCGCCGACACGGGGTCCGCACCGTCCTCACCCCGGCCCCCGCCCAGCCCCTGCCGGCCGAACTCCTCGCGGCGACCGACCTGTTGGTGCCGAACGAGTACGAGGCGGTCACCCTCACCGGCCGCACCGACCCGCGGGAGGCCGCCGCCGCCCTGCTGGACCAGGTCCCGGAGGTCGTCGTCACCCTCGGCGCGACCGGCAGCCTCTACCTGGCGCGAGGCGTCGAACCCCTGGTGGTCCCGGCGCCCCAAGTGCCCGCCGTCGACTCCACGGGTGCGGGCGACACCTTCGTCGGGGCGCTCGCGGTGGCCCTCGCCGAGGAGAAACCGGTGCGGGAGGCCCTGTCCTGGGCGGCCGCCGCGGCGGCGCTCTCCGTCCAGCGGGCCGGGGCGTCCGCGTCGATGCCGTACCGCCCGGAGATCGAGGCGCAGTACACCGCATGAGGACGACCACGCCCACGCCCCCCGCCCTGGACGGTCTGCGGGTCCTGGACCTCGCGACCCTGTTCGCCGGCCCGCTGGCCGCCACGATGCTCGGCGACTTCGGCGCCGAGGTGATCAAGGTCGAGCACCCGCGCAGGCCCGACCCCTCCCGGGGGCACGGCCCCGCCAAGCACGGGGTCGGCCTGTGGTGGAAGGTGCTCGGCCGCAACAAGCGGACCGTCACCCTCGACCTGTCCACGTCCGGCGGCCGCGCCACGCTGCTGCGACTCGCCGCCGGTGCCGACGTCGTGATCGAGAACTTCCGCCCCGGCACCCTGGAGAGATGGGACCTGGGCTGGGACGAGCTGTCGGCGGCCAACCCACGGCTCGTCCTCGCCCGGGTCACCGCCTTCGGCCAGTTCGGCCCGTACGCCCGCCGCCCGGGGTTCGGCACCCTCGCGGAGGCGATGAGCGGCTTCGCCGCGATCACCGGCGAGCCGGACGCGCCGCCGACGCTCCCGCCCTTCGGGCTCGCGGACTCCGTCGCGGGCCTGGCGACCGCGTGCGCCGTGCTGACCGCGCTCGCCGCACGGGAGCGCACCGGCACGGGCCAGGTCGTCGACATGGCGATCATCGAGCCGATCCTGTCGGTCCTGGGCCCCCAGCCCACCTGGTACGACCAGCTCGGCTACGTCCAGGAACGCACCGGCAACCGGTCCGCGAACAACGCCCCGCGCAACACCTACCGCACCGCCGACGGCGCCTGGGTCGCCGTCTCCACCTCGGCGCAGTCGGTCGCCGAGCGGGTGATGCGCCTGGTGGGCCGCCCGGAGCTGATCGGGGAACCGTGGTTCGCGTCCGGCGCCGACCGGGCCGCCCACGCCGACGTGCTGGACGAGGCGGTCGGCTCCTGGATCGCCGTCCGCGACCGCGCCGAGGTGCTGGCGGCGTTCGAGAAGGCGGAGGCGGCGGTGGCCCCGGTCCAGGACGTCCGTGACGTCCTCGCCGATCCGCAGTACCAGGCCCTGGACACGGTCACCACCGTCCCGGACCCCGAGCTGGGCGCCCTGCGCATGCAGAACGTCCTCTTCCGCCTCTCCGCGACCCCCGGCGCGATCCGCTGGGCCGGCCGCCCGCACGGCGCCGACACCGAGGCCGTGCTCACCGAGGCGGGCCTCGGCCCGGACGAGATCGCCGCCCTGCGCGCGGAGGGCGCCCTGTGACCCCGACCCCGCTCACCTGGCTCTACGTCCCCGGCGACCGCCCGCACGTCGTCACCAAGGCGCTCGTCGCGGGCGCCGACGTCGTGGTGATCGACCTGGAGGACGCGGTCGCCCCGGACCGCAAGGAGTACGCCCGCACGGCCACGGCCGAGCTGCTCCGCGCCCCCCAGCCGGTCCCGGTGCACGTCCGCGTCAACGCCCTGGACGGCCCCTGGGCGGCCGCCGACCTCACGGCGCTGGCCACCCTGCCGGGCGTCCGCGGGCTGCGGCTGCCGAAAGTGACCTCGCCCGGCCAGATCAGGCAGGTCGCGGTGACGACGCCGCTCCCGCTGTACGCCCTGCTGGAGTCGGCCCTCGGCATCGAGCACGCCCACGAGATCGCCGGCGCCCACCCCTCCCTGCGGGGCATCTCCCTGGGCGAGGCCGACCTCCGGGCCGACCTGGGTGTCCGGGCCGACGCGGGCCTGGACTGGTCCCGCTCCCGCGTGGTCGTCGCCGCCCGCGCGGCCGGACTCGCCCCGCCGCCGCAGTCCGTCCACCCCGACATCCGCGACCTGGACGGGCTCGCCGCGTCCTGCGCCCACGGCCGCGCCCTCGGCTTCCTGGGCCGCGCCGCCATCCACCCCCGGCAGCTGCCGGTCATCGAGCGGGCCTATCTCCCCACTCCCGCGGAGATCGAGCAGGCCGAGACGATCATCAAGGCCGCGGCGGCGGACCCGGGCGCCCAGGCACTGCCCGACGGCCGCTTCGTCGACGCGGCGGTGGTCGCCCTCGCCCAGCGGACCCTGTCGCTGGCCCGCAGAGGGTGACGGGACCCCGCCACCGCGGCCACGCGCCCGGAACACACCGAGGGCGCCCGGAGATCCCGGGCGCCCTCGGTCACGTACGACCCGCGGTCAGCTCTTCTTCGGAGCGGACTCGGCGGTCTCCTCCGTCACCTGCCCGGCGGCCGGCCCGGCCTTCCCGTCGGCGTCGGCGACGGTTTCCGTGCCGTCGGACGGGCCGTCCGGGACACCGTCGGCCGGCTCCTCGGGGGCGTCCTCGGCCGAACCGGTGGCGGACCCGTCCGCCGGAGTCTCGGAGGCGCCGTCGGAGGCACCCGGCTCGACGACCGCCTCACGCCCGGGCCGGATCCTCGACGACACCACGATGTACACCACGGCCAGCAGGAAGACGAACAGCGCGGTCCAGTCGTTGAGGCGCAGGCCCAGGATGTGGTGGGCGTCGTCGACGCGCATGTACTCGATCCAGCCGCGGCCCACGCAGTACGCGGCGACGTACAGCGCGAACGCCCGGCCGTGTCCCAGCTTGAAGCGGCGGTCGGCCCAGATGACGAGGAGCGCCACGCCCACGCACCACAGTGACTCGTAGAGGAAGGTCGGGTGGTAGTAGCCCGGCACCCGGCCGCCCTCGGAGGAGGTGATGTGCAGCGCCCACGGAACGTGCGTCTCGCGGCCGTACAGCTCCTGGTTGAACCAGTTGCCCCAGCGGCCGATGGCCTGCGCGAACGCGATGCCGGGCGCGACGGCGTCGGCGTAGGCGGGCAGGGGGATGCCACGACGCCGGGCGCCGATCCACGCGCCCAGCGCACCGAGCGCGATCGCACCCCAGATGCCCAGGCCGCCTTCCCACACCTTGAAGGCGTCCACCCAGTTGCGGCCGTCGCTGAAGTACAGCTCGTAGTCCGTGATCACGTGGTAGAGCCGGCCGCCGATCAACCCGAACGGCACGGCCCAGACCGCGATGTCGGCGACCGTTCCGGAACGTCCGCCACGGGCGATCCAGCGCCTGTTGCCGAGCCAGACGGCGACGAACACACCGATGATGATGCAGAAGGCGTAGCCGCGCAGCGGGATGGGGCCGAGGTACAACACCCCGTGCGACGGGCTGGGAATGTAGGCAAGTTCCATGACAGGTCCGACGCTACCGTGCCGGGCGGTGGGGACGGCAAGCCGCCCGGCTACGGGTCCATAACGGGGGCGTGAGAAACGCTTACCCGTTGGCGGCGTCCTCCACCATCTGCTTGAGCTTGGCCGGGGTCATCGTCTGGTCCTGGTAGATGTTCTTGCCGTTGAGCAGGACCGTCGGCGTGCCGCCGAAGTTTCCGGCCTTGAAGGCCGCGTGGGACTTGTCGACCCAGCTGTTGTGGGTGCCGTCCTTCACACACGTGCGGAAGGCGGGCGTGTCCAGGCCGTTCACCTTGCCGGCCAGCTCGATCAGCCTGGCGTCGTCACCGAAGGCGTCGTCGGTCTCCTTCGGCTGGTTCGCGTACAGCACGTCGTGGTAGTCACGGAACTTCCCGGCGTCCTGGGCGCAGGCGGCGGCGTTCGCCGCGCGCAGCGAGCCGGTGCCGCCGAGGTTGCCGTCGATCAGCCGGACCAGGTGGTACTCGACCCGCAGCTTCCCGGCGTCCGTCAGCTCGTGGAGCGTAGGCCGGTACGCCGCCTCGAAGGCCTGACAGGCCGGGCAGCGGAAGTCCTCCCAGACGGTGAGCGTCGACTTGGCGCCGTCCTTGCCGACCGGGATCGCGAGGCTGTCCTTGCCCTGCGCGCCCGAAGGCGCCACGGCCGGGCCCGCGCTGCCGCCCTTGTCCTTGCCGGCGTTCGCGGCGAGCACGCCGATCACCGCCGCGAGCGCCAGGACGCAGACGACGCTCGCGCCCACGATCAGCGTGCGCCGACGCCTGTCCGCGGACTTCTGCTTCTCACGCTCGACCGCCAGCCGCTCCCGGGCGGTGCGCTTTCCGTCACGGTTCTTCTCGCTCACACCCCCAGAACGAACCGGGGAGGCGCAGCGCGCCTCCCCGGACCGAGGTCCACTCGTTCGAGTGACCGAATGTTCCACGGTGGTCGTGCGGGATGTGCTGATAGGACAGGTGACCTGCGGTTACGCCTGTTACGCCTGTCCGCGCACGCCCTTGGCGAGTTCCCCGGCGAGCGCGCGGACCGCCTCCAGGCCGGTCGCGTCGTCGGGTGCGTCCAGCATCCGCTTCACGAAGGCCGAGCCGACGATGACGCCGTCGGCGAAGCCGGCGACCTCGGCGGCCTGGGTCGCGTCGGAGACGCCGAGTCCGACGCACACGGGCAGCGCGGAGCCGGCGGCGCGGGTGCGCTCGACCAGGTCCTGGGCCTGCGCGCCGACCGACTCGCGGGTGCCGGTGACGCCCATCAGCGAGGCGGCGTAGACGAAGCCGCTGCCCGCCGCGGTGATCCGGGCGAGCCTCTCGTCCTTGCTGCTGGGGGCGACGACGAAGACGGTCGCGAGGCCGTGCTTCTCGGCGTGCTCCCGCCACAGGGCGGACTCCTGCACCGGCAGGTCGGGCAGGATGCAGCCCGCGCCGCCCGCCTCGGCCAGCTCGGCCGTGAAGCGCTCGACGCCGTAGCGGTCGATGGGGTTCCAGTACGTCATGACGAGCACGGGCTTGCCGGTGGCCGCGTGGGCCTCCTTGACCGTGCGCATGACGTCCGCGATCTTGACGCCGCCGCGCAGGGCGATGTCGTCGGCGGTCTGGATGACCGGTCCGTCCAGGACGGGGTCGCTGTGCGGCAGACCGACCTCGACGACGTCGGCCCCGCCGTCGAAGACGGCCTTGATCGCCTCGATGCCGCCGTCCACGGTCGGGAACCCGGCGGGGAGGTAGGCGATGAGCGCGGCCCGGCCCTCCGCCTTGGCGGCGGCGAGCGTGTCCGCCAGCAGCTGGATGTTGCCGCTCACTTGGCGTCCCCCTCGATCTCGGCGGTGTCGGCTTCGTTGGCGGCCACCTCGGCGTCGGTGTCGTACAGGCCGAAGTAGCGCGCGGCGGTGTCCATGTCCTTGTCGCCGCGCCCCGACAGGTTGACGACGATCAGGCCGTCCCTGCCCAGCTCCTTGCCGACGTCCAGGGCGCCGGCGAGGGCGTGGGCGCTCTCGATGGCCGGGATGATGCCCTCGGTGCGCGACAGCAGGCGCAGGGCCTGCATGGCGGCGTCGTCGGTGACCGCGCGGTACTCGCCGCGGCCGGAGTCCTTGAGGTAGGAGTGCTCGGGGCCGATGCCCGGGTAGTCCAGACCGGCCGAGATCGAGTACGGCTCGGTGATCTGGCCCTCCTCGTCCTGCAGGACGTAGGACCGGGAGCCGTGCAGGATGCCGGGCTCGCCCGCGGTCAGGGTGGCCGCGTGCTCGCCGGTCTCGATGCCGTGGCCCGCCGGCTCGCAGCCGATCAGGCGGACGCCGTCGTCGGGGATGAAGGCGTGGAAGAGGCCGATGGCGTTGGAGCCGCCGCCGACGCAGGCGATCGCCGCGTCGGGCAGGCGTCCGGCGCGCTCCAGGATCTGGCGGCGGGCCTCGACGCCGATCACCCGGTGGAAGTCGCGCACCATGGCCGGGAAGGGATGGGGCCCGGCGACGGTGCCGAAGAGGTAGTGCGTGCGGTCGACGTTGGCGACCCAGTCGCGGAACGCCTCGTTGATGGCGTCCTTCAGGGTGCGGCTGCCGGACTTCACGGCGACCACCTCGGCGCCGAGCATGCGCATGCGGGCCACGTTGAGGGCCTGGCGCTGGGTGTCGATCTCGCCCATGTAGATGGTGCATTCGAGGCCGAAGAGCGCACAGGCGGTGGCCGTCGCGACGCCGTGCTGGCCGGCGCCGGTCTCGGCGATGACCCGGGTCTTGCCCATGCGCTTGGTGAGCAGGGCCTGGCCGAGGACGTTGTTGATCTTGTGGGAGCCGGTGTGGTTGAGGTCCTCGCGCTTGAGGAACACCCGGGCGCCACCGGCGTGTTCGGCGAACCTGGGCACCTCGGTGAGGGCGCTGGGGCGGCCGGTGTAGTGGACGAGCAGGTCGTCGAGCTCGCGGGCGAACTCGGGGTCGGCCTTCGCCTTGTCGTACTCGACGGCGACCTCGTCCACGGCGGCGACGAGCGCCTCCGGGATGAACTTGCCGCCGAACGCGCCGAAGTAGCCCTCGGCACTGGGCACCTGGCCGGTGGGATCGGGGATGAAGAACTCGCTGGGCATGCGGATACCTCGCAGGGGCTGGTGCCCCGGGTCGCTGGGCTTGGGGTACGGGTACGCGTGCGCCGGCCTCGCCGGTGTTCTCCCACCCGCCCGGCCCCGCCTGTCGGCAGGGCCCGGACAAGCACCCTCCCGGGCTACCGGGCTCCGCCCACCGCACGACTCCGCCGGCGGACCGAGCCGCGATACGGCCAGGTCACCGTCGGCCGGCCGGCTCACGGTCGTCCCGGGGGCCGTGTCCGATCGACGGTCGCCGACCCGGCGGGGCCGTTCCGCGATCGGTTCACGACCCGGCGGGCCGCTTCCGGCCGACCGGGTCGCGGTCCTTGACCGGCCGCTCCGGTCGAGCGGTCACGAACCCGGTGGGCGTTCTCCGGGCGACCGGCTCACGATCCCGTGGGGACCGCATCCGATCGCCCGTGTCGCGAACCCGGTGGGTCGCTCTCCGGTCAGCCGCTCACGACCCCGAAGGGACCGCGTCCGGTCGACCGAGCACGTCCCGTGCGGGCCGCGGCCGGTCGAGGCGGGTCACGGACCCGGTGGGGTCGCCGCCGGACAACCGGTCCGGGGATCCCGTGGGGCGCTCCCGACGGCCGCGTCGCGAACCGGACGGGCCGCTCGTCAGCCGGCCGAGCCGCGGGCCGGACCGGGCGCGAGCCCGCAGGGCCGCCCGTCGGCCGACCGCGTCGCGGACCCCGGGTGGGTCATCGCTCGGCGGGCCGAGCAGCGAACCGTCGCGGGCCGGAGAGCCGGTGGGTGGGCGAGGGCCGAGGGGCCGGAGCCCCGGGTCGGCCCGGGTGGGGCGAGGGTGAGGCTCAGCCGAGGGTCGGAGGAATACGGCCGCTCAGCCGGCGCACACGGCGGGACGCCATCGCATGCCGTTCACCTGGCCGGGCTCGTCGCCGATCACATAGCGGACCCGCCGCCCGTGCACCCGTCGCGCGGGGGCACGGCAGCCGCGGGGCCGGCAGCCGCGGGCGAGGCGGGCATACGGGTCCCGCGTCGCCGGGGTGATCGGAAGCATCATCGGCACCAAGCCTACCGAAGGATCAGCCCCGGCCGTGCCGGAGCGCGGGGTGCTCGCCCGCGGCGACCAGGTCGGAGACGGCGGCCTTGGGGTCGCGTCCGGTGACGAGGGACTCGCCCACCAGGACCGCGTCCGCACCGGCGTTGGCGTAGGCGATCAGGTCGTGCGGTCCGCGGACACCGGACTCGGCGACCCGCACGAGGTGGTCGGGGATCTCCGGGGCGAGCCGCTCGAAGGTGCCGCGGTCGACCTCCAGCGTCCTGAGATTGCGCGCGTTCACACCGATGATCTTGGCGCCCGCGTCCACGGCCCGCTCGACCTCGTCCTCGTCGTGCACCTCGACGAGCGGGGTGAGCCCGATGGACACGGCCCGCTCGATCAGCGACTCCAGGGCCGGCTGGTCGAGGGCGGCCACGATCAGCAGCGCGAGGTCGGCACCGTACGCCCGGGCCTCCCACAGCTGGTAGGACGTGACGATGAAGTCCTTGCGCAGGACCGGGATGTCCACGCGCGCGCGGACGGCCTCCAGATCGTCCAGCGAGCCGCCGAAGCGGCGCTGTTCGGTGAGGACGGAGATGACGGCCGCGCCGCCCGCCTCGTAGTCCGCGGCCAGCCCGGCCGGGTCGGCGATCGCGGCCAGCGCGCCCTTGGAGGGGCTCGAGCGCTTGACCTCGCAGATCACCTTCACGCCGTCGCCCTTGAGCGCGGCCACCCCGTCCTTGGCGGCGGGGGCCTTGGCCGCGCGCTCCTTGAGCTCGTCGAGGCTGACGCGTGCCTGCCGCTCCGCGAGGTCGGCACGGACTCCGTCGATGATCTCGTCGAGCACACTCACGCGAGCGGCCCCCTTCCGGACGGTGGTTCCTTCAGGTTCTGAAAACCTCTGGTCACTGCGATGGTATCCGCAGGAACGGGGTGGCCTCGCATCCGGCGGACGGCGGTCCCACTACCTGGACATTTCACCCCGTGACCGCCCGGCGGGCCACCTGCCGGACCTCGCGGCGGGCCGACCGTCGGGGCCGTGTCACGGACGCAGCCAGGCTCCGGCCGGCAGGTTCCGCAGCACGGTGAACGCCAGCAGCAGGGTGCCGATCGCCCACAGGTGCGCCGGGCCGAGGGCCGGCCTGAGTGGCCGGTCGCGTGCCGCCCGGACCACCCAGACGGCCCACAGCACGGCGAAGCCCACGTAGGCGACGACACCGGCCGCGTTGTCGTGCAGGGCGGTGCCGAGGTCGCCGTGCACGAAGGCGTGCGCGCTGCGCAGTCCGCCGCAGCCGGGGCAGTACAGACCGGTGAGCCGGAAGAGGGGACAGACCGGGTAGTGGCCGGGCTCGTTGGGGTCGACGGCGCCCACGTAGGCGAAGGCCCCGGCGACGGCCGTGAACAGCCCGGCCGGAACGGCGAGCCGCCGCCATGCCGGGGCGGGCGGGACGGGGTGCGGAGCCGGGGCGGGGACCGGGCGGCTGTCGGCGTTCACGCCGGCATTCTGCCCCGCCGGCCCTGGCACGCGCGCGTGCGAAGCGGCCGCCCGGCCGGTCGTACGGCCCTCGACCCCGGGCGACCCGCACACGACGAGGGGCGGCCTGCACCCTTCCGGATGCCGGGCCGCCCCTCGTGGAAGGCCTTGGGGGCTCAGCCCTCGACGCCGGCGGGCTCGCGGGTCGCGACGGGAGCCTTCTGGGGAAGGGCGTGCGCCTCCTTCGGCATGCCGAGACCCATGGCGCGCATGATGCCGCCGACGACACCGCCGAGGGCGATGATCACCATGCCGGCCCAGAAACCGAGCGGCTGGGCCATCACCATGAAGGCGCCCGCGACGCAGAAACCGATGAAAGCGATAGTGACACCGGTCCAGGCGGCCGGGGTGTGACCGTGGCTGCTGCCCGCCATGACTTGCTCCTCGTTGCTGTGTACGTGTCGTAGTACGTGTCCGTACGGTTCCGAGCCCGCCCGTCACTGTCCGAGCCGGACGCTCGCCTCCATTGTCCCGTACGGGCGCGGCCGCCGGACGCGGGGGTGGCGTCTGGTTCGCCACATTCCCGGGCGGCCCGCCCGTGGGGGCGCTCAGGCGCCCGTGGGGTCCTCGCCGCGGTCCAGGGCCTTCCAGATCTCCTCGGGGCGCTCCGGGTCGGCCGGGCGGGCGGTGCGGCGCGGGCGGTCGGTACCGCGCTCGTAGCGGCCGGACATGGCGGGCCAGCGGCTGCCGAAGCGCAGCGCGAGCAGGCCGGCGAGCAGGATCAGGGCACCGCCGACGGCCGCGACGTAGGGCCAGCCGGTGTGGCTGAGGGCGGCGACCGTGGCGGAGGTGTCGCCGCTGGCCTGGGCCGCCTTCTCGTCCAGCACGGAGGCGTCGGAGGCGGACACGAGGGCGGCGGCCACGATGCCGGCTCCGGACAGCGCGAGCAGGGCGGAGACGAGGAGGCGGCCGGCCCTGCGGACGGCGAAGACGGCGACGAGCGCGGCGAGGCCCACTATGGCGAGGGCCGCGGGGACGCCGGTGACGTCGCTGCCCTTCACGGTCAGCGGGAACGCGCCGCCGGCCACCGTCGCGGTGCCCTCCGCCCAGCGCTGCCGGGTCGCGAGGAGCGCCACGGCCGCGCCGAGGGCACCGAACAGGAGGGCCGCGGCGAGGCTCCGCCGGCCGGACCGGGTGGGTGCGGCGGCTTCGGAACGGGGGTGGGGAACAGCAGTCACGTAGTCCACTATCGCCTGAACCCCGGGCGAACCGTCACCCGGGGTTCCATGAGATGCGCCCTACTCGGCGGAACCGAGCCGTCCGTCCAGGCGGTTGGCGGTGTGCACGGCACGCAGGACCGCCGCCGCCTTGTTGCGGCACTCCTGGTCCTCGGCCACCGGGTCGGAGTCGGCGACGATGCCGGCACCGGCCTGTACGTAGGCCGTGCCGTCCCGCAGCAGGGCGGTGCGGATGGCGATCGCGGTGTCGGAGTCGCCGGCGAAGTCGAGGTAGCCGACGCAGCCGCCGTACAGGCCCCGGCGGGAGGGCTCCAGTTCGTCGATGATCTGCATCGCGCGCGGCTTGGGGGCGCCGGAGAGGGTGCCCGCGGGGAAGCACGCGGTGAGCACGTCGAAGGCCGTGCGGCCCTCGGCCACCTGGCCGGTGACGGTCGAGACGATGTGCATGACGTGCGAGTAGCGCTCGATGGACATGAAGTCGACGACCTCGACCGAGCCCGGCTCGCAGACGCGCCCGAGGTCGTTGCGGCCGAGGTCCACCAGCATCAGGTGCTCGGCGCGCTCCTTGGGGTCGGCGAGGAGTTCGTCGGCGAGGGCCTGGTCCTCCTGAGGGGTGGCGCCGCGGTGCCGGGTGCCGGCGATGGGGTGGACCATGGCCCGCCCGTCCTCGACCTTGACCAGGGCCTCCGGGGAGGAGCCGACGACGTCGAACCCGTCGAAGCGGAACAGGTACATGTACGGCGAGGGGTTGGTCGCCCGCAGCACCCGGTAGACGTCGAGGGCGCTCGCCGTGCAGGGCGTCTCGAACCGCTGGGAGGGCACGACCTGGAAGGCCTCGCCGGCCCGGATGCGCTCCTTGACGTCCTCGACGGCCCGCTGGAAGTCCGGGCCGCCCCACAGCGCGGTGTACTCGGGCAGCTCGGAGGGCGGCAGGACGGCCGGGGGCTGGGCCACCGCGCGCGTGAGGTCGGCCTCCATGGCGTCGAGGCGGGCCACGGCGTCCGCCCAGGCCTCGTCGACGCCGGTGTCCAGGTCGTTGTGGTTGATCGCGTTGGCGATCAGCAGGACCGAGCCCTCCCAGTGGTCCATCACGGCGAGGTCGCTGGTCAGGAGCATGGTCAGCTCGGGCAGCCGCAGATCGTCGCGCTCGCCGGGGCCGATCTTCTCCAGGCGGCGGACGATGTCGTAGCCGAGGTAGCCGACCATGCCGCCGGTGAAGGGCGGCATGCCCTCGTGGTGGGGGGTGTGCAGGGTCTGGATGGTGGCCCGCAGGGCGGCGAGCGGGTCGCCGTCGACGGGGACGCCGACCGGCGGGTCGCCGAGCCAGTGCGTCCGGCCGTCGCGCGCGGTGAGCGTGGCCGCCGAGCGGACGCCCACGAAGGAGTACCGGGACCAGGAGCGGCCGTTCTCCGCGGACTCCAGCAGGAAGGTGCCGGGGCGCTCGGCGGCGAGCTTGCGGTAGAGCGCGACCGGGGTGTCGCCGTCGGCGAGGAGCTTGCGCGTGACCGGGATGACGCGCCGGTCGGTGGCGAGCTTGCGGAAGGTCTCGAGGTCCATGGCCGTCGACCTTACTGACCGGTGCGGTTGGGGCCGGAATCGGCGTCCTTGAGCAGGACGTCCTCGTCGAAGCAGGTGCGCGCGCCGGTGTGGCAGGCGGCGCCCACCTGGTCGACCTTGACCAGCACGGTGTCGGCGTCGCAGTCCAGCGCGACCGACTTCACCCACTGGAAGTGGCCGGAGGTGTCGCCCTTGACCCAGTACTCCCCGCGGCTGCGGGACCAGTAGGTGCAGCGGCCGGTGGTGAGGGTGCGGTGCAGCGCCTCGTCGTCCATCCAGCCCAGCATCAGCACCTCACCGGTGTCGTACTGCTGGGCGATGGCGGGGACGAGGCCGTCGGCGCTGCGCTTGAGGCGGGCGGCGATCTCCGGGTCGAGGCCGCTGGGCGGGGGCGTGCTGGTCATGGGTGCCATTGTGCCGCGCGGGTGGGGTGGTGACCGTCCGTGTCCACTGGGCGGACCCTGCGCGCGGTCGTAGGCTGAGTCCATGTCGACCTTCGCCAAGCGTGAACGGCTCCTGCTCGCCGACCTCTTGGAAACCGTCGGTCCGGACGCCCAGACCCTCTGCGAGGGCTGGCGGACCCGGGACCTGGCCGCGCACGTGATCGTGCGTGAGCGCCGTCCGGACGCGGCGAGCGGCGCGCTGATCAAGCCGCTCGCGTCGCGCCTGGAGAAGGTGATGGCGGAGTACACCGCGAAGCCGTACGAGGAGCTGATCAAGCTGATCCGTACCGGCCCGCCCCGCTTCTCACCCTTTCAGCTCAAGCAGGTGGACGAGGCGGCGAACGTCGTCGAGTTCTACGTCCACACGGAGGACGTGCGCCGTGCCCAGCCGGACTGGGGCCGGCGGGAGCTGGACACGGTGTTCCAGGACACGCTGTGGTCCCGGCTGGAGCGGATGGCGCGGCTGATGGGCCGGGGCGTGCCGACGGGTCTGGTGCTGCGCCGTCCGGACGGCCAGACGGTGGTGGCGCACCGCGGCGCGCCGGTGGTCACGGTGACGGGTGAGCCGTCGGAGCTGCTGATGTTCGCCTACGGCCGGCAGGACGCGGCCGCGGTGGAGCTGGAGGGCGACGCGGAGGCGATCGACACCCTGCACGAGTCCCGGCAGCTCGGCATCTGAGGGGGCACCTCCCGTGATCAAGGTCGCGATGACCAACGTGTACGTCGACGACGTGGCCAGGGCGCACGCCTTCTACACGGACGTCCTCGGCTTCGAGACGCGCGTCCACATGGATCTCGGCAACGACACGCTGTTCGTCACGGTCGGGGCGCCGCAGGGGGCCCAGCCGGATCTGCAGCTGCTGCTGGAGCCCGGCCAGGGGCCCGTCGCGGAGCCGTACCGCAGGGCGGTGTACGAGGCCGGTCTGCCGTGCATCGTCTTCTCGGTGGACGACCTGGCGGCCGAGTACGCCCGGCTGACCGGCCTCGGTGTGCGGTTCGCGCACGAGCCGCAGGAGCAGGGTCCGGTGCTGGCGGCGGTGCTCGACGACACGGTGGGCAATCTCGTGCAGCTGGTCCAGCCGAAAGGCTGACGGTCAGCCGGGCAGTTCCGCGCGGCGCAGGCCGGGGACGGCGAGGGCGACGACCCCGCCGAGACCGCAGACGACCGCGCTGACGACGTAGACCGGGCCGAGGCCCCACGTCCCGATCGCGGCGGCCGCGAACGGCATGCTCAGCGGGGCGAGGCCGAGGCTGACCAGTCCGGCGACGGCGGTGACCCGGCCGAGGTAGGCGGGGTCGGCGCAGGTCTGCAGCAGGGCCCCGCACAGGGCGCCGCTGAGCCCGGCGAGCAGGCCCACGAGCGCGGCCACGGCGACGGCGCCGGCGAGGGCGGGAACGAAACCGAGGGCGCCGATGGCCACCGAACCGGCCGTGCAGGCGCAGCCGATGACGACGCCCGCGCGGGGCACCCGGCCGCGCACCGCCAGCAGCAGCGCGGCGGCGCCCGCGCCGACCCCGAAACCGGCGAGGACCCAGCCCATGCCGGAGGCTCCCCAGCCGCGCCGGTCGGCGAGCAGGGTGAGACCGACGTTGAGCGGGCCGACGAAGCCGAAGTCGCCGAGGGCGATGGCCAGCATCAGCGGGGCGAGGACGCGGTGGTGGCGGATGTACCGCAGGCCCGCCGCAAGGTCGCCCCGGGCGGTGGTGGCGCCCGCGCGGGGCTCGTCGTCCGCGGGCAGGTCGCGGACGCGTACGGAGATCAGCAGCGGCACGGAGACGGCGATGAGCAGCCCGGCCAGGGCGAACGCGGCGGACGCCCCGCCGACGGCCACGCCGAGCCCGCCGAGCGGGGCGCCGAGCACGTTGGAGAAGCGGATGGCGAGACCGCGCATGCCCTGGACCCGGGCGAGCTGGCTCTTGCCGGTGAGGCGGGCCGGGAGGGCGCCGACGGCGGGCATGAACACCGCGTCGACCGTGCCGAAGACCAGGGCCAGCAGGGCGAGCGGCCACAGTCCGGGGCTGGTGAGGAACAGCAGGGCGGCCACGGCGAGGACGGCCGCGCAGCGGACGGCGTCGCTGCCGATGACGACCCGGCGCGGGCCGAGCCGGTCGGCGATCACTCCGCCGCCGAGCATCAGCACCGCCCGGGGCAGCGCGCTGGCGGACATCACGAGTCCGGCCTGGGCCGGGGAGCCCGCCTGGACGGCGGCCCAGGACAGGGCCAGGTAGTAGACGCCGTCGCCGAGCATGGAGGAGGTGTAGGCGGCGAGCCAGCGCAGCACGTTCGGGTCGCGGTGGGCGGGCGCGTCGGCCGCGGTGGCGGCGGGCGCGGGTATCAGGGTGTCGGTCACCAGGGGTCCCTTGTCAGACGCGGAACGGGAATCCGTACACGTGCAGCGCGACGTGCTCGCGCCCTTCGGTGTCGCCGGCGGCCTCGCGGGCCCGCCCCTGCTCGTCGTAGCGCCTGAGCAGGTCGTGCAGGTCCTTCTTCAGCTCGCCCAGTTCCTCGGCGGTGAGCCGGAGCAGGGACTCGGAGTCGTGGGCGGCCTCGTTCCACTCCGCGCCCCAGTGGGCGCGGGCGTCCAGGTATCCGCGGTACATCTCGGCCCGCTGGTCCAGGAACATGCGGGAGGCGGCGAGGTGTGCGGCCGCCTTCTCGGGGGCGTCGCGGAAGTCCTCGTCGCGGATGGAGACCGTCTCGGACGAGGGCTGCCACCAGCGTTCGCGGCCGTCCGCGCGTTGCGGGTCGGCGGCCTCGATCAGTCCGTGCTCGGCTAGCTTGCGCAGGTGGTAGCTGACCAGGGAGACGGCCTCGTCGACCTGCTCGGCCAGCTGGGAGGCGGTGGCCGCCTCGGCGACGAACAGCAGCCGGTAGAGCTTCATGCGCAGCGGATGGGAGAGGGCCTTGAGGGTGCCCGTGTCCGTGATCCGCCGCTCTTCCCGACTCGCCATACCGCGACCCTAGATACGAAAGAGAAGTTGCACAACTTATTTTGCGCAACTTCTCTTTCGTTTTCGGCCGTACTCGAAGCGGTGCCGGGGCGACGGGATGTCAGCGCACGGGGTGCCCCGCCTCGCGGAGGGTCTGCTTCACCTCGCCGATCCGCAGGTCGCCGAAGTGGAACACCGACGCGGCCAGCACCGCGTCCGCGCCCGCCGTGACGGCCGGCGGGAAGTGCGCGAGGCTGCCCGCGCCGCCGGACGCGATCACCGGGACCGTGACGTGCTTGCGGACGGCCGCGATCATCTCCAGGTCGTAGCCGTCCTTGGTGCCGTCCGCGTCCATGGAGTTCAGCAGGATCTCCCCCGCGCCCAGCTCGGCCGCCCGGTGCGCCCACTCGACGGCGTCGATGCCGGTCCCCCGGCGGCCGCCGTGGGTGGTCACCTCGAAGGATCCGGACTCGGTCCTGCGGGCGTCGACGGAGAGGACCAGCACCTGCCGGCCGAAGCGCTCCGCGATCTCGCGGATCAGCTCGGGACGGGCGATGGCCGCGGTGTTCACGCCGACCTTGTCGGCGCCGGCCCGCAGCAGCTTGTCCACGTCCTCGGCCGTGCGGACACCGCCGCCGACCGTCAGCGGGATGAACACCTGCTCCGCGGTGCGGCGGACCACGTCGTACGTCGTCTCCCGGTCGCCCGAGGACGCGGTGATGTCCAGGAACGTCAGCTCGTCGGCGCCCTCGGCGTCGTACACCTTGGCCATCTCGACGGGGTCGCCCGCGTCGCGCAGGTTCTGGAAGTTGACGCCCTTGACGACGCGGCCGTTGTCCACGTCCAGGCAGGGGATGACTCGGATGGCCAGGGTCATGCCGTCACTCCTCGGAACGCCTCCACCTCGACCTCGACGACCAGGCTGGGGTCCACGAAGCCGGAGACAATGATCATGGACGCGGCGGGCCGGACGGCGTCGAACAGCTCCTTGTGGGCGCGGCCGACCTCGTCCACGTCACGGGCGTGCGTGAGGTACATACGCGTGCGCACGACGTCGTCACGGCCGAGCCCCAGCTGCCCGAGCGCCCCCAGGGCGACCTCGAACGCGTTGACCGCCTGCTCGTACGGGCCGCCCCCGGCGATCTGCCCGTCCACGATGGACGTGCAGCCCGAGACCAGGACCAGGCCGTTCGGCAGCTCCACCGCGCGGGAGTAGCCGAACTGCTCCTCCCAGGGCGCGCCGGTCGACACGCGTCGGACGTCGCTCACTCGGCCACCGCCTCCAGGGCCTCTTCCAGGGTGAACGCCTTCGCGTACAGGGCCTTGCCGACGATGGAGCCCTCGACGCCGAGGGGAACCAACCCGGCGATGGCGCGCAGGTCGTCCAGGGACGACACGCCGCCGGAGGCCACGACCGGGCGGTCGGTGACCGCGCAGACGTTCCTCAGCAGCTCCAGGTTCGGGCCCTGGAGGGTGCCGTCCTTGGCGATGTCGGTGACGACGTAGCGGGCGCAGCCCTCCTTGTCGAGGCGCGCCAGCGTCTCGTAGAGGTCGCCGCCGTCGCGGGTCCAGCCGCGGCCGCGCAGGGTCGTGCCGCGCACGTCCAGGCCGACCGCGATCTTGTCGCCGTGCTCGGCGATGACCTTGGCGACCCACTCGGGGGTCTCCAGGGCCGCGGTTCCCAGGTTGACCCGGGTGCAGCCGGTGGCGAGGGCGGCGGCGAGGGTGTCGTCGTCGCGGATGCCGCCGGACAGCTCCACCTTGATGTCCATCGCGCGCGCGACCTCGGCGATCAGCTCCCGGTTGTCGCCGGTGCCGAACGCGGCGTCCAGGTCGACCAGGTGCAGCCACTCGGCGCCCGAGCGCTGCCAGGCGAGGGCGGCCTCCAGCGGCGAGCCGTAGGAGGTCTCGGTCCCGGACTCGCCGTGGACGAGTCGCACGGCCTGGCCGTCGCGGACGTCGACGGCGGGGAGGAGTTCGAGCTTGGCCATGGTCTACAGGGTTCCGATCCAGTTGGTGAGGAGCTGCGCGCCGGCGTCGCCGGACTTCTCGGGGTGGAACTGCGTCGCCCACAGGGCGCCGTTCTCCACGGCGGCCACGAACGGCTCGCCGTGCGTCGACCAGGTGACCTTGGGGGCCTCGATCACCGGGTTGTGCGTCTCCAGGGCCCAGTCGTGGACGGCGTAGGAGTGCACGAAGTAGAAGCGGGCGTCGGCGTCGAGGCCCGCGAAGAGCCGGGAGCCGGCCGGGGCGTCGACGGTGTTCCAGCCCATGTGGGGCACCACGTCGGCCTGGAGCGGGGCGACCGTGCCCGGCCACTCGTCCAGCCCCTCGGCCTCCACGCCGTGCTCGATGCCGCGTGCGAAGAGGATCTGCATGCCGACGCAGATGCCCATCACCGGGCGGCCGCCGGACAGCCTGCGGTCGATCACCCAGTCGCCGCGGGCGGCGCGCAGACCCTGCATGCAGGCGGCGAAGGCGCCGACGCCCGGCACGAGCAGGCCGTCGGCGTTCATCGCCCGGTCGAAGTCACGGGTGATCTCGACGTCGGCGCCCACGCGCGCGAGGGCGCGCTCGGCGGACCGGACGTTGCCGAAGCCGTAGTCGAAGACCACGACCTTCTTGGTGCTCAATTCCACACCTCCAGCCGCAGGACGCCCGCGACCAGGCACATGCCCGCACCGATGGAGAGCAGCACGATGAGGCTCGCGGGCATCTTCTGCTTCACGAAGGAGACGATGCCGCCGACCAGGAAGAGGCCGACGACGATCAGGAGGGTCGACAGACCGTTCATGGGTTAGAGAGCGCCCTTCGTGGAGGGGAGGATGCCGACCGCGCGCGGGTCGCGCTCGGAGGCGTAACGGAGCGCCCGGGCCAGCGCCTTGAACTGGCACTCCACGATGTGGTGCGCGTTGCGCCCGTACGGCACGTGCACGTGCAGCGCGATCTGCGCCTGGGCGACGAAGGACTCCAGGATGTGCCGGGTCATCGTCGTGTCGTACTCGCCGATCATCGGCGCCATGTTCTCGGGCTCGGTGTGCACGAGGTAGGGGCGGCCGGAGAGGTCGACGGTGACCTGGGCGAGGGACTCGTCCAGCGGGACCGTGCAGTTGCCGAAGCGGTAGATGCCCACCTTGTCGCCGAGCGCCTGCTTGAACGCGGCACCGAGCGCGAGGGCGGTGTCCTCGATGGTGTGGTGGGAGTCGATGTGCAGGTCGCCGTCGGTCTTCACGGTCAGGTCGAACAGACCGTGCCGGCCGAGCTGGTCGAGCATGTGGTCGTAGAAGCCGACGCCGGTGGCGATGTCGGTCCTCCCGGTGCCGTCGAGGTCTATCTCGACCAGGACCGAGGTCTCCTTGGTGGTGCGCTCCACGCGTCCTACGCGGCTCATGCCTCAAGCTCCTTCTTCACTTCACGTACCGCGTCCAGGAACGCGTCGTTCTCCTCCGGGGTGCCGGCGGACACCCGCAGCCATCCCGGTACGCCGTTGTCCCGGACGAGGACGCCCCGGTCGAGGATCCTCCGCCAGGCGTCCTGGGCGTCGCCGAACCGGCCGAACTGCACGAAGTTGGCGTCGGACTCGGTGACGTCGTAGCCGATCGCGCGCAGCTCGGCGACCAGCCGGTCGCGCTCCGACTTCAGCTGCTCGACGTACCCGAGCAGCGTGTCCGTGTGCTCCAGCGCGGCCAGCGCGGTCGCCTGGGTGATCGCCGAGAGGTGGTACGGCAGCCGTACGAGCTGGACCGCGTCCACGACGGCGGGGTCGGCGGCGAGGTAGCCGAGGCGGAGCCCGGCGGCGCCGAACGCCTTCGACATGGTGCGGGAGACGACCAGGTGCGGGCGGCCCGCGAGCAGCGGCAGCAGCGAGTCGCCGTGGCTGAACTCGACGTACGCCTCGTCCACGATCACCATCGACGGCTTGGCGGCCTGCGCCGCCTCGTACAGCGCGAGGACCGTCTCGGGCGGGACCGCGTTGCCGGTGGGGTTGTTGGGCGTGGTGATGAAGACGACGTCGGGCCGGTGCTCGGCGATCGCCCGCCGCGCGGCGGCGAGGTCGATCGTGAAGTCCTCGGCCCGCGGACCCGAAATCCAGCCCGTCCCCGTCCCGCGCGCGATGAGGGCGTGCATCGAGTACGACGGCTCGAAGCCGATCGCCGTACGGCCGGGGCCGCCGAAGGTCTGCAGCAGTTGCTGGATGACCTCGTTGGAGCCGTTGGCCGCCCACACGTTCGCCATGCCGAGCGGGTACTTGCCGGTCTTCGTCAGGTAGGCGGCCAGCTCGGTGCGCAGCCGGACCGCGTCCCGGTCGGGGTAGCGGTTCAGGCCGCGGGCGGCCTCCCGCACCCGCTCCGCGATCCGCTCGACCAGCGGTTCGGGCAGCGGGTAGGGGTTCTCGTTGGTGTTCAGCCGTACGGGGACGTCCAACTGGGGCGCGCCGTAGGGGGACTTGCCACGCAGCTCGTCCCGTACGGGAAGATCGTCGATCCGCACGTCGCTCACTTGCTCTCGGGTACCTTCCAGCCGAACCTGGCCTTGATCGCCGCGCCGTGGGCCGGCAGGTCCTCCGCCTCCGCCAGCGTGACCACGTGGTGCGCGACCTCGGCAAGCGCGTCCTTCGAGTAGTCGACGACGTGGATGCCGCGCAGGAAGGACTGGACGGACAGGCCCGAGGAGTGGCAGGCGCAGCCGCCGGTGGGCAGGACGTGGTTGGACCCGGCCGCGTAGTCGCCGAGCGAGACCGGGGCCCAGGGGCCGACGAAGATCGCGCCGGCGTTCCTGACCCGGTCGGCGATCCGGGCGGCGTCGGCGGTCTGGATCTCCAGGTGCTCGGCGCCGTACGCGTCGACCACCCGCAGACCCTCCTCGATGCCGTCGACGAGGACGATCGCGGACTGCCTGCCCTTCAGCGCGGGCACGATCCGGTCGTCGATGTGCCGGGTGGCCGCGACCTGCGGCTCCAGCTCCTTCTCCACCGCGTCCGCCAGCTCCTGGGAGTCGGTGACGAGGACGGCGGCGGCCAGCGGGTCGTGCTCGGCCTGGCTGATCAGGTCGGAGGCCACGTGCACCGGGTCGGCCGTGTCGTCGGCGAGGATCGCGATCTCGGTCGGGCCGGCCTCGGCGTCGATGCCGATCTTGCCGGTGAAGTAGCGCTTGGCGGCGGCGACCCAGATGTTGCCGGGGCCGGTGACCATGTTCGCGGGCGGGCAGGACTCGGTGCCGTGGGCGAACATCGCGACGGCGGTGGCGCCGCCCGCCGCGTAGACCTCGTCGACGCCGAGCAGGGCGCAGGCGGCGAGGATCGTCGGGTGCGGCAGACCGCCGAACGCGGCCTGGGCCGGGGAGGCGAGCGCGATGGACTCGACGCCGGCCTCCTGCGCGGGCACGACGTTCATGACCACGGAGGAGGGGTAGACCGAGCGTCCGCCGGGCGCGTACAGACCGACGCGCTCGACCGGCACCCACTTCTCGGTCACGGTGCCGCCGGGCACCACCTGGGTGGTGTGGGTCGTACGGCGCTGCTCGCGGTGGACCATGCGGGCGCGGCGGATGGACTCCTCCAGCGCGGCGCGCACCGCCGGGTCGAGGCCGTCCAGCGCCTCGGTGAGCGCCGAGACCGGGACGCGGACGGATTCCAGCCGTACTCCGTCGAATTTCTCGGCGAAGTCGATCAGCGCCGCGTCGCCACGATGATGCACGGCCTCGCAGATCGGACGCACCTTCTCCAGGGCGGCCGCAACGTCGAAGTCGGCTCGGGGCAGCAGGTCGCGCAGGGCGGGGCCCTCGGGAAGGGCGTCGCCGCGCAGATCGATTCGGGAAATCACAGTCCCAATTCTCTCAGACCGGCGTCCGGAGCCGTTCGCGCGTATCAATGGCTGATACAGAGCGTGGGCCAATCGCCGGTACATAGGGTGGCCGGAACCCGGAAGATCACGTTCACCAGGAGTGTTCCGGGCGTCACGCACCGGGCATGAACGCCAGTACGACACAGGTGACCCAGCAGTGGCCCGAACGGGCGAGGAGAGAAGGAACAGCGGTGACCGAGGGGACCGGCAGCGACGCCGGGGACCTGCCCGAGGACCTGACCGCGGCCGAGGCGGGCATGTGGCAGGCCTTCCGCAACGGCAGCGTGTACGACCTGAGCAGCGGGGACGGCGCCGTGGACGATCCGCACGGCGGGCACCCCTGGGGGCCCGGGCGGACCGTGCGGGCGCGCATCGTCGCCTGGCTGCTGCTGGACGGACCGCCGGCGCTCGCCGGCCGGGTGTCCGCCCTGAAACTCGTCGGCGTCCGGATCACGGGCACCCTGGAGCTGGCGGGCGGCACGGTCACGCCGTACGTGGAGCTGCGCGGCTGCCGGTTCGACGACGAGGTCCGGCTGCCGGAGGCCCGGTTCACGACCGTGCGCCTGGTGGACTGCTCGGTGCCGCGCCTGGAGGCGGCCCGGGTGCACACCGAGGGCGATCTGCACCTGCCGCGCTGCCGGTTCCAGAACGGGATCCGGCTGACCGACGCGCACATCGGCACGGATCTGCTGCTCAACCAGGCGGTCGTGTACCGGGACCGCGGCGGCCGGTCGATGGCGGCGGACGGCATGACCGTCGGCCAGGATCTCCAGGCGGAGATGCTGGAGTCGCACGGCGAGCTGAGCCTGCGCGGTGCCAAGGTCGGCGTCTCGCTCAGTCTGCGGGGCGCGCGGCTGGCCAACCCGTACGCCCGCCTCGCCCTGAACGCGCCCCAGCTGACGGTCGAGCGCACCCTGTACCTGACCCCGGCCGGGGTGGGCAGTCCGCTGCTGAGCGGGACGACGCCGGCGCGCGGTACGCGGATCCAGCGGTTCGAGTGCCGGGGCGGGATCCGGCTGGACGACGGGCGGTTCGGCGACGCCGTCGACCTGGAGCGGGCGCGGTTCACCTTCACCGACGACCAGGAGCTGTCGCTGCGCCGGGTGCAGACGCCCGAGCTGCGCTTCCTCGGGGACAAGCCGCAGCGCGGCAAGGTGGTGCTGTCGGGGGCGCGGGTCGTGAACCTGGTGGACCGGGCGAGCAGCTGGCCGGACGCCGGGAACCTGCACATGGGCGGATTCGCCTACGAGAGCCTGGTACCGCAGGGGCCCTTTCCGCTGACCCGGCGCCTGGACTGGGTGGCGGCGGCCACCGCCGAGTACGCCCCGGAGCCGTACGAGCGGCTGGCCTCGGTACTGCGGGCGGCCGGGGAGGACGAGGACGCGCGCGAGGTGCTGCTCGCCAAGCAGCGCCGGCGCCGGGAGACGCTTCCGCTCGCCGGGAAGTTCTGGGGAGTCGTCCAGGACTGGACGGTCGCCTACGGCTACCGTCCGGGCCGGGCGGCGGTGTGGATGGCGGTGCTGTGGGCGGCGGGCACGCTGGCGTTCGCGCACGCCGACCATCCGCCGGTGAACCACGACGGGCACCCGTCCTGGAGCCCATCGCTGTTCACGCTGGACCTGCTGCTGCCGGTGATCGACCTGGGCCAGGCGGGCCAGTGGCAGCTGCGCGGCGGCTGGCAGTGGCTGGCGGCGGCGATGATCCTGCTCGGCTGGATCCTGGCGACGACGGTGGCGGCGGGGGCGACCCGGCTGCTGCGACGGAGCTGACACCGCCGCGGCACCCTTCCGCACCGCGGGACCACCGGACGTGCGCCGGATCTTCACCCTTCGCGTACAGGTTCACCACAATGGTTGAACCATCACCTTTTACTGCTCCTTGACCATAGGACGTACAACCTTACGTAACTTCCGTGGACCCTCTGGCGCGCCCTGGACCTGCGGACTTTCAATGGTCGACACCATGGCTCTGCTGCCCTCGTTCATCCGCCCCACCCGGATGACCAAACGCCCCGCGCGCCCGGCCGGACCCCCGGCCGCGGACGAGGCCGTGCTCGACGCGCCCGACGACCGCCTCTCGCCCGCGCTGGTCACGGCCGCCCGCGGCGACCACGCCGGCGCGGCCGCGCTGCTGGCCGCGACCCGGGCCGCGGCCGAGTGGGAGAACCGCGACCGGTACGTCAGACGCCTCGCCGCGTTCGCGCGCTCGCGCCCCGAATGGTTCGAGAACTGGCGCAAGGCCGCCCCCGGCGATCCCGACGCCCTGCTGCTGGACGCCCAGCTGGCGGTGGACCGCGCCTGGCCCTCACCGGCCCGCGCCGAACTGCTGCGCGAGGCGAGCCCGCTCATCACGGCGGCCGCCCGCGCCGACGACCGCGACCCCGTGCCGTGGCGGATCGCCCTGGACCACGCCCGCGGCTCCCGGGCCGGGCACCGGTACTTCGAGGAGCTGTGGGAGGCGGCGGTCCGGCGCGCCCCGCACCACTACGGCTGCCACGTGGCCGCCCTGCGCTACCTGGCCGCGCTCTGGCACGGCTCCCACCACGCGTGCTTCGACTTCGCCGACCTGGCCGCGCAGGACGCCCCCGCCGACTCGCTCGTCCAGGCGCTGCCGGCCCGGGCGGCCTTCGGCTACCTGACCGACGGCTGCGGCCCCGAGATGGGGCGTGCGCGGCTCGACGCCGCGGCGGACCGGGCGGTCGCCCTCTCGGGCCGTCTCCCGGCGGCCGACCCGTGGCCCGCCGAGGTCCGCAACAAGCTCCTGTACGTCCTCCTGCGGCTGGACCGGCGGGACGACGCGGCCACCCAGGCGCGCCTGATCGGCCCGTACGCCACGTCCTTCCCCTGGGACCGGTTCTCGGACGACCCGCTCGGCCACTTCCTGCGCTTGCGCGATCACCTGCTCACGGGCGGCCCGGATCCCGTCCCGGCGGGGCTGGTGCCGGGGCCCGCGGACCCGGTCGGTGACCACCGAGGACACGTCCGCGCCGGTGACCACTAGGCTGGGGCGCCGTGACCACCGTCCGTCTCCCGCTCTTTCCGCTGAACTCGGTGCTGTTCCCGGGGCTCGTGCTGCCGCTGAACATCTTCGAGGAGCGTTATCGCGCCATGATGCGCGAACTGATGAAGACCCCCGAGGACGAGCCGCGCCGCTTCGCCGTCGCCGCCATCCGCGACGGGCACGAGGTGGCGCCCAGCGCCCCGGGCATGCCGGATCCCACGGCACAGCCCGACCGGGGCCCGGCAGCCGGCTTCGGCCCCGACCCCCTCAAGGCCGTCCACGCCGTGGGCTGTGTGGCGGACGCCGCGACCATCCGCGAGCGGGCCGACGGCACGTTCGAGGTGCTCGCGACCGGCACGAGCCGGATGAGGCTGCTGTCCGTCGACGCCTCGGGTCCGTACCTGACGGCCGAGCTGGAGGAGCTCACCGAGGAGCCCGGCGAGGAGGCCGGCGCGCTGGCCGAAGGGGTCCTGCGCTCCTTCCGCCAGTACCAGAAGCGCCTGGCGGGCGCCCGCGAGCGCTCGCTGACCACCGGTGCCGAACTGCCGGACGACCCGAGCGTGGTGTCGTACCTGGTGGCGGCGGCGATGGTGCACGACACCCCGACCAAGCAGCGGCTGCTCCAGGCGCCCGACACCGCGTCCCGGCTGCGGGACGAGCTCACGCTCCTGCGCGCCGAGACGGCCATCATCCGCAGCCTGCCGTCGCTGCCCGCGTCCGAGCTGACGCGGACGCCGACGAGCCTGAACTGAGGAAGACCGGGATGGCGAAGAAGCCGAAGAAGCAGCAGCAGTCCGGGGGGACGCCCGCGACGGTGGCCCTGACGGCGGCGGGCGTGGACTTCACGGTCCACGCCTACGACCACGACCCGTCCCACCCCTCCTACGGCGAGGAGGCGGCCGAGGCGATGGGGGTCTCCCCCGACCGGGTCTTCAAGACGCTGGTCGCCGACGTGGACGGCGCCCTGGTCGTCGGCGTGGTCCCGGTGGCCGGCTCCCTGGACCTGAAGGCCCTGGCGGCCGCGGTGGGCGGCAAGCGTGCCGCCATGGCCGACCCGGCGCTCGCCGAACGCACCACGGGGTACGTGCGCGGGGGCATCTCCCCCCTCGGCCAGCGCAAGAGGCTGCCGACGGTCCTCGACGACTCGGCGCAGGGGCACCCGACGATCTGCGTCTCGGCGGGCCGGCGGGGCCTCGAGGTGGAACTCGCCCCGACGGACCTGGCCAAGCTCACGAACGCGGTGACGGCGCCCATCGGGCGGGGGTGACCGGGCCGGCCCGTTTGGGCGCCGCCCCGGTCACTGCAGCTCCGGGTCCCGGGGGCCGAACAGCGCCGTGAGTCCCAGGTGCACCAGTACCGCGGCGAGCGGCCAGGCCAGCAGCGCCCCCTTGGCCGACAGCTTCAGCGGCGCCGGGAACGTCACCCCCTTGCCCACCGCCTTCGCATGAGCGAGCACGTCCGACGTCGGCCCCAGCCACACCCCGAGCCGCCAGGCCACCAGCGAGCCGAGCAGTCCGCCGAGGCCCAGTGCCACCACCAGCGGGACACCGCCGCGGCGCCGCAGCAGGAAGACGACGACCGCGCTGACCAGTCCCAGGCCCAGGCCGAGCAGCGTGAACGTGCCGTCCACACCGGCCGCCTGCTCCCCCTCGCTGTCCTTGAGGTAGACGACCCAGCCGCCGCCGCTCTCGTCACCGACCAGCGGCACGTGCGGCGCCAGCCACCACCACAGCAGCCCCAGCAGCAGCCCGCAGACCGTCATCGCCACCGTGATCACGGCGGCTTCCCGCACTTCGGTCTTCATGCCGGGGCCGTCCTGTCCGTACGTTCCCGCGCCCGGTGACCCGGCGGGCGGCGACGCCTGCCAGACCTGGTGCGGGGAGTTGTCATGCGGCGGCGGAGGCGGAGTAAGCGGTGCGGTCACCCTGACATCGTGCCAGGTCGCGCTGTGGGCCGCGTCACCGGACGGCGGCCCTGCGGTACGCCCAGGTCGCCACGGCCAGCGAGACCACTCCGACACCCGCGCACACCCCCAGGTCAACCAGGACGACGGCCCAGTCCGGGTGTGCCCCGAAGGTCCGCGCGTACGCCTCCACGCCATAGGTCGACGGCAGCAGATCACGGGCCAGCCGGACGATCTCCGGCATCCGGTCGGCCGGCAGCACACCCAGCAGCAGCGCCGCCGACATGCCCAGCTGTCCGAGCAGCGTGGCCAGCTCCGGCCGGGGCGCGAGCAGCCCGCAGGCGGCGCCGAGACCGGCGAGCGCGGCCCCGGCGAGCGGGATCACGGCCACCAGGATCCACAGGTTGGCCAGCGGCAGCCCGAACAGCACGCAACCGAAGACGGCGGTCACCAGGGTCCCCGGCACGGTGAAGGAGGCGTACGCCGCCGCCGCGCCCAGCACCACCGCGGCCGGCGGCACCGGCAGGGTGGCGTAGTGGTCGAGCCCGCCGCTGGCCCGCAGCTGCCCGAAGTACTGCGACAGCAGGTTCAGCGCCACGTACGCGACGACGAGCACGGACGAGCCCGCCACCACGGACTGGGCCTCACCGCCGCTGTCGACGACACCCCGCATCATCACCGTGATGCCGACGGACTGGAAGGTGGCCACGAACAGCAGCGGGATGCGGGCCACCCGGGCCCGGGACAGCTGCGCCCGGTAGACGGCCACCAGCGACGGCCACAGCCGGGCGGCCGGACCGAGCTCGGCAGCGCCGCGCGCCGTCTCCGGCACGGCCCGGGCACCGCCCGGCAGAACCTCGGCGGGTACGGCACTCACGACGAGCTGCTCCTCTTCCGTACGGCGGTCGCGCACATCGCTGCGCACGTGGCGCCCCGCGCGCTCACGCCTTCACCAGCCCCTGCCGGGCGGCGCCGCCCAGCTTCAGGTAGACGTCCTCCAGGCTGGGCGTGGCGAGCGTGAAGTCGTCCAGCGCGGCGAAGGCCGCCCCACCGGTCACCGTGGCGACCACGGCGCGTGCCTCCTCGGGCGCGAGCCGGAGCGTCCAGCGCCGGCCGGACTCCACGGCCCGCTCGCGCAGGACGGCGACCTCGGGCACCTCCAGCGGCGCGTGCTCGCGCCACACCAGCTCGACCCGCACCTCGTCGGCGACCCGCTCCTTGAGCCCCGCCGGGGTGTCGCAGGCGATGACCCGTCCCTCGTCGAGCACGGCGACCCGGTCGAGCACGGTCTCGGCCTCGATGACGTTGTGGGTCACCAGCACGACGGTCGTACCGCGTTCCGCGCGCCGCCGGTCCACGGCCGCCCAGACCGCGCGCCGGGCCACCGGATCCATCCCGGTGGTCGGCTCGTCGAGCACGAGCAGCGGCCGCTCCCCGACCAGGGCGGTGGCGAAGCAGGCGAGGCGCCGCTGCCCGCCGGAGAGCTTCTTCAGCGGACGTCCCGCGATCGGGGTGAGGCCCAGCTCCTCCAGGACGGCGTCCCGTTCGGCCCGCGCCCGCCGTACCTCCAGGCCGCGCAGGCGTCCGGTGGTCTCGGCGGCCAGGGAGACGGTCAGCTCGTCCAGGGCGCTGGACTCCTGGCCCAGGTAGGCGAGGATCCGCGCGGCCCGCTCCGGGTGCCGTACGACGTCGTGGCCGAGAATCTCCACCTGGCCGGCGTCCGGCCGCAGCAGGCCGGTCAGCTGTCGTACGAGGGTGGACTTGCCGGCGCCGTTCGGCCCGAGCAGTCCGAAGACCTCGCCGCGGCGCACGTCCAGTTCGACCGCGTCGGTGGCCCGCACCTCGGGGATGCCGGGCGCGCCGCGCCGCCCCCGAACGGCCGGATAGGTCTTGCTGAGCCCGCGCACGCGTACGACCTCGTCGTCCCGGAGGTCCTGTCCCGCGCGCGTACTCACAAGGGACGAGCCTAAGGGGTCCGGGGCCCCCACTCGTCCCCGGGGCGGCCGCAGGGGTTCAGTCGACGGCGGGCGCGTGCTGTTCCCCGGCCGCCGGGACGTCGATCTCGCGCCAGAAGCCGGCCCGGATGGCGTAGCGGTCGTGCTCGTCGATCTGGTCGTCCTTGTGGGCGAGCAGACCGAACCGGGCCGCGTACCGCAGCAGCTCCCCGTCGATGCGGTGCGGGACCCGCGGGTACATCTGCGACAGCTTCTGCAGCTGCCCCTGGTCGCCGAGGCGGGAGATCCAGCGGCGGGCGAAGACCTGCCCGACCTCGTACGGGTCGCCGCCGACGGTCGTGATGTCCTCCTCGCGGTCGGCCCAGCGCTGCTCGGCGGTGGTGAGCTGGGCGAGCGTCGGCATGGAGGCGACCTCGGGCGGCTCGGGCACCGCGCCGGGCCGGTCCACCCAGCCCCTGTCGGAGGACCAGCGCAGGGTCGCGGTGGTGGGGGCCTGGGCGGGCTGGGTGCCGGGTGCGCGCAGCGCGGCGAGGTCCTTGGGGGTGGGGACGCCCTTGGGGGCGGGAACCCGCTCCTGGACGCCGTTCTCGGCGGCGGTGGCGGCCGGCGGGTGCGGGACCTGCTCGGCGGTCCGGTCGGCCGCGGCGGCGAGCGCGGACTCGGGCAGCGGGGCGGAGAGGATCGCGGCGATCTCCGGGCGCGGCACGGGCTGCGGCGCGCAGACGCCGGTCAGCTCCTTGGCGCGGACGGCCTGGGTGATCCAGGCCCGGTCCAGCACGCGCCGCTCGTCGGCCTCGGCGACCAGGTCCTCGGACTGGTTGTAGTCGCCGTCGGCGGCCTGGACGGCCCACAGGTGGACGGCGACGCCGTGCTCCTTGGCGGCCATCATGCCGGGCAGCAGATCGCCGTCGCCGGTGACCAGGACGACGTCGGAGCAGGCGCGGTTGCGGGCCAGCTCGGTCAGTTCGGCGTGCATGGCGGCGTCCACGCCCTTCTGGGCCCAGCGTCCGTCACTGCGAGTGAGGGCGCCGAGACGGACGGTCACCCGGGGCATCACGCGCAGCCGGCGGTGCTCCGGCTGGGGGACCCGGTCGGGGGCTCCGTCGAACCAGTAGATGCGCAGCAGGGGCTGCTCGGTCTCGGACTCCGCGCGTACGCGCAGGGCCTGGATCAGTGCGGGGTGGTCGACGGTGATCCGGGACCGCGAGGGCTCGCCGGCGAGGAGGCTGGCGGCGGCACCCAGCAGATACCCGGCGTCCACCAGGACGATGCAGCGGTCCACGCGACTCACCCTCTTCCCGGGAGGCTTTGTTTCGGACTTCCTTCGAGTCTGCCCGACGGCGCGGGGGTTAACGGCCCGAACTCGATCTTCGGCGTGGCGTTTGCGGCCTTCGCTCGCCCACCCACCCTGTCACACACGGTAATTATCCGACATGCGCCTGATGTCAGCGTATGTGAATCTGAAGCCGGCCCTGGCCCCTAGATCCCCCACAGGAGGCAGATCACCATGGCCAAGAACAAGAACCGCAAGCAGGCTGGCCCGCAGAACCGCGCTCAGCAGACCGAGCACGCACAGCGTCCTACGGCCGAGGAGCACGAGCCGGTGTCGCACATCCAGGGCAGCCCCGCGGATGTTGCACGTAAGCAGCAGAAGCGATTCGGCCACAACTAAAGGGCAGTTGAAGCCCAGGCACGCAGAGGGGCGCACCCGTTGTGGGTGCGCCCCTTCGCGTGCCGCGGTGGCCGTGCGGCGTCCGGGACGGGCCGCCGGGACGTTCAGCCCGCCAGGCAGGACGGGCCGAGCAGCACCTTCAAGTCGCCGAACAGGGCCGGATCCGGCTTGACCCGGTGCCGGTCCAGGCGCAGCACGGTGGTCTTGCGCGGGCCCTGGAGCTTGATCCGGACCTCGCTGTCGCCCTTGTGGTGGCTGAGGATCTCGCCGAGGCGGCTGACCATCGGCGGAGTGACCTTCACCGCCGGGATGGTGAGGACCACGGGGGCGTTGGTGCCCGCGTTGGACAGGTCCGGGACCATCAGCTCCATGGCGACGAGGCGGGGCACGTCCTCCCGCTTGTCGAGGCGGCCCTTGACGAACACCACGGCGTCCTCGACGAGTTGCGTGGACACCAGCTGGTAGGTGGCCGGGAAGAACATGCACTCGATGGAGCCGGCGAGGTCCTCCACGGTGGCGATCGCCCAGGCGTTGCCCTGCTTGGTCATCTTGCGCTGGAGGCCGGAGATGATGCCGCCGATGGTGACGACCGCGCCGTCGGAGTGCTCACCGCCGGTCAGCTGGGCGATGCCCGCGTCGGCCTTGTCCGACAGCACGTGCTCCAGGCCGAAGAGCGGGTGGTCGGAGACGTAGAGACCGAGCATCTCGCGCTCCTGGGCGAGCAGATAGGTCTTGTCCCACTCCTCGTCGGTGAACTGCACGTCGAGGCCGAAGCCGGGCTCGCTGCTGGTCTCCTCGCCCATGCCGCCGAAGAGGTCGAACTGCCCCTCGGCCTCCTTGCGCTTGACCGCGACCACGTTGTCGATCATCGGTTCGTACTGGGCCGTGAGCCCCTTGCGGGTGTGGCCCAGGGTGTCGAACGCCCCGGCCTTGATCAGCGACTCCGTGGTGCGCTTGTTGCACGCGACCGCCTCGACCTTGTCGAGGTAGTCGGGGAAGGAGGCGTACTTGCCCTTGGCCTTGCGGCTGTTGATGATCGACTCGACCACGTTGGTGCCGACGTTGCGCACGGCCTCCAGGCCGAAGAGGATCACGTCGTCGCCCTGGGCGGCGAAGTTGTGGACCGACTCGTTGACGTTGGGCGGGAGCACCTTGATGCCCATGCGGCGGCACTCGTTGAGGTAGATCGCCGACTTGTCCTTGTCGTCCTTGACCGAGGTCAGGAGCGCGGCCATGTACTCGGCGGGGTAGTTCGCCTTCAGGTAGGCGGTCCAGTACGACACCAGGCCGTACGCGGCCGAGTGGGCCTTGTTGAAGGCGTAGCCGGCGAACGGGACCAGGACGTCCCACAGGGCCTGGATCGCCTCGTCGCTGTACCCCTTCTTCCGGGCGCCGTCCTGGAAGAGGACGAAGTTCTTCGCCAGTTCCTCGGGCTTCTTCTTGCCCATCACGCGGCGGAGGATGTCGGCCTCGCCGAGCGAGTAGCCCGCGATGATCTGCGCGGCCTTCTGCACCTGCTCCTGGTAGACGATCAGGCCGTAGGTGACGGCCAGGACCTCTTCGAGGGGCTCCTCCAGCTCCTTGTGGATCGGGGTGATCTCCTGGAGCTTGTTCTTGCGCAGCGCGTAGTTGGTGTGCGAGTCCATGCCCATCGGACCCGGCCGGTAGAGCGCCGACACGGCGGAGATGTCTTCGAAGTTGTCGGGCTTCATCAGGCGCAGCAGCGAGCGCATGGGACCGCCGTCGAACTGGAAGACGCCGAGGGTGTCGCCGCGCTGGAGCAGTTCGAAGGTCGTCGGATCGTCGAGCGGGAGGCTCAGCAGATCGATGTCGACGTCCTTGTTGGACTTCACCATCTTGACGGCGTCGTCCATGATCGTGAGGTTGCGCAGGCCGAGGAAGTCCATCTTCAGCAGGCCGAGCGACTCACAGCTCGGGTAGTCCCACTGCGTGATGGTCACCCCGTCGGTGTGGCGCACCCACACCGGGACGTGCTCGGTGATGGTCTCGCTGGACATGATCACGCCGGCCGCGTGCACACCCATCTGACGGACGAGGCCCTCGACGCCCTTGGCGGTGTCGATGACCTTCTTCACGTCCGGCTCGTTCTCGTACATCCCGCGGATCTCGCCCGCCTCGCCGTAGCGCGGGTGCGAGGGGTCGGTGATGCCGTTCAGGTCGATGCCCTTGCCGAGGACGTCGGCGGGCATCGCCTTGGTGAGCCGGTCGCCCATGGCGTACGGGTAGCCCAGCACGCGCGCGGAGTCCTTGATCGCGTTCTTGGCCTTGATCTTGCCGTACGTGCCGATCATGGCGACCTTGTCGGCGCCGTACTTCTCCGTCACGTACCTGATGACCTCGACGCGCCGGCGCTCGTCGAAGTCGATGTCGACGTCGGGCATGGAGACGCGCTCGGGGTTGAGGAAGCGCTCGAAGATCAGGCCGTGCGGGATCGGGTCGAGGTCGGTGATGCCCATGGCGTAGGCGACGATCGAACCGGCCGCGGAGCCTCGGCCGGGGCCGACCGCGATGCCGTTGTTCTTGGCCCACATGATGAAGTCGGCGACGACGAGGAAGTAGCCCGGGAACCCCATCTGGATGATGACGTCCATCTCGTACTCGGCCTGCTTCTGGCGGTCGTCGGGGATGCCGCCCGGGAAGCGGCGCTCCATCCCGCGGCGGACCTCCTCCTTGAACCAGGTCACCTCGGTGTACCCGTCGGGGATGTCGAACTTCGGCATCAGGTTCTTGGCCTCGAACATGCCGGTGGTGTCGACCATCTCGGCGACGAGGAGCGTGTTGGCGCAGCCCTCCTGCCAGGCGTCCGAGGAGTCGATGGCGTACATCTCGTCCGTGGACTTCAGGTAGTAGCCGGTGCCGTCGAACTTGAAGCGGTCCGGGTCGGAGAGGTTCTTGCCGGTCTGGATGCACAGCAGGGCGTCGTGCGCCCCCGCCTCGTGCGCGTACGTGTAGTGCGAGTCGTTGGTGACCAGCGGGGGGATGCCCAGCTTCCGGCCGATGTCCAACAGGCCGTCACGGACCCGGCGCTCGATCTCGATGCCGTGGTCCATCAGCTCCAGGAAGTACTTGTCCTTGCCGAAGATGTCCTGGTACTCGGAGGCCGCCTTCAGGGCCTCGTCGAAGTGCCCGAGGCGCAGCCGGGTCTGCACCTCGCCGGAGGGGCAGCCGGTGGAGGCCACGACGCCCTCGGACCACTGGGCGATGGTCTCCTTGTCCATCCGGGGCCACTTCTGCAGCCAGCCCTCGGCGTAGGCGTCGGAGGAGAGGCGGAAGATGTTGTGCAGCCCGGTCCGGTTCACGGCCCACATCGTCTTGTGGGTGTAGCCGCCGGAGCCGGAGACGTCGTCCCGCTTCTGGTGCGGCTGGCCCCAGAGGATCTTGCGCTTGTTCCGCCGGGACTCGGGGGCGACGTACGCCTCGATCCCGATGATCGGGGTGATTCCGGCCTTCTTCGCGGTGTGGAAGAAGTCGTACGCCCCGTGCAGGTTGCCGTGGTCGGACATGGCGATGTGCGTCATGCCCATCTCGTTGCAGGCGTCGAACATGTCCTTCAGCCGCGCGGCACCGTCCAGCAGCGAGTACTGGGTGTGGACGTGCAGGTGCGTGAACGGCGGCTTCGACACGGTTTCGGCCTCCAAGGAAAACGGGCGTCGACGATCTTCCGACCGGCTGCGGACCGACTGCGGACAGTCTGGGGGACAGCGTCGAAGTCTATGCCCCGGTACTGACACGCGCGGGCCTTCCCCGCGTACCTTCATGCGGGAACCGGGCACTCCCGCGTGGCGTCGCCCGTTGGAGACGGCGGAAGCGCCGTCCGACCCGTACCTGCACATTCACGCACCACCCGTCATGCACCAGGAGGCACCCCGCGATGTCGGTCCCCCAGCTCAACGACGAGCAGCGCGGCGAGGAGATCCTCGCCGTCTTCGACACCGCCTTCGGCCGGCTCCTGGCCGCCGACCCGGCCGCGTTCCGGGTGAAGTTCCGCAAGATGGCGGCCTCCGCGTTCGCGTTCTACCGGGGCACGGCGTGCCTCTTCTACCACGACCTCGACGCCGAGAAGCGCGGCGGACCGTACCTGGACGACCGCACCTCGCGCGTGTGGATCCACGGCGACTTGCACGCCGAGAACTTCGGCACGTACATGGACTCCAACGGCCGCCTGGTCTTCAACGTCAACGACTTCGACGAGGCCTTCGTAGGCCCCTTCACCTGGGACCTGAAGCGCTTCTCGGCCTCGATCGCGCTCGTCGGGTACGCGAAGGCGCTCAGCGACGAGCAGATCACCGAGCTGGTGACGGTCTACGCGGCCGCCTACCGCGAGCGCGTCCACGCCCTGGCCACGGGTGCCAAGCGGGACGAGGTGCCGCCGTTCACGCTGGACACCGCGCAGGGTCCGCTGCTGGACGCGCTGCGTGACGCCCGCTCCCTCACCCGCTTCGGGCTGCTGGACTCGATGACCGAGATCCGCGACTTCGAGCGCCGCTTCGCCTCGGGCGGCGGTGCCATCGAGCTGGACGCCGCCACCCGCTACAAGGTCCTGGCGGCTTTCGACGGCTACCTGGAGACGCTGCCGGACTCCTCGCTGGCCCGCCCGGACTCGTACCGCGTGAAGGACGTCGTCGGCCGCCGGGGCATCGGCATCGGCTCGGCGGGCCTGCCGTCGTACAACATCCTGCTGGAGGGCCACAGCGACGCCCTCGAGAACGATGTGGTGATCTACATCAAGCAGGCCCAGACCCCCGCCGTCTCCCGGCACATCACGGACCCGGCGATCGCGGAGTACTTCCAGCACGAGGGCCACCGCACGGTGATCTCCCAGCGCGCCCTGCAGGCACACGCCGACCCGTGGCTCGGCTGGACCGAACTCGACGGCACCGGCCAGCTGGTCGCCGAGGTCTCGCCGTACGCGGTCGACCTGGACTGGGGCGACATCGACGACCCGGAGGAGATCGCGGCCGTCGTCGCCGACCTGGGCCGGGCCACCGCCACCATGCACGCTGCGGCCGACGACCAGTCCGGCGAGTCCCTGGTCCCGTTCTCCACCGAGCGGGCCATCGACGCGGCGCTCGCGGCCGATGAGGAGGGCTTCGCGCCGCTCCTGGTGGACTTCGCGCACGGGTACGGCGCACGCGCGCGGGCCGACCACCAGATCTTCCTCGACCTGTTCCGCAACGGCCGGATCCCGGGGCTGTGACGTCCCGTACGCACAGGCACCCTTTAGGGGTCCCTTACTCGCGTACGTGACACACTCTCCTCTCGCTATGGACATTTCCGGGACCCAGCTCAGAGCCGTGCGCGCGGCGCTGTTCACGGCCTTCGCCGTGACGCTCAGCACCGCGTCGCACGTGCTGCTGTCCCGGGCCCCCCTGCCGGTGGCGACCGTGACCGCGGTCGCCGCCGGGGTGTTCGTCACCGCGTACGCGCTGGCGGGCCGCGAGCGCGGCTTCGGCCGGATCGCGGCCCTGCTCATCCCGCTGGAGCTGGCCGCCGACACGGTGTTCACCACCGGCCAGGACGCCTGCTACGGCCGGGCCGGCGGCCCGATCGCCGGCCCGCTGCACGCGTTCGGTCTGGACGTGCTGTGCGAGGGGCCGGTGGGCACCCCGCTGGCGCAGGTGGCCGGCGGCCCGGACCGGGCGGCCGCGCTGCTCTCCCACGCCAGCCCGGCCGCCGCCTGGCTGCTGCTCGCCGCGCACGTCGGTGTGGGCCTGCTCGCCGCCGCCTGGCTGCGCCGGGGCGAGCGGGCGCTGACGCAACTGCTGCGCGCGGTCGCCGCCACCACCTTCCGGCCGCTGCTGCTGGCGGTGGCCGCGGTCACCGTGCGGCCGGCGCCGGTGCGCCGGCTGCCCCGCCCGGCCCCGCGCCGCGGCACCGCCCGCGACCGGCTTCTCGTGCACTCCCTGGGACGGCGTGGACCTCCATGCTCGCCCGTCGCCGCCCTCGCCTGAGCGAGGACCGCGTCCCTCGTGGCCGGCCCGGCGAGCCGAACGGCTCCGCCGCGGGCGACGGCCGCTGAGCACGACCAGTCCCCCACACGTATCCGCGTACGGCACGTGCGCGTCCCACATGGAGATCACCAAGATGAGCAAGCGGAACAGCCAGTCGGCGAAGACGGCGGCCCGGGAGCGGCTGCGCGAGGAGCGCGAGCGGCAGGCCAAGCGGGACAAGGCCAGGCGGCAGGTCGTCGTGGCCGCCTCGGTGGTGGCCGTGCTGGCCGCGGCCGGCGGCATCGGCTACGCCGTCGTCCAGATGAACAAGCCCGGTTACTGGGAGGGTCTGAAGGACGCCAAGGTCACCGCTCCGGCCAACACCTCGGGCACGGACGGCACGACGGTCGTCATAGGCAAGGACACCGCCAAGAAGACCCTGAAGGTCTACGAGGACCCGCGCTGCCCGGTCTGCGCCCAGTTCGAGCAGACCGTGGGCACCACGGTGAAGAAGGACCTCGACGACGGCAAGTTCAAGATCCAGTTCATCGGCGCCACGTTCCTGGACCGCGGCGACGGCGAGGGCTCAAAGAACGCGCTGAGCTCCCTCGGTGCCGCGCTGAACGTCTCCCCGGAGGCCTTCCTCGAGTACAAGAGCGCGCTGTACTCCACGAAGTTCCACCCGCAAGAGGCGGACGACAAGTTCAAGGACGACGACTACCTCATCAAGATCGCCGACACCGTCCCGGCGCTGAAGAACAACGCCAAGTTCGACGACGCCGTGAAGAAGGGCACCTACGACGCCTGGGCGATGGCCATGTCGAAGACCTTCGACACCAACAAGGACGGTGTCACCGGCACTCCGGGCTTCGTCATGGACGGCAAGAAGCTCACCGCCGACAGCCAGGGCACCCCGCTGCTGACGGTGGCCGACTTCAACCGGGTGGTGGGCGCGGCCCTCAAGGGCTGACGGCTCCTCACAAACGGGCCTCGACGTGAAGAGTGGGCGAACATTCGACGTTCGCCCACTCTCGCGCATACCGATCAGTAACCTGATCGGTCGTGACCAGTCGATACAGATCATCCGAGGCGTCCCAGGGCCTCAACTCGCTTTCGCCCCGCCGCCGTACGGTCGTCAAGGCCGCGGCGGCGACTGCTGTCCTGGCAGGACCGCTGGCCGCCGCGCTCCCGGCCCGCGCCGCCACGGACGCCCCCGCCTTCCTGCACGGCGTCGCCTCCGGCGACCCGCTGCCCGACGGCGTCCTGCTGTGGACCCGTGTGACCCCCACCCCGGACGCGATACCCGGCTCTGGCGTCGGCCCGGACACCCAGGTCAGCTGGGTCGTCGCCAAGGACAAGGCGCTGACGGCCGTCGTCGCCAAGGGCTCCACCACCGCGACGGCCGCCTCCGACCACACGGTCAAGGCCGACATCCGCGGTCTGGACCCGGCCACCGACTACTGGTTCCGCTTCACCGCCGGCGGCACCGACTCCCCGGTGGCGCGCACCCGCACCGCGCCGGCGGCGGACGCGGCCGTCTCCTCCCTGCGCTTCGGCGTGGTCTCCTGCGCCAACTGGGAGGCGGGCTACTTCTCCGCCTACCGCCACCTCGCCGCCCGCAACGACCTGGACGCCTGGCTGCACCTCGGCGACTACGTCTACGAGTACAAGTCCGGCGAGTACGCGGCCCGCGGCAAGGTCGTACGCCCGCACGCCCCGGCGAACGAGATCCTCACCCTCGCCGACTACCGGACCCGGCACGCCAAGTACAAGACCGACCCCGACCTCCAGGCGCTGCACCTGAAGGCGCCGGTCGTCGCGATCTGGGACGACCACGAGTTCGCCGACAACGCCTGGTCGGGCGGCGCGGTCAACCACACCGAGGGCGCCGAGGGCACCTGGACGTCCCGTCAGGCCGCCGCGAAGCAGGCCTACTTCGAGTGGATGCCGGTCCGTCCCGCGATCGCCGGCACCACCTACCGCCGGCTGCGCTTCGGCAAGCTCGCCGACCTGTCCCTGCTGGACCTGCGCTCGTTCCGTTCCCAGCAGGCCGGCACGGCCAGCGGTTCGGTGGACGACCCGGACCGCACGATCACCGGGCGGGCCCAGCTCGACTGGCTGAAGGCCGGGCTGAAGGCGTCCGACACCAAGTGGCGGCTCGTCGGCAACTCCGTGATGATCTCGCCGTTCTCCTTCGGCTCGCTCTCCGCCGACCTGTTCAAGCCCCTCGCCAAGCTGCTCGGGCTGCCGCAGGAGGGCATCGCCGCCAACACCGACCAGTGGGACGGCTACACCGACGACCGCCGCGAGCTGCTGGCCCACCTGCGCTCCAACGCCATCGGCAACACGGTCTTCCTGACCGGTGACATCCACATGGCGTGGGCCAACGACGTGCCGGTGGACGCGGGCACCTACCCGCTGTCGGCGTCGGCGGCCACCGAGTTCGTGATCACCTCGGTGACCTCCGACAACCTCGACGACATCGTGAAGGTCCCCGAGGGCACGGTCTCCGCGATCGCCTCGCCGGTCATCAAGGCCGCCAACCGGCACGTCCACTGGGTGGACACCGACCGGCACGGCTACGGCGTCCTGGACATCACCGCGGACCACGCGCAGATGGACTACTACGTCCTGTCCGACCGCACCAGCCCCGACGCCACGTCCAGCTGGACGCGCTCGTACCGCACCCGCAGCGGCACGCAGAAGATCGAGCGGACCTACGACCCGGTGTAGGCGCCCGCCGGAGCGTCCCGCTCAGCCCAGCGACTCGAGGAAGCCGAGCGCCACCCGCCAGGTGGCCTCGGCGGCCTCCGCGTCGTAGTCCGGCAGCTCGGGGTCGGTATAGAGGTGGCCGGCCCCGGCGTAGCGGTAGATCTCGACGTCGGCGCCCACCCGCCCCATCTGCAGGTACCAGGCGCTCAGCCAGTCGTCCGTCTCGAACGGGTCCGGCTCGGCCACGTGCAGTTGCACCGGCAGCCCGTCCGCCTCCGCGTTCGGCGCGATGTCCGAGGTGCCGTGCAGGAGCAGCAGCCCGCGCGCCTTGTCGTCGCCGAGGGCGAGGGTCTGGGCGATGGAGGCGCCGAGCGAGAACCCGGCGTAGACCAGGCCCCGGTCCGAGTACGGCGCCGCCGCCAGCACCGCCCGCTTGAGCAGCTCCTCCTTGCCCAGCTCGTCGTTGTACGCCATGCCCTCCTCGACTGTGTCGAACGTGCGTCCCTCGAAGAGGTCCGGCGTCCACACCTCGTGGCCGGCCGCGCGCAGCCGGTCCGCGGCCTCGCGCACCGCGGGCCGCAGGCCGTAGGTCGAGTGAAAGAGCATGATGTTCATGAGGCCATGGTGCCAGCCGGGATCGGCCCGGCCCCAGCGCGGCCCTACCCAGGCCGTGCCGGAACTCACATGTTCATGAGCCCGCGAGACCGGTTAGGCGCGGAGGCATGGAGAACGTACTCCGTCCCTTGATCGTGCTCGGCGGCTCGGTGCTGCTCACGGTGGCCATCGGCTGGGCCACCGACCTGCTGCTGCGCAAGGCCGACGAGCGCAACGCCGAGACCCCGCTGTGGGAGCTGCTGCGGCGCGCCCGCATCCCCTACCAGCTCGTCCTGTGCGCCGCGCTGCTCAGAGGCTCCTACGACCAGACGAAGGTGCTGGAGGCCCACCAGGTCGGCATCGGCCGGACGCTGACCCTGGTGCTGATCGGCTCCGCGGCCTGGCTCGTCATCCGGATCGCCGCGGCGATCGTGGAGACCTCCTACAACCGCTACGCGCGCGCCCACCGGGACGTGGCCCGGGTGCGCCGGGTGCGCACGCAGGTCGAGCTGATCATGCGGGTGGTGTCGGCGGTCGTCATCGTCGTGGCGATCGCCTCGATGCTGCTGACCTTCCCGGCGATGCGCGCGGCCGGCGCCTCACTGCTGGCCTCCGCCGGCATCCTGGGCATCGTGGCCGGTGTCGCCGCCCAGTCCACGCTGTCGAACCTGTTCGCGGGGCTCCAGATCGCCTTCGGCGACATGGTGCGCATCGGCGACACGGTCGTCGTGGACGGTGAGTGGGGCACGGTCGAGGAGATCACCCTGACCTTCCTGACGGTCCGCACCTGGGACGAGCGCCGGCTCACCATGCCCGTGTCGTACTTCACGTCCAAGCCGTTCGAGAACTGGTCCCGCGGCACCCCGCAGATGACCGGCATCGTCTACTGGCACCTGGACCACAGCGCACCCGTCGAGGCGATGCGCGAGAAGCTGCGGGACATCCTGCGCCAGTGCCCGGCCTGGGACGGCCGCGCCTGCAACCTCGTGGTGACCGACACGACCCCGAACAGCATCCAGGTGCGGGCGCTGGTGACCGCGAAGGACGCCGACGACATCTGGACGGTGCGGGTCGCGGTCCGCGAGGAGATGATCACCTGGCTGTCCACGGAGCACCCGTACGCGCTGCCGCGGGTCAACACCTCCGACGCGGTCCTGCCGCCCTACCGGGTCCCGTCCCCGGACAGCTCCTCGCTCCGCAGGGCGTACGACTTCCCGCGTACGGGCCGCGGCTGACGGGCACCGCCCGCCGGGGGCGGGCCGGCCTCAGCGCAGGCTGCGTACGTCGAGATGGCGCAGCACCCGGTCCACGATCTCCGGGTCCGCCCCCGGTTCGCTCCGCGCCGCCAGCACCTCGTGCCGGGCGGCGCTGAGCATCTCGTTCTGGATGCGCCGCACCCGCTTGATCCGCTTGGCCCGCTGGTGCTGCGCCTCGCGGCGCTCCTCCTCCCCCATGTCCGGGCTGATCCGGATGCCGATGTCGAAGGCCCGCCGCAGCATCTGCTCGGACAGCTCCTCGGGCAGCTCCTCCACCTGCTCGATCTCCCGCAGCCTGCGCTTGGCCGCCTTCGCGGCCCGCACCGCGAGCTCCTTCTCGAAGTCCTTCTCCCGCTCGGAGTCCGCCTGCACCCCGAGCCGCTTCACCAGCCACGGCAGGGTCAGTCCCTGGAGCACCAGGGTGGCGACGATCACCCCGAACGCGATGAAGATGATCTCGTCCCGGTCGGGGAACGGCGTCCCGGCGTCCGTCTCCAGCGGCACGGCCAGCGCCAGCGCCACGGAGGCCACCCCGCGCATCCCGGACCACCACATCACGACGGTCTCCCGCCAGCTCACCGGGATCTCCTCGTCGTAGTCGCGGCGGGCGTGCAGCCGCTTGGTGAGCCAGGTGGCGGGCAGCAGCCACACCAGCCGTACGACGACCACCACGCCCACCACGGCGGCGGCCCAGCCGAGCATCTCGCCCCACCGGCCCGCGGCCGTGCGGATCGCGTTGTGCAGCTCCAGGCCGATGAGTCCGAAGGCGACGCCCGTGACGAGGGTGTCGATGATGTCCCAGAAGGTGTGCCCGGCGAGCCGGGTCATCACGTCGTCGGCGTCGGTGGCGTACTCGGCGAGGAACAGCGCCGTGGTGAGCACGGCGAGCACCCCGGAGCCGTGCAGCTTCTCCGCGAGGACGTAGGAGGCGTACGGCACCAGCAGGGTCATGCCGATCTGGAGGGTCGGGTCCCCCAGCAGATCCATCAGCCTGTTCGCGCCCCAGCCGAGCACCAGTCCGACGGCCAGCGCGACGACGGCGGACAGCACGAGGTCGAGACCGGCCCGCCAGGGTGAGAAGGTGCCGCTCACGGCGGCGGCGATCGCCACGTGGTACAGCACGATGGCGGTGACGTCGTTGAAGAGCCCCTCGCCCTCCAGGATCGACACCAGGCGGCGCGGCAGCCCGAGCTGTCCGGCGACGCTCGTCGCGGCGACCGGGTCGGGCGGGGCGATCAGCGCGCCGAGGGCGACGGCCGCGGCCATCGGCAGTCCGGGCACGATCGCGTTGGCGACGAACGCCACGCACACCGTCGTCACGAACACCAGGGCGACGGCCAGCAGGAAGATCGGGCGGACGTTGGCCGCGAACTGCCGCCAGGAGGTGCGGCGCACCGCGGCGTAGAGCAGCGGCGGCAGCAGACCCGGCAGGATCAGCTCCGGCGGGATGTTCACGTTGGGGACGAAGTCGGCCACCGCCAGCGCCCCGCCGAACAGCGTCATCAGCACGGGCGCCGGCAGTCCCAGCCGGTCCCCCAACGGGACGCTCACCAGGGCCCCGAGCAGCAGGACGAACAACAGAGCCAACTGATCCACGGCCGGCGCTCCGGGGGTCGACGATCACACGCAGACCTCAAGCCTGCCATCCGCCAGGCGGGAAAGCGTGGCTCTACAGAGCGCGGCGCATCGCCCGGTGCGGTATGCCCGCGTCGGGGAACTCCGGGCCGTACGCCTCGTAGCCGAGGCGCTCGTAGAAGCCCAGGGCGTGGGTCTGGGCGTGCAGGTCCACCGCGGCGAGGCCGCGCGCGCGGGCCGCGTCCTCGACGGCCCGCACCAGGGCGGCGCCGACCCCGAGCCCGCGCGCGTCCTGGGTGACGGCCAGCCGCCCGAGGGAGCCCACCGCCGGGTCGCCGCCGGTCTTCGCGGCCGCCGCCTCCCCGTGCAGCAGCCGCCCGGTGCCGAGCGGCACGCCGTCGGCGCGGACCGCCAGGACGTGCACGGCCACGGCGTCGTACGCGTCGTACTCGATGTCCTCGTCGACGCCCTGCTCGACGACGAAGACCTCCTTGCGGACCGCGAAGCAGGCCTCGCGGTCGGCCGGGTCCTCGGCGACCCGCAGGGTGTACGGGCCGCTCATGCCCACGTCTCCTCGCGGACCTGCTCGAGGGCCTTCTCCAGGTCCTCGGGGTAGGCGCTCTCGAACTCCGCCCACTGGCCGTCCCCGGGGTGCTCGAAGCCCAGCCGGACGGCGTGCAGCCACTGGCGGGTCAGCCCCAGCCGCTTGGCGAGGGTCGGGTCGGCGCCGTAGGTGAGGTCGCCGACGCAGGGGTGGCGGTGGGCGGACATGTGGACCCGGATCTGGTGGGTGCGGCCGGTCTCCAGCTTCACGTCGAGCAGGGAGGCGGCGCGGAAAGCCTCGATGAGGTCGTAGTGGGTCACGGAGGGCTTGCCCTCGGCGGTGACCGCCCACTTGTAGTCGTGGTTCGGGTGGCGGCCGATCGGGGCGTCGATCGTGCCGCTCGTCGGGTCCGGGTGGCCCTGGACCAGGGTGTGGTACCGCTTGTCGACCGTGCGCTCCTTGAACTGGCGCTTGAGCGACGTGTAGGCACGCTCCGACTTGGCGACCACCATCAGTCCGGAGGTGCCGACGTCGAGACGGTGCACGATGCCCTGGCGCTCGGCGGCGCCGGAGGTGGAGATCCGGTACCCGGCGGCCGCGAGGCCGCCGATGACGGTCGGTCCGCTCCAGCCGGGGCTCGGGTGTGCGGCCACGCCCACGGGCTTGACGATCACGACCACGTCGTCGTCGTCGTGCACGATCTCCATGCCCTCGACCGGCTCGGCCACCACCTGGACCGGCGCGGGCGCCTGCGGCATCTCGACCTCGAGCCAGGCCCCGCCGTGCACCCGCTCGGACTTGCCGACCACCGTGCCGTCGACCTGGACCTTGCCGGCCGCGGCCAGCTCCGCCGCCTTCGTGCGGGAGAAGCCGAACATGCGGGAGATGGCGGCGTCGACGCGCTCGCCCTCCAGGCCGTCGGGCACGGGCAGGGTACGGACCTCGGGAACTGTGCTCACCCGTCGAGTATGCCGGACCGGCCGGACGCTCCCGCACGGGCCTGTGGACAACTCCGCCGCGGGACCCGTCGACGCGGTCCTCGTGCGCCGGCTCAGTCCTTGTGGACCGTGCCGTCCGGGTCCAGGCCGCGGAAGGACAGCAGCACGATCAGGATGCCACCGCAGACGATCGCCGAGTCGGCGAGGTTGAACACCGCGAAGCCCTTGGGCGCGATGAAGTCCACCACCTCGCCCTCGAAGATCCCCGGGGCCCGGAAGATCCGGTCGGTGAGGTTGCCGAGCGCGCCGCCGAGCAGCAGGCCGAGGGCGACCGCCCAGGGGAAGCTGTACAGCTTGCGGGCCAGGCGGATGATGACCACGATCACGGCGGCGGCGATCAGCGTGAAGATGATCGTGAAGGCCGCGCCGAAGCCGAAGGCGGCGCCCGGGTTGCGGATGGCGTGCAGTTCGAGCAGGTCCCCGACGAGCCGGATCGGCGCGCGGCCCTCCAGCCTTGACACCACGAGCAGCTTGCTGATCAGGTCGACGGCGTAGGCGAACGCGGCCACCGCGAACAGCACGGCGATACGGCGCCCGCGGCCCGTGCGCCGCTCCGCCTGGGTCTGCCGCTCGCCCACGCCGGTCGCGCCGGCCGCCGCCGTCCGCTCGCCGCTGTCTTCCGGGGTGTCCGGCGTACCGATGATGCGCTCCGCCTCTGCCACGTGAGTCCCTCAACCTAGGTGCCTGACTGAGGACGAGAGTACGGCACGTGCCGAGGGGCCCTCGTGCTCAGGAGCGGCGTTCCTGCTTCTGCTTGCACTCCACGCACAGGGTGGCTCGCGGGAAGGCCTGCATGCGGGCCTTTCCGATGGGGTTCCCGCAGTTCTCGCACAGGCCGTAGGTGCCCGAGTCCAGGCGTTCCAGGGCGTGCTCGTTCTGGGTCAGCATCTCGCGCGCGTTGGCGGCCAGCGCCATCTCGTGCTCGCGCGTGATGTTCTTGGTGCCGGTGTCGGCCTGGTCGTCGCCCGCGCCGTCCCCGGAGTCGCGCATCAGGCCCACGAGGGACGCCTCGGAGGTGCTGATCTCGGTCCGCAGCCGCTCCACCTCCGACAGCAGCTCGGCGCGGGCCTCGTCGACCTCTTGCGGGGTCCAGGGGTCCTCGCCGGGGCGCACCGCCAGCTCGCCGGGATCCGCCGCGGCGACCCGCGCCTTGGGAACGGCGGACTGCGCCGTCGTGGCCGTGCCAGGAGTCTTCTTCGCAACCACTGTCGTGGCTCCCGTCTGCCTTGCGGCCCGCGCCGCGCCCGCTTCCTTGGCCGTGCTCTTCGCGGCCGCCCTCGTGGAGACGTCCGCACCGTCCGCCTTCCCGGCGGCGACCTTCCTCGCCGCCGGCCTCTCGTCGGCCGGCCCTCCCTCCGCCGGCCTGTCCGCCACGACCTTCCCGGCGACAGCCTTCCTGCCCGTCCCCTTCCTGGCCGGCGTCTTCGCCTGTGCTTCGCCGCCCTGCGCTTTCCCGGCCGCCGCCCGGTGAGCCGTCGTCTTCCCGGCCGCCTTCCCAGCCCGTGACTTCTCGGCCGGCGTCCTGCGGGCCGGTGCCTCCACGGCCCGCGGCTCCTCGGACGGCGTCTTGCGGGCGGATGCCGTCACGGCGGGCGTCTCTTCGGCCGGCGGCTTGTGAGCCGATGCCGTCACGGCGGGCGTCTCTTCGGCCGCGGGCTCGTGGGTCCGCGGCTTGTCGGCCCGTTGCTTCGTGGCTGTCGTCCTTCCGCCCGGCCGCTTCCCGGCGCGCGCCTTCCCGCCCGCAGCCTGCTGCGTCTCAGCCACCGGCTCGTGGGCCGTCGCGCTGTCGGCCTGCGACTTCCCGGCCGAAGGCTTGTGAGCCGAAGCCTTCCCGGCCGACGACTTCCCGCCGACCGCCTCCTTGCCCGCCCCCTTCTCGGCGGACGGCTCGTGACCCGGAGCCTTCCCCGCCGGGGCCTTGCCGGCCCGTGACCGGTCGCCCGGCTGCTCATGGGCCGTCGCCTTCTCGGCGGACGCCTTTCCGGTCGGCGGCTCGTGGGCCGTCGCCTTCTCGGCGGGCGCCCTTCCGGTCGGCGGCTCGTGGGCCCTGGCCTTCTCGGCCCGCGGCTTCCTGGCGGGCACCGCGTCGCCCGGCCGCTTCTCAGCGGCCGCCCTCTCGTCCGGTGTCGTCCTGGCCCGTGGCTTCTTCGCGGCCGTCCGCGAGGCCGCCGTACGCGCGGGGGTGCCTTCCGCAGCCGTGCTCTCGGCGACGCCCGTCCTCTCGTCGAAGGGCCTCGTCCTCGCCGCGGCCTTTCCGGCCTGCTTCTTCCCCGCGGTCTTCCGGTCGTCCGCGTGTGCAGTGACCGTCGCCTCGGCCGACCCCCGCACGGCCCTCTTCTTCGCGGTCGCGGCCGTCTCCTTCGCCGCCGTGCTCGGCGCCCCCGCGCGCGTGCCCTTCTTCTCGGCGCCGGAGGCGGCCGCGCCCCTGGGCCGGCTGGTCGCCGGCTGCTCTACGGCGGTCTTTTTCGCCACCATGGCCGCGGCCCCTTCACATATTGTGATCTCGCACGCGAATCGTGCTGGGACGATAAATCGACTTGAGTCCCGCGGCAACGGGGCACACCGCCCGATTCGCCCGCCCGCACCCCCCGCGCAGCGGGCCTGCATCCGTTGTGCCCAGCTCCCCGCCGGGTAATCCGCCGAGCCGTACCCGCACGGCAGGAGCCCGGCCACCCCCTCGCCATTCGGGTCACCCCGGCCGGTGCTCCCACCACCCGGAAATCCGGTCGGCCACGGTCCGCGCGGCGCCGTACACTGGGCGGAGCGAAAAGCGTGGATGGGGACGAGTAGCGGCGTAGGCGGCCGAGAGCGACCCGGGGACGGTGTGAGCCCGGGGGTCAGCGCGACGTGAAGATCACCCCGGAGCCGCCGGAGGAAAGCCGCAGCCCACGGGCCGAGGCGAGTAGAACCGGCTTCGCGACCCCAATGAGGGGGCTCACCGGCGTGTACGGCGCGGCGGAGGGCCAAGGAGGGTGGTACCGCGGGAGCGCGCCGCACACGGCGTAGACAGGAACGAAGGCTCTCGTCCCTCCGACGGAAGGCAGCAAGTCCGTTGGAGGATGCTCGCAGATGACAGCGCCGACGTACCGCCAGGTGCCCGCCCAGGTCGACCTGCCCGCGCTTGAGCACGCGGTGCTCGACTTCTGGCGCGACCAGAAGATCTTCAGCAAGAGCCTGGAGCAGTCCGAGGGCCGCCCGGAATGGGTGTTCTACGAGGGGCCGCCCACCGCCAACGGCATGCCGGGCGCCCACCACATCGAGGCGCGCGTCTTCAAGGACGTCTTCCCCCGCTTCCGCACCATGCGCGGCTACCACGTGGCCCGCAAGGCCGGCTGGGACTGCCACGGCCTGCCCGTCGAGCTGGCCGTCGAGAAGGAGCTGGGCTTCTCCGGCAAGCAGGACATCGAGGCGTACGGCATCGCCGAGTTCAACGCCAAGTGCCGTGAGTCCGTGACCCGGCACACCGACGCCTTCGCCGAGCTGACGACCCGCATGGGCTACTGGGTCGACCTGGACGACGCCTACCGCACCATGGACCCCGAGTACGTGGAGTCGGTGTGGTGGTCGCTGAAGGAGATCTTCGGCAAGGGGCTGCTGGTCCAGGACCACCGCGTCGCCCCCTGGTGCCCCCGCTGCGGCACCGGCCTGTCCGACCACGAGCTGGCCCAGGGCTACGAGACGGTCGTCGACCCGTCCGTGTACGTCCGCTTCCCGCTCACCTCCGGCCCGCTCGCCGGCGAGGCCTCGCTGCTGGTGTGGACGACGACCCCCTGGACCCTGGTGTCCAACACGGCGGTCGCCGCGCACCCCGAGGTCACCTACGTCGTCGCGACCGACGGCCAGGAGAAGATCGTCGTCGCCGAGCCGCTGGTCGCCAAGGCGCTCGGCGAGGGCTGGGAGCCGACCGGCCAGTCCTTCACCGGCGCCGAGATGGAGCGCTGGACCTACCGGCGCCCGTTCGAGCTCGTGGAGTTCCCGGAGCCGGCGCACTACGTGGTGAACGCCGAGTACGTGACGACCGAGGACGGTACGGGCCTGGTCCACCAGTCCCCGGCCTTCGGTGAGGACGACCTCAAGGTCTGCCGCGCCTACGGCCTGCCCGTGGTCAACCCGGTCCGCCCGGACGGCACCTTCGAGGAGGACGTCCCGCTGGTCGGCGGCGTCTTCTTCAAGAAGGCGGACGAACGGCTCACCGAGGACCTTCAGCAGCGCGGCCTCCTCTTCAAGCACCTGCCGTACGAACACAGCTACCCGCACTGCTGGCGCTGCCACACCGCGCTGCTCTACTACGCGCAGCCCTCCTGGTACATCCGCACGACGGCGATCAAGGACCGCCTCATCCAGGAGAACGAGGGCACCAACTGGTTCCCGGACACGGTCAAGCACGGCCGCTTCGGCGACTGGCTGAACAACAACATCGACTGGGCGCTGTCCCGCAACCGCTACTGGGGCACCCCGCTGCCGATCTGGCGCTGCGAGGACGACCACCTCACCTGCGTCGGCTCCCGCGCGGAGCTGACCGAGCTGACCGGCACGGACCAGTCGGCCCTCGACCCGCACCGCCCGTTCATCGATGACGTCACCTTCGCGTGCCCGCAGTGCGCGAAGCCCGCCACGCGCGTGCCGGAGGTCATCGACGCCTGGTACGACTCGGGTTCTATGCCGTTCGCGCAGTGGGGCTACCCGTACAAGAACAAGGAGCTGTTCGAGAGCCGTTACCCGGCCCAGTTCATCTCCGAGGCGATCGACCAGACCCGCGGCTGGTTCTACACGCTGATGGCCGTCGGCACCCTGGTCTTCGACAAGTCGTCGTACGAGAACGTCGTCTGCCTCGGCCACATCCTCGCCGAGGACGGCCGCAAGATGTCCAAGCACCTGGGCAACATCCTGCAGCCGATCCCGCTCATGGACCAGCACGGCGCGGACGCGGTCCGCTGGTTCATGGCGGCCGGCGGCTCCCCGTGGGCGGCCCGCCGGGTCGGCCACGGCACCATCCAGGAGGTCGTCCGCAAGACGCTCCTCACGTACTGGAACACGGTCGCCTTCCAGGCCCTGTACGCCCGTACGTCGAACTGGGCGCCCAGCGCCGCGGATCCGGCCCCGGCCGAGCGCCCGCTGATCGACCGCTGGCTGCTGTCCGAGCTGCACGCGCTCACCGACCAGGTGACCCAGGCGCTGGAGGCGTACGACACCCAGCGCGCCGGCAAGCTGCTCTCGGCGTTCGTGGACGACCTGTCCAACTGGTACGTCCGCCGTTCGCGCCGCCGCTTCTGGCAGGGCGACAAGGCCGCGCTGCGCACTCTGCACGAGGTGCTGGAGACGGTCACCAAGCTGATGGCGCCGATCACCCCGTTCATCACCGAGCGGGTGTGGCAGGACCTGATCGTCCCGGTCACCCCGGGCTCGCCGGAGTCCGTGCACCTGGCCCCCTGGCCGGAGGCGGACCTCTCCGCCATCGACCCGGAGCTGTCCCGGCAGATGGTTCTGGTGCGCCGGCTGGTGGAGCTGGGCCGCGCCACGCGCGCGGAGTCGGGCGTCAAGACCCGCCAGCCGCTGTCCCGCGCGCTGATCGCGGCGAGCGGTTTCGACTCCCTGGACCGCGAGCTGCACACGCAGATCACCGAGGAGCTGAACGTCTCCGCCCTGGCGTCGCTGTCCGAGGTCGGCGGTTCCCTGGTGGACACCACCGCCAAGGCCAACTTCCGGGCGCTCGGCAAGCGGTTCGGCAAGCGGGTGCAGGACGTGGCCAAGGCGATCGCCGGCGCCGACGCGGCCGCGCTGTCCCTCGCGCTGCGCGAGGGCACGGCGTCCGTGGAGGTCGACGGCGAGACGGTCGCTCTCGCCCCGGACGAGGTGATCATCACCGAGACCCCGCGCGAGGGCTGGTCGGTGGCCTCCGACTCCGGCGCGACGGTCGCCCTGGACCTGGAGATCACCGAAGAGCTGCGGCAGGCCGGTCTGGCCCGTGACGCGATCCGGCTGATCCAGGAGGCCCGCAAGAACAGCGGCCTCGACGTGGCCGACCGGATCGCGCTGCGCTGGACCTCGACCGACCCCGCGGTGATCGCCGCGCTGTCCGAGCACAGCGAGTTGATCGCCGATGAGGTGCTGGCCGCCGACTTCGCGCAGGGCGACGCCGACGACACGTACGGATCCGCCTTCACGGACGAGGGGCTGAGCCTGGTCTTCCGACTGCGCAAGGCGTAGGCGCCCGACTCCGGAGAAGGGCCCGGTCTCCGTTCGGAGGCCGGGCCCTTCTCCGTGTCCGGGCCCTTCTCCAGGAGCCGGTCTCAACACGCGTAAAAAGGGCGGGACCCCGGATCGTGCGATCCGGGGTCCCGCCCTGAACTCTGCCGACGCCTATGGCGTACTACACACCGTGCCCGGTGCTCAGTTGTCGTCCTCGTCGATCAGGAACCCGCGCATCGGCGAGGGAGCCTGGCCCATCGGGGACGGACCCTGCGGACGGACCGGGGCCATGGGCTGGGTCATGGCCGGGGTCATCTGCTGCTGGCCGCCGTAGGACGGGGCGGACGGAGCGGACGAGCCGCCCATCGTCTGGTTGCCGCCGTAGGACGGGGCGCTCGCGCCGGCCGGAGCCATGGAGGGCGCCGGGGACGGCGGCAGCGACGCGGTCGCCGGAGTACGCGGCGGCGCCAGGGAGTCGTCGGCCTGGGTCTCCAGCTGACGCAGCTGGGACTCGAGGTACGACTTCAGACGCGTGCGGTACTCGCGCTCGAAGCCGCGCAGGTCCTCGACCTTGCGCTCCAGCGTGGCGCGGGCGGACTCCAGGGAGCCCATGGCGACGCGGTGCTTCTCCTGCGCGTCCCGCTCCAGGGCGTCGGCCTTGGCGCGGGCGTCACGCTCCAGACCCTCGGCGCGGCTGCGGGCCTCACCGACGATCTTGTTGGCCTCGGAGCGGGCCTCGGCGATCGCCTGGTCGGCGGTCTGCTGAGCCAGCGAGAGGACACGGGCGGCGCTGTCGCCACCGGGGCCCTGACCGGGGCCGCCCATCGGACCGCCCATGGGGCCGCCCATCGGGCCACCCATCTGCTGCTGCATGGGCGGCTGACCGCCCATGGGGCCCTGACCCATGGGGCCCTGACCCATCGGACCCTGACCCATCGGACCCTGGCCCATCGGACCCTGACCCATCGGGCCGGGACCCTGCGGGCCGCCCTGGCCGCTGGGGCCGGCAGGCAGCTGCGGGGCACCGCTCGGCAGCTGGGGCGGGCCACCCATGGGGCCACCCATCTGCTGCTGCGGCGGGCCCGATATGCCGGCGGGCACCGGCGCGCCGGGACCTCGCATGCCCTGCTGCTGAGGATGCTGCTGGTCCTGCTCCGGAGGCTTGCGCATGTTCTGCTGGTTCTGGGCAGCAGCGCGCGTGGCCGCGGCCAGCTTGGCGCGCAGGTCCTCGTTCTCGCGGAGCAGACGGGTCAGTTCGGCTTCGACCTCGTCGAGGAAGGCATCGACCTCGTCCTCGTCATAGCCTTCTCGGAGGCGGACGGTCGTGAACTGCTTGTTCCGCACGTCCTCGGGGGTCAACGGCATCTCTTCACCTCAACGTAGTCATCGGCAGTCGGCAAGACCGTATCGTCCACATTCATCTCGCTAGGCTCGTGAGGGAGATGAGAATGTAGACGATGATCATCAGCACGAAGAAGGACAGGTCGAGCGCCACGCCCCCGAGACGCAGCGGCGGGATGAACCGCCGCAGAAGCTTCAACGGTGGATCGGTGACAGTGTAGGTGGCCTCCAGTACGACCACCATCGCCTTGCCGGGTTGCCACGAGCGGGCGAACTGGAACACGTAATCCATGACCAGCCGGAAGATGAGCACGACGAGGAACACCATCAGCGCGATGTAGATCACCTGCGCGAACACGCTCATGGCCTGCGTTTCCCTCTCCCCTGCTCCGTGCTCTTCCGCACTTGGTCTGGTGGTGCTTCTCAGCTCTGGTTGAAGAACCCGCCCTCTGCGATGCGGGCCTTGTCCTCCGCCGTGACATCGACGTTAGCAGGAGACAACAGGAACACCTTCTGCGTCACCCGCTCGATGCTGCCGTGAAGACCAAACACCAAACCGGCCGCAAAGTCGACAAGTCGCTTTGCGTCTGTGTCATCCATCTCAGTCAGATTCATGATCACCGGGGTGCCCTCACGGAAGTGTTCCCCGATGGTACGGGCCTCGTTGTACGTCCGGGGGTGAAGCGTGGTGATCCGGTACGGCTCTCGTTCCGACACGACCTTGGGCATGATCACCGGTGCGTTCTTCTCCAGGGACTGGCGTTCTTGTGTGATGGATGCCACGGGCGCGATACGCGCCGGACGTCCGGATTCCGCGGCGAGCGAGGTCGCTCGGGCCATCGGCTCGCGCTGCGCGGGCGGTTGCACGATTCGCACCTCTTCGTCCCTTTGGGACTGATGTGCACCGTGCGCCTGGTGGGACGGCTCGTGCCGTCGGTGGTCCCGCTCGGGCTCCGGGTCCAGTTCGGGCTCGAAGTCGTCGTCGGGGTCGAATCCGCGGCCGTCGTACCCATCGTCCTCCACGAGGCCGAGGTAGACCGCCATCTTGCGCATCGCGCCGGCCATGCTCTGAGTCCTCCGCTCTGTGGTGGATCGGCTGACGACTGCCAAGTGCCTGCGATCCACGAGGTCGTTGTGCCCGGTTCCCTAGGCATTGACCATATTTTCTGCTGTGGTCCGACTTCTTGGCGACGTTACCGGAGCCTGGGTCGGACTCCGAGTACCGCAGTGCCGACGCGCACATGTGTCGCTCCGGCCGCCACGGCCTGTTCGAGGTCCGCACTCATCCCTGCGGACACCATGGTTGCAGCCGGATGGGCTCGGCGCAGGTCAGTCGACAAATCCATGAGCCGCCCGAACGCCGCCTGTTCGCGCCCCGCGTACTCCCCGGAGAGCGGGGCGACGGTCATCAGTCCGTCGAGCCGCAGCCCGTCGGCCCGCGCCACCAGATCGGCCAACTCTTCGATTCCGTCGGGGCCGATCCCACCGCGCTCGCCGCGGCCGCTCGCGCCGGCGTCGAGCGCGACCTGGATCAGGCAGCCCACCTCGCGCCCGGCCCGCACCGCCTCCTTCGACAGCGTCGTGACCAGCCGGGAGCGGTCGACGGACTGCACGACGTCGGCGTATCCGACCACGGAGCGGACCTTGTTGGTCTGGAGCTGGCCGACGAAGTGCCACGAGAGGGGCAGATCGGCACAGGCCTGCGCCTTCGGCGCCGCGTCCTGGTCGCGGTTCTCGGCGACGTGGCGCACGCCGAGCTCCGACAGGATCCGCACATCGCTCGCCGGGTAGGTCTTGGTGACCACGATCAGGGTCACCTCCTCCCGCTCGCGCCCGGCCGCCACGCACGCGGCGGTGATGCGCTCCTCCACCTTCGCCAGATTCGCGGCGAGTTCGGTTCTACGGTCCGTCATGCCCCATCAGTCCAGCCACACATAGCCCGCGAGCCGCCCGGTCGTGCGGTCACGGCGGTACGAGAAGTGGTCGTCCGACTCCAGCGTGCACACCGGCGACTGCGCCCGGTCGCACACCCCGAGCCGGTCGAGCTGCGCGTGCACCCCGGCGCTCACGTCGACCGCCGGCGTGCCCCAGCCGGTTACAGCGTGCGCCGCCGGCTCGACGGCGGCCACCTCTGCGCGCATCTGCTCCGGCACCTCGTAACACCGGCCGCACACGGCCGGTCCGGTGCGGGCGACGATGCGCTCCGGTTCGGCACCGAGTCCGGTCATGGCCCGCACGGCGGCGGTGACGACCCCCTTGGTCATGCCGGGCCGGCCGGCGTGGGCGGCGGCCACCACCCCGGCGACGGGGTCGGCCAGCAGTACCGGCACGCAGTCGGCGGTGAGGACCGCGAGTGCGAGTCCGCGACGGACGGTGACGATCGCGTCCACCTCCGGCACCGGCCGCTCACCCCAGGGCTCGTCGACCACGGCCACGTCGGCGCCGTGCACCTGGTTCATCCAGACGACCCGGCCGGCTTCCAGGCCCAGCGACTTCGCCGCCAGCTCCCGGTTGCCCCGCACCGCCTCGGGCGTGTCGCCGACCGCGCCGCCGAGGTTGAGCTCCTCATACGGAGCGGCGCTCACCCCGCCCCACCGGTCGGTGAAGGCGAAGTGCGCGCCGCTCACGCTCTCGCGCTGTCCTATCACTTGAGGAAGTCCGGCACGTCCAGCTCCTCGGCCCCGCTGTCCGTGTAGGTGCGGGGGGCCGGGGTGACCGGCGGGACGACCGGGATCTCGGCCACCGGCTCGGGCGCCTGCTCCGGCTCCTCCTTCGGCTTCACGCTGCCGAGCGAGCCGAAGGACGGGCGGCTGGGCTCGGCCGGCCGCGCCGGGGCTGGCTCGTCGCGGCGGGGCGCGGAGGACGAGGAGGCGGAGGCCGAGCCGAGCACGTTGTCCCGGCGGGCCGGCGGCTGGCCGCCGTCGAAGCCGGCCGCGATCACGGTGACCCGGACCTCGTCGCCGAGGGCGTCGTCGATGACCGCGCCGAAGATGATGTTGGCCTCGGGGTGGGCGGCCTCGCTGACCAGCTGGGCGGCCTCGTTGATCTCGAAGAGGCCGAGGTCGGAGCCGCCGGAGATGGAGAGCAGCACACCGCGGGCGCCGTCGATGGACGCCTCCAGCAGCGGCGAGGAGATCGCCATCTCGGCCGCGGCCACCGCCCGGTCGTCGCCGCGGGCCGAACCGATGCCCATGAGGGCCGAACCGGCCTCGGACATGACCGACTTGACGTCGGCGAAGTCGAGGTTGATCAGACCGGGGGTGGTGATGAGGTCGGTGATGCCCTGGACACCGGAGAGCAGGACCTGGTCCGCGGACTTGAAGGCGTCCAGGACCGAGACCTGGCGGTCCGAGATGGACAGCAGCCGGTCGTTGGGGATGACGATGAGGGTGTCGACCTCTTCGCGCAGTTCTGCGATGCCGTCCTCGGCCTGGTTCGCGCGGCGCCGTCCCTCGAAGGTGAACGGGCGCGTCACCACACCGATGGTGAGGGCGCCGAGGGAGCGCGCGATGTTGGCCACCACCGGCGCGCCGCCGGTGCCGGTGCCGCCGCCCTCACCGGCCGTCACGAAGACCATGTCGGCCCCCTTGAGGACCTCCTCGATCTCCTCGCGGTGGTCCTCGGCGGCCTTGCGGCCGACGGCCGGGTTGGCTCCGGCGCCGAGTCCGCGGGTGAGTTCACGGCCGACGTCGAGCTTGACGTCGGCGTCGCTCATCAACAGCGCCTGTGCGTCGGTGTTGATGGCGATGAACTCGACGCCCTTGAGACCGACCTCGATCATCCGGTTGATGGCATTGACACCACCGCCGCCGACACCGATGACCTTGATGACTGCGAGGTAGTTCTGCGGTGCTGCCACGTCGAAGGCCTCTCGCCTCGAATTACGTTGTCGTCGCGGTGCGGGGTTCCCCGCGCCGGTACGACAGATGCCGAATGGGACGGTCCGTAGCGCCGACCCGAACCCTAACCCTGAAGTTTAGGGTTACCAGTGTGTCTGTTCCTTGAAGTCTCTGAACAGGACACTAAGTCGACAAGTGGCGCCCGTTCAACGAACACGCCGAACCTCCCGTTTTTCTTTTCACCCTATGTGATCAGCCGTAGCGGTGCCCAACCAGGGTGCTGGCCTGCGCTGATGTGCGTCAACTCGCCGATGACGCAGGGGCGGTGGGGACACTCACGTCGAAGTGCCGCGCACCGGGAGCTGCTTTCATGAGTGCTGTGAGGGCTCGTGCCTTGGCGCGGCCGTTCTCGCCGCTTCCCCAGGCGACCGTGCGCCCGTCGGCCAGGGCCAGCGAGATGGCGTCGTAGGAGCGGACTTGGACGGCCCGGGTGCCCCGTGCGACCGCGGCCGGCAGCTCACCGGCGACCCGGACCGCCTCGACCACGAGCCGGTCGGTCCCGAAGCGCCGGAAACTCGCGGCGCCCGAACCGGTGCGCGAGACGGACATTTCCAGCATCGGAACGCCCCTCGGCGCGTCCGGAACCGTGGCGAACCGGACACCGTCGTCGTCGACTTCGACGAAATCGCCGCCTTTTCGGACAAGCAGCACCGGAGTGCGCTCCACCACTTTCAGGCCGATTCCGTGCGGCCAGGCACGCACCACGTCGACGGTGTCAATTCGGGGCAATTTCCGGCGAAGTCGGGCTTCGATGGTGTCCGTGCCGACGGAAATCATCGGGGCACCCACCGGAACGGCGGCCGCCTCGCGCACCTCCGCCGGGGTCAGCACACGCGTGCCGGACACCGAGACGTGCCCGACGCGCAGCCAGTGGGAGCCGTACAGCGCCCAAGTGCCACCGGCGCCCAGGAGGATGACGAGCACGGCCAGGACGGCGAGCGCGCGCAGGCGCCGCCCTCCGAGCCCCCGGGCGGGCGGCGGGCCGGACGACTCCTGCTGGCGGTCACCGCGCTCGGCGGTCGTCGGTCCGGCCACGCTCACTGCCCTTTCGTCATATGGTCCTAACGGCGTGAGGCGATCGCCTCGTACACCATGCCGACGAGCAGTTCGTCGGCGTCCCGGCGGCCGAACTCGCTTGCCGCGCGGGACATCTCGTAGAGCCGGTGCGGGTCGCCGAGCACGGGCAGGACGTTCTGCTGCACCCACTCGGGCGTGAGCTCCGCGTCGTCGACGAGGAGCCCGCCGCCCGCCTTGACCACCGGCTGGGCGTTCAGCCGCTGTTCGCCGTTGCCGATGGGCAGCGGGACGTAGGCGGCCGGGAGCCCGACGGCGGAGAGTTCGGCGACGGTCATCGCGCCCGCGCGGCAGAGCATCATGTCGGCCGCGGCGTACGCGAGGTCCATCCGGTCCAGGTAACTTACCGGGAGATAGGGGGGCATCCCCGGCATCTGGTGCACCTGCGGCAGTTCGTTCTTCGGGCCGACCGCGTGCAGGATCTGGATGCCGGCCTGCTGGAGCCACGGGGCGACCTGCTGGACGACCTCGTTCAGCCGCCGGGCGCCCTGGGAGCCGCCGGACACGAGCAGCGTGGGCAGGTTCGGGTCGAGGCCGAATCGGGCGCGTGCCTCCGGGCGCACGGCGGCGCGGTCCAGGGTGGCGATCGAGCGGCGCAGCGGGATGCCGATGTAGCGGGCGTCGCGCAGCTTGCTGTCCGGGGTGGAGACGGCGACCCGGGCCGCGTATCGCGAGCCGATCTTGTTGGCCAGGCCCGGGCGGGCGTTGGCCTCGTGGATCACGATGGGCACACCGAGCCGCTTGGCGGCCAGGTAGGCGGGCAGGGCGACGTAGCCGCCGAAGCCGACCACGGCGTCCGCCTTGGTGCGCTCCAGGATCTGCTCGGCGGCCTTGATCGTGCCGCGCAGCCGGCCCGGGACCGTGATCAGTTCAGGGGTGGGCTTGCGCGGCAGCGGCACCGCCGGGATCAGCGCCAGCTCGTAGCCGCGCTCCGGGACGAGCCGCGTCTCCAGACCGCGCTCCGTGCCCAGGGCCGTGATTCCCACGGTCGGGTCCTGCCTGCGCAGGGCGTCCGCGAGGGCGAGCGCTGGCTCGATGTGGCCGGCGGTCCCCCCACCGGCGAGTACGACATGCACCGAAATTCACCGCTCTCCGGACGAACGCGCCGCTGTGGCACGCCGTCGCATCGTGTTCCATCTCCGAGGCCCCCGCTCGGCACCGGAGCCTCCCGCCCGCTTTCTACCAAAGCGAGGTTGCCGCGTCGCAAGCGCCGCCCGCGCAGCGGGCTCGTCGCGCGCGAAGGCGATCAGCAACCCGATGGCGAACATGGTCGGCAGCAGGGCGGACCCTCCGTAGGAGAACAGCGGGAGGGGGACGCCGGCGATCGGCAGCAGGCCGAGCACCGCACCGATGTTGATCACCGCCTGGGCGGTGATCCAGGTGGTCACACCTCCCGCGGCGTACCTCACGAAGGGGTCCTCCGTGCGTCCGGCCACGCGGATACCCGCATAGCCTAGAGCCGCGAACAGGGCGAGTACCGACAGCGTCCCCGACAGGCCCAGTTCCTCACCGGTGACGGCGAAGATGAAGTCGGTGTGGGCTTCGGGGAGTTGGCCCCATTTTTCCACACTTGCGCCGAGACCGGATCCGAAGAGTCCGCCGGAGGCCAGGGCGTAGATGCCGTGCACGGCCTGCCAGCAGTCGGCGACGCCCGCCTTGGGTTCCGTGGCGCCGATGCAGGCGAGACGGGCCATCCGGTTGGGGCTGGTCTTGATCAGGACCACACCGATCAGGCCGGCGATCGACAGCACGCCGGCGAACAGCCGGGTCGGCGCGCCCGCGAGCCAGAGCAGGCCGAACAGGATCGCCGTGAGAATGATCGCGGTGCCCATGTCGCCGCCGAGCATGATCAGCCCGAGCAGCATGAAGGCGACCGGCACCAGGGGCACCAGCATGTGCTTCCACTGGGTCAGCAGCTTCTTGTCCTGCTTGCGGGCGATCAGGTCCGCGCCCCACAGCACGAGGGCGAGCTTGCCGAACTCGCTGGGCTGGATCTGGAAGGAGCCGCCGAGGGAGATCCAGTTCTGGTTCCCGTTGACCGCCATCCCTATCCCGGGTACCTGCACCAGGACCATCAGGAACACGGCGCCGGCGAGGATCGGGTAGGCCAGGGCCCGGTGCAGCTTCACCGGCATCCGGGAGGCGGCGAACAGCAGCGCGCCGCCGATGAGCGCGGCGAGCGCCTGCTTGCGGAAGAAGTACGACCCGGGCAGCGACAGCTGCAGCGCGGTGATCTGGGAGGCCGAGTAGACCATCACCAGACCCAGCACGGTGATCAGCACGCTGCCGCCGAGGATCAGGTAGTAGGCGGTCAGCGGCCGGTCCCAGGCCCGTTTCGCGCGCCCGTAGAAGCGCTGTACGGGGTTCTCGCGCGCGGGACGGGACACGGCCGGGCGCCGGGACGCCCGCTGCACGGGTGGCCGGCCGGTACGGCTACTGGGCATCGGCGCCTCCGCTGCGCGTCGACCGTCCCACGCGTCCCTCCCTAGATCCGCCCGGCGGGCGGCCGGGGTCAGGCGCGCAGTTCGCGGACCGCCGCCGCGAAAGCGTCACCGCGCTGGTTGTAGTTGGTGAACATGTCCATGGAGGCGCAGGCCGGGGCCAGCAGCACCGTGTCGCCGGGCTGAGCGAGCCGCTTCGCTTCCGTCACCGCCTGGAGCATCGCCCCAGTGTCGGTCCGGTCGAGGTCCACCACGGGTACTTCCGGGGCGTGTCGCGCGAGGGCCTCGCGGATCAGCGCGCGGTCGGCACCGATCAGGACGGCGCCGCGCAGCCGCTTGGCCGACGTGGCGACGAGTTCGTCGAAGGTCGCGCCCTTCGCCAGACCGCCCGCAATCCATACGATCGGTTCATATGCCGCCAACGAGGCTTCCGCGGCATGGGTGTTCGTCGCCTTGGAGTCGTCGACGTACGCGACCCCGTCGATGTCGGCCACGTGCGCGATGCGGTGCGCGTCGGGACGGAAGTTCCGCAGGCCTTCGCGGACGGCGGCGGCGGGCACCCCGAAGGCGCGCGCGAGGGCCGCCGCGGCAAGGGCGTTGGCGATGTTGTGCGGGGCCGGCGGGTTGACGTCGGAGACCTCGGCCAGCTCCTGCGCGTTCTTGTGCCGGTCCGGCACGAAGGCGCGGTCGACGAGGATGCCCTCCACGACGCCGAGTTGGGAGAGCCCGGGCGTGCCGAGGGTGAACCCGACGGCGCGGCAGCCCTCCTCGACGTCGGCCTCGCGCACCAGGTCCTCGGTGCGCCCGTCGGCCACGTTGTAGACGCATGCCACCTGGTTGCCCTCGTAGACGCGGCCCTTGTCGGCGGCGTACGCCTCCATGGAGCCGTGCCAGTCGAGGTGGTCGGGGGCGAGGTTGAGGACGGCCGCGGAGTGGGCGCGCAGGGAGGGCGCCCAGTGCAGCTGGTAGCTGGAGAGCTCCACGGCGAGCACGTCGTACCGCTCCTCGCCGAGGACCACGTCCAGCAGGGAGACGCCGATGTTGCCGACGGCGGCCGTGCGCAGGCCCGCGGCCGCGAGGATGGAGGCGAGCATCTGCACGGTGGTGGTCTTGCCGTTGGTGCCCGTCACGGCCAGCCAGGGGGCCGCGTCGGGTCCCCGCAGGCGCCAGGCCAGCTCGACGTCGCCCCAGATGGGCACGCCGGCCTTCCCGGCCGCCAGGAACAGCGGCTTGTCGGGCTTCCAGCCGGGCGCGGTGACGATCAGCTCGGTGCCCTCGGGCAGGGTCGCGCCGTCGCCGAGGCGCACGGTGATCCCGAGCGCCTCCAGCTCCGCGGCCTGTTCGCGCGCGCGTGCGTCGTCACCGTCATTGACGACCGTGACGACCGCCCCGCGCGCGTGCAGCACCTTGGCCGCCGGGACGCCGGAGACGCCGAGCCCGGCGACGGTGACGTGCTTGCCCTGGAGTTCGAAGGTCCCCGAAGGCACCGAGGAGGTCACTTGTCCGCTGCCCATCCTGCGTAGAAGAGGCCGAGTCCGACAATCACACAGATACCCTGGATGATCCAGAATCGGACCACCACGAGGACCTCGGACCAGCCCTTGAGTTCGAAGTGGTGCTGGAGTGGCGCCATCCGGAAGACGCGCTTGCCGGTGAGCCGGAACGAGCCGACCTGGATGACGACCGACATGGTGATGAGGACGAACAGGCCGCCCATGATGGCCACCAGCAGCTCCGTGCGGGAGAGGATGGCCAGGCCGGTGAGGACGCCGCCGAGGGCGAGCGAGCCGGTGTCGCCCATGAAGATCTTCGCGGGCGAGGTGTTCCACCACAGGAAGCCCAGGCAGGCGCCCATCAGCGCGGAGGCGATCACGGCCAGGTCGAGCGGGTCGCGCACCTCGTAGCAGGCGCCCGGGTTGGTCAGGGTCTGCGCGTTGGCGCAGGACTCCTGGAACTGCCAGACGCCGATGAACGTGTAGGCGCCGAAGACGAGGACGGAGGCGCCGGTGGCGAGGCCGTCCAGACCGTCGGTCAGGTTCACGCCGTTCGACATGGCGAGGATCATGAACAGCGCCCAGACCACGAACAGCACCGGGCCGATCGACCAGCCGAAGTCCGTGATGAAGGACAGCTTGGTGGAGGCCGGGGTGTTGCCGCGGGCGTCGGAGAACATCAGCGACAGCACCGCGAAGCCGATGCCGACGATCAGCTGGCCGGCCATCTTCGCCTTGGCCCGCAGGCCCAGCGAACGCCGCTTGACGATCTTGATGTAGTCGTCGAGGAAGCCGACCAGGCCCATGCCGGACATCAGGCCGAGGACCAGCAGACCCGAGTAGGTCGGCGCGTAACCGGTGATGAGCTTGCTCAGGAAGTACGCGGCGATCGTCGCCAGGATGAAGGCGATGCCACCCATGGTCGGCGTACCGCGCTTGCTGGCGTGCTCGCGTGGGCCGTCGTCGCGGATGTACTGGCCGTAGCCCTTGCGGGCCAGCAGCTTGATCAGCAGCGGAGTGCCGACCAGCGTCAGGAAGAGGCCAATGACTCCCGAGAACAAAATCTGCTTCATCATCGGGCGGCAACCTCACCCTCGGCACCGGACTCGACGAGCGCCTGGGCAACGCTCTCCAGCCCCACCGAACGGGACGCCTTCACGAGTACGACGTCCCCCGGGCGCAACTCGCTGCGCAACAGGTCGATCGCCGCCTGTGCGTCGGACACGTGCACCGACTCCTCACCCCACGAACCCTCGTTATATGCGCCCAGTTGCAGCCAGGAGGCCTCAATCCCCCCGACGGCGACGAGCTTGCTGACGTTGAGCCGGACGGCGAGCCGTCCGACGGCGTCGTGCTCGGCGAGCGCCTCGTCCCCCAGCTCGGCCATCTTGCCGAGCACCGCCCACGTGCGGCGCCCCTTGCCCATGGCCGCGAGCGCCCGAAGGGCGGCCCGCATGGACTCGGGGTTGGCGTTGTAGGCGTCGTTGACGATGGTCACGCCGTCCGGGCGCTCGGTGACCTCCATCCGCCAGCGGGAGAGGGAGCCCGCCTCGGAGAGCGCGAGAGCGATCTCTTCCGCGGACATGCCCAGCTCATGGGCGACGGCGGCCGCGGCGAGCGCGTTCGACACGTGGTGCTCACCGTACAGGCGCATGGTCACATCGCTTGCACCGGAGGGTGTGTGAAGCCTGAAGGCGGGCTGTCCGCTGTCCGTGAGTCGCACGTTCTCGGCGCGTACGTCCGCTTCGGCCGACTCTCCGAAAAGGACCACCTTCGCCTTGGTACGGGAGGCCATCGCCCGGACCAGCGGGTCGTCGGCGTTGAGGACCGCCGTACCGCCGTCCGCCGCCGGGGGCAGCGCCTCGACGAGTTCGCCCTTGGCCTGGGCGATCTGCTCACGGCCGCCGAACTCGCCGATGTGGGCGGTGCCGACGTTGAGCACCAGGCCGATCCGCGGGGGCGTCAGTCCGGCGAGGTACTGGATGTGTCCGATGCCGCGGGCGCCCATCTCCAGCACGAGGAACTTCGTCTCCTCGGTGGCGGACAGGGCGGTCAGCGGCAGCCCGATCTCGTTGTTGAGCGAGCCCGGCGTGTACACCGTCGGCGCCTTGCGCCCGAGCACCTGGGCGATGAGGTCCTTGGTGCTGGTCTTGCCCGCGGAGCCGGTCAGGGCGACGAGGGTGGCGCCGAGCCGGCGTACGACGTGCCGGGCGAGGGCGCCGAGGGCGGTCTGCACGTCCTCGACCACGATCGCGGGGACACCGACCGGCCGGGACGCCAGCACGGCGACCGCACCTGCCCCGGTGACCTGAGCCGCGTAGTCGTGGCCGTCCACGCGCTCGCCGACGAAGGCGGCGAACAGGCTGCCGGGGACCACCTCGCGGGAGTCCCGGACCACCGGTCCCGTGACCTGGACGGACGGATCCGGTATGTCGTGCGTCTGCCCGCCGACGACTTCTGCGATCTCGGCGAGGGAGAGGGCGATCACAAGTTCATCCCTGGGTCTTCTGGATAGCTTCGCGGAGCACCTGGCGGTCGTCGAAGGGACGGACCACGCCGGCGATGTCCTGGCCCTGCTCGTGGCCCTTGCCCGCGACCAGCACGGTGTCGCCGGGCTGCGCCCGGCCGACTGCGGCGGCGATCGCGGCGGCCCGGTCCTCGAAGAGGAGCACCTCGCCGCGCTCGTGCGCGGGCACGGAGGCCGCGCCCTGGAGCATGGTCGCGAGGATCGCGAGCGGGTCCTCGGAGCGGGGGTTGTCGGAGGTCAGCACGGCCGTGTCGGACAGCCGGGCCGCGGCGGCGCCCATCGGGGCGCGCTTGGTCTGGTCGCGGTCGCCGCCGCAGCCGAGGACGACGTGCAGACGGCCCTTGGTGACCTTGCGCAGCGCCTTGAGCACCGACTCGACCGCGTCGGTCTTGTGGGCGTAGTCGACGACCGCGAGGTAGGGCTGCCCGGCGTCGACGCGCTCCAGCCGGCCGGGGACGCCCGGCACGGCCGCGACGCCGTCGGCGGCGACCTGCGGGTCGATTCCGGCCACGGCGAGGGCGACGATCGCGGCGAGGGTGTTCGCCACGTTGAAGGGCCCCGGCAGCGGCGACCTGGCGTGCACCCGCTCGCCCTGGGGGCCGACGACGGTGAACGTCGAGTCCATGGGACCGACCTCGACCCCCTCGGCGCGCCAGTCGGCGTCGGGGTGGCCCTCGGCGGAGTACGTGACGACCGGGACGGTCGCCTCGGCGGCGAGCCGGCGGCCGTACTCGTCGTCGGCGTTGACGACGCCGAGTTTGCTGCGCCGCGGGGTGAACAACTGTGCCTTGGCCCGGAAGTAGTCCTCCATGTCGGAGTGGAACTCCATGTGTTCCGGGCTGAGGTTGGTGAACACGGCGATGTCGAAGACGCAGCCGTCGACCCGGCCGAGGACCAGGGCGTGGCTGGAGACCTCCATGGCGACCGCCTCGACGCCGCGTTCACGCATGACGGCGAACAGGGCCTGGAGGTCGGTGGCCTCGGGGGTGGTGCGCTCGGACTTGATGCGCTCGTCGCGGATCCGCATCTCGACGGTGCCGATGAGGCCGGTGCTGCGGGTGGTCCTCAGGCCGCCCTCGACCAGGTAGGCGGTGGTGGTCTTGCCGGAGGTGCCGGTGATGCCGATCTGGAGCAGTCCGCGGCCCGGCCGGCCGTAGATGGTCGCCGCCAGTTCGCCCATCCGCGTGCGCGGGTCGTCGACGACCAGGACCGGCAGTCCGGTCGCGGCGGCGCGTTCGGCGCCCGTCGGGTCGGTGAGCACGGCGGCCGCGCCCAGGCCGGCGGCCTGGGTGACGAAGTCGGCTCCGTGCAGGCGGGCGCCCGGCAGCGCGGCGTAGAGGTCGCCGGGGCGGACGGCGCGCGAGTCGTGGGTGATCCCCGTGATCCCGGCGGAGTCGGCGGGTGCGGCGGTACCCAGCTGATCGGCGAGCTCCGCGAGGGGTGTGGCGGAGACCTGAACCGGTCGCGGCGGTCCCGGATATGTCACGGAAGCGCCCTTCTGGGTGGTTTGGGACTGATCAGCGTGTGGCACGGCGGTGAGCGTACCGGGCGCACCCGCTCCGGAGCGAAGTGGAGGGTTCTCGGCCCCTTGGTTCCCGGCGTTCGGGGTGATCGTTGTCACGAGCTCGTTCCTGGTGTTTCCGGGGCGCTGATCACGGCTTGATCAGGGCTTGTAGTCGACGGGCAGGCTGGCGGACTTCGCGCCGGTCGGCGGGACCTGGAGGGTCTTCAGGGCGAACTCCATCACCTGCTTGTAGATGGGCCCGCAGATCTGGCCGCCGAAGTAGCTGCCGACGGTGGCGTTCTGGATCGCGCAGTAGACGGTGATGCGCGGCTTGTCCGCGGGCGCGAAACCGGCGAACGACGACGTGTAGCCGCGGTACCTGCCGGTGGCCGGATCCACACGGTTGGCCGTGCCGGTCTTGCCCGCGACCCGGTACCCGGGGATGCGGGCCTTCACGCCGGTGCCCTGCTCGTCGTCCACGACGGACTCCAGCATCCGGGCGAGTTCCCTGGCGGTCTTGGCGCCCACCACCCGGGTCTCCTCGGGTTTCGGCGCCGGGGTGAAGCGCCCGTCGGCGCCCTTGGTGCCCCGCAGCAGGGACGGCTCGACCCGGACGCCGCCGTTGGCGATGGTCGAGTACACGGAGGCGGCCTGCATCGCGTTGATGGAGAAGCCCTGGCCGAAGGGGATCGTGTACTGCTGCGAGGTGGACCACTTCTGCGGCGGGGCGAGGATGCCGCGGGTCTCGCCGGGGAAGTCGAGCCCGGTGTAGCCGCCGATGCCGAACTTGCGCAGGTACGAGTAGAGGACCTTGTTGGCCTCGGGCTGCGTTTTGCCGAGTTCGCCGGTGGCCAGGATGGTGCCGATGTTGCTGGACTTGGCGAGGACGCCGTTCAGCGTGAGGTTCCAGGTGGCGTGGTCGATGTCGTCCTGGAAGAGACGGTCCCCGCGGTGCAGCCGGTTGGGTACGACGACGTGGGTGAGCGGGGTCGCCACGTTCCGCTCCAGCACGGCCGCCATCGACATGACCTTCGCCGTGGAGCCGGGCTCGTAGGCGTCCTGGAGGGCCGCGTTGCCCATGGCGTCGCCGTCGGCCTTCGACAGGTCGTTCGGGTCGAAGCCGGGAGAGTTCGCCATGGCCAGGACCTGTCCGGTGCGGGTGTCCTGGACGACGACGTACCCGCGGTCGGCCTTGGACTTCTTCACCTGCTCGCTGATCGCGTTCTGCGCCGCCCACTGGATGTCGCGGTCGATGGTGAGCTCGACGTCGGAACCGGGCACGGCGGGCGTCTCCGTGGACCCTGCCGTGGGCACCTCGCGGCCGCCGGACTGGGCGTAGCGGACCTTGCCGTCCTTGCCGGAGAGCTGCTTGTCCAGCTGCTGCTCGATGCCGCCGCCGCCCTTGCCGTCGGCGTTGACCCAGCCCAGTATCCCGGCGGCGAGATCGCCGTTGGGGTACACGCGCTGGCTGCTGGGGTCGGCGAAGACGCCGGCCAGCACGTTGACGGTGCCGCGGTCCGTCTCGGACTTCTTGGTGAGCGCGCTCTTGAGGTCCTTGATCTGCTTCCAGACCTGCGGAGTCTGCCGGGTGGCGAGCCGGGCGTAGCGGGAGTCGGGGTTGGCGGGCCGGAGCTTCTTGACGAGCTTGTCCCGGTCCTGGCCGAGGATCGGCGCGAGCAGCGTGGCAGCCTGCTCGGGGCCGTCGTCGACCTTCAGCTGCTTGGCCCGGAACATCGTCGGGTCGGCCGTGATGTCGTAGGCGTCCTCGCTGATGGCGAGGGCCACGCCGTTGCGGTCGGTGATGCCGCCGCGTTCGGCCGCCAGGGTGTGGACCACGTAGCGGTTCTGCTCGGCGCGGGCCGCGTAGGCGCTCGCGTCGACGGCCTGGACCTGGAGCAGCCGGACGACGAACGCGAGCAGCACCAGGGTCAGGGCGAGGGCGACCAGGCGCAGCCGGGGCCGGGGGCTGCCGAGCCGGAGCGGCGGCGGGGGCATGGGCCGGGACCCGCCCGGGCGGCGGGCCGGGCGGGCGGCGGGCCCGGGCCGGCGCCGGACGGCCTCCCGCGGCCGGGGTGGCCTGGCGGGCGCGGGCACGCGGCGGCGCGGCGGTTCCCTGTCGGACACTTCCGTCACCTGCCGGGGGTCGGGGTGGAGGCGGACTGGGGCTGGGCGGGCGGCGGCGCCGGCGCCGGGGCGGAGGCCGTGGGCGCGCCCTGGGGCCGGGCGGGCGGCGCGGTGCCGGCCGCCGTGGGGGCCGGGGACGTGGAGAGGCCGACGGCCGGGTCCATGGTCGCGGGTGCTCCCGGCCCGGTGAGGGCGGCGGGCTCGGGGGCGGCGGGGCTCGGGACGCCCCTGACCCTGCCGTCGGGGTCGAGGAAGGCGGGGTCGCCGCCGGGGATCATGCCGAGCGCGCGGGCGCGGCGCTGCAGGGCGTCGGGGGACGAGTAGGCGTCGATGTCCCGCTGCAGGGCCTGTTCCGCGTCGGTGAGGTTCTTCGTCCGCCTCTGCAGGTCGGCGAGGCGGAACGAGCCCTCGCTGAGCGCGGAGTTCAGCACCAGCAGCCCGATGAGGCCGCCGCCGAGGAGCAGGACGACGAGGAGGACGAACGGGGCGCGGGCCGCCCTGGCGCGGCCGGCCGGGAAGAGCCGGGCGAGCCGGGCCGCCCGGCCTTTCAGTGCGGGTTTGCTGCCCATCACTCCCCCAGCGGGGCGGAGTGGCTCCCCCGGTCGGCCGGGGAGGCGCTCCCCCTGCGGGTGGGGGAATGGAACCGACCCGTGTCGCTCACTCGGCGTCCTCCCTGATGCGCTCGGCGCCCCGCAGCCGGGCGGGTGCGGCGCGGCGGTTCTCGGCGACCTCTTCCTCGGTGGGAAGTTCGGCACCGCGGGTGAGCAGCTTGAGCCTCGGCTGGTAGCGCTCGGGCACGACCGGCAGCCCGGGCGGCGCGGTGGACGCGGCTCCGGCCGCGAACACCTGCTTGACCAGGCGGTCTTCGAGCGAGTGGTACGACAGCACGGCGATGCGTCCGCCGACGCCGAGGGCCTTCACGGCGGCCGGGATCGCCCGCTCCAGGACGGACAGTTCGCCGTTGACCTCGATGCGCAGCGCCTGGAAGGTGCGCTTGGCCGGGTTGCCGCCGGTGCGCTTGGCGGCCTGCGGCAGGGAGTCCCGGATCAGCTCCACGAGCCGTGCGCTGTTGCTGAACGGCTCCTTCTCGCGCTCGCGGACGATCGCCGAGACGATCCGCTTGGCCTGCTTCTCCTCGCCGTACGCGCGCAGGATGCGCACGAGTTCGCCCGCCGGGTAGGTGTTGAGGACCTCGGCGGCGCTGATGCCGGTCGTCTGGTCCATGCGCATGTCCAGCGGCGCGTCCTGGGCATAGGCGAAGCCGCGGTCGGCCTCGTCGAGCTGCATGGAGGACACGCCGAGGTCGAACAGCACGCCCTGCACGCGCGGGACGCCGAGCCGCCGCAGCACCTCGGGGAGCTCGTCGTAGACGGCGTGCACGAGGGAGGCGCGGTCCTGGTACGGCGCCAGCCGCTCGCCGGACAGGCGCAGCGCCTCCTTGTCCCGGTCGAGGCCGATCAGCCGTGCCTCGGGGAACCGGGCCAGCAGTGCCTCGCTGTGGCCGCCGAGGCCGAGGGTGCAGTCGACGACCACGGCTCCCGGGCGCTCCAGGGCGGGCGCCAGCAGATCCAGGCACCGCTGAAGCATCACCGGGACGTGTCGACTCTGGCTCAAGGGGGCCTCTCAGGATCCGGCGTGGCCGTACGCACCGCCGGGTCCCCGCCCGCTCGTGAACGGGAGGCCTGCCGGCGCCGGAAGCGACAGCCGACCGGAAGCGGGAGGAGGCCGAGCCGTACGTACGCGCCGCGCACGTGGGGAGACGGTCCGGGCGGGTGCCGGGGTCTCCGGGGACTTCACCAGCAGGGAGGGCCTCGCCTCCCGCTTCGCGCCACTTTAGTCCACCCTGTCTCGCGGTCAATCAACCGGCCTGCGCGTCGCGTACCGCCTCACGGCCGGGACCACAATTCGAACGGGTTCATCCGGGTGACACCGGGTTCGCCTTCGTGTGGATTGGCTCACAACAAGCGGCGATGGCGTTCTTTGTCCCCACTCACATCGGGCCGGACCAGTACGTGACCAGTAACGTCGTCGGCATGACGACTTCAGCAGCAGTGCCCACCGGACCCGAAGGGGCCATAACGACCGGCGGTACCGTCACCGACCGCCTCGTGGACGCGAACCAGCATTACGCCGAAGCCTTCACCGACCCCGGCATGGACGCCCGCCCGGTTCTCCACGTCGCCGTCGTCGCCTGTATGGACGCCCGGCTCGACCTGCACAAGGCCCTCGGCCTCCAGCTCGGCGACTGCCACACGATCCGCAACGCGGGCGGCGTGGTCACCGACGACGTGATCCGCTCCCTGACGATCAGCCAGCGCAAGCTCGGCACCCGCAGCGTCGTGCTGATCCATCACACCGGCTGCGGCCTGGAATCCCTCACCGAGGAGTTCCGCACCGAGCTGGAGATGGAGGTCGGCCAGCGTCCGGCGTGGGCGGTGGAGTCCTTCCGGGACGTCGACCAGGACGTGCGGCAGTCGATGCAGCGGGTGCGCACCTCGCCGTTCCTGCTGCACACCGACGACGTACGCGGGTTCGTCTTCGACGTGCGCACCGGTCTGCTGCGTGAGGTCGACCCGGTCTGACCGGAGCACCGGCCGGCCGCCCCGGACCATCCCGCCCTCCCCGTATCGAAAATGTGGTCGGAAAAGCCGTAAGGCCGACATCGTGCGGGCAGTTGTCCACAGGCGAGTGACACGAATCGGTAACGGCAGCAAGAATGCGGGGTGTGGCGTCACGCGGAACTGTTTCCGCGTGGTGTCCGTGTTTCGGGGTGGGCCGGTTTCGCATCACAGAGCGTCGGCCCGGCAATGAACGGGCCGAGGAGGGCCGGGTGACGACCTATGACGATCGAGCGAGCCTCACTGATCTGACCGCCACGGTGGAACGGGTGCGCGGTTCGGTGGAAGGCGTGATCGAGGGCAAGCCCGAGGTCGTACGACTCGCGCTGACCGTGCTGCTCGCCGAGGGCCATCTGCTGATCGAGGACGTGCCCGGAGTCGGCAAGACGATGCTCGCCAAGGCACTGGCGCGGTCCATCGACTGCTCCGTGCGGCGTATCCAGTTCACGCCCGACCTGCTGCCCTCGGACATCACGGGTGTGTCCATCTGGGACCAGCAGCGCCGGGACTTCGAGTTCAAGCCGGGCGCCATCTTCGCGCAGATCGTGATCGGCGACGAGATCAACCGCGCCTCGCCCAAGACCCAGTCGGCGCTGCTGGAGTCCATGGAGGAGCGGCAGGTCACCATCGACGGGCAGACCTACGAACTGCCCAGCCCCTTCATGGTGGTGGCCACGCAGAACCCGGTCGAGATGGAGGGCACCTACCCGCTGCCCGAGGCGCAGCGCGACCGGTTCATGGCCCGCGTCTCCGTCGGGTACCCGAGCGTCGAGGCCGAGTTGCAGATGCTCGACGTGCACGGCGGGGTCAGCCCGCTGGCGGACCTCCAGCCGGTGGCGCACGCGCACGAGATCGTGAAACTGGTCGAGGCGGTGCGCGGGGTGCACGTCTCCGAGGCGGTCCGGCGGTACGCGGTCGAGCTGGTCGCGGCCACCCGCAGCCATCCCGACCTCAGACTCGGCGCCTCCCCGCGGGCCACGCTGCATCTGCTGCGCGCGGCGAAGGCGTCCGCGGCCCTCGCCGGCCGGGAGTACGCCCTGCCGGACGACCTCCAAACCCTCGCCGTCGCCGTCCTCGCCCACCGGCTGCTGCCCACCGCGCAGGCCCAGCTGAACCGCCGTACGTCCGAACAGGTGGTGCTGGAGATCCTCCAGCACACCCCGGTGCCCGCGACGCCCGGACAGCAGAGCGGCTTCGGCGGGCTCGGCCGCGGCGTGCCGGCCTATCCCCAGCAGCCCCCGCGGGGTCTGTGATGGGCGCCGGGGGGGCCGGGCATGCGGACGCCGACCGCGGGGAGGCGGGCGGCGTCCGTACGGCCCTGGCGGGGCTCACCACCCGCGGCCGTTCCTTCCTGGCCGCCGGGATCGCCGCCGCGATCTGCGCGTACGTCCTCGGCCAGAGCGACCTGCTGCGGGTCGGCCTGTTGCTGGCCGCGCTGCCGCTGGTCTGCGCGGCGGTGCTGTACCGCACGCGCTACCGGGTGGCCGCGAACCGCCGGCTCTCCCCCGCGCGCGTGCCGGCCGCCGGCGAGGCCCGGGTGCACCTGCGCATGGACAACGTCTCCCGGCTGCCCACCGGGCTGCTGATGCTCCAGGACCGGGTGCCGTACGTCCTCGGTCCGCGGCCCCGGTTCGTGCTGGACCGGGTCGAGCCGGGCGGCAGCCGCGAGGTGTCCTACCGGGTCCGCTCCGACCTGCGCGGCCGCTACCCGCTGGGCCCGCTGCAACTGCGGCTCACGGACCCCTTCGGGATGTGCGAACTGACCCGGTCCTTCTCCACGTACGACACCCTGACCGTCATCCCGCGCGTGGAACCGCTGACACCGGTCCGGTTCAGCGGCGAGGCCATGGGCTACGGCGACGGGCGGCAGCGCTCGCTCGCCCTGGCGGGCGAGGACGACGTGATCCCGCGCGGCTACCGCTACGGCGACGACCTGCGCCGGGTCCACTGGCGCTCCACCGCGCGCTACGGCGAGCTGATGGTGCGCCGCGAGGAACAGCCCCGGCGGTCCCGGTGCACCGTGCTGCTCGACACCCGGGGCGGTGCCTACGAGGGCGCGGGCCCCGACTCGGCCTTCGAGTGGGCGGTCGCCGGTGCCGCCTCGGTGCTGGTGCACATGCTCGAACGCGGCTTCTCGGTCCGCCTGCTGACGGACGGCGGGAGCTCGGTGCCCGGGGAGGGCGCCGACGGGTTCGCGGGCGCCGGCCAGGAGACGGCGGAGGCGGCCGGACTGATGATGGACACCCTCGCGGTGATCGACCACTCCGACGGCACGGGCCTGTCCCGGGCGTACGACGTGCTGCGCGGCGGCAACGAGGGGCTGCTGATCGCCTTCCTCGGCGACCTGGACGAGGAGCAGGCCACGACGGTCGCGAAGATGAGCCGGCGCAGCGGCGGTGCCGTCGCCTTCGTGCTGGACCCGGACACCTGGGTGCGCGAGGCGACCGACGTGCCGGGCCCGGGCGACCGGCACGCGGAGCGGCTGCGCATGCTGCGCGAGGCCGGCTGGACGGCGCTGAGCGTGCCGCGCGGCGCCGCGCTGAACGATCTGTGGCGGCAGGCGGACCGGGAACGCTCGGGTCTGACCGCCGTCGGCGGGGAGGCACGGGGATGAGCGGGCGGGCACGACTGGCCCTGTGCGCTGCCGCGGCCACACTGATGGCCTCCTGCGCGCTGCTGCCCCTGGTGGCCGAGCCGACCTGGCTGCTGCAACTGGTGCCGCTGGTGGCCGTGCAGACCGGGGTGGGCGCGGCGGCCCGGCGGGTCCCGCTGGGCCGGCCCCTGACGGTGGCGGCGCAGACGCTGGTCACCCTGATGCTGCTGACGCTGGTGTTCGCACGGGAGCACGCCCTCGCCGGGCTGATCCCCGGGCCGGACACCTTCCGGTACCTCGCCGAGCTGCTCCAGCAGGGTTCGGACGACGTCAGCCAGTACGCCATACCGGCGCCGCTCACCGACGGCATCAAGCTGATGCTGATCGGCGGCGTGCTGCTGATCGGCCTGCTGGTGGACACGATCGCGGTGACCTTCCGCAGCGCGGCCCCGGCCGGGCTGCCGCTGCTCGCGCTGTACTCGGTGGCCGCCGGACTGTCCGACGGCGCTGCCGACTGGCTGTGGTTCCTGGTGGCGGCGGCCGGCTATCTGATGCTGCTGCTCGCGGAGGGCCGGGACCGGCTCGCGCAGTGGGGCCGGGTCTTCGGCGGCGCGCCCCGCTCCCCGGGCTCACCGGATCCCGGCGTCGCGGCCCCCGTGCGCACCGGTCGCCGGATCGGCGCGGTCGCGCTGGGCGTGGCCCTGCTGGTGCCGGCGGCCCTGCCCGCGATGCAGGGGGGACTGCTGGACGCGGCGGGCACCGGCGTGGGGGCGGGCAACGGCGACGGGGGCACCATCTCCGCGGTCAACCCGCTGGTGTCCCTGCGCGACAGCCTGAACACCGACAACGACCGCCGGGTGCTGTCGCTGCGGACCAGCACGGGCGACATCTCGGACCTGTACCTGCGGATCGTCTCCCTCGACGAGTTCGACGGCACCACCTGGACGCCTGCCCGGCGGCACGTCGTCGGGGTGCCGGACGAGCTGCCCACGCCCGTCGGCCTGGGCACGGACGTCAAACGCGGCAAGGTGCGGACGACGGTCACGGCGGCGGACTGGTACGCGCAGAACTGGCTGCCGATGCCCTACCCGCCGAGCGAGGTGAAGGTCGCCGGCCGGTGGCGGTACGAGCCCGTCGGGATGACGGTCGTCGGCGACCACGGCCAGAGCACCCGCGGGGAGACGTACCAGGTGACCAGCCTGAACGTGCGGCCGAGCGCGGAGCAGCTGGCGGACGCCCCGGAGCCGCCGGCGGCCCTGGAGCGCGAGTACACCCGCGTGCCGTCCTCGCTGCCCAAGGAGGTCTCCCGCACCGCGAAGGAGATCACCTCGGGCGCGAAGAGCCACTACGAGGAGGCCGTCCGGCTCCAGGACTACTTCGCCGTCAACGGCGGCTTCCAGTACGACACCCAGGTGAAGGTCGGCCGCGGTCCGAACGCCATCGTGAACTTCCTGGAGCAGAAGGAGGGCTTCTGCGTCCACTTCTCCTTCGCGATGGCGGCGATGGCCCGCACCCTCGGCATCCCGGCGCGGGTCGCGGTGGGCTTCGCGCCCGGCACCCCGCAGGCCGACGGCACGGTGTCGGTGAGCGAGAGGGACGCGCACGCCTGGCCGGAGCTGTACTTCGAGGGCATCGGCTGGACCCGCTTCGAGCCGACCCCGACCCGCGGCACCACACCGTCGTACACCCGGTCGGACACCCCCGGCGACGCGCAGCCGGACCCGGCCCTGCCGTCGAAGAACGCGTCGTCGGAGCCTTCGGCGGCGGCCTCGCCCAGCGAGAGCTGCGCGAACGAGCTGCGCCGGCTGCAGGCCTGCGACAGCCCGTCGGCCGCGGCGGCCCCGCACCCCGGGAACGGCGGGCCGAGCCCCTGGTGGTGGCTGCTGCTCGTGCCGGGGGTCCTGGTGGCACTGGCGATCCCGCTGTCCCCGCTGCTGTGGCGGAAACGGACGCGGTCCCGGAGACTGGGCGGACATGCGCGGACGCCCGAAGGCGCGGCGGCGCACACGCTGGCCGTCTGGCAGGAGCTGACCGACAGCGCCTGGGACCACGGCATCCCGCCGGACGAGTCGCTGACCCCGCGCGGTGCGGCCGCCCGGATCGTGCGGCTCGGGCATCTGGACCCGGCCGCCGGGGCTTCGGTGCACCGGGTGGCGGACGCGGTGGAGCAGGTGCTCTACGCTCCCCGGCCGAGCCCCACGGCGGGTCTGGCGCAGGATGTGCGCCGGGTGGTCGGCGCGCTGGCCGGCAACGTGAGCACCGGGACCCGGCTGCGGGCGCTGTTCCTGCCCCGCTCGGCCGCACGGGTGCTGTGGGCGGTGTCGGCCCGCTGGTCGGCGCTCAGGGCCCGGGCCGCCTCGGTCCGGCCGCCGCTGCGCCGGCCGTCGGGACAGCGGAGCTAGGGCCCGTGGCCGCCGCCCGTCCTCCGGGAGGGCGGCGGCCACGGGCAGGTGGGGACGGGCAGGTGCGGACCGGTCGCGCGCGAAGACACGGCCGCCCCACCACAGAGCGGCCACGGCCGGAAGGCCGCCGCCCCGGGAACACGCCCGAGGGGTGACCACCTGTCGGTGGTCACCCCTCGGGTGCGTCTGTCGTCGTCCGCGGTGAACCGCGGGTCAGTGGCCCTGCTCGTCCCGGCGGCGCTGCCAGCGCTCCTCGATCCGGTCCATCATCGAGCGCTTCGGCCGTGCCTGGCGGCGAGCGGCGCCCGCGGGCTGCTCCCCCGGTTTCGGCGCCTTGCGCCATCCGGTGACGGCGAGCACGGCACAGCCCAGCATGACGAGGAAACCCACCACGCTGACCCAGATCAGCTGCGCGACCATTCCGGCCATGAGGAGCGCGATACCCACGAGGAAGCCTGCGACCGCCTGGTAGACCCGACGCCGGGTGTACGTGCGCAGTCCGCTTCCCTCAAGCGCCGACGCGAACTTGGGATCTTCGGCGTACAGCGCTCGCTCCATCTGCTCGAGCATGCGCTGCTCGTGCTCCGAGAGCGGCACGGAGTCCTCCTCATCGTGCAGTCGCCGGGGCGACCCGGGGGGTCCCTTCAGGATAGGCAGGGAACCGCCCCCGTGAAACCCGCCCCACTACGCCAGTTGGCCAATCGGAACCCGTCATGACGACCCCGACTCGCTGAGGCTTCCATTCCCCGGCGGCCGACCCGTCATGCCGGGCGGTGTACCTCGATCATACGGCGCAAACCCCTCGATCGGGGGGCTTGTGGCGTACTCCATCCGCCGCCGAGCCCCTGATCAGCGGCGGGGTCCCGGCAGTGCGCTCAGGCCCCGGCCGCACCCGGCGTCTCGCCGAGCACATGCAGCTGGGTCGCGACGGAGCGGAAGGCGGGCAGTTCGGCCGCGGCGGCCTCCAGCTTGAGGAGCGCGTCGCGGGCGCCGGGCTCGGTGTCGACCAGGACGCCGGGCACGAGGTCGGCGAAGACCCGCACGCCGTGCACGGCCCCGACCTTCAGGCCGGCGCTCTCCACCAGCTCGGTGAGCTGCTCGGCGGTGAAGCGGCGCGGCATCGGGTCACCGGTGCCCCAGCGGCCGTCCGGGTCTTCCAGGGCCTGCTTGGCCTCGGTGAAGTGGCCGGCGAGGGCGCGGGCGAGCACGGCACCGCCGAGGCCGGCGGCGAGCAGGCTGAGGACACCCGCGGGCCGCAGCGCGGCGACGGCGTTGCGCAGGCCCTCGGCCGGGTCGTCGACGTACTCCAGGACGCCGTGGCACAGCACGACGTCGTAGCCGCCGCGCTCGGCCACGTCGAACAGGCCGAGGGCGTCCCCCTGGACGCCCTTGACCCGGTCGGCGACGCCGGCCTCCGCGGCGCGGCGCTCCAGCGCGAACAGCGCGTTCGGGCTGGGGTCGACCACGGTGACCCGGTGGCCGAGGCTGGCGACGGGCACGGCGAAGTTGCCGCTGCCGCCCCCGGTGTCGAGGACGTCCAGCGCGTCCCGCCCCGTGGCCTTGACCCGGCGGTCGAGAGCGTCCTGCAGGACCTCCCAGACCACGGCGGTACGGAGGGAGACGCGGGGGCGCATCGGGTCCGACACGGCAGTTGACTCCTCGGCAGGACGGAAGGCTTCAGGCGAACTCCACCCTATTGCCTCCGCCGCCGGAGCCGGTCACCGCGGCCGTGGACGGCCGGTGCGTCTCGTACGGCGGACCTCGGGTGATCAGCCCGCGTCCGGAAGGTCACCGCGCGCTCCCGGTCCGTCGCGTTCCCCGGCGTCCTGGCGGGGCTGGGGCAGGACCGGCTGGGGGACCAGCATCCGCTCGACGAGGCGGAGGAACATCGCCACGTCACGTATGAGGTCGTCGGCGTCCCGCCGGCCGGCCGCGCCCTGGATGCCGGCCTCGGCGCGGGCGCGGCGGGCGGCGCCGGCGGCGAACAGCGCGCTCCACTCGGTCAGCTCGGGGGCGATCTCGGGCAGTACCTCCCAGGCACTGCGGATCTTGGCCCGGCGGCGGGGGGACGTCTCGGGGCGGCCGCGGGCGGCGAGCACCGCGGCGGCGGTGCGCAGGGCGGCGAGGTGGGCCGTCGCGTAACGCTCGTTCGGCGTCTCCAGGACAGCGGCCTCCTCCAGGCCGGAGCGGGCCTGGGCGAGCAGGTCGAGGGCGGCGGGTGGGGCCGTGGCCCGGCGGAGCACGGGGTGCACGTCGCTCGCCGGGCCGGTCAGTGAGGGGGCAGGGCCGGTGGCGCGGCGCCGGCGGGCGGCAGCTGCGGAGGAGTTGGCCATGACGAACCTCCTGTCGTCTGGGTGACGGCACAGGTGCCGTATGTGCCCATCGTGAGGTATGCCACTGACAATCCGTTCTGACCTGGGGCTTTGCTTCGATCGAAGGTTCGGGCGTATTTTTGCACTGACCAGTCAGTTCAAATTTGCCAACCAGGGGGGCTTGTGGACGGCGTGGACGTCACAGCCGAAGGCCTCGGGCTCAAAGGGCCACGGGGGTGGGCCTTTCGCGGCATCACCCTCGACGCACAGCCCGGATCACTGATCGCGATCGAGGGACCGTCCGGCTCCGGCCGCACGTGTCTGCTCCTCGCGCTCACGGGACGGATGAAGCCCACCGAAGGAGTGGCCGCGGTCGGCGGGTTCAAACTCCCCCGGCACATGGCGGCGTTGCGCCGCGTGGCGGCGGTGGCCAACGTGGCCGGGGTGACCGACCTCGACCCGGCCCTGACCGTGGGCGAGCACCTGCGCGAACGGGCCCTGTTGCAGAGCAGGTTCGGCGACTCGCTGCGCGAGGTGCTGCGGCCCCGCGCCCAGCGCGGGCACGAGGCGCGGCTGCGGATCGACGCGGCCCTGGCCGCCGCCGGGTTCGATCCGGAGACGCTGCCCAAGGGCTCCAGGACGGCCGTGCGCGACCTGGAGAGGCTCCAGGAGCTGCGCCTGTCCGTCGCCCTCGCCCTGGTGGGCCGGCCCCGGCTGCTCGGTGTGGACGACATCGAGACGAAGCTCTCGGACGCCGAGCGCGCCGAGGTCTGGGACCTGTTGCGGTCCCTCACGCGCGCGGGAACGACGGTCGCGGTCGTGTGCCGCACCGCTCCCGAGGGCTGCGTCACCGTGTCGACCGGGGCGGGGGACGCCGGACGGAAGGACACCAGGGCCGAGCCGGAGGGCACAGGCACCCCCACGGACACGGGCGCCGAGCCGGACCCGGACACCACCGGGCCGGACACCGCAGGGCGAGACACCGCAGGGCGAGACACCACCGAACCGGACACCACCGGGCCGGACATCGAGGCGAAGGAGGGGACCGGCGATGCGCTCACCGAGGCTGGCCGCGCTTGAGCTGAGGCGTTTCGGACGGGGGAAGCTGCCCCGCGCCGCCATGGTGGCGCTGCTCGTGCTGCCCCTGCTCTACGGCGCCCTGTACCTGTGGTCGTTCTGGGACCCGTACGGCCGCCTGGACCGCATCCCGGTGGCCCTGGTGAACGACGACAAGGGAGCCACGGCGGGCGGCAGGAAGATCACCGCGGGCGACGACATCGTCGACGGGCTGCGCGACAGCCGGACCTTCGAATGGCACGAGGTCGACGACGAAGAGGCCCGCAAGGGAGTCGAGGACGGCACCTACTACCTGTCGCTGACCATGCCGGCCGACTTCAGCGGCCGGATCGCGTCCAGTTCGGGCGACTCCCCCGAGACCGGCGCCCTCCAGGTGCGCACCAACGACGCGAACAACTACATCGTCGGCCAGATCTCCCGCACCGTCTTCGGCGAGGTGCGCAGGGCCGCGTCCACGAAGGCCTCCCGGGGCTTCCTGGACAAGATCTTCGTGTCCTTCTCCGACATCCACGACAAGACCGTCACGGCCGCCCAGGGCGCCGACAAGCTGAACTCCGGCATCGGGAAGGCGGAGAAGGGCTCCAAGGACCTCGCCGACGGGCTGAAGGACGCCAAGGGCGGCAGCGGCAAGCTGGCCACCGGCCTGAAGAAGCTGGACAAGGGCTCCGGAGACCTCCGAACCGGTGCCCGGCAGGTCGCCGACGGCACCCAGCGGCTCGCCGACAAGGTCAACCCCGTCTACGCCGAGGCCGGCCCGTTCCTGAAGACCAACGAGAAGACCATCGGGGACACCGCCAGGCTGGTCGCCGACTCGGCCAAGACGGTCGAGGACAACCTCGACCACCTCGTGAAGCTCGCGCCGGGCGCCGCGAAGGCCGCCCACGCTTCCTCCGCCGTCCTCGACAAGATCTACGCGGCGCGCTGCGAGACCGCCACGCTCCCCGACCCGGCCTGCCCGGAACTGAAGCGGGCCAAGACCGCCGCCGCCGACGTGGCCGATGTCGCCGACGACCTGAACACGCTCATCGCGGACCAGGACGGCGACCTGAAGACGATGCGGGACAACCTCGGCACGCTCCAGAAGCAGGCGCGCGCCCTTGAGGCCCGCGCACCGCACCTCCACGAGGACGTCGACGACGCCGTCAAGAAGATCAACAAGCTGAACACCGGCGCGCACCAGGTCGCCACCGGGGCCGAGAAGCTGCACACCGGGCTCGGCACCGCGTACACCGGCGCCGTCGCCCTGGACAAGGGCATCGGCACCGCCGAGTCGGGCGCCCAGACGCTGAACGGCGGCCTGTACAAGCTGTCCGACGGATCGGGCAAGCTGGCCGGCGGGCTGCACGACGGCGCGAAGAAGATCCCGGACTACGGCAAGCAGGACCGCGACCGGCGCACGGACGTGATGGCCGACCCGGTCCAGCTGGCCTCCCGGGACCTGCACAAGGCCCCCAACTACGGCACCGGGTTCGCCCCGTACTTCATCCCGCTCTCCCTGTGGGTCGGCGCGATGGTGGCCTACATGCTGATCCCGCCGCTCAACCGGCGTGCCCTGGCGGCCGGTTCCTCCTCCTGGCGGATCGCGCTGGCCGGCTGGCTGCCGGTGGCCGCGGTGGGCGTGCTCCAGGTGGGCGCCCTGATGGCCGTCTTGCACTGGGCGATCGGTCTGCAGATGCCGCGCGCGGCCGGCACCATCGGGTTCCTGTTCCTGGTCACCGCCACGTTCGCGGCGATCGTGCAGTGGCTGAACGCCCGGTTCGGCGCGGCCGGCCGGATCCTGGTCCTCGCGCTGCTGATGCTCCAGCTGACCTCGGCGGGCGGCACGTACCCCGTGCAGACCAGTCCGGGCTTCTTCAACGCGATCCACCCCTACCTGCCGATGAGCTACATCGTGGAGGCGCTGCGCCGGCTGATCACGGGCGGCGGGCTCGGTCCGGTCTGGCAGGCGTGCGGCGTGCTCGTCATGTTCACCGCGGGAGCGCTGGCGCTGACCGCCCTCGCGGCCCGGCGCCGCCAGGTGTGGACGCTGGACCGGCTGCACCCGGAGCTGAGCCTGTGATCCCCGAAGCGTCCCTGCACGCGCGCGTACCTGTGACAATCGGGGCCATGGAAAGCAGCAGCACCAGGTCCGGCGGCAGCACGCGCCGCGAGGCCACCCGGCAGAAGCTCTACGAGGCGGCCGTCACGCTCATCGCCGAACAGGGCTTCTCCGCCACCACGGTGGACGAGATCGCCGAGCGGGCGGGCGTCGCGAAGGGCACGGTCTACTACAACTTCGCGAGCAAGTCGGTCCTCTTCGAGGAGCTGCTGCGGCACGGCGTGGGCCTGCTCACCGCCTCGCTGCGGGAGGCGGCGGAGCGGACGGCCGCAGAGGGCGGCAGCAGGGTGGACGCGCTGGACGCGATGGTCCGCGCGGGTCTGGTCTTCATCGACCGCTACCCGGCCTTCACCCAGCTGTACGTGGCAGAGCTGTGGCGCACCAACCGGGCCTGGCAGTCCACGCTGATGGTGGTCCGGCAGGAGGCCGTCGCGGTGGTCGAGGGGGTGCTGCGGGAGGGCGTGGCGGCCGGGGAGTTCAGCGACGAGATCGACGTCCAGCTGACGGCGGCGGCGCTGGTCGGCATGGTCCTGGTGGCCGCCCTGGACTGGAAGTCCTTCCAGCCGGAGCGCTCCCTGGACGACGTGCACGCGGCCCTGTCCCGGCTGCTGCAGGGCCGGGTCAGCGGCAGAGACTGAGCGCCGGGACACCCTCGGCGCACGAGAAGGCGCCGGTCCGCTGCCGGACCGGCGCCTTCCCCTTCCCCCGTGCTGTCCCGCACTCCCCCGTACGGGCCTCCCCCGACGACCCCGTGGGCGGTCGTCCCCGGGTCCCCCGACTCGCTTCCGCCGACGGATCGGCGGAAGGAGCGGCGAGGAGGCGGGACACCGTTCCGCCGCCCCGTGCCGGCGGTGCCGGGGCCCCGCCCCTTGCCGTGCCTCCACTGTCCCGTCCGCCAGGGCCCGGGCCCATCCGCGCGCGTACTCATCTCGCGGCCTAGGTACGGGTACTCAGCAGTCCGCGCACGTGCCCTGCCCGGCGGGGCGCCGGCTGGCTACGATCGCCTGCGTGTCCGTACTCCCCCTGGTCTTCACCAGCGGCTGGGCCAGCGGCATCAACGCCTACGCGGTGGTGCTGCTGCTCGGCCTGTTCGGCATGACGGGCGTGAGCGACGACGTCCCGCAGACGTTGCAGCGCCCCGAGGTGCTGATCGTCGCGGGCGCGCTGTTCCTGTGCGAGGCGGTCGCCGACAAGATCCCGTACGTCGACTCGGTGTGGGACTCCGTGCACACGGTGGTCCGGCCGCTCGCGGGTGCCTGGGTGGGCGCGCTGCTCGCCGGGCAGAGCGGTTCGGTCTCGGACGTGGCCGCGGGGCTGATCGGCGGTTCGACCGCGCTGGCCAGTCACACCGTCAAGGCCGGGACCCGCATGGCGGTCAACACCTCGCCGGAGCCGTTCAGCAACTTCGTGCTGAGCCTCGCCGAGGACCTCGGGGTGGCCGGCGTCGTGTCGTTCGCGATGTTCCACCCGGAGGCGGCGGCCGTCGTCGCGGCCGTCCTGCTGGCCGGCGGGCTGCTGGCGCTGTGGTTCCTCGTGTCGCGCATCCGGCGCTTCCTGCGCCGCAGAGCCCAGCGCCGGGAGGAGCGGCGCCTGGCCTCACGGGCGCCCTGACCTGCACCGGGCCGCCCGCCGACCGGGTTGTCGGTGGCGGTCGATAAAGTCACGGGCATGGCACGGATTGCGGTGATCGGCGCCGGGATGGGCGCGATGGCGGCCGCTGCCCGGCTGGCCGTCGCGGGCCACCGGGTGGCGGTGTACGAGCGCACGGAGACGTACGGCGGTGCGGTGCGCCGGTTCGAGCGGGACGGGTTCGCCTTCGACACCGGGCCCGGGCTGCTGACCCTCCCCGCCGTGTACCGCGATCTGTTCGTCAAGACCGGCAAGGAGGCGCTCGAGGACCGCGTCGAGCTGATCCAGGTCGACCCGGCCGCGCGGCACGTCTTCGCGGACGGCACCGACGTGTCCCTGCCGAACGCCTCGCGCGCGGGAGTCGTCGCCGCCCTCGACGAGGCGCTGGGCGGGGGCGCCGGCGAGCGCTGGGGCGACTTCCTGGTGCGGGCCCGCGAGACCTGGGACCGCACGCGCCGGCCGCTGCTGGAGGAGCCGCTGTGGCCGAACTGGCAGGTGCTGGACGGGAAGGAGCCTTATCCGGGCGTGCCGCACAAGCGGTTCCTGCGCACCCGCCGCGCGCTCAAGCTGCACGAGATCGGTGCCTGGGAGCTGCGCGACCCCCGCCTTGCGGCGCTGCTCGCGGACTGCGCGCTCGCGTACGGCGTCGATCCGGGGACGGCCCCGGCGAGCGCGGCCGTGCTGCCCTACATGGAGCACGCCTTCGGCACCTGGTACGTGCGCGGCGGCATCCGGGAGCTGGCCCGCGCGGTGTACGAGCGGTGCCTGGAGCGTCGGGTGGAGTTCTCCTTCGGCGCGGAGGTCGCCCGGGTGCTGGAGAAGGAGGGCCGGGCGGCCGGCGTGGAGCTGGCGGACGGGACGGCGACCGAGGCGGACTTCGTCGTCGGCACGGGCCCCTGGCGGCTGGGCGGCATGCTCCCGGGCAGGGACCTCTACGGCGCCCGGGACGTGCCGGCGGAGCGCGAGGACCGCTACCCGGGCCGGATGGTGGTGTGCCTGGCGCTGCGCGGCGCACGCGAGCCCGGCGCCGTGCACCGCACGGTGGTGCACGCGGCGGACGGCGAGGGTGATCTCGATCTGTTCCGGCACGGGGTGCTGCCCGAGCTGCCGACGGTCCTGGTGGACCGCCCGGACGACCCGGCCCTGCGTCCCGGCCCGGAGCACGAGTCCGTGGTGCTGACGGCGACGGTTCCGGCGGCGAAGGAGTACGACTGGGCCGCGCCGGGCGCCGCCGACGCCTTCGCGGACCGGATGGCCGCCGCCGCCGAGCGCGCGGTGCCGGGGCTGCGCGAGCGGGTGCTGTGGCGCGAGGTCCGTACGCCCCTGGACACCGAGCGGGAGACGGGCGCGACGGGCGGTGCGGTGCCGCCGCCCGCGCTGGCCGCGCCGGAGGGTGTGCTGCACCCGGCCAACGCCACCGCGCTGCCCGGCCTGTTCGCCGCCGGCGGCTGGTCCCACCCGGGCGGCGGTCTGCCGCACGCGGGCATGTCGGGAGCGCTGGTGGCCGGACTGATCGTGGAGGGCCCGGAGTTCCGCGGTTCGCAGTGAGCGGGGGCCCGGCGGCTCAGAAGCGGTACTGCTCGTCGTACCCGGCGCCGGGCTGGGTCTGCTGACTGCCCGCCTGGTAGGGGTAGGGCTGCTCCTGCGGGAGTTCGCCGCCGTAGTTCTCGTCGGTGCGCTGCTGCGGCACCCACACCCCGCCGGCCGGCGTCTGCTGGTAGCCGCCGGTGGCGTACGGGTCCTGGGGGTAGCCCTGCTGGCCGTACTGCTGTCCGTAGCCCGGGTCGTAGCCGGCGTCCCCGTAGGACTGGCTGCCGATGTACGGGTCGGAGTAGTTGGCGTAGCCCTGCTGGCCCGCGTCGTAGCCGGCGTAGCCCTGCTGCTGGCCGTAGCCGGAGTAGTCGTAGGCGTAGGCCTGCTGCCCGTCGCCCTGGGGCTGGCCGGCGTTCGCGTGGGCGGTGTCGCCGTAGACGCCGTAGTTGCCGGTGTCGTCGGGCATGGGCTGCGGCTCGTAGACGGCGGTCGACTCGGCGGCGGTGGGCTCGGCGGAGCGGGCCGGGGTGAAGACGTCGTCGCGGTCGTAGTCGTCGTCGTAGCCGGGGTGCTCGGGGCCGTGGTCGGCGTCCCGGTCGTCGCCCGTCCCGGCCGCGGACAGTTCGGGGTCCGCCTCGTACCGGTCGGCCCGGCCGCGCCGCCGCTTGCTGCCGCCCGGCTCGTCCTCGGCGTCGGGGCGCTTGACCGCCCAGCCCGCGGCGAAGCCGCGGCGGAAGGACAGGGTGACGTAGGTCTGCCCGATGGCGAAGGCGATCGCGCCGAGGCCGATCACCACGACGGACGGCATGAGCACGCCGAGCACGACACCGAGGAAGCCGACGAAGGCCAGCAGCCGCCAGCGAAGCCGCGCCTTGTACTGCAGCAGTACCTCGCCCAGCAGCCACAGTGCGACGCCGCCGAACGCGATGTAGAGGACCGTCCAGCCCATGTACGCCCCTCTCCCAGTGGCCGCTACGCAGTGTGTCGTACCGCGGTGCGGCCGGTCTAGGCCTGCGGGGGGTGGTGCAGGCCCAGGTTCTCGTAGATTTCCAGGGTCGCCGTGGAGTTGTTGAGCGTGATGAAGTGCAGTCCGGGCACTCCCTCGGCCAGCAGCCGTGCGCAGAACTCCGTGGCGAACTCGATACCGATCGAGCGTACCGCCGCCGGATCGTCCTTCGCTGTGAGGATCCGCTCTTTCAGGGCGTCCGGGAAGCGGGCGTTGCTGAGCTTGGGCAGCCGTTCCAGCATCTTCACGCTGGTGACCGGCAGGACCTCGGGGATGACCGGGGTGTCGCAGCCGGCGGCCGCCACCCGGTCGCGCAGCCGCAGATACGACTCCGGCTGGAAGAACATCTGTGTGATGGCGTAGTCGGCACCCGCCCGGCACTTGTCCACGAAGTGCTGGACGTCGGTGTCCCACTGCGAGGACCGCGGATGCATCTCCGGGAACGCGGCGACGCCCACGCAGAAGTCGCCCGACTCCTTGATGAGCCGCACGAGTTCGGCCGCGTAGGCCAGGCCCCGGGGGTGCGGGACCCATTCGCCCATGGGGTCGCCGGGCGGGTCGCCGCGCACGGCGAGCATGTTGCGGATGCCCGCGTCCGCGTACTGGCCGATGATGTTGCGCAGTTCCGCGATGGAGTGGTCGACCGCCGTGAGGTGGGCGACCGGGGTCAGCGTGGTGTCCGCGACGATCTGCTCGGTCTCCTTGACCGTGCCCGCGCGGGTCGAGCCGCCGGCGCCGTAGGTCACGGAGACGAAGTCGGGAGCGACCGCCTCGACCCGCCGGAGCGCGCTCCACAGGTTCCGCTCGCCCTTGGGCGTCTTCGGCGCCGAGAACTCGAACGAGTACGTCGTCTTTCCGGTGGCGAGGATGTCGCGCACGGTGCGGGCGCGATCAGTCCTGGTGGATGCGGTTCCGAGGGCCATACGGGCAGGTTAGCCAGGGGTGGGCGGTACCCCAACCGGACGCCGGTAATTTGGCTGATTTGTCGGCTTGCTGTCCACCCATTGGACAGAATCCCGGACAACGGCCACGCCCGGCGCCCTCAGAGCTGCCGCAGCCGCTTCGAGAACTCCGCAGCCGCGGCACCCGGGTCCGCCGCCTCGGTGAGGGCGCGTACGACGACCACCCGGCGGGCGCCGGCGTCCAGCACCTGGTCCAGGTTGGCGAGGTCGATCCCGCCGATGGCGAACCAGGGACGGTCGGTGCCGAGGCCGGCGGTGTACCGGACCAGGTCGAGCCCGGGGGCGTGACGGCCGGGCTTGGTGGGGGTGGGCCAGCACGGACCGGTGCAGAAGTAGTCCACGCCGTCCTGCACGGCGGCCGCGGCGGCCTCGGACTCGGCGTGCGTGGAGCGTCCGATCAGGACGTCGTCGCCCAGGATCGCGCGGGCCGCGGGGACCGGCAGGTCGCCCTGGCCGAGGTGCAGCACCCCGGCACCGGCCGCGTGCGCGACGTCCGCCCGGTCGTTGACCGCGAGCAGCTTGCCGTGCCGGGCACAGGCGTCCGCGAAGACCCGGAGGGTCTCCAGCTCCTCGGCGGCCTCCATGCCCTTCTCGCGCAGCTGCACGATGTCGACACCGCCGGCCAGGACCGCGTCCAGGAACCCCGCGAGGTCGCCCCGGTCCCGGCGGGCGTCCGTGCAGAGGTACAGGCGGGCGTCGGCGAGGGCGGCGCGGGCGGTGTCGGACATGCGTGGGTCCCCCCGTGGTCGGTGTACCTGGTGGTTCTCGGGTGGCGTGCGGGCCCGGGGCGCGTACGCCACCCCCCTGGTGCGGCTGGGCTCAGACGGCGAGCGCCTGGGCGCGGCGCTTCACCTCCGTGCCGCGATTCTCACTCAGGGCCTGCGCGGGGGTGCCGGGCAGGGTGGGGTCGGGGGTGAAGAGCCACTCGATCATCTCTTCGTCCGTGAAGCCGTCGTCCCGCAGGAGCGTCAGGGTGCCGGTCAGGCCCTTGACGACCTTGTCCCCGTCGATGAAGGCGGCGGGGACGTGCAGCGCCCGGTTCTCACCACGGCGTACGGCGATCAGCTGGCCCTCCTTGACCAGCTGCCGCACACGCGTCACCTCGACGCCGAGCTGTTCGGCGATGTCGGGGAGGGTGAGCCAGGCGGGGACGAGAGCATCGATCTTTGCGTCAATCTCGGTCACGAGTCCTAGGGTAGGCGCTCCGCCCGAGGTGCCGCTCGATGCCGGCGGCCGACCGCGGCGCCGGTCGCCCTGCCCCGGCGCCGATCAGTCGGCCGTGGCGTTCTTCAGGGGGCGGCCCGGATCGGTCAGGGCCTCGGGGTCCATGCGGCGGCCCGCCTCGATCAGGCGGCGGCCCTGGGCCAGGTCGCGGGGCCGGCCCACCGCCAGCAGCGCCACCAGCCGGCCCTCGCGCAGCCAGCACACCGACCAGGCGGCGCCGGCCGGGTCGCCGCGCCACACCAGGCGGTCCGCCGCGGCGTGGTGCCCGGCGTACTGCACGAAGCGGCCGAACTGCTCGGACCAGAAGTACGGCACCGGGTCGTAGAGCGCCGGGGTCTCGCCGAGGATGTTCGCGGCGACCGTGCGGGGCCCCTGGAGGGCGTTGTCCCAGTGGTGGACGAGCAGCCGCTCGCCGTAGCGGGCGGAGGGGAAGGAGGCGCAGTCGCCGACCGCGTACACGTCCTCGGCCCCGGTGCGCAGGCGGGCGTCGGCGACGACCTCGCCGTGCGGCCCCAGCTCGATGCCGGAGCCGGCCAGCCAGCCGGTGGCCGGGCGGGCGCCGATGCCGACGACGACGGCGCCCGCGGGCAGCCGGGTGCCGTCGGTCAGCACCACCGCGCCCGGTTCGACGCGCTCCACGCGCGCGCCGGTGCGCAGTTCGGCCCCGCTGTCGGCGTACCAGGCGGCCATGGGCGCGGCCACCTCGGCGGGCAGGGCACCCGCGAGCGGCCGGTCGGCGGCCTCGACGACGGTCACCGCGCAGCCCGCCTCCCGGGCGGCCGTGGCGAACTCGGCGCCGATCCAGCCGGCGCCGACGACCACGATGTCGTGCTGCCGGAGCAGCACGGGCCGAAGCCGTTCGGCGTCGTCCAGGGTGCGCAGCAGGTGCACGCCGGGTACGCCCTCGGTGCCGGGCAGGGTGATGGGTTCGGCGCCGGTGGCCAGGACCAGGACGTCGTAGGGCACCGGGCCCGCCTCGGTGTCCAGCACGCGTGCGGCGGGGCGCAGGCCCTGCGCCTCGCAGCCGAGCCGAAGCTCGACGCCGAGGGATTCGAAGTCGACGTCGAAGGCGGAGCCCTCGGCCGTGCCGAGCAGCACGGCCTTGGACAGCGGCGGCCGGTCGTACGGCTGGTGCGGTTCGGCGCCGATGACGGTCACGGCTCCCTCGAAGCCCTGTTCCCGCAGGGCGACCGCGGTCTGCACCCCGGCCATGCCCGCGCCCACGACGACCACGCGCCGTTCCTGTGACGTGCCCTGTTGCGGTGTCTGCTCGCTCACCCGATCACCATAGACAACTGACGAAACGTCAGTCAGGGGGCGTGCTCGGTGACCTGCTCCACAACGCTCGTACCGCTGCCCGGAGCGGACTCCCACTCCCAGGTCTCCTCCAGCCGCAGCCGGCCGTCGGGCAGCTCCACGACGGTGGACACGCAGTGCCCGCAGGCCGTGGTCCCGTCGGTGCGCAGCTGCACGTACCGGAAGTCCAGCCGGTCGCCCTCGCGGGTCCCGACCAGATGGCCGCGCACGACCTCGCCGCCCGCGTACTCCGCCCAGACCTCGCCGTCCTTCTCGTGGTAGGCGAACCGGGTGCGGGTACCCACCTGACCTGGGGCCTGGTCCGCGACGGGGGCGAGGATCAGACCGTCGAGCGAGCGGTGCATGACGGAGGGCTCCCTTACGGGTGACGAGCGGGGCGGGCTAGGGTGGCCACCGTACAAGCACTCGCGGGAGCCCGGACGCACCGGGCTGAGAGGGAGGCTGGCGGCCTCCGACCGTACGAACCTGATCCGGGTCATGCCGGCGAAGGGAGGGGCTGGACGCCCATGTCGTCACGTACGTCCGACGTCCTCGTCATCGGGGGCGGGATCATCGGTCTGGTCACGGCCTGGCGCGCGGCGCAGCGCGGGCTCACCACGGCCGTGGTGGACCCCGAGCCCGGCGGCGGGGCCGCGCGGGTCGCTGCGGGGATGCTCGCCGCGGTCACGGAACTGCACTACGGCGAGGAGACGCTGCTCGCCCTGAACCTGGAGTCGGCGCGCCGCTATCCCGGCTTCGCGGCCGAGCTGTCCGAGCTGACCGGCCACGACCTGGGCTACCGCCGGTGCGGCACCCTCGCGGTCGCGCTGGACGCCGACGACCGCGCCCACCTGCGGGAACTGCACGCGCTCCAGCAGCGCTCGGGCCTGGAGTCGGAGTGGCTGTCGGGGCGCGACTGCCGGCGTCTCGAGCCGATGCTGGCGCCCGTGGTGCGCGGCGGACTGCGGGTCGACGGCGACCATCAGATCGACCCGCGGCGGCTGGCGACGGCCCTGGTGGCCGCGTGCGAGCACGCCGGGGTGGTCTTCCACCGCACCTGGGCCGAGCGGCTCGACGTCGTGCGCGAGCGGGCCGCCGGCGTCACCACGGCGGACGGCACCGAGCTGCGCGCGGAGCAGGTGGTGCTCGCCGGCGGAAGCATGAGCGGGCGCCTCGCGGGCGTGCCGGACGCGCTGCTGCCGCCGGTCCGTCCGGTGAAGGGGCAGGTGCTGCGGCTGGCCGTGCCCCGGCGGTTCGCGCCGTTCCTGAGCCGGACCGTGCGGGCCGTGGTCCGCGGCAGCCAGGTCTACCTGGTGCCGCGCGAGAACGGCGAGCTGGTCGTCGGCGCCACCACCGAGGAGCTGGGCTGGGACACGACGGTCACGGCGGGGGGCGTGTACGAGCTGCTGCGCGACGCCCACGAGCTGGTCCCGGGCATCACCGAGCTCCCGCTGACCGAGACCCGGGCCGGACTGCGGCCCGGCTCCCCCGACAACGCCCCGCTGCTCGGCCCGTCCGGCCTGGACGGACTGCTGCTGGCCACCGGGCACTACCGCAACGGCGTGCTGCTCACGCCGGTCACCGGGGACGTGCTGGCGCACGCGCTGGCCACCGGTGACCTCCCCGAGGAGGCCCGCCCGTTCACGCCCCAGCGTTTCACCGCCCCGCCGCCGGAGCGGCCCGCACGTCTCATGGAGCAGTCCGCATGACCCTCAGCCTCACCGTCTCCGTCAACGGGGAGCACCGCGAGATCGCCCCGGGCACCGCTCTCGACGCCCTCGTCCGCACCCTCACCGCGGCGCCCTCCGGGGTGGCCGCCGCCGTCAACGAGACGGTCGTGCCGCGCGGCCAGTGGGCGACCACCGCGCTCGCCGAGGGCGACCGCGTCGAAGTACTCACCGCAGTCCAGGGAGGCTGAACCGATGGCCGACGACCCCTTCGTCCTGGGCGGTGTGCACCTGGACTCCCGGCTGATCATGGGCACGGGCGGCGCGCCCAGTCTGGACGTGCTGGAGCGGGCGCTGACCGCCTCCGGCACCGGGCTGACCACGGTCGCGATGCGGCGGGTGGACCCGTCCGTGCACGGCTCGGTGCTGTCGGTGCTGGAGAAGCTGGGCATCCGCGTGCTGCCGAACACGGCGGGCTGTTTCACCGCCGGGGAGGCCGTGCTGACCGCGCGCCTCGCCCGGGAGGCACTGGGCACCGACCTGGTCAAGCTGGAGGTCATCGCCGACGAGCGGACCCTCCTGCCGGACCCGGTGGAGCTGCTGGACGCGGCGGAGACGCTGGTCGACGACGGTTTCACGGTGCTGCCGTACACGAACGACGATCCCGTGCTCGCGCGCAGGCTGGAGGACGTCGGCTGTGCCGCGGTGATGCCGCTGGGCTCCCCGATCGGATCGGGGCTCGGCATCCGCAATCCGCACAACTTCCAGCTCATCGTCGAGCGGGCGGGCGTACCGGTGATCCTGGACGCGGGCGCCGGTACGGCGTCCGACGTGGCGCTGGCGATGGAGCTGGGGTGCGCGGGCGTGATGCTCGCCTCCGCCGTGACGCGGGCGCAGGAGCCGGAGACGATGGCCGCGGCCATGCGGCACGCGGTCGAGGCCGGCCGGCTGGCCCGGCTGGCGGGGCGGATCCCGCGCCGCCACTTCGCCGAGGCGTCCTCCCCGGCCGAGGGGCGCGCGCAGCTGGACCCCGAGCGCCCCGCCTTCCCGTCACCCGACAGTCACAGCTCTGCTGCATTCCGTCCCCACAATGGCGCAACGGGTGGGAGCGCCGTTCGCCCCTCGTAGACTCCCCTGCGTGGATACGACCCTTCAGGACCCCCTCGTCGGGCAGGTGCTCGACGGCCGTTACCGCGTCGAGGCACGGATCGCGGCCGGCGGGATGGCCACGGTCTACCGGGCCCTGGACACCCGCCTGGACCGCGTCCTCGCGCTGAAGGTGATGCACCCGGCGCTCGCGACCGACGGCTCCTTCGTCGAGCGGTTCATCCGGGAGGCCAAGTCCGTCGCCCGGCTCGACCACCCCAACGTGGTGCAGGTCTTCGACCAGGGCACCGACGGGTCGTACGTGTACCTGGCGATGGAGTACATCGCCGGGTGCACCCTGCGGGACGTGCTGCGCGAGCGGGGGGCGGTGCAGCCGCGGGCCGCGCTGGACATCCTGGAGCCGGTGCTGGCCGCGCTCGGCGCCGCGCACCGGGCCGGGTTCGTCCACCGGGACATGAAGCCGGAGAACGTCCTGATAGGGGACGACGGCCGGGTCAAGGTCGCCGATTTCGGGCTGGTGCGCTCGGTGGACACCGTGACCAGCACGACCGGTGCCGTCCTCGGGACGGTGTCGTACCTCGCTCCGGAGCAGATAGAGCAGGGCACCGCCGATCCGCGGGTCGACGTGTACGCCTGCGGTGTCGTCCTCTACGAGATGCTGACCGGTGAGAAGCCGCACTCCGGCGACTCCCCCGCCCAGGTGCTCTACAAGCACCTGCACGACGACGTGCCGCCGCCCTCGGCGCTCGTGCCGGGACTGCCGTACGAACTGGACGGGCTGGTCGCCTCGGCCACCGCGCGCGACCCGGGCGTCCGCCCGCACGACGCCGTGGCGCTGCTCGCCCTGGCGCGCGGGGCCCGTCAGGGGCTGACCACGGAGCAGCTGGACCGGCTGCCGCCGCAGGCGCTGACCGCGGAGCACGACATCGCCGAGGACCGGACGAGCGTCATCCCGCGCTCGCTGACCGTGCCCCGGCCGCTGCCCGTGAACGAGGACCCGGCCGAGGACGGCGTCCACCGCACCACCCTGCTGCAGTCCCCGCCGCCCGAGCCGCCCCGCGGTCCTTCGGCGCGGCGCCCCCGGCGCGGGCTGCTGGCGGTGCTCGTGGCCGTGCTGCTGGTCTTCGGCGTGGGCGCCGGCGTCTGGTACATCAACTCGGGGCAGTTCACCAAGGTGCCCCCGCTGCTGACCAAGACGGAGGACCAGGCCAGACAGCGGCTGAAGGCCGCCGGCCTGGACGTCGGGAAGGTCGAGCGGGCCTACAACGACACCGTCGAGCGGGGCACGGTCATCAGCAGCGACCCCGCTCCCGGCTCCCGCATCCGGGACAACGACTCGGTGAAGCTCACCGTCTCGCTGGGCCCGGAGACGGTGAACGTGCCGGATCTGCGGGGGCAGCCGCTGGCGAAGGCGCGGGCGCGGCTGAAGGCGGACGCGCTGGAGCCGGGCATGGTCACCCGCCAGTTCAGCGAGGACGTCGACAAGGGGTCCGTGATCGCCACGACGCCTGCCGCGGGCACCAAGCGGCACGCCGGCTCGGCGATCGCGCTGACCGTCAGCAAGGGCCGCGCGATCGCCGTCCCCGACGTCACCGGTGACGACCCGGACAGCGCCCGGCAGGAGCTGACCGACGCCGGCCTGAAGGTCGAGATCGTCCCCGAGCGGATCAACTCGGACATCGACAAGGGCAAGGTCGCCGCGCAGAGCCCGGAGCAGGGCCGCCAGGCAGCCGAGGGCGACACGGTGAAACTGACGCTGTCGAAGGGCCCGCCGATGATCCAGGTCCCGGACGTGGTCGGCGACAGCGTGGACGACGCCCACAAGGCCCTGGAGGGGGCCGGCTTCGAGGTGGACGAGGACCGCGGTCTGCTCGGGCTGTTCGGCGACACCGTGAAGAAGCAGTCGGTGGCGGGCGGCGACCGGGCGCCCAAGGGGTCGACGATCACCATCACCATCCGGTGACGGGGGTCACCGGGACCGTGGTCCGGGGGCCGGAGCGGGCATGACACCCTGAACGGGTGAGTCCCGATCCCTCCCCCCTCCTGCCCCGCAACCCGGTGGGCGGCCATGTCCCGGTGGCCGGCGGCCTGCACTCCGTGGGCCTGTCGTACGCCCACGACCTGAAGGCGGAGACCGTGCAGGTCTTCGTCGCCAACCCGCGCGGCTGGGCCACGCCCGCCGGGAACCCGCGCCAGGACGAGGCGTTCCGCGCGGCGTGCGCCGAGGAGTCGATCCCGGCGTACGTGCACGCTCCCTACCTGATCAACTTCGGCTCGCACACCGAGGCGACGGTGGAGCGGTCGGTGGAGTCGCTGCGCCACTCGCTGCGGCGCGGCCGGGAGATCGGCGCGCTGGGCGTCGTCGTGCACACCGGCAGCGCGACCGGCGGGCGGGCGCGGGAGGTGGCGCTGGAGCAGGTGCGGGAGCGTCTGCTGCCGGTGCTGGACGAGCTGACCCACGACGACGATCCGTACCTGCTGCTGGAGTCGACCGCCGGGCAGGGCGCGTCGCTGTGCTCGCGCACCTGGGACTTCGGGCCGTACTTCGCGGCGCTGGACGCCCATCCGAAGCTGGGCGTGTGCCTGGACACCTGCCACGTCTTCGCCGCCGGGCACGACCTGGCCGAGCCCGGCGGCATGCACCGGACCCTGGACCTGCTGGTGGACACCGTGGGCGAGGGCCGGCTGCGGCTGATCCACGCCAACGACTCCAAGGACGTGGCCGGGGCGCACAAGGACCGGCACGAGAACATCGGCGCGGGTCACATCGGCGAGGACCCCTTCCACGCCCTGATGACCCACCCGGCAACGGCGGGCGTCCCGCTGATCATCGAGACGCCGGGCGGCAAGGAAGGCCACGCGGCCGACGTGGAGCGGCTGAAGAAACTCCGGGATTCCTGACCCGTTCCGGAATACCCCTGGGGGGTATACGGTTCCTGTCGGTTGCAGGAACCGTCACTCGGGATGGGGGAAACCATGGACCACACCGCTCACACCGGACACGAGCAGCAGCACGAGCACACGCACGGAGCGCCCACGCACGGGCAGCACCAGGGGCACGGCCCTGCGGCCACCTGGTCGACGGCCGTCCAGGCCACGCTGCACTGCCTCACCGGCTGCGCCGTCGGCGAGGTGCTGGGCATGGTCGTCGGTACGGCGTTCGGCTGGGGCAACCTGCCGACCACACTGCTGGCGGTCGTCCTGGCCTTCTTCTTCGGCTACTCGTTCACGCTGCGCGGGGTGCTGCGGGCCGGTGTCGACTTCCGCACCGCCTTCCGCGTGGCGCTCGCCGCGGACACCCTGTCCATTGCCGTGATGGAGCTGATCGACAACGGCGTGATCCTGGTCTGGCCGTCCGCGATGGACGCGACGCTCGCCGAGCCGCTGTTCTGGATCTCGTTGGCGGCCTCGCTCGTGATCGCCTTCGTCGTGACGACCCCCGTCAACAAGTGGACGATCGGGCGGGGCAAGGGACACGCGGTGGTCCACCGGTACCACCACTGAGCGGACCGGGAACTCAGAGCTCGGGGCCGTCCCCGGGCTCCTCCTGGTAGGAGTAGCGCTGTTCCTTCCAGGGGTCGCCGAGGTTGTGGTAGCCGCGTTCCTCCCAGAAGCCGCGGCGGTCGGCGGTCATGTACTCCACGCCGCGGACCCACTTCGGGCCCTTCCAGGCGTACAGGTGGGGGACGATCAGGCGGACCGGGAAGCCGTGCTCGGCGGTGAGCAGTTCACCGTCCTTGTGGGTGGCGAAGATCGTGCGGTCGGAGGCGAAGTCCGACAGGCGCAGGTTGGAACTGAAGCCGTACTCCGCCCAGACCATCACATGGGTGACGTCCGGCGCCGGCGGGGCGAGGTCCAGGATCGCGCGGGCCGGAACACCGCCCCACTCCGCGCCGACCATGCTGAACTTCGTCACGCAGTGCAGGTCCGCCACGACGCTGGTGTACGGCAGGGCCGCGAACTCCTCGTGGACCCAGGTGCGCTTGTCGCCGTCGGCGGTGGCGCCGAAGACCCGGAACTCCCAGCGTTCGGGCCGGAACTTCGGGACGGGCCCGTAGTGCGTGACCGGCCAGCCGCGCTGGAGCCGCTGACCCGGCGGAAGCTCGGACCCTGCCGCTGCTCCAGACTCTCGCTCCACCGGATGCCCCATGTATCCATCCTGACAGACCTCGGGCAGTGCCCTTGACCACCCTCCACCGAAGCGGACAAGAGGCATCAACTCATCACTAACTTACTAAGTACGCACTTACTGGACGATCTTTCTCGCCGGTGACATCATGCCGCCGCACGCCTCCCCCGTCCCTCCACTGTGGAAGGAGCCCGCTGCGATGCAGGGCGACCCCGAGGTAATCGAGTTCCTCAACGAGCAGCTCACCGGCGAGCTGACCGCGATCAACCAGTACTTCCTGCACGCGAAGATGCAGGAGAACTTCGGCTGGACGAAGCTCGCCAAGTACACGCGGCACGAGTCGTTCGACGAGATGAAGCACGCGGAGGTGCTCACCGACCGGATCCTTTTCCTGGACGGGCTGCCCAACTACCAACGGCTCTTCCACGTCCGGGTGGGGCAGACGATCCGGGAGATGTTCGAGGCGGACCGGCAGATCGAGGTCGAGGCGATCGACCGCCTCAAGCGGGGCATCAAGGTGATGCGGGAGAAGGGCGACATCACGTCGGCGAACATCTTCGAGGACATCCTCGCCGACGAGGAGCACCACATCGACTACCTGGACACCCAGCTGGAGCTGCTGGAGAAGCTCGGGGAGGCGCTCTACCTCGCCCAGCTGATCGAGCAGCCGGAGAGCTAGGCGGCGTCCGGGATCTCCGCGAGGACGGGCCTGCCCTGGTCGGCCAGTTCGCGGCGTGGGCACGCGCCCCGGCCGAGGATGGCCTGGATCCGCCGGACGCACGAGCCGCAGTCGGTGCCGGCCTTGCAGGCGGAAGCGATCTGGCGCGGGGTGCAGGCGCCGTTCTCCGCGTGCTGCTGCACCTGCTGCTCGGTGACACCGAAGCAACTGCAGACGAACATCCGGCTCACCTCCCGACGGGATCGCTCGCTTACTGCCGTCCCGATTCTCGGTGAGGCAAACCTAACCTTACCCATGCCTCGGTGAGCGCAAAAGTGGCGGGGGGCGCGGATCGGGTGTGATCCGCGCCCCACTCAGGCCGGTGTGACGGGCGAGACCGTCACTGGTCCCGGTACATCTCGGCCACGAGGAACGCCAGGTCCAGCGACTGGCTGCGGTTGAGCCGCGGGTCGCAGGCCGTCTCGTAGCGCTGGTGCAGGTCGTCGACGAAGATCTCGTCGCCGCCGCCCACGCACTCGGTCACGTCGTCGCCGGTCAGCTCCACGTGGATGCCGCCCGGGTGGGTACCGAGGGCCTTGTGCACCTCGAAGAAGCCCTTGACCTCGTCGAGCACGTCGTCGAAGCGGCGGGTCTTGTGCCCGGAGGCCGCCTCGAAGGTGTTGCCGTGCATCGGGTCGGTCACCCAGGCCACCGTGGCGCCGGACGCCGTGACCTTCTCCACCAGCTCGGGCAGCTTGTCGCGGATCTTGCCGGCGCCCATGCGGACGATGAACGTCAGCCGGCCCGGCTCCCGCTCGGGGTCGAGGCGGTCGATGTACTGCAGCGCCTCCTCGGCCGTCGTCGTCGGGCCGAGCTTGATGCCGATCGGGTTGCGGATCTTCGAGGCGAACTCGATGTGCGCGCCGTCCAGCTGCCGGGTGCGCTCACCGATCCACACCATGTGCCCGGAGACGTCGTACAGCTTGCCGGTGCGGGAGTCGACGCGGGTCAGCGCCGACTCGTAGTCCAGCAGCAGCGCCTCGTGCGACGAGTAGAACTCGACGGTCTTGAACTCCTCCGGGTCGGTGCCGCAGGCCCGCATGAAGTTCAGCGCGCTGTCGATCTCGCGCGCGAGCTGCTCGTAGCGCTGGCCCGACGGCGAGGTCCGCACGAAGTCCTGGTTCCAGGCGTGCACCTGGCGCAGGTCGGCGTAACCGCCGGTGGTGAAGGCGCGCACCAGGTTCAGCGTGGACGCCGAGGCGTTGTACATCCGCTTGAGCCGCTCCGGGTCCGGGTAGCGGCTGGCCTCGGTGAAGTCGAAGCCGTTGACGGAGTCGCCCCGGTACACCGGGAGCGTCACGCCGTCACGGGTCTCGGTCGGCTTGGAGCGCGGCTTGGAGTACTGCCCGGCGATCCGGCCCACCTTCACCACGGGCACCGAGGCCGCGTAGGTCAGGACGGCGCCCATCTGGAGCAGCGTCTTGAGCTTGTTGCGGATGTGGTCGGCGGACACCGCGTCGAAGGCCTCGGCGCAGTCGCCGCCCTGGAGGAGGAACGCCTCACCCCTGGCGACGGCCGCCATCCGGGCGCGCAGCTGGTCGCACTCGCCCGCGAAGACGAGCGGCGGATACGACTCGAGGTCCGCGATCACTGCGCGCAGAGCCTCGGTGTCGGGGTACTCGGGCTGCTGCGCCGCGGGCAGGTCGCGCCAGGTGTTGCCAGCGCTCGGGCTGGTCTTAGCGTTCACGGTCACCCCGTAAACACTACGGGGTCGTGTCGGATGTTTTTTCCTGCTGCTCGCAGAGTGAGACGGGGCGATCGCCCCGTGGAACGCCGGTGGGTGGGGTAGGGTTCCTGGCATGTTCGCGCTTTCGATCCAGAACTGGTGGTGGACCGCTTCTCCGGCGGCCCACTGATTCGCGCGCACACAGACTTCGCGAAGGCCGCCCGAGGGGCGGCCTTCGGCGTTTCCCGGGTCGTTCCTCTCCGTCAGACGAACTCAGACGTACGAGAAGGAGCCCGACCCGTGAACCTGCACGACCTGCTCTCCGACCCCCGCCCCTTCGCCCTGCTCCGCCGCCGCACCCCTGGGCGCGACGAGGCGGTGGTGGAGGTGCTGCTCGGCCCGGTGACCAGCCGCGAGCGGCTCGCCGACCTGCCCGACGAGGGCCTCGCGCTGGTCCCGTTCCGGCAGATCCGCGAGCGCGGCTTCGACGTCCGCGACGACGGCACCCCGCTGCTGGTGCTGACCCCCGAGGAGTCGTACGAGATCCCGCTCGACGAGGCCCTGCGGACGCTGCCCGGCCACGACGTGCGGGTCGAGGGCGGCGGCTTCGACGTCGACGACGAGCGGTACGCCGGGATCGTCGGACGGGTGCTGGCCGAGGAGATCGGCCGGGGCGAGGGCGCCAACTTCGTGATCCGGCGCACGTACCGGGGCGACATCCCCGGCTTCGGCCGCGCGGACGCGCTCGCGCTGTTCCGCCGGCTGCTGGAGGGCGAGCGGGGCGCCTACTGGACGTTCGTGGTGCACACCGGGGACCGGACGCTGGTGGGCGCCAGTCCCGAGGTGCACGTGCGCATGTCCGGCGGCACCGTCGTGATGAACCCGATCAGCGGCACCTACCGCTATCCCGCCGAGGGCCCCACGCCGGAGCACCTGCTGGACTTCCTCGCCGACGGCAAGGAGATCGAGGAGCTGTCGATGGTCGTCGACGAGGAACTGAAGATGATGTGCACGGTCGGCGACCGGGGCGGGGTGGTCGTCGGGCCACGGCTGAAGGAGATGGCGCACCTCGCGCACACCGAGTACGAGCTGCGCGGCAGGTCCTCCCTGGACGTGCGGGAAGTGCTGCGGGAGACCATGTTCGCGGCCACGGTGACCGGGTCGCCGGTGCAGAACGCGTGCCGGGTCATCGAACGCCACGAGGTGGGCGGCCGCGGCTACTACGCGGGCGCGCTCGCGCTGCTGGGCCGGGACTTGGGGGGCGCGCAGACGTTGGACTCCCCCATCCTCATCCGCACCGCCGACATCGACGCCGACGGCCGGCTGCGCGTCCCGGTCGGGGCGACGCTCGTCCGCGGCTCGGACCCGGCGGGCGAGGTCGCGGAGACCCACGCCAAGGCGGCGGGCGTCCTGGCGGCCCTCGGGGTGCGGCCGCCCCGGCCGCGCGTGGAGCGGGAGCGCCCGCGGCTGGCCGACGACCCCCGGGTGCGGGCCGCCCTGGACGGCCGGCGCTCCGCGCTCGCGCCGTTCTGGCTGCGGATGCAGGAGCAGGCCCGGGAGCTGACGGGCCACGCCCTGGTCGTCGACGGCGAGGACACCTTCACCGCCATGCTGGCGCACGTGCTGCGCTCCGGCGGGCTGGAGGTGACGGTACGGCGGTACGACGAGCCGGGGCTGCGGGACGAGGTGCTCGCGCACGAGGGCCCGGTGGTGCTGGGCCCCGGTCCGGGCGACCCCGGCGATCTCACCGACCCGAAGATGCGCGTCCTGCGCGCGCTGACCGCCACGGTTCTCCGGGAGCACCGCTACGGCGTGCTCGGGGTCTGCCTCGGCCATGAGCTCATCGCGGCCGAGCTGGGGCTGGAGATCGTCCGCAAGGAGGTCCCCTGCCAGGGGGAGCAGACCGTGATCGATCTGTTCGGGCGGCCCGAGACCGTCGGCTTCTACAACAGCTTCGTGGCCCGCTGCGACGAGGAGGCCGCCCGGGAGCTGTCCGCGCACGGCGTCGAGGTGAGCCGGGCGGGCAACGGCGAGGTGCACGCGCTGCGCGGTCCCGGGTTCGCCGGGGTGCAGTTCCACCCGGAGTCGGTCCTCACGCTGAACGGCGCCCCGGTGCTCCGGGAGCTGATCGCCCGGCTGCGCGCGGCGAGCGGCGCGAGGTGAGGGAACCGGGGCCCGGCGGCCGGTGCGGCCGCCGGGCCCCGGAGAAGTCGGGAGCGGCCGTCAGCCGAAGAACACCCCGACCTCGTCGTAGAGCTTCGGATCCACGGTCTTCAGCTTCGCCGTGGCCTCGGAGATCGGGACGCGGACGATGTCGGGGCCGCGCAGGGCGACCATCTTCCCGAAGTCGCCCTCGTGGACGCAGTCGATGGCGTGCAGGCCGAAACGGGTGGCGAGCCAGCGGTCGAAGGCACTGGGGGTGCCGCCGCGCTGGATGTGCCCGAGGACCGTGGTGCGGGCCTCCTTGCCGGTGCGCTTCTCGATCTCCTTGGCCAGCCACTCGCCGACCCCGGAGAGCCGCACATGGCCGAAGGAGTCCAGGGACTCGTCCTTGAGGACCATCTCGCCGTCCTTCGGCATGGCGCCCTCGGCGACGACGACGATCGGGGCGTACGACGCCTTGAAGCGGGAGGTGATCCAGGCGCACACCTGGTCGAGGTCGAAGCGCTGTTCGGGGATGAGGATGACGTTGGCGCCGCCCGCCAGGCCGGAGTGCAGGGCGATCCAGCCGGCGTGCCGGCCCATCACCTCGCAGACCAGGACCCGCATGTGGGACTCGGCGGTGGTGTGCAGGCGGTCGATGGCCTCGGTGGCGATGTTGACCGCGGTGTCGAAGCCGAAGGTGTAGTCGGTGGCGGACAGGTCGTTGTCGATGGTCTTCGGTACGCCGACGCACGGCATCCCGTAGTCGTCGCAGAGGCTCGCGGCGACGCCGAGGGTGTCCTCGCCGCCGATCGCGATGAGGGCGTCGACCTCCAGTTTGGCGAGGTTCTCCTTGATCCGACGGACACCGCCCTCCACCTTGAGGGGGTTGGTCCGGGAGGAGCCGAGGACGGTGCCGCCGCGGGGCAGGATGCCGCGCACGGCGGGGATGTCGAGGCGGACGGTGTCGCCCTCCAACGGACCTCGCCAGCCGTCCCGGAAGCCGACGAAGTCATAGCCGTACTCCTGTACGCCCTTGCGTACGACGCCCCGGATGACGGCGTTGAGCCCGGGGCAGTCGCCGCCTCCGGTCAGTACTCCGACCCGCATGGAAATGTCCCTTCGCCGCGGTTGCCTGACGATCGGTCACGCTAATGGTGATCCGCGTCACATCGGGAGAGGCGGGAAGGGTGATTCCGGTGAGTTGCGCCGGAATCCGGCCTACTCGTCGTCGAGGCCGCGCTCGATGGCGTACCGCACGAGTTCGACCCTGTTGTGCAACTGGAGCTTGCCGAGGGTGTTCTGGACGTGGTTCTGGACCGTGCGGTGGGAGATGACGAGGCGTTCGGCGATCTGCTTGTAGCTCAGGCCCTTGGCGACCAGCCGCAGCACCTCCGTCTCCCGGTCCGTGAGCCGGGGCGCCCCGGGCCCGTCCGCGTCGGGGGCGGGCGCGGGCTCGGAGGCCAGCCGGCGGTACTCGCCGAGGACGAGCCCGGCGAGGCCCGGGGTGAACACCGGGTCTCCCACGGCGGTACGGCGCACCGCGTCCAGCAGTTCCTCGGTCGAGGCCGACTTCAGCAGGTAGCCGGTCGCGCCCGACTTCACGGCCTCCAGCACGTCGGCGTGCTCGCCGCTGGCCGACAGGACCAGCACGCGCAACGCCGGGTCGTGGCCGACGAGTTCCTTGCAGACCTGCACACCGGGCTTGGCGGGCAGGTTGAGGTCCAGCACGAGGACGTCGGGAGCGGCCGCCTTCGCGCGGCGGACCGCCTGCTCGCCGTCGCCCGCGGTGGCGACCACCTCGAAGCCGGACTCGGCCAGGTCCCGGGCGACCGCGTCCCGCCACATCGGGTGGTCGTCGACCACCATGACCCGGATCGTGTCCCGCTGCTCCGTCATCGCCGCTCCGCCTTCTTCCCCCGCGCCCCTTCGGCGCCCTTCGGTACCTTCAGTTCGACTTCCGTGCCCTGGCCGGGGACCGAGATCAGCTCGGCGCCGCCCCCGAGGTCCCGCAGCCGCCCGCGGATGGACTGGGCCACCCCGAGCCGCCCCTCGCCCTCGGCCTGGGCGAGCCGGCCCTCGGGGATGCCGGGGCCGTCGTCCCGGACGGTCACCACGACCTCGTCCGGCTCGTCCTCGACCAGCAGCCAGGCCCGGGCGTCCTCGCCTGCGTGCCGGCGCACGTTGTCCAGGGCGGCCCCGACCGCCGCCGCCACCTCGCGGGCCGCCGCGGACGGCAGCAGCACCGGGGCGCCGGGCTCGGCGAGGCTCACCCGGCCGCACGCGTAGGGGGCGAGCAGGGAGCGCAGGTCGACCGGACCGGCCGGTCCGTCCTCGTACGGCTCCTCGACGACGCGGACGACCGCCCCGTCGGAGACGTCCTCCGACACCCGGGACACCGGCACCAGGCCGCCCGACACCAGCGTGCGCAGGGCCACCTCCTGCTCCCCGGCGAGCCGGCCCAGTTCGGCCGCCTCGCCGCCGAGGGCCGCGCCCCGGCGCTTCACCATCGCCAGGACCTGGAGCACGCTGTCGTGGATGTCCCGTGCCAGCCGCTCCCGCTCCCGGGTCGCGGCCTCGATCTCCAGGGCTCGGGCGAGGGTGCGCTCGGAGGCGCGGGCGACCTCCACGACGTAGCCGATGGCGATGGAGGCCACCCAGACCAGGATCACGTTGTGCACGGTGTCCCGGGCGGGTCGACCGCGCTCGACCAGGTTGACGGCGGCCACGGCCGTGGAGGCGACCGCCGCCCAGCGCCAGCCGCCCTTGAGGGCGAAGGCCAGGACCGCGCCGGCCGTCCATATCGAGGGCAGGGTGGGTCCGCCGCTCGCGATCCGCTCGTGGTTGTCGGCGAACGGGGTGAGCAGGATGCCGGTGAGGGCGACGGCCAGGTCGGCGGCGAGGAACCGCTTGGTGCAGGCGGTCGCGCTCGCCACCCGGGGCAGGGTGGCGAGGGTCCACACGACCAGGACGGCGTAGTAGGCGACGGCCACCCAGGGGCGGACGAAGTGGGAGTACGCGGTGGCACACAGGCCGATCGCGTACAGCATGGTCAGCACGCGGTAGCCGGCGAGCGCACGCCACAGCGGCAGCTCGACCGACATCCTCATGACCCGCTCGCGCCTGGGCATGTCCCCCCGCCCCCCGTATTCCCCGCGGTCCCCCGTCTAGGAGTCGGCCTGCTTCTTCTCGGCCTTCTCCGCCTCCTTGGCCGCCTTCGCCGCCTCGGCGATCTGGCGCTTGGCCGCGGTCGCGTAGATGTCGACGTACTCCTGCCCGGAGAGCTTCATGATCTCGTACATGACCTCGTCGGTCAGGGCGCGCAGCACGAAACGGTCGTGCTCCATGCCCTGGTAGCGACTGAAGTCCATGGGCTCGCCGATGCGGATGCCCGGCCGCATGAGCTTGGGCACGACCTTGCCGGGCGGCTGGATCTTCTCCGTGTCGATCATGGCGACCGGGATGACCGGCGCTCCGGTGGCGAGCGCCACGCGCGCGAGGCCGCCGGGCTTGCCCCGGTACAGCCGGCCGTCGGGCGAGCGGGTGCCCTCCGGGTAGATGCCGAACAGCTCGCCCCGCTGGAGCACCTCTATGCCGCTCTTGATGGCCGCCTCGCCGGCGCCGCGCGCCCCGGAGCGGTCCACCGGGAGCTGCCCGACGCCCTTGAAGAAGGCGGCGGTGAGGCGGCCCTTCACGCCGGGCGTGGTGAAGTACTCGGCCTTCGCGATGAAGGTGACCTTGCGGGTCAGCATCGTCGGGAGGAAGAACGAGTCCGAGAAGGACAGGTGATTGCTGGCCAGGATGGCCGGGCCCTCGGCCGGAATGTTCTCCAGCCCCTCGACCCATGGTCTGAAGGCAACCTTCAGCGGCCCGCCGATGGCGACCTTCATCGTGCCGTACAACACCCGTGTGCCTCCTGTTTCCGTCGGACAGACCTTAACCCGGAGGACCGTCGATGGACCCGACGGCCCTGGTCGGTGTCAGTGCGGTCGCGTACGGTGAAGCACATCCGCGCGTTTCTTCCGCCTGCGCCGGTCACCGGACGAGTTCCGCCGGTCACCCGACGAGGCCCTGCACAGGAACAGGAGAGTCGAAAGGTGCCGGTTCTCCCCGGAGCCGAGCCGTACCGCCACGACGGCGGGGAGGTGGGCGTTCTCCTCTGTCACGGCTTCACCGGCTCCCCCCAGTCGCTGCGCCCCTGGGCGGAGCACCACGCGGCCCACGGCCTGACCGTCTCGCTGCCGCTGCTGCCCGGCCACGGCACACGCTGGGAGGACATGCAGCTCACGGGGTGGCAGGACTGGTACGCGGAGGTGGACCGCGAGCTGCGCCTGCTCTCCGACCGCTGCTCGCGGGTGTTCGTCGCGGGCCTGTCGATGGGTGGCGCGCTGGCTCTGCGGCTGGCCGCCCGGCACGGCGAGCGGGTCGCGGGCGTGGTGGCCGTCAACCCGGCGAACCGGGTGCACGGCCTGTCGGCGTACGCCCTTCCGGTGGCCCGGCACCTCGTGCGGACGACGAAGGGCATCGCCAGCGACATCGCGAAGGAGGGTGCGGCGGAGCTGGGCTACGACCGGGTGCCGCTGCACGCGGCGCACTCGCTGCGGGTCTTCCTGCGCCGGCTGGACGGCGAGCTGCCCCAGGTCACCCAGCCGTTGCTGCTGCTGCGCAGCGCCCAGGACCATGTGGTCCCGGCGGCGGACTCCGCCCGGGTGCTGAGCCGGGTGTCGTCCACGGACGTGACGGAGCTCGTGCTGGAACACAGCTACCACGTGGCGACGTTGGACGAGGATGCGGACCGGGTCTTCGAGGAGAGCCTCGCCTTCATCGGCCGGCTCGCACCCAGTGTCGGCAAGGAAGGGACGGCCGCAGTTGGCTGAGCACGACTCCGACCGCGACAACCGCGAGGAGCGGGAGCCCGAGGAGCAGGGGGTGCCCTTCGACGAGGACGCCGCCTGGCGGGCCATCGTCGCCGGGTACGGCACGGAGCCGCCGGATCCGCCGGGCAGCAAGCCCTTCAAGCCGGTGGAGGACCTCGCGCTGCCGGAGACGGACACCACCGGAGACCGGGACGATCCGGCCGAGCCCCGGGCCGCCCGCCCGCTGGGCGGCTCGGTCTCGTTCGCGCCCGGCGTCGGGCCGCGCGACCATGTGGCGCCCGAGCCGTCCGACGACGACTTCGACGCGGACGACGAGGGCCACTTCGTACCGCCGGAGCCGCCGCCGCTGCCGGTCGCCGACGCGTCCGCCAAATTCGCCTGGCTCGGTGTCGTGGGCGGCCCGATCCTGCTGCTGCTCGCGGTCGTCCTCGGCTGGGACATGACCTGGTGGCTGGCGACCCTCGGCATCGGCGGTTTCCTGGGCGGCTTCGCCACGCTGGTCATGCGGATGCGGACGGACGACGACGAGGACGATCCGGGGCGCGGGGCCGTGGTCTGAGCCCGCGACGCGCGCCGGCGGGGGACGCCGGCGCGTGGCATGTGCGGCTCAGGCGGCCGGCACGCGCAGTGCCGCCAGCACCGGCAGGTGGTCCGTCGCGGCCGTCAGGTCGGCCCGGGTGACCCCCGGCTGGTCCAGTGGGACACCGCAGCCGAGCACCTCGACGCCCTTGGTGGCGAAGACCGCGTCGATGCGCTGGTGCGGGTGGGCCGGGGTGGAGGTGAACTCGCCGCCCCAGGGTGCCGTGGCGCGGCAGTCCTGGAGACCTGCGGCGAGGTGCCGGAAGGTGCGGCCGTCGGGGCGTTCGTTCAGGTCGCCGCCGGCGACGGCGTGCTCCACGCCCAGTCCGGCGAGGCGGTCGAGGAGCATGCCGCCCTGCTCCAGTCGCTCGTCCCGCTGGAGGCTGAGGTGGCAGCTGATCACGCCGAGGCGGGCGCCGCCGAACCGTACGACCGCCGTGGCGAAGCCGCGCCGGTGGAGGCCGGGGGTGAGCGGGAGCAGGACGTCCTCGGTGCGCTCGACCGTGGCCCGCAGACCGCACAGGATCGCCGGTCCCGCCGCCGTGGCGCCGCCGGTGAGGATCACCTGGCCGGAGGCGGCGGCGAGCCGGGCCAGCTTCTTGCGCCAGCGGAAGAAGCGGGGGGCTTCCTGGACGAGGACGAGGTCGGGGGCGCAGGCGGTGATGACGCGGGCGAGGGCGTCCGTGTCGTCGCGCATCGAGCGGATGTTGTAGCTCAGCACACGGATGACGGCCGAACCGTCGGGCTCTGTCGTGGAGTTGGGGAGCAGCGCCATATGGATCAATGTACGCCTCACGGCTCGGGGCGCGGGGAGCGTGCGCGACCGCCGGTGCGTGGTGGCCGGTCGCTCGGTCCCCGCGCCCCGAAGGCCGCGCAGGCGTCGAAGCTCAGGAAGTGAGCGTCACATGATCGGGTCGGGCTCGCGGGCCAGGTCGGCCGCGCCCACCATGCCCGCCTTGTTGCCGAGCTGGGCCGCGATCACGTCGGCCACCGGGCGCCAGTTGCCGCCCACCAGCCAGCGCTTGTACGACTTGCGGATCGGGTCGAGGACCAGGTCGCCCTCGTCGGAGAGGCCGCCGCCGACGATGAACGCGGACGGGTCGAACAGGGAGGCCAGGTCGGCGAGGCCCGCGCCGGCCCAGCGGGCCAGCTCGCGGTAGGAGTCGACGGCGACCGGGCAGCCCTGGCGGGCGGCCATGGAGATGTGCTTGCCCTCGATGCCGTCGGGGGTGCCGTCGCCGAGCGCGAGCAGCACCTCGGCGCGCTCGGGGGTGGCGTTGGCGCGCTGCTTGGCGTAGCGGACCAGGGCGCGGCCGGAGGCGTACTGCTCCCAGCAGCCCTGCGAGCCGCAGCCGCACAGCAGGCCGTCCGGGACCATCCGGATGTGGCCGAACTCGGCGGCCACGCCGAAGTGGCCGCGGCGCAGCTTGTTGCCGATGATGATGCCGCCGCCGAGGCCGGTGCCGAGCGTGATGCAGATGACGTTGCGGTGGCCCTTGCCCGCACCGAACCGGTACTCGCCCCAGGCGGCGGCGTTGGCGTCGTTCTCGACCACGACCGGGAGGCCGGTGCGGGCCTCGACCTTCTCCTTCAGCGGCTCGCTGCGCCAGTCGATGTTGGGCGCGAAGTACACCGTGGAGCGCTGCCGGTTGACGTAACCGGCCGCACCGATGCCCACGCCGACGATCTCGTGCCCCGCACGCGCTCCCTCCACCGCCGAGGCGATGGCGTCCACGATGGCCTCGGGCGTGGTGGGGGTCGGCACCTTGAAGGTCGAGAGGATGTTGCCTTCCTCGTCGACCACGCCGGCCGCGATCTTCGTGCCGCCGATGTCGACGCCGATGGTGAGTCCCATGAATCCCTCAGTTCCGGTCGAGCCCCGCTACGGCCAACCGTACCCGAGCCCCTGCCGTGGAAGGGCTTCAGTCCAGGTCGATGCGTTCGCCCGGACCGGTGCCCTCGCCCCGGTCGGGACGGTCGGGCCGGTCGTCGTCCTTCGGGCCGGACGCGCCGGTGGTCCAGCGGCGCTCCTGGGCCTGGACGGCGGAGCGGTAGGCGGCCAGCAGCTCGGAGCCGGCCGCGGCGAGATGGTCGAAGACGTCCGGGTTGCGCTCGACGACGGGCTCGACGGCGGCCTTGGCCTGCTGGACGACCTGCCGCACCACCTGCTGGGCGGCGGGTCCGGCGAGGCCCGTGAGGAGCGGGGACTCCAGGCCGGACAGCTTGTCGGCCACGGTGTCCACGAACTTGCGCAGTTCCTCGGCGGCCGAACCCGGCTGCGGGCCGTGCCCGGCGCGGCGCCGGCCCTTCTCGGCGGCGAGGTCCTCGGCGCAGGCCGTGGCCCAGGCGTCGGCGTCGGTCGCCCGCGGCTGCTCCTCCTCGTGGGGACCGGACGTGGGACGCTCTTCGCTCATGGCGGACTCCTGACTACGGTTCGCCCTTACGACGTTACCCGAACGGGCGTGCCCGGTTCAGCGTCCGCCGGCGGGCCACAGGTCGGGATCGGGCGCGAACCGGACACGCAGCTCGCCCTCGCGGAGTCCGGCTCCGGCGACGGTGCACCGGCGCAGGGCGGACGGCAGCGGGACGATACGGCGGAAGGGACCGGCCGCGATCAGCAGTTCGTCGCCGCGCCGGATCAGGTCCAGCTCCTCCCGTATGGCGCCGGGCAGCGGGATGTGCCAGACCAGCACGCCGTCCTCGGCGAGGCGGTCGGCGACGGGCCACTCGACCGGGGCGGCCTCCGGGTTGACGCCGGGGACGGCGAGGGCGCCGAGGTCGTCGGTGCCGTGCGGGTCGCGGCCGAGGTGCCGGACGGGGTGCACGTCGTGGGACCGCTCGGTGTCCTGCCAGTCGGCGAGGGTCTTGCGCTGCTGGGCGAGGAGTCCGGCGAGCCAGGTGTCGCCGCCGGCGTCGGGCAGGACGCGGTTGGCGATCAGGGCCTCGGTGCGCAGGCCGCGCAGGGCGAGACCGAGCGCCGCGTCGTGGACCGCGTCGGCGCCGGCCGGTCCGGGTTCGGCGACCAGGCGGACGGCCGTGTTCCGGTCGGTGAGGACGGCTCCGACGGCGGCGAGTTCGACGTCCCAGCGGGCGGCCGTCTCGTACAGCCACTCCGCGGGCATGGGGACGCCGGCCAGCCGGCCGAGGACCGGGCGCAGCGCGCGGGCGGCCTGCCGCTCGGCCGGGAGCATACGGCGCAGGTAGCGGCGCAGCTCCTCGGGCAGGGCCAGCAGGGCGAGGGCCTGCGGGAGGGGCGGCAGGTCGACGACGAGGAGGTCGTAGCGCTCGGAGAGGGCCGCGTCGCGCAGTGCGCGCAGGAAGGACAGTTCCTCGGCGCCGGGCAGCGGGGTGACCTCCTCGGCGTCCAGGCGGGCGGCGCCGAGCAGGTCGAGGACGCCCGCGGCGCGGTTCTGGAAGGCGGTGAGGTCCTCGCGGAACCGTTCCGTGGCGTCCGGACGCCAGACGGTGAGGTTCGGGGCGGCCTGTGCCGGGACCGGTCCTGATCGGGTGCCCAGGGCCGCGCCGGGGGTGTCGGTGCGGTCGGCGCTGAGCAGGAGGGTGCGGTCGCCCGCTTCGGCGGCGCGCAGTGCGGTGGCGGCGGCGATGGTCGTACGACCGCTGCCGCCCGGACCCGTGATCAGGATGGTGCGCATGAGGGTGAACCGTAACGGACCGCGGGGGTGGGGGGCGTGGGACCGTCGCCCGGGGCCGGGCCGTGCCCGGCCCCGCCGCGTGCCCCGGCCCGCGGGCCGGCTAGCGGTCCGACTCGACCCGCTTCTTCAGGCCGGCGAGGGCACGGTCGATGATGACCTTCTCCGCCTTGCGCTTGATCATGCCGAGCATGGGGATCTTGACGTCCACCGTGAGCCGGTAGGTGACCTCGGTGGCGCCCGCGCCGGCCGGCTTGAGCAGGTAGGTGCCGTCCAGGGAGCGGAGCATCTGGGACTTGACCAGGGTCCAGGAGACCTCGTGGTCGCCGGTCCAGGTGTAGGCGAGGGTCTGGTCGTCCTTGATGGCGCCGGCGTCCATGACGAGGCGGACCTGCTCGGCGCGGCCCTGCGCGTCGGCCCCGAGGACCTCCGCCTCCTTCACCTCGCCGGTCCAGTCCGGGTAGCGTGCGAAGTCGGCGATCACCGCCATGACGTCGGCCGGAGCCGCCTCGATCGTGATGCTCGAACTGGTGTGTTCCGCCATCGCCGTGGCTCCTCCGGATGCAGGCCGTGTTGAGGGGTCCGTGCGCGCCGGGCTGCGCACGTGTGTGCAGCGTGAAGGCTACCGCGCCACCGACCTGGCGCCTTCACCCGATGTCCCGCTGATCACCATTCGAGCGCCCAGGGCCTGCCGGTCCCGGCGAAGTGGCCGACGTTGACGCACTCGGTCGAGCCGATGCGCATCCGGCGCACGAGCGGCTGATGGACGTGCCCGAACAGCGAATAGCGCGGTTTCGTGCGGCGGATGGCGTCCAGCAGGGCGCGGCTGCCCCGTTCGAAACGGCGCGCGACGGTGTCGTAGACCAGCTCGGGCACCTCCGGCGGGATGTGCGTGCACAGCACGTCGACCTCGCCGACCGCCTCGATCTTCGCCGCGTACTCCTCGTCGTCGATCTCGTACGGGGTGCGCATCGGGGTGCGCAGGCCGCCGCCGACGAAGCCGAAGGTCCGGCCGCCGATCTCCACCCGCTGACCGTCGAGGACCGTGGTGCCCGGCCGGGCGTACTCCGGCCACAGGGGCGGCATGTCGACATTGCCGTAGGTGGCGTACGTAGGGGTCGGGAACGCGGCGAACAGTTCGGCGTACTGCTTGCGCACCGCCCTCTCCACGGCCGTGGCCCGGTCGGCGCCGATGCCGGCCCACAGCCGGGCGCCGAACTCGCGGGCCTCGGCGAACCGGCGCGCGGTCCGCAGCTCGACGATCCGGTCGGCGTTCTCCTCGCCGAAGAGGTCCGGGAAGATCCCGCGCGAGTGATCGGCGTAGTCGAGGAAGAGGACCAGGTCACCCAGGCAGATCAGGGCGTCGGCACCCTCGCCGGCCCGGGCCAGGTCCCGGGCGTTGCCGTGCACGTCGCTGACCACGTGGACGCGGGTCCGTCGGTCGCCGGAGGGTGTGGATGCCATGGCGATCAAGCGTAAGCCTGTGTGGTCTGCGTGAACAGTGGCGGTCCGGCCTGCGGTTACTCGCCGGTCGGTTAAGCCGTGGACTACTGTGCGCGAAGGAACGCCAGTCTGTGTGACGCAGCGAACATCTCGCCGGGACCCCCTGTCGTAGACGCCATACCGGCGGGTAACGTCCGGGCAGTCCAGTCGTGCTCAGGATTTCAACATGTGAATCCGCGAGCACTTGCCCGAGCCTTGGACCGCACCGTCGCATCACACAGTGTCGTGGCGCCGGCGCCCTATGAGGAGCAGCAGTCTTGCGCGAGTTCAGCCTTCCGGCTTTGTACGAGGTCCCTGCGGACGGCAATCTGACCGACATCGTCCGCAGAAACGCCGCGCAGCATCCCGACGTCGCCGTCATCGCCCGCAAGGTGGGCGGCGTCTGGCAGGACGTGTCGGCCCGGGAGTTCCTGGCAGAGGTGCGCACCGCCGCCAAGGGGCTCGTCGCCGCCGGGGTGCAGCCGGGCGACCGGGTGGCTCTGATGTCCCGCACCCGTTACGAGTGGACGCTGCTCGACTTCGCGATCTGGAGCGCGGGCGCGATCACTGTGCCGGTGTACGAGACCAGCTCGCCGGAGCAGGTGCAGTGGATCCTGTCCGACTCGGGCGCGACCGCGTGCGTCGTGGAGCTGGACGGCCACGCGGCGGCGGTGGAGGCGGTCCGCGAGTCGCTGCCGGCGCTGAAGAACGTCTGGCAGATCGAGGCCGGCGGCATGGCGGAGCTGGCGCGGCTCGGGCAGGACGTGTCGGACGAGACGGTCGAGGAGCGCAGCTCGCTCGCCAAGGCCGACGACCCGGCGACCATCGTCTACACGAGCGGTACGACCGGCCGCCCCAAGGGCTGCGTGCTCACCCACCGCAGCTTCTTCGCCGAGTGCGGCAACATCGTGGAGCGGCTGCGCCCGCTGTTCCGCACCGGTGAGTGCTCGGTGCTGCTCTTCCTCCCGCTCGCCCATGTCTTCGGGCGGCTCGTGCAGATCGCGCCGATGATGGCGCCGATCAAGCTGGGCTGCGTCCCCGACATCAAGCACCTCACGGACGAGCTCGCCGCCTTCCGGCCGACGCTGGTCCTCGGCGTGCCGCGCGTCTTCGAGAAGGTCTACAACTCGGCCCGGGCCAAGGCGCAGGCGGACGGCAAGGGCGCGATCTTCGACAAGGCCGCCGACACGGCGATCGCGTACAGCAAGGCGCTCGACAGCGCCTCGGGCCCGTCGTTCGGCCTGAAGGTCAAGCACAAGGTCTTCGACCGGCTGGTCTACAGCAAGCTGCGGGCGGTCCTCGGCGGCCGGGGCGAGTACGCGATCTCCGGCGGCGCCCCGCTCGGCGAGCGGCTCGGTCACTTCTTCCGGGGCATCGGCTTCACGGTGCTGGAGGGCTACGGCCTGACCGAGTCCTGCGCGGCGACCGCGTTCAACCCGTGGGACCGGCAGAAGATCGGCACGGTCGGGCAGCCGCTGCCGGGTTCGGTGGTCCGGATCGCGGACGACGGCGAGGTGCTGCTGCACGGCGAGCACCTGTTCAAGGAGTACTGGAACAACCCGGGCGCGACCGCGGAGGCGCTCGCGGACGGCTGGTTCCACACCGGTGACATCGGCACCCTCGACGAGGACGGCTACCTCAAGATCACCGGCCGCAAGAAGGAGATCATCGTCACGGCGGGCGGCAAGAACGTGGCGCCGGCCGTGATCGAGGACCGGATCCGGGCGCACGCGCTGGTCGCGGAGTGCATGGTGGTCGGCGACGGACGGCCGTTCGTGGGCGCGTTGGTCACCGTCGACGACGAGTTCCTGGGCCGGTGGGCCGCCGAGCACGGCAAGCCGGCGGGCTCCACCGCGGCGTCGCTGCGCGAGGACCCCGATCTGGTCGCTGCGATCCAGTCGGCGGTCGACGACGGCAACGCCGCGGTGTCGAAGGCGGAATCGGTGCGGAAGTTCCGCATTCTGTCCTCCCAGTTCACGGAGGAGTCGGGCCACCTCACCCCGTCGCTGAAGCTCAAGCGGAACGTGGTGGCGAAGGACTACTCGGACGAGATCGAGGCGATCTACGCGAAGTAGCGGACCTGGCCGGTCCGCTGAAAGCGCGTCATGGCGCGGTGTCCTCGGCGAGGACCCGCGCCATCGTGCGTTCGGCGAGCGCGGTGATGGTGACGAAGGGGTTCACGCCGATGTTGCCGGGCACCAGCGAGCCGTCGGTGACGTACAGCCCCGGACACCCCTTCACCCGGCCGTAGTCGTCGGTGGCCCGGCCCAGCACGCAGCCGCCCAGCGGGTGGTACGTGAAGTCGTCCGCGAAGACCTTGCTCGACGAGCCGAACAGGTCGTAGCGGTAGATCGTGAGGTTGGCCAGGTTGATGCGGTCGAACAGCTTCTTGGCCATGCGCACCGACACCGCGCTCTGCGCCGCGGTCCAGCCGAGCCTGACCGCCCCGGAGGCGGAGTCGTACGAGAACGACGCCCGCTCGGGGTTCTTGGTGATCGCGAGGTAGAGGCTGATCCAGTGCTCGAACCCCATGGGGAGGGGCGCGATCTCGGCGAAGACGGGGTTGTCGGCGTTGGACCAGTCGTCGATGCCCATCACGGGCATGGTGGCCTGGTCGGCGCCGACGGTGTCCCAGACGTGGTTGGCGCGGCCGAGCATGGTGTTGCCGTTGGGTCCCCAGCCGGCGCCCACACTGGAGTTCAGGTCGGGCAGGGTGCCGGTGTCCCGGGCGCGGACGAGGAGTTCGGTGGTGCCGAGGCTGCCGCCGCCGAGGAAGAGGTACCGGCAGCCGTAGCTCCTGGTCTCCACCACCGCGCCGGTGTCGTCGATCCGGTCCGCGGTCAGCACGTACGACCCGTCGGCGGCCCTGGCGATCGTGCGCACCTTCTCCAGGGTGTGGATGGTGACGTTCCCGGTGCCGAGGGCCGCGGCGAGGTACGTCTTGTCGAGGCTGCGCTTGCCCTCGTTGTTGCCGTAGATGACCTCGCCCGCGAGCGCGGACTTCGTGGCGGTGCCGGCCGCCTCGCGCTGCATGTGGCCGAAGTCGTAGACGTTCGGCACGAAGGTGGTCCGCAGACCGGCGTTGGCGGCGGCCTTGCGCGAGGTCCGGGTGAACCGGTACCAGTCGGTGGACTCGAACCACGCCGGGTCGATGCTGTTGACGCCGAGCATGGCGCGGGCGCGCGGGAAGTACGTGCCGTACATGTCGTCGGCGTCGACGGTCGGGAACTGCTCGGCGAAGTAGGACTTGAGCGGGGTGACCGCCATGCCGCCGTTGACGAGGGACCCGCCGCCCACACCCCGGCCCACGTAGACGGACATGGCGTCGTAGTGCACGCGGTCGAGGACCCCGGGGTAGGGGGCGATGGCCTTGTTGACCAGGTCCAGCCACAGGAAGGTGGCGAGCGGGGCCTCGGTGCGGGAGCGGAACCACATGGACCGCCGGTCGGGGGCGCTGGTGGAGCAGAACACCTTGCTGTCGGGGCCGGCGGTGTTCCAGAGCCGGCCCATCTCCAGGACGAGGGTGCGGATGCCGGCCTGGCCGAGACGGAGGGCGGCCACGGCCCCGCCGTAGCCCGAACCGACGACGATCGCCGGGGCGGATTCGACCGCGTCGGGTTCGGCGGCGCGGGCGGACTGGAGGCCCACGCGGGTGAACCCGAGGGTGGCCGCGGTCTGGAGCGCGGCCATACCGAGTATGTGACGTCTTGTCAGCTGACGCTGCATCAGTTTTGCTGCCATGGTGCGCAGCATGTGCGGATTTTTCGGTTCCGGCTAGGGGCCGCGCGACGGTGCGCCGTCCGGCGCGGCTCCTACAGCAGCTCCTTCAGCCGCTCCGCCAGCAGGTCCCAGCGCCACTTCTCCTCGACCCACCGCCGGCCGCGCTCGCCCATCCTGCGGCGCAGCCCGGCGTCGCCGAGGAGGGTGACGATCCGGTCGGCGGCCTCGGCCGGCTCGCCGCCGCGGACCACCCAGCCAGTCTCCCCGTCCAGCACCGCGTCGGGGGCGCCGCCCGAGTCGCCGGCGACGACCGGCAGGCCGGTCGCGGACGCCTCCAGGTAGACGATGCCGAGGCCCTCGACGTCCAGGCCGCCGCGCCGGGTGCGGCACGGCATGGCGAAGACGTCACCCGCGCCGTAGTGAGCGGGCAGCTCGGACCAGGGCACCGCGCCGGTGAAGCGGACCGAGGCGTCGACCCCCGTCTCGCGGGCCAGCCGGCGCAGATCCTGCTCGTAGGGACCGCCGCCCACGACGAGCAGCACGGTGTCCGGCTCGGCGGCGAGGATGCGGGGCAGCGCCCGGATGAGGGTGTCCTGGCCCTTGCGGGGCACCAGCCGGGAGACGCAGACGACGACCGGCCGGTCGGTGAGGCCGAGCCGGGCCCGGACCTCGTCGCCGCCGGAGCCGGGGTGGAAGGTCTTCTCGTCGACCCCCGGCGGCAACTGCGCCATCCGCCCGGCCGCCGCGGGGGTGAGCGCGGCCGCGATCCGCGAGCGGGTGTACTCGCCGAGGTAGGTGAGCGTGTCCGTGGACTCGCCGATCCGGCGCAGCAGCTGCCGGGCCGCGGGCAGCTGGGCCCAGCCGGCCTCGTGCCCGTGCGTGGTCGCCACCAGCCGCTGCGCGCCGGCCTTCCGGAGCGCGGGCGCCATGAGACCGAGCGGCGCCGCCGCCCCGAACCACACCGAGGTGCAGCCGTGCTCCCGCAGCAGCCCGGCCGCCCGCCGGGTCGCCCCCGGGGTGGGCAGCAGCATGGTCGTACGATCGCGTACGACGGTGAAGGGCTGCTCGGCGTCGAAGGCGGCCGTGGCCTCCGTCCCCTCCCGGCCGCGCTTCCAGGTGGAGGCGTAGACGACCAGCCGGTCGGGGTCCAGGCGCAGGGCCATGTTGTGCAGGAAGGCCTGGATGCCGCCCGGCCGGGGCGGGAAGTCGTTGGTGACGATCAGGGTCTTGTGCATCGCCGCCGACCCTACCCAATCGGCCGTACGCGGCAGGGCGCGGCCGAGCCTGTGGCACGCGCACGGGGCCGCACGCCATCATGGGCACACGGAATCGAACAGCACGGCGGACGCAGCCGGCGGCGAGGGACAGGGGATCACGTGGAGACGAAGGCCGCCCGGCGGTCCCCGGCCGTGCTGCTCGCGACCTGGTGCACCACCCGCGTGGTGCTGCTGCTGCTCGTCTTCCGGGTGTACGTCTTTCCCGGCCCGGACGTCACCTCCGACGTGTCGGTGACCTACCGCGGCTGGTACGAGGTCCTGCGGCACGGAACGTTTCCGCTGGACGATGTGACCTGGCAGTACCCGCCCGCCGCCGCGCTGCCCGTCCTCTCCCCCGCCGCGCTGCCCTTCCTCTCCTACGAGCACGCCTTCTTCGTGCTGGCCTTCCTCGCCGACCTCGCGGTCCTGGCGCTGCTGCTGTACGCGGGCCGGGCCCCCGGCCGGTCGCGGCGCGGGGCCTGGATGTGGGTGGCGGCGGTACCGCTGCTCGGGCCCACGGTCTACGCCCGCTACGACGTGATGGTGACGGCGGTCGCCGTGGCGGCCCTGCTCGCCGGGGCCCGGCACCCGCGGGCGATGGGCGCGCTGGCCGCTTTCGGGGCGCTGCTGAAGGTGTGGCCGGCGCTGCTGCTGGCCGGTGCCGTGCGGCGGCGGCCGTGGGCGTCGGCGGCGGTGACCGCGGCCGGTCTCGCGGCCCTGTTCGCGGTGACCATGCCGGGCGCGTTCGCCTTCCTGACCTTCCAGCGGGACCGGGGTACCGAGGTGGAGTCGCTGGGCTCCCTGGTCTTCCACGTGGCCCGGCACTTCGGCTGGCACGGCCAGGTGCTGCTGAACTACGGGTCCATCGAGTTCCTCGGCCCGCACGTGGACCAGGTCAGCACGGCGGCGCTGGCGCTGACCGGGGTCGGGTTCGGCTGGCTGCTGCTGTGGCGGCTGCGCGCGAGCCGCTTCGCCCCGCAGACGCTCCCCGACGCGGCCTTCACGGCGGTGCTGCTGTTCACGGTCACCAGCCGGGTGATCAGCCCGCAGTACCTGGTCTGGCTGATCGGGCTGGCCGCCGTCTGCGTGTCCCACCGGGCGAGCCGCATGGGGGCGCCCGCGCTGATGGTCGCCCTCGCCTCCTTCCTGACGGTCCTGGAGTTCCCGCTCGGCTTCTCGCACGTGGTCCTCAGCGACTGGTACGGCATCACGCTGCTGGTGCTGCGCAACGGGCTGCTGGTCGCGGCCACGGTGACGGCGGGCCGCTCACTGTGGCGGGCGACCGTGCCGCCGCCGGTGAGCGCGCCGTTCCCGCCGCAGGCCACCCGGGCGCAGGAGACCCCGGTCTCCCCCTGACGCCCGCGGCCGGGCCGGCGCCTCAGCCGAGCTGCGCCCCCACGTACTCCCGCCAGCGGGCGCTGAACTCCGCCGGCGTGATGCCGAGGACCTTCTCCAGCGCCTGCTCGACCGCTCCCGCCCGCTTGTCGTGCGCGCCGACGGCCCGGTAGAAGGCGGCGAGCCGGTCCGGGCCCCACTGGTCGGCGATCATCCGGCAGGCCAGCCAGCCGCCCTCGTAAGCCCGCGCCAGCTCGGTGGGCTCGCTGGTGAATCCGAAGTCCTTGTCGGCGGGCAGCGCGCGGGGGGCCCGGCCGTCCTCGACGGCGCGGGCGAGTTCCGGTGCGACCTCCGTGGGGGTGCGGCCGGTGCCGAGGTAGCCGATCCAGTCGGCGTACCCCTCGGAGAGCCACAGCGGGGTGGCGGCGGTGGTGTGCGCGCGGGTGGCGACATGGGTGGTCTCGTGGGTGAGCACGACCTGCTTGCCGACCTCGCCGAGGCCGGAGTACGCCTCCGGGTTGACGACCACCCGGTCCGCGGGGGCCCGGCCCGAACCGGCCGCCTCGCCGGTGGTGACGGCCGCGATGCCCCGGTAGTTGGACGCGGGCGAGCCGAGCAGGGCCGCCATGCCCGCCAGGGTCCGGGGCACGAGGACGACGACCCGCCGGCTCCAGCCGGTGTCCCACTCCCGCGAGACGGCCGGGACGGCACGGTCGGCCATCCGGGAGAACGCCCGCAGCTCGGCGAGGGGCCGGCCGGTGCCGAGGACCAGGCCGTGCGCGCCCCGCACGGCGGTCACCGTGCCCTGGTCCCACAGTTGCTGCCCGGCGGGCCTGGCGGGAGCGTCGGCGGTGACGTACCACCCGCCCGCGGCGGTACGGCCGAGGGTGACGGTGCGGCGGGCCTCGACGGGGGCCTTGTCGTAGCCGGCGACACGGTAGCGCAGCTCGGCGTCGGCGGTGGCGCCGGAGGAGCTGCGGTGCACGCCGGTGACCCGGTAGGACCAGGAGGCCAGCGGCAGGGCGCGCAGCCGGGCGTACTCGGTGCGGGAGCCGGTCGCGCGGTAAGCCCTCTCGTCGTGCCGGACGAGAGCGGCGGCGCGCCGGTCGAGCACGTGCTGCACCTCGGCGCGGACGGAGTCGGCCGGCGGGCGCCCACCGCATCCCGTCAGGGGCAGGAGCAGGGCGAGGCCGACGGCTCCGGCGCGCCACACCCCTCTTCGACCAGCCATTTCCCGATCGTACGGCCGAAGCCGGGTCAGGGTCTGGTGACCGAGGACACGGGCATCATGCCGACCGGGTCGTAGCGCACCGGCGCGCCCGGGTAGGGGGCGTGGATGACCTGGCCGTTGCCGACGTACATGGCCACGTGGCTGGCGTCGGAGCGGTAGACGACCAGGTCGCCGGGGCGGGCCTGGGAGAGCGGGACCTGTCGGCCGGCGAAGCGCTGCTCCTGCGAGGTGCGCGGCAGGTGGATGCCGGCGTGCGCGTACGACCACTGCATCAGGCCCGAGCAGTCGAAGCCCGAGGGACCGCTGGCGCCCCACACGTAGGGGCGGCCCAGGGCGGAGCGGACGGCGGCGAGGGCGGCGGCGGTACGGCTGTCCGGGGCGGCGGCGCCGGCCGGGTCCGGCAGGTCGGCGCGGCCGCCCCGGGAGGCGCGGTCGTAGGCGGCGCGCTCGGCGGCGGGCAGGGAGTTGAGCAGCCGACGGGCCGTGGCGAGCTTCTTCTCCACGGTCCGCTTGTGGGCGACGACGGCCTTGCGGCTCTTCTCCAGGTCGGCGAGTCTGCCGGCCGCCTCCGCGCGTTCCTGCGCCAGGTCGCGCAGCGCGGAGCGCAGTTCGCGGAGCTGGCCGGCCTGCCGGGTGCCGATGCGGTCGAGGGTGGCGGCCTTGTCCAGGTAGTCGGCGGGGTCGTCGGAGAACAGGAGGGCGACGGCCGGGTCGAGGCCGCCGGAGCGGTACTGGGCGCCGGCCACCGAACCGAGCCGCTCCCGCAGGGTGTTGATGCGCTGCTGCTGCCGGGCGATGTGGTCCTGCGCGTCGCGCACCTCGCGGCGCAGGGTGCCCGCCCGCTCCGCGGCCTTGTCGAAGGCCTGGGTGGCCCGCTCGGCCTCCTCGTAGAGCCGGTCCACCTCGGCACGGGTGCCGTGCGGCGCCGCGTGCGCCGGTACGGCGCCGAACGTGGCGGCCGCGGCGGACAGCACGCACAGGGCGGCCGCGCCCCGGTCGAATCCGGACGACGGAGCAAGGCGGCGATGGGACCCCACGGCAGTCCTTCTGCTGGCGGACAGAGACCGCTTCGCCGGGCCTGGGGACGGGGATGCCTCGGGCGCCGGGGAAACGTGCCAGACAGTAGCCGTGCCGACGGGCCCGGACCAAAGACCTCGGAGTCAACTCACCGTGACACCCCGCCGCTGACGCAGGTCACCGGCGGGGCGCGGAGTCAGTTCCGGTTCCCGGGATTCGCCCGTTCGGGCGCCTTCGTGTCCGCGTTCCGCGGGCGCCCGAAGGGGCTGTCAGACCCGGACGCCGAACTGGAACGGCATGTTTCCGATGGCCTCGTAGCGGACGACGGCACCGGTGTGCGGGGCGTGCAGCACCTGGCCGTTGCCGGCGTACAGGCCGACGTGGTGCAGGTCGCCGTAGAAGAACACCAGGTCGCCGACCTTCAGGTCGCTCTGGCTGTAGACCCGGGTGCCGTAGTTCGCCTGCGCCTCGGAGGTACGCGGTATGGAGACGCCGGCCTGGCCGTAGGCCCAGGAGGTCAGGCCCGAGCAGTCGAAGGACGAGGGGCCGGTGGCGCCGTAGACGTACGGCGTGCCGATCTTGCTCTGGGCGGCGGAGAAGGCCGCCGAGGCGCGGCCGGAGGCCGGCGGGGCGTCGCCGAGGTCCACGCGGTCGGAGGAGGAGCGGTTGGCGCGCTCCTGCTTGGCCGCGAGCTCCGCCTTCTCCTTGGCCGTCAGGGTGTTGAGGAGCTTCTGCGCCTCGGCGAGCTTGCCCTGGACTTCCTTCTTCTTCTCCTCCAGCTGGGTACGCGTGGAGGAGAGGTCCTTGAGCTTCTCCGCGGCTTCCGCCCGCTCCTGGGCGAGTTCGCGCTGCTTGTCCTGAATCTTCTTCAGGGCGTCGACCTGCTGGCTGCTCAACTGGTCGAGCGTGGAGGCCTTGTCGAGGTAGTCGTCCGGGTTGGACGACAGCAGCAGCTGCACCGAGGGGTCGATGCCGCCCGAGCGGTACTGGGCGGTGGCCAGCGAACCCAGGCCGTCGCGGAGCTTGTTGAGCTCCTGCTGGCCGCGGGCCACGTCGTCCTGGACGGTGGAGATCTCCTTCTGCAGCTTCTGCTGCTTCTCCTTGGCCCCGTTGTACTTCTCGGTGGCCTGCTCGGCCTGCTCGTAGAGCTTGTCGACCTTCGCCTTCACCTCGTCCTTGCTCAGCTTCTCGCTGGGGGCGGCGTTGGCGGCGTTCGCGCTCAGCGCGACGGCAGCGGCGGCTGCGGTGGTCAGCACGGTGACACGCGTGCGGCTCGGCTGCTTGGGTCGACGGTGGGACGCCACTGAGGACGAACTCCTTCTTGTGAGTGATCACCCGTTCGGAGGTTCGAGCCCAGACCCTAGTGACCCAGTTGTGATCAGTTCAAATCCTCACGGCAAAAAAACCTGTGACGCAATGCATTCTTTGCACACAACTCACGTGCAGTGATGCCTGATTGACACTACGTTGCGTGACGATACGGCCAATTCGGGCATTGCATATGCCCGTTGCACCTTCAGGACAGACGCTTCAGAAGCACCGCAGACGCGACCGGTCGGGCACCCGCCTTGGCGACCCCGTCGGCCACCTCCCGGTCGGTGGAGGCGACGATGACCGGACGGCCCGGCGGCTCCGCGCGCACGAGCTGCCGGATCAGCTCGTCGGCCGTGACGCCCGGCTTGGAGAACAGCACCCGCACCCCGCGCGGCGGCGCGAGCAGCACCGGCGCGGCCAGTTCGGCACCGTCGAAGACACAGGTGACCTCCGCGCCGGTCTGCGCGGCGAGCGCGGAGAGCTGGCCGAGCAGCCTCAGCCGCTGCTTCTCCAGCGGCATCTGGGGATAGCCGGTCTTGGTCACGTTGTAGCCGTCGACGACCAGATGGGCCTGCGGCAGCGCGAGCAACTGGTCGAGGATCGCGGGGTCGTTCTCGGACAGGGCACGGGCCGCGATGTCCTTCGGGGTCATGCGTCCCGGTTCGACGGCGTCCACGGTCTCGGCCGGGCGCACGGAGACCGGGGGCAGCGCGAGTTCGCGCCGCAGCCCCTGGGTGGCGTCCAGCAGGGTGTCCAGCAGCAGCCGTACCCGCATGTCCTCCACGCTGCGGCCCTCGCGGGAGGCCCGTCTGGTGGCCTCCAGCGTCGCCTCGGCCTCGCCGAGGCGGGCCCTGAGCCGCCGGGACTCGCTCTCGGCCGCCGACACCTGCGTCTGCGCCTCGGCGCGTACGCCGTCGATCTCGCCCCGCGCCTTGCGCAGCGCGGCCTCGCCCCGCTTGACGTCACTGAGCGCGGCACGCAGTTTCCGGTGCAGCGACTCGGCTTCCTTCTTCGCCGACTCCAGCTCCACGCGGAGCCGTTCGGTCTCGGCGCGGGTCTGGTCGCGGGCCTGCGTCAGCTCGGCGCGCAGCCGCTCCAGCTCGGCCCGGCTCTCCTCGTCCGCCCGCTCGGCGTCCGCGCGCTGGGCCTCCTCGCCGGCCGCGGTGACCAGCTTCACCCAGCCCGCCGGGCGCAGTACGTAGGCCGCGGCCGCCACATCCAGCGGGTCCGCGGCCGGGGGCGGGGAGCCTGAGTCGAGGGCGCCGGCGAGTTCCGGCTGCGCCTCTCTGAACTTCTCCCCGATCCGCTGCCGGAACAGCGGGTCGGTCTCCAGCGCGGTCGCCATCGCGTTCCCGGCGAACTTCGCCCGGCGATTGGGGGCGAACCGGGCGTACTGCCTCAGCTGGGCGGGCAGTTCCGCCACGGTGAGGCCGCCGAAACCGTCCGAGACGATCTGCACGACGCGTCGGCGCACGCCGTCGGGCAGCGGACGGTCAAGCACCTCAGCGGTGCCGTCGCCCGGCCCCCCGCCTGCGGTCTCCACCATCCGTCACACCCCATCGCCTCAAGCGCTTCCCCGGGGCCGCTCCGCTCAGGAGCCGGCGCCCGGCCTGTCCACGAGTTCCACCTGGTCCACCGCGTTGCACCAGCGACAGCGGACCGACTCGATGGTCTCACTGACCACCTCACGCTCCTCCACCGTCGGCTCGCCCGCCAGGTCGAGGTGGACGTACTCGACGACCTTCGAGGAGCGCGTCACGTCGAACCGGGTGAGGTTGCCGCACAGGGTGCAGCGCCATCGCGTCGTGGCGGTCGGCAGGGGAACCGTCATCGTGGTCGTCCGCTTCCTTCTCGTCCAGGGGTCCGCGCCGCCGGCCGACGCGTGTGGCTCGTAACCCTACGGCCTGGCGGGTCCTCGCCGCCCGTCCGTCCACGGCGGCGAGGCGGTCTGTCGGCTTGCGTCCCATTACGTCATGCTCTGTAGCCATGATCAGCACCTGGAGACCGGCGCCCGGCAGGACACCCGTATCGGTTCGTGGGACCTCGGCCCCGGTGACGTTCGGCCTCATCGTCCTGTGCGGCCTGATCTTCGCCCTCGGCCCCGCCTCCGGGCTCGTCCCCTCGTACGGCTCCGGGGACGCGCTGCTGCCGGCGCAGCGGGCGTACTTCCGCCACTGGGGCGTCGTCCCGGCCGACCTGTTCGACGGTGCCGTCCGCGAGGCGCTCACCCCGGTCACCGCCCTGTTCGTGCACGGCAGCTGGGTGCATCTGCTCGGCAACATGCTCTTCCTCTTCGTCTTCGGGGCGATGACCGAGGAGCGGATGGGCCGGATGGAGTTCACCCTGTTCTACGTCGGCTGCGGATACCTGGCCCTGCTCGGCTACGCGGCCGCCAACGCCACCTCCGAACAGTCGCTGGTGGGCGCCTCCGGGGCGATCTCAGCGGTCCTCGGAGCGTTCCTCTACCTGTTCCCCCGCGCCCGCGTGACCAGTCTTCTTCCGTTCCTGTTCTTCCTGCCGCTGCGCTTTCCGGCCTGGGTCGTGCTGCCGTTCTGGGCGGCCCTGCAGTGGTTCGCCGCGGGCCGCGCCTCCGACGGCCCCGGCGTGGCCTACCTGGCCCACCTGGTGGGCTTCGGGCTCGGCTTCGGCTACGCCTGGGTGCGCTACGGGCGTGGGACTAGAGTGAGATCCGCACCGGCCCCGGCGTCCCAGGGAGAGAACCAGCCGTGATCACCGCGATCGTCCTCATCAAGACCAGCGTGGACCGGATCCCCGAGATCGCGGAGCAGATCGCCGCGCTGGAGAGTGTCAGCGAGGTCTTCTCGGTCACCGGCACCTACGACCTGATCGCCATGGTCCGGGTTCGGCAGCACGAGGACCTCGCCGACGTCATCCCGGGAAAGATCAGCAAGATCCCCGGCGTGGAGGGCACCGACACCCACGTCGCCTTCCGCACCTACTCGCAGCACGACCTCGAGGCCGCGTTCGCGATCGGCCTGGACAACTAGGCACTCACGTCCACCGCGGCGATGCCGGTTCCCGAGGGGACGTAGAGGCGCCGGCCGCGGACGACCGGGACGTGCTGGTCGTCGCCGGCGCCGTGGCCGAGGGTCGCGCTCCAGCGCTTGCGGCCGTTCAGGTCCAGGGCCCACACCCGGTCCGCGGACCGCGCGTACACGGTGTCGCCGCCGGCCACCGCGCGGGGTTCGCCGGTGGCACCCCGCACGTCGTACGACCAGGCCCTGGAGCCGTCGGCCGCCCGGACCGCGTACACGGTCGCGGCTTCCGTGCCGATGACGAGGGAGCGGCTGCCGGCCGTCATGGTGCCGCTGCCGTAGGCCTCGGTGCGCCACAGCCGCCGGCCGTCCCTGACCCGGAAGGCCTGGCGTACGGCGGCGGAGTCGGCGAACAGGGTGGTGCCCGAGAGCGCGGCGGCGGTCACGTCGGTGCCCGCGGGCACCTGCCACGCTCGTGAGCCGTCCCGCGCGTCCAGCGCCAGCAGCACGTCCCCGTAACTGCCGGTGCACACCAGACCGTCCGCGACCACGGGGGTGCCGGTGGGGCCGGCCGGGGTCTTCGCGCTCCACCGGGTGCCACCGTCGGGGGCGTAGCGGCGCAGTCCGCCCGCGTCCGTGCCCCCGAAGGAGACGAGCACGTCGTCGCCGAGCAGGACGGGCACGGCGTAGCCGTGGTCCCCGAGGGTGCGGGTCCACCGCGGGTGGCCCGAGGGGCTCACCGCGGTCAGCCGGCGCTCGTCCTCGGCGGGGAAGCCGACCACGCAGTACACCCCCTCACGGGTGGCCACCGGGCTGGAGACGTCGTCGCCGAGCCGGACCTTCCAGCGCCTTGAGCCGTCGCGGGATATCGCGTGCAGCACACCGTCCGAGGTGCCGACGTAGACGACCGAGCCGTCCGGGGAGAGCGCGCAGCACGGCCCGTCCAGGCCACCGATGCCGCCGACGTCGTACTGCCAGCGCAGCACCGCGCTGCGCTCGACCGCCGCGGGGGTCGAGGTGAGTGAGTCGCTGTGGCCGGCGCTGTGGCTGACGACGTCGGGCCCCCGCTGCCACAGCCACGCCCCGGCCCCCGCCGCCGCGGACCCCCCGGCGAGCACCTTCAGCAGCCGCCGCCGACCGGGCGCGACGGGGCCGCGGGGCCGGACGACGGGGGTGGTGGGAGAGGAGGACGAGGCGGGGGTGGCAGGAGTGACCGTGGTGGCCTCGGGCACCGAAGGGACGGCGGTGGCCGCCTCGGGAGCCGTGATCACGGCTCGGCTCGCGCCGGCGGCCGGGGTCGCGGAGGCGGGCCCGGATGCAGCAGCTCCGGTGGCCGGGTCCGGGGTCGCGGCGGACCGGGACGGTTCGGAAGGCGCCGGGGTTACGGGCCCGGGCTCGGTGGACCCGGGCGCCAGGTCCGGCGTGGCAGCCGGCCGGGGCCGTTCGGAGGTTGCCGGGTCGGTGGCAGCGGGCACGGCGGCCCGGGATGCCGGACCGGACGCGACGGACCCGGGCGCCAGGTCCGGCATGGCGGTCGCCCCGGGTGGTTCGGAGGGCGCCGGGGCGGCGGCGTCGGGGGCGGCCGGGGACAGGTACTCGACGCCGCTGGGGCGGTCGTCGTGCGCCGGGCCGGGGCCGGCGGCCGGGCCGTACCAGCCGGGGCGGACGGCGCCGCGCAGGGCATGCGTGGTGAACCCGGCGGCCGCCACCACCTCCGACGGCGTCGGGCGCTCCAGCGGGTCCTCGCGCAGACAGGCCGCCACCAGCGGCCGTACCCCCTCCGGTACGCCGGACAGGTCGAAGTCGCGGGTCAGGATGCGCAGCAGGATCACCGAGTCCTGACCCTCCCCGAAGGGCTCGCGGCCGGCCGCCGCGTGGGCGAGGACCGCGCCGAGGGAGAAGACGTCGCTGGGCGGGCCGACCTGCCCGCCGTTGCGGATCTGCTCCGGCGAGACGTAGCCGACCGAGCCGACGACCGCGCCGGTCCGGGTCAGCGCCGTCGCCTCGAGGGCCCGCACGATCCCGAAGTCGATGACCCGGGGCCCGTCCGGGGCGAGCAGGATGTTGGACGGCTTCAGGTCCCGGTGGATCAGGCCCTTGGCGTGGATGGCGGCCAGCGCCTCGGCGAGCGCCGCGGCGAGCACGCGGACCGCCGGCTCGGGCAGCGCCCCGTGGTCCAGGACGGCGTCCCGCAGATTCGGGCCCGGCACGAACTCCGTCGCCATCCAAGGCCGTTCGGCCTCCGTGTCGGCGTCGACGACCCGGGCCGTGAAGGTGCCCTCGCCGCCGACGGTCCGCGCGGCACGCACCTCGTGCCGGAACCGCGCCCGGAAGGTGCGGTCCTCGGCGTGCTCGTGGCGTACGACCTTCACCGCGAGCCGGAGGCCGGTGCGGGACTCGGCGAGGTAGACCTCGCCCATGCCGCCGGACCCGAGTCGGCGCAGGACTTCGTACGGGCCGATCCGTGCCGGGCCGGTTGCGCGCGACTGCACTTCGCACTCTCCCCCGATCGAACTGCTGTCGGGGGGAGTCTATTTGGCCCCGGGAAGCTTCACACCGCCGGGACGCAGCGGCCGTCCTCCGTGCGGTACCGCCACTTCGCGCCGTCGCGGACCAGCTCCTTCACCGCGGTCACGAACCGCGCCACGTGCTCGTCCGGGGTGCCCGCCCCGAAGCTCACGCGGATGGCGTTCAGGGACTTCTCCCCCGGAGCCGCCTCGGGGGCGCCGCACTCGCCCTGGGTCTGCGGGTCGCTGCCCAGCAGGGTGCGGACCAGCGGGTGGGCGCAGAAGAGGCCGTCGCGGACGCCGATGCCGTACTCGGCGGACAGGGCCGCGGCGAAGTGGGAGCTGTTCCAGCCCTCGACCACGAAGGAGATGACACCGACGCGCGGGGCGTCGTCGCCGAAGAGGGACAGGATCCGCACCTCGGGCACCTCGGCGAGGCCCTCGCGGACCGTGCGGACGAGGTGCTGCTCGCGGGCGACGAGGGTGTCCCAGCCGGCCTCGGTGAGCGCCTTGCAGGCCGAGGCGATGGAGTAGGCGCCGATGACGTTCGGGGAGCCGGCCTCGTGGCGGGCGGCGCTGTCGTGCCACTCCACGTCCACTCCCCCGTCGGTGCGCCGGGTGACCTTTCGGCTGGCGCCGCCGCCCGCGAGGTACGGCTCGGCCGCCCGCAGCCAGTCGGCGCGGCCGGCCAGCACACCGGAGCCGAAGGGGGCGTACAGCTTGTGTCCGGAGAAGGCGACCCAGTCGACGTCCAGTTCGCGGATGTCCACCGGGTGGTGCGGGGCGAGCTGCGCGGCGTCGAGGACGATGCGGGCGCCGTGCGCGTGGGCGACGGCGGCCAGCTCGCGCACCGGCCACAGCTCACCGGTGACGTTGGAGGCACCGGTGACGCAGACCAGGGCCGGGCCGTGCGGGTCGCGGTCGGCGAGGGCCCGCTCCAGGGTCTCGACGGCCTGGCGGGGGGTGCGCGGAGCGTCCAGGCAGCTGACCCGGGCGTCCTGCCAGGGCAGCAGGGAGGCGTGGTGCTCGGTCTCGAAGACGAAGACCTGGCAGTCGGCGGGCAGGGCGCGGGCCAGCAGGTTCAGCGAGTCGGTGGTCGACCGGGTGAACACCACCTGGTCGTCCTGGCGGCAGCCGAGGAAGGCGGCGACGGTCCTGCGGGCGTTCTCGAACAGGTCGGTGGAGAGCTGGGAGAGGTAGCCGGCGCCGCGGTGGACGCTGCCGTAGTACGGCGCGTAGGCGGCGACGTCGTCCCAGACGCGCTGGAGCGCGGGGGCGCTGGCCGCGTAGTCCAGTGCGGCGTAGGCGACTTCGCCGCCCGTCACGAGAGGGACGGTGACATCCCGTCCCAGAACGGGCAGCGGGGCACAGACGGTCTGGTCGGCGGCAGCGGTGGAGACGGACATGGGTGAACTCCCGTGGGCAAGGGGGACCGCCGCGCGAGCGGACACGGCTCGAGCGCGGTGAAGGGTGAAAGGGGATGCGGAGGCGGGGCTCTGCGGCCCTATCGCATTCGCTTGCTCACGGAAGGCTCCTCGGACGACCAGGACCCCTGGCGTGCGAGGGGTCCGCGCTTGCCGTGGACCTTGCTGTCCACGACCTGGTCTTCACCCGGGGCACCCCGCCACGGACGGAGGGTTGCCGGACAGTCGGCCGGGGCCTCATGACTGTCACTCATGACCTGGTCCAACATCCTGCCACACGGTCCTCGGCGCGCAAGGCGCGGTCCACCATGCGGACCGCGCCCCGTCTTCGCGCCGGCCGGGCTCAGGCGTTGCTGGCGGCGACCCACCGCTCCAGCGACCGCTTGGCCGCGCCCGAGTCGATCGACTCCCTGGCCTCGGCCATGCCGGCGCGCAGCTGGTCGGCGAGGGGCGCGTCCGTCGGACGGAGGGCGGCGAGCGCGGCGGCCGAGTTCAGCAGCACCGCGTCCCGCACCGGGCCCTGCTCGCCGTCCAGCAGTCGACGGGCCACCGCCGCGTTGTAGACGGCGTCGGCGCCGCGCAGGGCCTCCACGGGGACCAGCTCGATGCCGACGTCACGGGGGTCGAACGTCTCCTCCGCGACCTTGCCGTCCCGGACCACCCACACCTTGGAGGTGGCGGTGACGGTCAGTTCGTCCAGGCCGTCGTCGCCGCGGAAGACCAGGGCGGAATTGCCGCGCTCGGCGAGGACACCGGCGACGATCGGCGCCATCCGCGGGTCGGCGACCCCGACGGCCTGGGCGCGCACCTTGGCCGGGTTGGTCAGCGGGCCGAGCACGTTGAACGTCGTCCGGATGCCCAACTGCCCGCGCGCCGCGGCCACGTGGCGCAGCGAGGGGTGGAACTTCACCGCGAAGCAGATGGTGATGCCGGCTTCCTGGGCGACCTCGGCGACCCGCTTCGGGGTCAGGTTCAGGTTGATGCCGAGCTTCTCCAGGACGTCGGAGGAGCCGGAGGCGGAGGAGGCGGCACGGTTGCCGTGCTTGACGACCTGCGCGCCGGTGCCGGCGACGACGATCGAGGACATGGTGGAGATGTTCACCGTCTTGGCGCCGTCGCCGCCGGTGCCGACGATGTCGACGGCCGGCCCGGGCACCTCGATCACGTTGGCGTGCTCGTACATCGTCCGGACGAGTCCGGTGATCTCCTGGACCGTCTCGCCCTTGGCCCGCAGCGCGACCATGAATCCGGCGATCTGCGCGTCGGTCGCCTCGCCGCGCATGATCAGGTCCATCGCCCACGCGGTCTCGTCGGCGGAGAGGTCACGGCCGTCGAGCAGCCCGTTCAGCAGGGCGGGCCAGGAACGGCCCGCCGCGGTGTCGCCTCCAGCGGGGGTCACAGCGCTCATCAGCCGCTCCTCGTACACAGTCCTGCCAGGTCGTACACCACCCTATCCAGCCCGGAGCACGGCGAAGGGCCCCGTCCGCAACCCGGACGGGGCCCTTCGCCGTGGCGTGGCGACGCGGGGATCAGTGGTGGCCGTGGCCGCTCGTGATCTCCTTGTACTCGTCTACGGTCGGCTTCGGGATCTGGTTGTCCTCGCCGTAGTAGGCGTTGGACAGCTTCGCCCGCAGCTTCTGCGTGGCCGGCACCTTGCGCTCGACGCCGTTCGCGTCGACCGTCGGGCCGATCTCGGCCGGCGCGTACTGGTTGTGCGCGGTGAGCGTGTGCAGCTGCTCCTGGCTGAGCGGCTCGTGCACCTCGATGAACTCACCGTGCGGCAGCCGCTTGATGATGCCGGTCTCGCGGCCGTGCAGCACCTTCTCGCGGTCACGGCGCTGCAGCCCCAGGCAGATCCGCTTGGTGACGATGAACGCGAGGACCGGTCCGACGAAGAACGAGATCCGGACGAACCAGGTGACGTCGTTGATCGACAGGTGGAAGTGGGTGGCGAAGAGGTCGTTGCCACCACCGACCAGACCGACCATGTACACGGTGACCCAGGCGACACCGAAAGCGGTGCGGGTCGGCGCGTTGCGCGGGCGGTCCAGGATGTGGTGCTCGCTCTTGTCGCCGGTGACCCAGGACTCGATGAACGGGTAGACCGCGATCGCCGCCAGGACGACTCCGAAGAGCACCAGCGGGATGAACACGCCCAGGACGAGCGTGTGACCCCAGAAGTTGATCTCCCAGCCCGGCATGTAGCGGACGAGACCCTCGGCGAAGCCCATGTACCAGTCGGGCTGGGCGCCGGTGGACACCTGGTCCGGACGGTAGGGGCCCATGGCCCAGATCGGGTTGATCTGGGTGACCGCGGCGATGGCCGCGATGACACCGAAGACCAGGAAGAAGAAGCCTCCGGCCTTGGCCATGTAGACCGGCAGCAGTGGCATGCCGACGACGTTCTTGTTGGTCTTTCCGGGACCCGCGAACTGCGTGTGCTTGTGGTAGAAGACCAGGATCAGGTGGCCGACGACCAGACCGAGCATGATGCCCGGCAGCAGCAGGATGTGGATCGAGTAGAACCGGGCCACGAAGTCGTGACCGGGGAACTCGCCGCCGAACAGGAACATCGAGATGTACGTGCCGACGATCGGCATCGACAGGATGGCGCCCTCGGTGAAACGGACACCGGTGCCGGAGAGCAGGTCGTCCGGGAGCGAGTAACCGGTGAAGCCGGTGAACATGCCGAGGACGAACAGCAGGAAGCCGAACAGCCAGTTGATCTCACGCGGCTTGCGGAACGCGCCGGTGAAGAACACGCGCATCATGTGCACGAACATGCCGGCGAGGAAGATCAGCGCGGCCCAGTGGTGGATCTGCCGGACGAGCAGGCCACCGCGCACGTCGAAGGAGATGTGCAGGGTCGAGTTGAACGCCTCGGACATCAGCTGTCCCTGGAGCGGGATGTAGCTGCCGTGGTACTCCACCTCGTTCATCGACGGGTGGAAGAACAGCGTCAGGTACACACCCGTCAGGATGATGATGATGAAGCTGTAGAGGCAGACCTCACCCAACATGAACGACCAGTGGTCGGGGAAGATCTTGCGCATGTTGGCCTTGGCCAGGGAGTAGATCCCGAGCCGGCCGTCGGCCCAGTCGGCGACACGCTCGCCGGCCGGCGCCTTCCCGCGCGAGCGGGGTGCTTCGTTCGGTGCAGTACTCATCCGCGCTCCCAGAATGCAGGACCGACGGGCTCCTCGAAGTCGCCGAGCGCCTGGAGGTAACCCTCACTGTCCACGCCGATGCGCAGCTGCGGCAGGGCGTGGCCGGCGGGGCCGAAGATCACTCGGGCACCGTCGGAGAGGTCGAAGGTGGACTGGTGGCACGGGCACAGCACGTGGTGCGTCTGCTGCTCGTACAGGGAGATCGGGCAGCCGACGTGGGTGCAGATCTTGGAGAAGGCGACCACGCCTTCGTGCGACCAGTCGAGCTCGCGCTTGTCCTTGATGTTGCCCGGCTGGAGCCGGACGATCATCAGCGCCGCCTTGGCGATCTCGTTCTGGAAGTCCTCGCTGGCCTCCTCCAGCCCGTCGGGCTTGGCGAAGGTGAGCGAGCCGACGGCGACGTCCTCGGGACGCAGCGGCAGGTTGGTGTTCATGTTGACCAGGCGCTTGCCCTTGGCCCACATGGTGTGGCGGAGCTTGGTCCCGGGCGCGGGGCCGAGACCGCCGAGCAGCATGACGCCGGAGAGCGGCACCAGGGCCAGCGCGCCGAACATGGTGTTGCGGACCAGCTTGCGGCGGCCGATCGCCGACTCCTTGGCACCCTCGGCGAAGTCCGCGTGGACCTTCGCCCGGACCTCGGGGGAGGCCGCGATCGGGTGACGGTCGTCGGCGACCTCCACGTCGGACATCAGGGTGCGGGCCCAGTGGACCGCGCCCGCGCCGATGCAGAACAGCGCCACGCCGAGGGTGAGGCCCAGCGCGAAGTTCATCGCGCTGATGTGCCCGATCGGGAAGACGAAGATCGACTTGTCGTTCGGGATCACCAGGTACGCGACGATGAAGCCGATGGTGGCCAGCATCGACACCGTGAACATCAGGGCGACCGCGCGCTCGGACCGCTTGGCGGCCCGCTCGTCGACGTCCTGGATCCGGTGCTCGTGCGGGGGCAGACCCGGGTCCGCGAACGGGTTCACCTCGTCGGCGACCCCCACCGCGCCGTGCGCGTGGTCCTGCGCTGCGGGCAGGTTCTCTTCTGGAATGTCTTGGCTACTCATGACTTCTTGGCCTTTGCGGTCCGAGCGGCGACCCAGACGGCGACCGCGATCAGCGCGCCGAGTCCGAAGATCCAGGCGAACAGACCCTCACTGACCGGCCCGAGGCCGCCCAGCTCCAGACCGCCGGGGTTCGTCGTCTCGCTGCTGTCGACCGCGTGCAGGTACGCGATGATGTCCTTCTTGTTCTTCTCCGTCAGCGTGGTGTCGGGGAAGGACGGCATGTTCTGCGGGCCGGTCTGCATGGCCTCGTACATGTGCCTCGGGTCGACGCCCTCGAGGGTCGGGGCGTACTTGCCCTTGGTGAGGGCACCGCCCTTGCCGGTGAAGTTGTGGCACTGCGCGCAGTTGGTGCGGAACAGCTCACCACCCTTGGCGATGTCCGCGCCTTCCGGACCGTACTGCTCACGGGTGGGCACGTTCGGACCGGCGCCCAGCGACGCGATGTACGCGGCGAGCTGGTCGATCTGCGTCTGCGTGTAGACGACCTTCTTGCTCGGGATCTGCGCCATCTGGGAGGACGAGGCCGGCATACGGCCGGTGCCCACCTGGAAGTCGACCGCGGCGGCGCCGACGCCGACCAGGCTCGGGCCGTCGGAGGAGCCCTGGCCACCGGTGCCGTGGCAGCTGGCGCAGCCGACAGCGTAGAGCTTCTTGCCCTCCTTGATGGTCAGGGACTGGGAGGTGTCATCGGCCTGCGCCTTGCCCGCGGGCGCGAACGCGGCGTACAGCCCCCCAGTGGCCGCCAGCGCGAGGAGTAGGACGACGACCGCCGCCAGCGGATGGCGTCGTCGTGCGGAGAGCTTTTTCACGGATTACCCCGGTGTCAGGATCTTCTGCGTCGGTGCTTCTGGATGTGCGGGAGGTCCCGCTACTTGATCAGGTAGATCGTGGCGAAAAGGCCGATCCAGACGACATCGACGAAGTGCCAGTAGTAGGACACGACGATGGCGGCGGTCGCCTGCTCGTGAGTGAACCTCTTGGCCATGTACGTACGGCCGAGGACCAGCAGGAAGGCGATGAGACCGCCCGTCACGTGCAGGCCGTGGAAGCCGGTGGTCAGGTAGAACACCGAGCCGTACGGGTCGGAGGACAGCGAGATGCCGTCCTTCTTCACCAGCTCCGTGTACTCGTAGATCTGACCGCCGATGAAGATCGCACCCATGATGAAGGTGAGGATGAACCAGCCACGGAGCTTCTTCACATCGCCGCGCTCGGCGGCGAACACGCCGAGCTGGCACGTGAGGGAGGAGAGCACCAGGATCGTGGTGTTCGTGGCGGAGAAGGGCACATTCAGTGCCTCCGCCATCTCCTTCCAGTGGGCCGGTCCGGTCACCGACCGGAGGGTGAAGTACATCGCGAAGAGGGCCGCGAAGAACATCAGCTCGGAACTCAGCCAGATGATGGTTCCGACGCTGGTGAGGTTCGGCCGGTTGACCGACGGGTGCGCGTGCCCGGTTTCTACTGTCGTTGCTGTCGCCACGACCGACATTATGTCGGTCGCTTATCCCGCCCTCACTCCGGGGGGTGCCGTTCGGAGTGTTGCTGCCCGCCGAACCGGTGCTGACGTGGTGTTCATGGGAGTAACATCCGCCCAAACGGCCCTGTCCGTCCCGTCCGTACGACGTCGACGTCCCGGAGGAACAATGCAGCCGACCGCCACGGTGCTGGTCTACAGCGACGACTCCAACACCCGCGAGCAAGTACGGCTCGCCGCCGGACGGCGGCCCGCTCCGGACGTGCCCCAGGTGGAGTTCGTGGAGTGCGCGACGCCCGCCGCGGTGCTGAGCGAGCTGGACAAGGGCGGCATCGACGTCTGCGTGCTCGACGGCGAGGCCGTGCCGATGGGGGGCATGGGGATGTGCCGGCAGATCAAGGACGAGGTCTTCAACTGCCCGCCCGTGCTGCTGCTGATGGGCCGCCCCCAGGACGCCTGGCTGGCCACCTGGAGCCGCGCGGACGCCGCCGTCACCCTTCCGGTGGACCCGGTGGAGTTCGCCGCCTCGCTGGCCTCCCTGCTGCGCCAGAAGCGCCTCCAGAGCGCTTAGGGAGGCGGGGCGCGAGGTCGCGCGGCCGCCGGTCCGTCCCGGCTCGCCGCGCCGCTCCCCGCGCCCCTCCAGGGCGTTCACACGGCCGTCGGCCGCAGTCTCACCGCGTCGCCCGGCGCCGGGCCGTCCGAGGTGCCCGCGGTCAGGGCGCTGCCCGTGCGCCACTTCTTCCAGTCGACGTTCCAGTCGCCGAAGCCGTTGCCGAACGGCTCCATCTCGTGGCCGCCCGAGTTCACGACCTTGACGATGTCGCCCTCGCGGACGTTGTCGAAGAACCACTCGGCGTTGGACGTGCTCATACCGGTGCAGCCGTGGCTCACGTTGGCGTACCCCTGCGAGCCCACCGACCAGGGGGCGGCGTGGACGTACTCGCCGGACCAGGTGACCCGGGTGGCGTAGTAGACCGGCAGGTCGTAGGAGTCGGAGCTGCCCTCGGCGATGCCCACGGTGGTGCCGCGCATCCGTACGAAGTACTGCTTCTCCAGCACGACCTTGACGCCGTTGCGGGTCTCGAAGCCGGGCTTGCCGGTGGTGACGGGGATCTGCTCGACCTGCTTGCCGTTCTTGTAGTAGGTGAGCTGGTGCGCCGCGGCGTCCGTGACCACCTCGACCTTGTCACCGGTGGTGATCTTCAGCGCCTTCGACCTGCCGCCCCACAGCCGGTCGCTGATCCGTACGCCGTCCAGGTTGCTGTGCACCTGGATGGTGGCGTGCTCGGGCCAGTACTCCTTGGGCCGGTAGTGGAGTTCCTTGTCGCTGACCCAGTACCAGGAACCCTGCACGGCCGGCACGGAGTCCACCCTGAGGGCCCGCTCCACGACGGCCCGCTGGGCCTTGTCCTTGATCTCCTGGCCGAGCATGGCGGTGATGGGCTGCCCGACGCCGTACTGGCCGGCGTCCGGGCCGAAGGTGACGGCCAGGGTCTTCTTGCTGGTGGGCTTGCTGGTGTCGAACTCCAGGACCTTGCGGCCGGGTGCGCCGTCGTCGTCCTCGGTGCTCACCGCGACCGTGTAGTGGGCGTTGGCGGCCAGCGGGGACGTACTGTGCCAGCGGCTGCCGTCGGCCGCGAGTTCGCCCGCCACGAAGCGCCCCGTGGAGTCCTGGGCGGTGACGTCCGTGATGCGGCCGTCACCGCTCTCGGCCGTGATCTCCAGGGGCTTGTCCGGATCGGCCCGCTTCCCCGCCTCGGTGGGGCCGTTGAAGGAGATCTGGTCCGCTGCGTCGTACGGCTTGGCCGACAGGGGGTTGCCGTCCGGACCGCAAGCGGTGACGCCCGCACCTAGGGCGGCCACCAGCAGGGTGCAGCTGACGACAGTGCGGGTCCGCGGAAGTCGGTTCATATGATCACGCTATGAGGTGCTGACCGTACCGGCACGGCGGGTAACTCGTACGAGGGACGGACGCTACGGCAAAGGACGGTTCCCCCGGTTGCGGTGGCCGTCCGGCCGCGAACGGCGGGAGCCCGGACCCCCCTGATGGAGGGTCCGGGCTCCCGGCACATGCGCTCCCGTGCTACTGGGTGCGGTTCTCACCGTGGTAGTACTCGAACACCCAGCCGAACAGGCCGATCATGATGATCGGTGCCGCGAAGTAGATCAGCCACCAGCCGACCGCGACGCTGAGGAAGGCGATCGCGCCACCCGTGCCCAGCATGAGCGGCTGCCAGCTGTGCGGGCTGAAGAAGCCCAGCTCGCCCGCGTCGTCGGCGACGTCCGCTTCCTTGTCGTCCTGCGCGCCGGCGTCCACCCGACGGGCGGTGAAGCCCAGGTAGAAGCCGATCATGACGGACAGGCCGAAGGCCAGGAAGAGTGCGGTGGTACCGGCCGGCTCCTTCGACCACACGCCGTACACGACGGCCATGATCAGGATGAAGAAGCTCAGCCAGATGAACATCCGGCCCTGGATCTTCACTTGCCGGCCTCCTTGCTGCCCGCGATGGCGGCGCCGTGACCGGCGTGCTCAAGCTGCTCCAGCGCGGCGATCTCGGGGTGGTGCAGGTCGAAGGCCGGGGATTCGCTGCGGATCCGCGGCAGGGTGAGGAAGTTGTGCCGCGGCGGCGGGCAGGAGGTCGCCCACTCGAGCGAACGGCCGTAGCCCCACGGGTCGTCGACGCCGACCGGCTTGCCGTACTTGGCCGTCTTCCACACGTTGTAGAGGAACGGCAGGATCGACAGGCCGAGCAGGAACGAGCTGATCGTCGAGATCGTGTTCAGGGCGGTGAAGCCGTCGGCCGCCAGGTAGTCGGCGTACCGGCGCGGCATGCCCTCGGCACCCAGCCAGTGCTGCACCAGGAACGTGCCGTGGAAGCCGACGAACAGCGTCCAGAACGTGATCTTGCCGAGGCGCTCGTCCAGCATCTTGCCGGTCATCTTCGGCCACCAGAAGTGGAAGCCGGAGAACATCGCGAAGACGACGGTGCCGAACACCACGTAGTGGAAGTGCGCCACCACGAAGTAGGAGTCGGAGACGTGGAAGTCCATCGGCGGCGAGGCCAGGATGACACCGGTCAGACCGCCGAAGGTGAAGGTGATCAGGAAGCCGACCGCCCAGAGCATCGGTGTCTCGAAGGACAGCGAGCCCTTCCACATCGTGCCGATCCAGTTGAAGAACTTCACGCCGGTCGGTACGGCGATGAGGAACGTCATGAAGGAGAAGAACGGCAGCAGCACTCCGCCGGTGACGTACATGTGGTGGGCCCACACCGTCACGGACAGACCGGCGATCGCGATGGTCGCCGCGATCAGACCCATGTAGCCGAACATCGGCTTGCGCGAGAAGACCGGGATGACCTCGGAGATGATGCCGAAGAACGGCAGCGCGATGATGTACACCTCTGGATGGCCGAAGAACCAGAAGAGGTGTTGCCACAGCAGGGCGCCGCCGTTGGCGGCGTCGAAGACGTGGGCGCCGAACTTGCGGTCCGCCTCCAGGGCGAACAGCGCGGCCGCGAGGACCGGGAAGGCCAGCAGGACCAGGACGGCCGTCAGCAGCACGTTCCACACGAAGATCGGCATGCGGAACATGGTCATGCCGGGCGCGCGCATGCAGATGATCGTGGTGATGAAGTTGACGGCGCCGAGGATGGTGCCGAAGCCGGAGAAGGCCAGACCCATGATCCACAGGTCGGCACCCAGACCCGGGCTGCGCACCGCGTCCGACAGCGGGGAGTAGGCGAACCAGCCGAAGTCGGCCGCGCCCTGCGGGGTGAGGAAACCACCGACCGCGATGGAGGAGCCGAACAGGTAGAGCCAGTAGGCGAACATGTTCAGCCGGGGGAACGCCACGTCGGGCGCGCCGATCTGCAGCGGCATGATCCAGTTCGTGAAGCCGGCGAACAGCGGCGTCGCGAACATCAGCAGCATGATCGTGCCGTGCATCGTGAACGCCTGGTTGAACTGCTCGTTCGACATGATCTGCAGACCCGGCCGGGCCAGCTCGGCGCGCATCAGCAGCGCCATGACGCCACCGATCAGGAAGAACGCGAACGAGGTGACCAGATAGAGCGTGCCGATCGTCTTGTGGTCGGTGGTCGTCAGCCACTTCACCACGAGATTTCCGGGCTGCTTGCGCCTGACCGGCAGCTCGTTCTCGTACGAGTCCTCAGCTGCCGCGGCACCCTGGGGTTCGTTGAGGATGCTCACAGGTTGTTCGTCTCCCGGTTCTTCTCGTGCGGCGTCTGCGCGATGCCGGCGGGAATGTAACCGGTCTGCCCCTTCTTGGCGAGGTCCTTGAGGTGCTGCTCGTAGCGCTCGGGGGAGACGACCTTCACGTTGAACAGCATCCGGGAGTGGTCGACGCCGCAGAGTTCGGCGCACTTGCCGAGGAAGGTGCCCTCCTTGTTGGGGGTCACCTGGAAGGCGTTGGTGTGGCCCGGGATGACGTCCTGCTTCATGAGGAACGGCACCACCCAGAAGGAGTGGATGACGTCACGCGAGGTCAGGACGAAGCGGACCGTCTTGCCCTTGGGGAGCCACAGTGTCGGACCGGGGTTGCCCGTCTGCGGGTTCCGCGTGCCGGGCGTACCGACGTCGTAGACACCGCCGGCGTTGGCCGGGAAGGCGTCCTTGAACCGGTCCGGAATGGCGGCCAGGTTCTTGTCGGTCTTCGCGTTGCCCGTGCTTCCGGGAACGTCCGCGATGTAGTTGAAGCCCCAGCTCCACTGGAAGCCGACCACGTTGACCGTGACGTCGGGCTTCTTGTCGGTGAGGCTGAGCAGCTTCGTCTCGTCCCGGGCCGTGAAGTAGAAGAGCACCGAGATGATGATGATCGGGACCACCGTGTACAGGGCCTCGATCGGCATGTTGTACCGGGTCTGCGGAGGTACCTCGACCTTGGTGCGGCTGCGCCGGTGGAAGAAAGCACTCCACAGGATCAGGCCCCACACCAGCACGCCGACGGCGAGCGCAGCCGCCCAGGAACCCTGCCAGAGGGAGAGGATCCGCGGAGCCTCTTCCGTGGTCGGGGTGGGCATACCAAGGCGGGGGAAGTCTTCCCAGTTGTACGAGCAACCGGTGGCTGTCGCCAAGACCAGGCCCGCGGTCAGTGCCTGCAGCAGCTTCCGCCGCATCGGGCGCCGCGGCGAGCGGTCGGAGCCGTTGGGACTCACGTAGCGCCTTCCCGAGAGTCTCGCCCGCGCTGTACGGCTGCGGCCTTCTCGCTGGTCGGTCGCCGCCCTGCGTCGGGCAGGGGTTTGGATGTTTATGCGGACCAAACCCTAGCCGACGCCCTCCAGGGGTTCGCGGGGAGGGGGGCATACGCGTCGCCTGTCACTCGGTTGGGGCGGCGATGGGCGCCTATTGGCTCGGGTTGTCGCGGTTTGCCGTCCCGCCCGGCGCTGCGTTGTGGCTGGTCGCGCCGTTCTCCGCGCCCCCGGGTGGACCGGTCCCACCGAAGTCTTAACGTTGCCCTGTGGCCTACTTCGACGCAGCTTCCGCCGCCCCTCTCCACCCCGTGGCCCGCCAGGCGTTGCTGGCCTCGCTGGACGACGGGTGGGCCGACCCCGCCCGGCTGTACCGGGAGGGGCGCAAGGCGCGGATGCTGCTGGACGCGGCCCGGGAGGCGGCGGCGGAGGCCGTGGGCTGCCGGGCCGACGAGATGGTCTTCACTCCGTCGGGGACCAGGGCCGTACACACGGGCGTCGCGGGCGCGTTGGCGGGCAGACGCCGGACCGGACGCCACCTGATCGTGTCCGCCGTCGAACACTCCTCCGTGCTCCATTCGGCTGAAGTGTTCGAGGCGGCAGGGGGAACGGTCGACCGGGTGGCCGTCGACCGGGGCGGGGCCGTGGACGCCGCCGGCTACTCCGCCGCCCTCCGCGCGGACACCGCGCTGGCCGTGCTCCAGTCGGCCAACCACGAGGTGGGGACCGTACAGCCGGTGGCCGAGGTGGCCGGGATCTGCCGGGCGGCCGGGGTGCCCCTGCTGGTGGACGCGGCGCAGTCGCTGGGCTGGGGTCCGGTCGAGGGCGACTGGTCGCTGCTGACGGCCAGTGCGCACAAGTGGGGCGGGCCGTCCGGGGTCGGGCTGCTCGTCGTCCGCAAGGGGGTGCGGTTCGCGGCCCAAGGGCCGGTGGACGAGCGGGAGTCGGGGCGGGCCGCCGGTTTCGAGAACATCCCGGCGATCGTGGCGGCCGTGGCCTCCCTGCGCGCGGTGCGGGCCGAGGCGGAGCAGGAGGCGGTACGGCTGCGGGAGCTGACGGCGCGGATCCGGGCGCAGGTGCCGGAACTGGTGCCGGACGTGGAGGTGGTGGGCGACGCCGAGCGGCGGCTGCCGGGCATCGTCACCTTCTCCTGTCTCTATGTCGACGGAGAGGCGCTGCTGCACGAGCTGGACCGGGCGGGGTTCTCCGTCTCGTCCGGGTCCTCGTGCACGAGCAGCACGCTGACGCCGAGCCATGTGCTGCGGGCGATGGGCGTGCTGAGCGAGGGGAACGTCCGGGTGTCGCTGCCCCGGGGGGTGGCCGAGGCGGACGTCGAGCGGTTCCTTGAGGTGCTGCCGGGGGCCGTCGCGTCCGTGCGGGAGAAGCTGGGCGCACCGGCGCCGGCCACCCGGGTGCGCTCCGCGGAGCTGGTCGTCGACTCCCTCGGCAAACGCTGCCCGATCCCCGTCATCGAGCTGGCCAAGGTGATCGGGGAGGTGCCGGTGGGCGGCACGGTGCGGGTGCTCTCCGACGACGAGGCCGCGCGGCTGGACATCCCGGCCTGGTGCGAGATGCGCGGGCAGGAGTACGTGGGCGAGGAGCCGGCGGAGCGCGGTACGGCGTACCTGGTCCGCCGGCTCGGCTGAGCGCCCGGGGAGCGTCCTAGCGCAGGTGGGCGCGGACCTCTTCGGCCGCCTCGTCGCCGTACGCCTTGGTGAACCGCTCCATGAAGTGGCCGCGCCGCAGCTGGTACTCCTGCGTGCCGACGGTCTCGATGACGAGCGTCGCGAGCATGCAGCCGACCTGGGCGGCGCGCTCCAGGGAGACGCCCCACGTGAGGCCGGACAGGAAGCCGGCGCGGAAGGCGTCGCCGACGCCGGTCGGGTCGGCCTTGCGCTCCTCCTCGGGGCAGCCGACCTCGATCGGGTCCTCGCCGTGGCGCTCGATGCGCACGCCGCGCGCGCCGAGGGTGGTGACGCGGTGGCCGACCTTGGACAGGATCTCGGCGTCGCTCCAGCCGGTCTTGGTCTCGATGAGGCCCTTCTCGTACTCGTTCGAGAACAGGTACGTGGCGCCGTCCAGCAGTATCCGGATCTCCTCGCCCTCCATGCGGGCGATCTGCTGGGAGAAGTCGGCGGCGAAGTGGATCGCGCGGGAGCGGCACTCCTCCGTGTGGCGGAGCATCGCCTCCGGGTCGTCGGCGCCGATGAGGACCAGGTCGAGTCCGCCGACGCGGTCGGCCACCGTCTTGAGCTCGATGAGGCGGGCCTCGCTCATCGCGCCGGTGTAGAAGGAGCCGATCTGGTTGTGGTCGGCGTCGGTGGTGCACACGAAGCGGGCGGTGTGCAGGGTCTCCGAGATGCGGACGGAGTCGGTGTCGACGCCGTGCCGCTCCAGCCAGGCACGGTACTCGTCGAAGTCGAAGCCCGCGGCGCCGACCAGGACCGGCTGGGTGCCGAGCTGGCCCATGCCGAAGGCGATGTTCGCGCCGACGCCGCCCCGGCGCACGTCCAGGTTGTCCACCAGGAAGGAGAGCGAGACCGTGTGCAGCTGGTCCGCGACGAACTGGTCGGCGAAACGGCCGGGGAAGGTCATGAGGTGATCGGTGGCGATGGAGCCCGTGACTGCGATGCGCACGTCGGCATTCTCCTGCGGGAGGGTGGGTTGACAGTTCACGCTACCTGTTGGTGGGGCGCCACTGAAGCTGACAAAACTACCCGATAGTAGATCTTTCTTCGCGACCCGGAACATGCCTACGGTGCCGTCATGACGAACCCCAGGGTCAACTTCACCCCCCCGGCCGACCTCGAGGGCGACCTCGCCGCACTGCGCGGCGACTGTGCCCGGATGGCTCCGCACTGGGTGGTTCCCGAGCACGGCACGTCACGGCCGGTACCCCCTTCTCTCATCCACGGGGTGAGCGTGCCGGCCCGGTCCGCACGACTGCTGGACGCGATGTCCGACTACGGCGACTGACCCGCGGGGCGCATTCGCGCGGGAACCGCGCGCTCCTCTCCCGCGTCCCATCGGCGTCCCCCGCGCAGGGGATGCGGGACACGACGCGAGGAGCGATGCGGTGAACACGGAGCGGCCTGAGAACTCCGGCGAGGCGCAGGAGCCGGAGGTGTCCGGGGAACGTGCGGCCGAGGAGCCGCGGGTCGGCGACGACCGGGCGGGCGAGCGGTCCGCACGGCGCCGCACACCCGTCGTCGTGGCCTCCGTCGCCGCGGCGGTCCTACTGGCCGGCGGGGGCGGCGCGTACCTCGCCGCGCACGGCGGCCCGGACGGCCGAACGCACGCGGGCGCTTCCGGTGGCGGTGGCACTCCCCCGCCGCTGGCCCTGGACGGCTCCTCCTCGGGCACGAACGGCATCGCGCCCGGCGAGCCGGACCCGAACGGGACGACCTACACCGTCCGGGGCGAGCTGCCGGACGGGCCGGACGCGGCGCCCGTGTACGCGCCGCGGGGCCGGGTCGGCAAGGAGGCCGTGGCCCGTCTGGCGCGGGCGCTGGGCATCGACGCGGCTCCGGTGGACGAGGGGCGGACCTGGCGGGTCGGCGGCAAGGACGGTTCGGGGCCGAGCCTCCGGGTGGACCGGGACGCGCCCGGCAGCTGGACCTACAGCCGGTACGCGCCGGGCACCGACGACTGCAAGAAGGGGCCCCTGTGCGCGCACGACCCGGTGGGCCCCACCGGCGGCCCGTCGAGCGAGGCGGCCGCCGAGAAGGCCGCGGCCCCGGTGCTGAAGGCGGCCGGCCTGGACGGCGCGAAGATCGACGCGAGCCGGGTGCTGGGCACCCAGCGGGTGGTCGACGCGGACCCGGTGGTCGGCGGGCTGCCCACGTACGGCTGGACGACCGGCCTGACCGTCGCCCGCAAGGGTGAGGTGGTCGGCGGCCACGGGCTGCTGGGCACGCCGGTGAAGGGCGACACGTACCCCGTCCTGGACGCGCGCAGGACGCTGGAGCTGATGAACGGGGCGGCGAAGACCGGTCACCGCATGGGGATCGGCGGGTGCGCGACCCCGGTGCCGGCGAAGGACCGGCTGGAGCAGCCGTGCGGCGCGGCCACCGGGGCGCCCAAACGGGCGGCGGGCACGGCCACGGTCGAGAAGGCGGTGTTCGGGCTGGCCGCCCACTCGGTGGGCGGGCGGCAGGCGCTGGTGCCGTCCTGGCTGTTCGAGGTGCGGGGGGCGGCGGCCCCGGAGCCGTTCACCGTGACGTACCCGGCGGTCGATCCGAAGTACCTGCGGTCGAGCCGGTCGGCCCCGGCCGCGGGACCGTCCGCGGCGCCGGGCGGCACCCGGGAGGTGAAGGTGACCGGCTACACGGGCGACGGCCGGGAGCTGACCGTGAGCTTCTTCGGCGGGGTGTGCGCCGACTACACGGCCTCGGCGCGGGAGAAGGGCGGCCGGGTGACGGTCTCGGTGACCGAGAAGCCCTGGCCGGACAAGGTGTGCGTGCTGATCGCCAAGGAGTACGTGAAGACCGTACGGCTGGACGCGCCGCTGGACGGGCGGACCGTGGTCGGTACCGACGGCGGGCGGATCGCGAGGACGAAGCCGGGGGCGCTGCGGCCGCAGACCGGCTGAACGGAGGCGCACGGCACTCGCACCGCAGACGAAGGCGGCGGCCCCGCACAGGGGACCGCCGCCTTCTCCGTCGGGCCGTGGGCAGGCCGGGCGGCTCAGCTGAAGGAGTCGCCGCAGGCGCAGGAGCCGGTCGCGTTCGGGTTGTCGATCGTGAAGCCCTGCTTCTCGATCGTGTCCACGAAGTCGACGGTGGCGCCGCCCAGGTACGGAGCGCTCATGCGGTCGGTGACGACCTTGACCCCGCCGAAGTCCTTCTCCACGTCGCCGTCGAGCGAGCGCTCGTCGAAGAAGAGCTGGTAGCGCAGGCCGGAGCAGCCGCCGGGCTGGACGGCGACGCGCAGGGCGAGGTCGTCACGGCCTTCCTGGTCGAGCAGGGCCTTGACCTTGGCCGCGGCGGCGTCGGTCAGGATGATGCCGTCGGTGACGGTGGTGGTCTCGTCCGATACGGACATCTACATCTCTCCCGGGTTGTACGGAGACTGCTTGCCGACGAGTGCAACCGGCGCTTCCGCGGATTCATTCCGGGCCGGGCATTCGCGTGGTCGCGTTTTCTGTTTCCGTCTTCATGCTCGCACACGGGCGCGGGCACGCACAGCGACCCGTGGAGGGCGCCGGGCGGGATTCACGTCACATAGACGCTATCGCCGTCGTCAAAGTGACGTGAAGCGGTTATGATAGATAGCGTCAGTTAGACGAAAAGTAGAAAGGGTGCGTGTCGTGACCACCGCCCAGACCCCGGAACTCGACGTTCAGCCGACTCCGCTCGCCCTGCTGCTGCTCGGCCGTGAGGCCGACCCGAAGAGCGAGCGGGGCGTCGAGTGCCCCGGTGACCTGCCGTCGCCGTCCGACCCCGACCTGGTCGAGCGCGCCCGCGCGGCGAAGGAGAAGCTCGGCGACAAGGTCTTCGTGCTCGGCCACCACTACCAGCGCGACGAGGTCATCCAGTTCGCCGACGTCACGGGCGACTCCTTCAAGCTGGCCCGCGACGCGGCCGCGCGCCCGGAGGCCGAGTACATCGTCTTCTGCGGTGTGCACTTCATGGCCGAGTCGGCGGACATCCTGACGTCCGACGACCAGAAGGTGGTCCTCCCCGACCTCGCCGCCGGCTGCTCCATGGCCGACATGGCGACGGCCGAGCAGGTCGCCGAGTGCTGGGACGTGCTCACCGAGGCGGGCGTCGCCGAGCAGGTGGTGCCGGTCTCGTACATGAACTCCTCGGCCGACATCAAGGCCTTCACCGGCAAGCACGGCGGCACGATCTGCACGTCGTCGAACGCCAAGCGCGCTCTGGACTGGGCGTTCGAGCAGGGCGAGAAGGTGCTGTTCCTGCCCGACCAGCACCTCGGCCGCAACACCGCCGTGCGGGACATGGGGATGTCCCTGGACGACTGCGTCGTCTACAACCCGCACAAGCCGAACGGCGGCCTGACCGCCGAGGAGCTGCGGGCCGCGAAGATGATCCTCTGGCGCGGCCACTGCTCGGTCCACGGCCGCTTCAGCCTGGACTCGGTGAACGACGTCCGCGAGCGCATCCCGGGTGTGAACGTCCTCGTCCACCCCGAGTGCAAGCACGAGGTCGTCGCCGCCGCGGACTACGTCGGCTCCACCGAGTACATCATCAAGGCCCTGGAGGCGGCCCCGGCCGGTTCCAAGTGGGCCATCGGCACCGAGCTGAACCTGGTCCGCCGGCTGGCGAACCGTTTCGCTCCCGAGGGCAAGGAGATCGTCTTCCTCGACAAGACGGTCTGCTTCTGCTCGACGATGAACCGCATCGACCTGCCGCACCTGGTCTGGACCCTGGAGTCCCTGGCCGAGGGCAACCTCGTCAACCGCATCGAGGTCGACAAGGAGACCGAGGCGTTCGCGAAGCTGGCCCTGGAGCGGATGCTCGCGCTTCCGTAGCCGTACCCGTCCGGCGGGGCCCGGCGTCGGCGTGCGAGGTCACGCCGACGCCGGTTTCCGTCCGGGGCGGGCCGGATCCAGCGTGAAGAGTGTGCCGTCGGGGGTCGTCACCACCAGGGCGCCGCCGTTCACGAGCAGTTCCGGCGAGTGGTAGTCGCCGCTGACCACGGTGCCGGCCCGCGGATAGGACTCCCACAGCCTGTGTCCCGTGCGGGCGTCGAGGGCCGCGACCCGGCCGCTCGCGCTGGCCAGGAACACGCTGCTGCGCCCGTCCGCGACGGGCGCGGCCGGCTGTTCGAGGGTCGTCGCGGTGCGCCACACCTGTCGGCCGGTCACGGGCGAGACGGCGGTCGTCCGCCCGTCCGAGGCGGCGAAACACAGCACCCCGTGCGCCATCGCCGCCCGCCCCCGGTACTCGTCGCCCAGCGCGCGGCTCCCGCGGGCCCCGGTGCGGGGATCGATCATCTCGACCCGGGTGTACGGGTTGTCCTGCACCGTCGGGTCGACGGACCGCCGTGCCGCGTAGACCAGCCGTCCGTCCAGGGTTCCCGCGTAGTCCGCGGTCACCGGCGGCGCGGCCGGGAGCCGTCGCGCGGAGCCGTCGGCGGGATCGACGGCGATCAGCCGCCGCTGGGCGCCGGACGGGGTGTGGTAGCCGGTGCAGTCCGCGTACAAGCCGCCGCCCGCGCCGAGGAAGTCGCAGTGGTGTCCGGCCGGCACCGGCATCGACCAGCGCGCGGAGCCGTCGCGCGGGGAACGGGCCGTCACGGTCGGGCCGTCCGGGACGAGGACGAGGCCGCCGACGAGCACCGCCGACGCGTTCCCGTCGCGCGTCGGACGGGACCACAACCGCCGTCCGTCGGCGGCGGCGAACGCGGCGACGGTGGCCGTGGTGTCGTTGCCCGCCGCGTTCAGGACGCTCTCGCGGACGAGCACGACGCCCTCGTGCACCCCGACGACCCCGCTGTCGTAGTGGTCGAGACCGATCCCCGGCGGCTGGGTGCCGGCCCGCCAGACCGTGCGGCCGGTGACCGCGTCGACGCGGATCGGCAGGGTGCCGCTGCCCCCGCAGTAGACCGCTCCCCCGCTCAGCGCGCAGGACGGCTGCCCGCCGTGGCCGGGGCCGTCCGCCGGCCCCGAGGAACGCTTCACGCCGTGGGCGGCGACCGCGTACACCGTCGTCCGCCAGGGCCGCCAGCCGTCCGGGAGGGCACCCCAGCGGGTGGCCGTGGCACCGGGCGAAGGGCCGGCCCCGGGCCTCGCCCCGCTCTGGAACGGCCCGATCAGATAGGCCGTGAGGGCGGCGAGCAGGACGCCCGCCACCCCGACGGCGAGCGGCACCCGCAGGCCGCGCCCGCGGCGTGCGGGGGCGTCGGCCGCCGCCTCGGGCGGCACGGCGTCCGGGTCCGCGACGGCCGGGGCCCGGTACGGGACGGAGGCGGCCGGATCCGCCGCCGGAGGCCGGGTCGGCTCCGGATCCGCCCGGCGGTGCGGGACGGTGGGCGGCTCCGCGGCGGCCGGCTCGGGCAGGGCGGCGGCGAACTCGGCGGCCAGGGTGTCGAGTCCGGGCCGGGCGGCGCCCCGCTTGACCAGGCAGCGGGACAGGACCGCGCGCAGCGGCTCGGCGACCCCCGTCAGGTCGGGCTCCTCGCTCATCACCCGGTACGCCGTCAGATAGGGGCTGTCCGCGTCGAAGGGGCCGCGTCCGGTCGCCGCGAACACCACCAGCGCGGCGAGCGAGAACACGTCGGACGCGGGACCCACCGAACGGGCGTCCGCGAGCTGCTCGGGGGACATGAACGGCGGGGTGCCCATCATGTGCCCGGTCTCGGTCAGCGCCTGGTTCTCCGCCGCGCGCGAGATGCCGAAGTCGATGACCCGGGGGCCGTCCTCGGCCATCAGGACGTTGGCGGGCTTGAGGTCGCGGTGCACCACTCCGGCCCGGTGGATGTCGCGCAGGGCCTCCACCAGGCCGAGGACGAGCCGGCGCAGTTCGGCGCCGGCCAGTGGTCCGTCGTCCCGGACGCGGGCGGAGAGCGGGCGTCCGGGTACGTACTGGGTGGCCATCCAGGGCCGGGGCGCCTCCGGGTCCGCGTCCACGACCGGCGCGGTGAAGGCGCCGCTCACCTTGCGGACGGCGGCGATCTCCTGGCGGAAACGGGCCCGGAAGACGGGGTCCTCGGCGTACTGGGCGTGGACCACCTTGACGGCGACCTCGCGGCCCGATCCGGCCCTCGCCCGGTAGACGACACCCATCCCACCGGCTCCCAGCCGGTCGACGATCCGGTACCCACCGAGCGACCCGGGATCGCCCTCGTGCAGTGCCACCGCCCCGTTCCCCCTCCCCCGCAAGAGCAGTTCCGGATCACAGGATAGGAAAGTCCTGCGCGGGAGGGGACGCCGGTGCGGGGTGTCAGACCCCCGCGGGCTCCGGCTCGTCCGAGGCGGCCGGGGCCGGGGACGGGAGACCCTTCTTCGCCGCCCGCTTCTTCGCGCGCCGCTCCTTGCGCAGCTCCAGCATCGCGTAGAGCGTCGGGACGAGAAGCAGGGTCAGCAGGGTGGAGCTGATCAGGCCGCCGATGACGACCACCGCGAGCGGCTGGGCGATGAAGCCGCCCTCGCCGGTGACGCCCAGGGCCATCGGGAGCAGGGCGAAGATCGTCGCGAGGGCCGTCATGAGGATCGGGCGGAGCCGGTGCCGGCCGCCCTCGATCACGGCCTCCACGACGCCGTGACCCTGCGCGCGGTACTGGTTGATCAGGTCGATCAGCACGATCGCGTTGGTCACCACGATGCCGATCAGCATCAGCATGCCGATCATCGCCGGGACACCCATCGGGGTGCCGGTGGCGATCAGCAGGCCGATCGCGCCGGTCGCCGCGAACGGGATCGAGACCAGCAGGATCAGCGGCTGGACCAGCGAGCGGAACGTCGCCACCAGCAGCATGAAGACGATCGCGATGGCCGCCAGCATGGCCAGGCCCAGGTTCTTGAACGCGTCGTCCTGGTCGGAGGAGACGCCGCCGATCTCGGCCGTGGCGCCCGCGGGGAGCTTCAGGGCCTTGATCCTCGACTGGAGCTTGGTGCTGATCGCGCCCGTGTTGTCACCGGTCGGCTTCGCCGTGACGGTGGCGGCGCGCCGGCCGTCGATGCGGGTCATCGACACCGGGCCGTCCACCAGCTTCACGGTGGCGATGTCGCCGAGCCTCACGGGACCGAGGCGCAGCTTCTTCAGCTGGGCCAGGGTGGTCGCGGGCTTCGCCGACCGCACGACGACGTCGCGCTCGGTGTCGTCGAGGACCGCCTTCGCCGCCGTCGTGCCGCGCACGGCCTGCGCGACCGCGGCGCCGAGCTTCTGGTCGTCGAACCCGGCGGCGGCGGCCTCGGTGTCGGCCTTGACCGAGATCCGCGGGACGCTCGTCGCGAGGTCGCTGGTGACGTCGGTGACGTGGTCGAGCCCGGCGACGGTGGAGCGTACCTGCTCGGCGGCCGTGCGCAGCGCCTCCGGGTCGGCGGCCTTCACCACGACGCTCAGGTCCTGGTTGCCGAAGCCGTCACCGGCGGACACGGTGGTCGTGCCGATGCCGTCGAGCTTCTTCAGGCCGTCCTCGAGGTGCCGCTGCACGTCGTCGTAGGACGCCGAGTCCTTCAGCATCACCTGGTACGACGCCTGGTTGGTGTCCGTGCCGCCGCCGAAGGCCGCCATGAAGCCGGAGGAGCCGACGGTGACCTGGTAGTCCTTCACGCCGTCGGTGGCGGCGAGCAGCTTCTCCACCTTGCGGGCCTGGAGGTCCGTGGCCGCGAGGCTGGTTCCGGGCCTCAGCTCCTGCTTGACGGTGAGGACCTCCTGGTCGCCCTGGTCGAAGAAGTTCGTCTTCAGCAGTCCGCCCATGCCGAAGGTGAGAACCAGGACCACGAGCGCTATCAGCACGCTGGTGAGGCGGCGGCGCGTCGCGAACCGCAGGACGGGGACGTAGGCGCGCTGGAGGCGGCTGTTCGCCTCCTTCTCCTCGGCCCGGCGGCGGGCCTCCGCCGCGTCCTCGGGGGTGCCCTTGGGTGCGCGCAGGAACCAGAACGACAGGACCGGGACGACCGTCAGCGAGACCAGCAGCGAGGCCAGCAGGGCCGCCGTCACCGTGATGCTGAACGAGCCGAACAGGGCGCCCACCATGCCGCCGACCAGGCCGATCGGCAGGAACACGGCGACCGTGGTGAGGGTGGAGGAGGTGACCGCGCCGGCCACCTCGCGCACGGCGGTGAGGATCGCCTCCCTGCGCTCCTCGCCGTAGCCGAGGTGGCGCTTGATGTTCTCCAGCACCACGATCGAGTCGTCGACGACCCGGCCGATGGCGATGGTCAGCGCGCCGAGCGTGAGCATGTTCAGCGACAGACCGCGCGTCCACAGCACGATCAGCGCGAGCACGACGGACAGCGGAATGGACACCGCGGTCACCAGCGTGGAGCGGACCGAGGCCAGGAAGACCAGGATGATCAGGACCGCGAAGAGCAGGCCGAGCGCGCCCTCCGTGGTCAGGCCCTTGATGGACTTGGACACCGCCGGGCCCTGGTCGCTGACGACCGTGAGCTTCGCGTCCGCGCCGAGGTCCGTCCGCAGGCCGGGCAGCTTGTCCTGGACGGCGTCGGAGATGGCGACCGCGCTGCCGTCGTGGTCCATGGTGACGTTGACGGCGAGGCTGGGCCGGCCGTCGGTGCGGGTGAGGGAGTCGGCCGGGGCCGGCTTCTCGGCGACGGTCGCCACGGCACCGAGGCGGACGGGGCTCTTGCCGCCCTCGCCGGCGATCCGCAGGTCGCGGATCTGCTTCAGCGAGGTGAAACCGCCGCCGATCTGGACGGTGCGGTTGGCGCCGTCCTCGTCGAAGGAGCCCGCCGGGACGGTCGCGCCGCCCGCCTGGAGGGCCTGGCCGAGGGCGGCGGGGGTGAGACCGGCCCGGGCGATCTTCGCGTCGTCCGGGGTGACGGTGACCTGCTGGTCGTGGACGCCGGTGACCTGGACGCGGCCGACTCCGTCGATGTTCTTCAGGACCGGGACGACCGACTTGTCGATCTGGTCGGCGAGGGCCTGCTGGTCCTTGCCGGAGGTGACGGCGAGGACCACGGTCGGCATGTCGTCCGTGGAGCCGGAGACGACCTGCGGGTCGACGTCGTCCGGGAGCTGGTTGCGGGCCCGGTTGACGGCCTGCTGGACGTCGGAGACCAGTCGCTCGGTGTCGTTGCCGTAGTCGAAGGACGCCATGATCACGGCGTTGCCCTCGCTCGCGGTGGAGGTGACACCGGTGATGCCGTCGACGGCCTGCAGGTTGTCCTCGATGGGCTCGACGACCTGCTTCTCGACCACGTCGGGCGAGGCGCCCTGGTACGGCGCGATGACCGACACCATGGGCAGCTCGATGGTGGGCAGCAGCTGCTGCTTGATCTGGGGTATCGCGATCAGCCCGAAGGCGAGCGCGATGAGCGAGACGAGCCCGACGAGGGCGCGTTGCGCGAGGCTGAATCTCGACAGCCAGGACATGGATCCGGTTCTCTCTGTGAGCGGCAGGAGCGGCGGGGGACGCACGGGCGCGCCCACCCCACCACCCTGAGCCATGCCGGAGGGCCGAACCGTAGGCCCCAGGTCCCGTTCCTTATCCGCCCCCTACTCCGCGCGCAGTACGCGCGGGTGGAGATCAGTCCGTCCTCGGACGTACCAGCCCGGACTCGTACGCGATCACCACGAGCTGGGCCCGGTCCCGGGCGCCGAGCTTGGCCATGGCCCGGTTGACGTGCGTCTTCACGGTCAGCGGGCTGACCTCCAGGCGTTCGGCGATGTCGTCGTTGGAGTGTCCGCCGGCGACCTGCACGAGCACCTGGCGCTCCCGGCCGGTGAGCGCGCCGAGGCGTTCGGAACGGGCGGGGTCACGGCCGTCGTCGCCGTCGCCCTGGGCGAGGAAGCGGGCGATCAGACCCTTGGTGGCGGCCGGGGAGAGCAGCGAGTCGCCGTCGGCGGCCAGCCGGATGGCGTTGAGCAGTTCCTCGGGCTCGCTGCCCTTGCCGAGGAAGCCGGAGGCGCCCGCGCGCAGGGCCTGCACGACGTAGTCGTCGACCTCGAAGGTGGTCAGGATGACCACACGGACCTGTGCGAGGGCGGGGTCGGCGCTGATCGCCCGGGTGGCGGCGAGGCCGTCGGTGCCCGGCATCCGGATGTCCATGAGGACCACGTCGGGGGCCTCCGTCCGGGCCAGCCGGACCGCCTCGGCGCCGTCGGACGCCTCCCCCACCACCTCCATGTCGGGCTCGGAGTCGACCAGCACGCGGAACGCGCTGCGCAGCAGCGCCTGGTCGTCGGCGAGCAGGACACGGATCGTCATGCGGGCTCCCCCGGGGCCGTCGTACGCCTCTGCGCACGGCTGTCGGTACGGGTCCCGGGGCCGGTCTCGGCACGCGGCCCGCAGCGGGTGTCGGCACGAGTCCCGGAGCGGGTCTCGGGACGCGTCTCGACGGGCAGGATCGCATGGACGCGGAAGCCGCCGCCGTAGCGGGGGCCGGTGGTCAGGGTGCCGCCGAGGGCGGAGACCCGCTCCCGCATGCCCAGCAGCCCGTGTCCGCCGCCGCCCCCGGGCGCCGCGTCCTGTCCGGCCCCGTCGTCGAGGACGGTGATCTCGACGTGCGGTCCGACGCGTACGACGCTCACCTCGGCACGGGCGCCGGCGCCCGCGTGCTTCTGCACGTTCGTCAGAGCCTCCTGGACGATCCGGTAGGCGGCCAGGTCGACGGCGGCCGGGAGGTCGGTGCCCTGGTCGGCGCGGGCCACCTCCACCGGGAGACCCGCGCTGCGGACGGCGGCCGCCAGCTCCTCGAGGCGGCTGAGGCCGGGGGCGGGCTCCGTGGGCGCCTCGGGGTCGCCGGACTGGCGCAGCAGCCCGACGGTGGCACGCAGTTCGTTCAGTGCGCTGCGGCTGGCCTCGCGGACGTGGGCGAGGGCCTCCTTGGCCTGGTCGGGCCGTTTGTCCATGACGTGGGCGGCGACCCCGGCCTGCACGTTCACCAGGGCGATGTGGTGGGCGACGACGTCGTGCAGGTCGCGGGCGATGCGCAGGCGTTCCTCGGCGACCCGGCGGCGGGCCTCCTCCTCGCGGGTGCGTTCGGCGCGCTCGGCGCGCTCCCGGATGGCCTGCATGACGGCGCGCCGGCTGCGGACGGCGTCCCCGGCGGTGGCGCCGATGCCGGTCCAGGCTAGGACGGCCAGGTTCTCCTGCGCGTACCAGGGCAGCGGGCCGCCGAGCATGGCGCCGGCCGTCAGCACGGTCATGGTGAGCAGACCGACGCGCCAGGTGGTGGAGCGGTCGGTGGTGGAGGCGACGGTGTACAGGGCGATGACGGCGGACATCGCCACGGGGGCACGCGGGTCGCCGGTGACGAACTCGACCAGGGAGACGCCGCCGGTGACGGCGAGGACCGTCTTGGGGGCGCGGCGGCGGAAGACGAGGGCGGCGGCGCCGAGGAGCATGAGGAGGAGGGCGAAGGGGTCGGGGGTGCGGACGCCCCAGCTGACCCCGTGCCCGTCCTTCGGCACGACGAAGGAACCGGCGACCATGCACAGCAGCACGCCGGCGGCGATGGCCGCGTCCAGCGCCAGAGGGTGGGCCTTGAGGCTGCGGCGGGCGCGGTCGAGAGTGCTCACGGGACTGAACAGTACGGGCGTTTCGGATGCCGGTCACCAAAAGGTCCCGGAGCCGGGGCCGGACAGTGCGCGGTACCGGTGCCGGCCGGGGGGCCGGCCCGCCTGCCCGCGCGTGCAAGGTGCCGCCGCCCCCAGAGGCGCGGGGAAGCGCGCGACCGGTCACGACGGTCCCGCGGCCGCCCGCCGACGACGCGTCCCGAGCCGGCGGGCGCCCCGCCCCGGCCGCCGGGCCCCCGGCGTCGATCCACAACCCGCCGCGAGCTGTTGGGTACCCGGACCACCGGCGGACGCGTCCCGTTGGCCGGTCGCGCTCAGCCTTCTCGCCAGCATCCCGCCGACGAAAGGCATCCCGTGCGCCCCCTCCCGCTCCGAGTGATCTGGTCCGCCGCCGCTGCCGCCCTGGTCTCTGCCACCGGCCTCAGCGGATCCGCCCACGCCGTCACCTACGGCACGCCGACGATCAAGCTGTCGGCCTCCTACCTCTCGGGCGCGGTCGGCAGCACCGGGGACCCGGTGGTCACCGTCACCGTCGCCCAGAGCGGCGCCGACGCCTCCGCCCTGACGGTGGCCGCGAGCGGGACCAGCAAGGCCGGTGTGGCCGGCACGGGCGACGTCCGGGTCACCGGCACCGGCGGCACCCGTACCGTCGCCGTCACCGCGCACGCCCAGGGCTACGCCGACCTCACCCTGAAGGTGACCGGGCTCGGCGGCAAGACCGCCACCACGACCCTGCGCTACGCGGCCTCCCCGGCCGTCCAGCACAGCGCCGACGCCCGCTACCTGACCGGAGCCTCGGACGCCTCCGCCGGCGTGGACTTCGGCGGCGGGTACGTCGTGGTCGCCAACGACGAGGACAACACCCTGCGCCTGTACGACGGCGCGGCCTCCGGCGCTCCGGTGCGCACCTGGGACCTGGACAACGCCCTGGGCGCCGACAAGGAGGTCGACATCGAGGGGGCCGCGCGGGTCGGGAACACCGTCTACTGGACGGGCTCGCTGGGCAACAACAAGGACGGCGAGTACAAGGCCGACCGGAACACCGTGTTCACCACGACCGTCTCCGGCTCGGGCGCCGCCACCCAGCTGGCCTTCGGCAGCGCGGGCCACCGCCTCCGCGACGACCTGGTGGCCTGGGACAAGGCGAACGGCAACCGGTACGGCTTCGCCGCCGGGACCGCGGCCGGGCAGGTCCCGAAGCAGATCGACGGCTTCAACGTCGAGGGGCTGGAGTTCGCGCCGGGCTCCACGACCACCGCCTACGTCGGCTTCCGGGCCCCGCTGGTGCCGCCGCGGACCGGCGGGAAGGCGCTGATCGTGCCGGTCACCGACATGGACCAGGTGGTGCGCGGCGCCAAGGCGACCTTCGGCACGCCGATCGAGCTGGACCTCGGCGGCCTGGCCATCCGCGACCTGCGCCGCAACGACCAGGGGCAGTACCTGATCGTCGCGGGGTCCTGGGCCGCCGACGACAACAGCGACCCGTACGCGCTCTACTCGTGGGACGGCGTGGCCGGGCACCAGCCGGTCAAGGTGCTGGATCTGCCGACGGCGGACGCGGGCGGCTGGGAGTCGGTCGTGTCCGTGCCCGACCTGTCCGTGGCCGGCGCCCGGGTGCAGCTGATCACCGACGACGGGGCGGCCGACCTGTACGGCGACGGCGTGGAGGCGAAGGACCTCACCCACCCGGAGTGGCAGAAGTCCCGCACCACCTGGTTCACCCTGGGCTGACCCCCGGGGCCGCCCCGGGTCAGCCCGGGATCAGGCCGTCGTCGCCGAGGAGGTCCCGGACCTCCTCCAGCGTCGCGTCGGGCGACGGCAGGATCAGTTCGGAGGGTTCCAGCGCGTCGTCCGGCAGCGGGGTGCCGAGCCGGTGGACCGCGTCCAGGAGAGCGGTGAGCGTGCGACGGAAGCCGTCGTCGTCGCCGCTCTCCACCTCCGCCAGCAGCTCGTCGTCCAGCTTGTTCAGCTCAGGGAAGTGGGAGTCGTCCAGCTTCACCTGACCCTCCCCCATGATCCGTACGATCACGTCCGCCTCCTCGGCTCGGGGCCCCGGCGCCGGGCTACTGCTTGTCGAAGCGCGGGGTGTCCTGCGGCTGCTGCTGGGACTGCCCCTGACCGGTGCCGCCCTCGAGGGCCTGCTGCGGGGAGCCCCCGGCCAGCTCGGCCTTCATGCGCTGCAGTTCCAGCTCTACATCCGTACCACCGGAGAGCCGGTCCAGCTCGGCCTGGATGTCGTCCTTGGCCATGCCGGAGGGGTCTTCGAGGGCGCCGGAGGCGAGCAACTCGTCGATGGCGCCGGCCCGGGCCTGGAGCTGGGCGGTCTTGTCCTCGGCACGCTGGATGGCCAGGCCGACGTCGCCCATCTCCTCGGAGATGCCGGAGAAGGCCTCGCCGATGCGGGTCTGGGCCTGCGCGGCGGTGTAGGTGGCCTTGATGGTCTCCTTCTTCGTCCGGAAGGCGTCGACCTTGGCCTGCAGGCGCTGGGCCGCCAGGGTGAGCTTCTCCTCCTCGCCCTGGAGGGTGGTGTGCTGCGTCTCCAGGTCCGTCACCTGCTGCTGGAGGGCGGCACGGCGGGACAGCGCCTCACGGGCGAGGTCCTCGCGGCCGAGCGCGAGCGCCTTGCGGCCCTGGTCCTCCAGCTTGGAGGACTGCTGCTGCAACTGGTTGAGCTGGAGTTCCAGGCGCTTGCGGGACGTCGCCACGTCGGCGACGCCGCGGCGCACCTTCTGGAGCAGCTCCAGCTGCTTCTGGTACGAGTAATCGAGGGTCTCGCGCGGGTCCTCGGCCCGGTCAAGGGCCTTGTTCGCCTTCGCGCGGAAGATCATCCCCATACGCTTCATGACACCGCTCATGGGCTTCGCGCGCCCCCTTCTGACGGACTCCAGCTCACAGATCCTGCGACAGGACCCACAGTACGGGCCCTGCCTCCATTACCGCACTGTTCGGGCGGTGATGCGCTCATCCCCAAGGACGACCGTGGACGGTACCGCTCCGGCGCAGGGAGTAGGTGATCCCCCACCCGGACCCCGGCGGAACCTCCCCGGAAACGTCTTGTCTGTCCCCTACAGACGCCCGGCGTTGCGGGATCGTTCCCCGCCGGACTGTGGTCCATGCCGGTGAAGCCCGTACCCTTGGGTTTTGTGTTCCGTAGCCGTGCCAAGGAAGAGAAGGCCCCGACCGCCGACAAGGCGCAGGTGACCCTCTCCAAGCAGACCCGTGACCCGCAGGCCCCGAAGGGCAGGCCCACGCCCAAGCGCAGTGAGGCCCAGTCCACGCGCCGCAGCGTCGCCCAGACGCCGACCAACCGCAAGGACGCCGTCAGGCGTCAGCGTGAGGACCGGCGCGAGGCGATGGCGCGCCAGCGCCAGGCGCTGGCCAGCGGCGACGAGCGCTATCTGCCGGCCCGCGACAAGGGTCCGGTCCGCAAGTTCGCCCGTGCCTGGGTGGACTCGCGGTTCAACGTGGCGGAGTTCTTCCTGCCGCTCGCCGTGGTGATCCTCGTGCTGAGCGTGGTGCGGGTGCCGTCGATCCAGAACATCGCGCTGCTGCTGTGGCTGGTCGTGATCGTGCTGATCGTGCTCGACGCGGCGGTGAGCGGCTTCCGGCTGCGGAAGCGGCTCAAGGAGCGTTTCCCGGACCAGAACACGCGCGGCGCGGTCGCCTACGCCCTGATGCGTTCCCTGCAGATGCGCCGGCTCCGCCTGCCGAAGCCGCAGGTCAAGCGCGGAGAGCGGCCCTGAGCGCAGACGCTTTCACCGGGGGTGCGGCCGATGCCTGGCTGAACAAGCTGGGCGGCCTGCGTGATGTCGTACGACAGGAGCTGGTGGCCCGGCAGCTCGACGAGCAGATAGCCGGGCGGTTCCCCGTCGGGCAGCGGCTGCGGGTGCTCGACGTGGGGATGGGCCAGGGTACGCAGGCGCTGCGGCTGGCCCGGCTCGGCCACCAGGTCACCGGCGTCGAGCAGGACTCGACGATGATCGCCACCGCGCGCGCGGCCCTCGCCGGGGAACCGGAGGGCATCCGCGCCCGGGTCCGGCTGGTGGAGGGCGACGGGCGGGACACCGGCGTGCACTTCCTGCCGGGCAGCTTCGACGTGGTGCTGTGCCACGGGGTCCTGATGTACGTCGAGGAGCCCGACCCGCTGGTGGCCGGTCTGGCCCGGATGCTGGCGCCCGGCGGACTGCTGTCGCTCCTCGTGCGCAACGGCGACGCGCTCGCCGTGCGGCCGGGCCTGTCCGGCGACTGGGCCGGCGCGCTGGCCGCCTTCGACACCACCGCCTACCGCAACCGTCTCGGCCTCGACGTACGGGCCGACCGGCTGGCCTCCCTCACCGCCACGCTCGCCGGTATCGCCGCCCCGCTGCACGCCTGGTACGGCGTCCGGGTCTTCACGGACACGGCAGCGGACGACGCGGACGTTCCCGAGGACCTCGGGACGCTGCTCGCGGTCGAGGAGCGGGCCGGGCGCACGGACCCCTACCGGGGCGTGGCGGCACTGCTGCATCTGTGCGGCGTACGGGGCTGAAGCGGGCTACGGGCCGTCGGCGGGGGCGGCGCCGGTGCCGGCGTGCCGACCGCGCAGGACGGCCGGGCCCGCGGCGCGCGGGCCGCGCGGAGGGCCGCCGCCCGGGGGCCGGCCGCCCGTCCGCACGTCCCGGAGCGGTCTACGCCCCTTCGGCGTTCAGGCTCATCGGCCCGTAGATCTCGGACTGCTCCTCGAACAGCCGCACCTGCTCGGCCCCGCCCTCGAGCAGCGCCTTCCAGTGCTCGCCGATCCAGGACTCGGCATCCCCCTGCGTGGTGAACTCCTCGGGTTGCACCGCGGGCTGGACCTCCGTCCCGTCGGCCTTCTCGAACCGCCACGTCCATGCCGTCATATGGGCCTCCTCGTGATCCAACTCCTGCTCGCAGCGTATGCGCTCCGCGGGGTCGGCCGTTAGAGGCCCCGGATGCTCCGCGGGCCCGCGGTGACGCCCCCGAGGGGCCGCCGGTGCGCGGGAGCCGCGTGGACGGGCGAAAATCGGTCGCGTGGAAATCACTCTGCTCGGTACCGGTGCCCCGGCGGGTCTGCCTCGCCCCGACTGCCCCTGCGCCGTGTGCGCGACCGCACTGGGGCCGGACGCCCGGGCGGCGACCGCACTGCTCGTGGACGGGACGCTGCTGCTGGACCTGACGCCGGGCGCGGCGTTCGCGGCGGCACGGGCGGGGCATTCGCTGGGCGGGGTGCGGCAGGTGCTGCTGTCGCACCCGCACGACGGTCCCCCGGTGGAGGTGCCGGCCGGACTGCCCCAGCCCGTGCGGGTGCCGGACGGACGGGAGTTGACGCTGCTGACGGGTCATCGGGTACGGGCCGTGGCGATGGACGCGGGCGGCACGGGGTACGCGGTGACCGGGCCGGACGGGCAGCGGCTGCTGTACCTGCCGCCGGGCGGGGCCCCGGCGGGCCTGGAGGAGGCGACGGCGGAGTCGTACCACCTGGTCCTCGCGGACGTGGTGGGCCGCCCGGACGCGCTGGCCCGGCTGCGGGCGGTGGGTGCCGTCGGTCCGACGACCGATGTGCTCGCCGTCCACCTCGACCACGACGTGCCGTCCGGCGCGGAGTTGCGGCGGCGGCTCGCTGCGGCCGGCGCGCGGGCGGTGCCGGACGGTACGACGGTGGTGGCCGGTGGGTACGAGGACGTGCCGGACGTGCCGCGCCGGACGCTGGTGCTGGGCGGGGCGCGCTCGGGGAAGTCGGTGGAGGCGGAGCGGCGGCTGGAGTCCTTCCCGGAGGTGCTGTACGTGGCGACCGGCGGGACGCGGGGCGGGGACACCGAGTGGGCGGAGCGGGTGGCGGTGCACCGGGACCGGCGGCCCGGGTCGTGGCGGACGGCCGAGACCACGGATCTGGTGCCGCTGCTGGCCGAGGACGGCCCGCCGCTGCTGATCGACTGTCTGTCGCTGTGGCTGACGGACGCCATGGACGCGGTGGGGGCCTGGGACGACGCGGAGTGGGCGGGCGGCGGTGAGAAGGCGCTGCGGGAACGGGTGCGGGAGGTGACGTCGGCCGTGCGCCGTACTCGGCGGACGGTGGTCGCGGTGTCCAACGAGGTCGGCTCCGGCATCGTGCCGGCGACCGCGTCCGGCCGGCGGTACCGGGACGAACTGGGGCGGCTGAACGCGGCGTTCGGGGCGGAGTGCGAGCACGTGCTGCTGGTGGTCGCGGGTCAGGCGCTGGTACTGCGGGGCTGAGCGGGCGGCGTGGCGAGGCGGCGGTCCTTGCGGGCGACGACGCGGTACGCGTTGGAGAGCGGGGTGCGGCGCAGCAGCGGGGCCAGGCTCCGGTCCACGGCCGCGGCCAGCGCCTGCACCGGGGTGGCCGCCTCCCGCAGCAGCGGGTGGACATGGGCCACGGCCAGGGCGACGGCCGCCGACAGGTCGTAGGGCAGGTGCGGATCCCGGCGGTCCGTGACGAGGACCGTGCAGCCGAGGCTCTCCAGTTCGGCGCGGAGGTTGGCCCGCGGCGGCAGGTGCAGGTGGCGGGGCTGGCCGTGGGGCAGCCACCACCTGCCGAGCAGGGTGGCGAGGCCGCACCTCGGGTCCGGGAGCTCGACGATCAGGTGGCCGCCGGGGCGCAGCGCGGCGAGGGCGGCGCGGAGTTCGGCGCGCGGGTCGGGGGCGTGCTGGAGCTGGTGGAACATGCTGACCACGTCGTAGCGGGCGCGCAGCCGGGCCGTCATGCCGGGGGTCGTGAGGTGGCCCCGGTGGGCCTCCTCGATCCGGCCCTCCCGCCGGGCCTGCTCCACGCGGTCCGTGGGGTCGAGGCCGTCGAAGCTGGTGTAGGGGAAGAACTCCTTGGCCGCCGCGGGGAAGTGGGCGTGGCCCGTGCCCACGTCCAGCCAGCTCTCCGGTTCGGGCAGGGCCGACAGGCGGTACGCGGCGGTGCGGTGCCGGCGGCGGAGCGTGCGGGCCGGCACGATCCGGGCGGTGAGCTCCTCCAGCTGCCTCTCGTAGAAGTCCCGGTGGAAGAAGGCGAAGCCCTCGGCCGTGAGGCGGGGGTTCTGGAAGACGTGGCCGCAGTCGTCGCAGGCGTCGAGGCAGTAGATCCCCGGCCGGTGGCGCAGCGGGTCGGACGCGCGCAGCCGAGTGCGCAGCCGTACGGAGCCGCACCAGGGGCAGTTCCCGCGGCGCGGCTCCAGGAACGTGTCGGTGGTGTCCGGGGTGACGTTGGTGACGTACGGCGTGGGGGGCGTGCTCGGCATGGCGGCTCCCTGTGCGACATTCCGCTTCAAAACGGAACGTATGGGATGCCGGTGGTGGGTGCAACGACGTCGTCGCGGCGTGGTGGCCACGTGGCGCCGGGGCGTTCGTTCCCGGGCGGTACTGTTCGGCGAATGAGCAGGATTGATCTGGACGACTTCACCGATCTGATCGAGCGCCCGGACGGGGGCGTGCGCCGTGACGCCGAGGCCCGGCGGGAGCGCCAGATCGTGCCGCCCGGGGCCCTGGGGCGGCTCGACGAGCTGGGTGAGTGGCTGGCCGCCGCGCAGGGCGCCGTACCGGTACGGCAGGTCGAGCGGCCGCGCGTGGTCCTCTTCGCCGGTGACCACGGCATCGCCGAGCTGGGCGTCTCGGCGCGGCCGGCGGGCGGTGCGGAGCAGCTGGTGCGGGCGGTGCTGGAGGGCGCGAGCCCGGTCGCGGTGCTCGCGCGGCGGCTGGAGGTGCCGGTACGGGTCGTGGACATGGCCCTGGACTGCGATCCGGCGGGCTTTCCGGAGGACGTCGTACGGCACCGGGTACGGCGGGGCAGCGGCCGGATCGACATCGAGGACGCGCTCACCCTGGACGAGGCCGAGGCGGCGCTGCGCGCGGGCGTGGCGCTCGCCGACGAGGAGGCCGACTCGGGCACTGACCTGGTGGTGCTCGGCGACATCAGCGTGGGCGGGACCACGCCGGCCGCGGTGATCGTCGCCGCGCTGTGCGGGACGGACGCGTCCGTGGTGACCGGGCGCGGCGGGCTCGCCATCGACGACCTGGCGTGGATGCGCAAGTGCGCGGCGATCCGTGACGCGCTGCGGCGGGCCCGGCCGGTGCTCGGGGACCAGTTGCAGCTGCTGGCGACCGTGGGCGGGGCCGACCTCGCGGCGATGACCGGGTTCCTGCTGCAGTGCGCGGTGCGCAAGCTGCCGGTGATCCTGGACGGGGTCGTGGCCGCCGCGTGCGCGCTGGTCGGACAGCGGGTGGCCTTCCGGGCGCCGGACTGGTGGCTGGCCGGCCATGCCAGCGGGGAGCCGGGACAGGCGAAGGCGCTGGACCGGATGGCCCTGGAGCCGCTGCTGGAGCAGGGCGTGAAGGTCGGCGAGGGCGCGGGCGCGCTGCTGGCGCTGCCGCTGGTCCGGGCCGCCGCGGCCCTGGCGGCGGAACTCCCCGAGCGGCCGGAGCCGGTCACCCCCGAGGAGCCGAAGGAGCCGGACACGCCGACGGCCGAGTAGCGCGCCGGCCCGGCACCGCCGCGACCCGCGGCGTCGGGCGCCGGCCGACGCGGCGGGAGGAGGAAGCTGCCCGACCGGGCCTCGTCGAAGGCCCCCTGGCACCGGCCCGACGCCGGAGCGGCAGCCCCCTTCCGGCACTCCGGCAGCGGGCCCGGGCCGGGTCCGGCGTGCCACCACATCCGGCGGAATGGCCGGGTTCGTCAGGGCGTCGCCCATATGATCCTCCCCTATGGGAGATGCCCGAATTGCCGTGCAGCCGGAAGCCGAACCGGGGCGTCCGAGCGAGGAGGGGCGGCGGTCCACCGGGACTTCCCGGCGCGCCGCCGCCGTCGCCGTCTGGTATCTGCGGACCGTCGCCTTCGTCAACTTCCTCAGCGCCGTGTGGGTCTCCCTCGGCCAGGACGTGCGCCGGCACAACCAGGACGACTTCTTCACCCCGTACCTGCTGACCGCCGGCTTCGCCTCGGGCGTGTTCACCGCGTTCCTGGCGATCACCATGCGGCGCCGCAAACGGGCCGCGTGGATCCTGAACCTCGTGCTCAGCGGCGCCTTCCTCGCCCTGTTCGCGTTCGCCATGGCGTTCCCGGAGATCCGGCGGTACCCGCAGAACTGGATCTCCCTGGCGCTGACGGCCGCGTTCGTCGGCGCGCTGCTCGCCGGCCGCGGCGAGTTCTACGCCAAGGGGGACCGGTCCAACCCGCGGCTCGCGGCCACGGTCGCCGTGGGCGGCGGACTGGCCGCCTCCCTGCTCGCCGGACTGCTGGTGACGGTCACCAACCGGGCGCCGGACGCGGCCCGTTCGACGTTCCTGGAGCGCTGGCACTACGGCACCCTGCGGCTGGTGTCGGTGGCCGCCGAGGAGTCCAGCTTCCCCGGCATCGACCCGCCCAACTGGGCGAACGTGGCGGTCAACGTGCTCAGCACGGCCCTGGTCCTCGCCGTGTTCTACGCCGCGTTCCGGTCCCGGCGGGCCGTCGACCCGCTCACCGAGGACGACGAGAAGCGGCTGCGGGCCCTGCTCGAACGGCACGGGGAGCGGGACTCGCTCGGCTACTTCGCGCTGCGCCGGGAGAAGAGCGTGGTGTGGTCGCCGACCGGGAAGGCGGCCGTCGCCTACCGGGTCGTCGGCGGGGTGAGTCTCGCGTCCGGGGATCCGCTCGGGGACCCGGAGGCCTGGCCCGGGGCGATCCTGCCGTGGCTCGCCCAGGCGCGGGCGCACGGGTGGATCCCGGCCGTGATGGGGGCGAGCGAGGAGGCCGGGACCGTCTACGCCCGGTACGGCCTGGACGCGCTGGAGCTCGGTGACGAGGCGCTGGTGGAGATCGCCGAGTTCACGCTGGAGGGACGGGCCATGCGGACCGTCCGGCAAGCCTGCAACCGGGTGCGGCGGGCCGGGTACCGGGTGCGCATCCGGCGGCACGAGGACATCCCGGCGGACGAGATGGCGTACCTGCTTGAACGCGCGGACGACTGGCGCGACGGGGCGACCGAGCGCGGGTTCAGCATGGCCCTCGGCCGGCTCGGCGACCCCGAGGACGGCCGCTGCGTGATGCTGGAGTGCACGGACGCCGAGGGCCGGCTGCGGGCCCTGCTCTCCTTCGTGCCGTGGGGCCCGAAGGGGCTGTCCCTGGACCTCATGCGGCGCGACCGGGACTCCGACAACGGGCTGATGGAGTTCATGGTCATCGAGCTGCTGCAGCGCTCCGGCGAGACGGGGATCACTCAAGTGTCGCTGAACTTCGCGGTGTTCCGGTCGGTCTTCGAACGTGGCGCACGCCTCGGCGCCGGGCCGGTGCTGAGGCTGTGGCGGTCGCTGCTCAGCTTCTTCTCCCGCTGGTGGCAGATCGAGTCGCTGTACCGCGCGAACGCCAAGTACCGGCCCATCTGGGAGCCGCGGTTCCTGCTCTTCGAGAAGAGCGCGGACCTGCCGCGCATCGGCCTCGGCGCGGCCCGCGCGGAGGGCTTCCTGGAGGCGCCGGGGCTGCCGAAGTGGCTGCACCGCAGGCACCTGGACACGCACCGATAGCCACCGAACAGCCGCACGGACGAGGGAACGCTCGATGGGAACGCTCGCCGACTGGGCCCGCGCCGAATGGGGGCTGCTGTACGTCACCGTGCGCGAGCCCCTGCGCACCAGGAACCTGCGGGCGCTGCCGATGACGCTCGGGGCGGTGTGCCTGACGGCCGTCCTGCAGTACGTGCAGAACCAGCCGTGGGGCTACCGGCTCGTGCAGAACCTGGGCGCCGTACGGGCCGAGGACCCGCTGTGGTCGGCCCTGCTGCGCACTCCCCTGTCGCTCTTCGTGCCCGCCCTCGACCTGCCGGTGTGGGGGGCGCTGGCGCAGATCCTGTTCGTGTTCGGGATCGCCGAGGTGTGCCTGGGCTGGTGGCGGACGCTGGCCATCGCCTACCTCGCCACGCTCGCCGGGACGCTGTACGCGCGCGTGGGCATCGCACTCGGCCCGCACGCGCCGTTCGGGCTGCCGTGGTCCGACGCGCAGGTGGTGGACACCGGTCCGTCGGCGGCCGTGGTGGGGCTCGCCGTGTTCGTCAGCTGGCGGTACGGCGCGTACCTCACGTCGGCGGCGGTGACCCTGGCGATGGTCGTCGAGGTCCTGGTCAAGGAGAACCTGGCCGGCAAGGAGCATCTCGCCGCGCTGATGGCCGTGGGGACGCTGTGCCTGGCGGTGGCCGTGCGGCACCGGTACGGGCTGTGCGCCCCGCGGCGGCCGCGGGACCCTCAGCGGCGGTCGGGCAGCCGGAGCGGGCGGGGGTCGGGCTTGCCGCCGATCCAGTCCTGAAGGGCGCGGCGCGGCCGGGCCCAGCGGCGGTCGTGGCGGTAGGCGCGCAGGGCGGTCTTGGCGCGGGCGCGGGGGCGGCGGCCGTAGAAGCGGCGGGCCCACGGGGAGCCGGGGCGGGCGAGCCGGACCGCCCCGACGATCGCGACCAGCGGCACGATCGCGCCGAAGACCGCGATGCGGGTCTTGCCCTTGCCGAGGGCGATGAGCGCGAAGACGAAGTTGCCGGCGATGGTGGCGATGACGCTGCCGCGGTCCTGGAGTTCGTCCTGGGTCAGGTCGTTGACGCCGAAGGGCGAGAAGCCGGCCAGCAGCAGCAGGACCAGGGCGGCGGTGAGCACGACCACCTCGACGCTCTTGCGGCCCTCCGTGCTCCAGTAGACGTCGTCCAGGTGCAGGATCAGTGCGAACTCGTCGAGGACCAGGCCCGCGCCCATGCCGAAGACGACGGCGGCGACGGCCCCGCCGGCGCCGTGCCGGTCGCTGGCGACCGCGCCGAAGCCGCCGACGACGGTGAGGAGGACCCCGGGGACGACGTGGTGGATGTGCAGGCCGCCCGCCTTGACGTTCCCGAACGGGCCCCTGCCCGCCCGGATCATGCGGGTGATGACCCGGGTGACCAGGAAGGTGACGACGAAGGCGGTGAGGGCGAGCAGGAGGGGGAGCTTGCCCGGCTCCAGGATGTTCCGCTCCCACCAGTGCCCCATATGCGCACCTTATCCCCGGGTGCGGAAGGGAGCCTCGCGACCGCCGGGTAACCTGCGCCGGTGCTCAAGTCCTCCCCTCTCGACGGCCTCCGCTTCGCCTTCGGCACGCTCACCGTGCTGCCCGTCCGGGTGCACCGGTGGGACCGGCCGGCCGCGCGGGGCGGGATGCTCACCGCGCCGGCGGCCGGTCTGGTCGTCGGCGTCCTCTCGGCCGGGCCGGCGCTGCTGCTCCTCTTGCTGGGCGCGGGCCCGCTGCTCGCCGCCGTCGCCTCGGTCGCCGCTCCGGCCGTGCTCACCCGCGGACTGCATCTCGACGGGCTCGCCGACACCGCCGACGGGCTGGGCAGCGGCAAGCCCGCCGAGGACGCGCTGCGGATCATGAAGCAGTCGGACATCGGGCCGTTCGGCGTCATCACCCTCGTGCTGGTGCTGCTGGCCCAGGTCGGCGTGCTGGCCCAGCTCTACGGCGGCTCGTGGGCGCGGGGCGCGCTGGCCGCCGTCGTCTCGGCGACGGCCGCCCGTCTCGCGCTGACCCTGGCCGCGCGCACCGGGGTGCCGGCCGCGCGGCCCGAGGGGCTGGGGGCGGCGGTGGCCGGGGTCGTGCCGAGAGGCGCCGCCCTGGCCGTGGCGGTGGCCGTGATCGCGGCGGCCGGGGCGGCGGGGGCCTGCCTCGGCGGGTACGACGCCCTGCGCGCCGCCCTGGCGGTGGCCGTCGCCGCGGCCGTCGCCGAACTCCTGCTGCGCCGCTGCACGCAGCGTTTCGGCGGGATCACCGGGGACGTGTTCGGCGCCCTGGAGGAGACGGCGGCGACGACGGCGCTCGTGGTACTGGCCCTCGGCCGCTAGGGCCTGTCGTTCGGATCAGGCCGGCCTGGCTCACGGTGCCTTGTCGGCCGACGCGACGCGGGCATGATCCACACGACGGACCCGGGTCCCGCCGCACGGGCAGGCGGTCGGGTGTCAGTGGGCCGGGGCCAGCCCGTGGGGCAGCGTGCCCCAGGGGTGGGCCCCGTCGCCCGGTACCGCGCAGTGCACGCGGGCGCCCCGTTCGCGTGCCGCGGCGGCCACGTCGGCGCCGGCCGGCACGCCGTACACCAGATGGCATTCGAGCGCGCCCGGCGCGGGGGCCGGGGCCTGGGCGGGGGTGCGCCGGTACGCCGACCAGGGGCCCTCGAAGGTGACCAGGAGCTCGGCGAGCGCCGCGTACGCGGGGTGCGGCCGGGTGCCGTGGTTCAGCGCGAGGGTCGGGCAGCCGAGGGCCCGGGCGGCCGTGGCCAGCCGTTCGTAGTGCCCGAACTCGCCGATGTCGCAGCTCACCTGGTCCAGGAAGGCGCCGTCGGTGCCGTACCAGGCACGGTGCCGGGCCAGGTCGCGCACGACGTCCTCATGGGGCCTGCGGGCGTAGCCGGTGTCGACGTAGCCCAGCACGGTGACACCCGCCGTCCGCAGCCCGGCGGCCGTCTCGGCGAAGGCCGCGTCCGGGCGGTCGCCCGGCCCGCTCGCCGGGTTGAGGACCACCCCGTACAGGCGGGGCGCGGCGGCGAGGACGGCCGCCCAGTCGGCGGGGCGGACCGCGGGGTGCTCGTAGTAGGGGACCAGCAGAGTGCTCATCGGTGGGCGGTCGCCCTTCCCAGCCGGTGGCAGACCAGCGCCGACTGGGCCGCGGCCGCCGCCGTGTACACGGCGAGGGCGACCACGTGCGGGTGACCCGCGTGTCCGGCCAGGGCGAGGGTCTGGGCGAGCGCGGCGGCGCAGCACACGGCCGTGGCACCGAGGACGGCCCCGAAGGACTGCAGCAGCAGGCCCGTCCACAGCACCACGCCGAGCATGAGCAGTCCGGCGAGGCGAGGACCGGCCGGGGCCGGGGCGCCGGGCCAGAGCGCGGTGGTGGCCAGGGCGAGGGCGAGCAGGGCCGCGAGGTATCCGGTGAGGCAGCCGGCCAGGGTGAGGACGGTCGCCCGGCGGAAGGCCCGCGGGGTGCCGCTGCCGCGCAGGGCGGCCAGCGCCCCGCTGCGGAAGCGGTACAGCAGCCATTCGGCCGGGCCCATGCTGAGCGTGAGCGCCACGGCCGACGGCGCGCCGTGCCCGGCGCCTCCGGCCAGGATGTCGCCGAGGGCCGCGTACAGCACCAGGACGCCGGTGCCGAGCCCGAACACGGCGTAGGGCAGGGAGGCGAGCAGGGCGGGGCCGGGCGCCCGCCCGGGGTTTCCGGCCGCTTTCCCGCGCCCCTTGACGTCCCTGATCCCCGGAGCGACCTCCAGCAGACCGAGGACGGCCACGGCCGTCAGCGAGATCAGCAGGGAGGCGAGGGCGGCGGGTCCGGGCAGCGGGTGGACCAGGGACACGAGGCCGCCCACCGCCAGCGGGCTGAGCCCGGCCAGGAGGATCCGTTCGCGGCCCGTCACCAGCAGGGCCCCGGACGCGCCCAGGTAGCAGGACTGCCCGGCGGCGAACGCGACCTGGGCCGGATGCCCGGGCCCCGCGACGGCGAGCGCGACCAGGGTGCCGAGCAGAATCCCCGCCGGGGTGCCGGTCAGCAGGCAGCGCCGGGCCGCCGGGCGGTCGCCCAGGCCCAGCCAGGAGTAGGCGCGGTGGGCGAGCCCCTGGTTCCAGGCCCAGCCGCACAGGGCGCCCGCCAGCAGGGTGCGGGTGCCGGCCGGGAGACCGGCTGTGTCGTGCGGGCCGGCCAGGAGCGGGGCGCCGAGCACGTAGGCGAAGCCCGGCAGGGCGAAGAGGACTCCGCGCAGCAGACAGCCGAGCGGGCCGATCCGCCACGGGTCCGCGGGCGGGCCGTCCGGTTCGGGATGGCGGCGCGGGGTGCGGTCCCAGAGCCGCTCGGCGAGCGCGAAGGAGTCCTCGACGCCGTAGCGCTCGCGTATCCGGTCGTCGGAGAGGCCGTCGGACTCCAGCAGCGCGGCTATCTCGTCGGGGTGCACGGCGGCGGCCACGAACTCGTCCAGTTCGCGGGCGAGTTCGTCGATCGGGTCGGGCCGGGCCCAGCCGGGCCGGTTGCGCTGGCGGGGGATGCCGGACAGCACCCGGTTCTCGTCGGTCACCGGTCGCTCCCGTCCGCCGCGACGGCCGCGTACCACGGGTCGTGCAGCTCCGCGGTCCAGTCGGCCACCGTCTCGACCGCGGGCTCGTACCGCTCGGGCAGGCCCGCGAGTTCCTGGTAGATGGTGCGGAAATTGTCGACCGAGCGGCGCAGGGTGAACCGGTCGATGACCCGCTGTCGTGCCGACTCGCCGAGTTCCCGGCGCCGTTCGTCGTCCCGGAGGAGGGAGAGCGCGGCGGCGGCCATCTTCTCCGGTTCGCGGGGCGGCACGACCAGCCCGGTGTCGCCGACGGCCTCGCGGACCCCGCCGACGTCCGTGGAGACCGTCGTACGGCCGCAGGACATGGCCTCGATGAGGGAGAACGGGAAGCCCTCGGATATGGAGGACAGCATCACCACGTGACCGGCCGCGTAGGCACGCCAGACCTCGGTGACAAGGCCCTCGAACGTGAGGCCGTCGGCGACACCGAGTTCCGCGGCGAGCTTCTCCAGGAGGGTGCGGTACTCCTCGCCGCCGGGCGGGACCGGCCCGAAGAGCCTGAGCCGGGTCTCGGGGAGTTCGGCGCGGACGGCGGCGTAGGCGCGCAGCAGGGTCTCCAGGTCCTTGATGGGGTCGACGCGTCCGCACCAGGTGAGGGTCGGTACGGCGGGTTCGGGACCGGCGTGCGGGAAGGCGTGCGGGTCGACGCCGTTGTAGACCGTGCGGATGCGGCCGGCGTCGGCGCCGCCGCGCTCCTCCCAGCGGCGGTTGTACTGGTTGCACGGCGTGATCAGGTCGGCCGCGCGGTAGCCGAGCGAGTTGAGTTCGCGGTAGAAGCCCAGCAGGAACGCCTTCACGGGCCAGCGGTGACCGCCGCCCCGCTGTCCCAGGTAGCGCTCGCGCAGGTAGATGCCGTGTTCGGTGAGCAGGAACGGCACCCCGTCGAGGCGGTGCGCGGCGAGCGCGGGCAGGGTCGCCAGGCCGCTGCTGACGGCATGGGCCACCGAGTCCACGGGGATGCGCACCCCCAGCGGGCGCAGGGCGTGCTCCAGCAGGTCGGTGGCGGTCAGGGCGTCGTGCACGGTGGGCCCGGCCGCGGCCGTCGGCAGGTGCGGCATCGTCCAGATCCACTGGAGCGAGCGCAGCGCGGACTCGGTGCGCAGGGCCGCGGACAGCCGTCCCTCGCGGGCGACGGCGGCCAGTTCGTACAGCGCCTCGCCGAAGTCGCAGCGCGCCTCGGGGTCGAGGAAGGACAGCAGGAGACGCTCGTAGGCGTCGGTGAAGCGGCGCCGGTCCCTGCCGTGCGGGGCACGGGCGCGGCCGGGGCGCGGGCCCCAGGTGGGCACGGTGGTGTGCCGGCGGACGTTCGGCGGCAGCTCCCAGGTGACGGGTTCGCGGCCGCTGCCGGTGAGCGAGACGAGATGGAAGGAGACCTCGGGCATGCCCTTGACGAGCTGGTCGCACCAGGTGCTGACCCCGCCGTGGACGTGCGGGTAGGTGCCTTCGGTGAGCATGGTGACGTGACGGCCGGTGCGCATCGCTGCGCAACTCCCCCCTGTGTCGCGGATGACGTGCGGGGAACCGCGGGCCCCGACTCCGGCTACGGGTCCGAGGCGGTTGATCGCGCGGTTCCCCGCGCCCCTGCGGGGCGTTGCGCCGTTACGCCAGCTTCAGCGTGAGCGCGGACTGGAGCAGGCCCGGGGCCGTCCAGGCCGAGCGCTGCCCGGCGTAGGCGGTGCCGAACGTGGTGGTGCCCAGCACCTGCTGCTGCTTCGTCCCCTCCGGCGCGGTCACCGGGACCTGGGTGCCGGAGGGTGCCGTGACGGTCACGGTGTTCCCGATCCGGTAGGCGGTGACCTTGCCGGCGTCGAGCGCGGCCTGCCACGTGGCCCGGTTCTGCATCTCGGTGCCGATGGCGCTCTGCCGCAGGTTGACGATCGGGGTGTTCTCGGCGAACAGCCCCTGGTAGTCGGCCAGTACGCGGTCCAGGACCGGGTAGAGGAGGCGGTCCTCGGCCAGGTTGGACTGGTGGGCGTAGTGCGGGCGCGGATCGTTGCTCAGCACGTGCCCGAGGTCGGTGTGGGCCTCGGCGGGCACGATGCCGTCGGTGAATCCGGTGGCCGTGTCCAGCGGCTGGGACAGGCAGGTCGAGGCCGGGTTGTCCTCGCAGATCCCGCTGCCGCCGTCCGCCCTGGACGTGTAGATCCAGTTGTACTCGTCGGCCATCTCGGCCTTGGTGCCCACGTTGTAGTACACGTTCATCGGGTAGCGCGGCACGGTGAGCGTGCCGGTGCCGACGGTCCGCTGCTCGGACTCGCGGGAGTTGTCCGAGGCCGTCCACTTCACCCCGTTGGAGGCGAGCGCGGGACCCAGGTTGGGGTTGTCCTGCGGCTGCTGGGGCAGCGTCTTCAGACCGGAGTGCTCCCCGGTGACCAGCTCGCCGCGGTCGACGGACAGTCCGTGCTGGAGCGCCCAGGTGTAGTTGTCCGCGACCTCCCCGGAGATGTCCGAGCGGCTCACCCACTTCGTCGAGCCGTCGGCGTTCTTCGCGCAGCTCCACGGCACGGTCGAGGTGTCCTGGACGCAGCCGAGGAACATGTGGGTGTAGGTGTGGTTCACCCAGCGGTACTTGGCCTTGTCCTTCAGCAGCTGGTCGGTCAGCGCGTCCGTGCCGCCGTTCTCGCTCCTCCACTCCTCGCCGGCGCCCGCGTTGAACACCATGTCCAGGGTGAAGCCGTGGCTCTGCTGCCAGGAGGCCGCGTACTGGGCGTCGGCCGCCGTCATGCGGATCGGCGTCCCGGTGTCCTCGCCGCCGCCCGCGCAGTCGATGTCGCCGGGCGTGCAGTTGCGCTCGGCGTCCCAGCGGGCGTCCGGCGCGAAGACGTCGTCCACGTGCACGGCGAAGTAGTTGCGGGCCTGGCCCAGGTGCACGCCCTGGGTCAGCCACTCGACCATGCCGCGGGCCAGCAGCCGGAACTGCTGCTGGTACTGGTTGTAGGCGAACGTCACCACCAGCTCGCGGCGGCCGTCGTGCGCGTACTCGCCGAGCAGGCTGCCGCTGCCGGTCCCCCCGGGCACGGCCGTGTCGACGTAACTGGTGAAGCCGGTGCGCGGCTGCGCGACGAAGCCGTAACTCTCGTCCACCGACGACGAGTTGTCCTCGAACGAGAACGCCCCCCGCAGATACCCGAACGGGCCCGTCCGGCCGGCCGTGCTGACCGTGGCCGTGCGCCCGTCGAGGGATCCGGCGTACCCGTTGCTGTCGGTGTAGTCGAGGCCCACCTCCGGGTGGGCCCAGGTGTAGGCGTCGAGCTGCGGGATGCCGTACGTCTTCTCGTACGCCTCCAGAGCCGTCTGCTCGGCCGAACCCGCCCCGAACGGGGCCTCGTTCGGCAGGACCACGCCCTGGAACTTGGCACGGGGCCGGCCGCCGACGCTGTCGCTCAGGAAGGTGGCGCTGATCGTCGGACGGCCGGAGTCGCCCAGATCGACGGTGGTGTACGGGATGCCCTCGCTCTTCAGCTGGGCCGTGATCGCGCCGACCGGTCCCGCGCCGTCGTCGACGACCAGGACCCTCAGGTCGATGCGCGGGTCGGTCGCGGCCGACGCGCCCGGCGCGGCCAGTCCCAGCGTGATGAGCCCCGCGGCCGTCGCGGTGACGCCGGCCGCTCTCCAGCGGTGCGCCCTATGAGCCATGTCTGGTTCCTCCCCCCAGAAGATCCCCACACCCGATACATGACGGATTTGCGTAGGATCAGTGGAAATCTCGCGAATCGGCGGGCAGACGGCCCGCCGGAACCCGACGAGTGTGGCTCAGGTCACCGACTCCCAGGGGGCGGAAATGGCCATGACGCCACGCACAGGTGAACACCCGCAGGAATGAGCGAACGCGCGCACGCGCGTAGTCTCGTCCCGGGTGTTCGCCGACAGGGTGAAGGCCCCGGTTGCCACCTGTCCCCGGGCCTGGGCCTAGGGTCGGCTCTCGGGCCCGGTCGACCCACCCCCATTCGGCCACAGCAACTTCACATCGGAAGCGAGAATTCACCACCGTGACTGCTCTGACTCTCAGCACCGCCGCGGCGCCCGGCCTGCGGGCCGACGCGATCGTGATCGGTGTCGCCAAGGGCGCCGAGGGCCCCGTCGTCGCGCCGGGCGCAGAAGCCGTGGACAAGGCGTACGACGGCAAGCTGGCCGCCGTCCTGGAGACCCTCGGCGCCTCGGGTGCCGAGGGCGAGCTGACGAAGCTGCCCGCCCCGGCCGGCTTCAAGGCACCGCTCGTGGTGGCGGTGGGCCTGGGCGCGGAGCCCGGCACCAAGGACGAGGACACCGGCTACGCGGCGGAGGCGCTGCGCCGGGCCGCCGGCGTGGCGGCCCGCGCGCTCACCGGCTCCAGGAAGGCCGCGTTCGCGCTGCCCGTCGACAGCCCCGGCGCCGTCGAGGCGATCGGCGAGGGCGTCCTGCTCGGCGCGTACTCCTTCGACACCTACAAGGAGAACGGCGGCCAGGCGAAGGGCGCCCGGGCCAAGAACGGCAAGGCGCCGCTCGCCGAGGCCACGCTGCTCGGCGGCAAGCCGCGCGACGCCGCCCACAAGGGGGCCGTCGCCCGCGCCGTCGCGGTCTCCGAGGAGCTGAACCGCGCCCGCGACCTGATCAACATGCCGCCGAACGACCTCACCCCCGCGATCTTCGCCGGCATCGCGCAGGCCGCGGCCAAGGAGCACGGCATCAAGGTGCAGGTGCTCGACGACAAGGCGCTGACCCGTGGCGGCTACGGCGGCATCCTCGGCGTGGGCGGCGGCTCGGCCGCGACCCCGCGCCTGGTGAAGCTGACGTACACGCACCCCAAGGCGGAGAAGCACCTCGCCTACGTCGGCAAGGGCATCACCTACGACTCGGGCGGCATCTCGCTGAAGCCGGCCGGGCACAACGAGACGATGAAGTGCGACATGAGCGGCGCCGCCGCCGTGTTCGCCGCCGTCGTCGCCGCCGCGCGGCTCGGCCTGGAGGTCAACGTCACCGGCTGGCTGGCGCTGGCCGAGAACATGCCGTCCGGCTCGGCCGTGCGCCCTGGTGACGTGCTGCGCATGTACAGCGGCAAGACCGTCGAGGTCCTCAACACCGACGCCGAGGGCCGGCTCGTCCTCGCCGACGCGCTGTGGGCGGCCTCGCTGGAGAGCCCGGACGCGATCGTGGACGTCGCCACGCTGACCGGCGCCATGATGCTGGCACTGGGCAGCCGGACGTTCGGCGTGATGGCCAACGACGACGCGTTCCGCACCGCGCTGCACGAGGCGGCCGACGAGGTCGGCGAGCCGGCGTGGCCGATGCCGCTGCCGGAGCACCTGCGCAAGGGCATGGAGTCCTCCGTCGCCGACATCGCGAACATGGGCGAGCGGATGGGCGGCGGCCTCGTCGCCGGCCTGTTCCTGCGCGAGTTCGTGGGCGAGGGCATCACCTGGGCGCACCTCGACATCGCCGGCCCGGCGTTCAACGAGGGCGGCCCCTTCGGCTACACGCCCAAGGGCGGCACGGGTTCCGCCGTGCGCACCCTGGTCCGTCTCGCCGAGCTGACCGCCGCGGGCGACCTGGGCTGAGCCGCCCGGCGGCAGGTCCGCTCCGCGGTACCGCCACGTACAGGGGCGCGGGGGCTGTTCACGCAGCTCCGCGCCCCTGTCCGCGCACGCCCCCCGTTTTCCGCGGTACGTGGGGTGTCTCACACTCAGGCCCCGCGTCTCGTTCGCCTCGAACAAGTGCAAAGATGGAGCCCGGCAGGACAGGGCCCCACCGAAGGGCCGAAGCATCAAGCGGCCGGACACCAGCCGCCCGCCGGTCAGTGACGACCGGCGCAAGGCGCACATGCATGGAGGACGTGACGTGGCGAACGACGCCAGCACCGTTTTCGACCTAGTGATCCTCGGCGGTGGTAGCGGTGGTTACGCCGCGGCCCTGCGCGGGGCGCAGCTGGGCCTGGACGTCGCCCTGATCGAGAAGGACAAGGTCGGCGGCACCTGCCTGCACCGGGGTTGCATCCCCACCAAGGCCCTGCTGCACGCGGGCGAGATCGCCGACCAGGCCCGCGAGAGCGAGCAGTTCGGCGTCAAGGCCACCTTCGAGGGCATCGACATCGCGGGCGTCCACAAGTACAAGGACGGCGTGATCTCCGGCCTGTACAAGGGCCTCCAGGGTCTCGTCGCCTCCCGCAAGGTGACGTACATCGAGGGCGAGGGCCGGCTGTCCTCCCCCACCTCGGTCGACGTGAACGGGCAGCGGATCCAGGGCCGCCACGTCCTGCTGGCGACCGGCTCCGTGCCGAAGTCGCTGCCGGGCCTGGAGATCGACGGCGACCGCATCATCTCCTCCGACCACGCCCTCGTCCTGGACCGCGTGCCCAAGTCCGCGATCATCCTGGGCGGCGGTGTCATCGGCGTCGAGTTCGCCTCGGCGTGGAAGTCCTTCGGCTCGGACGTCACGGTCGTCGAGGGTCTGAAGCACCTCGTCCCGGTCGAGGACGAGAACAGCTCGAAGCTCCTCGAGCGCGCGTTCCGCAAGCGCGGGATCAAGTTCAACCTGGGCACCTTCTTCCAGAAGGCCGAGTACACCCAGGACGGCGTCAAGGTCACCCTCGCCGACGGCAAGGAGTTCGAGGCCGAGGTCCTGCTCGTCGCCGTCGGCCGCGGTCCGGTCTCCCAGGGCCTCGGCTACGAGGAGCAGGGTGTCGCCATGGACCGGGGCTACGTCCTGGTCGACGAGTACATGCGCACCAACGTTCCGACCATCTCCGCCGTCGGTGACCTCGTCCCGACCCTCCAGCTCGCGCACGTCGGCTTCGCCGAGGGCATCCTGGTGGCGGAGCGTCTGGCCGGTCTCAAGACCGTCCCGATCGACTACGACGGTGTCCCGCGGGTGACGTACTGCCACCCGGAGGTCGCCTCCGTGGGTATCACCGAGGCCAAGGCCAAGGAGATCTACGGCGCGGACAAGGTCGTCGCTCTGAAGTACAACCTGGCGGGCAACGGCAAGAGCAAGATCCTCAACACCTCGGGCGAGATCAAGCTCGTCCAGGTGAAGGACGGTGCCGTGGTCGGCGTCCACATGGTCGGCGACCGCATGGGCGAGCAGGTCGGCGAGGCCCAGCTGATCTACAACTGGGAGGCGCTGCCGGCCGAGGTGGCCCAGCTCGTCCACGCCCACCCGACGCAGAACGAGGCGCTCGGCGAGGCCCACCTGGCGCTGGCCGGCAAGCCGCTGCACTCCCACGACTGAGCCTTCGGTCAACGGGCGCGACGACACAGACTTCCGCAATTCGTAAGGAGCAACCGAAACCATGGCGGTTTCCGTAACCCTTCCGGCGCTCGGCGAGAGCGTCACCGAGGGCACTGTCACCCGCTGGCTGAAGGCCGAGGGCGAGCGCGTCGAGGCCGACGAGCCGCTGCTCGAGGTCTCGACCGACAAGGTCGACACCGAGATCCCCTCGCCCGCCGCCGGCGTGCTGGCCTCCATCAAGGTCGCCGAGGACGAGACCGTCGAGGTCGGCGCCGAGCTGGCCGTCATCGACGACGGCACCGGTGCCCCCGCGGCCGCTCCGGCCCCCGCCGCCGAGGCCGCTCCGGCCCCCGCCGCCGAGGCCGCTCCGGCTCCGGCCGCCGAGTCCGTCCCGGCCGCCCCGTCCACCGAGCAGGCCGCCCCCGCGCCGGCCCCGACCGCGGAGGCCGCCTCCGGCGGTGGTTCCGCGGAGGGCACCGACGTGGTCCTGCCCGCGCTCGGAGAGTCCGTCACCGAGGGCACCGTCACCCGCTGGCTGAAGTCGGTGGGCGACTCCGTCGAGGCCGACGAGCCGCTGCTCGAGGTCTCCACGGACAAGGTCGACACCGAGATCCCCGCGCCGACCTCGGGCGTGCTGCTCGAGATCGTCGTCGGTGAGGACGAGACCGCCGAGGTCGGCGCCAAGCTCGCCGTCATCGGCGCCCCCGGTGCCGCGCCGGCCGCCGCTCCGGCCCCGGCCGCCCCGGCGCCCGCCGCCGCAGCCCCGGCCGTCCCCGCGGCTCCGGCCGCTCCGGCCCCGGCCGCTCCGGCTCCGGCCCCCGCCGCTCCGGCCGCGCCCGCCGCCGCAGCCCCGGCTCCGGTCCAGCCCGCGGCTCCGGCTCCGGCTCCGGTCACCCCGGCCAGCGCTCCCTCCTCCCCGACCGCCACCCAGGCGACGGACGAGGGCGCGTACGTCACCCCGCTGGTGCGCAAGCTCGCCGCCGAGAACGGCGTCGACCTGGCCGGCGTCAAGGGCACCGGTGTCGGCGGCCGCATCCGCAAGCAGGACGTCCTCGCCGCCGCCGAGGCCGCGAAGGCCGCCGCCGCCCCGGCGCCGGCCGCCGCCGCTGCCCCGGCCGCCAAGAAGGCGCCCGCGCTGGAGGTCTCCCCGCTGCGCGGCCAGACCGTCAAGATGCCACGCATCCGCAAGGTCATCGGCGACAACATGGTCAAGGCCCTGCACGAGCAGGCCCAGCTGTCGTCGGTCGTCGAGGTCGACGTCACCCGCCTGATGCGCCTGCGCGCCCAGGCCAAGGACTCCTTCGCCGCGCGCGAGGGCGTCAAGCTCTCCCCGATGCCGTTCTTCGTGAAGGCGGCGGCCCAGGCGCTGAAGGCCCACCCGGTCATCAACGCCAAGATCAACGAGGCCGAGGGCACGATCACCTACTTCGACTCCGAGAACGTCGGAATCGCGGTGGACTCCGAGAAGGGCCTGATGACCCCGGTCATCAAGCACGCCGGCGACCTCAACATCGCGGGCATCGCCAAGGCCACGGCGGAGCTGGCCGGCAAGGTCCGCGCCAACAAGATCACTCCGGACGAGCTGTCCGGCGCGACCTTCACCATCTCCAACACCGGTTCGCGCGGCGCGCTGTTCGACACGATCATCGTGCCGCCGGGCCAGGTCGCGATCCTCGGCATCGGTGCCACGGTCAAGCGTCCGGCCGTCATCGAGACCGAGGAGGGCACGGTCATCGGCGTTCGCGACATGACCTACCTGACCCTCTCCTACGACCACCGCCTGGTGGACGGCGCCGACGCGGCCCGTTACCTGACGGCGGTCAAGGCGATCCTGGAGGCGGGCGAGTTCGAGGTCGAGCTCGGCCTGTAAAGGCTCGCAGGGCCCCCAGCAACACGACGGAGCCCCCGTCCGGAGTCGATCTCCGGACGGGGGCTCCGTCGTACGGCGAGGCGCGTCAGCCGAGACGTGCCGCCACGAGCGCGAGCCAGCCGCTCACGCCGTAGGGGGCCGGCGGCTCCACCTCGAGGCCCAGCTCGGCGGCGCCGACGGCGTACTCGCCCTCGTCGAGCCCGAGAGCCAGCAGTTCCCGGATCTCCCCCAGCAGCCGCGCGACGAGCTGCCGGTCGGTCGTACCGGCGTAGTCGTCCACCGCCGCGTCGTGACCGTCGAACTCGTCGGGCATGTCCTGCGAGAACCAACCGCCGAGGAACTGCCCGAGCTCGGGGAACCTCGCATGCCACTCCCAGTGCGTGTCCGGCTTCGCCGGCGCCGGGACCAGCCCCTCCTCGACACTTCGCCGGATGTGGTCGGCGACCAGCGCGAGCCAGTCCAGGATCTCCGCGTCGTCCAGACCCACGTCCGGAAGGGCGTAGAACTCGCCGAGCTGCACCCTCAGCCGCCCCGGCGGGGTACGCGCGTACTCCCGGAGCTGGCTCTCGGCGGCGGCCAGCGCCCAGGGACGGGTGTGCCAGGTGTGCCGCAGATACGCGGTGAGGGCCGCACTGGGCCTCTCCTCGGTGTCGGCGGCCTGCTGACCGGCATAGGCGCGCAGAACCTGGTCCAGTTCGCCGTAGCGGCGGTCGTGTTCGAGGGGGGTCAGCGCCACGGTCGGACCACTGCCTTCACAGGTAGACGGGGAAGCTGGCGTGCACGGCGAACCCGTGCTCGGCGGACGGCTCGCGGCGCAGTACGACCCGGGCGGCCCGCACGTCGACGGCATCGCGACCGGCCAGCATCATGGCCTGCAGCAGCACCCTGCCGACGGGCTCCTCCCGGGACGGCCAGGCCGCCTCGATCGTCAGCCGCCGCCGGGTGGACTGCGCCAGCCAGCGGTGGACGACCTGTTCGTTGCGGTTGACCACGTGCTGGGTCGCCCACCGGGCGGTCTCCCGGTCGGGGTAGGTGGCGGTGCGGGTGCGCACGGGGCTCCTTTCGAGGTGATGGGGCTTCGAATCGAGTTGGCCGGGTCACCACGCGTGGAAGGACCAGACCATACCTACCTCTGTCCCGGACACGAGGAACAAACCCAGATCCCAGCCGTGCCGGGAAATGGTGGTGCAGCTAGAAATTCGCTCGTAGTAGTCGAGATGTGCACTGTCCCGTCCGGTGTTGGCGTAGAAGCGAGAACCTTCAGGAAAGCGCGTGAGGATGATGTCGGCCTTCCTCTCCAGTTCACCCCTCCTCTCTTCGAATTCTGGGGTTTCTTCGACATTGAGCCACAGCGTGGAAAGGGCTACGAGGAGCTTTTTCGCGGAAGAGCGTGGGATCTCGTACACACGGGCTTTGAGGGCACCTGCCTTCTCAAGGTCGGCAGGCAGTTCGACAAAGGGGTAGAACGGGTCGTCCAGCCTTTCGAACTCGTCCGCGAGCGGGTCGTTCACCTGCCAGCCTCGCGCGTCCGGCGTGTCACCGCGCATCAGGGTGTACACATCCTGCGCCCAGTCCTCGTGATCCCTGCGCGTCACTTTCGCGATGGTGTACCTGCGCGCGTACATCCCGATCGCCTCGGACCACGACCGCTCGTCGACATCGGCCATCATCGTCTCCCTACTCATCACTTGGGCATGGACGTGTAAACGACGAAGGGCGGGTCCAAGTTTGGCTCGTACTTGAGCACCGTGAGGACACCGTGAGCGTCCTTCGGCGGCGTCGGATGATCGTTCACCACTTGCGCCGTGCGCCCGGTCACGACCGGAAGGGCGTGATTCCCGGTGTCGACCGCTCCCACCGAGAAGTCCTCCGTATCACCCGGACTCGGAGGGCCTTTGAGCCACTTGTCGATCTCTCCCGAATTACTTCGAATGTTGTACTGTGTGTAGTTCTGGGCCGACTCCAGGTCGGTGAAGGACGACGCGGCAGGGATCTGCGGCACACCGGCTCCAGTGGCTTGGTCCCGCAATCGCTGCGTCAGCTGCATGTCCGTCAGGCCGACGTGCTTGTCGACGCTGTGCGCGCCGTACAGCTCCTCCTCGGTCGCGAGGTCAAGGCTGTACTTGTACGGGACCGGACTCTCCGGCCGCTGCCAGCTGTGCTCCTTCTTGAAATCATTGAGGGAGCGCGCTCCGTACCCCTCCGCACGCGCCTCCTCCGCCGCGAACGTCGGCACGCTGAGCAGGGCCTCGTCCAGCTCGGGCTCCAGTTCGTTCAGCTTGCCGGCGGCGTCGCTGAAGGCCTGGTGATACTTCTCGACCGCCGCGTTCGCTGCCGCCTTGTCCATGTGCGACCGGAACGTCATCACGATCTCGCCGAACGCCATGGTCGCCGCGAGCCGCGTCATCTCGAACGGGTCGAGGCCCGTGGTCAGGTCCCTGACCGTGGCCTTCGCCGCCTCCTTACCGAGCCGGGTGGTGGTCTCCCTGGTGGTGACCGCCACGCCGGCCAGGTCGTCCAGCTCCTTCTGCACGGCGGTCGCCGTCTCCTGGAGGATGTCGATGATGGGACGCCGCTTCGCGGGCACCACCTTGCGGTCCGTGTTCCAGCTACGGCCGATGGAGACCCGCTGCATCTGCTTGTCGTAGGTCCGGCCCCATTCGGTGGTGCCCCAAATGGTCTGGCAGAAGGCCTTCATGGCGCCCTGCCACTCGTCGTTGCCCTTGTTGTTGCTGATGAACTTGATGGCGCCGTTGAAGTCGTCGGACGCACCCTTGGCCGCCTTCTGGGCCGCGCCCCAGGCGGTGGCCATGTCCTTGAACTCCTCGTCGCGGCACCCCGGCGTGATTTCGTGCATCTTGCCGAGCCTCAGGCCGTGCTCGATGGCCGGCCGGATCACATCGGCGAGGAAGTCCGGGATCTCGCCGAGGATTCCGGCGATCTCCGAGGAGTCCGCGTCCTCGCCGGTACCGGACCACTTGATGTCGTTGACCGGGCCGTACCTGGGCGGCTTCTCGATGACGGCGGGCGGCGTCTTCGACACGGGCGGCGGGCCGTACATCCTGCGCGCCTGCCAGTCGGCCTGGACGTACTTGTTCGCCGTGTCCGTCAGGCCGACGGCGACACCGCCGACGCTGACCAGGCTCCTGGCCCAGAGCTGGAGGAACTTCTCGGCCACGCTCTTGTACGCGGCGGCGAAGGCGTCCGCGCCCCAGCCTGCGCCCGCGGACTGGCTGTACTTGTTCAGCACTTCGGTCAGCGCCGTGGCGCCCTTGTGGTAGTCGAACTGCCCGTCGCGCACCACGAGGGCGGTGTAATACAGATGTGGCGGCTGTACATCAAATCCACCGCCGCTCGACTTGGGTGAGCGGGTCCGGGCCTCGGCCCGCTCCTTGCTGCGCTGCTCGTCGGTGGGCCGCTTCTCCGCCATCAGGCGCCGCCCCATCCGCGCAGTACCGCGCGGTGCGCGGCCGCGTACCCGTGATGACCACTGGTCACGACCTCGTGCAGCCACTTCTGAGCCGCCTGCAGGTCCCTCGCCGAGCTGTCCCACTTGTCGAGTTCCTCGAGGAACACGTCGCGGGCCTCACCCTGCCAGGAGGCGACGACGGGAGCCAGGCGCCTGTACAGATCGTCCAATCGCCCGTTGAGCCGCTCAAGGATGTCGTCGAGCTCTGCGGTCAGATGCTCCAGCGTGCCGAACGAGACCGCTATGTAGTCGTCTCCGGCGTTGTCGCCCTGCATACTCGCCCCCGTTCCGGACGGGCGCACCTCCGCATCGCCGTCCTGGATCACTTCGTCCTCTGTCAGCGGTCGGTGTCACAGTTGGTCGAGGCTGCTGCGCGGACGCGCCGGCGGCGCCTCGGCAGGGGTGGACAGCTGGTCCGCCTCGGCTTGCACGTCCACCTTGACGGCACGCATGCGCGCCAGGACATCGAGTTCCGTCGCGGTGAACCCGTCCCGGCTCAGCCGTACGGCCTCTTCGAGCCTCCTCAGGACCTCGCGGATCCCGACGGCGTCCTCGGCGACCGAGCGGTGGAGCTTGCGGTACTCAGCCGCTGCGGGCCCCTGCCAGCCCTGCTCGATCTCGTCGACGAGCCCGTCCATACGGGTGACCTGCCGGGTCAGATGATCCTGCATCGACTGGAGGTCGTCGGCCAGCTTGGTCAGATCCTCTTCCTCGGCCGCCAGATCCTTTTTCCGGCTCACCAGGCCCCCCGTTCCCCTCGGTCTCGATCGCGTGCTGACGCCTGCGGGCCCAACCTATGCGAAGGCGAATTCGACGGGGAGCGATTTCGGACCGGCGACGACCGGCGGGCGCGCGGCGAAGTACGTGACATGCGGCAAAACGCCCACACTCCCCGAAGGCAGCCACGCACCGGCTCCCGCATGCGCCACACGCCCCGTGTGCGCCTCGTCTCACCTGCACCAAAGCACCCCCGCGTGTCCTACCCGCGGAGCGAACCCGCCGTATTGTCTAAACGTCAGCCCTCCCTAAGGAGCCCTCATGACCGCGCCCGTCGTCCACTCGCTGCGCGAGCAGATCCGCGAGCACATCGTGGAGGGGATCGTCAGCGGGCGCTGGCAGCCGGGTGAGCGGATCGTGGAGCGCCGGATCGCCACCGAGCTGGAGGTCAGCCAGACCCCGGTCCGGGAGGCCCTGCGCGAGCTGGAGTCGCTGCGGCTGATCGAGTCCGCGCCGAACAAGGGCGTACGGGTGCGGAACCTGACGGCGGCCGACCTGGAGGAGAGCTACCCGGTCCGGGCGGGCCTGGAGGCCATCGCCGCGGAGCTGGCGGCGGCCCGCCTCGCGGAGGACTGCTCGGCCCTGGAGCCGCACGTGCTGGCCCTGTACGAGGCCGACCGCGACGCCGACGGCACGGCCCAGGTCCGGCACACCGTCGGCTTCCACCGCGAGCTGGTACGCGCCGCCGGCAACTCGGTGCTGCTGCACACCTGGGAAGGCCTCGGCATCGAGGTCTTCACGGCGCTGTCGATCCGCTGGCTGGGCACGGTCCAGCAGTCGTACGCGGAGGAGCACGAGGAGCTGGTGCAGGCGTTCAAGCGCCGGGACCCGAGGATCGCGGAGCTGGTGAAGGCACACGTCCTGGGCTGCGCCCCGCGCGCTTGATTCGGTCGAGCATCCCCGCGCTCACCTGCGAAAACCCTGATCGACAGCGGCACCCGGTGCCCGCACGCAAGGCACCGCGTGCCGACTTTCTCCAAATCAAGAGGTTTTCACCCTCTACCCTTTGATCGATCATCGATCAGGGGGTTACAGTCGCCGACGGACCTCCACCGAGGTCCGCTGCCCTGTCCTGCCAAAGACACAAGGGCACCCCCGAACCCTTACCGATGAGGGAACCCCCTTCGACTGAGGAAGGCGGCGACATGACCGACCCCAAGGCCATCCAGCCGAGCGCGCTCGACCAGCTCCCGGACCGCGACCCGGAGGAGACCGCCGAATGGCAGGCCTCCCTGGACGCCGTGGCCAGGGAGGCGGGGCCGCACCGCGCCGCGTACCTGATGCGCCGCACGCTGGAGCGGGCCGAAGCGGGCGGCGTCGCGCTGCCGAAGCTCCTCGAGACGGACTACGTCAACACCATCCCCACCTCCGCCGAGCCGGGCCTGCCCGGTGACCCGGAGATGGAGGCCCGGATCACCGCCTGGAACCGCTGGAACGCGGCGGCGATGGTGACCCGCGGCGCGAAGCACGGCGTCGGCGGCCACATCGCCACCTTCGCCTCCGCGGCCTGGCTGTACGAGACCGGCTTCAACCACTTCTTCAAGGGCAAGGAGGCGGACGGCTCCGGCGACCAGCTGTACATCCAGGGCCACGCCTCCCCCGGCATCTACGCCCGCGCCTTCCTCGACGGCCGCCTCGACGAGGCCCACCTGGACAACTTCCGCCAGGAGGCCGGCGGCAACGGCCTGCCGTCGTACCCGCACCCGCGCCGCCTGCCCTGGCTGTGGGAGTTCCCGACGGTGTCCATGGGCCTCGGCCCGCTGTCGGCGATCTACCAGGCGCGCTTCAACCGCTACCTCACCAACCGCTCCATCAAGGACGTCTCCGCGTCCCACGTCTGGGCCTTCCTCGGCGACGGCGAGATGGACGAGCCGGAGTCGACGGCGGCCATCGCGCTCGCCGCCCGTGAGGAACTCGACAACCTCACCTTCGTCATCAACTGCAACCTGCAGCGCCTCGACGGCCCGGTCCGCGCCAACTTCAAGATCGTGCAGGAGCTGGAGGCCCAGTTCCGCGGTGCCGGCTGGAACGTCATCAAGACGCTGTGGGGCACGGCCTGGGACGAGCTGTTCCAGCTCGACACCACCGGCGCGCTCGTACGCCGCCTGCGCGAGGTACCCGACGCGCAGATCCAGACGTACCAGACGCGCGGCGCCGCCTACATCCGCGAGGACTTCTTCGGCAAGGACCCGGCGCTCGCCGAGATGGCGAAGCTGCTGAGCGACGACAAGATCCTCGAGTGCTTCCACCTCTCCCGCGGTGGTCACGAGGCCCGCAAGGTCTACGCCGCGTACAAGGCCGCCGTCGAGCACAAGGGCGCGCCGACCGTGATCCTGGCCCAGACGGTCAAGGGCCACACCCTCGGCGAGGGCTTCGCGTCGAAGAACGCCAACCACCAGATGAAGAAGCTCTCGGTGGACGAGTTCAAGACGATGCGCGACCTGCTGGAGCTGCCCATCAAGGACAGCGACTTCGTCGACGGCGTGGTGCCTTACGGCCACCCGGGCGCCGACTCCCCCGAGGTCCGCTACCTCCAGGAGCGCCGCGCGGCCCTCGGCGGTCCCGCCCCGGCCCGCCGCACGCACGCCCTGGCGCCGCTGCCCGCCCCCGCCGAGAAGGCCTTCGCCTCCTTCGACAAGGGCTCCGGCTCGCAGAACGTGGCCACCACGATGGCCTTCGTCCGCCTGGTCAAGGACCTGGTCCGCGACAAGGAGACGGGCAGGCGCTGGGTGCCGATCGTCCCCGACGAGGCGCGCACCTTCGGTATGGAGTCGCTCTTCCCGTCCCTCGGCATCTACTCGCCCAAGGGCCAGACGTACGAGCCGGTCGACCGCGACCAGCTGATGTACTACAAGGAGGCCAAGAACGGCCAGATCCTCAACGAGGGGATCACCGAGGCCGGTTCCATGGCCGACTTCATCGCCGCGTCCACCGCGTACGCGACGCACGGCGAGGCGATGATCCCGTTCTACATCTTCTACTCGATGTTCGGCTGGCAGCGCACCGCCGACCAGATGTGGCAGCTCGGCGACCAGCTCGGCCGCGGCTTCCTCGTCGGCGCGACGGCCGGTCGTACGACCCTGACGGGCGAGGGCCTCCAGCACGCCGACGGCCACTCCCCCGTGATCGCTGCCACCAACCCGGCGGCACTGACGTACGACCCGGCGTTCGCCTACGAGATCGCGGTGATCGTCCGTGAGGGTCTGCGCCGGATGTACGGCGAGGCCAAGCCGGGCGAGGACCAGAACGTCTTCTACTACCTGACGGTCTACAACGAGCCGATGCCGCAGCCGGCCAAGCCGGCCGGGCTCGGCATCGACGAGGCCATCGTCAAGGGTCTGTACCGCTTCAACACGGCGGAGTCCGCGGGCGTGTCCGCCCCGGCCAACGCCCCGCGCATCCAGCTGCTCGGTTCGGGCACGGCGATCCACTGGGCCCTGCAGGCGCAGCGGCTGCTCGCAGAGGAGTGGGGCGTGGCCGCCGACGTGTGGTCCGCGACCTCCTGGTCGGAACTGCGCCGCGACGCGCTGGAGGCCGACGCGGCCCTGCTGCGCGGCGAGGAGCGTGTGCCGTACGTCCGCCAGGCGCTCCACGGCGCCGAGGGCCCGGTCCTCGCGGTCTCCGACTACATGCGCCAGGTGCCGGACCAGATCGCGCAGTGGGTCGAGCAGGACTGGTCCTCGCTGGGCGCCGACGGCTTCGGTCTGTCGGACACCCGTGAGGCCGCCCGCCGCCACTTCGGCGTCGACGCCCAGTCGATCGTCGTCGCGGCCCTGGCCCAGCTGGCGGCACGCGGTGAGGTCAGGGCGACGGCGGTGAAGGAAGCCCGCGAGAAGTACGGGCTGTAGTCACACCGAGGTTCCGGGGAAGGGGTACGGCCGCCGCCGTACCCCTTTCCCGTCGGTGGCCCCCGGCATCATGAGGGGATGCGCGCCGCCCGGCTCATCAAGATGGTCCTCCTGCTCCAGTCCCGCCCGGTCATGACCGCGGCCGAGCTCGCGCGGGAGCTGGAGGTGTCGGAGCGGACGGTCACCCGGGACGCGCAGGCGCTGTCGGAGGCGGGGGTGCCGGTGTACGCCGACCGGGGGCGGGCCGGCGGGTACCGGCTGGTCGGCGGCTACCGGACGCGGCTCACCGGGCTGGCCCGGAGCGAGGCCGAGGCGCTGTTCCTCAGCGGGGTGCCGGGGGCGCTGCGGGAGATGGGGCTCGAGGACGCCGCCTCGGCCGCCCGGCTGAAGGTCTCCGCCGCGCTGCTGCCGTCGCTGCGGGACGCCCCGGACAGTGCCGCCCAGCGGTTCCATCTGGACGCTCCCGCCTGGTTCCGGGAGCCGGAGACGCCCGCGCTGCTCCCCGTGCTCGCCGAGGCGGTGTGGGAGGACCGGCGGGTCGGCGCCCGGTACCGCCGCGGGGACGAGGAGGTCCGGCGGACGCTGGAGCCGTACGGGCTCGTGCTGAAGGCGGGCGTCTGGTACCTGTGCGCCCGGGTGGCCGGCGGCGACTCCTTCCGGACCTACCGCATCGACCGGTTCGGCGCGCTGGACGTCCTGGACGAGCGCTTCGACCGGGACGAGGACTTCGACCTGCCCGGTCACTGGGCGGCGCAGGCCGAGCGGTTCGCGCGGTCGATCCTGCGCGCCGAGGCCGTCGTACGGCTCTCCCCCGAGGGCGTGCGCAGGCTGCCGTACGCCGTCGATCCGCTGTCCGCGCGGGAGGCGCTCGGCGGTGCGGGCGAGCCGGACGCCGGGGGCTGGGTGACGGTGAAGCTGCCGGTGGAGTCGGAGGAGGTCGCGCACGCCCAGCTGACCGCGCTCGGACCGGAGGCCGAGGTGCTGGCACCGGCGGCCCTGCGGGAGCGGTTCGCGGCGGACGCGGCCCGGATCGCGGCGCTGTACCGGGGCGCGGGCGGCGGGTAACGATCCGCGGTACTCCGCGTGCGGCCCACCGGCCCAGGCCCGATGCTGGTGCCGTGATGGACGAGACGGAGTTCTGGGAGCTGATCGACACCACGCGCGCGGCCGCCGAGGGTGATCCCGAGGAACAGGCCGACGTGCTCGTGGACCGGCTGCTCCAGATGGACCCCGAACTGGTCCTGGACTTCGCCCGTCACTTCGAGGCCCGCTACAACCGCGCCTACCGCTGGGACCTGTGGGGTGCCGCCTGGGTGCTGCTGGACGGGTGCAGCGACGACGCGTTCGACTTCTTCCGGTGCTGGCTGATCGGCCAGGGCCGGGAGGTCTTCGAGGGCGCCGTGCACGAACCGGACTCCCTGGCCGAGCTGCTGGACGACTTCGACGACGAGATCGACGGCGACGGCGAGGAGCTGGGCTACGCGGCGGACGAGGCCTACGAGCAGCTGACCGGCACCGTCGCGCCCGACCTCGGTATCGCCCCGGCCCCCGCGGAACCGGAGGGCACGCCCGTGGCCTTCGAGGACGAAGGGGCGCTCGCGCAGCGGTATCCGCGGCTGTGGGAGCGGTTCAGGCAGTGAGGGCCTGTGTCAGGCGGCCGGGCGCCTGCGGGTGGTGTCCGCCGGCAGGTGCACCTGGACGCCGGCGGCCCTGTCGGCGTGGTGCGGCGGGGCGGCGTCGGCCCGGTCGAGGGCGGACGCGGTGACCGCGGCCGGGCCGAGGACGACGGTCGCGACCGCGCAGACCACCACCCAGGGGGCCCGGGCGGTCCGGATCCAGCCGCTCCGCTCCCGCGCGGTCCCGGTACGACTGCTCTTCATGATCCCCACCTCCGGTCGGCCTGTGGCGTCCCCGACGGTAGGAGGCCGGGCTTTGAGCGAGCTGCGGGGAGGCTGTGGCGTCGCTGTGCGGGTCCGTCCCTGGAGCAGGGCCGCCTTCGCCCGGATGACGGGGAGGCGGGCGGTCAGGGCCGAGCCGGGGCAGCTGGCCGGGAAGCCCTCGCGTGCCCGGCCACGGCGGGCATGGTGGCGGTGGCGCCCGCCTTGTAGCGGCTGGGTCCGTTGCTGGAGACCATGCGGACGTGGCCGCGCGGGTCGACGCCGGCGAGGCCGAGCTTCCAGGCCGCGAGGGCGGCGATGGCGTCGGTCATGGCCCGGGCACGGGGACGCCGGCGGTGAAGGTGCCGAGGGCGGCGATGCCGGCGCTGCGGTGGTTGAAGCCCTGGGCGTGGGCGCCGGTGACGGGCCGGTCCACACCTCCGGCGCGCCCCTCGTGGATCGTGCCGCAGCGGTCGACGAGGAAGTTGTAGCCGATGTCGTCCCAGGCGCGGGCGCCGGTCCGGCCGGCACAGAGGTGGCGGACGATGCGGGGCGCGTCGTGCAGGCGTAGCCGTTGGGCGAGTCGGTGTGGTGCAGGAAGACGGCGACCACCCGGTCGTCGTAGCGCGGGGGCGGCTGGGTGCGCCGGGTGGCGCGGTCCAGCCAGGCGGAGCGGGGCACGACGGGGGGCCGGGCGGCGCGGTGGGCGGCCATGGGCCGGGGCGGGGTGCCGGGCGTTCCGGAGCCGTACCGTGACCGAGCGCTCGACCCCTTCCGTGCACAGGGCCGGCGCGAGGACGGCCGGCGGCCCGGGCAGACAGCCGAGCAGCATCGGCAGGGCGCCGGAGCCGCGCGCCTCGCCGTGCCGGTGGTCCCGGAGCTCTTCGGACGACACGCATGGTCCCACTCTCGGGGCGTTGTTCCGTGCCCGCGATGTGTGCTGTGCCACCTGGTGGAACCATCGTCCTGGTCCGGGACGTTTCTGCGGGTACACGCCCACATGGCCGGTTCGCCGTCGGGTGGCCGCTCGTGCGCGCGTGGCTGATCAGCGGGCCCGCCCCGTTCGTACTGAGGGGTCCTACAGAAAGGCGGCTCCGTGGACCTGCTCGACCTGGTGCTTGTGCTGGTGGTCCTCGTCTACGCGGTGTCCGGTTACCGGCGCGGGCTGGTGGCCGGGTGCGTGTCCCTGGCCGGCTTCGTCGGCGGTGCGGCCGTCGGTGTGTGGATGCTGCCGTGGGGCATGGATCTGGTGGAGCGCGGTTCGGCGCAGGCGACGGTGCTCGCGGTGGCGACGGTGCTGGTGCCGGCGGTGGTGGGGCACGCGCTGGCGGGCCGGCTGGCGCTGCGGCTGCGCGGCGAGCTGGACCGGGGCCCGCTGCGGGTGGCGGACGGCCTGGGCGGTGCGGCGGCGAACTCGGTGGCGGTGCTGGTGGTGGCCTGGGTGGCGGCCAGCGTGCTGGGCGCGGCCCCCTCGCAGGGCCTGGCCTCGGCGATACGGAACTCGGCGGTGCTGGGCGCGGTGCAGGAGGCGATGCCGGACACCACGCCCGCGTGGTTCTCGCGGGCCACGTCCGCGCTGACCGAGGCGGGCTTCCCGCAGGTCTTCAACCCGTTCGAGAACGAGTCGACGGCGCAGGTGGCGCGGCCCACCGGTGACAGCGTCACCCCGGCGGCGGCGAGCGCGGCCCGGCTGAGCACGGTGAAGATCGAGGGCGCCTCGGGGGCCGAGGGGCGGGAGGGCAGCGGCTTCGTGTACTCGGCGCGGCATGTGATGACCAACGCGCACGTGGTGGCGGGCATCGACCGGCCGAGCGTGCGGGTGGGCGGGGTCGGGCGGTCGTACGAGGCCCGGGTGGTGCTCTTCGACCCCGACCGGGACGTGGCGGTGCTGTACGTGCCGGAGCTGAGCGCACCGGTGCTGCGCTTCGACACGAGCGCGGTGCGCGGCGACTCGGCGGTGGTGGCCGGCTATCCGCAGGACGGGAGCCTGAACCTGCAGGCGGCGACGGTCGCGAACCGGGTGCGGGCGACCGGCCAGAACATCTACAACGACCGCGCGGTCACCCGGGAGATCTACTCGATCCGCTCCACGGTGCGGCCGGGCAACTCCGGCGGCCCGCTGCTGACCACCGAGGGCCGGGTGTTCGGGGTGGTCTTCGCCCGCTCCACCTCGGACGCCGAGACGGGGTACGTGCTGACGGCGGCCGAGGTGGCGAACGACGCGTCCCGGGCGGCCGCGGCGACCCTCGCGGTGGAGACGGGCGAGCTGGTCGACTCGTGAGCCGGGCGGCCGGCTCAGAGCCGGCGGCCCATGAGGACGTCGTCGACGTACCGGCCGTCGAGGTGGAACTCCTCGGGCAGCACGCCCTCCACGGCGAACCCCTCGGACTCGTAGAGGGTGCGGGCCGGGGTGTTGTGCCCGAGGACCCGCAGGGTGAGGCGCCGGGCACCGCGCCTGCGCGCCTCGTCGGCGGCGGCCCGGATCAGCAGGCGCCCGACTCCCCGGCCGCGTGCCTCCTCGGCCACGGCGAAGCCCTGGATCGCGAGGACGTGCGCGTTGGAGGCCAGCGGGGTGGCGTGGACGAGGCGGACGTAGCCGGCGACGCGTCCCTTGAGCGCGGCGGGTTCGTCGAGTTCGGCGACGAGGTAGTCGTCGGGGGTGTGCCGCTCGTCGAAGAAGGGCTCGTAGGGCGGCTCCGGCGCGGGGGTCACGGCGTGCAGGGTGGACCAGACGGCCCGGTCGAGGGCGGCCAGTTCGCCGCCGTCGTCGAGGCGGGCCGGGCGTATGTGCGGTTGCGGCATGACGATCACCCTACGGCGGGCGCCCCCGGCGTCCCACCGGGTTAGGCGCGGGCCCTGCGGTCATGCTGGGGTCATGGAACGTTCGCGAATCGCGGTGGCCGGTGCGTCCGGTCTCATCGGCAGCGCCCTGGTCCGGTCACTGACCGCCGACGGGCACGAGGTGGTCCGGTTGGTGCGCCGTGCGCCCCGGGGTCCGGAGGAGGTCCGCTGGGATCCGGAGCGGGGCTCCGTGGACGCGGCGGGGCTGATCGGCTGTGACGCGGTGGTCGACCTGGCCGGGGCCGGGATCGGCGACCGGCGCTGGACCCCGGAGTACAAGCGGCTGATCCGGGACAGCCGGGTGCTGGGCACGGCGGCGCTGGCGGAGGCGGTCGCCTCGCTGGCGGAGCCGCCGCGGGTGTTCGTCAGCGGCAGCGCGATCGGCATCTACGGCGACACCGGTGACCGGGTGGTGGACGAGAGCGCCCCGCCGGGCGACGGTTTCCTGCCGTCGCTGTGCGTGGAGTGGGAGGAGGCGGCGGCACCGGCCGAGGAGGCGGGCGTGCGGACGGTGTTCGTGCGGACGGGGCTGGTGGTGGCGCGCGGCGGCGGTTCCTGGGGACGGCTGTTCCCGCTGTTCAAGGCGGGGCTCGGGGGGCGGCTCGGCGACGGCCGGCAGTACTGGTCGTTCATCGCGCTGGCCGACGAGGTCGCGGCGATCCGGCACCTCATCGACGAGGGGACGCTGTCCGGGCCGTTCAACCTGACGGCGCCCGAGCCGCTGACGAACCGTGAGATCACCGAGGCGATGGCCCGGGTGCTGCGCCGTCCGGCCCTGTTCCCGGTGCCGGCGCCGGTGCTGCGGGCGGCGCTGGGCGAGCTGGCCGGCGATGTGCTGGGCAGTCAGCGGGTGGTGCCGGCGCGGCTGCTGGAGTCGGGGTTCCGGTTCGCGTTCCCGGGCATCGACGACGCGATCCGTGCGGCGGGCTGAGCCGGCCGGGGAACGGCGCCTGTAACACCTGAGAACGGACGTGACCGTATGCGACCTCCATGCGACCGTGCCCTGTCGATGCGCGACTGAACCTGACCGGTAGGAGCCCTAACCTCGACCCGAACTCGGGTATCCCCGAAGCCTGTTGGGGGCATGACGTCTCCACCGGCCGCGCAACCACAGGAGGGGCCTCGTGCTTGAGCCCGTGTACCAGGTGGACGTCGTCATCGTGGGAGCCGGAATCGCCGGTCTCTCGGCGGCTCATCGGCTGACCAGCGCAGGAATCACGACCGCAGTCCTGGAAGCCGCTCCCTGTGCGGGCGGCCGGATGTCGACGGAGAAGGTCGACGGCTTCCGGCTCGACCGCATAGGACAGCTGCTGTCCACGTCCTTTCCCGAACTCCGGCTGACGCCGGGCCTGGAATCCCTGCCCGTGCGCCGGTTCGCGCCGGGCGTGCTCCTGCACCGCGACGGACGCACCCACCGCGCGGGCGCACCGGCGGCCGGAGGGAGCGCAAGGGGCGCACTCCACGCGGTGCGCGCCCTGGCGAGCGCCCCTCGGAACCCGGCGGTCGCGCCCGGCCGGGCCGGTGCGCCGGTGGGCGGCGCGGTGGACCAGGCGCGGCTGGGCGCCGCGCTCGGGCGGATCGCCTCGACCCCCGTCGAGCGCATCCTGGCCCGTCCCGAGATGCCCGCCGCCCAGGCCCTCGCCCAGCGCGGGGTGCCCGCCCGGACCATCGACGGCTTCCTGCGTCCGCTGCTCGCCGCGCTGCTGTGCGATCCCGAGCTGAGCACGTCCAGCCGGTGTGCCGACCTGGCGCTGCGGGCCTTCGCCGGCGGACGGCTGTGCGTCCCGGAGGGCGGCGCCGAGATGCTGCCGGAGCTGCTGGCGCGGGCGCTGCCGGCCGGCACCGTGCACACCGGGGTGCGGGTCACCTCCGTGTCCACGACCTCGGTGACCACCGCCGAGCACGGGGAGATCCGCTGCCGGGCGGTACTGCTGGCGACCGACGCCCGGGCCGCCGCGCAGCTGCTGCCCGGGCTCCGGGTGCCGGACTTCCACCCGGTGACCGTCGTCCACCACACCACCGACGAGCCCTCGGCGTCCCTCGCGGCCGGTACCTCGCTGCTGCTGGACGCCGACCGGGGCGGGCCGGTGGCGCACACGGCGGTGCTCAGCAACGTGGACCCGAGCCGGGCGCCGGCCGGACGCGTGCTGATCTCCTCGACGGTGCTGGGCAGGCCGCCGGAGAGCGTGGACACGGCGGTCCGCATCCATCTCTCCCGCCTCTACGGCACCTCCACACGCCGCTGGGAGACGCTGGCTGTGCACCACACGCCGGAGGCCGTAGCGGCGATGCGCCCGCCGCACGACCTGCGCCGGCCGGTGCGGCTGCTGGCCGGACTGTACGTGTGCGGCGACCACCGGGACACCAGCACCGTCCAGGGCGCCCTGCACTCGGCCCACCGGGCCGCCGCGGCGATCCTCACGGACCTCGGCGCCACGGGTTCGATGCACCGGGCCGACCCGGCGCCGAGGCTGCCGAGGGCGGCGTAGCGCACCCGTAGGGGGGGGCGGGCAGCCGCGCGCCCCCACTCAGCCCAGGGCGGCCACCTTCTCCCGGTAGCCGCGCACCGGCGCCGCGTCCCGGTACGGCTCCAGCCGGCGTTCGAAGTCCCTGACGTACTCCACCGCGCGGGCGCTCCGCATCTCCGCCGCCTGGCCCGCGGCCTCCGCGGCCAGCGCGCAGGCCTGGTCGAGTTCGCCGAGGCCGAGCCGGGCGGTGGCGAGGACGACCCGGCAGAACAGGCGGCTGCGCGCGTAGGAGGGAGCGCGCAGCTGCAGGGAGCGCTCGGCGTGTTGCGCGGCGGCCCGGAACTGCTGGAGATCGCGGTGGCAGTGCCCCAGCTCGTCGGCGAGCTGCGCCTCGTCGAAGAACCTCGCCCAGTACGGCACCTCGTCCCCCGGCCGGGCCGCCTCCAGGGCCCGCTCGGCGCGGACCAGCGCGGCGGTGCACGCCCGCACCTCGCCCAGGACGCCGTGCGCCCTCGCCTCGGACGCGTGCAGCAGCGCCTGGAAGACCGACGGGGCGCCGGTGCCGACGCCCTGCTGGGCCACCCGGGCCAGCTGCACGGCCTCCCGGCCGTGGCCCAGGTAGACGGCCTGACGGCTCATGGTGACGAGGACGTAGGAGCCGTAGGGGCGGTCGCCGGCCGCCTGGGCGAGCCGCAGGGCCTGGACGAAGTAGCGCTGGGCGAGCCCGTGCGCGGCGATGTCGTACGACGTCCAGCCCGCGAGCCGGGTGAGGTCCGCCGCGGCCGCGAACAGGCGGCGGCCGGTCTGCTCGTCGTAGCTGCCGCGCAGCATCGACTCGCACTCGTGCTCCAGATAGCGCACCAGGGCCTGCCGGGCGTGGCCGCCGCCGAAGCGGTCGTCGAGGGTGCGGAACAGCTCACCGACCGAGCGCAGCGCGGCGATGTCGCCGCCGGAGACCCGGTGGCCGGTGGCCCGTTCCGCGTGCCCGCGCACCCGCGCCGGGGCGAGCGGCAGGGGCTTGGCCGCGGCCGGCCTCCCCTGCGCGGGCACCCGGGGCGCCGGTTCACGGGCCACCCGGTCGTCGGACTTGCCGATCAGCCAGTCCCGGCTCGGCACCACGAGGCCCGCCGGAGTGAAGGCGATCTTCCGCAGCTCGGCGTGGCTGCCGGAGTCCTTGCGCCACAGCCCGCTGACGATGTCGACGGCCTCCTCCGGGGTGGCCGCGAACTCCAGCCCGGCGTACACCGGGGCGCAGGCGTCCAGGCCGAGGTCCTGGGCTGTGAGCCGACGGCCGAGCCGGCGCGTGAACACCTCGGCGATGAGGGCGGGGGTCGTGCCGCGCGGCTGCTGCCCGCGCAGCCAGCGGGTGACCGAGGTCTTGTCGTATCTGAGGTCCAGCCCGTGCTCCAGGCCGAGCTGGTCGACGCGACGAGCCAGACCCGCGTTGGAGAACCCCGCTTCTGCGATGAGCGCGGCGAGCTGGCGGTTGGGGGTGCGCTGCGCGGGTCGGTCCGTCATCTGCGGTACGGTCTCCTGCCTTCCGGGCTTGTGAAGTGCCGGGATTGCCTGTGAGCAGCCCTTTTGCCCTCACGAACGGCGCGAATGTAGCGGAGAGTGAGCAGACGATCGCATAGTTCCCCAGCGATTCATCCGATCGTGTGAGGATTGGCCCCACGGCTGACGTACGCCGGCCGGACGTACAGTGGCGTGGGCGCGCCACGCGCCTGACACCGGTCGCTGAGGGAGGCGCTTGCCGTGAGTGAGTTGCGGTTCGTCCGTATGGGGTTCGGTGCGGACGCCGTCGAGTACCAGGAGGCGTGGGACGAACAGCGCCGGGTGCACGCGGCCCGGTTCGCCGACGAGGTCCCGGACACCGTGCTGCTGCTGGAGCACCCCCCGGTGTACACGGCCGGCCGCCGCACCGCGGACAGCGAGCGCCCGCTGGACGGCACCCCCGTGATCGACGTGGACCGCGGCGGCAAGATCACCTGGCACGGGCCGGGCCAGCTGGTGGGCTACCCGATCCAGAAGCTGCCCCGCCCGGTGGACGTCGTCGCCCATGTGCGCCGTCTGGAGGAGGCCCTCATCCGCACCTGCGCCGAGTTCGGCCTGGAGACCACCCGGGTCGAGGGCCGCAGCGGGGTGTGGGTGCTCGGCGACCCGGTGGAGCGGCGGCCCGCGCTCGGCGGACTGTCCCTGGACCTCGACCCGCGGCTGGCCGACGAGGAGTTCGACCCCCGGCTGAACGGCCCCGAGTACGCCCCCTCCAACGCGGGCCAGCGGCGCGAGGACCGCAAGATCGCCGCGATCGGCATCCGCGTCGCGAAGGGCGTCACGATGCACGGTTTCGCCCTCAACGTGAACCCGGACAACAAGTGGTTCGACCGGATCATCCCGTGCGGCATCCGGGACGCCGGCGTCGCCTCCCTCGCGGCCGAGCTGGGCCGGGACCTCACGATCGAGGAGGTCCTGCCGGTGGTCGAGAAGCACCTGAAGGACATCCTGGAGCACGCGGAGCTCGCACCCCGCGTGATCGAGAAGACCACCGCCTGACCGAAGGGAATGCGCCCTGCATCCGTGAGGTTGGCCTGACCGTCAGGGCGTAAGGAACACGGGCGTACCCTGGTGTGCGCCGAGGAATCAAAGCTTAGGGAGCCGGTCGTGTCCGCAGTCGCACCCGACGGACGCAAGATGCTGCGCCTGGAGGTCCGCAACAGCCAGACCCCCATCGAGCGCAAGCCCGAGTGGATCAAGACCCGGGCGAAAATGGGTCCCGAGTACACGAAGATGCAGAACCTCGTGAAGAGCGAGGGCCTGCACACGGTCTGCCAGGAAGCCAGCTGCCCGAACATCTACGAGTGCTGGGAGGACCGCGAGGCGACCTTCCTCATCGGCGGCGACCAGTGCACCCGGCGCTGCGACTTCTGCCAGATCGACACCGGCAAGCCCGAGGCGCTCGACCGCGACGAGCCGCGCCGCGTGGGTGAGTCCGTGGTCACCATGGACCTGAACTACGCGACCATCACCGGCGTCGCCCGCGACGACCTGGAGGACGGCGGCGCCTGGCTGTACGCCGAGACCGTGCGCCAGATCCACGCGCAGACGGCCGGCCGTGAGGGCGGGCACACCAAGGTCGAGCTCCTCGCCCCCGACTTCAACGCGGTCCCCGAGCAGCTGGCGGAGGTCTTCTCCGCCCGCCCCGAGGTGTTCGCGCACAACGTCGAGACGGTCCCCCGCATCTTCAAGCGCATCCGCCCCGGCTTCCGCTACGAGCGCTCCCTGAAGGTCATCACCGAGGCCCGCGACTACGGTCTGGTCACGAAGTCCAACCTGATCCTCGGCATGGGCGAGACCCGCGAGGAGGTCGGCGAGGCGCTGCGGCAGCTGCACGACGCGGGCTGCGAGCTGGTCACCATCACCCAGTACCTGCGCCCCTCCGTCCGGCACCACCCCGTGGAGCGCTGGGTGAAGCCCCACGAGTTCGTGGAGCTGAAGGAGGAGGCCGAGCAGATCGGCTTCTCCGGCGTCATGTCGGGGCCGCTCGTGCGGTCCTCGTACCGCGCCGGGCGCCTCTACCGGATGGCCGTCGAGAAGCGTGGTGCGTACATCGCCGGCCAGGCGGTGTGAGCCGAGCGTGTGAATTCACGCACAAGTAGCTACTGGCCAGTAATGGCCGAGACGACGCGGTTCTGACCGTCCTCGCTGATGAGGGCCACCGTCAGGGCCGCGTCGGCGTTCGAGGGTTCCGCATCAAGGTTTCATTGGCGTTTGACCGCTCGGTCACGTCCTGGTAACACCAATCAGTGACTCTGGTATCACGCCTCGTACACCACCCGCCCCGAGGGGGGACCTCGATCATGCAGGCCGCGCCCGTTCGCGCCACCGCCATCCCGTCCTTCACCGACGCGCTCCGCGTCGTCGAGTCCCTGCTCATGAGCAGCGGTCAGCGCACCGCCCGCCGCAACGCCTGGACCTCCGTGCTGGAGGACCGCCGCCGCGCCAAGGACCGGGTCGAGGCGCAGCGCGTCCTGGAGCAGCAGGCCGCCGTCCGCTCCTGAACCCCTCGCACCGGCACTGCCGTCGTCGGCGCTTCCGGAGACACGTAGACTTCGTGGCATGGCGAGGAAGGAAATCGCGGCGGACGCCGCGAACGCAGGGCGACTGAAGCAGATCGCCCTTACGTACAAGATGACCCGCAAGGCCGACAAGAAGATCGGTCTTGTACTCGCGGCCGTCGGCATCGGCACCCTCGGTGTCTTCCTCGCGATCGGCTTCTTGATCGGCCACCCGGTCTATGTGGGCATCTTCGGCCTGCTGATCGCCCTGCTGGCGACGGCGATCGTGTTCGGCCGCCGGGCCGAGCGCGCCGCCTTCGGCCAGATGGAGGGCCAGCCGGGCGCCGCGGCGGCCGTGCTGGACAACATCGGCCGGGGCTGGACGACCACCCCGGCGGTGGCGATGAACCGCAGCCAGGACGTGGTGCACCGGGCGGTGGGCAAGGCCGGCATCGTGCTCGTCGCCGAGGGCAACCCGAACCGGGTGAAGAGCCTGCTGGCCGCCGAGAAGAAGAAGATGAACCGCATCGTCGCGGACGTCCCGGTGCACGACGTGATCGTCGGTGACGGCGAGGGCCAGGTCGGGCTGAAGAAGCTGCGCACGACCCTGCTGAAGTACCCGCGCGTGCTGACCGGCCCCCAGGTGACCGCCACCAACGACCGGCTGCGCGCCCTGGGCGACCTGATGAGCAACATGCCGGTGCCCAAGGGGCCGATGCCCAAGGGCATGCGGATGCCGAAGGGGCGCTGACCCGGCGACCCCGGCGGCTCGCCGACTGTGACGCGGCGCCCACCTGCTCCGGACTGCGGTCCGGACGGGTGGGCGCCGCGTCGTCGTCGGCGCCGTTGTCGTATCCGCCCGCCGGACGGCACCCTCCGGACGGTGCGCCGGGCCCGCCCGCGCACGGATGACACGCCGCCGAACGGAGTATCCAGCCGGTAATCGGCTCATGCGCTCGTAGCCTGCCGAATGTGACAAAACGCCATATCTCGTACCTCGCATGCACGACGGCACTCATCGGCGCCCTGGCCGGCACCACCCCCGCCTCGGCCGCCCACCGGATCCATGTGGTGAATCCTGGTGAGTCCATCCAGAAGGCGGTCGACGCCGCCAAGACCGGCGACACGGTGCTCGTGCTGGCCGGCACTTACCACGAGAGCGTCACGGTCAAGACGCCCGGACTGACCCTGCGGGGCGTGGGCCCCCGCACGGTGATCGAGCCGGTGAAGAAGAAGGCCGTGGCGCACTCCGCGAAGTCGGCACGGGGCGCCAAGGCCTCCGTCAGCTGCCTCGAGGGCGGCAACGGCGTCTGCGTGGTCGGGGGGAAGAACACCCCCCTGAAGAACGTCACCGTCGCCGACCTGAAGGTGAGCGGATTCAGCAGGATCGGCCTGTGGTCGATGGGCACCGACCGGCTGACCGTGGAACGGGTGACCGCCGACGACAACGGCCAGTGGGGCATCGCCCAGGAGCACTCCACCCGCGGTGTGTTCCGGGAGAACACCGCCCGGCGCAACGGTGACGCGGGCCTGTTCCTCGCCAACAACGTGAAGGCCGAGGAAGGCGCCACGGACAGCAAGGGTGCCGTGGTCGAGCGCAACCGCCTGGAGGACAACCGGATCGGCGTCACCGTGCGCCGCCTGCGCAACCTCACCGTCACGCACAACTACGTCACCGGCAACTGCGCGGGCGTGTTCGTCGTCGGTGACGAGAACAAGCCGAAGGCGGGCAGCCTTACCGTCACCGGCAACCACGTCGTGCGGAACAACAAGTACTGCGCGAAGACCGCCCGGCTGCCCTACCTGAAGGGCTCCGGCATCGTCCTGACCGGTACCGAGAAGGCCCTGGTGACGCGGAACGTGGTCACCGGCCACTCCGGCAAGTCCCCGCTCTCGGGCGGCATCGTCCTGTTCAAGAGCTTCGTGGGCGTCACCAGCGAGCGGAACCGGATCACCGGCAACTGGCTGGAGGAGAACTCCCCGGCGGACCTCGTCAACCAGGAATCCACCAAGAGCGCCAACGCGTTCGACGGCAACTCCTGCCGGGCCTCGAAGCCCGCGGGCCTGTGCTGACCGGACGGCCGTACCCGACCCACGCGCCGTACCAGACCCACGCAAGGAAGGAAGGCGGCACATGACCGCACCATCCCCCGAGCTCTCGGCCCCGTCCGCCCAGGGGGCGGCCCCCACCCCTCCGCCGTCGATGCGGCTGCGAGAGCTCGTGTTCGGGGCGGCGTGCGCCGCCGCCGTCCGCGCGGCCGCCCGGCTGGGCGTCGCCGACGCACTCGGGGACGCCCCCATGACCGTCGAGAACCTCGCCGCCTCGGTGAAGGTGGAAGCGAAGCCGCTGCGCCGGCTGCTGCGCGCCCTGTCCTGCTACGGCGTCTTCGCCGAGCGGCCGGACGGGACGTTCGCCCACACCGAGATGTCCCGTCTGCTGCGCGAGGACGACCCGAACAGCCTGCGCTACATCTCGCTGTGGTGCACCGAGCCCTGGACCTGGGACGCCTGGCCCAAACTGGACGAGGCGGTGCGCTCCGGCCGGAACGTGATCGAGGACCTCTACGGCAAGGAGTTCTTCGTCTACCTGAACGAGGACGCCCCCGAGTCGGCGGACGTCTTCAACCGGGCGATGACGACCTCCAGCGAGCAGTCGGCCCGTGACGTCGCCGCGCTGCTCGACCTGTCCGGCAGCTCGTCCGTCGCGGACATCGGCGGCGGCCAGGGCCACGTGGTGGCCAGCCTGCTGGACAAGTACCCGGCGATGCGGGGCCATCTGCTCGACCTGCCGCGGGTGGTGGAGAACGCGGTGGCACGGCTGCGGCCGGGCGGCGACCTCGCCGACCGGGCGGACATCGTGCCGGGCGACGTCCGGGTGTCCGTCCCGGTCGACGCCGACGTCTACATCATCAAGAACATCCTGGAGTGGGACGACGAGTCCACGGCCAGGCTGCTGCGCAACGTGATCGGTGCGGGCGGCCCCGGCGCCCGGGTCGTGGTCATCGAGAACCTCGTCGACGACACCCCGTCGATGCGGTTCAGCACCGCCATGGACCTGCTGCTGCTCATGAACGTCGGCGGCGCCAAGCACACCACGAAAAGCATGGTCGAGCGGCTGCAGGCGGCGGGCCTGACCGTCAACGACATCCGGCCGGTCAATCCCTACCTGCACGCGTTCGACTGCATCGTCCCCGCGTGAGCGCACTTCCCCCCGAGAACACCGGTGCCGGGCCCGCGTCGGACGCGGGCCCGGCACCGGTGGCCGGACGGAGGATCAGCCGCGGGCGTCGCGCTCCCAGAGGTAGAAGCGCTGGGCCATCGCGTCCTTGGGGGACCGCCAGGTCTCCGGGTCGTACGCGCTGACGTACGCCGTGAGGCGCTTGCTGACCTCGGTGAACTCGGGGTGCGAGGTGACCTTGGCGATCGCCGGTCCCGGGTCGCGCTCGGACTCGATGAGGTGCATGTACACGTCGCCGAACTGGAAGAGGCTGCGCCGGACGACTCCGACGAGGTGCGGCAGCTCTCCCCGGTCGGACTCCGCGAACACCTTGGCGATGTCGGGGGCGGAACCCGGGGCCATGCGGGCGACGATCAGGGCCTGGTGCACGGTCTCTTCTCCTGTCGTCCGGCTCAGTCGGCCAGCGCCGGGGCGGGCCGGTGACCGGCGGCCGCCTTCTCGATCTTGTCCCGGATCAGGGCCATCTGGACCTTGGAGTTCTTGTTGATGTTGTCGGTCATCCACTCGTCGTCGACCGGTGCGTCCGGCTTCATCGCGAAGTCCTGCGTCCACACCATCCGGGTGCCGGCGGGGACCTCCTCGTACCGCCAGTGGATGTCCATGTGGTCGAAGGGCCCGGTCTCGACCCGGCGCGCCTTGACGGTGAGGGTGTCGCGGTCCGGCTCACGCTCGGAGACCCAGCTCCACACGGTGCCGTTGTCGTCCGGGTGCATGGTCAGCCGGAACTTCGTCCGGTTGCGCTGCTGGGAGATGATCTCCACCGACGCGTACTCGCTGAACAGCTGCGGCCACCGCTCCAGGTCGTTGGTCATGTCCCAGACCAGGTCCAGCGGGGCGGCGATGGTGATCTCGTTCTGGGTGTGTCCTGCCATCTCAGGCTCCTGCCATCAGGGTGGTGTTGACGAGGTTCAGGAACTGCTGGGGCGTCTTGCAGCGCTCGGCGTCGACCGGCATCGGGGTGCCGTGCGCGTTCTCCAGCTCGCCGACGATGCCGAGCAGGCCCAGCGAGTCGACGCCGAGGACGTCGAAGCCGGTGTCCGGCTTCTCCGTGAGCTGCTGCGGGCTGACGGTCACCCCGGCGGCCTTCTTCATCAGCGCGGCGAGTTCTTCCACGGTGATCTGCGACATGTGCTTCCTCCTTGCTGTGCTCAGTGCGCGGCGCCGTGCCGCAGCACCAGTGCCGAGTTGGACCCCATGAGTCCACGGCTGAGGACCAGCGCCGTCCGCAGTTCGGCGACCCGGGCGCGGCCCGTCACGAGGTCGAGGTCGTGGCAGACGTCGAAGACGTTCGGCGTCGGCGGGACCAGGCCGTGTTCCATCGCGAGCACGGCCGCCGCGGTGTCCAGCACGGGAGCCGCGCAGTAGCCGCGGCCGGTCCCCGTCTTCGGGGCCGTGACCGGCACCCGGGTGCCGTGCGCGCCGAGGGCGTCGGCGAGCGCCAGCGCCTCGGCCCGGTCCGCCTCCGGCACCCCGAGCGCGTCGGCGAAGACGACGTCGATCTCCTCGGGGGCGCAGTCGGCCTCCGCGAGCGCCTGCCGGACGGCCTGGGCGAGACCCTCCCGGGTGTCCGCCCAGCGGGAGGCGCCGGTGAAGGTGGCACCGTGGCCCGCCACGACCGCCCGGACGGGGGCACCGCGCTCCCGCGCGGCACCGGCGGCCTCGACCACGAGCATCGCGCCGCCCTCGGCCGGCACGAACCCGCACGCCCCGTCCGTGAACGGGCGGTAGGCCCGGGACGGGTCCGTCTCGCGGCTCAGCTCGTCGTAGCCGAGCTGGCAGACCATCGAGTACGGGGCGAGCGGCGCCTCGGTGGAGCCCGCCACGATCACGTCGGTACCGCGCCGTACCGCCCGTGCCGCGTGGGCCAGGGCGTCCAGGCCGCCGGCCTCGTCGGAGGCGACGACCGAGCAGGGCCCCTTGAAGCCGCGCCGGATGGACACCTGGCCGGTGCTCGCCGCGTAGAACCAGGCGATGGACTGGTAGGGGCCCACGAACCGGCTGCCCTTGCCCCACAGTCGCTGGAGTTCGCGCTGGCCGAACTCGCCGCCGCCGGAGCCGGCGGCGGTGACCACGCCGATGGAGTACGGCGCCTCGGAGGTGTCGGCCTGGCCGAGCCGGGCGTCCTCCAGGGCGAAGTCGGCCGCGGCCATGGCGTAGTGCGTGAACCGGTCGGTCTGGACGAGGAAGCGCTCCTCGATGGTGTCGGCCGGGTCGAAGGCGCGGACCTCGCCGGCCACCTTGAGGGGAAGGTCCTCGCAGCCCTCACGGGTGACCCGGCCGAGGACGCTGAGGCCCTCCTGGGTGGCCTTCCAGAAGGTGTCGGTGCTGGTGCCGTTGGGCGCGACCACCCCGATTCCGGTGACGGCCGCACGCCGGTCCTGTGGTTCGCTCATCGTGTCCTCACTCCCTCGGCCGGGTCAGGATCACCGCGGACTGGAAGCCGCCGAATCCGCTGCCCACGGACAGCACGCTGCTCAGCTTCCGTTCGCGGGCGACGCGCGGGACGTAGTCCAGGTCGCACTCGGGGTCGGGGATCTCGTAGTTGGCGGTCGGCGGTACGACCTGCTTGGTGAGGGCCAGCACGCACGCCACCAGTTCGATGGCGCCGATCGCCCCGAGGGAGTGCCCCACCATGGACTTGATGGAGCTCATCGGGGTGTCGTAGGCGTGGTGGCCGAGCGCCTTCTTCACGGCCGCCGTCTCGTGGCGGTCGTTCTGGCGGGTGCCGGATCCGTGCGCGTTGACGTAGTCGATCGCCGTCGGGTCGAGCCGCGACTGGTCCAGGGCGGTCTCGATGGCCCGCGCCATCTCCAGACCTTCCTTGGTCAGGCCGGTCATGTGGTAGGCGTTGCCGAAGGTGGAGTAGCCGCCCAGCTCGCAGTACACGTGGGCGCCGCGAGCCCGGGCGTGCTCCAGCTCCTCCAGGACGAGCACCGCGCCGCCCTCGCCCATGACGAACCCGTCACGGTCGTTGTCGAAGGGCCGGGAGGCGTGTGCGGGGTCGTCGTTGTTCGGGGACGTGGCCTTGATCGCGTCGAAGCACGCCATGGTGATCGGCGAGATCGGGGAGTCCGACGCCCCCGCGATGCATATGTCGGCCCGGCCTTCCTGGACGGTGTGGAAGGCGTAGCCGACGGCGTCCAGGCCGGAGGTGCAGCCGGTGGACACGGTCTGCACGGGCCCCTGGGCGCCGAAACGTTCCGCCACCGCGGAGGCCACGGTGCTCGGCGAGAACGCCCGGTGCAGCTGGGGCCGCGCCTCGGTGTGGTCGACGTCCCAGCGCTCACCGCGGTGGCTGACCAGCACGTAGTCGCTCTCCAGCCGGGTGGTGCCGCCGACTGCGGTGCCCAGGGAGACCGCGATCCGCCAGGGGTTCTCCCGGCCGAGGTCGAGCCCCGAGTCCAGCACCGCCTCCTCGCCCGCGACCAGGGCGAACTGTATGTACCGGTCCGCCCGCTCGATCTGGTCGGCGTCCAGGCCGTACGCGGCCGGGTCGAAGTCGCACTCGGCGGCGATCCGGGACCGCAGCCCGGACGGGTCGAAGAACGTGATGCCCCGCGTCGCGGTACGGCCGTCGGCCAGCAGATTCCAGAACGCCGGCACGCCGATCCCGCCCGGAGCCACGATGCCTATGCCGGTGACCGCCACGCGCCGGGTCATGAGCGGACCTGTTCCCGCTCGGCGACGGGGACGGGCTCCGTCTCCTCCGTGTCGACGTGGCCCAGGGCCGGCCGCGGGGCGAGCGGCCCCAGGTGGAAGACCATCCGCGCCTCCACCTTGCCGACGTTGCGGAAGCGGTGGCGCATGTTGATGGGGATCATCAGGCCCTGCTCCGGCCGGAGCAGGTGCGGCTCGCCGTCCAGGTCGACCTCCAGCTGGCCGCAGACGACGTACACGAACTCCTCGGAGTACGGGTGGTAGTGCTCGGCGATGCGGTCGCCCGGGTTGATGATGGCCACGCCCATGAAGCCGCTGGTGGAACCCACCGTGGCCGGGGTGAGCATGGCACGCAGATCGCCGCCGCGCCGGGTGTTGGGCTCGACCTCGCTGAGGTCCACGATCTTCGGAAGGGGTTTGATCACGACGTTCCTCCGTTGGTGTGCTGTGCCTGCCGGGTCAGGCGTCCGGCGAGCGGCGGTCGGTGATGAGCTCCATGCGGACGGTGTCGCCGTCCAGCAGGGCCCTGAGCGGGGCCTGGGCCCCGGCCTTCGGCAGGGCCGCGTCGACGCCCAGGCCGGGCCGTACGTCGACCAGCCGGACGACGACGTCGTCCCGCTGGAAGATCGTGCTGCCCAGCACCGGGCCCGCCGGGTCCTCGGCCGCGGACTCGTCCTGGCGGGCGAGGATCTCCGCGAGTTCCATCCCGCAGCCCGGCCGGGCCGGGTAGTACAGCGCGTACCGCTCGCCCTCGGGGAGCTCGTCCGCGGTGACGTGGTGCACGGCCGGCAGCGCCGCCCGGGTGAAGAACACCCGTGCGGACTCCTGGTCGTTGAGGTCCCGCTCCTGCTCCAGGTACGGGTTGATGGCCTCCTCGACCGCGCGGACCTCGGGCTGCCGGGCGACGTGGCGCAGCGCCGCGAGCAGGTCGCCGCGGACCTCGATGGCCCGGATCACCCGGTTGCCGTGCATGAAGAGGGAGGTGCGGCACAGGCGGGTGGTGTCGTCGACCCGCGCCTCGGGCGAGGCGTAGTTCGACAGGATCTCCGCGACCTTCTTCTCGCTGCCCGGGCGGACGGTGAAGGTGAGCGCGTGCCGGATCACTCCGTCGCCGATCCGCGGGGAGCTCTGGAGCCTGCGCTGCGCGGCCTGGGCGTTCGCCTTCTCGCCACCCGTCTCGCGGACCACGTGGAAGCGCAGCGACCGGGTGTCGCGGATGCAGCTGTGCATCGGCTGCACCATCTGGACGTGCTCCTCGCTGTTCACCCAGGCGAGGAACGGCGGGGCGCTCTCCCACTCGCTGGTGATGAGCCACTGGGAGGGGTTCTCGATCGACTGGCACAGCTGGTCGCTGATGTGTCCGGGTACGGACGAGACCTGCTTGCCCATCTCCTCGTAGGCCTCCAGGAACTGCTGCTGGGCGCCGTCGTACACGTCCACCAGCAGGACCACCCGGAGGCGGGAGCCGTCGAACACGGACTGGGAAACCCTCTTCGACACCTGGCGCGTCAGCTCTTCGGAAATCTTCTCCGGTGTGGTGGTCATGTGGACATCTCCTTCGCAGGGGCAGAGGTGGCCGCCGCCGATGACACGACGTCAGCGCTTTTTGATCCTGTGCCGCTCCTCCGGAGTGCGCGACTCGCGTGAACCACGCGGGTGATTGAGCACGCGTAACCCCTCCCAGGGGGCATGGAGATTCCGACACCCCCTCACCCCCCACCACTGCCTCAGGAGTCCTTGATGCAGCAGAAAGCCGATCACCAGGTTCCCGTCCTCGTCGTGGGCGGCTCTCTGGTGGGCCTGTCCCTCTCCCTGTTCCTGGGCCGTCTCGGCGTACGGCACATGCTCGTCGAGCGGCACTCGGGAACCTCGATCCACCCGCGCGGACGCGGCAACAACGTGCGGACGATGGAGCTGTTCCGCGGTGCCGGCGTCGAAGCCGACATCAAGACGGCCGCCTCGCTCCTCGCTGACAACCACGGCATCCTCCAGACGCCGACCCTCGCCGGCGACGCCGGGGAGTGGCTGTTCAAGGAGATCGACCCCGGCGGCGGGCTGGCGCGGTTCAGCCCCACGGGGTGGTGCCTGTGCAGCCAGAACGACCTCGAACCGGTGCTGCTGAAGGGGGCCCGCGCACTCGGCGGCGACCTGCGCTACTTCCACGAGCTGGAGTCCTTCGCCCAGGACCCCGAAGGAGTGACGGCGTACGTCCGCGACCGTGACAGCGACGACCTCTACACGGTCCGCGCGGACTACCTGGTCGCGGCCGACGGCCCGCGCAGCCCCGTCCGGGGGCGGCTCGGCATCGGCCAGACCGGTCCCGGCGACCTCTTCGCCAACGTCAGCGTCACCTTCCGGTCCAAGCTGCTCGCCGACGTCGTGGGCGACCGGCGCTTCATCTGCTGCTACCTCACCGACCCCGAGGCCGACGGCGCGCTGCTGCCCGTCGACAACAAGGAGCACTGGGTCTTCCACGCCCCCTGGCACCCCGAAAACGGCGAGACACTCGACGAGTTCACCGAGGAGCGGCTGCGCCGGCACATCCGCCGTGCCGTCGGTGTCCCCGACCTCGACGTGGAGATCACCGGCAAGGCGTCCTGGCGTGCCGCGGAGCGCGTCGCCGAGAGGTATGCGGCCGACCGGGTGTTCCTGGCGGGCGACTCCGCGCACGAGATGTCCCCGACCGGTGCCTTCGGTTCCAACACCGGCATCCAGGACGCCCACAACCTGGCCTGGAAGCTGGCCGCCGTCCTCGACGGGTGGGCCGGACCGGGGCTGCTCGGCACGTACGACACCGAGCGCCGGCCCGTGGCCCTGGCCACCAGCGCCCGCGCCTCGGCGCGGTCCGTGGAGCACAGCCACCCCGGATTCGCCCCCGCCCCCGGCATCGGCGGCGGGAAGCGCGGCGGCATCCTCAACGTCGTCCTCGGCTACCGCTACCCGGAGGGTGCCGTCGTGGGCGCCGACCCCTCGCAGCCGGTCGTGCCCGACGGGATGCGCCTGACCGGGGAGCCGGGCACCCGGGCGCCCCACATGTGGCTGCGCCGGTCGGGCGAACGGCTCTCCACCCTCGACCTCTACGAGCGGTCTCTGGTGCTGCTCAGCGGCGCCGGCTCGGCCGCGGGCGCCGCCTGGCACGCCGCGGCACGCCGCATCGCCGGCACGGACGGGGTACGGCTGGACGCGTACCGTCTCGGAGCGGTCGCGGACGCCGACCTGGCGTACGACGCGGACGGCGAGGACTGGAGCGCGGTCCACGGCACGGTGCCCGACGGGGCGGTGCTGGTCCGCCCGGACGGGTTCGTCGCCTGGCGCGCCTCCGGAGCCGCGGCGGACGCGGAGGCGGAGCTCAGGCAGGTCCTGGCGGCGGTGCTGCACACGGGCTGAGCCGGGGTGCGCAAGGCGGAAGGCCACCCGCACCGGTCGGTGCGGGTGGCCTTCTCGCCGCTCGGGGGCCCCGCGGCGAGCCCGATGTCAGAGACCCGGGCGACGCGGAGGCGTCAGATGCGCACCTCGACCGTCTTCGCGAGCCGGTCGTGCAGGCCGCGGCCGTCGCGGTCCCAGACGAGGGCGGGGATCGCCAGGCAGAGCAGGACCGTGCGCAGCAGGGAGCGCAGCGGGCTGACCGTGCCGGTCTCCAGCGCGACCACCCGGATGCCGAAGAGACGCTTGCCCGGGGTGAAGCCGATGGTGCCGACGGTGAGCACGCTCAGCACGAAGAACACGCCGAGCGCCCAGTTGCCGGTAGCGGGGCCGTTGCCATGCGTGATCAGGCCGTATGCGATCAGGACGCACAGCGCCCAGTCCACGGCGATCGCGCCGAGGCGCCGTCCGGGCCGTGCGAGCGAGTTCGGTCCCTCCTCCGGGAGCCCGAGCTGCTCACCCCGGTAGCCGAAGTCGGCTCCGGCGTCCTCCATGGCCGCGCGGGGCCCGGAGAGCCACGATCCGATTGCCTGCCTGTTGTCCACCCGACCACGGTACTGCGCCCGGTTTCGGGCACTACGCGCAGGGGTGTGTCGGGGCTACGGTGGACACGTGGCCGGTTAACTTCTGCGAAACAAACGGGTCACGCCCGAGAAATCACCCGTCCCTAGGGTCGAGACCAGCGTGTGCCACCGCACTGGCCGCACGAACGATCTACCACCCCGGCGTCGACGGTCGGGAGTAGGAGGAGCTGGATGTTCCAGAACGCCGACGAGGCCAAGAAGTACATCGCGGACGAGGACGTCAAGTTCGTCGACGTCCGTTTCTGCGACCTGCCGGGCGTCATGCAGCACTTCACGTTGCCCGCGGAGGCGTTCGACCCCGACGACGAGCAGGCCTTCGACGGGTCGTCGATCCGTGGTTTCCAGGCCATCCACGAGTCGGACATGGCTCTGCGCCCCGACCTGTCCACCGCGCGCATCGACCCGTTCCGCCGGGACAAGACGCTCAACATCAACTTCTTCATCCACGACCCGATCACGGGTGAGCAGTACTCCCGTGACCCGCGCAACGTGGCGAAGAAGGCCGAGGCGTACCTGGCGTCGACCGGTATCGCCGACACCGCGTACTTCGGCCCCGAGGCCGAGTTCTACGTCTTCGACAGCGTGCGTTTCGCCACCTCGGCGAACGAGTCCTTCTACCACATCGACTCCGAGGCGGGTGCCTGGAACACCGGCGCTCTGGAGGACAACCGCGGGTACAAGGTCCGCTACAAGGGCGGCTACTTCCCGGTCCCGCCGGTCGACCACTTCGCCGACCTGCGCGCCGAGATCTCCCTGGAGCTGGACAAGCAGGGTCTGAAGGTCGAGCGCCAGCACCACGAGGTGGGCACCGCCGGCCAGGCGGAGATCAACTACAAGTTCAACACGCTGCTCGCCGCCGCGGACGACCTCCAGCTCTTCAAGTACATCGTGAAGAACGTGGCCTGGCGCAACGGCAAGACCGCGACCTTCATGCCGAAGCCGATCTTCGGTGACAACGGCTCGGGCATGCACGTGCACCAGTCGCTGTGGAGCAACGGCGACCCGCTGTTCTACGACGAGGCCGGTTACGCGGGCCTGTCGGACACCGCCCGCTACTACATCGGCGGCGTCCTCAAGCACGCCCCGTCGCTGCTCGCCTTCACCAACCCGACGGTGAACTCGTACCACCGCCTGGTGCCGGGCTTCGAGGCGCCGATCAACCTGGTGTACTCGCAGCGCAACCGCTCCGCCGCGATGCGTATCCCGATCACCGGCTCGAACCCGAAGGCCAAGCGCGTCGAGTTCCGCGCACCGGACTCCTCCGGCAACCCGTACCTGGCCTTCTCGGCCCTGCTGCTCGCGGGTCTGGACGGCATCAAGAACAAGATCGAGCCGGCCGAGCCGATCGACAAGGACCTGTACGAGCTGGCTCCCGAGGAGCACGCGAACGTCGCCCAGGTCCCGACCTCGCTGAACGCCGTCCTCGACTCGCTCGAGGCCGACCACGAGTTCCTCCTCCAGGGCGACGTCTTCACGTCCGACCTGATCGAGACGTGGATCGACTTCAAGCGCACCAACGAGATCGCCCCGCTGCAGCTGCGTCCGCACCCGCACGAGTTCGAGCTCTACTTCGACGTGTGACATCACCCCAGGTCGGCGCGGCTATCCGCGCACCTGGACCGTCTGTGGGCCGGTGGCCGGCTCTCCCCCACGGGAGAGCCGGCCACCGGCTTTTTCGACGCGGGTCCGTCCGGTCCACGGGGCACTGCCCTCCTGGTCCTGCCGACCCGGAACGGGGTAGGTGGAGGTGCCGGCCCGCCGTCTTCGGACCGGTGTGCAACCTTTCCCGCTTCCCAGCATTCCTATTGTCGGGGGATCATCCCTCCGGACTCTGTCGGACGAGGGAGAAGGAAACGGGGATGGCGGAATTGGACGACTGGGAGCGCGAGTTCGATCACAGCTGGGCGAATTCGGCCGAGCACAAGGAGCCCTCCGCCCGGGCCCGGATGCTCGCCGCGCGCTGGAAGGAGACTCCGCCGGACCCGGCGCCGTTCCGCGCCGACCCCGGCCCGCCCCCGCGCCGGACGTCCTGGGCGTCGACGGCCATGGTGATCGGCTGCGTGGCCGTGGTGATGATCGTGATCGGCTGGGCGCAGCTGCACGCCTCCTTCTAGGCGGACACCCGGCCCCCCCTGGGCACCCCCACCGGTCTTTGCTGCTCCTAGGACCGTTCGCGACCTCCTCATGGGAATCGGCAGGTGCACACTGGAGTGCGGGACGAGTGCGTGACTGCGGGGTGATGCAACATGCAGAGCCGCTTCCGGAGCGACCGGCGACTGACCGTGCGCATGGGTGTGACGCTGTTCCTGCTCGGACTGCTGTACGTGGGGTTCGTCGCCGCGCTGATCGTGCTGCTGAAGTCCTGGCTGCTGGTGGTCGTCCTGATCGGGGCGATGTTCGTGGCGCAGTTCTGGTTCTCCGACCGGATCGCCTTGTTCGCGATGCGTGGGCAGGTGGTGGAGCGCGAGGAGTACCCCGAGCTGCACGCGGTCGTCGACCGGCTGTGCGCGATCGCGGACATGCCGAAGCCGGTGGTCGCCGTGTCCGCGATGGACATGCCGAACGCCTTCGCCACCGGGCGCAACCCCGACCACGCGGTGGTCTGCGTGACCACCGGCCTGCTGCGGCGGCTGGAGCCCGCCGAACTGGAGGGTGTGCTCGCGCACGAGCTGTCGCACGTGGCGCACAAGGACGTCGCCGTGATCACCGTGGCGTCCTTCCTCGGGGTGATCGCGGGACTGATCGTGCGGTTCGCCTTCTACTCCCAGGTGCTCGGCGGGGGCCGCAGGGACCAGAACACGGCCGCCGTCTTCGCCGTCGTGATCGGTGTCTCGGCGGCCGTGTACGCGCTCAGCTTCCTGCTGATCCGCGCGCTGTCCCGGTACCGGGAACTGGCGGCCGACCGGGCGGCCGCGCACCTGACCGGCCGCCCGTCGGCGCTGGCGTCGGCGCTCACCAAGGTCACCGGGGAGATCGCGCGCATTCCGACCAAGGATCTGCGCACGGCCCAGGCGTTCAACGCGTTCTACTTCACCCCGGCGACGGGCAGGGAGCCCGGCATCGAGCGGTTCTTCTCCACCCACCCGACCCTGCAGCAGCGGCTCGACCAGCTGGGCCGGATCTCCACGGAGCTGGGCGAGCCCGCGGCCCCCGGGACGGCGGGCTGAGGGACGTACGGCACGGACACGGCACTGCGGAAGGCGGGCTGAGCGTTGGGGCTGCTGGACATCCTGCTGGGGCGTACGAAGCCGGTCGCACCGGATCTCGACCAGCTGTTCGCGCTGCCCTCGGCGGCCGTCACCCTCCAGGCGGCGGCCGGGTTCACGCCCACCGGGCACGGGGCGGTGTGCTTCGGCACGGTGGAGGGCGCGGCCTTCGAGCAGACCCACCGGGAGGTCCAGGCGCTGCTCGACGCGGACGCCGACCGCAGCGGCCCGCCGGTGGAGCTGCGGCAGGACGACTTCGGCTACTCCTGGCTGGTGTCCCGGCGGGCCCCCGACCAGCTGCCCCAACTGGTCAACGACCTGCACGCGGTGAACAGTTCGATGGAGGTCAACGGGTTCGGCCCGCAGCTGCTGTGCTCTCTTGCCGGGTTCACGGACGACGCCGGGCGCCGGCTGGCGCTCGTCTACCTCTACAAGCGCGGCACCTTCTATCCGTTCGCCCCGCTGTCCGGTGCCGCGGAGCGGCGGGACAACGCGCTGGAGCTGCGGGTGAAGGCGGCGCTCGGGGACGATCTGCGGATCGAGCAGGACCTGAGCCGCTGGTTCCCGGTGTGGGGCGCCCCCGGCCTGTGACCGGGGACGCCCGTGCTCATCAGCTCTTCTGCCGTTCCTGCCGCCGGGTCCGCAGGGGGCGCTCGCGCCGGTAGCGGCGCTCCCACCTGGCCTGCCGGTCCCGGCGCTCGCGGTAGGTCCGGTAGCTGTCGGGGACGGCGCCCGCTCCGGCGGGCGGGGTCGGTGTGCCGGGCGAGCCGCGCCCGTGCGTCGCGTACAGATAGAGCAGCGCGACGGCGGCGAGCCACCAGAGATGGTTCCCGATTCCGAGGATCACCAGGACGACGGTCCCGGACGCGACGATGCCACGCATTTCGGACCTCCGTGGAGTGAGTGGCGGCGTGCCACCGAGGGGTGCGGGTGGGGTGTGTCGGCTTCGTGCCGTTTGTTCAGGGTAGGGAGCCCGCGTTCGCGACCGCATCCCGTTTTCCGGGCACGGCCGCCCCATGAGTGAATGGCTCTCATGGCTCAACTCCACCTCTTCACCCACGAGTACGACGGCGAAAGCCTCAGCGTGGCGACCGCCGGTCCGCAGGGCCGCGCCACCGTGCTCCTCCTGCACGGCGCGGGCAACGGAAGCAAGGAACGGCTGCTCCCGCTGCTCGCCGAGTTCGCCGCGCAGGGCTGCCGTGCCCTGGCGTTCGACTTCTCGGGGCACGGCGAGAGCAGCGGCGCGCTCGCGGAGCTGAGCCTGCGGCGGAGGTTCGAGCAGGCGGTGGCGGTGCTCGACGCGCACGCTCCCGAGGGCGATCCGCTGGTGCTGGTCGGCTTCAGCATGAGCGGCCAGACGGTCGCCGACCTGGTACGGGTGCACGGGGACCGGGTGGCGGCCGTGGGCCTGTGCGCACCCGCCGTCTACGCCGCCGAGGCCTGGGAGGTGCCCTTCGGCGACGGCCTGGGTCCGTTCAGCACGATCATCCGCACACCGGACAGCTGGCGGGACTCCCCCGCCCTGGCGGCCTTCGCCGGGTACGCGGGCCGGGCGGTGCTGGCCGTGCCGGGCACCGACGAGGTCATCCCGCCCGACGTGACGCGGGCCGTGCAGGAGGCGCTGTCGGCCCGCGCCGAGTACACCCGGCTGGAACTCCCGGCGGCCGGGCACCGGTTGGGGTCGTGGCTGCACGACCACGCCGAGGACCGGAGGGAGTTCGTGGCCGCGCTGCTGAGGGAGTCGGACACGGGCGAGCCGGCGGCCCCGCCGCGCGCCTGGTCGGCCTCATAGTCCGGGCGCGGCCCTCACCAGGCCCGCGGCGATGGCCGCGCCGAGGGTGCCGTGGTCGCCGGCGGTCTGGTCGGCATAGGCCACGGCGAAGTCGGCGACGGCCCGGTCGAAGGTGTCGGCGCCGCCGAGGTAGGCCGCGATGGCGATGCGGTCGCCGGAGCGGGCGTGGGCGCGGGCGAGGGCGGTGCCGCACAGTCGGGCGTAGCCGGAGAGCGCCGCCGGGCCCATGCCGGCGACGTCGGCGGAGCGCTTGTCCTCCCGCAGCTGCCGCCAGTAGAAGGCGCGGCCCTGGGGGCCGGTCATCGAGCCGAGGAAGACGTCCGCGGCGCCCTGGAGCAGCCGCTGACCGGCGACGACGCGCTGGCCAGGATGGATGTACGGCCCGGTCGGCAGGTGTTCCTCCAGCACCGATCTGCGGGCCTCCCTGATCCGCAGGAACAGCGGGTCGTCGGCGTCCCGCCCGGCGAGCAGCACGAGGAAGCAGCGCACACCGACGCTGCCGACGCCGACGACCTCCCGGGCGGTGTCGAGGAAGCGGTAGCGGTCGAGCAGGTGCCGGCGCTCCTCGGGGAGGGTGGAGCGGTAGTCGCTGAAGCTCTTGCGCACGGAGGCGGCGTCGGGGGCTCCGGCGGGTTCCAGGAGCGGAGGGTGGTGGATGATCCGGCGCTGCCCGTCGACCACCTCGGTGAGCGTGCCGAGGGCGCGCAGGCCGGCGTGGCGGCGGCCGCGGGTGAGCGTGGACTCCGCGCGGGCCCGGCGCCGCCCGGAGCGGAGCAGGGGGGCCAGGGTCGCGGCGTCGATCCGTTCGTACCAGACGGCCAGCTCGCCGAGACCGGCCAGCCGGCGCATGGCCGTGCGGTAACCGGCGGCGGCCGCCCGCGCGGCCGCGCGGGTCTCGGCCTTCGAGTGGCCGTTCTCCCCGGCGGCCACGGCCACGCTGGCCGCGAGCCGTTTGACGTCCCATTCGAAGGGGCCCGGGAAGGTCTCGTCGTAGTCGGCGAGTTCGAACAGCAGCCGGCCCTCGGGGCAGGCGTGCACCGCGAAGTTCAGCAGGTGGGCGTTGCCGCACAGCTGCACGGTGAGTCCGGTGCGGGGCTGCGCGGCGAGATCCGCGGCCATCACCCCGGCGGCGCCCCGCAGGAAGGCGAGCGGTGACGCGGCCATCCGGCCGTACCTGACGGGCAGCAGCTCGGTGAGGCGGTCGCGGCCCTGCCGTTCCAGTACGGCGACGGGGTCGGGCCGTTCGACGGAGGGCAGCCAGCCGGCGTGCGCGGAGCGCGGAACGTGCTTGCGGGCCTCTTTGCCGCGCCGGGCTCGGTCCTCGGGATTGCTCATACGACGCCCTCGTCTCCACGGTCTCGCGGGCCTTGGCTGCTCGCGTCACCTCCTGCTCGCAGTGAAGGCCGCCCCCCGGTCACGCGCATGCGGAGTACGGCGAACGGGTGAACGGCGCTCGCGCCCGGCCGTGGCGGGAGACGGGGCCGGCCCGAAGAGCCGGGGATGGTGTCACCCGTGGAGCGAGGACCCGGCCACGCCGCCGAAGGCCGCGGACCGGGTAGCAGGGCCGGCGGCCGGGCGCCCCGGTGGTGCGTGGGGCACCCGGCGTCCGGGTCAGCGGCTGTAGCGCATGAACGCGCGGACCATGTGGCACGTCGTGTCGGAGGGCGGGCGCATGCCGATCTCCTCCGCCGTGCTGCGGATGGTCTCGTTGCGGACCCGGCCCGGCATGTGGACACCGGAGTCCAGCAGGGCTATCGCCAGGCGCATGGCCTTCAGGCGCCGGTTGTGCGCGACGTACCACTCGCGCGGCCGCCCGGCCGGCAGCGGTCGCTTGATGACGGGCTCGTAGGGCGAGTCGAACAGCACGGGGTGCTTGGCGGTGGACTGGGTCGGCAACGGCTTCGGCTTCAGGGCGGCAGCGGGCACGGGCATCCTCCTGTCGCGGTCAGGGCACCGCCGGGCGAGTCCGGCGACATCCTCGAACACTGCTTCTATTCTACGACCCCGCACTGACAAAAGGCCCTGGCCACAAGGGCTTTCGGGGCTCCCGTGACACAGGTGCCGGACGGGTTCTCGCGTACTGTGTGGCCCATGGAAATCTGGATCAATCCGGCCTGCTCCAAGTGCCGCAGCGCGATCGGCCTGCTCGACGCCGAGGGGGCGCAGTACACCGTCCGCCGGTACCTGGAGGACGTGCCGAGCGAGGACGAGATCAGGGCCGTACTCGAACGTCTGGGCCTGGAGCCGTGGGACATCACCCGCACCGAGGAGGCCGCCGCGAAGGAACTGGGGCTCAAGGAGTGGCCGAGGGACGCCGGTTCGCGCGACCGGTGGATCGCCGCGCTCGCCGGGCACCCGAAACTCATCCAGCGCCCGATCATCACCGCCGACGACGGAACGGCCCTGGTGGCGCGCACCGAGGAGGCCGTACGGGAGGCGCTGTCCCGCGACAAGGGCTGAAGATCGCGCAACTCCTCTGTGACACAGGTTACTTCGTCTGCTCCTGCGATCGCTGAGCATCCCCCTTCGGGATCTCGTACATAGCGGCGTACGCTCCCCTACCTCTTTCAGGAGGCGCGCATGTCGCGCAGGAGAACTCTCGGCACGAAGAAGAAGATCGCGCTGCTCGTCAGCGCCGCGGCGGTGGCGGGCGGCGGGGCGTTCGCGCTGGCCTCCACCTCGAACGCCGCGCAGAGCCCGCAGCAGGCCAAGACGCTGTCGGCCGGGGACTCGACCGTCTGCCAGGGGCTGGCCACGGCCCACGGCAACAACGACAGGTTCATCGCGGACCAGAAGGCGAACCCGGACGCGCAGTCGGCGGCCCGGATCGCCAACCGCGAGGCGGTCATCAAGCAGATCGAGGTCCAGCAGAAGGCTGCCGGATGCACCGTTGGGGAGTCGGCTCAGGACTCCCAGGGGGCGCAGAACGGCAACGCCGGCCAGCAGGGTCAGCAGGGTCAGCAGGGTCAGCAGGGTCAAGGCCAGCAGGCGGGCGGCGGCCAGCAGGCGCAGCCGTCGCAGACCGGTGCCGCGGGCGACAACGGCGGCGGCGCCGCGGCCGCCGGGCAGCAGGTGTGCAAGGGCTCGACCGTCACGCTCTCCGGTGAGGGCGGTGCGCCGGCCGCGTCCAGCAACCAGTTCCCGGCGGGCACGACACTGAAGGTCACCAACCTGGACAACAACAAGTCCACGACGGTGAAGGTCACCTCCGTCTCGGGCAGTTGCGTCCTGCTCAACAACTCCGCCTTCGAGCAGGTCCGCGAGCCCGGCAAGTTCCTCATCCGCCGTGCGGTGATCGAGAAGGTGGGGTGAGGCTCAGGGGCCGGACAGGAAACCGATGAGGTGACGGGTCAGGGCGTCCGGCGCGGCTCCTGGCAGCGCGTGGTGCGAGACGTCCGGCAGCACGGCGGTCTCGACGCGCGGGAGCAGCGCGGCGGCCCGGGCCGTCACCTGGGTGGAGTCATGGGTCCTGCTGTTCGCGGCCACGAGCAGCAGGACCGGCACCCGTAGTGCCCGCAGCGCGTCCGGCGCGGGGCGCGGCCCCGTCACCGGTCTGACGGACGGGAAGCCGGCGGCCGCCTCCTGGAGGTGGAGCCAGTCCGGATCCAGGGCCGCTCCCCCGGTCTCCCACCGCAGGAAGGCCCGGACACGGCGGGGCGAGGGCCGCAGCAGCATCGGCAGGGCGTGGAGCAGGTACGCCGCCTTGTACCCGGCGAAGCACTCGGTCGGGTCCAGGAGGAACAGGCGGCGCACCCGGGCGGGGGAACGCAGCGCGTGGTGCAGGGCGATCCAGGCGCCGTAGGAGTGCCCGCCCACGTCGGCCGCTTCGGCGCCGAGGCCGTCCAGCAGGGCGTCCACCCAGCCGGCCAGGTCGGCGACCGTACGGGGGTGGCGGTCGCCGGCCGGGGCGCCGAGGCCCGGGGCGCCGATCAGGTCCGGGGCGTAGACACGCCGGACGCGGGCCAGGTCGGCGGCCTGGGCGTACCAGGACACGGAGGTCGCGGAGCCGCCGCCGGGCAGCAGGAGCAACGGGGGCGCCTCGCGCGGGCCGCAGGCGTTGACCCGGGTGTCGCCGAGGGGTGTGGCGACGGTCAGCGCCTCCCGGTCGGCCGGCCATTTCGCCAGCACCTTCTCGTACGCGATCCGGAACGCCTCGTCGTCGTACGTGTACGTCCTCGACCTGCCGACGGGCACGGCAACCCCCTATTATCTCGCCCAGCAAGATACTTGTTGAGCGAGATGATAGCGGAGGACTCCCATGCCGACCCCGCACCGCCCCACAGCGGCACCCGAGCTGGAGACCGTGCACCTGCTGCGCGCCGTGACGGTCGAACTCGGCCTGCACAGCGCCCGGTTCGCGGACCGCAACGGCATGCACCCCACGGACGTACGGGCCCTGATCGCGCTGATGGACGCCCGGCGGGCGGGTGAGGAGCTGAGCGCCGGACGCCTCGGGGCCGCCATGGGGCTCAACTCGGCGGGCACGACCGCGCTCCTCGACCGGCTCGAAGGAGCGGGGCACGTACGCCGGGTGCGCTCCGCCGAGGACCGGCGGCGGGTCGTCGTCCAGGTGGAGGAGCGCGCCGTGGACATCGGCCGGGCGTTCTTCGGACCGCTGATCGAGCGTTCGGTGGAGCTGCTGCGCGGCTACGACGACCACCAGCGGGCCGCGATCCGGGGCTTCCTGGAGGGCGTGCGGGAGGCCGCCGCCGCGCATGGATGAGCCCCATACCCCGGCTCCCCTTCGCCTCACAAGGTGAGCCGCGCCATAAAAGGCCCAGGTAACACGGGGTTCACATACGGGCAATGGCCGGGAAACGGCCTGTTGACAGGCTGCCCGGCAGATCGAGCGGCGCACCGGTGCCGCAGCGCCGCAGCACCCGCAACAGCGCCCGACCCACCCCCGAAGGATGTGGCCCCGTGACCTTCAAGGCTGAGTACATCTGGATCGACGGCACCACGCCGACGGCCAAGCTCCGCTCCAAGACGAAGATCATCACGGGTTCCGCCGCCGGTCTCGACACGCTGCCGATCTGGGGCTTCGACGGCTCCTCCACCAACCAGGCCGAGGGGCACGCCTCGGACCGCGTGCTCAAGCCGGTCTTCACCTGCCCGGACCCGATCCGCGGCGGCGACGACATCCTGGTGCTGTGCGAGGTCCTCGACATCGACATGACCCCGCACCGGTCCAACACGCGTGCCGCGCTGGCCGAGGTCGCCGGGCGGTTCGCCGCCCAGGAGCCGATCTTCGGCATCGAGCAGGAGTACACCTTCTTCGACGGCACCCGCCCGCTCGGCTTCCCCGAGAACGGCTTCCCCGCCCCCCAGGGCGGCTACTACTGCGGTGTCGGCGCCGACGAGATCTTCGGCCGGGACGTCGTCGAGGCCCACCTGGACAACTGCCTGAAGGCGGGCCTCGGCATCTCCGGCATCAACGCCGAGGTCATGCCGGGCCAGTGGGAGTTCCAGGTCGGCCCGCTCGCCCCGCTGGAGGTCTCCGACCAGCTGTGGGTGGCCCGCTGGCTGCTGTACCGCACCGCCGAGGACTTCGGTGTCTCCGCCACGCTGGACCCCAAGCCGGTGAAGGGCGACTGGAACGGCGCGGGCGCGCACACCAACTTCTCCACCAAGGCCATGCGCGAGGGCTACGACGCCATCATCACCGCGTGCGAGTCGCTCGGTGAGGGCTCCAAGCCGCTGGACCACGTCAAGAACTACGGCGCCGGCATCGACGAGCGTCTGACGGGCCTGCACGAGACCGCCCCGTGGGACAAGTACACCTACGGCGTCTCCGACCGCGGCGCCTCGGTCCGCATCCCGTGGCAGGTCGAGAAGGACGGCAAGGGGTACATCGAGGACCGCCGTCCGAACGCCAACGTCGACCCGTACGTGGTGACCCGCCTGCTGGTGGACACCTGCTGCGCCGCGCTGGAGAAGGCCGGCCAGGTCTGATCCGTCCCGCTTCCCGGCAGGGGCGTCCGCCATGACGGCGGGCGCCCCTGTCGTGTTCCGGGGGCTCCGCCGGGGGTGCGGAGCGGGGCCATGTCCGTATGCCGAGACGGCATTTCGGATTTGTGAACCAGGAAGAATCCGCTGACCAGCGCCTTCCGGGCAGCCCCGGAGCCCACGAAGCGTCAACTTCACACCAAGGAAGCGTCCAAGCAGTGAGAGGACTCTCCTGCGCGGCGCGCCCGTCTGCTTCAATGGGCGCATGGCCAGCTTCCGGAAGACCACCGCGACGGGTCGCCATGACCTCGAGCCCTTCTGGCCCTCCCGTCAGCACCACGACTTCGACCGGGTGTGTTGCCGCGCGACGAACGCGCGGGCCCTCTAAAGCCGTACACCCCGGCCTTCGGCCAGCGCGGAACGACGTACGTCCCCCGGCGCGCCCGACCACGAATCGCGGCCGCCGCACTTCCCGACGAACTCCTCGCGCGAAAGAGCTGACCTTCATGGCGACCACTCGTTCCTTCTCCTCCGCCGCCCTGACCGCCCCCGCCCCCGACGGCCCCCGGCACCGGTTGCGCGCCGTCGACCGGGACGAGGTGGTGGAGGTCGCGGACTTCCTGCCACCGGGCGCCACCTGGCTGCCCGCGCCGCAGCACGCCCTGCCCACCCTGCCCGGTCGTCCCCCGATGGTCGGCTACCTGGTGCTGGTCCCCGCCGACCAGCAGCCGCCGTTCCTGCCGGTCGCGGTCCCGGACGAGCCGCCGACGGCCGCCACCGGGGACGGTGACCCGCTGCTGCGGATCGACCCCGTGCAGCGCATCGCCTCCCTCGACGGCCGTGAACTCGACCTCACCTACCTGGAGTTCGAGCTGCTCGCGCACCTGGTGGCGCACCCGCACCGGGTGCACACCCGCGACCAGCTGGTCACCACGGTGTGGGGCTACGGCCACGTCGGCGACGGCCGCACCGTCGACGTGCACGTCGCCCGGCTGCGCCGCAAGCTGGGCGCCCGGCACCGGCAGACCATCCAGACGGTGCGCCGCGTCGGCTACAAGTACACCCCGCCGACCGGCCGCTGACCCGCTCTGCCCTCGGCAGACCCGCGTTCCGTACCGCGCCCGGACCGGGCACCATCACCGGCATGAGACTTCTCGTGCTGGGTGGTACGGAATTCGTGGGGCGGGCCGTCGTGGAAGCCGCGTGCGCACGCGGCTGGGAGGTGACCGTCCTCCACCGGGGACGGCACCGCCCGCCGGCCGGGGTGCGGTCGCTGCACGGCGACCGCACCGCTCCCGACGGCCTCGCCGCGCTCGCCGCCGACACCGGCACCTGGGACGTGGTGGTGGACACCTGGTCGGCCGCGCCGCGGGCCGTGCTGGAGGCGGCACGGCTGCTGCACGGCCGTGCCGGACGGTACGTGTACCTCTCCAGCCGGTCCGTGTACGCCTGGCCCTGGCCCTCGCTGGACGGGCCCGCCGGGGCCGGGGCACCGGTCGAGGGCGCCGCCGCCGACGCGGGAGCGACGGACTACCCGCGGGACAAGCGCGGCGGTGAGCTGGCCGCCGTCGGGACCTTCGGCGAGCGGGACTCGCTCCTCGTGCGGGCCGGGCTGATCCTCGGCCCGCACGAGAACATCGGGCGGCTGCCCTGGTGGCTGACCCGGATCGCCCGCGGCGGCCCGGTCCTGGCTCCCGGGCCCCGTGAACTGGCGGTGTCGTTCATCGACGCGCGGGACCTCGCCGACTGGGTCCTCGCAGCGGCCGAGCAGCGGCTGAGCGGACCGTACGACCTGGCCGGCCCGCCCGGCCACACCACCATGGGGAAACTGCTCGACGCCTGCGTCCGGGTCACCGGTGCGGACGCCGAACTGCGCTGGACCGACCCGAAGGTGATCCTGGACGCCGGGGTCGAGCCGTGGACGGGGCTGCCGGTGTGGGTGCCGCCGGACGACGAGCTGTACGGCCCCGTCCACCGTGCGGACGTCTCCCGGGCGCTGGCCGCGGGGCTGGTGTGCCGGCCGGCCGAGGAGACCGTCGCGGACACCTGGCGGTGGCTCACGGGGATCGGCGGCGTGGCGCCGCGGCGGCCGGACCGTCCGCCGGTGGGCGTGGACCCCGAGGTGGAGGCCAAGGTGCTCGCCGCCGCCGGGGGTGTACCTGGCACCACCTCCGAGGAGGGGGCCTCGGGCCAGTGAACCGGGTGCGGGGGTCGGCCAGACTGGCCCCATGAACACCGACACGAAGAGCGACGGCGTCCGCGCCCACGTCCGCGAGGTCGTGCTCGCCGCCGTACGGGGACTCGTGCTGGCACTGGCGATGCTGCCCGTCGCCGTACTCTGCTTCACCCTGACCCTGGTGTCCGTCGCGCTGATCCCGCTCGGCCTGGGCATCGTCACGACCCCGGCGATCCTGGGCGGCGTACGGGAGTTCGCGGACACCCGGCGGCGGCTCGCGGCCGAGTGGTGCGGGATACCGATCCGGTCGTCCTACCGGCCGCTGCCGGAGGGCGCCAACCCCTGGACGCGCACGGTCCTGATGCTGGGCGACCCCGCGACCTGGCGGGACATGCGCTGGCTGCTCGCCGACATGACGGCCGGGTTCGTCACCGCGCTGCTCCCGGCCGTGCTGCTCTTCTACCCGTTCGAGGGCTTCGCGGTGGCCGCCGGGCTGTGGCGGGTGGTCTCCACCGACGGCCACCCCTACTGGTACGGCTTCGTGCCGGTCACCGACCAGCCGACCGCGCTCGGCGCGGCCGCCACCGCCGCCGTGCTCCTCTTCGCCGCCTACCACCTCACCCCCCGCCTGCTGACCGCCCACTTCCGGCTCACCCGGGCCGTCCTCGGCGGCGACCAGGGGGAACTCGTCGAGCGGGTCCGGGTGCTGACCGAGACCCGGCGCGACGCCGTGGACACCTCCGCCGCCGAGCTGCGCCGCATCGAGCGGGACCTGCACGACGGCGCCCAGGCCCGGCTCGTCGCCATGGGCATGGACCTCGGCACCATCGAGATGCTGGTCGAACGGGACCCGGCCCGGGCGAAGCAGCTGCTGGCCCAGGCACGGCGCAACTCCGCCGAGGCCCTGGAGGAACTGCGCGACCTGGTACGCGGCATCCACCCCCCGGTGCTCGCGGAACGCGGACTGGGCGACGCCGTACGGGCGCTGGCACTGCGGCTGCCGCTGCCCACCGAGGTGGCCGTGGAGCTGCCCGGCCGGGCGGACGCACCGGTGGAGTCGGCCGCCTACTTCGCGGTGAGTGAGGTGCTCACCAACGCCGTCAAGCACTCCGGTGCCGACCGGATATGGGCCGACCTGCACCACACGGACGGCATGCTGCGGATCACGGTGACCGACAACGGCAAGGGCGGTGCGGCGGTCGGGGCCGGTTCCGGGCTCGCCGGGGTCGAGCGGCGGCTCGGTACATTCGACGGCGTCCTGGCCGTCAGCAGCCCCGCGGGCGGCCCCACCATGGTGACCATGGAGATCCCGTGCGTGTTGTCCTAGCCGAAGACCTCTTCCTGCTGCGCGACGGACTGGTACGGATGCTGGAGGCCTACGGCTTCGAGATCGCGGCCGCCGTCGAGACCGGCCCCGAACTGACGCGTGCGCTGGCCGAGTCGGCCCCGGACGTCGCCGTGGTCGACGTCCGGCTGCCGCCCACGCACACCGACGAGGGCCTGCAGTGCGCGCTGGCCGCCCGCAGGGCCCGGCCCGGGCTGCCGGTGCTGGTCCTCTCCCAGCACGTGGAGCAGCTGTACGCGCGCGAGCTGCTCGCGGACGGCAACGGCGGGATCGGCTATCTGCTGAAGGACCGGGTGTTCGACGCGGACCAGTTCGTGGACTCCGTACGGCGGGTGGCGGCGGGCGGTACGGCGATGGACCCCCAGGTGATCCAGCAGTTGCTGTCCCGGCGGTCCGCCGAGGACCGGCCGCTCGGCCGGCTCACCCCGCGCGAGCGGGAGGTGCTGGAGCTGATGGCGCAGGGACGCTCGAACGCGGGGATCGCGGCCCAGCTGGTGGTGACGGAACGGGCCATCGCCAAGCACACCTCCAACATCTTCACCAAACTGGGCCTGGAGGTGTCGGACGATGACAACCGGCGCGTACTGGCGGTGCTCGCCCATCTCGACGGCGATCGCTGATGTTTACGAACTTCCGCTGCTCAGGAGCCTGTTGAGGTCGCCGAAACGCGATGGGTCCGTGAGGAATTCGTGAGACCGCTGAACACCTCCGAGGCGGCGTCCGTATGGAAGGGCGCCGCTTCACTCCTGTCGGGCGCCTCGATGCTGCCCCGCAAGGAAGTCAGAGGAGTTCCATGGGACGCAACACACGAAAACGCCGTACGCCGCTGGCCACCAAGGCCATAGCCGCATCGGCGGCCCTAGCGCTCGGTGGGGGCGGGCTGATCTGGGCGAACTTCTACGCCTCGGCGCACGAGTCGAACCACCAGACGTGGGGAGGCAACCAGACGAAGGCCGCCCAGGCCCAGGTCGCGACGATCTCCTGCCCGGACGTCGGCCAGAAGCTGACGAACGTGCCGAACCGCGCCCGGACCGACGTGGCCGGCGAGCTGGCCAACCTGGACCGTCAGATCACCGACGCCTACCAGCGGCTCGCGACCACGCGGGACGCGCAGGCCAAGGACGCGAGTTTCGTGCAGAACTCCATCCTGCAGCCGCTCAAGGACCGGCGTCAGGCGATCCTCGACCGGATCAAGCTGGAGATCACCCGTGTCGGCGGCACCGCGCCCGGCGATCTGAACAGTCTCGCCGCCTGCACGGCGCAGAACGCCAACCAGACCACCGCCGGCGGGCAGCAGCAGAACGGTGGTCAGCAGCAGAACGGTGGCCAGCAGCAAGGCGGTCAGCAGCAGACCGGCGGGCAGCAGCAGGGCGGCGGCCAGCAGCAGAACGGTGGCCAGCAGCAGGGCGGTCAGCAGCAGAACATCGGCGGGCAGGCCGGCAACGGTCCGGTCGCGGCCGACTTCGTGGACATCACCAAGGTCCAGCCGAACGTGCAGGGCAAACCCCGCCAGCAGCGCGGCGGGTCGACCGGCACGTTCACCACGCGCTGCGGTGTGAACGCCAACAAGAACCACAACACGGACAACGTGATCGTGGCGCCCGGCGTGGCCAACGGCGCACACCACCTGCACGACTACACCGGCAACCAGAAGGTCAACGCCTTCTCCAGCAACCAGACGTTCCTCCAGGGCGGCACCAGCTGCCAGAACCAGAGCGACCTGTCGTCGTACTACTGGCCGGTGGTCCGGATCCAGGACGGCTCGCAGGACTTCGACCAGAACCGGGACGGCGGCGGCAAGGAGGGCAACGTCGGCAAGATCCTGACGCCGGTCCAGGCGCAGATCAAGTACGTCGGCAGCCCCACCGCCAAGGTCGTCGCGATGCCGCAGTTCCTGCGGATCATCACCGGTGACGCCAAGACCACCACCAACGGTCTGGCCAACGCCAACGCGCACTGGAGCTGCACCGGCTTCGAGAACAAGGTGCAGCTGACCACGCAGTACCCGATCTGCCCGCAGGGCAGCAAGGTGGTGCGGACGTTCGCCTTCCAGAGCTGCTGGGACGGGCAGAACATCGACAGCGCCAACCACCGCACCCACGTCGCGTTCGCCGACGCGGGCGGCAACTGCCAGAACGGCTTCAAGGCGATCCCGCAGCTGACGATGCGGCTGGTGTACAACATCAACCCGCCGTCCGTCCAGAACGGGCAGGTGAAGAACGCCTACGCGGTGGACGGTTTCCCGGAGCAGCTGCACAAGGCGGCCACGGACCACGACGACTTCATCAGCGTCACGAAGAACGGCCTGGCCAACAAGATCGCCAACTGCATCAACCGCGGGCAGAACTGCGCGTGATTCCCGCGGCGGGCTCATGACGGCACGCCCCTCATGACAGAAGGCCGGTGACGGACCCCCCTCCCGTCACCGGCCTTCGTCGTGCGCGCGTGGTGCGATCGCCGGGCGAGCGTCCCGCGTGGAAACGGGCGCGTCAGCCGCCGTGCGCGTGGCTGTCGCCGTCCGTGTGGCCACCGCCGTGGCCGCTGTGGTCGGCGCCGATCTCCACCTCGCCGCCGAGCGTGCCGCGCAGCGCCTTCACCACCCCGTCGTCGCCGACGGCGACCCACTTGCGGCCGACGAGGTAGTGGCCGCCGTAGTCCTTCGCGTCGTTGATCCACTCGCGCTGGCCGCGGTCGGTGGCGAAGGTGGCGAGGATGAACTTCCCGTCACCGTTCCGGCACAGGGCCTGGCGGATCTCGTCGGCGTCGGTCTGCATGTTCGGCTTGCACTTCACCTCGGCGGCCAGGCTCTCCAGGCTGCCGGTCGCGGTGGGCGGCACCGTCTCGGTGTGCCCGCCCGCGCTGCATCCCGCCAGCGCGCACACGGCCGCGGCGCCGAGCAGCAGTCCTGTCAACCTCATCTGATCCTCCGGTACTGGTGGGGCCAAGCATGCCGCGTGGAGCCCCGGCGCGGGACCCCGCCCATCGGATACGGCTCCCGTGCGCGGTGCGCTCAAATCCGCTGACCGGACGCGTACGGGTGTGCGAGGGTGACCCGGTGAACCAGAACTGGGAAGATCGCGTGGCCGCCGCCTGGGCCTCCTTCGACGACTATCCGGAAGAGCGGGCGCACGAGTTCCGCGCGCTGATCGACGCCCTCGTCGACGAGCTGCCGGACGACAGCCCGCTGGGCCCCTTCGAGCAGGCCTGCGCCTGGGACTCGACCGGCCACTCGGACAAGGCGGCGCCGCTGTACCGGGCGGCACTGGCGGGCGGCCTCGGCGAGGTGAGCGGCTACAAGAGCCGCCGGGCCAGGATCCAGCTGGCGAGCTCGCTGCGGAACATCGGGCAGGCGGAGGAGGGCGTACGGCTGCTCACCCCGGAACTGGACGGCCCGTCGGACGAGTTGGACGACGCGGTGCGGGCCTGCCTCGCGCTGTGCCTGTCGAGCCTCGGGCGCGACCGGGAGGGCCTGTCCCTCGTCCTCGGCGCCCTCGCCCCCCATCTGCCGCGCTACCAGCGGTCGATGGCCAACTACGCGCGCGCACTCGTGGAGCCGTAGGGACGGATCCCGGACCGGCCGGCACGCGGCGCGGCGGGAGCCTCCGGCAACCGGCGCGCCTGCACAACCACTCGTCCGGCGGTGACCAACCACCCCTTCGCTCGTTCTCCCGGATGTGCAGTCACAGGATGTAGCCCCGCGCCAGGCACCCGCCGCCACCGGACCGCTCGACCTCGAGCAGGCCGAGGCCGCGCTCGTCGAGCACTATCCACGACTGGTCCGCATCGCCTACCTGGTGCTGCCCCCGCGTCTCGGCCGCAGCCGCCGGGTGCTGACCGCACACTCCCTGGCCCAGCGCGCCCTGCCCCGGGGCCGCAAGCAGCTGTCGGCCATCCCGGCCCAGACGGCGGGCCGGGACACCGATCCCGGATACGCCTGTCTGCGCGAGCGCGTCCTGCGCGCCGCCCTGGAGGCGGCCCGCCCCCGCAAGGGCCTGGCCCGGCTGGCCCCGCTGCCGCCGCTGCTGCCCCAGGTATGGGGGCTGCGGCTGTTCCCGCGCTCCGGCGGCGCCGACGAACTCGCCCTGGACCAGCGGCTGTCCGCCCTGTCCGGCCCGGCCCGCGCGGCGTACGTGCTGCGCGGCCTGGAGCGGCTGCCCGACCCGGACGTGCACCGGATCCTCGGGGCCGCCGGCGTCGACGACCCGGGCGGCGCGCTGGCCGCCGCGAACAGCGTGCCCGCGCAGCACGCGCTGCTCTCCTCCCCCGAGTTCGACCCCTGCTCGCTGCAGGCCCGGCCCACCGACCTGATGCGCCGCCGCCAGCACACCAAGGCCGCCCTCGCCACCGCCGCCGCGCTCGCCGTGTGCGGGGTCCTGGTCGTCCTGCCGGGCGGCGGCTGGGGCCCCGACGGCGCTGCCGCGCCCGCCTACGCGGAGAACCCGTCGGCGCGGGCCGCGCTCGACCCCGGCAGGCTCACTCGGGTACCGCCCACCGCCTGGGAGTCCGCGGCCCGCACCGACTTCTCCGTGTGGCCCGCGCGCGGCCCGCTCACCGGTGACGAGGCACTGCTGCGCCGTGCCCTCGCCGTGTGGGCCCGCCCCGGGGAGACGGTCCATGTGTCGGCGACCCCGGGGACCCAGACCGGCGGCCCGGCCGGCCCGCCCCAGCTGCTGTACGCCGGCGAGGTGGACAACGCCCGGGTGGTGATCCTCTACGACGGCCTGCGCATCGCCCGTTACGCCGAACCGCGGGACGGCACCCAGGGAGCCGCCCTCGACTTCGCCCGCGTCGACGGCGCGACCGGCGCCGAGGCGAGCGCGCTGGTGCTGGGCCGCTCCGACGGCAACGTCCGCTACCTGACCGCCCCCTGGGTGACGAAGGCGGCCGCGCGGGACCTGATGAAGCCGGCCTCGGCGGCGACCGCGCTGGCCGTCACCGACGGCATCACCGCACCGCTGGCCAGCCCCGTGCTCCGGCCGGGCAGCTGCACCTCGTGGACCGTGCTGCAGCTGACCGACGCCTCCGGCACGCGGCTCTCCACCGACCTCGGCGAGCTGGTGCCGGCCCACCTCACCGCGGGCCGCCCCGGCTCGTCCGGCGAGGCGTCCGGCACCGAGGCGCTGCGGTCGTGGGCGCCGTTCGCCTGCTCCCTGGCGGCCGAGCGCTCCGCGGGCATCCGCAGCGTCAACGCCTGGGGGTACGCCGAACAGCCGCTGCCCGACGGCAGCGGGTCGGGCGACTGGGTGTGCACCCGCGCCGAGACCTGGCGCGGGGACGGCACCGCCGCGCTCGCCCAGTTCCACACGCCGGGCGGGGCCGCCGGAGCGGTCGTCGCCAAGGGCACGGACGTGCCGGCGTGCGGACCGCGTGACCCCCATGTCCTCGCCGGGGTGCTGTGGAAGTCCGCCGGCGGGCACTGGTACCTGCTGGCGGCGGGCAGCCGGGACACGGCGTCGGTCCGGGCCACCGGCGGGGTCACCGCGTCCGGTCGGGGGGCGCTGCTCGCCGCCCGGGCCGAGCAGGGCGCGCGGGCGGACCTGAAGGGCACGCTGGCGGACGGCCGGTCGATCACCGGCTTGCGGTAGCCGCCGCACCGCCACCGGGAGCCGGGTTGCTGACACGGTCGTAAACAAGCCGTACCGCAGGGCTTCTCAGACGCCTTACCCGTCAGTACATTGACGCCATGTCTAATATGCAGGCCCGGCCGGTGGAGTCCGAGCGCATCGCGCTCAAGGCCCGCAACGTGTCCTTCTCCTGGGAGGACACACCGCTGCACTGGGTGCCGGGCGACCCGTTGACCACGCACACCATCAACGTGCTGCACCTGCTGCTGCCCGCCGGGGAGCGGTGGTTCGTGCACGTCTACAAGCAGGTGCTGCCGCTGATCCGGGACGACCGGCTGCGGGAGGACGTCGTCGGGTTCATCGGGCAGGAGGCCATGCACTCCCAGGCCCACGACGAGGTCCTGCCGCACCTGCGCGAGCTGGGCCTGGACCCCACGCCGTACACCGCGCAGGTCGACTGGTTCTTCGAGAAGCTGCTCGGCGACCGCACGCTGCCGCCGGGCCGGGCCCGCCGCTGGTGGCTGCTGGAGCGGGTGGCGCTGATCGCGGCCATCGAGCACTACACCGCCTTCCTCGGCGACTGGGTGCTCAACGCGGCGGAGCTGGACCGGCGGGGCGCCGACCCGACCATGCTGGACCTGCTGCGCTGGCACGGCGCCGAGGAGGTCGAGCACCGCTCGGTCGCCTTCGACCTGTTCATGCACGTCGACGGCGGCTACCGGCGCCGGGTGCGCACCTGGGCGGCGGCCTTCTCGGCCCTGGTGTTCCTGTGGCAGCGCGGAGCCCGCTTCTTCATGGAGAACGACCCCACGCTGGTCGACGGCAAGGCGTCCTTCCGGGGCTTCCACCAGCGCGGCCGGCAGGGCACCCTGCCCGCCACCGGGGACATGCTGAGGTCCATACCGCGCTACCTCAGCCGCGGCTACCACCCCTCGCACGAGTGCTCCACCGCCCAGGCCGTGGCCTATCTGGCCGCCTCCCCCGCGGCCCTCGCCGCGGAAGGGCCGGTGGCGTGATGCCGAAGCCGCTGACCGTCGCGCTGGTCGCGGGCGCCGCCCTGCTGACCCGGCAGGCCCTGCGCCGCCGTATCCAGGTCTCCCCGCTGTGGCCGATGCCCGCCCTGGACCCGCCCGTCTCCGGCCGGCCGCGCTCGCGGGCGCTGCGGCTGCTGCTCACCTCCCACGAGAGGGTCGCCGACGGGGTCGTACGGCTCCGGCTCGAAGGCGCCGGGCTGCCGCGCTGGGAGCCCGGGGCGCACCTCGACCTGGTGCTGCCCTCCGGGCTGGTGCGGCAGTACTCGCTGTGCGGGGATCCCGGGGACGGCGACTCCTACACGGTCGCCGCGCGGCTGGTCGAGGACGGCCGGGGCGGCTCCCGCGAGGTGCACGAGCAGCTCGCCGAGGGCATGGAGCTGGAGGTGCGCGGCCCGCGGAACCGCTTCCCGCTGGTGGCGGCCCCGTCGTACGTCTTCGTCGCCGGCGGTATCGGCATCACCCCGATCCTGCCGATGCTGCGTGCCCTGCCGGACGGCGCCCGGTGGCGGCTGCTGTACGGCGGCCGGACGCGGGCGTCGATGCCGTTCCTGGAGGAGGTGCGGGAGCTCGCCGGGGAACGGCTGACGGTGGTGGCCGAGGACGTGGAGGGACGCCCGGACCTGGCGGTCCTGTTCGCGGACGCGACCGCCGGGACGGCCGTGTACTGCTGCGGTCCCGAGGGTCTGATGGCGGCGGTCCAGGCGGCGCTGCCCGAGGGTGCCGCCCTGCACCTGGAGCGGTTCGCGCCCCGCACCGGCACCGGTGGGAACACGGCGTTCGAGCTGGAACTGCGTCGTTCCGGGCGGACCTTGACCGTCCCTGCGGACTCCACGGTGCTCGCCGCCGTACGGCGTGAGCTGCCGGACACCGCCTACTCCTGCGAGCAGGGCTTCTGCGGCACCTGCCAACAGCGGGTGGTGGCGGGTGAGATCGACCACCGCGATGAGCTGCTGACGGACGCGGAACGGCGTGACTCGATGCTGATCTGTGTCTCCCGGGCCGGGAGCGATCGCCTGGTGCTCGACATGTGATCGCAGGCGGCTGAATTCGATCGGTAAGGTGTTCGCATGAGTACCGGGGTTCGCCGCAGGATGGGCGTCGACGAGCGGCGGCAGCAGCTGATCGGCGTCGCCCTCGAACTGTTCAGCCGACGCTCGCCCGACGAGGTCTCCATCGACGAGATAGCGTCGGCGGCGGGCATCTCACGCCCGCTCGTCTACCACTACTTCCCCGGTAAACTCAGCCTGTACGAGGCCGCGTTGAAGCGCGCCGCGGAGGATCTCGCCGGTCGTTTCGCGGAGCCGCACGAGGGCCCGCTCGGCGCCCGGCTGCTGCGGGTGATGCGCCGCTACTTCGACTTCGTGGACGAGCACGGCCCCGGTTTCTCGGCGCTGATGCGCGGCGGCCCGGCGGTCTCGGCCGACGGCATCGGCGCGAAGGACCATGTCTCGGCCACCAACGCGCTCATCGACTCCGTACGGCAGGCCGCCTACGAGCAGATGCTCTCGCATCTCGGGGTGGCCGAGGCGTCACCGCGGCTGGAGCTGGTGGTCCGCTCGTGGATCTCGCTCGCCGAGTCCACGGCCCTGCTCTGGCTGGACGGCCGCCGGATCCCCCGCGCCGAGCTGGAGCTCCAGCTCGTGCACGACTTCGCCGCGCTGGCCGCGGTCGGCGCCACGCACGACGCGGACATCGCCGCGCTGCTGCGCGGCATGGCCAAGGACGAACCGGCCGACGGCCCCTTCGCGGAGCTCGTCGGCCGGCTGATCGCCCTCGGTTCCTGACCCCTAGCGGTCGAACTTCCGGTAGGACGGATCCAGGTCACGGATCTCGGCGGAGGCGTGCAGGGTGAACGCCGCGTCCGCCACGTGCTCGCGGAGCAGTTCCAGCGCGGCCTCCGCGAGCCTCTCCTTCGTCTCGTCGGCGCGTCCGGCGAGGAGCCCGATCGTCACGTGCACGATGGCGTGCCCGCGCGCCCCGGGGTCCTCGTACCCGAACACCGTGTACGCGCTCGGCCGGAACTGCGTCTTGCAGGCCTGCGGCTTCGCCGCCGCGATCTCCACGGTCGCCTCGTGCAGCGCCCGCGCGAACCCCTCGCGGTCGAAGGCGTTCTCCATGGTGTCGGAGTAGTCGACGGTGATCTGCGGCATGCGCGCTCCTGTTCTACGGCAACGGCCTCACCCTAGTTCCCCGCCCGGGTGAACACCGCGACGGTCCGCGCGGGCACGGTGAAGGTGCCCGAGCCCGCCGCGTAGGCGGAGGTCTTCACCACCGCGTCCGCGCCCGCCGCCTGCACCGGGTGGAGCCGGTAGTGCGCCCCGGCGAGGGAGCCGATCCGCTGCTCCTGCCGCTTCGGCGTGGCGTTGAAGACGACGACGAGGTCATCGAGCTTCATGGTGATCACCCCGGGCGTCTCGTCCTTGCCGGACAGCGGGAAGGACAGCTGGTCCTGCACCTGCGCGGCCGTACCGAGGGAGAACGCCTTCTCGCTCGTACGGATCCTCAGCAGTTCCCGGTAGGCGGCCGAGGCGCCGGTGATCTGCGGGCACCCGACCCGCACGGAGCCCAGCAGCGGCTTGGCGTACTCCCACTTGGACTCGTTGTCGGCCGCCATGGGCAGCCCGCGCCCGAAGCCGTTGCCGTCGGCGCAGTTCCAGTGGATGGCGTTGAACCAGTCCCCGCTGTCGAAGGAGTTGCGGTCCAGGGACTTCGAGCGCAGCAGGTCGGTGCCCGCCTGGGAGAGGGCCGGCCCCTGCGACAGGGCGGCCGTGGCCATCGCCAGGACCTGCATGCGGGCCCGGTCGGACGCGGACGTGTCCTTCGGGAGCTTGTAGGTCAGGGCGTCGAACAGCGACTCGTTGTCGTGCGCGTCCACATAGGCGAGCGCGTCACCGGGTGCGTCGGCGTAGCCGGCGGGCGAGCCGTTGTAGTCCACCTGGGCGCCGGTGACGTCCTTCCCGCCGGTGTCCGTGAACCGGTACGCGGCGAGGTTGCCGCTGAGACCGACCTTGATCAGGTCCTGGTAGTGCAGCAGCCGGGCCTTCTGCTCCGCCTCGGTGCCGTTGGACGTGGACGCGTTGGGGTCGGTGTACAGCCCGGACGCGAAGCCCTGGACGCCGGGGTCGGAGTCGAAGGGACCGCCGCCGCGCACCGCGTCGCGGGCACGGTCGGAGAAGGTGGCGATGCCGGTGCCGGCCATGTTCTTCTGCGTGGCCTGCACGAAGCGGGCGTCGTCCGCGACCTCGCCGAAGTTCCAGCCCTCGCCGTACAGGATGATCTTCTTGCCGTCGACGCCGTCCTCGGCCGGGGTCAGCGCGTCCAGGGCCTTGCGCACGGCCAGGATGTTGGCCTTCGGGTGGTGGCCCATGAGGTCGAAGCGGAACCCGTCGACCTTGTACTGCTTCGCCCAGGTGACGATCGAGTCCACGACCAGCTTGCCCATCATCGTGTTCTCGGTCGCGGTGTTGGCGCAGCAGGTGCTGTTGGCCACCGAGCCGTCGGCGAGCAGCCGCTGGTAGTAGCCGGGCACGATCCGGTCCAGGACGGAGGTGTCCGCCTGGCCGCCGGCCGCCGTGTGGTTGTAGACGACGTCCATGACGACCCGCAGGCCGTCCTGGTTGAGCGCCTGGACCATCCGGCGGAACTGGACCGTGCGGGCCGTGCCGTCGGGATCGGTGGCGTACGAGCCCTCGGGGACCGTGTAGTGGTACGGGTCGTAGCCCCAGTTGTAGGCGTCCTTCGCGGCGGCCTTCGCCACGCACTCCTGCTGCTTGCCGGAGTCGGCCGGGTAAGAGGCGAGGTCGCAGTCCGGGACGGCCTGGTCGGCCTTCTTCTCGGGGATGGTGGCGATGTCGAAGGCGGGCAGCAGGTGGACGTAGGACGTCCCCGACTTCGCCAGTGCCTTCAGGTGCCTGGAGCCGTCACTGTCCTTGTCGGTGAATGCCAGGTAGGTGCCCGGGTGCTTGGAGGTGCGGTCCCCGACGGAGAAGTCGCGGATGTGCAGCTCCTGGATCTGGGCGTCCTTCAGCGGTACGGCCTTGGGCTTGTGCAGGGCGGACCAGCCGCCCGGGGCGAGGGACTTGTCGTTCAGGTCGACGACGAGGCTGCGCTCGGAGTTCGCGGTGAGCGCGACCGAGTACGGGTCGGTGACCTTGTTGGTGACCGTCTTGCGGACGCTGGGCGCCCACACCTTCACCACGTACCGGTAGGGCTTGCCCTTCCAGGACGCGGGGCCGGTGACGGACCAGACGCCGGTGGCGGCGTCGCGGTGCATGGCCTTGAGCGAGCCGTCCAGTTCCAGGGAGACGCTCTGGGCCGTCGGCGCCCACACGGCGAGGGTCGGCCTGCCGTCGTGGAAGGTCGGGCCGAGCTTCGCCTTGGCCGCGCCCGGGTACAGGTCGTCCAGCACGCCGGCGATCTGCACTCCGGTCGCGGCCAGCACGGCGCCGTTCGCGGCCCGCTGCGAGGCCACCAGCTGGCCCTTCAGGGCGGTACGGACCCGGTCGCGGTCGCGCGGGTCGACGGACCAGGCGGTGTAGTCCTTCAGGTGCGGGAACTTCGCCTTCTGGGCGTCGGTGAGCGTGGCCTTCTCCAGCCGGATCCAGCGCTCGTCGTCGCTGGTGAGCGTCCCGTCCTCGACGGCGATGGAGCCGTCGCGGGAGTACAGCAGCTGGGTGGAGGCGGCGCCGTCCGCGCCGTTCCAGGCGACGGTGTCCCGGTCGATCCAGACCGCCTTGGAGGTGGTCAGGTCGAGGGCGGCCGCGCTGCCCGCGGGCTGCGGCAGCAGGTACTTCTCCTGACCGTTCAACAGCCACACCTCGTGGCCGTTCGCCGTGAGGTCCAGCGACTGGTCGGTGGGGAGATCCTTGTCGTCGCCCTTGTGGATGATGTAGCTGAGGCTGGTGGCACCCTCGGTGAGCGGCACCTCGAAGACCGCGCCATAGGCATCAGTCTTCACCGGCTTCAGCGGGTTCGACCAGTCGGTGGGGTTCGCGGCACCCGTCCAGACGTGCAGGCCCCAGCCCTCGTAGTTCCCGTCGGCCCGGTGGTAGTGGAGGACCGCCTTGGCCTTGTCCTGCGGCGGGTAGTCGGGCCGCTGGGTGGTCACGTCCGCCTTGCCCTGCTCGATCCAGACCTCACCCGTCTTCGTGACGTCGATCGTCCGGTCGGCGGAGACGTCCTTGTCGCCGTCCTTGTCGATGACCAGGAAGCCGACGTTGGAGGCGCCGGGCTTGAGCTTGACGTAGGCGAAGGCGCCATAGGCGTCCCGGCCGGTGAAGGGGTGGCTGGCGGGCCAGTTCGTGGCCTCGCCGTCGGCGAGGTCGCCCCAGGCGTAAAGGCCCCAGTCGGCGTAGTCGCCGTCGGTGCGCTTGTAGTGGACGATCGCGTAGTCCCGGGACGCCGCCGTGGGCACCTCCGGGGCCGGCGCGGTGCCGGTGCTGCTGCTCGCCGTGGCGCTCGCGGTCCGCCCGGCGGAGTCGATCACGACGGCCTTGTAGCGCAGCGCGGTGCCGGACGGCACGTCCTTGCCGATGGTCTGGGTGACCTTGTAGGGGGCGTGGTCGGCGGAGCCGAGGGTGCGCCACGCGCCGTTGCCGACCTGGGCGGCGAAGACGACCCGGTCGAGCCCGCCGCCGTCGACGCCGGCGGACAGTTCCACGGTCCCGGTGGCACCGGCGTCCGGGGCCCTGAGGGTGATCGTGGGCCTGGTGGCGGGCTTGGCGAGGGCACCGGCCGCCTTGTAGACGACGGCGGAGCCGGCCGGGACGGTGACGGTGATCTTCTGGTCGCCGTCGGTCTTCGCCGTGGCGTCCGTGCCGTAGATCCCGCGGTACGTCATGTCCGCGGAGCCGGTCGCGAAGGTGGCGTCCTTCGCGTCGCCGGCGTTGTTGAAGGCGACGACGTACTCCTGGCCGGACTTGGCGTCCGTACGGGTGAAGGCGTAGACGCCGGCGCCGTCGGCCGCGTACCGCTCCGTCTGGACTCCGTCCGTCAGGGCGGGGTTGGCCTTGCGGAGCCGTGCGAGGTCGGCGATCTGCCGGTAGAGGGGCGCGCCGGTGTCGTACGCGTCGCTCGCGTGGGTGCGGCCGGTGCCGATCTCGTCGTCGTCCAGGTAGTCGGCGACCTTGGAGGCGAACATCGTCTGGCGGGCGTCCTTGTCGCCGCCGGAGCCGGTGAAGCCCTGCTCGTCGCCGTAGTAGACGACCGGGTTGCCGCGGCTGAGGAACATCAGCTCGTTGGCGAGCTCGTCCTTGCGCAGGATCTCGGCGTCGGTCGCCTTCGGGTCGTCCTGCTTCAGGAAGTAGCCGATGCGGCCCATGTCGTGGTTGCCGAGGAAGGTGACCTGTTCGTACGCGTTGGCCTTGTCGGTCGTGTACTTGTAGTCGTCACCGAAGACGCTCGCCAGCCGCCGGGCGCTGCCGCCCTGGGAGGCATAGGCGCGGGCCGCGTCCTGGAAGGGGAAGTCGAGGGTCGCGTCCAGGCGGCCCTGGGTGACGTACGGCGAGGTGAGCGAGGTGTCGGCGGTGTAGACCTCGCCGAACATGAAGAAGTTCTTCCGCCCGTGCGCCGCCGCGTACTTGTCGAGCGCGGTCGCCCACTGGGTCCAGAACTCCATGTTCACGTGCTTGACGGTGTCGATGCGGAAACCGTCGATCGCGAAGTCCTTCACCCACCGCTGGTAGATCTTCTCCATGCCGTGGACGACCTCGGGACGCTCGGTCCACAGGTCGTCCAGGCCGGAGAAGTCGCCGTAGGTGGTCGACTCGCCGGCGTACGTCGAATCGCCCCGGTTGTGGTACATCGCCGGGTCGTTGAGCCAGGCCGGGACCTTGGACTTCCGGGTGACCTTCGGCGTGCGCGGGAAGGAGCCCGCGTCGACGGCGGGGAACTTCCTGCGGCCGTCGGCGTAGTCGGCGTCGTCGAAGGGCCGCCCGTCCTCGCTCAGATACGGGAAGGCGCCCTTGGACAGGTAGTCGTAGGTCTTCTCCTGGTAGTCCACGACGTCGGCGGTGTGGTTGGTGATGACGTCGAAGAAGACCTTCATGCCCTTGGCGTGCGCCTTGGCGATGAGGTCCTTGAGGTCCTTGTTGGTGCCGAAGTGCGGGTCGACCTGTGTGAAGTCGGTGATCCAGTAACCGTGGTACCCGGCGGAGGCGTTGGCGCCCGTGCCCTGCACCGGCCGGTTCTTGAAGATCGGCGCCATCCAGATGGAGGTGGTGCCGAGGCCCTTGATGTAGTCGAGCCGCTTGGTCAGGCCCTTGAGGTCGCCGCCCTGGTAGAAGCCCTTGTCGGTGGGGTCGTAACCGGTACTCGTACGGGAACCGGTGAGTCCGCCCCGGTCGTTCGAGGTGTCCCCGTTGGCGAAACGGTCCGGCATGACGAAGTAGAACTGCTCGCGCGTGTCGTCGTGCCGGGCGGGCCGGGCGGCGAGCGCGGCGTCCGACGGCGGTACGGGCGGGGCGGCGGCGTGGGCCGCGAGGGGCTGCACGAGTGCGGCCGCGAGGGCGGCGGCGGTGATAGCCGCCGCCCTTCGCACACGGGGGGTACGGCGCGTGGGGGGCGCCGGCCATCTCGGTATCACAGGCGGGAACTCCTTGCGATTACGGCTCTGTCGGGTCCGACCCCTACGCCGCGGCACGGCTTCACTGCCGGGCGCCCGCGCGACCGTACCCCCCAACGAAAGGTTTCAGCAAGGGTCTTGAAACCGACGGAAAGAACTTTCAACCGCTCGGCCCGGCGCCGGACCTCCGGGGTGGCCTCCGCCGGAGGCCGGCAGCCGTCGCCGGGGCGGCGCGCTCACACCCGGGCCGCCGGGCCCGGCGGCCCGGGCGGCCGTGTCATTGACCGTTCAACACCGGGCTTTTTGACCGTTCAACGGCTGACGGGGTCCCGCGGGCCGGCGACGTCGCGGATGACCTGTGGCGATCCGGGCGGCCCGGGTTGCGGCGGGTCGTCGGCGGAGCGAGCGTGGAGAAGGGGATGGCTGCGACAGCGGCGGCACTGCGAGCGGTGACGGAGCGGACGAGGGCACCGCGTCGACGCACGATCGAACCGCCCCCTCGTCCCGTCACGGTGTACGGCGCTCCGCGCACCGGCGCGACGCTCCGGCCGGGCGATTCCGGCGATCTCGGGGAGACGCGCGCACAGCACGGGAAACCAGCGGAGAAGCGCACAGGAAGCAGCGAGAGCCATGGTGAACGGACCAATGGGCAGGCGTCCCTTCGGAGAGCACCCGGAGAGGGCCGATGCGGGCATCTCCAAGCAGTCGGCGGAGTTCACGGGCCGGTACGTGATCCTGCTGGACCAGGACGAACCGGAGCGCGGGATGGAAGCCCTGCGCAGCTCCGTCGGCATCTCGGCCGTCGAGCGTGTCGGCGGGGCCGAGGCGGGGGGCGCCGCGGAACTCCTCCAGCGCCCGGACGTCTCGGTGGTGTTCGACGATCTCGGCGTCGCCGTGGTCTCCGCCCAACCGGACCAGCGTCACGCGCTGGTGACCACGGCGGAGGCGGAGGCGCACATCATCGCGGCGGAGCCGGAGCGGGTGGCGTACGCGTCGGTGATCACCGAGGCCCGGCAGACACTGACCGGGTTCTATCCGACCTACCGCAGCGACGAGACGGAGGTCGACCACCACATCCGGGCCCAGGGCGCCGCCGGCCGGGGCCCGGCCTGGGACGAGTACCAGATGACCTGGGGCGTGCAGGCGACACGGGCCAACTGGTCCCTGCTGACCGGCCGGGACGTGAAGATCGCCGTCCTCGACACCGGAGTGGACACCGACCACCCGGACCTGGTCGGCCGCATCGAGGAGACGGCCTCCTTCGTCCCCGGCCAGAGCGTGGAGGACGGCCACGGCCACGGCACGCACTGCATCGGCACCGCGGCCGGCCCGGCCGAGGAGGGCTTTCGCTACGGCGTGGCCGGAGGGGCTCGGGTGCTCGCGGGCAAGGTGCTCAGCAACCGCGGGACGGGACCCGACGGCCAGATCCTCGCCGGCATCGCGTGGGCGGTGTCCCGGGGCGCCCGGGTGATCTCCCTGTCCCTCGGCTCACCGGTCGAGCAGGGCGAGCTGTTCCCGCAGACCTACGAGACCGTGGCCCGGCGCGTGCTGCGCCGCGGCGCGGTGATCGTCGCGGCGGCGGGCAACGAGAGCCGCCGTCCCGGCTTCGTGGCGCCCGTCGGGCGTCCCGCCAACTGCCCGTCGATCCTGTCCGTGGCCGCGCTCGGCAAGGACCTGGCAACCGCGCCGTTCTCCTGCGGAGGCATCAACGGCGCGGGCGGTGAGGTGAACATCGCGGCGCCCGGGGTCGAGGTGTTCTCGGCCGCTCCCGACGGCACGTACGCGACGATGGACGGCACCAGCATGGCGACGCCCCATGCCGCCGGTGCCCTCGCCCTGCTCACCGAGGCGCACCCGGACGCCTCAGCGGCCGAGCTCGGCGCACAACTTCAGTCCATGGCACATCCGTTGCCGCAGACCGTCCGGGACATCGGCGCGGGTCTGCTCCAGGCGCCATGAGCCAGGCACCGGGCTCCGCACCGGTCGGGGTCGTCGTCGCGGTCGATCCCGACCGGTACACCCAGACGGTCGACGCCGTGCGCCGCGTCGGCCTGGCGGTCACCGGCGAACAGCCCGTGCTCGGCTCGTTGTCCGGAACGATCGCCGAGGACCTGATTCCGCTCCTGGCGGCCGTCGACGGGGTCGAGGCGGTGGACCGGGAGCGGATCGTGCGACTGCCCCCGCCCGGCTCTGCGGCCCAGTAGCTCCCCCCTGCGCCTCCTGCCGGCACCGGACGAAGCACTACCACGCGAGCCCCTGGATGCGAGATGCCCAGAATCAGCAGCGCGCGGCAGGTCGACACGGCGCTGGGGGTGATCGACGCCCCGGGAACGCCGCAAGCGGTGCGGGAACAGCTGACCGGGGCTGTGCGGGAGGTGATCTCCCTGCTGGACGCGGCGAACCGGCCGGTGAGCCAGCCGGAGGAACGGCACACCATGGCCCGGTTCGCGTACAGGACGTCGCCCGCCCTGGGCACGATCGCCGACTCCGGAACTCCGCGGGAGGTGCGGGAGGCGGTGGCCCGCATCGTGCGCAGGGTGCGCGAGCAGGCGAACGCCGGTGGTGCGAGGAACACCGACGCGGCGAAGGCGATGACCGCCTCGCTGCACGCGGGGGACGGGGGCCCGGCCCCCTGGAGGGCCGGGCCGGCGCACCGGTCAGCAGCTCGGCTTCCCGGCGTAGACCGCCAGTGCCGTGTTCGCGCCCAGAGTGGCGGTGAGCTGGCCCGCGGAGTTCACGGTAACCGTCGTGTTGTTCTGGACGTTGCAGTACGTGCCCGCGGGCAGTGAGGTCTGGTAGGTGCGGGTCAGGGCCGAGGACTCGTGATTGATGGCCACGTAGCCCTTGCTGCCGCGCCCGAAGGCGATGGCGTTGTTGCCGTTGTCCCACCAGTTGGAGACGGCCTGGCCGCGCGTGGCGTTGCGGAAGGCGACCATGCGGACGATCTCCGGCCAGGCGTGCTGGCACTTCCAGCCGTCCTGCCAGCAGGCGTTCACGGCGCCGCCGTTGGGCGGGCCGGCGTCCGCGTCGGACCACTCGTAGCCGGAGTTGACGTCCGGGGCGCCGTAGGGCCAGGCGAGCATGAAGACGTTGGCCAGGGTGTAGTTCGCGCCGGACTTGTAGTTGAGGGTGCTGCCGTTGCGCTCGGTGTCGTGGTTGTCGACGAAGACCCCGGCGACGGAGCTGCTCAGGTAGCCCCAGCCCTCGCCGTAGTTGGTGAGGTAGGCCAGCTTCTCGCTGGTGAAGACCCGCTTGAGGTCGTAGGCGTAGCGGAACTCCTGGACGTCGCCGTTGCCGGTGTACTCGGTGGGCTGGACGGCCTCGCCCGCGCCGTAGATGACCTCCTGCTTCCAGTAGACGGACGGGTTGGTCAGGCGGCTCTTGATGTTCGCCAGGTCACCGGCGGGGATGTGCTTGGCCGCGTCGATGCGGAAGCCGTCCACGCCCAGGGTGAGCAGGTCGTTCATGTAGCCGGCGATGGCCCCGCGGACGTACTCCTCCCCGGTGTCCAGGTCGGCGAGGCCCACGAGTTCGCAGTGCTGGACGTTCCAGCGGTCCGCGTAGTTCGACACCTGGGAGGTGCAGTCGTCGAAGTCGTGGCTCGAGTACAGCCCGGGGTAGTCGTACTTGGTGTACGACGAGCCGCCGGTGCCGGTGCCGCTGCCCGCCGACATGTGGTTGACGACCGTGTCGACGACGACCTTCACACCGGCCGAGTGGCAGGTGTTCACCATGTTCCGGAATGCGGTGCGGTCGCCGAGCCGGCCCGCGATCTTGTACGACACCGGCTGGTACGACGTCCACCACTGCGAGCCCTGTATGTGCTCGGCGGGCGGGGAGACCTGCACGTAGCCGTAGCCGGCGGGGCCGAGGGTGCCGGTGCACTCCTTGGCGACCGAGGCGTAGTTCCACTCGAAGAGGACGGCGGTGACGTCCTTGGTGCCGGGCGGGGACGCCTCAGCGCTCGTCGGGTTCATGCCAATCAAGAGGCCGGTGGCGAGGGCCAGCACCGCGGGGAGGGTTCTGCGTGCCATGTGGGGGTCCTTCGTCCTTGAAGGCTTGGGGAGGCCGCTGAAGGCGCTTGCTGAAATGTTTCAGCAAACTTGCGGTGACGCAGATGTTAAAGGCCCGCTGCCGGAAAGGCAGCGGGCCGGTGTGAAGTTGATGCAAGGAATTTCAGACGGCGGGTCAGCCCTGCGTCGTCCACCAGACCGTGGTGTCGGCGGGCACCTTCGCCTCGCCGCCCGTCTCCGCGATCTCGCCGCTGCTGAGCAGCACCCGGCCGTAGGCGGGGGTCCGCACCGACTCACCCGTGGTGTTCGCCACGCACACGAAGTCGCCGCGGCGGAAGGCCAGGACGCCCTCCGGCGCCCGCAGCCACTCCACCGAGTCGCCCGCGCCGAGGTCGGCCTGCGCGCGCCGGGCGCTCAGCGCGGCCCGGTACAGCTCCAGCGTGGAACCGGGTTCGCCGGTCTGCGCCGCCACGCTGAGCTCGGCCCAGCTCTCCGGCTGCGGCAGCCAGCTGCCGCCGTCGCCGAAGCCGTAGGAGGAGCCCTCGCGGGTCCACGGGATCGGGACGCGGCAGCCGTCACGGAAGCCGTCCTGGCCGGCGCCGCGGAAGTACGCCGGGTCCTGGCGCACCTCGTCGGGCAGGTCGACGACGTCCGGGAGGCCCAGTTCCTCGCCCTGGTAGACGTAGGCCGAGCCGGGCAGCGCCAGCATCAGCAGGGTGGCGGCACGCGCCCGGCGCAGGCCCAGTTCGCGGTCGCCCGCGGTGCGGATCTGGGTGCCGAGGCCGGGCGGGTTGGCGAAGCGGGTCGCGTGCCGGGTGACGTCGTGGTTGGACAGCACCCAGGTGGCGGGGGCGCCGACCGGCCGCATGGCCTCCAGCGTCCGGTCGATGACCTCGCGCAGTTCCTCGGCGTCCCACTCGGTGCCCAGGTACTGGAAGTTGAAGGCCTGGTGGAGCTCGTCGGGGCGCACGTAGTTGGCGGTGCGCTCGACGGTCGGGGTCCAGGCCTCCGCCACGAAGATGCGCTCGCCCGCGTACTCGTCGCAGATCGTGCGCCACTGGCGGTAGATGGCGTGCACGCCGTCCTGGTCGAAGAACGGCATGACATCGTTGCCCAGCAGTTTCAGCTGGTCGTGGGAGCCGAGGTCGGGCAGGCCCGGTGCCTTCACCAGTCCGTGGGCCACGTCGATGCGGAAGCCGTCCACGCCCATGTCCAGCCAGAAGCGGAGGATCGAGCGGAACTCGTCGCCGACCGCCGGGTGCTCCCAGTTGAAGTCGGGCTGCTCGGGGGCGAAGAGGTGCAGGTACCACTCACCGGGGGTGCCGTCCGGCTCGGTCACCCGCGTCCAGGCCGGCCCGCCGAAGATGGACTCCCAGTCGTTGGGCGGGAGTTCGCCGTTCTTCCCCTTGCCGGGGCGGAAGTGGTAGCGCTCGCGGAGCGGGGAGCCCGGGCCCTCGGCGAGGGCGCGCTTGAACCACTCGTGCTGGTCGGAGGAGTGGTTGGGGACCAGGTCCACGATGATGCGCAGGCCCAGGCCGTGGGCGTCGCGGATCAGCGCGTCGGCGTCGAGCAGGTTGCCGAACATGGGGTCGACGGCGCGGTAGTCGGCGACGTCGTAGCCGGCGTCGGCCTGCGGTGAGGCGTAGAAGGGGCTGAGCCACACGGCGTCGACGCCGAGGTCGCGCAGATAGGGCAGGCGGGAGCGCACGCCCTCCAGGTCGCCCATGCCGTCGCCGTTGCTGTCGGCGAAGCTGCGCGGATAGACCTGGTAGATGACCGCGTCCCGCCACCAGTCGCCGCGGGTGGCGACGGCGGCGACGGCGGAGTCGGTGGCCGGGGCTGCAGGGTTCTGCTGGCTCATGGCGTCCTTGGAAAGGTGACGGTCCCCCGTTCGAACGCAGTCGAGAGTGGGGGAGGTGTTCGGTTCGGAGGCGCGTGGGTACGGCGGCGGGGGCGGGCCGGGGGTGTCGAGGCGGCCGCGGTGCCAGCGGGGTCGGATGGGCACCGCGGCCACCTACCCGCGCGCCCGAGAGCGCGCGGGAGCCTCCGGCGGGGAGGGCGTCAGCCCTTCGTGCCGCCCGCGGTGAGGCCGGTCACGAGGTTCTTCTGCACGAGGTAGAAGAACGCGGACACGGGTATCGCGACCAGCACGGCGGTGGCCGCCATCAGGTTGCGCTGGGCGTCGTGCTCGCTGACGAAGCTCTGCAGGCCGACCGCGAAGGTGTACTTGCTGTCGTCGAGCATGAACGTCGAGGCGAAGGCGACCTCACCGAAGGCCGTGATGAAGTTGTAGAAGGCGGCGACCGCGAGGCCCGGCTTGGCGAGCGGCAGGATCAGCCGGAAGAAGGTGCCGAACGGGGTGAGGCCGTCGACCCGCCCCGCCTCGTCGATCTCGAACGGGATCGTGTCGAAGTAGCCCTTGAGCAGCCAGGCGCTGTAGGGCACGGCCGTGGAGCAGTAGACCAGGACCAGACCGAGGTAGCTGTCGATGAGCTGGAGGTCCGAGAGGATCTGGTACATCGGCACGATGAGGACGGCGATCGGGAACATCTGGGTGAGCAGCAGCACCCACATGAACTTCTTGTAGCCGGGGAACCGCATGCGGGACACCGCGTAGCCGGTGGTGGCAGCGACGAGGACGCCGATCACCGTGGTGCCCAGCGACACGATCAGCGAGCTCTTCAGCCAGTCGAAGAAGCCGGTGTGCTGCAGGACGAACGAGTAGTTGCTGAACGTCATCTTGTGCCAGATGCCGCCGGGGTGCAGGTAGTCGTCCTTGTCCGGGCCGAGGGAGAGGAAGACCAGCCAGGCGATCGGGAAGAGCGCGATCAGACTGGCGACGATCAGGATGCCGTGGGAGGCGAGGGACGCGAGCAGTCCGCGCTCGCCCCGGCGGGGCTTGCTCCGGGCCGGCACCGGGGGCTGCTCGACGGCCGTGGCGGAGGTCTCGACGGTGGTCGTGGTCATGGGAACTCCTGCCTCAGATCGCGAGCTGCTGCTCGTTGCGGTTCAGCCAGCGGCGGTAGAACGAGGTGAAGACGATCAGGATGGCCAGCAGCAGGATGCCGTAGGCGGCCGACTGCGCGAAGTCACGCGGCTGCTGTCCGAAGCCCAGGTAGTACGCCCAGGTCACGAGGATCTGCGCGTCCGGGGCGGTGTTGCCGAAGAGCAGGAAGATCACCGCGAACTGGTTGAACGTCCAGATGATGCCGAGCAGCACCACGGTGGAGCTGACCGACCTCAGGCCCGGCAGGGTGACGTACCGGAAGCGCTGCCAGGCGTTGGCGCCGTCCATCTCGGCCGCCTCGTAGAGGGAGGAGTCGATGGACTGGAGGCCGCCGAGCAGGGAGACCATCATGAACGGCACACCGCACCAGGTGTTGACCATGATGGCCGCGAACCGCTGCCAGAAGGTGTCCTCCAGCCACAGCGGGGCCGGCAGGTGCAGCGCGTCGAGGGCGGAGTTGATGACGCCCCCGTCGGCGAGCATGAAGCGCCAGCCGAAGACGGTGACGAAGGTGGGCACGGCCCACGGCAGGATCAGGATCAGCCGGTAGAGCGTGCGGCCGCGCAGCTTCTGGTTGAGCAGCAGCGCGAGGCCGAGACCGATGAAGTAGTGCAGCGCGACACAGAGGGCGGTCCAGGCGATCGTCCAGATGAAGTGCGACCAGAAGCGGTCGTACGACGTCGGGCCGAACAGGATGTCCTTGTAGTTGTCGAGCCCGATGAACTTGTAGGTGGCGTCGATGTGGTTGACGCCGATCGTGCGCGCGGTGTTGAGGCTGTTGGCGTCGGTGAGCGTCAGGTACAGGCCGTACACCAGCGGATACAGCACCAGAGCGCCGAGCACGACGGCGACCGGGGCGATCATGACGTACGCGTACCAGTGTTTCTGGTAGCCGTTCTTGAAGCGCTGCCCCAGCCCGGGCCGAGGCGCGCGGTCACCGCGGCGCTTGCCGGTCGCGCGGTCGATGGCGACTGTCATGGTTCGACACCTTCAAAGGATCAAGGATTCGGGCTGGGCACAGGGCGGTGGCCGCCGGATCCTTCCCCCCCCTTCGAGGGAGGATCCGACGGCCACCCGGGCTCACTTGCTGAAGCCGGACACCAGCTTCGAGATCGCCAGTTCGGCGTTGCTCAGGCCCTTGTCCAGCGACTCCTTGCCGCCGGCGATCTTGGGCAGCTCGGTGTCGAGCGGACCCCACAGGCTGCTGTACTCGGGCAGCGCCGGGCGGGGCTGGGCGGCGGCCAGGACGCCCTGGTAGCCGGCGATCCCGGGGTCGGCCTTGACCTGGTCGGTGTAGGCGTCGTCACGGGTGGGCAGCGTGGAGTTCTTCAGGGCGATGGTCTCCTGGGACTTCGCCGAGGTCATGAACTTCAGCAGCTTCAGCGCCGCGGCCTGGTGGGCCTTGTCGGAGCCGGCGTAGACCGAGAGGTTGTGGCCGCCGGTCGGGGCGCCCGCCTTGCCGGACGAGCCGGCCGGGACGGTGGCGATGCCGAGGTTGGACTTGTCCTTGAAGGCGCTGCCCTTGTAGAAGTTCGTGATCTCCCAGGGGCCCTGGATGATCGAGGCGACCTTGCCGTTGACGAACGCGTCCTGGATGTGGGCGTAGGCGTCGGCGGTGGTGTCCGCCTTGTGCAGGCCCTTGCCCGAGTACAGGCTCAGCCAGGTGCCGTAGGCCTTCTTGGCCTCGGCGGAGTTCACGGTGATCTTCTTGGCGGCGGCGTCGACGGTGTCGGTGCCCTCGCCGTAGAGGAAGGTCTGGGCGTAGTAGGCCTGGGTGGAGCCCCAGTAGCCGTCGACCTTGGCCTTGGTCTTGATCTTCGCGGCGTCGGCCTTCAGCTCGTCCCAGGTCTTGGGGGCCTCGGTGATGCCGGCCTTCTTGAACAGGGCCTTGTTGTACACGAGGGCGAGGGTGTCGGTGACCAGCGGCACGCCGTAGGTCTTGCCGTCGTACTGCGCCTGCTTGATCAGGCTCGGCTGGAACTTGGCCTGGTCGGCCAGGGCCTCGGTGCCGTCCAGCGGCAGGAAGTAGCCCTTCTTGGCGAAGGCGGGCGTCCAGCCGACCTCGGAGCGCAGCACGTCCGGGGCGCCCGAGGCGCCGGCGGCCGTGTCGAACTTGTTCTGCGCCTGGTCGAAGGGGACGTTGACGTACTTGACCTTGATGTTCTTGTTGGCGGCCTCGAACTGCTTGACCAGGGCCTGGTACGTCGGTGCCTCATTGGTGGCGTTGGAGGTGTCCCACCAGGTGATGGTGACCGGGCCGTCCGACTTTCCGCTGTCGCTGTCGCTCCCGCCGCACGCCGTCGCCGTGAGGGCGAGGGACGCCACCAGCGCGGAGGCCGCTATGCCACGCCGCATGAGTTCTCCTTGAGGGTTAAGCCCGTATGAGCAGGGAGCGGTCCCGTCCGCCGTCCCCGCGGTCTTGCCGACTGCGCCGTTGCGGCCGCCGGGCGAGTGGGAACGTAACAGCGTTGTAAGCGGCGCGAAAGACCTTGCAGAAAAAAAGTGCAAGGGAACACGATGGTTACGCCGCCGTGACCTGTGTGCGAGCGGCTCGTGACCCCTTTACGTCGGTGATCAGCGCGGGAGGGGCCACTTGTGCAAGACTCTGCAAGCTCTTGCTTTTTGTTGGTCCCACCGAAGGACGAGGAGCGCGATGACGCAGCAGACCACGCCGGGCCGCCCGGCCTCCCGCGCCCGGCGTCCGGCCGGTGTGCAAGGGGGCAGGCGACCGGTACAGTCCAGTGCCGTGACCACACGGCTTGCCGACATCGCAGCGCAGGCGGGGGTGAGCGAAGCGACTGTCAGCCGGGTCCTCAACGGGAAGCCGGGCGTCGCCGCCACCACCCGCCAGTCCGTGCTGGCCGCGCTGGACGTGCTCGGCTACGAGCGGCCGGTCCGGCTGCGGCAGCGCAGCGAAGGTCTGGTGGGCCTGATCACACCGGAGCTGGAGAACCCGATATTCCCGGCGCTGGCCCAGGTCATCGGCCAGGCGCTGACCCGTCAGGGGTACACGCCGGTGCTCGCCACGCAGACCCCGGGCGGGTCGACCGAGGACGAGCTGACCGAGATGCTGGTGGACCGCGGGGTCGCGGGGATCATCTACGTCTCCGGGCTGCACGCGGACACCACGGCCGACATGCAGCGCTACGACCGGCTGCGGGCGCAGGGCGTGCCGTACGTGCTGGTGGACGGGTTCTCGCCGAAGGTGGAGGCGCCGTTCATCTCCCCCGACGACCGGGCGGCGATGACGCTGGCGGTGACGCACCTGGTGTCGCTGGGCCACACCCGGATCGGGCTGGCGCTCGGACCGAAGCGGTTCGTGCCGGTGCAGCGCAAGATCGAGGGGTTCGTCCGCGCGGTGCAGGAGCAGCTGGGCATGCCCGCGGAGCGGGTGGAGACCGAGCTGGTCCAGCACTCCCTGTACACGCTGGAGGGCGGTCAGGCGGCCGCGACGGCGCTGATCGACCGCGACTGCACGGCGGTGGTCTGCGCCAGCGACATGATGGCCCTCGGCGCGATACGGGCGGCCCGGCAGCGGGGTCTGGAGGTGCCGCGGGACGTGTCGGTGGTCGGGTTCGACGACTCGCCGCTGATCGCGTTCACCGACCCGCCGCTGACCACGGTCCGCAAGCCGGTCCCGGCGATGGGGCAGGCCGCGGTGCGCACGCTGCTGGAGGAGATCGGCGGTACGCCGGCGCCGCACAGCGAGTTCGTGTTCATGCCGGAGCTGGTGGTACGCGGCTCGACCGCCTCGGCGCCGCACGCCCTGCGCGCCTCGTAGCCCGCGGCACGTCCCGCGGGCCGGCCGTCGGCCGCGCGTCCCGGGTACCGCACGTCCCCGGTGCCGCGCAGAAGGTGCGTCGGGGACCCGGCCTTGGGATGATCGGGCGAGGAAGCCTTGTCTGGCAGACTTGATGCCTATGAGTGACTCGACCGTGACAGATTCGGAAGGTCGCGAGGACGTGACCGTTCCGCGGGCCGTCACGGGCGAGGGGGGACGGGGTCTGCTGGGCCGGCTGCGTCATCCGCGCCGGCCCCGGTTGTGGTTCGAGATCCTTCTGATCGCGCTGAGTTACTGGGTCTACTCACTGATCCGCAACGCCGTCCCGGAGCAGCGGGCCGCCGCGCTGCGGAACGCGGACTGGATCTGGCGGACCGAGCACCAACTGGGCATCGCCGTCGAACGGGCGGTCAACCACGCCGTGAACTCGGTGTCTTGGCTGATCGTCGGCATGAACTACTACTACGCCACGCTGCACTTCGTCATCACGCTGGGCGTGCTGGTGTGGCTGTACCGGTGGCATCCCGGCCGGTACGCGGCCACCAGGCTGGCGCTCTTCGCAACGACGGGCGTGGCCCTCGTCGGTTACTACCTGTTCCCGCTCGCGCCGCCCCGGCTGATGCGGGACGGGCGCTTCGTGGACACGGTCATGGTGCACCACACCTGGGGCTCGATGGCCTCCGGCGACCTCAAGCACATGTCCAACCAGTACGCGGCGATGCCGTCGATGCACATCGGCTGGTCGCTGTGGTGCGGTCTGACGGTCTTCGCGCTGGCGTCGGTGCCGTGGGCGCGGGTGCTCGGCCTGCTGTACCCGGCGACCACCCTGCTGGTGATCGTCGCCACGGCCAACCACTTCTGGCTGGACGCGGTGGGCGGCATGCTCTGCCTGGCCTTCGGCGCCGCGGTGGCCCGGCTCTGGTACGGCGCCCTGCCCCACACGCTGCCGAGGCGGGTGCCGGTCCGGGCGCCCGAGCCGGCTCAGGCCCCGTCGCCGTAGAACAGCTCCTCCACCACCGTGCGCGCCCTGCGGGTGGTGCGGCGGTACGCGTCGAGCATGTCCCCCGCGTGTCCGGCGCCGTACCCGAGGTAGCGGCCCACGGCGGCCAGCTCGCGGGGCTCGGTGGGGAAGGTGTCCCCGGCCCGGCCGCGGACCAGCATGACCGCGTTGCGCACCCGGGTGGCCAGCACCCACGCCTCGTCCAGGATCTCCGTGTCCTCGGCGGACAGCAGACCGGCCGCGCGGACCGCGGACAGGGCCTGGCGGGTGCGGGTGGTGCGCAGCCCGGGCACCTGGTGGCCGTGCCGGAGCTGGAACAGCTGGACGGTCCACTCGACGTCGGACAGGCCGCCGGGGCCGAGCTTGGTGTGCAGCTTGGGGTCGGCGCCGCGCGGCAGCCGCTCGGCCTCCATGCGGGCCTTCAGCCGGCGGATCTCGCGTACGGCGTCCTCGGCGAGCCCCTGCGGCGGGTAGCGCAGCGGGTCGATCAGCTCGGTGAAGCGGCGGCCGAGGTCCGCGTCCCCGGCGACCGGCTCGGCCCGCAGCAGCGCCTGCGACTCCCAGACCAGGGACCAGCGGCGGTAGTACGCCCCGTACGACTTCAGGGTGCGCACCAGCGGGCCCGACTTGCCCTCGGGTCGCAGGTCGGCGTCGATCAACAGGGGCGGATCGGCACTGGGCAGCTGGAGCAGCCGGCGCATCTCGGCGACGACCTTGTTGGCGGCCGCGGCCGCCTCGTGCTCGTCCACGCCGTCCTGCGGTTCGTGCACGAAGAGCACGTCCGCGTCGGAGCCGTAGCCCAGCTCGTGCCCGCCGAAGCGGCCCATGCCGATGATCGCGAACCGGGTGGGCAGGGTGTCGCCCCAGCCGCCGCGCACGACCGCGCGCAGGGTGCCGGCGAGGGTGGCCGCGGTGAGGTCGGAGACGGCCGCGCCGACCCGGTCCACCAGGGCGCCCTGGTCGGCCTCGGCGGGGAAGGTCTCGGTGCCGTAGGAGCCGACGATGTCGGTGGCGGTGATGCGGAACAGCTCGCGGCGGCGGACGCCGCGCGCCGCGGTGACGCCCTGCTCGGCGTTCTCCGCGCGGCCCACGGCGGCGAGGATCTCCTGCTCCAGCTGGGCGCGGTCGCGGGGCTCCAGGCCGCCGCCGTCCCCCTGGCCGAGCAGGGCCACCGCCTCCGGGGCGCGCATCAGCAGGTCGGGGGCGAGGCGGCCCGCCGACAGGACGCGGGCCAGGTTCTCGGCGGCGGCGCCCTCGTCCCTGAGCAGCCGCAGGTACCAGGGGGTCTTCCCGAGGGCGTCGGAGACCTTGCGGAAGTTCAGCAGGCCCGCGTCGGGGTCCGCCGAGTCGGCGAACCAGCCCAGCAGGACCGGCAGGAGGGTGCGCTGGATCGCCGCCTTACGGGTCACGCCGGACGCCAGCGCCTCCAGGTGACGCAGGGCGGCGGCCGGGTCGGCGTAGCCGAGGGCGACCAGGCGTTCGCGGGCCGCCTCGGGGCTCAGGCGGGCCTCGCCGGGGGCGAGTTGGGCCACCGCGTCGAGCAGCGGGCGGTAGAAGAGCTTCTCGTGCAGCCGTCGTACGACGCCGGTGTGCCGCTTCCATTCGCGGTTCAGGTCGGCCACCGGGTCGGCGCGCAGCCCCATGGAGCGGCCCAGGCGGCGCACGTCCTCCTCCGCCTCGGGGACGAGGTGGGTACGGCGCAGGCGGTACAGCTGGATGCGGTGCTCCATGGAGCGCAGGAAGCGGTACGCCTCGCCCAGGCGGGCGGCGTCCTCGCGGCCGACGTAGCCGCCGGCGGCCAGGGCCTGGAGGGCGTCGAGGGTGGTGCCGCTGCGCAGGGACGGGTCGGTGCGGCCGTGCACCAACTGAAGGAGCTGGACCGCGAACTCGACGTCGCGCAGGCCGCCGGGGCCGAGTTTGAGCTCGCGTTCGATCTCGGCGACGGGAATGTTCTCGACCACCCGGCGGCGCATCTTCTGCACGTCCGCGACGAAGTTGTCGCGTTCGGCGGCCTTCCAGACGAGGGGTTCCAGCGCGTCGATGTAGGCCCGGCCGAGGTCCTGGTCGCCGGCCACCGGGCGGGCCTTCAGCAGGGCCTGGAACTCCCAGGTCTTGGCCCAGCGCTGGTAGTAGGCGACGTGGCTGCTGAGGGTGCGGACGAGGGGGCCGTTGCGGCCCTCGGGACGGAGGTTGGCGTCCACGGGCCAGATGGAGCCCTCGACGGTCGTCTCCGAGCAGATCCGCATGAGGTGGGAGGCGAGTTTCGTGGCGGACCTGAGGGCCTTGGCCTCGCTGGTGCCGTCGGTCGCCTCGGCCACGAAGATGACGTCCACGTCGGAGACGTAGTTCAGTTCGTGACCGCCGCACTTGCCCATCGCGATCACGGCGAGGCGGCAGGCCGCCGCGTCCTCGGGGGCGGCGGCCTGCGCCATCGCCAGCGCGGCGCGCAGGGTGGCGGTGGCCAGGTCCGCCAGTTCGGCCGCGGTCTGGGCGACGTCCGTGGTACCGCAGACGTCCCGGGCGGCGATGGAGAGCAGGCAGCGGCGGTAGGCGACGCGCAGGGAGACCGGCTCGGTCGCGTCGGCCAGACCGCGTTCGAACTCCGCCACGCCCGGGTGGAGGTCGCGGGGCTCGTAGGTGACGAGGGCCTGCCAGTCGCTGGGGTGGCGGGCGAGGTGGTCGGCGAGGGCGGCGGAGGCACCGAGAACGCCGAGGAGGCGGTCGCGCAGCGGCTTGGCCGCGATCAGGGTGTCCGTCAGCTCGCGCGGGGCGGCGGAGCCGTTCTGCGCCTCCAGGAGGCGGACCAGACCGTGCAGGGCGAGGTCGGGGTCGGCGGTGGCGCCGAGGGCCTCCAGCAGGACCGGGTCGTTGCGCACGGGGTCCAGCTCGGGGCCGTCCAGCAGGCGCTCGGCGGCGGAGGGGTCGGTGAAGCCGTGCCGGAGCAGACGGGTGAACGTGCTGCTTCTGCGCCCCGGCGTCATCCTCGGCCTCCCCTTGTCTCGGATCAAGGTCGTCCTGGCCAGAGCCTAACCGCACCACGAGGCCCGGGCTCCGGGGCGGGCCCGGGACCGGGGCGGGATTCGGGGCAGGGCTCCTTGGGCCTGGGCGCGGGTACGGGGGTTGCCGCCGCGGCTCCGTGCGTGCGGGACGACCCGGGTCCGACGTCGGAATTCGGCACCGCCGACGTCGTACACGGTGCGGGGCCCGGTGCCGATGGCGCGGCGCGGGGATGGTCCAGCTGCGCTCGGCCTGGCGTGAGCGCGCACCGCACTCCGCCGCGGACCCGGGCGCGGCGCGGAACCCGTGATCCCGTCGGTGTTCCGCACGCGCTGTCGGGGACCGGGGCCGATCGCCGGGGCGATGCCTGCGACTCGGCGACGGCGTGAGAGGCCGTGCGGGTGACGTGGGGCAGGCGGGCGTCCGGGGCCGCGCGGGCGACGGAGCGCGGGCAGGTGATCGGTGGACGGGCCGGTGTGCATCCGCCCGGCGCTGCCGACAGCTCCCTCGATCCGCCCCCGGCGGAGTTCGGTGGCGCCCCAGAGGGATTTCCGCTTCGGTGAGGGCGAGCCGTTCAGCCGTGACGAGGAGGAGTCGTTCCCTGCAGATGTCCCTCGAAGTGGTCATGCTGCCCGTGTCCGACGTGGACCGGGCCATGGAGTTCTACCGCGACAAGGGCGGCTTCCACGTCGACCTGGACGGGGAGGTGATGGAGGGCGTGCGGATCGTGCAGCTCACGCCGCCGGGGTCCGGGTGTTCCATCGCGCTGGTGGACGGGCTGCAGGTGCCCACCGGGACACCGCGGCCGGGGACGTACCACGGTCTGCAGCTGTGCCTGACGGATGCCGGGGCCGCCTACGAGGAACTGACCGCGCGGGGCCTCGAGGTCAGCGAGCCGGTGCAGTTCGCGCCGCAGGACGGGGCCACCTTCATGTACTTCAAGGACCCCGACGGCAACGGGTGGGCCGTCCAGGAGTACAAGCGGCGGCTCACCGAGCCGCTGCACCAGGTGCTCGCCCCACCGGCGGCGCCTCAGGACTAGCCGCCTGCCGCGGCAGCCGGGCGGTCAGCAGATCGAGCATGCTCCGGGCCGCCCGGACCGCCGCGTCCGCGCAGCAGTTGTTGAAGAGGAGATGGACCTCCTCGGCGCGTGCGGCGAGGGCGCGGACGCGGGGCAGCCACTCGGCGAGTTCCGCCTCCGTGTAGTCGTGGCGGAAACGGTCCTCCTTGCCGCCCGTGCCCCAGTGGGCGCTGCGGCCGTGGAAACGGACGACGGCGAGGCGCGGGGTGGTCACGGAGGTGTCCGGGGGCAGCGAACCGGGCAGGTCCTGGCGGGTGTCCACGCCGACGGCGGTGGCGCCCAGGTCCCTGAGGAAGGCGGTCGTACGGGCGGACCGCCACCAGGCGCGGTCGCGGAACTCCACGGCGAACGGCCAGTCGCGGGCGCGTTCCCGGGCCGCGCGGACGAACGCCTCGGAGTCGGGGCCGGGGGCCAGGGAGGGCGGGTACTGGAACAGGAGCGTGCCCAGCCGCCCGGCGCGGCGCAGGGGGTCCACCGCCTCGGCGTACCGCGTCCAAATCTCCGTGAGCAGGCCCTCGTCGCGCGGGTGTCCGCGCAGATCCGCGGGGAGGGCGGCGGGGCGGGTGGGGTGGCCGGTGAGGAGGGAGAACGCCTTGACGTCGAAGCGGAACCCGGCGGGGGTGCGGTCCGCCCACAGCCGGGTGGTGCGCGGACTCGGCAGGGCGTAGTACGGGGAGTCGGCCTCGGCCACGGGGAAGCGGCTCGCGTAGTGCCGCAGGCGTCCCTCGGCGTCGCGGTGGCCGCGTGGGTACCAGCCGCTCCGCACCAGCGCCGGGTCGGTCCAGCCGCAAGTGCCCACCAGAATGCGCGTCATGGCGGCGCGGGTACCCGCCGTTCATCCGGTCTTCACTCGCGAGGTTGGCTTCCGTGGGCCACGGGAATGTTGGCGTGTGCATGCTCTGTCCGCACCGCCAGCCCCGTATCCCCCCACCCCGGAGGTTGATGTGTCCGGCAGTTCCGTGTACCGCCGTGCCCGCACCGTCGTGGCGTCCGCGGCGGCCCTCGCCGCGGCCGCGGCGGGTCTGTGGACCGGTCTCGGCAGCGGGTCCGCGCACGCCGCGACCACCGTTCCCAGCCCGGACCACGTGGTCGTCGTCGTCTTCGAGAACCACGCGTACAGCCAGGTCATCGGTTCCTCCAGCGCGCCCTACATCAACTCGTTGAAGTCGGGCGGCGCCAACCTGTCCCAGGCGTACGCCGAGACCCACCCGAGCCAGCCCAACTACTTCGCCCTGTTCTCCGGTTCGACGCAGGGCATCACGGACGACAGCTGCTACACCCCGGGCTTCTCGTCCGCGCCGAACCTGGCCTCCGAACTGATCGCCGCCGGCCGCAGCTGGGCCAGCTACAACGAGACGCTGCCCAGCCAGGGTTCGACCACCTGCAGCAGCGGCAAGTACGCCCGCAAGCACAACCCCTGGTTCGGGTTCGGCAACGTACCGACGTCCAGCGCCAAGACGTTCGCCCAGTTCCCGACGGACTACTCGACGCTGCCCCAGGTGTCGTTCGTCGTCCCCAACCTGTGCAGCGACATGCACGACTGCTCGGTGTCCTCCGGTGACACCTGGCTGAAGAACAACCTGGGCGCGTACGCGACTTGGGCCAAGACCCACAACAGCCTGCTCGTCGTCACCTTCGACGAGGACAACCGGCTCAGCGGCAACCGCATCCCGACGGTCCTGTACGGCCAGCCGGTCACCGCGGGCTCGTCCAGTTCCACCACCTACAACCACTACGACCTGCTGCGCACGCTGGAGGACACCCAGGGCCTGAGTACGCACGCGGGCAACGCGGCCTCCGCCAAGGACATCACCGGTATCTGGGCGCCCTGACGTGTACGTAGCGGACAGCCGCGCCGTCGCGTCCGCTGACGGCGCCGTCCGGCCTCCGGCCGGGCGGCGCCGTGCCGCGGTCGCGCCCACCGTCCTCGCCCTCGGAACGGTCAGCCTGGTCACCGACGTGTCCTCCGAGATGGTCACGGCGGTCATGCCGCTGTACCTCGTGACCGGCCTCGGCCTGTCCCCGCTGGGCTTCGGGCTGCTGGACGGCATCTACAACGGCTTCTCGGCACTGGTCCGGCTCGTCGGCGGGCACCTCGCCGACCGGGGGGGCGGCCGGCACAAGTGGGTCGCCGGGCTCGGGTACGCCCTGTCCGCGGCCTGCAAGCCCCTGCTGCTGGTGGCGCACTCACTGACCCCCATCGGGCTGGTCCTCGCCGCCGACCGCACCGGAAAGGGGCTGCGGACGGCTCCCCGGGACGCGCTGATCTCGCTAGCGAGCACGACGGAGTCCCGCGGCCGGGCCTTCGGCGTGCACCGGGCGATGGACACCGCGGGCGCCCTGCTCGGCCCGCTGGCGGCGTTCCTCGTCCTGCGGGCCACCGTGGACGGGTACGACGCGGTGTTCACCGTCAGCTTCTGCGTGGCCGTCCTGGGCGTCCTGGTCCTGGTCCTCTTCGTGCCGGGCGCCAGGCGCGGCGGCGGACCACGAGGCCCGGCCACCACGAGCGCGGCTCCCGCCGAACGCCCGACCCTGCGCGCCGCCGTACGGCTGCTGCGCCGCCGGGACCTGCGCCGGATCACCGTGTGCGCGCTGCTGCTGGGCCTCGCCACGGTCAGCGATTCCTTCGTCTACCTGCTGCTCCAGCGCCGCCTCGGCGTGCCCGACCGCTGGTTCGCGCTGCTGCCGCTCGGCACGGCGGCCGCCTTCCTGCTGCTGGCGGTGCCGCTCGGCCGGCTCGCGGACCGGGTGGGCCGGTGGACGGTCTTCCTTGCCGGGCACGGGGCCCTGCTCCTCGCCTACGGCCTGCTGCTCACGTCCTGGCACGGCACGGCCCTGCCGTACGCCGTCCTCGCCCTGCACGGCGGCTTCTACGCGGCCACCGACGGGGTGCTGATGGCGGCGGCCTCCGACGGGGTCCCCGAAGCGCTGCGCTCCTCCGGACTGGCCGTGGTGCAGACCGGGCAGGCACTCGCGCGGTTCGCCTGCTCGCTGCTGTTCGGCGCGGCCTGGACGGCGTGGGGCGACCGCACCGCACTGGCCGGCGCGGCCGTGGCGCTCGCCGCGTGTGCCGCGTTCTCCCTCACCCTGCGCCCGAAGGAGCCGGTGACCGCATGACCGTACGCAACCGCGTCCTGATCCTGGCGGCGGCGGTCGCCGTGCTCGCGGCCGTCGGGCTGGCGTCCGTGCTGCACGCCTCCGCCCGCGCCGACCGCCGCGACCGCACCCAGGCGGGTGGCCCGCGGGTCACACCCGGCACGGTGGCGCTGACCGGCCACGGCCGCATGGTGTTCCGGAACATGGCGTGGGGACCGCACCGGGACGAGCTGACGAGCGTCCCGGCCGGCGAGCCCGCGGCGCCACGCACCGCCTCGGGCGTCAAGTGCCTGCGCTTCTACGCCGCCTCGGGCACCGGCGTGTGTCTCCAGGCGGTGCACGGGCCGGTGTCCGACACCTACCGCGCCCTGATCCTCGACGCGCGCCTGCGCACCGTGGACCACTACGACGTCCCCGGCATCCCCTCCCGCGCCCGGGTCTCCGCCACCGGCCGCTTCGCCGCCTGGACGGCCTTCGTCGGCGGCGACTCGTACGCCGGCACGAACTTCTCCACGCGCACGGCGATCGCGGACACCCGCACCGGCGTCCTGGTCCCGTCGCTGGAGGACTTCCGGATCGTCAAGGACGGACGGCCCTACCGGGCGGCGGACGTCAACTTCTGGGGCGTGACGTTCGCGGCGGACGACCGCACGTTCTACGCGACGCTGGCCACCGGGGGGCGCACCTACCTGGTCCGCGGCGATCTGCGCCACCGTACGGTCACCACGCTGCACCCGAACGTGGAGTGCCCGTCCCTGTCCCCCGACGGCACGCGGGTCGCCTACAAGAAGCGGGTGGCGGGGCTGCCGACGGACGCCCCGTGGCGTCTGTACGTCCTCGACCTGCGCACGATGCGGGAGACTCCCCTGGCCGAACCGAGGAGCGTGGACGACCAGGCGGTCTGGCGGGACACCCGCACGATCGTGTACGCGCTGCCCGGGGACTACGGCGCGGATCTCTACGAGGTCCCGGCGGACGGCTCGGGCAGGGCCCGGCGGATCAGCACGGCGGCGGTGTCACCGGCGTACCTGCGCTAGCTGCAGGGCCGTGGGTGGGCGAGGGAGCAGGGGAAATCACCCGGGGGGTGTGAGGCGGGCGGTCCCGCACCGGCGCACTGTGGGCTCGGACAACGGCCTGATGCGCGAAGAAGGGACCACGTAGATGAACCTCGCCTACGACTACCCGCTGCTGGCCGCCCTCGGGACCATGCTGTGGTTCTTCCTGTGGATCATGTGGTTCTTCCTGCTGTTCAAGGTCGTCCTCGACATCTTCCGGGACGACTCCATGAGCGGCTGGGGCAAGGCCGGCTGGTGCCTGTTCGTGATCGTGCTGCCGTTCCTCGGGGTCCTCGTGTACCTGCTCGCCCGCGGCAAGGACATGGGCCGCCGGGAGCAGGAGCAGGCGATCCGGCAGCGCAAGGCGTTCGACTCCTACGTCAGGGAGGCGGCGAGCGGTGCCCGGCCCAGCAGTTCCGACGAACTCGCCAAGCTCTCCGAGCTGCGCAACCGCGGCGACATCACCCAGGAGGAGTTCCAGAGGGCGAAGGCACTGGTGCTGAGCGGCGACGACGGCACGGACCGCACCGGCTCGGCCACGACGTCCGTCCCGCACTGATCACCGGACGACAGCAAGCGAGGCAAAGACATGACCACGACACACACCACAGAGGCCAGGAAGCAGCACTGGGCCAGCGGTCTGATGCTCTTCGGCGCCGTCATGCTGATGGTCGCCGGGGTGATCGACATCTTCCGCGGCATCATGGGCATAGCCGAGGACGACGTGTTCATCGCGGCGAACGGCTACGTCTTCCGCTTCGACCTGACCGGCTGGGGCTGGGTCACCCTCATCCTGGGCGCCGTCGCCGTGGTGGTGAGCATGGGGCTGTTCCAGACGGCGAAGTGGGCGCGGATCTCCGGCATCGTCATCGCCGGCCTGATCATCATCGCCAACTTCCTCTCCCTGCCGTACTCCCCCATCTGGTCCACCCTGATGATCGCCTTCGCGGGAGTCGTCATCTGGGCCCTGTGCGTGGTCCAGCCGGCGACCACGACCCCGCCGCGGGAAGCTCCCCGCACCCCCTGACGAAAGGGCACGGGCGCACCCCTGGGGCCGACGGTTCGTGACCGCCGGCCCCGCGAGCGCAGCGCCGACCGGTGATCGAGCGGCACCGGCCCATGTACAAGGCCGCTCCGCCGAGGGTCACCACCAGAAAGCCCAGGGAGACCAGGAACCCCGCGGTCACGGCCTGTGTGTCGACGAGGGCCGGTCCGGCATCCGCTCGCACGTGTGTCGCAGTGGCCGTTCCGGCGACCGCGAGGCCCACCACGGCGGAGAGTTGCTGCGTCACGGCGAGCAGCCCGGACGCGTCGGGTCTCCGAAGCGCAGGCACCCCGTTCATGGCGTCGGCCTTCACCGACGCCTGCGTGCCGGCCCCCAGCCCGCAGAGCACCATGCCCGGCAGGTGCCAGAAGTAGGACGTACAGGACAGTGCCGCGATCCACATCCCCACCCCCGCGATCGCGCAGACCAGTCCGCACAGCACGGGGACCCTGGCATTACCTGTGCGGTCGAACAGGTAACCGGCCGCCTGGGTCCCCAGGATGACGCCGACGAGGAGGGGCATCTGTGCGATTCCGGCCCGCAGGGGAGAGAAACGCAGCACCTCTTGAATGTAGAGCGCGCTGTTGACGAACACGGCGAAAAGACCGAGTTGCAGGCCGCAATTGACCAGCACGTCCGCGCCGAACCGTCGCCCGGCGAGAAGTCGCAGGTCGACCTGGGGGTGGCGGGACCGCAGAGTGGCGCGGCAGAAGACGCAGGTGATCAGCAGGCCGGCACACAGCGACGCACAGAATCGCCATGACGCCACGCCCCATTCCGCACTCTGCTGAAGAGCCAGTACGACAAGGCAGATACCCGGCACCAGGAGGAACAGCTGGGTGAAGTGCGGCCGGTCCCCGGTCGGCCGTGGACCGGGAGTACCACGCAAAGTGAGGATGAACGCGAGGACACCGAGCGGGATGTTGAGCCAGAATACGTAACGCCATCCGAGCGCCCCTGTGACGGCTCCACCCACCACAGGCCCCAGGGCTCCGCCGAACTGGGACACACCGCAGAACAAGGCGACCACCCGGCCCTGACTCGCCTTTTCGAAGGCGCCCGTCACCATCGGGATGGCGACGGGCCACATCAGGGCCGCGCCGGCCCCCTGCAGAGCCCTGAAGCCGACCAGGGCCGCAAACGCGGTACCTGCGGTCGGCACCATCGCACATGCGACCGACGCGAGTGTGAACACCAGCACCCCGCAGCGAAAGGTCCGCATGAGCCCGATCGTGCTCCCGAGGCGCCCTCCGAGGAGGACGAGTGCAGCCGTGGTCAGCACGTAGACACTGATGATCCAGTGAGCCGCCACCAGCCCGAATCCCAAGTCGTGGGCCATGGACGGGAGAGCGATGACGACCACGGTCCGGTCGAGCGACGTCATCGTGGAGGCGAGAGCGATCGCTTGCAGTTCCCTGAAGGACAGAGGGCTGACCGTCTCCTCACCCGCGGAAGGCACGACGAGGCACTTCGCACGCGGTCATCGCACCAGCTCCCGGGTCCAGCGGGCGGCGACGCCGTCCTCGTGCCGCCCGACCGACGGCATCCACGCGATCGACGGGCCTCCCCATACCGCACCTCCGGTTCTTCCGCTCCTTCTGCCTTCCTGCCGAACGTATCGATGCCGAACATCGATCTGACGATCCGATCGGCTGATTGCATGGAGGACCGAAAGCGGCGGGGCGGCTCACAGGCCGGGATCGTCGAACTGGTCGAGAAGAAAGTCGACCGGGGCGAGGCCCGAGGCGGCGGATGCGCCGTCGTGGAGAAGCTGCTCCGTCCAGATGACCTTGCCGTGAGGGGTGTACCGCGTCCCCCATCGCTGGGCGAACTGCGCCACCAGGAACAGTCCCCGCCCGCCTTCGTCGGTGGTCGCCGCCCGCCGCATGCGCGGCGACGTGCCGCTTCCGTCCGACACCTCGCAGATCAGACACCGTCCGTGGAGCAGCCGTACGCCGACCGGTGGCGAGCCGTACCGGATCGCGTTCGTCACCAACTCACTGACGATCAGCTCCGTGGCGAATGCGGTCTCCTCCAGCCCCCACTCCAGCAACCTCTCCCGGCAGCGCGCCCGTACCGAGGGAACCACCGCCGGGTCCGGCGGCACGTCCCACATGGCCACGTGCGAGCGCGGGAACCTCCGGGTACGTGCCGTCAACAGCGCGATGTCGTCGGAGGAGGGCGACGGCTTCAATGAGTCGATCACCGCTCGACACGTCTCCTCCGGCGAGCGGCCCCCGGACTCGCCCAACGCCCGGCGCAGTCGCTCCATCCCGACGTCGATGTCCTGGGTACGGTCCTCCACGAGGCCGTCGGTGTACAGCACCAGTTGCGAACCCTCCGGCAGGGACAGTTCCACGGTCTCGAAGGGGTAGCCGCCCAGGCCGAGCGGCGCCGAGGCCGGCACGTCAGGACAGGTGACCGTCCCGTCCGGGCGCACCACCACCGGCCCCGGATGCCCCGCACGGGCCATCGTGCAGGCCTCCACCACCGGGTCGTAGACCGCGTAGAGGCAGGTCGCTCCGGTCACGCCCTCGCCTTCCTGGCCGTCCCAGGCATCGTCCGTGTGCTCCTCGTTGTCCATGCGGACGACCAGGTCGTCCAGGTTCCCGAGCACCTCGTCCACAGGCAGGTCCAGGGTGGAGAAGTTGTGCACCGCGGTGCGCAGCCGGCCCATCGTCGCCGCCGCGTGCAGCCCGTGACCGACGACGTCGCCCATCACCAGAGCCACGCGAGCGCCCGGAAGCGGGATGATGTCGAACCAGTCCCCGCCCACCCCGGCCTCCGCAGGCATGTACCGCCAGGCCACCTCCAGTGCGTCCTGCTCCGGCTGCCGCCGCGGCAGCAGGCTGCGCTGCAGCGTCACCGCCATCGCGTGCTCCCGGGTGAACCTCCGGGCGTTGTCGATGGCCACCGCCGCCCGCGCGGCCAGTTCCTCCGCGAAGGTGAGGTCATCCGGCTCGAACGCCGCGGAATCCACCGTCCGGTAGAAGTTCGCCACGCCCAGCGTTGCGTTCCGCGCCCGCAGTGGCACGGCCACCAGCGAACGCAACCCGCGCTCCAGGGCCCTCCTGGCGCGCTCCGGATCTTGTTCCCGCCAGCCCTGTGCCTGCCGCAGGTCCGCCTCGAGCGTCACCCGTCGCTCCTGCAGCGCCCGCATCTGCGGCGTTCGACGCGCGAACGAGATCATCTGGCCCCGCGGATACACCGGAATCATCCGCCGGTCGCCGCCGATCGCCGCCCGGCGCAGATGCCGCCAGCCCTCCGCCGTCGGCTCCCACCCCCGCAGCACCGCTTCGAGCAGATCCACCGTGACGAGGTCGGCGAACTGCGGCACCGCCACGTCGGCCAGCTCCTGGGCCGTACGCTCCACATCCAGCGTGGTCCCGATCCCCACCCCGGCCTCGTACAGCAGCTTCAGCCGCTCCCGCGCGACCTCGGCCCGCCCCGAGACCGCCGCCAGCTCCGTGGTGTCCCGCAGAGTCACCACGCTGCCCTCCGGATCGGCCTGCGGGTACGTCGGCCGCTTGTTCACCGCCAGCAACCGGTCCCTCACGAGAAGGACCTCGTCGGTGACCGCCTCCGGCGACGACAGCAGACGCGTGATCGGCTCCGGCAGTCCCAGCTCCTGCACCGGGCGCCCCCGCGGGTCCGCCGGCAGTCCGAGCAGCCGTGTCGCCTCGTCGTTGGCCATCAGCAGTCGTCCGTCGGCGTCGGTGATCAACACTCCTTCCCGCACCGCGTGCAGGACCGCGTCGTGGTGCCTGTACAACTCCGCCAGCTCCACCGGGGCCATGCCGTACGTCTGCCGCCGCAGCCGCCGGGACACGAACCTCGTTCCCGTCACGGCCAGCGCCAGCGCGGCCACGCCGCTGCCCAGGATGATCGGCACCTCCGGCAGCCACAGCCCCGCCACGTTCCTGACCGTGATTCCGGCGGAGACCAGGCCGACCACCTTGCCGTGCGAGTCGGTCACCGGGACCACCGCCTGCACGTCCGTCCCCTTGCCCGCGGGCAGCGGTGGCCCGCCGGCCTGCTCGACGACGGTACGGCCCTTCAGCGCCGGTTCGATGGTGCCGACGAACTTCTTCCCGATCTCCCGCGGGTAGGGATACGTATAACGAATCCCGTCCGTGTTCATGACGATGACGAAGTCCACGCCCGCGCGCTTGCGCGCCTCCTCGGCCCGAGGCTGGAGCACCGCCGTCGGATCCGGGCTCTGCAGCGCCTCGGCCACGCCAGGAGCGCTCGCGAACGACTGCGCCACGATGATCGACTCCCTGCGCCCCTGCTGCAAGGCGTCATTCGCCGCCTGGAGCACCATGACCCCCACGGCGGCCACGACCAGCAGGACCACGATCACGACCTGGAGAAGGAACATCTGACCGGCCGCACTGCGCAGGTCCAGCAGGGAGGCGCGACGTGCGCGCGAGCCCCCGACGGGCGGATGTCGTTCCGGACCCCGTGGGCGCCCGGAAAATGCTTCCATACACCCTTGATAACACCGCTGCGAGGAAGCCGACGCACGGACCCGGCAGGCCGCGGACGGCCTGCCTGAGGGCATGGTGCCGCACGAACTTCACGTCACGCGAGACAACCTCTGAGCCTTGATCGGTGCGGCCGACCTGGCGGCCTGCTCGATCTTCGCGCAGTGGGCCGCACGGGCTTCCTCGTCGATCTGCTGCTCGTTCTCGGCGCGCACCCCGGTCCGGCCGTCGAGGGCCTCGCGCAGGATATCGGCGTGCCCGGCATGCCGGATGGACTCGCCGAGGACATGGACCATGACGGCGAACAGGTTCGTGTTGGGGCAAGGCTCCGGCCACCACGGCACGTGGCCGGGGGCATCGAGGGGAAGCTCGTCGATCGTCGCGTCCGAGTGTTCCCATGTGCGCCGGTAGAACCCGATGATCTGATCGCGGGTCTCGTCCTCGGTCGCCCACAGATCGCTGCCGTCGGAGTCCTGCCACCGGGGCAGCGGTTCCGGGGAAGGGCGGTCGAAGACCTCGCCGAAGTACCTGGCCTCGACGGTGGCCACGTGTTTGACCAGGCCGAGGAGGTTGGTCCCGGTAGCTGTCAAAGGTCGGCGGGCGTCGTATTCGGACAGGCCGTCGAGTTTCCAGAGCAGCGCCTTGCGGTCCCGCCGCAGTCGCCCGTGCAGGTTGTCCTTCGCGAATTCATCGATCATGCGACATGAGCCTGCCATGGGCTGCTCCCGCACAGACGGCTCACGGACGGCCCCTGGAGGCATGGCAAGCACCCGGGTCCCGGAACAGACGGCTGCAGGCCCCGCTTGCCGGCTGGACAGAGGCCGCCCCGGCCCGCCCCTACAGCACGGGCAGGTTCTTGCGCAGCTCGAATGCCGTCACCTCGGACCGGTACTCCTCCCACTCCGACTTCTTGTTGCGCAGGAAGTGAGGACGGCCTCGAGCGACCTCGCGCGATCGGCGTCAGAGCCGCGCTGACCATCAATCGAGCGGCCGTCATCGGTCGTCGTTGGCCGCCGTGGGCCACCCTTCGACGGCCCAGGGACGGCCCAGCATCAGCCACTCAGACGCACCTAATACGGACGGGGTAACCCCTCCCGGGCGCTATGAGGCGATCGGCGCTGTCGGCGCCGAACACCTGTGAACATCAGGAGTGATCGAAGGCGCGCCCCTTGCGGCGACGAGCCACGCGGGAGTTCCGGTCTGACCGCCTGTCCACCTGTGCCGCGCAGTGCGGCCGTGGCCGTGTCAGACCGCACGGTGCCGCCGCTGTCCGCTGTCCGCTGTCTTTGATATCTGTTATGGATGTCACCTCATATCAGCTGAGGTCACTTGCGACGCTTGCGCATCTTCGCCTTGCGTTCGGCTTCCTTGCGCTTCTCGATGGTGTACGACGACCACTCGCCACGGTGCAGGTTGCATCGCGACGCACCGACCATCGCGAGCCGCCGGCACCTAGTGCCCTTCTCCGTGAGCGCTCCACATCTGGACTGCGTACGAGCCACGTCTCCCACCCCCGGTCTCGAACGTTGTGCGGACCAGCGCAGGATTACTAGGCACGTGTGCTCTGCGGAAGGCGCACTACTCCGCGCAGCGATGCACGGCGGCTCAAGGCGGTTGCTCGGGGGCGCAGCTGGGCTGATGGGCCACGACATCAGTGAGCCCTCAGCTTGAGAGGGTGCGATCGTGTGGACCTCTTGGGCACTGACCTGGGTGAAGGACCGAGGATCGACCTCACCAAGCTCATCGTAGTAGTTGATCAATCCTCGGCATTGGCGATTGTGCCACTGTCTGGAGGTCCCCACTTCACCAAAATCGATGGTGATGCCGCGCCCCTAGCCCTATATTGACCTGATGGAAAATAGTCCTGAGGTCTGGACGCCCCATTGGGTGGGGCAACTTCCAGAACTCGAAATCGTGGCAATCCCAGACGCGGAGAAAGATGAATTTATTCATCACCTCTTCGAGTACATGCAGCAAACGTTCAATCACGGCTACAGCAGCCAGACGCGAACGGACCAGAGGTTTGGGCGAGTAGATGAGTGGAGGCTCAACACCTCCGACGGTCGTGAGCTTCCCCGCCTGTGGGTGATAAATCGCCCGGATGGGTTGATGCTTGCGTTGGCCGGCCAAGGGGAACAACGCAACGAGGAAGTTGCAGTATGGCGCCAGGGGATTGAGTCGGCAATCGTGCGCTTGGGGACGCGAACTGAGAGGGAGTGGATTGCAATCCTCTCCCAGTACCAGCCTGATTCCTACATGCTGAACGGGCAGCGCCTCGGAGATCCCTTCACTGCGGGAGACTTGTCATTTGCCTCACTCACTGATGGCGTTTCAGAGGATGCTCGAGTTCCTCTAAGTGGCATAGGGGTGGCGGCTGGGCAATTTTGTCACTGGCCCATCGAGGTGCGTGGATCGACTTCCTGCTACACCTGGCTTAGAGATGGTGAGGTCACGGCGCTGGCCCGATTGAGAAGACTCAGCGCGCTTCTTTCGCTAACATGGGATAGTCCATGGACTGTTCGCGAAGGGCCCCGCGACCCCGCCGTTTCTTTCTCTGAGGCGGATGCCCCACTCCAGGGCCACTCATGGCGCCCTATCGCTGATGAAATCCTCCGGGATAGCGGTAGGAAAATTTCTGTGCCAGCGTGGATTATCGATGCTGAACGGATCATCATTCAGATTCCACGATTGGCGCACGCGCTGCTCATGCATCAAGAGGGGCTGATGCTTAGACGAGACCATCCCTCTATGGCATTGGTCTGCTTCACGGCAGCCGTTGAGACACTCGCTCAAATCAACAAGAACCCTGAGAAATGCGGGGAGTGCGGCATGGTACTCAGCAGCCGTAAGCGTTTCGAAGATGCCATCCGAGGTGTCCTTGATGAAGAACAGGCGACATACCTAGCGAAGGCATACCCTCAACGCTCAAGAACTGTTCATCAAGGCAGGCTTCACGGAACCGAGATGCAAATTAATAGCTTTGGCCGAATGAGTCTTTTCATGGAAGATGAGGAGATGCTTTTCACAGCCGGAACGGTTCAGTCAGCACAGGAAGCAAGCAAGAGGCTACTACTGGGGTCGTTCGGCGTGTGAGCAGGAAAGTTTCCACGGAAGACTAGACCTGCTTAGGGGTTCGATGCCCCCTCGCTTCAGGTGCTGTCCGCGGTTGGTGAGGCAGCCAGGCTTGGACGCTGGCGTGCATGCCCGTCCAACACCGTTTCGTCAGCAGTTGATACCAGAGGCCTCGTCAAGCTGGAGCGTCCGCGGGGGGTGGGGTGGCTTCCATCCCCTCAACGTCACCGATTAGTTCGCGCACGCTCCCGTACCGATGAGCGACATCATGCGCCGTACATTTCCGTACAACCTTGCTCGGCGCGTCATCGCGAGACAGAAGGGCCTCCCTTCCACTGAAAATATAGGAAAGCACCCAACCGATCGAGTAGATTTCATTGCGCACGCCGTAGTCCTTAAAGCTCTCCAGGACAGGATCCCGATAGGTTCCACGCATCTCTGTCTTTGTTCGCGTGTACTCGGAATTCTTATCTTTGGCGAGGCCGAAGTCTGACAGTTTCACGAGTACAGCCCCGCCATTGAAGGTCTTTATGAGAACGTTCTGAAGGCTGACGTCGCGGTGAAGCAGGCCTTCAGTATGAATGTAATTGACACCGTACAAGAATTGCAGCGCGATTCTCTTCCGCAACGAGAACGACAAGGTGCTATTAAACTTCTTGATGTACTTGCGGAGCGTGGACTCGCAAAACTCCATTTGATATTCATTGCGAATTGCGTCGTACTGGAATACCTCAATTATATACGGGAACCGTAGGCGCTTCAGGATCGCAAACTCTTGCTGGAACCGGTGTAGATCCCGTGCGCTCAGGTTTTTGTTGGCACGCTTGACGGCGAACTTAATGCCGTAATCAGGGTCGACAAAAGAGAATACCTTCGCGTACGAACCCTCGCCGATCAGTTGCAACTGGGTGCGTTGGCTGGACTTCTTTAGCTTGATCTCAGTGTCTGAGCGGGAAAAAACTGGCTCGTACTGGATGAGCGTGATTTGTTCGAAGTCATCCGGGATTGTGCTGCCTCCGCTGCCCACCAGCCATGATTGGCAACTCTTTATGGCGCCTGCGTAGGATGCAGCTAGGTCCACCTGAATGCCGGCATGCTTGAGCGAATTCAGGAAATTGGCGACCTCCTTGACAAGTGCAAGCATCTCCCTGCTCTGTTCGGCCCAGTAGTGGTGGGTCGTCTCCGCCCTGTCGTTGATGGATGCGAAATGACCGTTCAGACGCTCGTGCAGGCTGGCGAAAGCACGGTCGAAGCGAGAGTCGCTCACATATAGACGAAGGAAAGTATTTGAAACTTTCGCGTCTGCATACGCATTCGAGAGGTCGGCCAGCATTAGCTCTGTAGGGTCAGCCACTTCTCTATCCTCCTGGCGGTTTGCTCGCCTTCCTCCTCCTATGCCTATCCAGGTTAAGGTTCGTTCGGGGCTTGCGGCACGAGAATCCGGGAAAGGCGCAAGATCGGCGTCTCGCCCACGACTCGCCCCCCTCGCTCTCATCCCGTCCGCCGTCGACCCACACGTCTGTGGAGCGGGCGTGGTTCATGGCGTCCCAGGCCATCACCGTCCTGCCCGGCCAGCTCACCCCCGCCCGGCCCGCCGACGACACCACCTCGAGGAGCGCCTGAGATGGGTAAGCCCGACACCCGCCGCCTGGACAAGGCCATCCATGAGGCGACCCGCAAGCTGGAGGCGGTCCGCCAGCGGGAGATGTGGCCGCTGGACGGACGTGAGCGCCGCGCCGTCCTCGGTGCCGTGGCGACCGGCTCGTACCGCGTCGTGCGGGGCAACAGCCCCGGACGGGCGGAGCGGAAGATCGAGACCGCGTGGCAGTCCGCTGAGACCCGGCTCGTCGCCGAGATCTCCGCCCTCCAGGCCGAGCGTCAGCGCGTCGTCAACGCCGCCGCCAAGACCAAGGCCGCGAAGAAGTCGTCGGGGTGGTGGTGAGCGTGGCTGTTCCCGAGACGCCTCCGGGGCAGTGTCCGCAGTGCTGGCAGCACGCCTACGACCGCAGCATCCACCGCCGCCTGGGGCCGCGTGAGGACTGCCCGCAGTGCGTGGACCACATGCGAAACGGCCACCCCTACCTCGTCCCCAAGAAGCCCTCCCGGTGGTGGTGAGCATGCCTCGCACCGCTGGCAGCGCGACGCGGGTCCTGATCTCGCACTTTCACTGCCCGGACTGCGGACCGCTGGTGTTCGGCGTGACCCGGGCCGTCTGCGGCCAGGTGATCCCCGCCCCGGTCGTCGGCACCGGCCCCGCACGCAAGTGCCCGGCCTGCAAGACGGCCCTGCGCACCCACCGGCACTGATCCCTCCCCGCCGCCCCGCCCGCAGCTGTGCGGGCGGGGACGGCGCTTCCCCAAGCTTCCCGCCCGACCGGGCTGACAGGAGTTCCGTCATGAGTGAACCCGCCACGGAGGCAACACCGGTGGGAACCGTCCACCGCCTGGACGACCACCGCACCGGCCGCAAGGCCTGGGTGGTCGACCTGACCAAACCCGACACCAGCACCATCCCCGCACCGGCCACGGCCACGGAGGCGGACGCGGAGCCGTCTCCGGCGGGCGAGGCGGTTGACCGGCTGGACAATCCGCTGGCCGACTGGCTCACCCTCCCCGACGCCCCGGTGCTGCCGGTGTGGGCACGCTCCAGCGCATCCGTGCTCGCACACGTCCGGGCGTTCGGGCGGCTTACCTGGTGGCACACCCGCTACCACGGCTTCCGCGCCCCGAAGTACCTGGTCAAGACCGTGCTGTTGGCCGCCCGCGGCTTCTACCGGGCCGTGGTCGGGCTGTGGCCGACGCTGTCGGCGCAGGACCACACCGCGACCGTCAAAGCCCTGCGGGCCCAGGTCAAGGTCCGCCCCGAGGACGTCGACCTGGCCGCCCGGCTCCAGGCCGCGCACTGGGCCCGGACCCAGACCCGCCGCTGGCGCTTCGGCACCGCCGCCGTCGGCGTCGCCGTCGCCGCAGCCGGGATCGCGCTCGCCCCGCCCCTGCTCCAGGCGGGTATCACCACGGCCGTGGTCACGCCGCTGGCCTATCTGGGGCGGGGCAAGGAGACGTCTCCCCTGGCTACGGCCGGATGGTCCGCCCCTCACGAAACAGCTCTTGTTCACCAGGCTGGACGGTGCCGGCGCGGTGCGGCGAACCGACTTCAACGTCCACACCTGGAAACCCGCTCTCGTGGCGGCGAAGGTGATCCCGCAGCCGGAACCGGGGCAGAGGTTCCAGGCCGCGCGGGAGCACGGCATGCACGCCCTGAGGCACTTCTACGCGTCGGTCCTCCTGGACGCCGGCGAGAACATCAAGGCACTGAGCCAGTACCTCGGGCACAACGATCCGGGCTTCACGCTCCGCGTCTACACGCACCTCATGCCGAGCAGCGACGCACGGGCCCGAAAAGCCGTCGACGGCCTCTACGAAGGCATCGTCTCGGTGCCGAATGTAGCTTGACTGCGTTGGCCCGCTCGTCGCTTGGTCATTCCGCACCGGCGGAGGGTCCTTGGGCGATTCCCGACTAGGAGTTTGGCCGGACGGTCGATCCGCCCGGCCGAACCGGTGTAGCGCGGACAACCGAGGAGCGTTCCGTGCCGCTGTCATTCGCTGCTGGTGATCCATAGCCGTATACGGGCCCGCCCTGGCGGCCGTTGTCGATTGCGGCGGTGCCCAACTGATTTCCGTTGGGCTTCCTTACGCCTCTCCACGGTGCACGACGCCTCCCGGCAATGCGGGTTGCATCGCGATGCGCCAAGAACAATAAGGGCTTCGCAAGTGGCTGACACCTCGACTGCGCGTCAATCAAAGGAAATTGATGAATAATCAACTATTGAAACCCTCAACTAAGCTTTGGGTTACTCCAGATGCACCTTCGGCCTAATGGGTACATGCTGAGAATTGAGCGGAGTTCCGGGGGGCTACCGTGGACATCACCCGCTTCAGTACACGCAGTTGGAGGAAGCGATGGCAGGCATACCTGTCACGACGAATGAAACTCTGTCGGTGATTACCGGCGCTACTGCGAGAGCAGAGTGGGATCGCCTGAGCAAGAGTTACTCGCAGGTGTCCAAGCTGCGAGAAGCTCTTCCCGTAGTTCTCGGAGCTGACGTCGCCGACGCCAACGTGCAAGATCCGATCGGCCTTCGCGGAGATTGGGCCCTGGACAGGGAAGTTCACCCGCGAGGGCGCGAGAACGGTCCAGGAGTAAGCCAGATCAAGTCTGCGCTTATCGTCAACAGCATGACCTACGACAACAAGCTCGTGGCCATGTGCGCGAGCGTGATCAGGGGGGACCCGGCGGGGGAGGAGGAGGTGCAAGCCTTCACCCTCGAAACGTCAAGCGACAATTTCCTGGATGACGTCACGGAACACTTCATCGACGACACCGACGGACAGCTGCGAGAACGGTCCGGCGGCTTCTGGGACGTGCTCCTTGACTGCCTCGCCGATAACTGTGGGCAAACTTGCCTCAGCGCCGCTATCAGTTGCTCCAAGAGCAGCTGGGCCGAGTTCCTCATTTGCCTGGCAGGTAGGTGCGGACTCTGCGTCGTGAAGTGCCACGCGTGCGCCGGATGTCAATGCTCATACTGGTGCGTACCAGTCGCCGGTTGTTGCGGTCAAGGATCCGAGTGAGGGTCACATGGCTAGGATTCAATGGCTGGAAGTGCCGATTCGGCTGCCGGCCCACGAGGGCGCCACGGTGGACACGAGATACCAAGTCGGTGACGCAGTAGTCGTCTACAGGGACGAGTTGGCATATGTAGGACTCGCCGATCAACGCGCTGCCGAGGAGCTCCTGGCCCACCCGGATGTCCGGGCGCTCAGCGCTCGTGAGATGGAGCGAGTGCAGCCCGTTCCCGGACTGTCATTGACCTGGGCCAGCTTGGAAAACCAGGTTGTCCATCTAGGCAAGCATCCGCCACGCCGGCACCCGCTAGGTCTGGGAGATGCGATCGCACTTGTCGCACGACGCTTTCGAATCCCAGAATGCGGAAACTGCGCTCAACGGCACGGTCGACTGAACAAGATCAAGATTTGGGGGTGGTGGAGACACCAGACAGCATCCAGAAAGCTCACGAGGACGCGACAAGCAGGAGGCGGGGATGACCACGTATGACACGGATCTGAAGAAGAGCGTGGCCGACAGCACGTTCAGGGACGCCGCTCTTTTCGGGATCGAGGCATCAGGCGCAACGGTGCTCTTCGGAAAAAGCGCTCTGCGGCTCCCGGTGGCGATTTCCGACGCCCCCGGCGGAAGGGCTTCGATCCACGACATGTCCGAAAGTCAGCCGACTCTGACGGGCGTCTATGTCGTCGACCAGCAGATCGTGAAGGAGCTTCTTACGCGGACGGGCGAGATCTCATACAAGGCAGAGCTTGCATCCCGGGATGGGCAGAGCCTGTTCGAGGGCACGGGCAGCCTGGAAATGATCAACCCCGAATTCGGCCACAGTAAGATCGTCTTCCATGGCAAGTACAAGCAGTGGGCACCGACGCTCCTCGGCCTTGATGCCGACGCCCCTGCTCAGTGGGAGAGGGTCTCCTTCGGCTGGAGCTGCGTCGCCCTCTGACTCTGGTCGTGAAAGGCCGCGGCCGCCGTCGCGTCACCGTACGGTGACGCGACGGCGGCCGCCTGCCCTGCCCCACCACCGCCGCCAAAGGCCGGCCCATGGCGAGCGTCCAGTCACCTCGCCCGCCGCGGGGCGGGAAGACTTAGGTGGTCGAAGCAACAGGCGGGTCAGTGAGCCGAGCGAGCCTTGATCGACGAAGCGAAAGCGCAAAGAGGCCCTACAAGCCTCAGGCAACGCTGACGGCCTGCCTAGCCCCGCAGCTGTCGGCGCGCACGAAGCACTACAACGCGGCGGGGCTTCGTCTTGACGGCCCAGAGACGGCCCAGACTCTGATGAGGGGCGGCGGTGCCGACGGTCCACGCCCGTCAGCCCCAGCAGTCGGACCAGCGCAGTACACGCTGTGAGCCCCCCCATGACCTGTGCCTACAGCACGGGCAGGTTCTTGCGCAGCTCGAACGCCGTCACCTCGGACCGGTACTCCTCCCACTCCGACTTCTTGTTGCGCAGGAAGAAGTCGAAGACGTGTTCGCCGAGGGTCTCGGCGACCAGGTCGCTGCTCTCCATGAGGGTCAGGGCCTCGCCGAGGTTCTGCGGGAGGGGCTCGATGCCCATGGCGCGCCGTTCGGCGTTGGAGAGGGCCCAGACGTCGTCCTCGGCGCCCGGCGGGAGCTCGTAGCCCTCCTCGATGCCCTTCAGGCCGGCGGCCAGCAGAAGGGCGTAGGCCAGGTACGGGTTCGTGCCGGAGTCCAGGGAGCGGACCTCGACCCGGGCGGAGCCGGTCTTGCCGGGCTTGTACATGGGCACGCGGACCAGGGCCGAGCGGTTGTTGTGGCCCCAGCAGATGTAGGACGGGGCCTCGCCGCCGGCGCCCGCCGTGCGCTCGGAGCCGCCCCAGATGCGCTTGTAGGAGTTGACCCACTGGTTGGTCACGGCGGAGATCTCCGCGGCGTGCCGGAGCAGGCCGGCGATGAAGGAGCGGCCGACCTTGGAGAGCTGGTACTCCGCGCCGGACTCGTAGAACGCGTTGCGGTCGCCCTCGAAGAGGGACAGATGGGTGTGCATGCCGCTGCCGGGGTGCTCGGAGAACGGCTTCGGCATGAAGGTGGCGTGCACGCCCTGCTCCAGCGCGACCTGCTTCATGACCAGGCGGAACGTCATGATGTTGTCCGCGGTCGACAGGGCGTCGGCGTAGCGCAGGTCGATCTCCTGCTGGCCCGGCGCGCCCTCGTGGTGGGAGAACTCCACCGAGATGCCCATCGACTCCAGCATGGTGATCGCCTGGCGGCGGAAGTCCATGCCGACGTTGGTCGGGGTGTGGTCGAAGTACCCGGAGTTGTCGGCGGGGATGGGGCGGGAGCCGTCGAGGGGGCGGTCCTTCAGCAGGAAGAACTCGATCTCGGGGTGGGTGTAGAAGGTGAAGCCGAGGTCCGAGGTCCGGGCGAGGGCGCGCTTGAGGACGTAGCGCGGGTCGGCGAAGGAGGGCGAGCCGTCCGGCATGAGGATGTCGCAGAACATGCGGGCGGTGCCGGGGGTCTCCGCGCGCCACGGCAGGACCTGGAAGGTGGAGGGATCCGGCTTGGCGATCATGTCCGACTCGTAGACCCGGGCGAAGCCCTCGATGGCCGAGCCGTCGAAGCCGATGCCCTCGTCGAAGGCCTGTTCCAGCTCGGCGGGGGCCACGGCCACGGACTTCAGAAAGCCCAGCACGTCCGTGAACCACAGGCGTACGAACCGGATGTCGCGCTCCTCCAAGGTCCGGAGCACGAACTCCTGCTGCTTGTCCATCTTCCGCTTCCCCATCCTTGCTGGTCAGGCCGCCGGTTCCCGGTGCCGCGGGAGGCGGTCGGGCACCTGAGCATCCCACCACAACACCATTTCATGCGCGTTGCGGACCTTGATCGCCGAAGCGACTCCGGGCTGAACGCCTCTCGTACGGCAGGTGTACTGCCCTCTCGCCCATCTTGCCTGCTCGCCCCGGCATCCGTCATGGCCGATCCGCGTCGTGGAGTGAGTTTCCGCGGGCCGCCCCCTTCCCCGTCGAAGGATTCCGTGCCCTCTCTACGGAAGCGCCACTCTCGCGCACTACGATCAGCGGGCCCGACCCCTTCTATCCGCCCTTTCCCCCAGAAGGACTCGCCTCATGGGTTCCGCCAAGAACAGCAGCACCGCGGCGCGCAAGGCGCGCATCGAGGACATGCGGCGCGCCGAGCGTGCCCGGGAACGCCGCAACCGGGTGCTCACCATCGCCGCGAGCGTGGTCGTCGTCGCCGGTCTCGTGGTCGGCGGTGTGGTGCTCGTGAACAAGCAGTCCGACAAGAAGGACTCGGTGGCGAGCGGCGACGCCAAGAACTCGGGCGACTCCGGGCACTTCACCACCGGCAAGGACGGGGTGCGGGCGTGGTCCGGGAAGCTGGCCCGGACGCACGTGACGACCAAGGTGTCGTACCCCATGCACCCGCCGGTGGGCGGCAACCACAACCCGGTCTGGCTCAACTGCAACGGTGACGTATACACCGAGCCGGTGCGGGACGAGAACGCCGTGCACGCGCTGGAGCACGGCGCGGTCTGGGTGACGTACACGGCGAAGGCGAAGAAGGCGGACGTCGACGCGCTCGCGGCGAAGGTGAAGAAGACGCCGTACTCGCTGATGAGCCCGTACGCGAACCAGGACGCGCCGCTGATCCTGTCGGCGTGGGGCCACCAGGTGACCGTGAAGAGCGCGAGCGATCCCGAGGTGGACAAGTTCTTCGCCGCCTATGTGCAGGGGCAGCAGACACCCGAACCGGGCGCCTCGTGCACCGGCGGGGCCATGAAATGAGCCGGCGGTACATCGGCTGGGTGGCGGGGGCCGCGGCGGCGGTGCTCGTCGCCGCGGGCGCGATCACGTACGCGGTCGCGGAGGACACCGGCGGTTCGGACCCGAAGACGCCGGCGGCGGACTCCGCCGACGCCGGGTTCGCCCGGGACATGGCCGTCCACCACCAGCAGGCCGTCGAGATGTCGTACATCGTGCGGGACCGCACCGGCGACGAGGACGTCCGGCGGCTCGCCTACGACATCGCGCAGACCCAGGCCAACCAGCGCGGGATGCTGCTGGGCTGGCTGGACCTGTGGGGCCTGCCGAAGGTGTCGGCCGACCCCCCGATGACCTGGATGGGCATGGGTGACATGGCCTCCGGCAAGGACGGCGCGCTGATGCCCGGTATGGCGACCAACACGGAGCTGAAGAAGCTGCGGTCGCTGAGCGGCAAGCAGGCGGAGGTCCTCTACCTCCAGCTGATGACGGACCATCACAAGGGCGGTATCCACATGGCCGAGGGATGCGTCGCCAAGTGCACCGTCGGTGTGGAGAAGAGGCTCGCGCAGGGCATGGTGGACGCGCAGCAGTCGGAGCTCCAGGTGATGGCGGGGATGCTCGAGGAGCGCGGGGCGCGACCGCGTTCGTGAACAGCCGGCAGGCCGTTCCGTTATCCAACCGTGAGGGATGAACGACGCAATTCACCCCAAGTGACGGGCACTTGAGCTTCTCTTGACCTTCACGTTCCCCTGGCATGAACGGTTCATCGCAAGAGTGGCCACCGTCGTGTGATCCATTCGCCGGCCGATACCGCCGCGGGCCGGCGCGCAGGAGCTCGACGTTCCAGCCACTACATGCATGCGAACCGCATCGCAGGGGGTTCTATGAGATCCAACCGCGCCAAGGTGCGCGCCGGTGTGAGCATGGCAGCGACACTGCCCATGATCGCCGGTGCGCTGGCGCTGGGCATACCCGCGGCACAGGCCGCGGACAGCCCCGCACGTGACGTACTGAAGGGTTCCAGGCCGCTCTGGGCGACGGCCAAGGCGGACAGGGGCGCGGCGTCGAACAGCGCCCAGGTCAAGGCCCGGGTCTACCTGGCCGGCAAGGACGCGGCCGGACTCGCCGCCTACGCCAAGGCCGTGTCCGACCCGAGCTCGCCGCTCTACGGCAAGTTCCTGAGCGCCAAGAAGGCCGAGTCCCGTTTCGGGGCCACCAAGGCCCAGGTGAGCGCGGTCAAGTCCTGGCTGAAGTCCTCCGGTCTGGAGATCACCGAGGTCACCGCGCACTACGTCACCGTCTCCGGTGACGTCGCCGCCGCCGAGAAGGCGTTCGGCACCCAGCTGCACAACTTCGCCAAGGGCTCGAAGACCTACCGCGCCCCCGCGCAGACCGCGTCCGTGCCGGCCGGCCTCCGTGGCGCCGTCCTGACCGTCACCGGCCTGGACAACGCCCCGCACAAGTCGTCCCACCACGACCAGCTGCCGCCGCCGGACGCCGTGTTCAAGAACGCCGGGCCGTTCTCCTCGTACTACGGCTCGAACACCGCGAGCACGCTGCCGGACGCGTACGGCCACAAGATCCCGTACGCGATCAAGGGCTACACCGGCAGGCAGCTGCGCGCCGCCTACGGCGCGGGCACCTACACCGGCAAGCACGTCCGCGTCGCCATCACGGACGCCTACGCCTCGCCGACCATCGCCTTCGACGCGGGCAAGTACGCGCAGAAGAACGGTGACGCGGCCTGGAAGACCGGTCAGCTGCACCAGGTGCTGCCGAAGAACTACACGAAGACCGAGGAGTGCGGGGCGGCCGGCTGGTACGGCGAGGAGACCCTCGACGTCGAGGCCGTGCACGCGGTCGCGCCGAACGCCGACGTCACCTACGTGGGCGCCGCGTCCTGCTACGACGACGACCTGCTGGACTCGCTCAGCAAGATCGTCGACAACCACCTGGCCGACATCGTCTCCAACTCCTGGGGCGACATCGAGGCCAACCAGACGCCGGACCTGGCCGCCGCGTACGACCAGGTCTTCCAGCTGGGCGCGGTCCAGGGCATCGGCTTCTACTTCTCCTCCGGCGACAACGGCGACGAGGTCGCCAACACCGGTACGAAGCAGGTCGACACCCCGGCCAACTCGGCGTGGGTGACCGCGGTCGGCGGTACCTCGCTGGCCGTCGGCAAGGGCGACAAGTACCAGTGGGAGACCGGCTGGGGCACCGAGAAGGCGACCCTGTCGGCCGACGGCAAGAGCTGGGCCGGCTTCCCCGGCGCCTACACCTCGGGCGCGGGCGGCGGCACCAGCAAGACCGTGCCGCAGCCGTACTACCAGAAGAACGTCGTGCCGAAGGCGCTGGCCACGGCCAACAACGCCGCCGGCAACCGCGTCGTCCCGGACATCGCGGCCATCGCCGACCCGAACACCGGCTTCCTGGTGGGCCAGACCCAGACCTTCCCCGACGGCTCGGAGAAGTACAGCCAGTACCGCATCGGCGGCACTTCGCTGGCCGCTCCGGTCATCGCGGCGGTCCAGGCCCTCGCCCAGGAGGCGCGCGGCGGCAAGGCGCTCGGCTTCGCCAACCCGGTGATCTACGCCAAGTACGGCAAGAAGGGCGTCTTCCACGACGTCACGGACAACCCGACGGGCTCCGGCCTGGCGGTCGCCCGTGTGGACTTCGCCAACGGCTTCGACGCCGCCGACGGCCTGCTGACCTCGGCCCGCAGCCTGGGCAAGGACAGCTCGCTGTCCGCGGTGAAGGGCTACGACGACGTGACCGGCGTGGGCTCGCCCGCGAACGGCTACGTGCAGTCGTACCGCAAGCACTGATTCCGCGGATCGGCTGAGCGGATCGGCCGAGGGGCGTGGGGTGCCGGGCACCCCACGCCCCTTCGTCATGCCGGGCACCCGCTTCAGGGGCGCAACGCCCCCGACTCCTCCGGCAGATGCGAGGTGACGACCCGCCCCGCGGACGCCGCCGGGAGCTCGTCCCGGCGGCGGTCGACCGCGTGGGCCACGCCCGCCACGCCCAGGCCCAGGACGGCCAGCACGGCGCCCGCGAGGGCCGGCGAGGTGACGCCGAAGCCGGCCGCGAGGGCGAGGCCGCCGATCCAGGCGCCGCCGGCGTTCGCGAGGTTGAAGGCGGCCTGGTTGGCGGAGGAGGCGAGGGACGGGGCCGCGGCGGCCTTCTCCATCACCATCAGCTGCAACGGCGAACCGGTGACGAACGCGGCCGTGCCGAGGAGGGTCACGGCGACGGCCGCGCTCCACTCCGAGCGCATCATCAGCGGGAAGAGGGCCAGGACCGCGGCCAGGGAGGCCAGGCCGCCGAAGAGCGTGCCGCGCAGGGAGTGGTCGGCGAGACGGCCGCCCAGGAGGTTGCCCGCGGTGGCCCCCACACCGAAGAGCGCGAGGAGCAGCGTCACATTCCCCTCCGCGAAGCCGGCGGAGTCCGTCAGCATCGGGGTGACGTAGCTGTAGGCGGCGAAGAGCGCGCCGAAGCCCGCCACGGTGGTGCCGAGGGCCAGCCAGACCGGCAAGGAGGTGAGGGCCGCCAGTTCGCCGCGCAGGCCGGTCGCGGGGGCCTGGGTGTGGTCGTGCGGGATGAGCAGGGCGAGCGAGGCGATCGCGGCGAGCCCGATCACGCTCACGCCGAGGAACGTGGCCCGCCAGCCGAGGTGCTGGCCCATCAGGGTGGCGGCGGGCACTCCCGCGATGTTGGCGACGGTCAGGCCGAGGAACATCAGGGACACCGAGCGGGCCTTGCGCTCCGGCGGCACCATCGCGGTCGCGACGACCGCGCCCACGCCGAAGAAGGCGCCGTGGGGCAGGCCGCTGAGGAAGCGGGCGGCCAGCAGGGAGCCGTTGCCGGGGGCGAACGCCGAGAGCGCGTTGCCGACGACGAACAGGACCATCAGGCCGATGAGGACCGTGCGGCGGGACATGCGGGCCGTGACCGCGGCCAGCAGCGGGGCGCCGATGACGACGCCCAGCGCGTAGGCCGAGACGAGGTGCCCGGCGGCGGGGATCGAGATGTGCAGGTCGTCCGCGACATCGGGCAGCAGGCCCATCATCACGAACTCGGTGGTACCGATGCCGAAGGCGCCCACGGCGAGGGCGAGCAGGGCCAGGGGCATGAAGGGACCTCTCAGAGCGACGGTGTACGGGGTTCGAGTCCCGCAGTAAGTTCCCCGTCGGAACAAATGCTCTCAGGCCCGGTATTCCAGCGGGTTACGAGCCTGTGTCCAGCTTCACACGGGCAGCCACCGGCAAGTGGTCGCTGCCCGTGCGCGGAAGCGTCCAGGAGCTCCCCGGCTCCACGCCCTTGACCATGATCTGGTCGATCCGCGCCATCGGGAACGAGGCCGGCCAGCTGAACCCGAAGCCGCTGCCCGCCGCGCCCTGCGTGGAGCGCAGCTGGGAGGTGACGGCGTTGAGCGAGCGGTCGTTCATCGTGCCGTTGAGGTCGCCGAGCAGGACGACCCGCGGCAGCCGCTCGTCGGCGATGGCCTCACCGAGCGCGTCGGCGCTCTTGTCGCGCTGCCGCGCCGTGAACCCGGCCTTCATCTTCACCCGCACCGAGGGCATGTGCGCCACGTAGACCGCGACCGGGCCCTGCGGGGTGGCGACGGTGGCACGCATCGCGCGCTTCCAGCCGAGCTTGATGTCCACGGCCCGTACGTCGGTCATCGGGTACTTGCTCCACAGCCCGACCGTGCCGACGACCGCGTGGTGCCGGTAGGTCCCCGCGAGCGCCTTCTCGTAGACGGGCAGGGCGGAGGCGGGCAGCTCCTCCAGGGCGAGGAGGTCGGCGCCGGACGCGGCCACGTCGGTGGCGGTCGCGGCCGGGTCGGGGTTGTCCGCGTTGACGTTGTGGGTGGCCACCATGAGGTCGCCGCCGCTGCCGGTCTTGTCGGTGAGCAGCCCGCCGAAGAGGTTCAGCCACACGATCGCCGGGAGCAGGAGCGCGATGAGGGCGGTCGCCGACTTCCGGACCAGGGCCAGTACCAGCAGCACCGGCACGGCCACGCCGACCCAGGGCAGGAAGGTCTCGGTGAGGGAGCCGAGGTTCCCCACCCGGTTGGGGATGCGGGAGTGCACCAGCATCACGAGGGCGAGCAACAGGGCGAGCACGGCGAGGACGATGCCCCGCCGCCAGATCCGTGGATCGCCGCGCCACCCGTGCAGCAGCCTGTGCGCGAGGCGCCGAAGCCGGGATCCTGGTCGCTCGGGCCCCGAGCCGCCGTTGTCCGTCTCCGTCATGTACGCCTGCTGCGCCATACCGTCTGCCTCACTGCCTGCCGTGCACACCGTCCGCCCCCGTGCTCTTCCGACCCTAGGGGATGATCGGCTCCGTTCCGCCGTCCCATGACGGCCGTACGGAAGACGATGACGAACGAAGCGGGGCCGGGAGTTCCGGTCACCCCCGTGGCACGCGTGGTCTGTGACGAAACGCGCACATTGATGCTACGAGGCTGTCGAGCTGACGGGTCGTAGGCCCGCGAGGACCGTGTCGACGATCCGCTCCGCGAGATCCTCGGGGAGTTCGCCGTCGGGACGCATGATGGTGCGCACCAGCATGGGGCCGCTGAACAGGTCGTTGGCCAGTTCCAGGTCGATGTCCGGCCGCAGTTCGCCGTTCTCCTGCCCGCGGCGCAGCACTTGCAGCGAGAGCGCGCGCCGGGGCGCGACGACACCGGCGTGGTAGGCGGCCCAGATCTTCGGGCTGGACTTCATCTGGGCGTACACGTTGTGCAGGATGGCCGACGTACGGCTCCTGAGTCCGCGCTGGCGCAGCGACTCCAGCAGGACGACGAGGTCGTCGCGCATGGAGGTGCCGGGCAGTTCGGGGTCGGGGGGTTCGGCGGCGCGCAGGACGTCGACGAACAGCTCCTCCTTGCCGCTCCAGCGGCGGTAGATGGTGGCCTTGCCGACGCCGGCCGTGCGGGCGACGCGCTCGATGGAGACCTCGGCGAGGGGCACGCCCTCCTCCAGGAGCTTCATCACGCCTTCCAGGATGGCGTGTTCCACGGCCTCACTGCGCGGTCGGCCCCGCGCGGGTGTGACCGGTCGCGTCCGGCTGTCGGCAAGGCTCACTCGATCCGTCCTCTCGATGGGCTGCGGGAATTGTCCCGCAGCCTCCTCCTTCCCCCGTGGAACCGCACCGGTGCTCAGTCCGCGGCGGCGACCAACTCCGCTTCCTTCTCGCCCTTCTGACCGGCCGGCGGCTTGCCCGGCAGGAACAGGGCGGTCACCACGGCGCCGATCAGCGCGACGCCCGTGCCGCACAGGGCGGTGACGTGCATGGCGTGCAGGAAGGCGTCGTTGGCGGGGGTGATCAGGGCCCTGCCCTGCGGGCCGAGCCTGGCGGCGACGCCGAGGGTGGCCTCGATGGACTCGCCGGCGGTGTCGCGCAGGCCGGCCGGCAGCGCGCCGAGCTTGCCCTCGATGCCGTTGCGGTACGCCGTGGCGAGCACTGAGCCGAGGACGGCGATGCCGAGGGCGCCGCCGACCTGGCGGAAGGTGTTGCTGAGCGCGGAGGCGGAGCCGGCCTTCTCGCGCGGCAGGGCCTGCATGATGACGACCGAGGTCGGCGTCATGATGTGCGCCATGCCGGTGCCCATGAGGAAGAAGACGACCTCCAGCAGCCAGATCGGGGTGTCCGCCTCGAAGGTGGCGAACACGGCCAGGGTGGCCGCGATCAGCAGCAGGCCCGCCGTGGTGGTGGCCTTGTTGCCGAACCGCTCGACCACCAGCCGGGCGCGCGGTGCGAAGATCAGCTGGGCGAGGGCGAGCGGCAGCATCAGCACGCCGGACTCCAGCGGGGAGTAGCCGCGCACGCTCTGGGTGTAGAAGACGCCGAAGAACGTGACGCCCATCAGCGCGAAGAAGACCAGCGCGATGGCGCTCATGGCGGCCGAGAAGACCTTGTTCTTGAAGTAGGTGACGTCCAGCGACGGGTGGTCGCTGCGCTTCTCGTAGACCACGAACGCGGCCAGGACGAGGAGTCCGGCGACGATCGTGGCGAGCACCTTGGCGTCGGTGAAGTCGGCCAGCTCGCCGCCCTTGATGATGCCGTAGACCAGCAGCACCAGGCCGACGACGGAGAGCACCACGCCGACCGGGTCCAGGCGGCCGGGGCTGGGGTCGCGGGAGTCGGGCACCAGCCAGGTCATCAGCACCAGCGCGACGATCACGATCGGCACGTTGACGAAGAAGACCGAGCCCCACCAGAAGTGGTCGAGGAGCGCGCCGCCGGTGATCGGGCCGATGGCGATGGCGAGGCCGACACCGCCGGCCCAGATGCCGATGGCCTTGGGCTGCTCGTCGCGCTCGAAGACGTTCATGAGCACGGCGAGGGTGGCGGGCATGACGAAGGCGGCGCCGAGCGCCATCAGCGCGCGGAAGGCGATCAGCTGCCCCGGGGAGCCGGACTCGGCGGCGAGCGCGGAGCCGATGCCGAACACGGCGATGCCGCCGAGCAGCACCTTCTTGCGGCCGACGCGGTCGCCGACGAGTCCGGCGGTGAACAGCAGGCCGGCGAAGACGAGGGTGTAGGCGTTGATCGCCCACTCGATCTCGCTCTGGGTGGCGCCGAGGCCGATCGGCGCGGGGGTGGAGATGGTCTTGATGGCGACGTTCAGGATGGAGTTGTCGAGCACCACGATCAGCAGGCTCAGCATCAACACGCCGAGGATCGCCCAGCGGCGCCGGTGCACCGCTTCCGGTATCCGGGAGGCAGGGACGGGACTTGTCATGCGTCCGAGCCTAGAACCATTTCGATACGGAACCGTCTCGTATCTTATTTTCTTTACCAAGGCCTTACACGATTCCGGCCATGGGCGGGGATCACGGGGCCCCCTCTGGTCGTGACTGGCACGAGGTGCCACCATGGAGAGGATCCGGGGACGCCGTGAGGGCGCCTCGAGATGACTGAAGGAGCCGTTGCCATGACGCAGCTTTCGGCTGCCCAGAACAAGCCTTCCGACGGCAGCAAGGCGCTGTACGGGGGGAAGGGCACTCGCCGCATCACCGTCCGCGACATCGCCCTCGCCAAGGAGCGTGGCGAGAAGTGGCCCATGCTCACCGCCTACGACGCGATGACCGCGTCCGTCTTCGACGAGTCCGGGATCCCGGTGATCCTCGTCGGTGACTCGGCGGGCAACTGTCACCTCGGGTACGAGACCACCGTGCCCGTCACCCTCGACGAGATGACCATGCTCTCGGCGGCCGTCGTACGCGGCACGACCCGCTCGCTGATCGTCGGCGACCTGCCCTTCGGCTCCTACCAGGAGGGCCCGGTGCAGGCGCTGCGCTCGGCGACCCGGCTGGTGAAGGAGGCCGGCGTCGGGGCGGTCAAGCTGGAGGGCGGCGAGCGCTCGCACGAGCAGATCCGGCTGCTGGTGGAGTCCGGCATCCCGGTGATGGCCCACATCGGCCTGACCCCGCAGTCCGTCAACGCGATGGGCTACCGCGTGCAGGGCCGGGGCGAGGAGGCGGCGCAGCAGCTGCTGCGCGACGCCAAGGCCGTGCAGGACGCGGGCGCGTTCGCGGTCGTGCTGGAGCTGGTGCCGGCGGAGCTGGCCGCCGAGGTGACGCGCGTGCTGCACATCCCGACGGTGGGCATCGGCGCCGGTTCCGAGACGGACGCGCAGGTCCTCGTGTGGACCGACATGCTGGGGCTGACCTCCGGCCGGGTGCCGAAGTTCGTCAAGAAGTACGCGAACCTGCGCGAGGTCATGGGGAACGCGGTCAAGGAGTTCGCCGAGGACGTCGTCGGCGGCACGTTCCCGCTGGAGGAGCACTCCGTCCACTAGACCACTGCGGCAACACCGCCGGCAGCCCGTCGATCTTCCCCCGTCGACGGGCTGCCGCCTTTTCCGGGGCGGGTCCGCGGGCCCGTCCGCAGCCCTGTCGGCGGGCTGTCGGTGGGGTGTCGGCCGGCTGTCGGCGGTTTGTCGGCGGGCCCTGGCACCGTCTTCGGCATGACGCGAATCGATGACAACCCCGCCGGCGAGCGCCCCGCCGTGACCGTACGGGGGCTGGTCAAGCACTACGGCGAGACCAAGGCGCTGGACGGAGTCGACCTGGACGTCCGGCAGGGCACCGTGATGGGTGTGCTCGGGCCGAACGGCGCCGGCAAGACCACCCTCGTGCGCATTCTGTCCACCCTGATCACCCCCGACGCCGGAGAGGCCGTCGTGGCCGGCTACGACGTCGTACGGCAGCCCCGGCAGCTGCGCCGGGTGATAGGCCTGACCGGCCAGTACGCCTCCGTGGACGAGAAGCTGCCCGGCTGGGAGAACCTCTACCTGATCGGCCGGCTGCTGGACCTGTCCCGCAAGGACGCCCGGCTCCGCGCCGACGAACTGCTGGAGCGGTTCTCCCTCACCGAGGCCGCCAGGCGCCCGGCGAGCACGTACTCCGGCGGTATGCGGCGGCGGCTGGACCTCGCCGCCTCCATGATCGGCCGGCCCGCCGTGCTGTACCTGGACGAGCCGACCACCGGCCTCGACCCCCGCACCCGCAACGAGGTGTGGGACGAGGTGAAGGCGATGGTCGGCGACGGCGTCACCGTGCTGCTCACCACCCAGTACATGGAGGAGGCCGAGCAGCTCGCCTCCGAACTCACCGTCGTGGACCGCGGCAAGGTCATCGCCAAGGGTGGCATCGAGGAGCTGAAGGCCCGCGTCGGCGGCCGCACCCTCAGGGTGCGCCCGGTGGACCCGCTCCAGCTGCGGCCGCTCGCCGGGATGCTGGACGAGCTGGGCATCACCGGCCTCGCGACCACCACCGTGGACAACGAGACCGGGACGCTGCTGGTGCCGATCCTCAGCGACGAGCAGCTGACCGCCGTGGTCGGCGCGGTCACCGCGCGCGGCATCACGCTCTCCTCCATCACCACCGAGCTGCCCAGCCTGGACGAGGTGTTCCTGTCCCTCACCGGCCACCGTGCCAGTGCCCCGCAGGACGCCGCGCCCGCCGAAGACCGCCAGGAGGTCGCCGTATGAGCACCGCCACCCTGTCCCCGGCCGCCGCGGCCACCGCGAAGGCCGACACGCCGATCCCGCTGCGGGCCCATCTGCGGCACACCGGCGCGCTGATCCGCCGCAACCTGCTGTGGATCCGGCAGGACCCGGAGTCGATGTTCGACGCCATCCTGTTCCCGGTCGTCTTCACCCTGCTGTTCGTGTACGTCTTCGGCGGCTCCATCGGGCAGTCGCTGGGCGGCGGCCAGGAGCAGTACGTCCAGTACGTCATCCCCGGCCTCATGGCCATGATGGGCATGAACATGGCCCAGGGCGTGGGCACCGGCTTCAACCAGGACTTCAACTCCGGTGTCATGGACCGCTTCCGCTCGCTGCCCATCGGGCGCGGCTCCGTCCTCTTCGCGAAGATCGCGGTGGAGATGATGCGGATGCTGTTCGCGACCTGCGTGCTGATGCTGGTCGCCGTCCTCGTGGGCTACGACATCAGGCACTGGGCCGGTCTGCTGGCCTCGATCGGCCTGTCCGCGGTGTTCGGCTCGGCGCTGATGTGGGTGTTCCTGACCCTCGGCGTGATGATGAAGAGCGCACAGTCGGTGCAGGCCATGGGCTTCCTCGTGCTGATGCCGCTCCAGTTCGGCTCGTCGATCTTCGCGCCGACCACGTCGATGCCGGGCTGGCTCCAGTCGTTCACCGACTACAACCCGCTGTCCGCCCTGGCCGACACCGCGCGGGGACTGATGGAGGGCGGCCCGGTCGCCCACGACCTCTGGGTCACCCTCATCTGGTCGGTGGGACTCACCGCGGTCATGGCTCCGGTCGCGATCCACAAGTTCCGCACCAAGGCCTGACCGGCCGGGACGGTCAGATCAGGGCGGTGGCCTCCACGAGGGAGAGGCCACCGCCCTCGGCGTACGCGGCCTCGTACGCGGGGCCGTCGAGTTCCTCCCGGATCCGGGCCTCGGTCATGTCGTACAGCCTGCGCTCCACCCCGGACAGCCCGTGGCCGGGCGGCAGGAAACGCACGGCGGCGGCCAGGCAGCGGGCCGCGTCGGCGGCCCGGACGCCCCCGTCGACGCGGGCCAGGGCCATCGCGGCGATGGTGAGGCAGATGGAGTTCATGTGCGGGGTGATGGCCTCGGACAGCGGGTCGGTGGCGAGCCGGAGCGCCTTGCGCAGCCGGGGCAGCGCCTCCTCGCTCCGGTCGTCGAGGGCGTCCAGCCAGGCCTCCTGGCCGAGGATGATCGCGTCGAACACGACGAAGTGCGCGATCTTGAACTCCTCGCGTATCAACCGGAGTTGCTCCCGCCCCTCGCCGATCCGCCCGGTCAGGCCGAGCCAGCAGGCGAGGAACAGCCGGGCGGCGGGCATCGCCTCGTTGTGGATGCCGTCCTGGCTGGCGATGACCTCGCGCAGCAGGCGTTCGCCGCGCTCCAGCTCGCCCGACTCCATGAGCACGCTGCCCAGGCGGGAGCGCAGAACGGCCATCTGGGCGCGCGCGCCGAGGCGTTCGGCGTGGTCGATGGCCGCCTGGTAGTCGGCGGCGGCCTCACCGAAGGCACCCTTGCGCTCGCGGGCCTCCCCGCGGGCGGACAGCGCCTCCGCGGTGCCCCAGTCGTCGCCGAGGCGGCGGTACATCTGCAGGGCCTCGTCCGCGTCGCGGGTGGCGTCGCCGGCCCAGGCGGTGCGGTTGGCGAGGAGGTTGGCGCGCATCTGCAGGGCGCCGGCCAGCTCCCACTCGTAGCCCGGGGTGTCCCGGCAGGTCCGCACGGCCGCGTCGATGATGACCCGCAGCCGTTCCATGCCGTTGGTCAGCATCTCGGCGAAGAACCACAGCATGCCCGGGGCCCGGCAGGTCTGCGGCAGGCCCGGCTCGTAGACCTGGGTGATGACGCGGAGCTTGGCCCTCGCCTCGGGGGTCTGCCAGGCCTCCATCTCGGTGTCCATCATGGCGAGATGGGCCAAGTGGACACCGCGCCGGGCCTCCAGCAGGACCTCGCCCTCGTAGGGCGGCGGGGTGTCGGTGGTGCGCCGCCACACCGGGCGGGCGCGACGGACGGGTTCGGTGAACGGGTCGGGGCCGAGCGGCATCACCTCCTTGCACCAGGCGCGTACTTCGAGGCGCTGGTCGCGCATCTGCCAGAACCACTGGAGGGACAGCGTCAGGCACAGCGCCTCCTGCTCGTCGCGCAGGGCGACGGCGTGCCGCAGGGCGGTGCGCAGGTTCTCGTACTCCGTCTGGATCCGGTCGATGGCGGTGCGCTGTTCGGGTCCGCGCAGCAACGGGTCGGTGGTGCGGGCGAGTTCGCGGTAGTACGTGAGGTGGGCGCGCTCGGCACCGGTGCGCTGCCCGGCCTCGTCGAGCCGTTCGGAGGCGTACTCGGCGACGGTCTCCAGGAGCCGGTAGCGCATCCCGCCCCGGGCCGTGGGGGCGGCCACCACCAGGGACTTGTCGACCAGGGAGCCGAGCGCGTCCAGGGCGACCGGGCCGCACACGGCCTCGGCGGCGGCGAGGTCGCAGCCGCCGGCGAAGACGGACAGCCGGGCGAGCACCTCGCGTTCGTCCGCGTCCAGCAGGTCCCAGGACCAGTCCACGACGGCACGGAGGGTCTGCTGGCGGGGCAGCAGGGTGCGGCTGCCGGAGGTGAGGAGCCGGAAGCGGTCGTCGAGCCGGTCGGCTATCTGCCGGGGGGTGAGCATGCGGAAGCGGGCCGCAGCGAGTTCGATGGCGAGGGGCAGTCCGTCGAGGCGCCGGCAGATCTCGGCGCACGCCTCGGGGTCGTCCTCGACGAGGAATCCGGGCCGGGCGGCCGCTCCGCGCTCGGCGAGCAGCCGCAGCGCGACGGGCTCGGGCAGCGGCTCCACGGGGCGCACCAGCTCACCGGGTACCCCGAGGGGTTCGCGGCTGGTGGCGAGGACGGTCAGGTCGGGGCAGCGGGCCAGCAGCCGGTCGGTCAGCCGCGCGGCGGCCTCGACGACGTGCTCGCAGTTGTCGAGGATGATCAGCATTCGGCGCCGGGCGCAGTGCTCCACGAGCCGTTCGAGGGGGTCGTCGTGCCGGTCGGAGACGGCGCGCATGGTGTCGGCGCCCGCGCCGTGCAGCACGGTCTCGCGGGCGCCGATCGCGGTGAGCACGGCCTGCGCCACGGCCTCCGGATCGTCCACGGGCGCGAGCTCGGCCAGCCACACCCCGTCCCGGACGGTGTGCCGCACCGCCTCGGCGGCCTCCTGGGAGAGCCGGGTCTTCCCGGCGCCGCCGGGCCCGAGCAGGGTGACGAGGCGGGCCGCGGCGAGGTCGGCGCCGATGGCCTCGATGTCGGGTTCCCGGCCGACGAAGGAGGTGAGGCGGGCGGGCAGGTTGCCGGGCCGCGCCCCCGGTGCCGCGGCCGGCTCGGGGGGCGTCTCGTTCAGCAACTCGGTGTGCAGCGCGCGCAGTTCGGGTCCGGGGTCGGAGCCGAGCCGGTCCGCGAGCAGCCGTCGTACGTCCTCGTAGCCGGCGAGTGCCTGGGCCGGGCGGCTGGCGTCCCGCAGGGCGCGCAGCCGCAGCACCTGCAGCGGCTCGTCCAGCGGGTGACCGTCGCACAGGGCGGTCAGCTCGGGCAGCGACTGCTCGGCCTGCCCGAGGGCGAGGGCGGCCGTGTGCCGGGCGCGCAGGGCGTCGAGGCGGCGGGTCTCCCAGCGGGCCGCCTCGGCGGTGTGGCCGGGCAGGTCGGCGAGGACCGGGCCGTGCCACAGGGCGAGGGCGTCGTCGAGGACGACGGCGGCCTTGGCGGGGTCGCCGTCGGCGAGGGCGCGCAGGCCGTCGCCGGTCAGCCGGTCGAAGCGGGTGAGGTCGACGTCGTCGGGCGCGGCGGTGAGCCGGTAGCCGCCGTCCACGGAGGCGACGGCGTCCGCGCCGAGGACCCGCCGCAGCCGGCCGACGAGCGCCTGGAGCGCGCCGCCGGCGTCGGCGGGCGGGTCGGTGTCCCACACCTCGTCGACCAGGACGGTGACCGGGACGGTCCGTCCGGCCCGGAGCGCGAGCACGCTCAGCAGGGCACGCAGACGTGCCCCGCCGACCGGGACGGGCGTGCCGTCGGGGCGGACGGCCTGGGTGGTGCCGAGCAGGCGATAGCGCACGGGGTCCATTGTCTCCGGAGCGGTCAGGGGCGGTCACCGGGTTCGTCCGGCGTGGCGTCGAGGGTCGGCCGGGGGAGGTCCACGGATCCCGTGGCGTCGAGGGTGACGAGGGCACCCACGGTACGGCGGACCCGGTACGGCACTTGGCGCGGCGGCGGCTCCTCGTCCTCCTCGAACCACTTCGGGCAGGCGTCGACGGGCTCCAGCGTCCGGCCGTCCGGGACCTCCTCGAGAGCCCGTCCGGCAGGCCGCAGGACCACCGTGCCGGGTTCCGGCTCGGGACGGGCGACGGCGAGCGGATCGTGCCGGGCCAGGTACTCCTGGTGCACCAGTTCGATGGCGTGCACGCGGCCGGTGGTCGCCCGGTCGGGTCCGCCGTGGTTCTCCACCCACGCCTCGGCGCCGTGCCCGGCGTTCCTGCGGCGGTCCTTCCTGCGGTAGGGCACCAGCCGCCACGCGACCTCGTCGCCCACCGCGAACGGTGTGCCGCAGCATCCCATCTGCCAGTCCTCGTAGAACACCCTCATCCGTGGCATCCCTTCACCTTCCAGGAACCTGGCGGCCACCGCGAGACGTTTTCCCCACGTGTCCGCGGCCGGTACGGTCGCAGTCCCCGATCGTCCCCGCCCGGACAGGAGCTCCCATGACCACCGCCACCACCCGCCACGGCGAGCGACGGGTCAGTCCCGTGTTCGTGGGGATCCTGGCCGTGACGGCGGTGACCGGCTGGGCCACGTGGACGGGGTTCGCCGCACAGCCGGGCATCGCGGTGTTCCTGTTCGTGACCGCGGCCTGGATCGTCTCCCTGTGCCTGCACGAGTACGCGCACGCGCGCACCGCCCTGCACAGCGGGGACATCACGGTCGGCGCGAAGGGCTACCTCACGCTGAACCCGCTGAAGTACACGCACGCGCTGCTGAGCATCGTGCTGCCGGTGCTGTTCGTGATCATGGGCGGTATCGGTCTGCCGGGCGGTGCGGTGTTCATCGAGCGCGGCCGCATCCGGGGCCGCTGGCGGCACAGCCTGATCTCGGCGGCGGGCCCACTGACGAACGTCCTGTTCGCGGTGGTGTGCACGGCGCCCTTCTGGCTGCACGCGCTGGACGGCGTCCCCCGGGAATTCCGGTACGCGCTGGCGTTCCTCGCGCTGCTCCAGGTGACGGCGGCGATCCTGAACTTCCTGCCGGTCCCGGGTCTGGACGGCTACGGGGTCATCGAGCCGTGGCTGTCGTACCGGGTGAAGCGGCAGGTGGAGCCGTTCGCGCCGTTCGGCCTGCTGTTCGTGTTCGCGCTGCTGTGGGTGCCGTCGGTCAACAGCGCGTTCTTCGACGTGATCGACACGATCCTGCGCGGGCTGGGCATCGACGTGCTCGACCAGTACTGCGGGCAGGAGCTCTACCGCTTCTGGCAGGGCACCCCGGAGATCTGCACGCTCAGCCGGTGACCGAGCCGCCCTGCCCGCCGGCCCGGCCGCGCTTCACGTAGTACCAGGTCATGTTGGACGACAGGCCCGCCAGCAGCACCCAGACGATCCCCAGCCAGCTGCCCTGGACGAACGAGACGACCGCCGCGGCCACGGCCAGGACGCAGACGGCGAGGGTGTAGAGGGCGATGCGGGGCATGGGGCTCGGCTCCTTGCGGGGGACACTGCTTCGACGACCAGTGTCCCCCATGCCCCCCCCGATGCCCCGCCCGTGGCTCACACGTCGGTCACGCGGAGCCCGGCGTGCGCCTTGTACCGGCGGTTGACGGAGATCAGGTTCGCCACCAGCGACTCGACCTGGTGGGCGTTGCGCAGCCGGCCCGCGAAGACGCCGCGCATGCCGGGGACGCGCCCGGCGAGCGCCTGCACGGTCTCCACGTCGGCGCGCTCCTCGCCGAGCACCATCACGTCGGTGTCGATCCGCTCGATCTCCGGGTCCTGGAGCAGGACGGCCGACAGGTGGTGGAAGGCGGCGGTGACCCGCGAGTCCGGCAGCAGGGCCGCGGCCTGCTCGGCGGCGCTGCCCTCCTCCGGCTTGAGCGCGTAGGCGCCCTTCTTGTCGAAGCCGAGCGGGTTGACGCAGTCCACGACGAGCTTGCCGGCCAGCTCCTCGCGCAGCGACTTCAGGGTGTCGCCGTGGCCGTCCCACGGCACGGCGACGATCACGATGTCGCTGCGGCGCGCGGTCTCGGCGTTGTCGGCGCCCTCGACGCCGTGGCCGAGCTCGTCGGCGGCGGCCCGGGCGCGCTCGGCGGCCCGGGAGCCGATGATCACCTTCTGGCCGGCCCGGGCGAGCCGGAACGCGAGGCCCTTGCCCTGCGGTCCGGTGCCGCCCAGCACGCCGACGACGTACCCGGAGACGTCGGGCAGGTCCCAGGGGTCCTTGGCGGGGGCCTTCTGTGCGCTGTCGCTAGAGGTCATGGGCCCGACTCTACGTCCGCGTCCGGGCCCGTACCGGGTCAGGTCAGCCGGTGCACGGGGAGCCGGCGGAAGGTGATCGTCTCGTACGCGCCGAAGTCTCCCGTCTCGTACAGGAGCCCGACCGTGTCCCGGTCGACGCGGACCAGGTCGGAGTAGGCGGCGGGCAGCCCGTCGACGGTGAGCGCCGGGCGCCAGGTGGTGCCGCCGTCGGTGGAGGCACGCAGGGTCATCAGGGCGCGGGCGGCGGGGTCGGCCGGGCCGGAGAACAGCAGCAGGTCGGGGTCGCGGAGCTGGAGGACGGACGCCTCGCAGACCGGGGCGGCGAGGCCGGCCTGCGGACGGAAGGGCTTGACGAGGGTCCTGCCGCCGTCCCGGGAGTGGGCGTCGGCCCGGTTGCCGGGCGCGGGAGAGTCGTTGCGGGTGTTGAAGTAGACACGCCCGTCGGGGAGTTCGGCGGCGGTGGTCTCGTTGACGTTGACGTATCCGTCGGTGTTCTCGTCCAGGTAGCCGAGGTACCAGCTCGCGCCGCGGTCGTCGCTGAGCAGGCAGTGGCCGCTGTTGTACTTCGCCTCCGCGCCGGTGTCGGTGCCGGTGGGCGGCAGGGTGTGGTTGGCCGGGACGAGGACGCGGCCGGAGCGCAGTTGGAGCGCGTGCCCGGGGGTGGTGGCGTACCAGCGCCAGCCGGGCTTCTTCACGCGGGCGGTGATCTCCTTGGGCGCGGACCAGGTGACGCCGTCGTCGTCGCTGTGCTGCACCCACACCCGGCGTCCGTCGGCGTCCTTCACCTGTCCGCGCAGGATGGCGGCCTCGGTGGCGCCGGCCGCGGCCCGGACGTGCACGAGCAGGACGCGGCCGGTGTCCAGGACGACGGGAGCGGGGTTGCCGGCGAGGTTCCGGCCGTTGCTCGCGGCGACCCGCAGCGGGCCCCAGGTGCGTCCGCCGTCGGTGGAGCGCTTCAGCACGATGTCGATGTGCCCGTGGTCGGCGGCGGAGTCCACGCGGCCCTCGCAGAAGGCGAGGAGGGTCCCGGCGCCGGTGGCGACGACCGCGGGGATGCGGAAGCTCGCGTATCCCTCGCGGCCCGCGCGGAAGGGGACGGTCACGTCGGTCATCGGGCGGCTCCTCACACGTACGGCAACGGTTCGTCCCCCATCCCCGGTTCGGGCGAATTCGGGGTGAACTCCACGTCACAAACGGCCGGTTGCGGCAGTATGCGGTCACATGGACGCCGTACGGGTCGCGTTGCTGCGGGAAGTGCTGGCCGGAACCGAGTGGCTCGGCGCCACCCGGCGGTTCGCGGGGGTGCTGCGCGGATCGGTGGTCGCGCACGGCGGTGGGCTGCTGCTGGTGGGCACGCCCGACCACGAGCCCTGGCACCTGGCGGCGCACCTGGTGGACGAGGCGGCCTGGTCGGGTACGCCCGAGCTGGCGCCCACCCTCGTCCGCCATCACGCACGCCCGTCGGACCCCGCGCACCTGGCGGTCGGGCCGGGCCGGATCGCGGCGGCGCGGCGCGGGGAGACCCTGCTGGTCGTGGCACCCGAGGAGCCGGCCGCGCTGCTGGAGCGGGTGCACGACGCCCGGCGGGCCGGGGTGACGGTGCTGGCGCTGGGCGCGGGCGGCGGCGAGCTCGCGGCGATGGCGCACGACACGCTGGCCGTGCCGGAGGGCGCGGAACTGGACCTGGACACTGTGCAGCACCTGGTCAGCGCGGCGGCGGGCGAGAACGCGGGCTCCCCGCGGCCCGGCCGGGGCCTGCGCGACCGGCTGTCGCGGCTGGCGGAGATCCTGACGGCCCCGCCCCCCGCCCCCTGGTGACGGATCCGGGCCCCGTGCGGGGAAAAAGCGGTTGCCCGGCGGTCCCGGCCGTCCGAGCATGCACCGGTGACCCGAGCTCTCCTCCCCGATCTGTCCCCCTGGAAGGCCTCCGCGGACTTCCGGCGGCTCTGGAAGTCAGGACTGATCAGCAATTTCGGCAGTTTCCTGACCTTCGTCGCGCTCCCCGTCCAGCTGAAGGAGCTGACGGGGTCCGCGGCGGCCGTGGGTGCGGTCGGCGCCGTGGAACTGCTGCCGCTCGTCGTGTGCGGGCTCTACGGCGGTGCGCTCGCCGACGCCCTCGACAAGCGCGGGCTCATCGTGTGGACGGAGCTGGGCCAGGGCCTGCTCAGCGCGGTCCTGCTGGTCAACGCCCTGCTCCCGGGGCCCGCGGTGTGGCCGCTGTACGCGGTCGCCGCGCTCTCCTCCGCGCTGGTCTCCGTCCAGCGCCCCGCCCTGGACTCGCTGTGGCCCCGGATCGTCGCCCACGACGACATGCCGGCCGCCGCCTCGCTGAACTCGCTGCGCTGGACCGTCGGCGGGGTCGCCGGACCGGCGCTCGCGGGTGTGGTCGTCGCCTACGCGGGCCTGGGCTGGGCGTACGCGGCCGATCTCCTGACGTTCGCCGTGTCGCTGGCGTTCATCCTGCGGATCGCCCCCTCCCCCGCCTCCCACGAGGCGGCGAAGCCGAATCTGCGGGCCGTCGCGGAGGGCGCCCGGTACGCGTGGAGCCGCAAGGAACTCCTCGGCACCTACGTCGTCGACCTGGCGGCGATGTTCCTGGCCATGCCGCTCGCCGTGCTGCCGTTCCTCGCCGACGAGCTGCACGCCGAGTGGTCGCTCGGGCTGATGTACGCCGCCCTGCCGGCCGGGGCCCTGGTGGTCAGCCTGACCAGCGGCTGGACCTCACGGGTGCACCGGCACGGGCTCATGGTGGTGCTCTCGGCGGCCGGCTGGGGGCTGGCGGTCGCCGCGGCCGGGATCTGCGGCAACGTCTGGCTCGTCCTGCTCCTCCTCACCGTCGGCGGCGGCTTCGACATGGTGAGCGGGGTCTTCCGGGCGGCCATGTGGAACCAGACGATCCCGGACGAGTTGCGCGGCCGGCTCGCCGGGATCGAACTGCTCTCGTACTCGGTCGGCCCGCAGCTGGGTCAGGTGCGGGCGGGCGGGCTCGCCGCCTGGGCCGGGGTGCGGACGTCGGTATGGTCCGGCGGACTGGCCTGCGCGGGCGTGATGGGCCTGCTGGCGCTCGGCCTGCCCGGCCTCATGTCCTACGACGCGCGGACGAACGCCCACGCCGTACGGATGCGCGAGCGGCGCGCCGCCGCCGCCGCCGAGGTGTGATCGGGGCCCGTCCGCCACCGCGGACGGGCGGACGGGCGCGCGGGGCGGGATCAGTTCTCGTCGGCGTTCCCCCCGGCGGAGGCGTCGTGCCACCGCGGGTCGTTCTCCCACTGCAGGTTGCGCTCGGCGGCGGTCTCCATCGCGTGCCGCGCCTCCTCCGGGCTGGCGTACGGCCCGAAGCGGTCCTTGCCCGGGCAGTCCGGGCCCTCCTCGACCTTCTTGTGCTCCAGGCAGTAGTACCACTCGCCCGGCTTGCCGGCGGTGCGCTTCTTGAACAGGGCCATGGACAGCTCCTCTCGCCACCGACATGTTCCCCCATGTCCGCTGGATAGACTCGCTGGCATGTCTGGCCAGTCGCTGCTCGTACCAGGGGAGCTGTCCCCCACCCGTTCCGTGCCCGGAAACATCCGCCGGCCCGAGTACGTCGGCAAGCCCGCGCCGACGCCGTACACCGGGCCGGAGGTGCAGACCCCGGAGACCGTGGAGGCCATGCGGACCGCGGGCCGCATCGCCGCGCGGGCGATGGAGGAGGCCGCCAGGATCATCGCGCCGGGCGTCACCACGGACCAGCTGGACAAGGTCGCCCACGACTACATGTGCGACCACGGGGCCTACCCGTCCACGCTCGGCTACCGCGGTTTCCCGAAGTCGCTGTGCACCTCGGTGAACGAGGTCATCTGCCACGGCATCCCGGACTCGACGGTCCTGCGGGACGGTGACATCGTCAACCTGGACGTGACCGCGTACATCGGCGGTGTGCACGGCGACAACAACGCCACCTATCTCGTCGGCGACGTGGACGACGAGTCCCGGCTGCTGGTGGAGCGCACCCGCGAGTCCCTCGACCGCGCGATCAAGGCCGTGAAGCCCGGCCGGCAGATCAACGTCATCGGCCGGGTCATCGAGTCGTACGCCAAGCGTTTCGGTTACGGCGTCGTCCGTGACTTCACCGGTCACGGCATCAACTCGTCCTTCCACTCGGGGCTGATCATCCCGCACTACGACAGCCCGCACGCCACGACGGTCATGCAGCCGGGCATGACGTTCACGATCGAGCCGATGCTCACCCTGGGCTCCTACGAGTACGACATGTGGGACGACGGCTGGACGGTCGTGACGAAGGACCGCAGGCGGACGGCCCAGTTCGAGCACACGCTGGTGGTGACGGAGACGGGCGCGGAGATCCTGACCCTCCCCTGACCCGACCCGGCCCCCGACCTGGCCCGACCCGGGCGGAGCCCGCTCCCTGCCGGGGGCGGGCCTTCTCTTGTAGGCTTTTACCGACACGCTGTCGGCAAAGTTACCGACACTAGGTCGGGAACGACGTTGACTTAGGTAAGGCTTACCTCAGAGGATGTGCTCATGGACTCCTTCTCGTCCCTCATCCGCACCGCGTCGCACACACAGCACGTGGAGGCGGAGAACTCGACGTTCATGAGCGACCTGCTGGGCGGCCGGCTCGGCGTGGACGCGTACGCCCGCTACACCGAACAGCTCTGGTTCGTGTACGAGGCGCTGGAGAGCGCGGCCGAGCACCTGACGGCCGACGCGGTGGCCGGGCCGTTCGTCCGGCCGGAACTGCTGCGGCTGCCCGCGCTGGAGCGGGACCTGGCGCATTTGCGCGGCCCCGGGTGGCGGGCGGGCCTGAGCGCCCTGCCGGCGACGCGGGCGTACGCGGACCGGGTGCGCGAGTGCGCGGAGCGCTGGCCCGGCGGTTACGTCGCCCACCACTACACGCGCTACCTGGGCGACCTGTCGGGCGGTCAGATCATCCGTGACCGGGCGGAGAGGACCTGGGGGTTCGCCAGGAAGGGCGACGGCGTCCGCTTCTACGTCTTCGAGGAGATCGCCAACCCGGCGGCGTTCAAGCGCGGTTACCGGGAGCTGCTGGACGCGATAGGGGTGGACGACCTGGAGCGGCAGCGGGTCGTGGGCGAGTGCAAGCGGGCGTTCGCGCTGAACACCGCCGTCTTCCGGGCCCTGGGCGAGGAGTTCACGCTGTCCGCGTGAACCGCCGAACGACCGAAAGCGACCGGGCCCCCCTCGGCGCGAAGGGCGCGTGGGAGGGGGGCCGGGCCCGGGTCAGCGCAGGTAGTCGCTGCAGTGGGCGCCGCTCCAGGCCACGTGGTTGGTGGCGGAGGTGAGTTCGCCGGCGTACGGGCTGCAGACGGCGTCGTCGTCTTCCCGGGTGTCGAGACCGGCGGCGCCGGCCGCCGTCGCGCCGGTGGCGGCAAGCGCGGCGGCGAGGACGGTCGCGGCCAGGACAGAACGGATGCGCATGGTGCTCCTCTCGGGGAGGCTATGTGGTCATGCCCAGAGGTCCCCGTTCGACACGGCGCGCACACGCGGGTCCACCCGAACGGAGCCCCGCACGATCACCCGGGCGCCGGTGCCGGTCAGCGCTCCAGGTGGACCCGGCCGCCGACCTCGATCCAGCCGTGCGGCTGGGGAGCGGTGAGGATCTGCGAACCCCTGCCCTGGGTGATGTTCAGCGCCCGGCCGAGCCGGTCGGTGAGCAGCAGGGCGGCGGCGCCGGTCGCCTCGTCCTCGTCGATGCCGTCGTCCCGGCCGGGGAAGGCGCGGGCGCGGACCCGGCCGGCCGCCTCGTCCTCCCAGGCCCAGGCGTAGAGCCACTCCCCCGGCGGCGGCACGTCGAGCGCGTCGACCTCGGCGGCGCTCGCGTACCGGCGCAGGGTGCGCGGCGGGGCCCACTCCGCGCGGGCCTCGATCCAGCTGAACTCGCCGTCGAGACGGGCCCCGACCACTCCCGCGGGGGTGACCAGTTCGGGCACGTCGAGCAGCCAGGCGGTGCCGACGCAGGGGTGACCGGCGAAGGGCAGGCGCAGCGTGGGGGTGTAGATGTCGATCAGCCCGCGCTCGGGGTCGTCCACGAACACGGTCTCGCTGAAGCCGAGCTTGGCGGCCAGCTCCTGCCGGTCCCCCCGCTCGGGCAGCACCGAGCCGTCGCGGACGACGCCCAGCTCGTTGCCGTAGCCGCCGTTCGGTCCGCAGAAGACGCGGAGTACGTCGTAGTCAGTCACCGGTGCATTCAAACATCGTGGCCCGCGCGGGCGCCCGAGGAACTCGGCGACGGGACGGCCCCTTGGACCGTCCCTTCGACCGTCCCTTTGCCCCCCTGTGGCGTCGGCTTTGAGCCGCCGCAACCAAGCCGTGTCTGTGATTTTCCGTGAGAGCTGAATCACCACCCCCGTGGGTAGTGGTGAGGTAAGCCTCATGTAAGTTAGGGCAGCCTCACCGAATCAGATCCTCTTGGAGCCTGCATGCGAGCCGTCCGACTGACCGTCACCGCCGCCGTCACCACGGCCGCTCTGACCGCCCTCTCGGCCTGCACCGCCAAGAGCGACGCCAAGGACGGCGACGCCATCCAGGTCACCGCCGCGGACAGCAAGTGCGAGACCTCCAGCAAGACCGTGCCGGCCGGGCACGTCACGCTGAAGATAGAGAACAAGGGGTCCAAGGCCACCGAGGTCGAGATCGTCTTCCCCGACGACCGGATCGTCTCCGAGAAGGAGAACATCGGCCCCGGCACCAAGTACACGCTGACCGCCGAGGTGAAGGCCGGTTCGTACGAGATCGCCTGCCGCCCCGGCATGAAGGGCCACGGCGTCCGGCAGAAGCTGACCGTGACCGGCTCCGGCAGGACCGCGAAGCGCGACCCCAAGCTCGACCAGGCCGTCGCCGGCTACCGCCAGTACGCCCAGGACCAGGCCGACCAGACGGTGCCGCTCGCCGAGAAGTTCGCCGAGGCGATCAAGGCCGGCGACCTGGAGGCCGCCAAGAAGGCCTACGCCCCCTCGCGTCTGGGCTGGGAGCGCACCGAGCCGGTCGCCGAGTCCTTCGGTGACATCGACCCGAAGACCGACACCCGCGCCGACGGCCTGGAGAAGGGCCAGAAGTGGACCGGCTGGCACCGGCTGGAGAAGGCCCTCTGGCAGGACAAGAAGATCGGCGCCGAGGAGAAGACCCTCGCCGACCAGCTGGTGACCGACCTCAAGGACTGGCAGAAGCGGGTCGGCAAGGCCGAGATCACCCCGACCTCCATGGCCAACGGTGCCAAGGAGCTGCTGGACGAGGTGGCCACCGGCAAGGTCACCGGCGAGGAGGACCGCTACTCGCACACCGACCTGGTCGACTTCAAGGGCAACGTCGAGGGCGCGCAGAAGGCCTACGAGCTGCTGAAGCCCGTCGTCACCAAGAACGACCCGGCGCTGACCGGCGAGCTGGACAAGCAGTTCACGGCGCTGAACGGCCTGCTGGACAAGTACCGCTCGGACAAGACCTCGTACGACTTCGTCTCCTACGACAAGGTCACCGGGGCCCAGCGCAAGGAGCTGCAGGACTCGGTGAACGCGCTCGCGGAGCCGCTGTCCAAGCTCGCCGCGGCGGTCGTGAAGTAACCGGGTCAGGGAGGGCGAAGCGATGACGGAGAACCAGGGCGGCAGCCCTTCGCGCCGGGCACTGCTCGGCTGGGGCGGGGCCGGGCTCGCGCTCGGCGCCGCCGTGGCCGGCGGTGCGGTCGCGATGGCCGAAGCCGGCAACGACATGGACCCGGCGGCGGCCGAGGCCGGCGGCGCGGTGGAGTTCCACGGCGCCCACCAGGCGGGCATCGCCACCCCCGTCCAGGACCGGCTGCACTTCGCCACGTTCGACGTGAAGACCGACGACCGCGACGCCTTCGTCCAGCTGCTGAAGGACTGGACGGCGGCGGCCCGGCGGATGACCGCGGGCAAGGCGGTCGGCGACGGTGCCTACGGCGGGCTCGCCGAGGCGCCCCCGGACGACACCGGCGAGGCCCTGGGCCTCAAGCCCAGCCGGCTGACCCTCACCATCGGCTTCGGGCCCTCCTTCTTCGAGAAGTTCGGTCTGCACGACCGGCGCCCCGAGGCCCTGGTGGACCTGCCGCAGTTCCCCGGCGACAACCTGGACCGGTCCCGCACCGGCGGCGACCTGTGCGTCCAGGCCTGCGCCGACGACCCGCAGGTCGCCGTGCACGCCATCCGCAACCTCGCCCGCATCGGCTTCGGCAAGGTCGCCGTCCGCTGGTCGCAGCTGGGCTTCGGCAAGACCTCCTCGACCACCCCCGACGCTCAGACCCCGCGCAACCTGATGGGCTTCAAGGACGGCACCCGCAACATCGCGGGCACCGAGACCGACCGGCTCAAGAAGTTCGTGTGGGTCGGCGACGGTGACGGCACGGACTGGATGACCGGCGGCTCGTACCTGGTCGCCCGCCGCATCCGGATGAACATCGAGACCTGGGACCGCACCTCGCTGCAGGAGCAGGAGGACGTCTTCGGGCGTGACAAACGCGAGGGCGCCGCCGTCGGCAAGGCCAAGGAGCACGACGAGCCGTTCCTGAAGGCGATGAAGCCGGACGCGCACGTGCGGCTCGCCCACCCCGACTCCAACGACGGGGTCACGATCCTGCGCCGGGGCTACTCCTTCACCGACGGCACCGACGGCCTCGGCCGGCTCGACGCGGGCCTGTTCTTCCTCGCCTACCAGCGCGACGTGCGCAAGGGCTTCATCCCCCTGCAGCGCAGGCTGTCGGCGACGGACGCGCTCAACGAGTACATCCAGCACGTGGGTTCGGCGGTCTTCGCGGTTCCCCCCGGCGTCCGGGACTCCGGCGACTGGTGGGGCCGCACGCTGTTCTCGAAGGAGGCGTAGCCCGTGTTCTCCAACTACCTGATCGGTCTGCGCGAGGGGCTGGAGGCCTCGCTCGTCGTCTGCATCCTGATCGCCTATCTGGTCAAGACCGGCCGCAAGGACGCCCTGCGGCCGATCTGGATCGGCATCGGCATCGCGATCGCCATCGCGATGGGCTTCGGCTGCGCCCTCGAATTCGGCTCCCAGGAACTGACGTTCCAGGCGCAGGAGGCGCTCGGCGGCTCGCTGTCCGTGATCGCCGTCTGCCTGGTGACCTGGATGGTGTTCTGGATGCGGCGCACCGCCCGGCACCTGAAGTCGGAGCTGCACGGCAAGCTGGACGCGGCCCTCGCCATGGGGACGGGCGCGCTCGTCGCCACCGCGTTCCTCGCCGTCGGCCGGGAGGGCCTGGAGACCGCCCTGTTCGTGTGGGCGTCGGTGCACGCGGCCTCCGACGGCACCCCGCGCCCGCTGGTCGGCGTGGCCCTCGGCCTCGCCACGGCGGTGCTCCTGGGCTGGCTGTTCTACCGCGGCGCCCTGAAGATCAACCTGGCCAAGTTCTTCACCTGGACCGGCGCCATGCTGGTCGTGGTCGCCGCGGGCGTGCTGGCGTACGGCTTCCACGACCTCCAGGAGGCCGGCTGGATCCCGGGCATCAACAAGCTGGCCTTCGACATCAGCGGCGCGATCCCGCCGGACAGCTGGTACGGCACGCTGCTCAAGGGCGTCCTCAACTTCCAGCCCGACCCGACGGTCGTCCAGGTCACGGTGTGGCTGCTGTACCTGGTCCCGACGCTCGCGATCTTCTTCGCCCCGGTAGGGTTCGCCTCCGGGAAGGGGAAGGTGAAGGAGCCCGATGACCAGGGAACGCAGCCGTCGACGGCTTCGCAGGCGTAGCCGGAACGCACTCATAGCGGCCTCGCTGACCGCTTTGTCGCTGACGGCGAGTGGATGCGTCGTGGTGCACGGGGAGCGGGTGAGGCTTCCCGCCGCCACGCGCGCCGAGGCCGCCAAGGCGCTCGCCGCTTTCACCGACGCCTACAACAAGGCCGACAAGGCCTACGACAGCTCCCTGGACGCGCCCTACGTCACCGGCCCCCTGGCCGACATCGACGCCGCGCGGCTCAAGGCGGGCCACGCCAACAGCCCTTCGGGCAACGCGAACCACACGCCGCTGAAGCTGACCGACGCGAAGTTCACGATTCCCCGGAAGGCCGGCTGGCCCCGCTGGTTCGTCGCCGACGCCCGCGGCAACAAGGGCGGCGACTTCCGCTGGCTGCTGGTGTTCACCCGGGACGGCCTCGGCGAGCGCTGGCGGGTGGCGTATCTGACGCTGGCCGCACCCGGTTCCGTGCCGAAGTTCACCACGGACGGGGACGGCTGGGCCGAGGCCGTGCCGGCCGACGCCGCGCGGCTGGCCGTCCCGCCGCAGGAGTTGAGCCGGACGTACACGGCGTTCCTGCAGACCGGCGGGAAGGGTTTCGCGGACGGCCGCAACACCAGCGGACTGCGCGCGGACCGCAGGAAGGCGGCCAAGAGGCCCGGCCTGGTACGGCAGTTCATCGACGAGCCGCTCACCCACGGCGACTACGCGCCGCTGGCGCTGCGCACCGCGGACGGCGGGGCGCTGGTGTTCTTCAGCACCCACCACTACGAGAAGCAGACCGCCGCCGCGGGGGCCGCGGTGCCCGCCCCGAACAAGGACGTGCGGGCCCTGACCAAGGGCGAGGTGAAGCAGTCCCTGACGCTGGAGTCCATCGCCAACCAGGTCGCCGTGGACCCGGTCGGCAGCGCTCCGGTGCAGGTGCTGGGGCGGGTGCAGGGGCTGACGGCCGCCGAGGGCGAGTGACCCGGCGGCCGTGCCTCAGCGGCGCAGCGGCCAGGCCGCGCCCGGCTGGTCGGCAGCCGCGCCGGCGTACCGGGCGCCGACGTCGGTGAGCACTTCCAGCAGGCTCAGCGGGTCCGGCAGCGGATGCTCCGGACCGCGCACCCAGCGCACCTCCCGTTCGTCACCGGGCAGCCGCGCGGGCGGTACGAGGACGTAGGAGCCGCGGCAGTGCCAGCGCAGCCCTGGGTGCTCGTCCATGGTCTCCGGGTGGCAGTCCAGCTCGCAGGGCCACCACTCGTCCTCGTCCTCGGGGGTGCCGCGGGTGAGGGTGAAGAACAGCATGCGGCCGTCGTCGCTCTCGGCGACCGGGCCGACCTCGACACCGGCGCCGAGCAGCCGCTCCAGGGCCTCGCGGCCGGCCTCCAGGGGGACGTCCAGGACGTCGTGCACCATGCCGGTGGCGGTGATGAAGTTGGCCTGCGGCTGGTGCCGGGCCCAGCGCTCGATCTGTCCGCGGTCGGTCGTGGACTGGGTCTGCCAGGCGAACGACACCGGGTGCCGGGCCGGGGTGGGGCAGCCTACGCGGTCGCAGGAGCAGCGGTAGCCCGGTGCGGGGTACGCGGCGGGCGCCAGGGGCAGTCCCGCCGCCGCAGCGGCGAGCAGCAGGGCCTCACGGCCGCCGTCGCCGGTGGCGTCCTCCTTCGTGCGCCGGCCGAGCAGCCACTGGGAGAGTTTGCCCTGCCGGCCGGGCCGGCCGCCGAACGTCGCGCTCATCTATCCCCTCGGTCTCGTCGTCGCCTCGCTGGTGTGCGGACAGCATGCCTCATGGTCCCACCTTTGTGTGCTTCGGGGGGTGGGTGGGCGGATAAGGGGGATGCGGGCGAGACGTGCCTCGCAGGGCGGTGGGAGAGGTCAGCGCGCCGCGATGCCGTGCAGGGCGTACTCGACCAGGGTGTCCGTGTAGGCGTGGGTGATGGGCCCGGTGCGCTGCAGCCAGCGCTGCGCGAGGGGCGAGACGAACAGCTCCAGTGCGATCCGGGGATCGACGTCGTCCCGTACCTGCCCCGCGTCCCGGGCGGAGCGCAGCCGGGCGACGTACAGCTGGAGCTGGGGTTCGAGGAGCCGGGCCACGTACTCGCGGCCGAGCTGCTCGTTGACGAGCCCCTCGGCGGCCAGCGCACGCGCCGGGGTCTCGAAGCGGGGGTCGAGGAGCTCGTCCACCGTGGCCCGCAGCACCGCCTTGAGGTCGGCGGCGAGGTCACCGGTGTCCGGGACGGCGTCCGCGTCCTGGCCCGCCGCCCGCGCCGCCTGCTCGCCGAGGTCCAGGAACGCCTCCAGCAGCACGTCCGCCTTGGAGGCCCACCAGCGGTAGATGGTCTGCTTGCCGACGCCGGCCCGGGCGGCGATGCCCTCGACGGTGGTCCTGGGGTAGCCGACCTCGCCGACCAGGGCGAGGGCGGCGGCGTAGATCGCCCGGCGGGACTTCTCGCTGCGGCGGGTGGCGTCGGGGGCGGGCTTCTTGACCATGGGGTCGAAAGTAACAAGGAGCCGGGAGGGTCTACGACGCGGAACCGGCGGGCGGCCAGGCGTCGCCCCACTCGGCGTCCCGGGCCGCCTTGTACAGGTCCCCGTGGCGTTTGGTGACCGTGGCACGGCGCAGCTGTTCCTCGGCCTCGCACAGGTCGAGCAGCACCTGGCCCTTGCGGATCTGCGGGCGCCGGACCACCCGGGCGGGGGCCGGCTCGGCGGGCAGCCGGGTCGCGGCGACGTAGGAGAACTTCTCGTCCTCGTAGGCCAGCGAGCCGCCCTTGACCTGGCGGTGCAGGGAGGAGCGGCCGACCCGGGCGGAGAAGTGGCACCAGTCCCGGCCGGGCTCGATCGGGCAGGCGGCGCTGTGCGGGCAGGGGGCGGCGATCCGGAATCCGGCCTCGATCAGCCGGTCGCGGGCCTCGATCACGCGGGCGTACCCGGCGGGGGTGCCCGCCTCGACGATCACGACGGACTGCGCGGCGCCGGCGGCGGCGTCGACGAGTGCGGTGCGGTCGGCGGCGGACAGCTCGTTGAGGACGTACGACACGGTGACCAGGTCGGCGGGGTCCAGGGTGAGGCCGGCGCCGATGCGGGCGCGCTGCCAGCGGGCGTTCCCCAGGGCCGGGTTGGCGGCGGCGATCTCCCGGCCGAGGGCGAGCGCGGGCTCGGCCCAGTCCAGCACGGTGACGTCGCGCTCGCCGGGCCAGGTGGCGGCGACGGCCCAGGTGGCGGCGCCGGTGCCGCCGCCGACGTCGAGATGGCTTCCGGGCGTCCCGCCCGGCACCGCGTCCGCGAACGCGGCCAGCGCCGAGCGCACCGCCTCGAAGGTGGCGGGCATCCGGTAGGCGGCGTACGCGGCCACGTCGGCGCGGTCGCGCAGGATCGGCGCGTCGGTGGGGGTGTCGCCGCGGTAGTTGGCGATCAGCCGTTCCACGGCGGCGGCCACCTCCTTGGACGGCAGACCGTCGAGCAGCTCGGCCAGTGCGGTGCGGAGGGGGTCGTTCACCCGGCGATTCTAGGTCCTGCCGGGGGTCGCGTTCCCCTGCCCCCGGGCATCCGCTCGCCCTGGTGCGGACGGACGGGGCGCGTGGTTCACGGGCCGGTCGCGCCGCACGGTGGCTTGGCGATCACCGCCCTCGCCAGCCGCGTGCCCAGCGCCGCCCGCGGCCCGCTGTCCGCCGGCCGGCGTCTGGGGTGGACGGTGTTGGCCAGCAGCACCAGGAACGTGTCGGTCTCCGGGTCCAGGACCAGGGAGGTGCCGGTGAAGCCGGTGTGGCCGGCCGCGCCCCGGCCCGCGAGCTCCCCCATGAACCACGGCTGGTTCACGGCGAAGCCCAGCCCCGGCGGGGTGAGGAGCAGCTCCACGAAGTCGGGGCCGAGGATGCGGGCGGGGCCGTAGGAGCCGCCCGCGAGCAGGGCCCGGCAGAACACGGCCAGGTCGCGGGCGGTGGAGAACAGTCCGGCGTGCCCGGCGACCCCGCCGAGCGCCCAGGCGTTCTCGTCGTGGACGACACCCCGCAGCATGCCCCGGTCGGCCTTGGCCCACGGGGTGCGCTGGTCCTCGGTGGCCGCCGCGCCCGGGCAGGGCCCGAAGGTGGTGGCGGTCATGCCGAGGGGCCGGGTGATGCCGTCCTGGATCAGGACGTCGAGGGCACGGCCGGTGATGCGCTCCAGGACGAACTGGAGCAGGAGCATGTTCAGGTCGGAGTACAGGTAGGTGCCCGGTTCCGCGGACGGTGCCTCCGCGCGCAGCATGTCCAGCCTGGCCCCGTCGTCCGCGCCGTCGTACAGCGGGAGTTCGGGGCACAGGCCCGAGGTGTGGGTGAGCAGCTGCCGGACGGTGACGCCGTGGGCGGCGGCGGCCCGGAAGTCGGGCAGGTAGTCGCCGACCCGGGCGTCCATGCCGAGCGTGCCGCGCTCGATCTGCTGCACGGCGGCGACGGACGTGAAGAGTTTGGTGAGGGAGGCCAGATCGAAGGGCGTGCCGACGGTGACGGGGACCCGGGCGGCGGCCGGCAGTTCGACGCCGGTGTCGGTCTCGGGGTCGTAGGCGGAGTAGCGGACCGCCCAGCCCGCGGCCTCGGCCACGGCGATCACGGGGCCGCGGCCGGCCAGCACGACGGCGCCGGCCGCCCAGGGGCGCTCTCCGGCGGTCAGGGCGTGCGCCTCGGCGACCAGGTGCCCGAGTTCCACGGGATCGAGCCCTGCCCGTTCCGCTGTGTCGGCGCGCAGTCTCGGTGCGCTCAGTTCTCGTCTCCCTCCGACCCCGCACGTGTGTTCCCACGCGTGCCCCAGGGACGGCACATTCCCACGAAGCAGGCCGCCGCGACCAGTGCTCCCGAAAGCTGGACCACCGCCATGGGTACGGCGGTGTGCTCACCGGCCACGCCGACGAGGGGGGAGGCGACCGCGCCGACGAGGAAGGAGGAGGTGCCGAGCAGCGCGGAGGCGGAGCCGGCGGCGTGCCGGGTGCGCAGCAGGGCGAGGGACTGGGCGTTGGGCAGGGTGATGCCCATCGCGGACATCAGGACGAAGAGCGCGGTGGCGACGGGGACCAGACCGGCCCGCCCGAAGACACCGGCGGACATCAGCAGCAGGGCGGTCGCGGCCAGCACGATCACCGTGAGGCCGACGGCGAGCACCTTGTCCAGGCTGACCCGGCCGACCAGCACCTTGCCGTTGATCTGCCCGGCGATCACCAGGCCGACCGAGTTGAGGCCGAACAGCAGGCTGAAGGTCTGCGGGGAGGCGCCGTAGATCTCCTGGATCACGAACGGGGAGGCGCTTATGTAGGCGAACAGGGCGGCGAAGGCGAAGCCGCCGGCGAGCATGTAGCCGGTGAAGGGCAGGTCGGCGAGCAGGGTGCGCATGGCGCGCAGGGCCTCCCCCACTCCCCCGCTGTGGCGTTCGCCGGGCGCCAGCGTCTCGGGCAGCCGCAGCCGGACCAGCACCGCGAGCAGCACCCCGACCACGGTGAGGACGACGAACACGCCCCGCCAGTCGGTCACCCGCAGGATCTGGCCGCCGATCAGCGGGGCCACGATCGGCGCGGCCCCGGAGATCAGCATCAGGGTGGAGAAGAAGCGTGCCATGGCCGCGCCGTCGTGGAGATCGCGTACGACGGCCCGCGCTATGACGATGCCGGCCGCGCCGGCGAGGCCCTGGGCCAGCCGGAACGCGACCAGCGTCTCGACGTTCGGGGCGAGGGCGCACAGCGCGGTGGCGAGGACGTAGACGGCGAGGCCGGTGAGCAGCGGGCGGCGGCGGCCCCAGCGGTCGCTCATCGGGCCGACGACGAGTTGCCCGAGCGCCATGCCGGCCAGGCAGGCGGTGAGGGTGAGCTGGACGGTGGCGGCGGGCGCGTGCAGGGAGCGGGTGACCTCCGGCAGCGACGGGAGGTACATGTCCATCGCGAGCGGGGGTGTCGCGGTGAGTCCGCCGAGGACCAGGGTGACGAGCAGACCGGTGCGGCGGGTGGTGGTGGCCGGCCGCGGTGCGGGGGTGGGTGGGTGCTCCGTCTCCGGCGTGGGTGCCGCCGCGTGCTCGGGCATCTGCCCCTCCCTCTCCGAGGTGTCCGGAACGACCGGCACCTATGCTCTCAGCTCGCACACACTGACGAGGCACACATGAGTGGGGGCGGGGCCATGCTGGAGCGGAGCGTGCGCTGGGGGATCCTGGCGACGGGCGGGATCGCGGCGGCGTTCGCGGCGGACCTGGTGGATCTGCCGGACGCGGAGATCGTGGCGGTGGCCTCACGCAGCCGGGAGTCGGCGGAGGCGTTCGCGGACCGGTTCGGGGTCGCCCGGGCGTACGGCGACTGGGCGTCCCTCGCCGCGGACGGGGACATCGACGTGGTGTACGTCGCCACCCCGCACGTGGCGCACCGGGCGGCTGCCGGGCTCTGCCTGGAGGCCGGGCGGAACGTGCTGTGCGAGAAGCCGTTCACGCTGAACCTGCGCGAGGCGGAGGAACTCGTCGCGCTGGCGCGGGAGCACGACCGCTTCCTGATGGAGGCGATGTGGATGTACTGCCATCCGCTGGTGCGGCGGCTGAAGGCGCTGGTGGACGACGGGGCGATCGGCGAGGTGCGCACCGTGCAGGCGGACTTCGGGCTGGCGGGGCCCTTCCCTCCGGCCCACCGGCTGCGGGACCTGGCGCTGGGGGGCGGGGCGCTGCTGGATCTCGGCGTGTACCCGGTGTCGTTCGCGCAGTTGCTGCTGGGCGAGCCGGACGCGGTGACGGCGAGCGCGGTGCTGTCGGCGCAGGGCGTCGACCTGCAGACCGGTGCGCTGCTGTCCTGGGAGAGCGGCGCGCTGGCCACGCTGCACTGCTCGATCACCGGCGGTACGGGGGTCACGGCGTCGGTGACCGGCTCCCGGGGCCGGATCGACGTGCCGTCCGGTTTCTTCCATCCCGACCGTTTCGTACTGCACCGGGACGGCCGGGAGCCGGAGGAGTTCACCGCCGATCCGGCCGACGGGCCGCGCACCAGCCTGCGGCACGAGGCGAGGGAGGTCATGCGGGCTTTGCGGGCGGGTGAGAAGGAGTCCCCGCTGGTGCCGCTGGAGGGCACGCTGGCCGTGCTGCGGACGCTGGACGCGGTGCGGGAGCGGATCGGGGTGCGCTACCCGGGGGAAGCGGTGGCGGCCGTCCTGTCGTGAGCGGGGTGCCGGACGGCCGTCGGTGAGCCGCCCACGGTCCATCCGTATGGCGGACGCCTGATTCCGCATGGCGGACTCGGCGCCTACGCTGCGGTGCCATGACTGACAGGCAATCGAAGATCGCGGTGGTGACCGGCGCCGGTTCGGGCATCGGGCGGGCCGTCGCCGTGGAACTGCTGCGCGCCGGCTGGTCGGTGGCCCTGGCCGGCCGGCGCACCGAGCCGCTGGCGGAAACGGCCGCGTCGGCACCCGGGGGCGCCTCGCTCTCCGTGCGCACGGACGTCTCCCGGCCCGAGGACGTGGAGGCGCTGTTCACGGCGACCGTGGAGCGGTTCGGGCGGGTGGATCTGCTGTTCAACAACGCGGGGACCTTCGGGCCGGGCGGGGTCCCGGTCGAGGAACTGCCCTACGAGGCCTGGCGGCACGTCGTGGACACCAACCTCAATGGCGCGTTCCTGTGCGCGCAGGCGGCGTACCGGCGGATGAAGGAGCAGGACCCGCGGGGCGGCCGGATCATCAACAACGGTTCCATCTCCGCCCACACACCGCGCCCCCACTCGGCCGCCTACACCGCGACCAAGCACGCGCTGACCGGCCTGACCAAGTCGCTGTCGCTGGACGGGCGGCCGTACGGCATCGCGGTCGGCCAGATCGACATCGGCAACGCCGCCACCGACATGACGGCCCGGATGCAGACCGGCGCGCTCCAGGCGAACGGGGAGACGGCACCCGAACCCGTGATGGACGTGGCCGACGTGGCGCGCACCGTGCGACACATGGCGGAGCTGCCGTTGGAGGCGAACGTGCAGTTCGCGACGGTTCTGGCGACGGCGATGCCCTACATCGGGCGGGGCTGAGCCCACTTACACAAACGGAGTTTCAACATCCGCGGTATTGCGGCCGGTCGACCACATATGCTCAACTTTCCTCCACAAGAGCTTCACACTTGGAGCACGAGCATTCCGTGGCCACACCGAGGGGGGAAGGCGGCGGTCGTTCCACCGGGCCGGAGTTGGGGGTGGACCTCGCAAGGGACAGCGGGGTACACACCGGCCGGTGGAACGGCCGCCGCGAAAATCACCGGCGGTGCCTGCCCCCGCCCTCCTCGACGTCGGGCGCCGGCTCCGGAGCCGGCGCGACCGCCCCGGCCGCCCTGCGGCGTCGGCGCAGGGCCCAGACGCCGGCCCCCAGCAGCGCGAACGTCCCCGCCGCGCCCTCGGCGAGATGCAGGGGCGAGTCCTTGCCGGACGCCGAACCGGGGGCGCCGGCCGCCGCCCGGACCGTCCTGTGCCGGGGTGCCGGGCTGGCGCTCGCGCCGCCCTCACTGAGCGGATCGACCAGCGCGCCGACGGCCCGCGCCGAACGCCCGTGGCCGAAACCCCAGTCGAGCAGCGCGGCCGTCTGCTCGTACACGCCGTTGCCGCCCGCGTCCGGATGCATGACCGTGACCAGCAGCGTGCGCCCGCCGCGCGTGGCCGCGCCGGTGAAGGTGTTGCCGGCGTGGCTGGTGTAGCCGTTCTTGACGCCGATGAGGCCGTCGTACGTCTTCAGGCCCCACGCCCCCGTCAGCAGGCGGTCGGTGTTCTGGATCTGGAAGGTCTTCTTGCCGCCCGCCGGGAAGTCGGCCGTCCGCGTGCCGCAGTAGGCGCGGAAGTCGTCGTTCCTGAGGCCGTGGCGGGCGAACAGGGTGAGGTCGTAGGCCGAGGAGAGCTGGCCCTTGTGGTCGAAGCCGTCGGGGCTGACCACATGGGTGTCCAGGGCCTGCAGGTCCTCGGCCCTGGCCTGCATCTCGGCGACCGTCTTGGCGACGCCGCCGTTCATGTGGGAGAGCACGTGCACGGCGTCGTTGCCGGAGCGCAGGAACACGCCCTGCCACAACTGCTCGACGGTGTAGGTGATGCCGGGCTTGATGCCGACGAGGCTGGAACCGGCCGGGATGTCGGCCAGGTCGGCGTCCGTGACCTTGTACCGCCCGTTGCGGTCGAACTTCTTCAGCACGGTGTCGGCGAACAGCATCTTCAGCGTGGACGCGGGCGCGAGGCGCCGGTGCGCGTTGAACGAGGCGAGGATCTCCCCGCTCGCGCAGTCGGCGATCATCCAGGAGCGGGCGGTGAGCTTCTTGGGCAGTCCGGTGGCACCGCGCACCTGGACACCGGCGCGGGCCAGACGGTCGCCGCCGACGACCGTCGCCGCGGCGGCCTCGGTGGCCGTGGACAGAGGGAGGGCGGCGGCCGTCAGTCCGAGGACGGCACGTCGACTGAGCCGGGAACTTTCACGCACCCCGGGACCGTACACCGCGTCGAGCAGGGGCTTCGCGCCCCGGGGCCGGTACGGCTCGGAATTTGCCGCGTTATGAAAATCCCATGAGCTACCCCGGTTTCTCAGCCCTTGCACATCTCTCACCCAGGGCCCCTCAAAGGTTCCTCCCCAGTTTGTGGCCGTGCCCACAGCGGGTGCCAAGAACCTTCGAGGAACGCGATGTTCGGTTCCGGTTCGACGCCAAGTCGAGCGGAACGAGCAGCCAGAGCTCGGACCGGGTGACGCCCCAGGGCGGTCAGGCCCTGAAGTCCTCGCTCGTCGAGCGGGTCGGCGCGCAGAAGGGCGTGTCGGCGGCGGTCGGCGCTCTCTCCGGGGCGTCGTGCAGCACGTTGAGCGCGTGCTGCACGGCCGTGCAGTGCGGCCCCTCGGCGAAGACGGCGGCGCGCTCGGGGTCGTCGGTGCTCCAGGCGTACCCGCGGACGAGTCCCTGCCGGACGAACTCCTCGCACGCGTGGCGGAGTTCGGCGGCCCGCGCGGGAGGGGCGTCGGAGATGTGCAGCTGGTACAGGTCGATGCGGTCGGTGCCGAGGCGGCGCAGGGACGCGGTGAGGGCACGGCGGGCGTACTCCGGGGTGTCGTCCTGGCCGAGGGCGGTGCGGGTGTCCGGGTCGAAGACGTTGCCCCACTTGGTGGCGAGTACGACGTCGTCGCGGCGCTTGCCGAGGGCGCGGCCGAGGACGGTCTCGCCGTGCCCGGTCCCGTAGCAGTCGGCGGTGTCGAAGAAGGTGACACCGAGGTCCAGAGCCCGCCGTACGGCCCGTACGGACTCCTCGTCGTCCACCTTCCCCCAGCCGAGCGGCTGCCCGTCGGCGGACCACCACTCTCCGCCGATGGCCCAGCAGCCGAAACCGAGTGCGCCGGACTCGATCCCGCTGCGTCCCAGGATCCTCTTCGTCAGGTTCGTCATGCCCGGGGACGCTGGGAGTTGAAGCGCACGCGAAGGCAAGCCCTCCCACGCGCGGCTCTCCTCCGCCGTTCAGGGCGCGGGGCGCGGTCGCGTCACGCCTGCCCGGTCTCGAAGCGGGAGATCCGGCCGTCGTCCTCGACGATGAACGTCCACCTGGTGCGCATCTCGCCCCAGGTGTCGTTGCGGTAGCGGGCGACGAGGGTGCGGCCGCCGCCGGACTCGTTGTCGACCTCCATGTGCCCGTGGGACGTGAAGATCTCCCGGTCGATCCAGTCGGCGAGGTCACGGTCGGAGCCGTCGTCGGCCATGGTCGCGTCGGGGGCTAGGAGGGACATGAAGCCGTCGCGGTCCTGGGCGTTGACGGCGTTGACGAAGGCCCGGACGGCCGGGTCGCGGAGTTTGGCTGGCTGGATCGTCATGGCGCCAGGCTCACATCGGTCCCCGGTCCCCGCCACCCGAGCACCACCCGAACGCCGTCCAGGGCGGGCCGACGGTTGTCGGACCTGCCACGGTGGATACGCGGCACCCGTCCGTTTCCGTCCGCACGTCTTTGCATGGGAGTCACCGTGAGCTGTTTCGACCGGCGTGACCTCGGCCTGCTCCTCCTCCGGCTCGGCACCGGCGGTGTGCTGGCCGCGCACGGCGCGCAGAAGCTGTTCGGCTGGTTCGGCGGACACGGGCTGGAGGGCACGGGCCAGTTCATGGAGTCCGTCGGCTACGCGCCGGGCAGGGCGAGCGCCACGGCGGCCGGCCTCGCCGAGACCGGCGGCGGCACGCTGCTGGCCCTGGGCCTGGCCACACCGGCGGCGGGCGCGGCGGCGGCCGGCGCGATGGCGGGGGCGGCGGCGCTCCACGTGCCCAACGGCTTCTTCGCCCAGGAGGGCGGCTACGAGTACGCGGCGAGCCTGGGCCTCGCGGCGGCGGGCCTGGCCATCACGGGTCCCGGCCGGCTCTCCCTGGACCACGCCCTCGGCCATGTCTTCGACCGCGGCTGGATGGTCCCGGCCGCCCTGGGCGTCACGGCCGCGGCGACGGCGGTGGTGGTGGGCGCCCGGACGAAGCGCCTCCGCGCCCAGAAGACGGGCGAACAGGAAACGCTGTTCGAGGGGTTCGAGGAGTAACCGGTACGACCACTCCGGTACGGCGGGCTCGGGGGGCGGGGAGCGGACGACGGGTCGGGGTGACTCGGCGGGCCCGGGGTGCCGGGCGGGTGGTGAGCGGACGGCGGGCCGCGGGCACCGACACCCCGCGGCCGGACGCCGAGAAGCGGCCCCGAAGGACCATGGGCGGGCCCGTCGGCATGGCAGGCTGCCGGGCATGACGGACGACCGTGACTCCACTCCCCTCTGGCCGACGATCGACGCGCTCTGGTCGCGTCTGGAGGCGACGCGCGTGCACGCCGGCCAGGAGGGCGTCCTGCTGCGCATCCTCAAACTCTCGGAGGAGGTCGGTGAGGTCGCGGAGGCGGTGATCGGCGCGACGGGCCAGAACCCGCGCAAGGGGACCACGCACACCTGGGACGACGTCCGGTCCGAACTCTGCGACGTGGCGATCACCGCCCTGGTGGCCCTGCGCACCCTGACCCCGGACGCGGAAGAGGTCTTCGAGACCCACCTGAAAGGGGTCCACGCCCGCCCGCTCCGCCCGGCGGAGTGAACACGCTCTCACCCCGCAAAGTGATCGTTTCTGCAGGTCAGAGGATCGTTTCTTGATCACTCAATAGGGGCCGATCAAGCCCGGACCTGCAACCGCCGGCCCCCGCCCCGGGTTGTCCCAGGTGCTCGACAGGAGACAACCGGGAGGGACCACCTTGGCCATGCACGTCCTCGCCACACCGACAGGGCGTGCACGCCCCGGCGAGCGGATCAGCTGCCGTACGTACCTTCGAGTCCAGCGTGGGCGGCATGCCGACCTGCGGCGCATTCGTCGCGGTCCGCAGCAGCGGGTTCTGCAACTGGCGCATCGACTTCGGCCACGCCGACACCGACCGCCGGACGTACCGCACGTCCCGACGGCAGAGGACCCGATGCGGAACAACTCTCTCCCGGAGCGGCACCATCGGAGCCAGGCGGGCGCTCGCCCCTCGAGTGCCGTGTGACCGAGCAGCAGCGGCGGTGTGCCGGGGTTGTCGCGTTCCTTCTCGGGGCCGGGTTCGTACTCGGGTTCTTCGCCTTCCGGCCTGGGCTTGCACATGTCGTCGACTGGGGGG